>JAJYTD010000019.1 GCA_021793235.1 Actinomycetes bacterium | reverse complement strand
GGGCGCCGCCGCGCCGCGAACAGGGACACATAGAGGGTCCGGATGAGCCGCATGGGCGAACTCCTCAGGAGCAGGGCCGGATGGGAGGTCCGGCCGGGACAACTTCAGGTGCTTCCATACTCACTCATTGAAGATAAATTCTCAATGCCCATGTCCATGTTGGTGCCAAAATTCCTAGATCAATGACCGCCGAAACTTGGGTGGTGTACCAAATGTCTGAAGACCCGATGTGCGCCATAGGATCTGGACACCTGAACAGCGCTACGAGGAGTAGTTCCGACATGGCCAGCAGCCCATCCCTTCGACGAAGGCGCCTATCCCGGCACCTCCGTGAGCTACGCGAGGGGAAAGACATGACTGCGGAGCAGGTCACGAACGAGGCCAAGAAGCGCGGGGGACGCTGGTCCCGGGGGAAGCTGACCCGTATCGAGAAGAACGAGTGGGTCCGGCCTGATCCCAAGGACGTCGCCGTTCTTCTTGACATCTACGGCGTTGACGACCACAAAGAGCGCGAGGCGTATCTGGCGCTCACTCGCCAGGCGCGGCAGCGGGGATGGTGGGTCGGCTACTCTGATGTACTTGGCAAGGGCGCATACGTCGGTCTGGAGATCGAGGCGTCACGCATCCGGACCTATGAGGCCCTTGTCATCCCGGGGCTGCTCCAGACCGAGGCGTATGCGCGAGCTGTCACACGAGCCGCAGGTGTGACCGATGAAGCTGACGTGGAGCGGCATGTCGAGGCGCGCATGATGCGCAAGCAGATACTCAGCCGTTCGGATGCGCCTCGGATCTGGGCCATCATCGACGAGGCGGCGTTCCGCAAGATTCCTGCTTCCATGCGCGAGGAGCAGCTTCGCCACCTGATCGACGTCCAGCGTCCAGAGCTTCGCGTGCAAGTTCTTCCCGACTCGGTGGGACTACACGCGGCCACGGCTGGAAGCTTCGTAATCCTAGACTTCCCGGAAGACCCATCGGTGGTGTACCGGGAGGACATTATGTCCTCCTTGTTCTACGAGGAACCTGTCGAGATTGAGCACTGTGAGCTGGTGTACGACCATGTACATGCGTCTGCGCTCAGCATCGAGGAGTCTCGGGTGTTCTTGGAGAACCTGATCGAGTCCCAGTAGAGGAACGTCCCAATGCCTGCCACGTCCCATCTTGAGTTCCGCAAGTCCAGCTACAGCCAGGGAGCCCGGGAGAACTGCGTCGAGGTTGCCGATACTCCGGCTGGCGCGGCTGTCCGGGACTCCCAGTACCCGGAGGCCGGGCACCTGCGATTCGGCATTGCCGAGTGGCGCGCGTTCCTCGACGAAGTGAAGCGCGAACGTCTGTAGCCCAAGAAACAGAGGAGGCCCATGGCGGTGCACCGCCATGGGCCTCCTCTGCGCTTACCTGAAGCGTCCCACGACCATGCTATCCCGCTGTGGAACCGCCCACCAGACACCGCTTGTCCACTTGTTCGCGCCGATCTTGACGTTGTGCACCCCAAAACGCGCGTGAGAGGTGCACAACGTCAAGATCGCCGACTACCGGGACGTTCTCGACCACTTGCAGGAGACCGCGCTGTCTCCAGCAGAATCGATCGCCCACCTGACCCGACTCATCGATTAGGACGACTGTGTACCTGCCCCCGCCCGGCCTCAAGTTCCGCAAGAGCAGCTACAGCACCACGGCGCAGGAGTGTGTGGAGGTCGCCGATACCCCCACGATGGGTGTTCTGCGGGATTCCACTCAGCCCGAACTCGGCTACCTCGCCTTCCCGATCACCGAGTGGGAGGCGTTCCTCGATGAGGTGAAGCGCGGCCGACTCTAGCTGCACGAAGAAGGGGCCTGGCGGTGCACCGCCAGGCCCCTTCAGGTACCTAACCCGCCGACCATGCTATCCCGCTGTGGAACCGCCCACCAGACACCGCTTGCCCACTTGTTCGCGCCGATCTTGACGCTGTGCACCCCTGAAACGCGCGCGAGGGGTGCACAGCGCCAAGATTAGCGGTGAATCTCAGGTGAGATCACGGCACTGAGCTCGGCGGCGGCATCGAGGAGGGCTTGGGAGCGAGCCGTGATGCTCGCGTCTCGGGCTGCCAGTGCGGCTCCGATGGCTTTTGATCGGTGCCCGCGCGGCAGGTGCGAAATCAAGGCCCGGAGGGGGCCGATGCGGTATCCGGCGCTGCGCAGTTGGTGGACGACCCGGGCATCCCGTACTTGGGCCGGTGAGTATCGTCGCGTTCCTCGCGTGGAGGCACGGTCGGGAACAACAAGGCCCTCGGCGTCCCAGTGCCGCAGTGTCGACGGGCGCACTCCGAGTGCGGTGGCAAGTTCGGAGACGCTCATTGAGTCCGATGGGCGTACGTCGTCGACCGGCTCGATCGAGATCGCCTCGACCGCCTCTTTGGCGTGCTTGAGCTGCGTACGCTCTCGGTCGAGTCGGGCGTGTGCCGCATCGAGGAGGGCGAACAGCTCCGAAGGCGGGCACTCGTGCGCGGCACGAAGGATCCGCTTTGCCTCAACCGGACCTGTGCCAGCTGCAAGGGCTCGGTAGGCCAGCGCGGAATGTAGGTGGACCTCTCCGTAGACCCGGTAACCCGCAGCTGTGCGCGTCGCCGGCGGCAGCACACCGTCGCGCTCGAGGTTGCGCACCTGTTGAACGGAGTATCCGGCATGTCGCGCGACATCGATGGTGCGCATGACCGGCGAGTTGAGAGTTTGCACCCTGCCACTCCTCTGTCTCCGGCTCAAGTCTCCACAAGCACTTTAATGAAACGCTGGAGCACATGACCGAAGACGGAATCATCAGCTTCGTAGACGACCTCGGTGGAGTCCTGACTGTCAGACCGGGACCCGGCGACGACTCACCGGAGATCAGCTGGGGCGATACGTTCTTCTTCTACTCACCTGACGGTGTCATGCCGAAAGCGACCCAACCCTTCGCGACGATAGTGACCAAGAACTACCCGGGCGACGAAAGATCACGTCTGGACCGCCCAGATGCGTTCCGCGTCAACATCGCCGCTGGGAAAGAAGCCTTCATCCACTGGACCGGCCACGAACCTCGCGAACCAGCCATCGACGTCGACCCCAGCATCGCCGATACCGTGATCGCACACCCTGTCTATGGCTCCGTTGGCTGGCTCGCGGTGGTGAATCCGGGCTCGCGAACCGATGCGGCTACCCGGGAGCTACTGCGCAAGGCCTATCACCTCGCACGCTCGCGTTATGAGCGGCGTGCTGGATCAACGCCAAGCTGACATGTGGCCGACTGCGAGCGCGACCATGCCTGGACCTCCACCCCCACAGCCGACCCGCTGACGCACACCCGAATCCCTACGTAGAGCCAGGACGCATGGCGGCGAGGGCGGTGGGGCGGGACCAGGGGGATCGGTTGCCGACTTCCGGCTGGGATCCGAGACCAGAGTGACAATAAAGCAACACTGGATACGCGAAACCCGGCATACCGGATGTCATCCCTGAGACCGCAAACGGCGAAGGCCCCGACCGCGCACCCGGTCGGGGCCTTTCGTCTTCGCCTGCGTACAGGCTGGCGGAGGATAAGGGATTCGAACCCTTGAGGGGTTGCCCCCAACACGCTTTCCAAGCGTGCGCCCTAGGCCACTAGGCGAATCCTCCGCAGACAACCTTACATGCCGGGCGGGAGTGCTGCGAACGATCTTTCTGGCGGCGCCCCTCGGCGGGGTTGTACCCGTCACCCCTGTTCGTCCTATAGACTCGGAACCAGCCCCTCGTGCGGCGTCATCTTATGAACCTCCCCAGGGCCGGAAGGCAGCAAGGATAAGTAAGCTCTGGCGGGTGCGCGAGGGGTCTTCGCCTTTCCGGGGGAACTTCGCGTCTTCTCGTCTCCCGGCCCGCCGAACCCGTGCGGACTGTCTCCGGTACAGGGTTCAATGGATGGCGTGGACGCGAGCAGGGACCTACTGGCCATACCGGCCATCCGGGTGGCCGCACCATTGCGGTCCGCGGAGGGAGTAGTGAGCGCGCCGTGAGCATCGCGCTGTATCGCAAGTACCGGCCGGCGACATTCGGCGAGGTGCGCGGACAGGAACACGTTACCGACCCGCTTCGCCAGGCGCTGCGCAACGGCCGCATCAACCATGCCTACCTGTTCAGCGGACCGCGCGGTTGCGGGAAGACGTCCAGCGCACGGATCCTCGCCCGCTCGCTCAACTGCGAGCAGGGGCCCACTCCCGATCCGTGCGGCGCCTGCGAGCCCTGCGTCGCGCTGGCCCCGGACGGCGGCGGAAGCATCGACGTCATCGAAATCGACGCGGCCTCCCACGGTGGTGTCGACGATGCGCGCGACCTGCGCGAGCGTGCTTTTTTCGCGCCGGTGAACTCGCGCTACAAGGTCTACATCATCGACGAGGCGCACATGGTGACCCGCGAAGGGTTCAACGCGCTGCTGAAACTCGTCGAGGAACCACCGCCGCACCTGAAGTTCGTCTTCGCCACGACCGAGCCCGACAAGGTCATCGGCACCATCCGGTCGCGGACCCACCACTACCCGTTCCGCCTGATCCCGCCCAGTACACTGCGCGAACTCATGGAGGAGGTCCTCACCGAGGAAGGGGTTCCGTTCGACCCTGCGGCGCTGCCGCTCGTGGTGCGCGCGGGCGCCGGATCGGCGCGCGACTCGCTGTCGATCCTGGACCAGTTGCTGGCCGGCTCCGACGAGCAGGGCATCACCCGCGAAGGTGCGGTGGCCCTGCTGGGCTATACCGACTCCGGGCTGCTCAGCGAGATGGTCGACGCGCTCGGCGCGCGCGATGGCGCCGCGGTGTTCGGGCTGATCGACCGGGTCATGGAGGGCGGGCACGACCCCCGCCGGTTCACAGCGGACCTGCTGGAGCGCACACGCGACCTGGTGGTGCTCGCCGCCGTTCCGGACGCGCTGGACAAAGGGCTGATCAACGTTCCGCCCGACACGGTGGAGCACATGCGTGAGCAGGCAAGCCGCCTCGGCCCGGCCGAACTCACCCGTGCGGCCGAGATCCTCAATCAGGGCCTGACGGAGATGCGCGGTGCCACGTCACCGCGACTGCTGCTGGAGCTGCTGTGCGCGCGCGTACTGCTTCCGGCTGCCGATTCGGGTAATGACAGCGGCGCCGTGCTGGCCCGGTTGGAACAGGTGGAGCGCCGTGTGGCGTCCGGCGCGGCGGCACCAGGGGCCGTGCCGGCTCCCGCTCCCCCGGCTCCAGCCCCGGCCTCTGCGGGGCAGCCCCCCGCTCCTGCGCCTTCGGCTCCTGCGGCTTCGGCCGCCGCGGAGCCGTCCCGTCCGCAGCCGGCTGCGGACGACTGGCCCGAAGCGGCACGCCCCGGCAGCGCTCAGCCAGAGTCCGCGCCCGCAGCACCGCGCCCGGCGCCGGCCGCCGCGGGCGGGGCAGTGGACCTCAGCGCGCTCCAGGCCGCGTGGGGGCAGATCCTGGAGGCGGTCAAGGGGCTGCGCCGATTCACCTGGATGGTGCTGAGCGGCAGTGATGTGCGCCCGGTCGGCGTCGAGGGCACCGTGGTCCAGCTCGGTTTTCCCCGTCCCAATGAGGCCAAGGGATTCGCCAATAGCGGCAGCGATCAGGTGGTCGCGGCGGCGATCCGGCAGATTCTCGGTGTCGAGGTCCGGGTCGTGGGTGTGGCGGCGAACGGTGCCGCACCGGCGGCGCAGCGCCCGGCCGCGCCGCCGCCTCCCGCACCTGTTCCGGTCGATCCGGCCCCCGCGCCGTCCCCGGCCACCGATCCGGCTCCTGCTGCCCCGTCCGCTCCTGTCGCGTCCGCGCCTGCCGAAGCCGCGGCTCCTGCGGAGACGCAGCGGCCCGTGACCACCCGGCAGGAGCCTCCGCCCGACCCGTACGAGGACGCCGCGGCGGCTCCACCACCGGAAACCGAGCCGGCCCCCTCCACTCCCGGAAACGGCAGAGACAGCGATCGGGGCGGCGGCCAGCACTCTTCGGACGGCGCCTCGGCCCCTTCCGGGTTCGTGCTGATCGAGTCAGAACTGGGCGGCAAGGTCATCGAGGAGACCGACCTGACCCTGTGACCCGGCGGTGCGGGGGCGTGTGCCGTGATGGGCCGGGGCGGGAGGCCGACCGGCCCGGTCACCTCGGACGCAGCGCCGCGAAGGCGAGGTCGGCTTGCCGGTCGGCGACGTGATCGCCCAGGCCCACCCACGGGCACGACGCCTGGATCGGGAGAAAGAGTGCGGACGGTCGCCGCACATGAGAGGACCGCCGCCCCGCTGCGCGCAGCACGCCGCTCGCGTATGAGCGGCTACGCTCGCAAAGGACGGACAACGTGTGCGAGGAGTGAAGCAGTGAACCCTGGCGGCGGAATGGACATGCAGGCCCTCCTGCAGCAGGCGCAGCAGATGCAGCAGCAGCTCATGGAGGCGCAGCAGCAGCTTGACGACACGCAGGTCGAGGGGTCTTCGGGCGGCGGCCTGGTCAAGGTCTCCGTGAGTGGGCGCGGCTCGGTCGAGGACATCACGATCGACCCGAAGGCGATCGATCCCGATGACCCCTCCGAGACCGCGCAGACCATCGCCGACCTGGTGATCGCGGCCATCCGTGATGCCGACACCCGGGTCGAAGAGCTGCAGCAGGAGAAGATGGGTCCGCTGGCCGAAGGTCTGGGCGGTGGGATGCCCGGTGGCGGAATGCCGGGGCTGCCCGGCTTCTAGGTCTTCTAGCCCGGTTCTTCCGCGGCGGCGCCCGTTTTCCGCGGCGGCGCCCGCCTTCTTGTGCGGGCGTGCGCGGGGTCCGGCCGCCGCCGTGGCAAAAGCAGATACCGGGAGGTCTCCGCTTCAGGCCGAAGCGGAGCCCTCTGAGCGCCGGGGCAGTGGCTGGATGGAGATGTCGCTGATCCGCGACTGCCCGTCGAATTCCACCTGGACGGTGCAGTCGGGGCGCTCGGCGACAATGCCGCCCTCGGGCGAGTGCCCGACCCGGAAGCCGTGTCGGTTCAGGTATCCGGTCGCGGTGGCGCGGTGGTCGTGCGGGAAGACCTCCAGTACTTGCATGATCATGCGGGGCAGGGTGACCGCGTCGAACTCGGCGGTGGGGATGTCGGGATCGTTCATGATCATGTAGAAGCGCGCGCCCGTGTCGACGGTCACCCCGCCGTACCCGCGTGCGTCGAGCGCGCCCATGGCTGTGAGAGAGAGCCGTTCGGCGGCGAATCTGGGATCGGTGAACTCCGAGAGCTCCAGCCGAGGTGTCACCAGCTCCGGAATGCCGTGCCGCTCACCGATGTCGCGGAGGGCGAGGGCCGGGGCGAGGCGAGGCGAACCCGGCGGATGCATGTACTCGTTCGCCCACGCCCACAGCCAGCTGCCGTCGGTGCCGAACGTGCCCAGCGGAGCCATCCGAACCGTGATGTCCCCCTGCCGGAATGTGCTCTTTTCCACATCGACGTGCCAATCGCCCATGGGCTGGTACTCGTTGAACACGGGAACCTGCTCCAGCGCCACAGCGGCGTGCGCGGCTCCCAGCCTTTCCAGGCCAGGGCTGAACCACTGGCGTTCTTGGGGCTGACTCGGGGCGTTCATCGTCGGCTCTTCTCCATCCTCTTCTGCGGCGTCCCCGGCAGTGCCGTCCAGAGACGGTGTTCGAGTCAGACGCAGCCCGGCGGGTCCAGGTTGCAGCGGAACCGCCTGATTTTCGGTCGCCGAGGCGGTGGAGTCGCGAAACCCCTTCCGGCTCCATTACCGTGGAGACAACGCGATACGGGTGAGTGGTAGGCGATGTACGAAGGCGCGGTCCAAAATCTGATCGACGAGCTCGGGCGGCTGCCCGGCGTCGGTCCGAAAAGCGCGCAGCGTCTCGCGTTCCATCTGCTCGCCGCTGAGACCGCCGACGTCAAGCGCCTGGTGAACGCGCTTGTCGAGGTCAAGGAGCGGGTGCGGTTCTGCGCCATCTGCGGCAATGTCGCCGAAGAGAGCGAGTGCCGTATCTGCCGCGATGCGCGCCGTGACGCCGCGGTCATCTGCGTGGTCGAGGAGTCCAAGGACGTGGTGGCCATCGAGCGGACCCGCGAGTTCCGCGGCCGTTACCACGTGCTCGGTGGCGCGATCAGCCCTATCGAGGGTGTCGGCCCCGATGACCTGCGTATCAAAGAGCTGATGACACGGCTGTCCGATGGCCAGGTCACCGAGCTGATCCTGGCTACCGACCCCAATCTGGAAGGGGAGGCTACCGCGACCTACCTTGCGCGGTTGGTCAAACCCATGGGGTTGAAAGTCACCCGCCTGGCCAGCGGCCTTCCCGTCGGCGGCGATCTGGAATACGCCGACGAGGTCACCCTGGGCCGGGCATTCGAGGGACGTAGAAGCCTGGAGTTCTAGCTCACATTCTCGGCACCGCGCGCCCCGGAAAGCCCTGGGAGCGCGGCGGAGTCGCGCGAGCTAGAGCCGTGACTTCACCAGAACACGAGTATCCGACCCCAAATGGGGTAAGTCCCCGCGCTGGTGTCTTCTCCCTGGTGAGAAGGTGTCCAAAGAAATCCCATAGTTACACTTGCTGGTTGATTACCTTGATCCCAACTCCTCAGGAGCAACGACCGTGGCTCTGATCGTGCAGAAGTACGGTGGTTCTTCCGTCGCTGACGCGGAAGCCATCAAGCGAGTGGCCCAGCGGATCGTCGCTCAGAAAAAAGCGGGATATGACGTGGTCGTCGTGGTCTCGGCCATGGGCGACACCACCGACGAACTCCTCGACCTCGCCGAGCAGGTCTCGCCGCTGCCCCCTGGCCGTGAGCTGGACATGCTGATAACCGCGGGCGAACGCATGTCCATGGCGCTGGTCGCTATGGCCATCGGGAACCTCGGTTACGAGGCCCGGTCGTTCACCGGTTCGCAGGCTGGTGTCATCACCACGTCCCTGCACGGAAACGCCAAGATCATCGACGTTACACCCGGCCGTATCCAAGAGGCCCTCGACGAGGGATCCATCTGCATCGTCGCCGGCTTCCAGGGTGTCTCGCAGGACAGCAAAGACATCACGACTCTGGGCCGGGGCGGATCCGATACCACGGCCGTCGCTCTCGCCGCGGCGCTGAACGCCGACGCATGCGAGATCTACAGCGATGTCGATGGCGTGTTCACCGCCGACCCGCGCATCGTGCCGTCCGCCCGCCGCATCCCGAAGATCTCCTACGAGGAGATGCTGGAAATGGCGGCGAGCGGGACCAAGATCCTGCACCTGCGCTGTGTGGAGTACGCGCGGCGGTACAACATCCCACTGCACGTCCGCTCGTCATTCAGTCAGAATCCCGGTACCTGGGTCGTATCCGAAGTTGAGGAAGCCGAAGGCATGGAACAACCGATCATCTCCGGTGTCGCGCACGACCGGAGCGAGGCCAAGGTCACTGTTGTGGGGGTTCCCGACAGGGTCGGTGAGGCCGCCAGGATTTTCAAGGCGCTCGCCGAGGCCGAGATCAACATCGACATGATCGTGCAGAACGTGTCGGCCGCCTCCACGTCGCGCACCGACATCTCCTTCACCGTGCCGATGGACGCCGGCCAGAACGCGCTCGCCGTGCTGAAGAAGACGCAGGACGAGGTCGGTTTCGAGGCACTTCGCTATGACGACCGGATCGGCAAGGTGTCGTTGATCGGTGCGGGCATGCGCTCCTACCCGGGCGTTACAGCGCGGTTCTTCGACTCCATCGCCGCCTCAGGTACCAACATCGAGATGATCTCCACCTCGGAGATCCGTATTTCGGTCGTCGTGGAGCAGGACCAGATCGATACGGCCGTCGCTGCCGCACACTCGGAATTCCAACTCGACGCAGACCAGGTCGAGGCCGTTGTCTATGGAGGTACCGGCCGATGAGTAACCGCCTGCCCACCCTTGCCCTCGTCGGCGCGACCGGCGCCGTCGGCACCGTCATGCTCGGCATCCTGTCCACCCGGGAGAACGTATGGGGGGAGATCCGGCTCGTGGCGTCGCCGCGTTCCGCCGGAAAGCGCCTCACCGTCCGCGGCGAGGAGGTGGAGGTCCAGGCGCTGGCCCCGGAGGTGTTCGACGGGGTTGATGTCGCCATGTTCGACGTTCCCGATGAAGTGTCCAAGGAGTGGGCGCCGATCGCTGTCGAGCGCGGCGCGGTGGCCGTGGACAACTCGGGTGCGTTCCGGATGGACCCCGACGTTCCACTCGTGGTGCCGGAGGTCAACGCCGATCAGGCGCGCAACCGCCCCCGCGGCATCATCAGCAACCCGAACTGCACCACCTTGTCGATGATCGTCGCCATGGGCGCCCTGCACCGCGCCTATGGCCTGACCGACCTGGTGGTCTCCTCCTACCAGGCGGCGTCGGGCGCCGGCCAGGAGGGCATCGATACGCTGCACGACCAGATCGAGAAGGCCGCCAACGATCGGACTCTGGGCAGCCGCGCCGGCGACGTGCGCGCCGCTGTGGGAGAACTCGGCCCGTTCCCCGCACCGCTGGCGATGAACGTGGTGCCGTGGGCGGGGTCACTGAAGGACGACGGCTACTCGTCGGAGGAGCTGAAGGTCCGCAACGAGTCTCGGAAGATCCTCGGCCATCCGGACCTGAGGGTGTCGGCCACCTGTGTGCGGGTCCCGGTGGTCACCACGCACGCGCTGGCTGTGCACGCCACCTTCGCCCAGGAGGTCGACGCCGAAGCGGCACGTGCGCTCCTGGCGTCGGCTCCGGGTGTGGTGGTGCAGGACGATCCGGCACAGGGTGAGTTTCCGACCCCGGCCGATGTCGTGGGCACCGACCCCACCTGGGTCGGCCGGATCCGGCGTTCGCTTGACGACCCGAGGTCGTTGGACCTGTTCCTGTGCGGTGACAACCTGCGCAAGGGTGCCGCCCTGAACACAGCCCAGATCGCCGAGGTCGTGGCTCAGGAGTTCACGCGAGGCTGACGACCGCCCTTTTCCGTTCAACAGTGGCCTGGACCGCGCACGCGCGGTCCAGGCCACCGTTGTCTTGAGCGCTGCGTCGGGTGATCGGCAAGGGCAGGTATTCGGAAGGTAAAGACGCGACAATTGGCTGTCCTGGGGTTTTCAAGGCGAGGAATCTCAGGCATAGTTACTTTCGGTCATCAAGAGATTGCTCACGGCAGTCAGTGACCGGTCTGTCTGCATCATCAGGATGAAGGTGAAGCTATATGCGTACCGCAGCGAAGTTTGCTACCGCCGGTGTGATGGCGGCCGCCATGCTCGGAATGGGGGCCGGCGCGGCTTTCGCTGGTGGCGATGAGTACGAGGACAACGATTCGCTGTACGCCCAGTGCAACCAGAACAACGAGAGCGAGGGGCTCCTCGTGCTGCTCCCGCTGAACCTGGATGTGCTGACCTACTGCGATAGCGAGTCCAACATCGAAGACTGAGGATTCGCCTCACCCCGCCCCCTTCAGGGATGACCGGGGCGGAGGAGGCCTGAAGAGCGGCGCGTTCGGACCTCCCGGGCGCCGCTCTGTGCACCGCACAGCTCGCCGAGGTCGCGGCCTGGGGGTTCACCCGGGGCCGACAAAGGCACCGCCGGCCGGCGGTGGTCCTGCCCTTTGTGAACAGGGGCGGGCACCGCCGTTTTAGGTGGTACGCTGCGCGATCGCCACGCGCGGGTATGCGGGTAAAAGAGAAGGCAGTTCTCTGGCATCGAGGTTTGCCGGAAGAGGAATCTCAGACAGAGCTACTCTCAGTTACGAATAGAGTACAAAAAGTGCTCAGTGGCTGGTCTGTCTGCATCATCAGGATGAAGGTGAAGCTATATGCGTACCGCAGCGAAGTTTGCTACCGCCGGTGTGATGGCGGCCGCCATGCTCGGAATGGGGGCCGGCGCGGCTTTCGCCGGTGGCGATGAGTACAAGGACAACGACTGGGAGTACGCCCAGTGCAACCAGAACAACGAGAGCGAGGGGCTCCTCGTGCTGCTCCCGCTGAACCTGGACCTGCTGACCTACTGCGATACCGATTCCAACATCGAAGACTGAGGATTCGCCTTACCCCATGCCCCTGAAGGGGTGCGGGGCGGAGGAGACCTGAAGAGTGGCGCGTTCGGACATGTCATGACGCACCCCTCCACCGGTGGCGGCCCGTTCCCTTGAAGGGAGCGGGCCGTCCGCTTTCGACAGGCTAGGGACGCCTTGGTGCCCGGGAGAGGCTGAGCCGGTAGAGCAGGCGGCAGTGGTCGACCGAGCCCACCAAATCGGAGGTCTCCACGGGACGGTGCCCGTAGTAGTGGGTGCGTTCGACCACGAGCACGGGTAGACCCGGTGCCAGCCGAAGAGGGTCGGCCTCGGGTTCTTGCAACGGGCGCACTCCCACCTCTTCGACAACGCGGTCGACGATCACTCCGGCGGCGCTGAGACGGTCCAGGAGGCCGGTCCACGGTTCGGCGTCCGCAGGAGTGCGAAGCGTGCCGCGAGTGAGAGCGGCAGGCTCCCACGAGGTGTACAGGGCGACGGGAACATCATCGGCCGACCCGAGACAGCGGGTGCGGAACACGGTCTCACCGTCGCGGACCGCCAGCCGCTGCGTGATCGGATCGCTCGCCTTCTCGATGCGGGTGCCGAGGTCCGCGCGGTCCAACGGGCCCACTCCCGAGCCGGATGACCGGTCGGTGCGGGAGAAGCAGTGGGGCTGCGAAACGGCGCGCACGTAGTAGCCGGATCCGGGACGGGCTTCCACCAGCCCTTCGCTGACGAGCAGCCGCAGTGCGTGCCGGGACACCTGTTCGCTCACGTTATAGGTCCGGGCCAGCCGGGAGCGCGACGGGAGCCGTGAACCCGGGGCGAGCTCTCCGTTGAGAATGGGGCGGCGCAGCAGGTCGGCCATCCACAGGTAGCGGGGCTGCCTGCCCATGGCTACAAGGCTCCTGCGAACACGCCTCTTCTGCGGGTGCCGGTGTTTCTCAGCGCGAGGCCCGGTTCGGCGGCCATTGACGGGGGACTGGTCCGGTCCGCGAGGAAACGGTTCTGCCGACGTTTGCCCATGATCCCCAGTAAAGCAGCGGATTCCGTGCTGAGGAGCCGAACCGGCGAGTCGACGTGGCCGCTTTCGGCCGAAGCCGCACATTCAAGGTGTGGGGCCGCGCCTCGTCGTGCGGGGGTGCGCGGCCCGGGTGATGAGGCCCGCCAGGCCGTGTGCCCCGCCGGCGACCACGGGCAGGAGCGCGAGGGCACCTACCCCGGGCCCGGTCGCGGGGACACCCGCACGGCGCAGTCGCCGCCACGCCCACAGGGAGAACGGCGCGGCGATCAGCGGCGCGGTCACGACCCCGGGCGTATAGCCGCGAGTCAGGGCAGCCTGCGCGAGGTGGGTGACCGTGTGCAACCCGAAAACGGTCAGCACCCCCTGGTAGAGAGGGCTGCGGCCGCCCGTGCGCGCCCCATCGGCCGCGGCCGCCGCCACGATCCCGCCCACGAGGGCGATCGCGGTAGTGGTGTGGGCGCGGGAGAGGTCCATCCGGTCCCACACCGAGGAGGGCACCCAGGGCAGCCGGGCCTCGAGGTGAGAACGCCGCCGCCGTACCCATCCGGGCATTGTGGCGAGCTCTTCCGCATCGTGCAGCGCCCAGGCGACGAGCAGCCCCCACGTGGCCGCCGCGGGTACGGTGGCACGCTCCGCCATCAGAGGATCCTCTCGGTCGCGGGGATGGGAACCCGTCCAACCGATCCAGGGCAACGCCGACGGTGCCGAGGAGCCAGTAGACCGGTGCCCTGGAGCATAGTCGACGAGTTCGGCATCGTTGAGCACGCGATATCGATGGGGTGCCGACGGGGCGGTCAGATCGGGCCGCCCTCGCTAGAGGTCGACGACCAATCGGCCGCGGGCGCGGGAGACGCACGGGCGGAACCGGTCGCGGCCGGGTTCGGCGCCGCGGTGGTCGGGGTCTCCGGCGATGACCCTCAGCTCGCACCACCCGCAGATGCCGTTATCGCAGGAGGAAGGGGTGTGGGGGCGCTGCTCCCGGAGGACGTCCAGTGCCGTGGTATCCGCCGGGACGTTCAGCAGCTCGCCCGATCGCTGCAGTTCGATCTCGAACGCCGCACCGGCGGAGTTCTCAGCGGCCGGGGTGAAGCTCTCTGTCTCCAGTGGTACGTCGGTGCGCACGGCGTCGCGTACGGAGCGGACGGCGTCGATAAGGCCCGGAGGGCCACAGCAGTAGGTGATCGCCCCTTGTGGCAAGCTGCGGAGCTCGGAACGGAGGTCGGGGCGGCCGTGGGTGTCCTCGGCGACCAGTACCACGTGCCGGGGGTGCCGACCGGACAATGCGTCGGTGAAGGGCATCCGGTGCGCGTTGCGCGCAGCATAGACCAGGCGCCATGGGGTGCCGTGTGCCGCCACCGCTTCGATCATGGGAAGGATCGGGGTGATGCCGATCCCGCCTGCGATGAAGAGATAGGCGGGGGCTCTGCGCAGAGGGAAGGCGTTGCGAGGCCGTCCGATACGCAGGTGGGCGCCTGGCGCGGCCAGGTTGTGCACCTCCTCGGATCCGCCCCGGCCTGTGGGCTCCCGGAGCACCGCGATCCGGTAAGTGGCAGGGTCGGCGGGGTCACCGCACAGCGAGTACTGCCGGATCCGGCCCGAGGGGAGGGCCACGTCGATGTGTGCGCCGGGGCTCCACACCGGCAGGTCCGCGGCACCGTCGCGGCGCAGCGTGACGGCGATGGTGTCCTCGGCCACCGTTTCGACCGCGGTGACCAGTACTGGAATCCGCTCCGCCGCCGGTTCGGCGTTGCCTTGCGGTTCCGTGGGGCCGGGCGCGCGCTTGCCGCGTTGGAACCAGGGCGTTGGGCCCAGGGGTTTGGCGTAGGAGAGGACGATCGCAACCACCAGGAGCGTTACCGCGACCGCGGTACCGATGGTGAGGGTGCGAAACGGTTCCAGGGGGGCCTGTGCGGTGCCGTCCAAAGCGGCGGCACCGGCGCCCTTCGCCCAGCCGTCCAGGGCGATGATGGCCCGGTGCTGGACCAGGGCGCCTGCCACCATCACCGCGAGCGTGATCATCAGCTTCAGCAGGACCCACCAATATCGGATTACTCCCCACGGGGTGGCCAGCCCCAGCAGGAGGCCGGTGACCGGGACCGCGAAGCTCACTGTGCCCAGGAACAGGGTGTCGAACAGCCCCAAGGAGCGAAAGACCGCATGGGTGGTCCCCGGGTCGTCGGTGGCCCAGCCGTAGCTGCACAGGACGAGCACTCCTGCGACGAGTCCGAACCACATGAGGGAACTGGTGACGTGCGCGGCGATCAAGGTTCTGCGCAGCCACGGGGGCAGGCGCCTGGTTGCGGGGCGCTTTCGGGTATCGGCCCTTTCCGTCCGGGAGTCGGTCCGCCCGGATGATCGGACGGGCCATGTGATGGTTTTCAGCACAACAACTCCTCTCTACCAGTTGGTAGAGAGAGTAGGGGGGTGACGGTCCGTTCTCTACCAACTGGTAGAGAAGTCAGGGGGGTGCCGGGGAAGACCCTGATTCCGTTGTCAGGGGCGCATTGGGGCGAGGAAGGCGAGAAGCTGCTCTATGGCCTCCCCGCGCTGCTCCGCTGTAATAGGGGAGCGGGTCTGCAGTCCCAGGGAGAACTGGACGATGATCCGTGCGGTCACTTCGGGATCCAGGTCTGACCGGAACCCGCCCTCGAGCGTTCCCCGCCGCAGCAGATCGGTCGTGTATTGCTGCCATGTCCGGAAGTATCGGTCCATCGCGGCTTCGGATCCGTGTTCCTGGCCGCGCTGCAGGATCTCCAGCAGCACCGCCGGCTGGCGCGGATCCTCCTCCGCTTCCCGAGATAGACCGTGCAGCAGGGCGGAGAGTTCGTCCGCTGCGGGCATCGGCTCCGCGTCTTCGACCAGGGGGACGGCGATCCGGTCGTAGACAGCATGATCCACGACCGCGTTCAGCAGCGCGGAGCGGGATTTGAAGTAGTAGAGCAGAGTGGCGTGGGTAACGCCGGCTTCCCCAGCCACGGAGCGCACCCGCAGCCCGGCCAGCCCTGTCCGCGCGACCGCGTTGTAGGCCGCCGCCACGATCCGGGCCCGGTTGGATCCCGGACCGACCGTCTCAGGGCCCGCCGCCAACGCACACCTCCGTAGCCGCCGCTGCTCCCCTGATCCTAGAGTGCGGGGGCTCTTCTCCGCGGGGCCGTCCGTCCGTGGAGCCCATCGGCCGTGAACTTTCTGCCGGAATCCGCGTTCAAAGCGGCAATAAGAGCACGACAGACGTACGGAACCCGGTTTCACGGCCGTGAGCAGAACAGGGGCGGCGGCCGCAGCCGCGCGCCCCTGAACCGCCGGTGCCCTCCTAGAGGATGATCCGCATGGGACTCTCCAGGATCTCGGCCAGCTCCTTGAGGAAGGCCGCGCCCACGGCGCCGTCGACCGCCCGGTGGTCGACCGACAGCTCCAGCGCGATGGTGTTGCGGGCGACGACCTCGCCATCGCGCACCACCGGCTGCTGCTGCATCGCGCCTACCGCCAGAATCGCGGCCTCAGGCGGGTTGATGACGGCGGAGAAGCTGTCGATGCCGAACATGCCCAGGTTGCTCACGCTGAACGTGCCGCCGCTCATCTCCTGGGGTTTGAGCTTGCCCTCGCGTGCCCGCCCCGCGAGCTCGCGGCTCTTGGTCGCGATCTCCGACAGCGGCAGCTTGTCGGTATCGTGCAGGACAGGAACGACCAGACCGGCGTCCACCGCGACAGCGACACCGACGTTCACCCGGCCGTGCTGCAGCAGCTTGTCGTCGATCCAGGACCTGTTCACCGCGGGATGCAGGCGAAGCGTGGTCGCCGCGGCCTTGACGATCAGGTCGTTGAAGCTGACCTTGACGCCGGTGCTCTCCAGTTGTTCGTTGATCTGCGCGCGGAACGCCTTCAACGCCTCGGCGTCGATGGTGCGTCGCAGGTAGAAGTGCGGGACCTCCTGTTTGCTCTGGGTAAGGCGGCGTGCGATCACCTTGCGCACGTTGCTGACCGTGAGTTCCTCCGAGGCACGGCCGTCGTCGAACGCACCCTGGGGTGCGCCTGCGGAGGGCTGCGCGGCAGGGGCCGGCTCCTGCGCTGGTGCGCCCTCCTGCCGCTGTTTCGCGGCGGCCTCGATATCGGCGCGCACCACCCGGCCCTTCGGGCCGGACCCCGTGATCGTCTCGATGTCGAGGCCGTACTCCTTGGCCAGCCGACGGGCCAGCGGCGATGTGCGCGGGCGCGCGGGTCCCTCGGGCGCGGGCGCCTCGGCCTCCTCGGCCTCCTCGGCCGCCTGGGCCTGCCGGGGAATCCCGGCCGCGGGCTCGGCGGCCGGTTCGGGCTGGGGATCGACAGCCCCGGTGGCGGGCTCGGCCGCGGGTTGTGCGCCGCCGTTGCCCGAGTCCGCCGGTACAGCATCGGGGCTCTCGCCGATGGCGCCGATCACGGCGCCGATGGGCACGGTCTCGCCTTCGCCGACCGACTGCTTGACGAGGTAGCCGTCCTCGTAGGCCTCGTACTCCATAACGGCTTTGTCGGTTTCGATCTCGACCAGGACATCGCCTGTCGTGACCTTGTCACCGACCTTCTTCACCCAGGAGCTGATGACGCCCTCCTCCATGGTGTCGGAGAGGCGCGGCATGTAGATCTCACTCATCGTGTGCTTATCCCCTTTACCCGACCCGCCGACCAACGGCGTTCAGGGTCTCCTTGACGGCGGTGGTGATCGACTCGACCGACGGCAGCGCCGCCGACTCCAGCGGCTTCGCGTAGGGCATGGGCACCTCGGCCATGGCGACCCGGCGCACCGGGGCGTCGAGGTAGTCGAACGCACCCTCCTGGATGGAGGCGGCGATCTCGGCGCCGATGCCGTAGGTGAGCCAGTCGTCCTCGGCGATCACCGCGGAGCCGGTCTTGCACACCGACTCGACGATCGTCTGGCGGTCCAGTGGCCGGAGGCTGCGCAGGTCGACGACCTCGACGCTGATGCCCTCGGCGGCCAGTGCCTCCGCCACCTGGCCGGCGACCATGGCCATGCGCGAGTAGCCGATCAGGGTGATGTCGGTGCCTTCGCGGGTGACCGCGGCGCGGCCGATCTCGGCAACGGTTTCGTCGCCTTCGGGAACCTCGCCCTTGGAGTTGTACAGGCCCAGGTTCTCCAGGAAGAGGACCGGGTCGTCGTCGCGGATCGCGGCCCGCAGCATGGCGGCGGCTTCGGCCGGGGTGCTCGGCGCGAGCACCTTCAGCCCGGGGACGAAGGAGTAGAACAGCTCGATGTTCTGTGAGTGCGTCGCACCGAGCTGTTGGCCGCCACCGCCCGGTGTACGGATGACCATCGGAACGCTGGTCTGCCCGCCGAACATGCCGTAGATCTTGGCGGCGTGGTTGATGATCTGGTCGATCGCGATGAGCGAGAAGTTGATCGTCATGATCTCGACGACCGGACGCAGGCCGAGCATGGCCGCGCCGATCGCCGCGCCGACGAATCCTTCTTCTGCGATGGGGGTGTCGCGCACGCGGCGCTCGCCGAACTCCTTGAGCAGTCCTTCGGTGATTTTGTACGAGCCCTCGAAGACACCGATCTCCTCGCCCATGAGGAAGACGTTCTCGTCGCGGTGCATCTCGGCGCGCAGCGTGTCGCGCAGTGCCTGGCGGTAGGTGATCACGGACATGTACCCGTTCCTTGTCTACTCGGCGAAAACCGGGTCGGCGGGCATCCGGCGCGACTCGTTGGCTACAGGGGTGGCATAGGTGTAGTCGAACAGCGTGGACACTTCCGGGTGCGGACTGTTCTCCGCGAACTCGGCCGCGTCGGCGACCTCCTCGCGCACGGAATCCGCGATCTCCTGCTTGGCCTCCTCGGTGAGGATCCCGGCCTTCTCCAACGTGGCTTCGAAGGCGGTGATCGGGTCGTTGGACCTGGCCTCCTCGACCTGCTCCTTGGTGCGGTACTTGGCGGGATCGACGACCGAGTGGCCCTTCATCCGGTAGCTGGTGGCTTCCAGCAGGAACGGCCGCTGCTCGGAGCGGGCGCGTTCGACCAGGTTGGCGGCTGCGTCGCGGACGGCGAGGACATCGCGTCCATCAACCCGGACGCCTTCGATGCGGAACGCCGAACCCCGTTTGTACAGTTCCGGCTCTGCCGAGGATGCCTCGACAGGCGTACCCATGCCGGTGTAGTTGTTGATCACCACGAAGATGACGGGCAGGTTCCACAGCGAAGCGATGTTCAGCGATTCGTGCCAGGCGCCGATATTGGTGGTGCCGTCGCCCATCTGGCACATCACGACCTCGTCGCCGCCGCGGTAGGAGATCGCGAGGGCGGCTCCGGTGGCCAGCGGAAGCTGTCCGCCCACGATGCCGTATCCACCGAGCATGCGGGTCTCGGTGTCGTACATGTGCATGGAACCGCCCCAGCCCTTGGCCGCACCGGTGGAGCGCCCGTAGAGCTCGGCCATGACGCTGCGCGGGCTCATGCCCTTGCCGATCGCGTAGCCGTGGTCGCGGTAGTTCGTGAAGAGGTAGTCGCGTTCCTGCAGGGCGGTCATGAGGCCGACGATGGTGGCTTCCTCGCCCAGGTTCAGGTGGCAGTAGCCGCCGATGCGGGCCTGGGTGTAGGCCTGGCCGGTGCGCTCCTCGAATCGGCGGATCAGCAGCATCTGCCGGTAGTACTCGAGAAGCACCTTCGGCTGCTCGTCGGCGATGTTCGAGGGGGAGTCCTTCCGGCTCCGCCGACGGCCGCCCGTACTTCTGGTGGTGCCGCCGCCTTTCGGCTTGGCCGTGTCAGCCATGGTGTGCCTTTCTACGTACGAGTCGGCCTCTTCCGGGCCGGTGGACCCGGAGAAGGCCGGTGCCGTGGCCTGCTGTTCGGGCGAGGCCAGGGCATGCGCGCCGACGCCGGGCTCAACGGCGGGGCGCAGGAGTGGCTGGTCGAGTTGTCGTGGCAGAACTCTCATTACGCTCGTTTCCCGGTGTGACCCTGCCCATTCCCGGGCATGAGTCACGTTCCGGTTCGTTGCGCGTGGCTCACGCTGCACGTCAGGTGTGACGTGCGTCGCGCACACTCTATGTATTGATCGATGATCGATCAATATGACTTTAGGGAAGACCCCGGACGTACCTCGCCAAGAAGGGTGTGAACCAGCAGAACCCCGCGTCAGCTCACAGCACCGTGTGTCTGCATCGCCGCTTCGACGTAGTTGAGCACGTGGTCCCGGACCATCCGGCCGACCTCGGGATCCGCGTCGCGAAACGCCTCGGCGATCCGGGCGTGGTCGGCGGCCTTCGCGTGCAGCTCCATATTGAGCCAGCGCACTGACAGCCTGGTCCAGACCTCGACTCCCAGGGATTCCCACGTGTGGGACAGCACACTGTTGTCCGCGGCCCGGACGATCTCCCGATGGAACTCCACGCTGCGCTTGATCTGTTCCTCCACGTCCTGGTCGGCGGTCGCCCGGCGGAGCGCCTGCACCTGATGCTCCAACGGCCGCGGATCGGCGGCCAGGCGGGGTGCGGCGAGTTCGGCCGCTACCAGTTCGAGACCTGCGCGGACGGGATAGATTTCGGCCATGTCGGCGATACCGAAGTCGCGAACCCGGGCCCCCTTGTTGGGGACGGATTCGATCAGTCGCAGCGTCTCCAGTTCGCGCAGTGCTTCCCGCACTGGCGCCTGGCTCACATTGAGTTCGGCGGCGATGCGGCGCTCGACGATCCGTTCTCCGGGTCGCCAGCGGCCTGACAGCAACCCATCGACCAGTACGCGGCGAATCTGCTCCCGAAGCGGATTGCGGGCCAACCGGGAGGAGTCATTCGGCCTCTCGGGAAGGTCGACCATCAACGGCCTTTCTGCTCGGGGCACCGCGTCGCGCGGCTCATTACGAAGAGTGCCACATCGCGGGCCGCCCGCCGGTCGCACGGCCGTCCTCGGCACCAGGCCGCTCGCGGCCGCACGGCGCGGGGATGAACTCTTTGCGCGGAGCAGCTGACCAATGGGCGAAATTCGAGGTAGGACGATCGTATTCACTGGGTTGCCGTGCGGCTTCGCGTGGTGGGGCGCTATGCTCTCCTGTCGGAAATGTTCAAAAAAAGCTGGGTACCCTGGAGTGGCGTCCCCCACTTGGCGACCATCGGGGCCGACCGATCGGCACCGCGGTTCGCACCGTCCCAGCGCTGGACCGTAGCGACAACGCAGATGTCTTCGGTAGCGCGGACCCTCTGACCCTGTGTCCCCTGCCTTCCTGCCCCCTACCGACCACAGTCCAAGCGGCAAGCCCGTCCCCCCAACGCACAACCGTGCCGCAGGCCAGCCCACAATTCGTGAGACAGCACTGAGCACACATGATGCATACATTGCGGATCAGGTCGATGCCGCCGTTCAGAGCCGAGCATTCGATACCTCCACACGAGAGAATCCGTGGCGCCTTCGACGGGGCCCCCGGTATCACTATCAGTCCTGCGCAGGGGCGCAAACAGCGGACGCCGCGGGTCGGGTGGCCAAGTGTGAGCGAGATCGCGTGGGGGCTGGCCTCGGACAAGGTCGCCATTGTGCTCGCTGTGGCGCTGATCATCATGACGGTTCTCTCCGCTGGACCGCTGCACCCCGTCGACGTCCTGTTCAACAGCGTCCCCCGCCCGTACTGGGACCAGGTGCGCGAACCCCTGATCCTGTGGCCGGACACGGTCGCATCGCGGTTCGTGGCATTACCCGTTCTGGGCGTCACCGCGCTGCAACTGGCCTACTGGCACCGCTCGTGGCGCCCGATCATCCTTGGCGCTGTCGGTGTGTTCGGCATGATCTGCCTGGTCGCGTCGATGAAGCTGCTTTTCGCCCGGAACCATCCCCGCTCGGGCGACCCGTCGTTCTTCTCCGACGGCGGCGGCGTCTCCTTTCCTTCCGGGCACGGCGCCAACGCGATCCTGATCTATGGGCTCGTACTGTTCCTGATCATCCGTTACCAGGCGGCGCGGCCGCACATCGTCCAGCGGTTGGCCTACTGCATCGTCGGTATCGCCGTCCTGCAGTCGGTGGTGTCGGTCTTCCTCCACTTCCACTGGGTCACCGACTTGCTGACCGGCATGGTCGCGGGTGGTTTCGCGTTGCGCCTCACTATTCGGCTGGACCGGATGATCCCGGAAGGCAGGACCGTCTACTGGTGGCCCTGGTACGGGCGCAGGCGCGAAGCCGCCGACACCCTCGGCACGTCCGCGCGCTGAACAGGGCCCCCGGGAAGCCGGTAATCGGTGTGCGGGAAAATGAAGCATGACCGAAACCAGCCCCGGCCTGCGGTGCGCGGTCGATGGTGAGATCGCCACCATCACCATCGACCATCCGGCCAAGCGCAACGCCATGACCGCCGACATGTACAGCGAGTTCCCCCCGCTGCTCACCAAACTCGAAGCCGACCCCGCGGTGCGGGTAGTGATCCTTACGGGGCAGGGAAGCACCTTCTGTGCGGGAGCGGATATCTCCGATCTGGGCCGCATCGGGCAGGGCGACCAGGATCTGACAATTGCGGCAGAGGAGGCGCTCGCCGCTTTTACGAAACCGGTGATCGCGCAGATCCGAGGATACTGCTACGGCGGCGCCTGCCAGTTGGCGGCGGCCTGTGATCTGCGGATCGCCGCCGATGACGCCCGGTTCGCCATCACGCCGGCCAAGCTCGGCATCCTCTACCCGGCGAGCGCGCTGCAACGGCTGGTCCGGCTTGCCGGCCCCGCCCCGGTCAAGTACCTGGTCTACTCGGCTGCCGACATCGACGCCGAGCGCGCCCTGCGTGAAGGCTTCTTCAACGAGGTCGTACCCGCTGACCGGCTAGCCGAGCGGGTCTATGAGACCGCCCGCACCATCGCCGCCCGGTCGCAGTTCACGGTCCGCGCGTCAAAGGACATCATCGACCGCATCGCCGACGGCACATTGGAGAACGCGGCGGTTCAACGCTGGCAGGACGCCATGGAGGAGGCCGGCGACAACCGGGAAGGCCGCAGTGCGTTCCTGGAGCGGCGGGAACCGCGCTTCGGCTGGACCGGCTTTATGCCCGATGGTCCAGGAGAGGGATCTGTTCGGCGGCCCAGGGACTGATCGCCCAGGGTGCGGTTCGTGCGACGGTGGTGAAGGCCGCCCAGTCGATCCACCGCCATTCGGCGACTTCGTCGGGATCCGGGGTGGGGGTGTCACGTGTCGTGGCCCGAAACACCGGGCACACCTCGTTCTCAACGACGCCGCCGGAGTCGGTGGCACGGTAGGCGTAGTCGGGCAGGAGCAGCCTCAGGTCCTCGAGAGCGACCCCGAGCTCCTCTCGGGCCCTGCGGCGCACTGCCTCCTCCGCGGGCTCCTCTGGGAGGGGGTGGCCGCAGACCGAATTGGTCCACACCCCGGGCCAGGCGCGTTTGGCCAGTGAGCGGCGTGTCACGAGCAACTGACCGTGCGGATCGAAGACATAGCACGAGAAGGCGAGGTGCAGCGGCGTCGCCGTGTGGTGGACGGTGCTCTTGGCGGCGCTGCCGATGGGCCGCCGGTCCGCGCCGAGGAGAACGACGTGTTCTCCGGGGCAGTCCGGATCCGTCTTGAGGGCCGGTCGGCTGTCCATGGCCACGTTGCGCCTCGCTTCTGTGTCGACGGCCGTTGAATCCCAGGACTACCAGGGGATGCCCGCATAACAAGGAACCCGGGAGCGCATGGGCGTGTACGGCGGCCGCGCTTTTACCGGTCTCGGTGGGTCCGGAGGCAGCGGCACACAGAAAACAACTCACAGTAAGGAAAGATTCACAGAGAGGAAATGGGGAATCTCGGTGTCGGAGCGGCCCGTCAGTACGCACGGGCCGCACGGCCGACCATGACGGGAGACACCCGATGGCCATCGGAAGGACGACAGCCCGTCTCCGTGCGGTGCCCGGACGCACGGAGCACGTGATCGTGGTGGGGGCGGGGATGGCCGGGCTCGCGGCGACTCTGCACCTGCTCGGCGCGGGCCGCGAGGTCACCGTTGTCGAGCGCGACCCGCACCCGGGCGGGCGCGCCGGCCGCATGGATATCGACGGCTTTCGGATCGACACCGGACCCACCGTGCTGACCATGCCGACACTGCTCGATGAGGCCCTGTCGGCGGTGGGTGAGTCCGTGCGCGACCGGCTCGACCTGGTACCGCTGGCCCCGGCCTACAGCGCGGCATTTGCCGACGGCTCCACCATCGACGTGCACACCGATGCCGAGACCATGGCCGAGGAGGTGGAGCGAGCGGCCGGGCCGCGCGAGGCGGCCGGGTACCTGAGGCTGCGGGAGTGGCTGCGGCGCCTCTATGAACTGGAGATGCGCCGCTTCATCGACACGAATTTCGACTCGCCGCTGGAGCTGCTGTCGCCCGAGCTCGTCCGGTTGGCAGTCCTCGGCGGGTTCGGCCGCCTGGCCCCGGCCATCAGCCGGTTCCTCTCCGACGAGCGCCTCCAGCGGATCTTCTCCTTCCAGGCCCTGTACGCGGGGGTGCCGCCGCGGCGGGCGCTGGCAGCCTACGCCGTCATCGCCTACATGGACACGGTGGCCGGAGTGTTCTTTCCCCGCGGGGGGATGCGGGCGCTGGGAGACGCGCTGGCCGGTGCCGCGGCGAAGGCCGGTGCCGCGGTCCGCTTCAACGAGACCGTTACCCGGATGGAGCGCCGCGGCGATCGTGTCAGCGCCGTGATCACCGCAGACGGGGAGCGGATCGCCTGCGACGCGGTGGTGCTCACCCCCGACCTGCCCATGTCCTACCGGCTGCTCGGCCGTGTTCCGTGGCGGCCGGTCCCGCTGCGCTTCTCACCATCGGCGGTCGTGCTGCACGCCGGAGTCGACCGGTCATGGGGCCGGACGGAGCACCACACGATCTCATTCGGCGCGGCGTGGGACCGCACCTTCGACGAAATCACCCGGCAGGGAAGGACCATGAGCGATCCATCGCTGCTGATCACCCGGCCGACCGCGACAGATCCGGCACTCGCCCCATCCGGCCATGAGCTGTACTACGTCCTGGCCCCGTGCCCCAACCTGCGCGCGGGCGGCCCGGACTGGCGCACCGCGGCGCCCCGCTACCGCGATGAGATCGTCCGCACGCTTGAAGAGCGGGGACTGGACGGCTTCGGGGCGGCCATCGTCACCGAGCACCTGGCCACACCATTGGATTGGGAGCGCCAAGGACTCGCGTTCGGCACACCGTTCGCGACGTCGCACACCCTCGCCCAGACGGGGCCCTTCCGACCGCGCAATCTGGTGGCCGGGGTGTCCAACGCGGTGCTGGCCGGATGCGGAACGACACCGGGGGTCGGCCTGCCGACCGCTCTGATATCAGGCAAGCTCGCCGCCGCACGCATAGCGCCGATACCTCGGGCCGGGAGCCGGTGATGAGGGCCACAGCCGAACTCGACGCCGCAGGTATCACGGAACCGGAGCTGCGCACCGCCTATGCTCAGTGCCGCGCCTTGCACGCGCACCACGGACGCACCTACTACCTCGCGACCCGTGTGCTGCCGCCGGCGCGTCGCCCCGCCATTCACGCCCTCTACGGGTTCGCGCGATGGGTGGACGACATCGTCGACGGGCATGCGCCACAGGGCGCCGTCGACGGGCGCTCGGCGCTGGTCGATGCGATCGACGCCGACCTGTGTGCGGCCCTGGACGGTGCCCCGGCCCACTATCCCGTTGTCTGCGCGGTCGCCGACACCGCCGTTCGCTACGACATCGACCCGGCCCTGTTCACAGCTTTCCTGGAGTCGATGCGTATGGACCTCACCGGCGCCGCCTACACCGATTACGCCGATCTGCGCCGCTACATGCACGGGTCGGCAGCGGTGATCGGTCTGCAGGTCCTGCCTGTCCTCGGCACCTCGGTGCCGCGTGATGAGGCGGCCCCGCACGCCGCCGCGCTGGGAGAGGCGTTCCAGTTCACCAACTTCCTCCGTGATGTGGCCGAGGACCTGGACCGCGGTCGGGTGTATCTGCCCGCTGATGTGTTGGGCGCGCACGGTGTCGACCGCGATCTGCTGCAGCACTGTCGGCGCACCCGCGGCCAGCACCCGCGCGTACGTTCCGCGCTGGCCGAGCTCACCGCGGCCAACCGGGATGTCTACCGAAAGGCCGAACCCGGAATCGCGATGCTGCACCCGGTCTCGCGCCCGTGTGTCGGCACCGCCCTACGGCTCTACCGGGGCATCCTGGACGAGATCCAGGCCGCCGACTACGACGTGTGGACCCGGCGCCACAGAGTGTCCGGAGCCCGTCGGGTGCAGGTCGCCCTGCCCGCGCTGGGGCGGGCCATCACCGCCCGGCTGACCGCTCCCGGCCCCTGAGGCAGCAGAGAGGACCGCCCTATGAGCCTTCCGGACCCCGCCCCACGCCGCACACCGCTGCGCCGCCTGCCCGCCTCCACATGGGAGAAGCAGCAGCCGACCTGGCGCGACGCAGCGCCGGGTGTCATCGGTGCCGCGCTGAAACGGGCGCTCGCGCGACCATCGGGCAACTGGTTCGTGCTCGCCGCCGCCGCCGAGGTGCGCGCGGACCGCCCTTTCGGCCGGGTCATCGCGGGAACCGAGGTCGTCGCCTGGCGCGGCTCCGACGGTACCGTGCACGCGGCACCGGGAGCCTGCCCGCACCTGAGAGCCCCGCTGTGCAGGGGCGCGGTCCGGGAAGGGCGGCTGATCTGCCGCTGGCACGGCCTGGCGCTGGACAGCGACGGCTTTCCCGGCTGGACCCCGTTTCCCGTGCACGATGACGGCGTGCTCGTCTGGGTGCGGCTGGACCAAGCGGGCGGGGAGGAGTCCCTGCCCCGGCCGGTGCTGCCGGAACGCCCTGATGCGGCCAGGGCGCTCGCGGCGGTGGAGAGCATGGCGGGGCGGTGCGAGCCCGAGGATGTCGTCGCCAACCGGCTCGACCCCTGGCACGGATCGTGGTTCCACCCCCACTCCTTCGTGAGGCTGCGTGTCACCGAGGTCCCAGATGGGCCCGCGCCCGATCCCGACCGGATGGTGGTCGAGGTGGCGTTCAAGGTGGCCGGACGGTGGGGCGTACCGGTGCGCGCCGCGTTCACCTGTCCCGAGCCGCGCACTGTCGTCATGCACATCATCGAAGGGGAAGGAACGGGCAGTGCCGTAGAGACGCACGCCACACCGCTGGGTGTGGACGGTTCGGGAGTGCCGCGTACGGCCGTGATCGAGGCGACGATCGCTACTTCGGAGCGAGCGGGTTTCGGTGCTGTACGCCGGATCGCGCCTGCGGTCAGGCCCTTCATACGGGCGGCCGCCCGCCGATTGTGGCGTGACGACCTCGCCTACGCCGAACGCCGTTACACTCTGCGCACCAGCGGCAACTGGCCGGGCTAGCGTCCGGGAGAGTTGGGCTGTGGTCTCAGGGCCGCCGGGCGCGGGAACCGCGGCCGCTCTTCATTCCGCTGCGGGCCCACTTCGCGAGTGCGCGCGCCGTGGACATCCGGCCGCGGCGGGGGACACTCCACACGGTGTGGCCGGGCATGCCCCAGCGGTGCAGCAGCACGTTGGCGGCGAGGAAGCCACTGGTCGCCGCGCGTTCCATGAGCGCGACCGGCAGATCCACGCGGACGTGGTCGCCCGCCATGACCAGCCAGGGGTCGGGGGTGCGGATCGCGGGCCGGGATTGGAAGGCGCCGGGGAGAAACAGCGGGCAATCGGCGCGCAGTTCGGTGCGTTCGTCAACGATGCGGGCCGAGGCCGTCTCCGGGTAGACGCGGTGCAGTTGGGAGATCAAACGCGCGTGTTCGGCGCGTTCGTCGCACCCTTCAGGAAGGGCGTAGGCGTGCAGCTCCACGACCGACCCGCCGGTGCGCCGAGCCCACGAGGCCGCCTCATCCTCATAGCGCTCCAGCACGCTGATGTTGTCCAGTGTGGGAAACCCGCCGGTGCCGAGGAAGCCCTGCCGGTGCGGTCGCACGGGCCGGTCCAGCCACAGGCGCGACACCAGGAAGGGGGGAGCGCTCGGTAGCCGCTCGATGTTCTTCCGCCACTCCGGAGAGGCCAGGCACGGGGATGACCGCGCCAGCGCGCGCAACCCGCCGATGTCGGTGGCCAGCACCACGGCGTCGTACTCCTCCACTGCTCCGTCGCCGCTGCGAAGCGCGAACCTGCTCCGGTTACCGGGTTCGACGGCAGCGACCGGAGCGCTGGTGCGGATTTCGGCGCCCTGCCGCTCCAGGTGGTCGGTGAGGGGATGCCACAGTGCCTGCGGGAACGGAGACCGCGGCACGTCGAACAGCAGGCCTTCGCTGGAGCCGAGGAAGTAGATGTGGAACATGGTCGCCAGCTCAGCGGCCGACAGCAGCCGCGGATCGGCGAAGAAACTCCGGGAGAACACCTCGAACGCCAGGTGCCGGGCGCTGCGCGGGAAACGCACACGCTCCAGGAATTCCACCGCGTCGATGTGGTCCAGCCGCAGGTAGGTCCCTGGGACGTCCACGTCGAGGAGCTGCAGTGCCGCGGCGATGTTGACGCCGGCTGCCTCGCGGAGGGGAAATCCGCGGCTGCGGGCGGCGAACGCCAGTGCGTTCCACGGCGGTGCGGACGGCAGCCCGGCGAACCGGTCCCGCGCGCCATCGGCGTGCAGGAGCGGGTAGTCCGGAAGCGGAGTGAGCATACCCAGATCGGGGTCGGCACGGCGCAGGAGAGAGCGCAGGTTGTAGTACTGCCGGAAAAACGCGTGGAAGCCCCGGGTCATGGTGGCCGCCGAGCCGTCTTGCAGTGTGATGGGCCAGCCGCGCAGTCGCCCGCCGAGTCCGGCATCGCGCTCCATGAGCACGGTTCCCACACCGCGTTCGGCCAGCGCGGTGGCCGCGGCGAGCCCGGCGATACCGCCGCCCACCACCGCGACCCGCGGAGCGGTGGCGGGCCGGAGACCGCGCGGTGCGGGCGGTACCAGCGGTTCCGCGCGGATATCGCGCCCGGCCCTGTGCGGCGTCACTGCGCACCTCCCGTTGTGCGACCGAGGAATGTGTGCACGATGCCGCGCTGCCATCCGGGCAACGGCACGGTGCGCACGTCCGCCAACCCGGCCGCGCGCATCCGCTGCCGCAGCCCGGCTGCGCCGTCGAACTCCACAACACTGCGCCACAGGTACCGGTACAGGTCGGCGCGGCCGGTCAGAACGCGGCCGAGGGGGATGATCACACTCCAGCACACCAGGGACCACACGGCACGGGCCGCGGCGGAGTCGGCCACCGAGTACTCGTGCAGCGCGAGCCGCCCGCCGGGGCGCAGCAGGGAGCACATCGTGGCGAGCGCGCTATCGGGGTCAAGACAGTTGCGCAGCAGGTAGGCGGCGAACAGCGCGTCGACCGGCCCGTCCAGGTCATCGGTCGTCAGGTCCTCGGCACGCGCGTGGATGAACCGCACCCCGGACGGCCAGCGCTTGGACCGGGCGACGGCGAGCATGCCGGCGGAGGCGTCCACCCCAATGGTCTCCGCCCGCGGCAGCACACGGACCAGCGCCGCTGTCGATGCGCCCGTACCGCAGCCCAGATCCAGTATCCGCATGCCGGCACCCTCGCGTGGCAGGCCGAGCCGCCGGGCCGACATTCTCAAGTGCCGGTGGTAGCCGGGGTTGGCGCCCACAAGCCGGTCATAGGCCGCAGCAGCCCGGTCGAATTCCCCGGTCACCGCTCCCCTCTCCTGCATGGCCCGTACCGAAACGCGCATGATCTCCCGTCCGTGCTGCTGTGGATGTGTGCACAACGCCCGTGCCATGCTGGTCGGCATGCGCGAGTTCGACGTGGTCGTCGTGGGCGCCGGCGCCGCTGGGCTCTCCCTTACCCGCGGCCTGGCGGAGGCGAACGTCCGGGGCGCCGACATTGCCGACATCGCGCTGGTGGAGCCGCCACCGGGGGCACCGCGATCGCCCGTACGCACCTGGTGCTTCTGGGAGCGCGGTGGCGGGCCCTGGGACCCGGTCCTGGCGGCGCGCTGGGAGCGGCTCGCGGTGATCGGGCCCGATGGGCGGCACCGTGCCTCCTCCGCGGCTCCGTTCGTGTACAAGATGCTGCGGTCCACCGACGTTGAGGAATATGTGCGCTCAGGGCTGGACGGCCGCGTCGCACAAATCAGTGCGGTGGTGAACGGGATCGAGGATGGTGCCGAACGCGCTGTCGTCCGCGCGGTGGACGCTAATGGCGAGCCGATCGAGATCGGAGCGCGCTGGGTCTTCGACTCCCGTCCGCCCACATCCCTCCCGCCAGCGGGTACGACGCTGTTCCAGCACTTTCGCGGCTGGTTCCTGCGCACAGATACGGACGCCTTCACACCGCACAGTGCGACGCTGATGGACCTGCGCACCCCCCAGCCGGGCAATGGTGTGGGGTTCGGCTATGTCCTGCCGTTTTCGGTGCGTGCCGCGCTAGTGGAGTACACCGAGTTCACCCGGGAGATCTTAGACGACGCCGGATACGAGGCCGCGCTGAGCGACTACACCGGCCGGGTGCTGGGCCTGAAGGACTTCACGGTGACCTCCACCGAGCAGGGCGTCATCCCTATGACCGACGCGCGTTTTCGCACCCGGGCGGGGCGCCGCGTGTTCCGCATCGGCGCAGCCGGGGGCGCGACCCGGCCCTCGACCGGTTACACGTTCAGCGGAATCCAGCGGCAGACCGCCGCGGTCGTGGACGCGCTGACCCGGGGCGGTACGCCCGTGCCCCCGGTACCGCACCGGCGGCGGCACCTGGCGATGGACGCGGTCCTACTGCGCGCGCTCGACACCGGCCGGCTCGACGGTGCGGATTTCTTCGCCCGGCTCTTCCACCGAACCCCGCTGCCCGATGTCCTGGACTTCCTGGACGGGCGCTCCACACTGCTCCGCGAACTCGCTCTCGGCGCCACCACGCCGCTCCTGCCCATGTCGGCCACAACCGTCGAGCAGGCCTGGCGCGCCCTGGTCCGCCGCAGCCGCAGAGCGGGTGTCCGCGTTAAGAGCCGGGGGTGAGCGCGCGCAGCGGCTCCGCGAGTTCCGCGGCGAAGAAGTCGAAGAAACCGTCCGGATCGGGGCCGACGTTGACCAGCACGAGCCGGTCGAAACCGGCCTCGGCGAACTGCCGCGCAACGGCCAGGTGGCGTTCGGCGTCCGGCCCGTAACCGAAGGTCTTGCTCATGTCGCCCTTGTCGATGAGCTCCGTGGCGGCGGCGAAGTGGACCGGGTTGGGCAGCTCCGACTGCACTTTCCAGCCGGTAAGGGCGAACCGGAACATTGCGCGGGCCGAGGCGAGGGCGGTGTCATCGTCGGGGGCCCAGGAAAGAGGGACCTCCCCGTACTTCGCCCCCGTGCCGCCGGCATCGGCGTAGGCACGCACCAGGTCGGGGTCTGGGGTCGTACCGAAGAGCGCGTCGCCCAGTTCGGCGGCGATCCGGGCCGAAGACGGGCCGCTGCCGGCCACGACGATGTGGGGCGGGGTCTTTGGCAGGTCGAACACCTGGGCGTCTTCGAGCGTCAGGTAGCGGCCGTCGAAGGACTGGTATCCGCCTTTCCACAGCAAGCGGATGATCTGCAGCGATTCCCGCAGCATCGCGTGTCGCTGCCGCACGGCCGGCCAGCCCTGGCCCACGACGTGCTCGTTGAGCCGTTCGCCCGCTCCCAGTCCGAGGAAGAACCGGTCATTGGAGAGCAGCGCCGTCGTGGCCGCCGCCTGCGCCACGATGGCCGGGTGGTAGCGGATGAAGGGGCAGGTCACCCCGGGGGCGAGGCGGATGCGCTCGGTATTCGCGGCGATGGCGGCAAGGATCGACCAGACGAATCCGGAGTGGCCCTGCTCCTCCAGCCACGGGTGGTAGTGGTCGCTGGCCTCGACGAAGTCAAAGCCGACCTCTTCGGCGCGCACCGCTTGGCGGACCATCTCCTGCGGTGAGTAGCCCTCGGCGAGCAGCTTGTAGCCGATCCGCATGAGCCGTTTCCCCTTGTGTCGTGGTGGGCGGGAGTACCGCACCGGGTGGCGGCACTTCGCCCCCGCTACCCCGTGTGGTGGATCGCATGCGGCGTCGGTGGAGTGGCTGCCGTTCTGGTGGCCGAAGACGCGGGTACGCGCGGTAGATCGACTGCGACCAGTAAGCAAATAGCGTCCTCCACAACAAGCACTCAGGAGCCATTGGCCGACAGTGGCCACGAATAGCGTCTTTCGGCACGTGTCCGAAGGGCGGTCGCCACAGGTGCTCGGGTACTTGGGCGTCCAGGGGTGGGTGAGGAGCCAAGGGCGGGTAAAGAACGGCTATGGCTCATCGCATATTCCGCAGAGGCTGTGGCCGCTCCACGGCAAGGATCGCTGCGACCGCGCTGGCCGCGGTCGCGGCCACCGGGTACGGGGCCGCAGTGGCGCCGACCGCGAACGCGAGCACGGCCCCCGCCGCACAGTCCTCCTACTACGAGTGGTTCTCAGCGGACGAACTGCGCCGCGGCGACTCCGGGGCCGAGGTCCAGGAACTGCAGGAGCGGCTGATCGAACTCGGTTACTGGATCGAAACGGCCGACGGCGAGTTCGGCGGGCTTACCCTTCACGCCGTCCACGCCCTGCAGAAAGCAGCCGGAATCACACGCGATGGCGTAGTCGGCCCCGATACGCGCGCGGCCCTGGACGAAGGCGTTCGGCCCAGCGCGCACAGCACGTCGGGCAACGCTGTCGAGATCGACCTGGAACGCCAGCTTCTGCTCGTGGTCTCCGACGGCGAGGTGCAGCAGGTCTTCACCACCTCCACCGGTTCTGGAAAGCCCTATGAATCCCGCGGTGAGCAGCACGTCGCGACCACCCCCACGGGCGAGTACACCGTGTTCCGCGACGTTGACGCCTGGGACCCCGGTCCGCTCGGCGCGCTGTACCGGCCCAAGTACTTCAACGGCGGCATCGCCGTTCACGGCTATACCTCGGTCCCGCCCTACCCGGCATCCCACGGCTGCGCCCGCGTGAGTATCGCCGCGATGGACTGGCTGTGGAAGGAAGGATGGCTGGACCACAACGCCCGCGTCATCGTGCGGTGATCCAGCGGGTGTTCGGCCTCTGACCCTCACAGCACTCGCGCTCATGCTGACCGTCCTGCGCAAACGGTCCCATCAGTAGCCTGATCGTCCGCCTCCTCACGCGGCCGCTGCGGCGCGGGCTCGGCGCCGAGCCAGTACCCACCAGCCCGCGCCCCCGCCCCCAGTAGCACGGTCATTCCCCGGGCTGTGGACCCCGCCGTTCCCGAATCCAGGAAGATTTTTTTGCCGATTGGGGGGTTAAAGGGGCGCGTGGTGGCTAGTGGGGCGCTGCGCGTGAGATCTACCGATGTCGCTCTCCGCGCACGCTCTGCTCAAGCGAGGGCGTAATGGTTCCATCTCGTCTGGAGCCTTTTCGGCTCCACCGGCGACGTGGTGGCATGACAAGAGGGGGAGACATACCACCCGGTCGGGCGGGAGGTCCGCACGCATCCGCCTGTGCCGGGCCTCCGGTCCCGCCGTAAGGGCGGGATGGGAGACCGGGGTGATACGCGCCGTAGACGGTCGGCGCGTATCACCCCGGTACCGTCTTCCCTGGGCCGATCACCCACGGTGCAGGGAACTTCTCCCTTGGTGATGCAATGTGTCGCCGCGCACCGGGCGAGGACGGCACAGCACCCTGACAGCGAGACAACTCCAGGATTTGAAATGATCGATCCCCTACCGAAGCACCCCTACTTCTCTGGTACCCGTGTCCACGACGCCACGGAAGAGTCGGTCCTCGCGTTCGTCAGCGGGACCGCCGAGGTCATCGACGCCGAACCGCAGCAGGACGGAACATTCATTTACCTGGTGAAGACCGACCGCGAAGGGGCGAAACAGCGCTGGCCTTCCTACTTCACCATCCCCGCCGGCACCTGGCCCGGTCCACCGGAATCCGACCCGCTCTTCGGTGCCCGCCCCGACGATGACGGTGCCGACAACGCCGACTCCACCGCCGCTACCGCGTCGGGCAGAATCACCGGAGTCACCGACACCGAAAAGGACACGGTCACGGTAGCTGACGGCGGCACCTGACCGCGCATGCCGCAGAACACTCGCCGCCCATTGGGGTCAGCACCCGATGAGAGCGGGTGGGCCACCGCCCAGACCATGCACTACTTTGGCCGCGAGCGTTGGAGACAACGCCTCGGGCGGGGGCGATCGGCAGAGCCGTACCGAGTGAGGCACCAGCCGATCAAGGCCAGGGCGGCGATGCTGTTCTGCGCGGCCACGGCAGCGGGGACCCCGGCGATACGTACGGGGCGTCCGGGATCGTCATAGGGCGAGGTCCCGGGAACCGGTAGTACCACGTTGAACGCACCCCATCGGATGATGGGCAGGGCCGCGGCGGTGGTCGACCGCCAACCCTGATCGTTGGGGTCGCCTCGGACGAGCCAGAGCATCAGCAGTCCCTCGCCGGTGGCGGAGACGACTTCGGCGGTGCCGTGCCAGCGGGCGTGCGGGCCATAGCCGGGACCGAAGGTGTGCCGGCGGTTCCAGTCTGCGATCCAGGGAGTGATCGCTGTGGCCAGCGCCGAGACGGTGATCAGCCTCCGGCCCCAAGACCGTGCGGACCGGTGTCGTGCACCCATTATGGCCTCGGCCCTTCGCCAAAGCGGTGGTTCTGCGTCCGGCGCCGTGCTACCGCGGCGCCGGCGGCCGGGCGACCAGGGGCATCCGTTGGCGGCGGCATGGACAGGGCGCTGTCGAGGACGAGGGTGCAGTGCGGGTCCATGCAGTCCGCACTGCCCCGATCGCCCGCACCGAAACGCGCGGCGAGGATATCGTCGGATGGTCCATCCGTGCCGCGACGGATTCGAACTCCTCGAGTTGGGAGTCAAGATCACCGGCACGTCCCAGATGCCAGTACGCATCGAACTGATCGGGGAAGCGTGAAGTGTAGCCGGAGATGACCGCCCCCATGCGCTGCTCGATGCGCCCGTCGCCGCAGCCGTTGAGGGCGCGGGCGGATCTCGGGATTTCCGGTGAGGTGGGCATGATCGGGTCCCGACCGGTCTTTGGGGCCACACTTCCAGGTTGCGGCAATGGGGTCTTGGGCGAGCGCCGGCGAGCCGATGCCAGCTTGCCGCTGTGCAGACGGGTCACTTTCCGTCCGGGTCGGTCGCCGCGGACCTGGTGCACCCCATCGACCCGCGGCCTGGCGGCTGACCGCGTCGACGCTTCCTGACGTTAGGCGCGTTCGCGGACGTGGTGGCCAAGTACAGCCAGAGGTTTTCGGAGGGCGTGACGCCGGTCGACACATCCCTTCTCACAGCGCCTCGGCCTTCGCCAGCAGCACCGCGCGTTCGCGCTCGTTGGCTGTGCGCTCGGCCGCGACGAGCAGTTCGGAGCGTGCCTCCTCGGTGCGGCCGAGGCGGGCGAGTAGTTCGCCGCGCACGCTCGGTAGTAGGTGTGAGCCCTTCAGCGCCCGCTCATCGGCGAGCCGATCGACGATCCGCAGGGCGTCCGCGGGTCCCACCGCCATCGACACCGCGACCGCGCGGTTGAGTTCCACGACAGGGCTCGGCGCGATCCGCCTGAGGGCCTCGTAGAGCAGCACGATCTTCCGCCAGTCGGTCTCCTCGACGCTGGGCGCCACGGCATGGCATTCGGCGATCGCCGCCTGCAGCCCGTACGAACCCAGGCCCCGGCCCGTGGAACCGGCTCTCGCCAACGCTGCCCGGCCACGGGCGATCTGCGCGTGGTCCCAGCGGGTGCGGTCCTGATCGGCTAGCAGGATCGGCGAGCCGTCAGGCGCGACACGCGCCGCGAACCGGGACGCCTGCAACTCCATGAGCGCGGCGAGGCCGTGCACCTCGGGTTCCCCGGGGATGAGACCGGCGAGGACGCGCCCGAGCCGCAGCCCTTCATTCGCCGTCTCCGCGCGGATCCAGCGGTCTCCCGACGTCGCCGCATACCCTTCGGTGAAGACGAGGTAGACGACGCCGAGGACTGCTCCGAGCCGCTTGCCCCACTCGTTGGGGTCCGGTGCCTCGAATCTCACGTGGGCGGCCGCGAGCGTCTTCTTCGCCCGTGTGATGCGCGCCTGGACCGTCGTGATCGGCACGAGCAGCATCCGGGCGATCTCCTGCGTCGTGAGCCCCCCGACGACCCTGAGGGTCAGCGCGATCTTCGACTCCCGCGACAGCACCGGGTGGCAGGCGGTGAACATGAGCCGCAGCACGTCGTCGTCGATCGGCTGCCACGCGTCGTCGCCCGCTTCGGCGAGGCCGTGTGCGATCGCGCGGTACCGCTCGTCGAGGCGTTCGCGGCGTCGCCAGGTGTCGATCGCGCGGCGCTTGGCCACGGCCGTGAGCCAAGCACCCGCGTTGCGCGGGACGCCTTGCTCCGGCCACGACTCAAGCGCCTCCACGACCGCTTCCTGCGCGAGCTCCTCGGCGAGGCCGACGTCGCCCGTCATCCTGGCGAGTGTCGCGACGACGCGCGCGCCCTCGATGCGCCAGACGGCGTCGACCGTGCGCCTTAGGTCCGTGGTCTCGGTCACTCGGTGCCGAGTTCCTTGCGCCACTGGACCTCCTTCTGGATGTACTCGTTGTCGGCGTAGTCGCCGAAGTCCTCCATCTCGTTGACGCGGCGCACCTCCAGCTTGGTGCCCGGGCCGAGCGGGGCACGCTTCGCCCACTCGATGGCCTCTTCCTTGCTGGAGACCTGGATGATCCAGAACCCGTTGAACAGTTCATGCGTCTCCCCGTAGGGGCCGTCGGTGACGATCGGCTCCTCGGCCTGGAAATCGACGGCGAAGCCCTCCTCGGGATCGGCCAGGCCCTCGCCCGCCAGCAGCACGCCCGCCTTCATCATCGACTCGTTGTAGGCGCCCATCGCGTTGATGATCTCTTCGAAATCCATGCTCTTGGACGCCTCGACCGCCGAGTCTTCCGCGCGCATGATGAGCATGTACTTCATCGCTGTCTCCTCTGTGCTTCAGGGCCGCCGATTTCGGCCCTTCTACCCTTGCGTCGAACGGGCGCGGGCGAAATCGACATCGGCTCGGGAAATTTTTTGCGACCCCGCCGGCCTCCCTGACAGCCGCGGCACCAAGGGCCGAAACCCGGCGTTTCCCCGGCCGATTGCAGGCAGGACTGGAGGAACCGCTCACCACCCACGCCCCGGGCAACGGCATCCCCGCCGACCATCCCACCCTGGCGCCGCTGCTCGCCGACACGGGGCACGCCACGGCGATGTTCGGCAAATAGCACTGCGGATGGCTGTTTCGTGCCGGAACAGTTCGACGCCGATTCACTACCGTTCCCGTGAAAGGAGCACCACGTTGTTCGAGCACGTGGAGTCGGTGGTGCCCGGTGTCGTTCCCGTCCCGGAGTGGGGTGTGGACGCGCCCGGTTCGGGCGCGGCGCACGGGTTCTGTGGTGTGGGCAACGCGGCACGAAACAGCGCTGCTGCTGGTGGCCGAGATGGTCACCCGCGGCACCCGGCCGACCGGCATCACCGCTGTGATCCAGTGGAGCGGCACGGCGGTGGTCGCCGCGGTTGCCGCGGTGGTCTCCTATGGGCACATGCGCGCCCTGCTGCTGTCCTACGGGGAAACCGCGCTGGTGGCCTGTCTGCTGCCGCTGTCGGTTGACGGGCTGCTGCTGGTGGCCTCGGTGGCTCTGGCACGGCCGGCCATACCGCGGCACGGTGGCAGCGCCGAGGACCATGTTGATCCCGGGGTGCATATGGTCCCAACCGGACCCGTGTCGCTCGGCGCCGAGGAGCTCGGCACGCCCGTACCGGACCGGCACGGCGACGGCACCGACTCGGCACACGACCGGCACGGCACCGGTGAACCCGTGCCGGTGCTTGCCGCCGCGGCGGCACATGAGGTGGTGACCGTGCCGCTCGGTGCCGAGGATGGCCAGCCGGGCGACGACCGGGAGCGCGCCCGTGCCGCCTACCGTGCCGCCCGTGCCGAGGATGTGCCGCTCACCGGCAAGCAGCTTGCCGAGCGGTTCGGCCGGTCGGAAAGCTGGGGACGGGCGCGCATCCGAGAATGCCGAGCAGGCACCGGGAAAACCTCGCTCACCGGGTAACGACCGTCGTCGTGCCCGTGGTGGGAACGCCTTACACGCGAACGGCCCTGCCCTCTAGCCTGATGAGTGCGATCTGATCAGGAAAGGGGCAGGCCCATGCCTGTCGATGGTACTCCGGACCCGAACGAGATACCGCTGTCGTTCGGGCAACGGTTGAAGCTGCTGCGCACCCGCCGCGGGATGACGCGCGAGGTACTCGCCGGACTGGCGGGCAAGTCCGCATCCTGGGTCAAGGCGGTGGAATCCGGCCGACTGGGCACACCGAAGCTGTCGATGCTGTTCCGACTCGCTGAAGTACTGCGGGTGCGTGATCTCGCCGAACTCACCGGAGACCAGTCCATGCCGGTCGAGCTGTTCACCGGCCCCGGGCATAAGCACCTTCCCAAGGTGCGAACCGCGGTCAATGCCTTCCCCGTGGCGACGTCACGCCCGGCCCCACCGGTGGCACACCTGCGGGCACGCCTTGACCGCGCCTGGAACGCTCGGCATTCAGCACCCAATCACCGGGCGGTGCTCGGCGCGCTGCTGCCCGACCTGATCAGTGATGCCCAGCTCTCCGCCCGGCAGGCCGACGATGCTACGGCGCGCCGAGCGGCCCAAGCCGTGCTCGCCGAGGTCTACGCCTTGGCTCAGTTCTTCATCGCCTACCAACCTGCACAGGACCTGTTGTGGCGCGTCGCCGAACGGGGCATGATCGCCGCCCAAGAGTCCGAGGACCCGCACACCATCGGTGTTGCCGCATGGCTCATGGCCCAAGCCCACCGCGACGCCGGAGACTGGGACGCGGCCGACACCGTGACCGCGGAAACCTCTCGGCTACTGCGGCCCCAACTCGCCGATGGCACGGCCGAGCTGCTCGCGATCTGGGGCGCGTTGCAGTTCGAATCCGGCTACACCGCCGCGCGCCGCGGAGAACTCGGCAACGCCTGGCGCCATTGGGACACTGCCCACGACATCGCCGAACGCCTACCCGCCGACTACTACCACCCCGTGACATCGTTCTCCCGGGCGATCATGGGCGCCCATGCGGTCACAGTCGCGGTCGAACTGCGCAGCGGCGGCGAGAGCGTGCGGCAAGCCGAGCGGGCACCCGCCGAAGCAATCCCTTCCCGGCCGCGCCGGGCGCGCCACAGGATCGAACAGGCGCGCGCCTACCACCTCGACGCGCAACCGGCCGCCGCTCTCGCCGTGCTCGACGCCGCGCATGAAGCCGCACCCGAAACCATCCGGTACAACGGGTACGCGCGCCGGATCATCCTCGAAGAACTCGACGCCGCTTCACAAGGGTGCCGGGAACGCGCGGGGGCACTCGCGGCCAAGGTCGGGCTACTGGCCTAGCTAGGGGCACAATCTGTACCCCCTGATCAGGAGATCCGCTTTTAGCGTCCCACCATAGCGACGACATCCCCTGATCAGGATCAACTCATCCTCGACCGGCTTGCCCGGGTGAATCCGATCTACCGACCGTGGCGTTCCCGCCGCGACGACGGTTCCCCGGGCGGCTGGTACGCCAGCATCCGCCGCGACGGAACCCTGCTGCAACCCACCTTGGGCGCCGACTCCTGGCGCCACCTTGAACGGCTGCTGATGTCCCCGCCGATGGCGATCGACACACTCGACCGGCTGAAGCTGGGCGAGTAGTAGACGGCCGCCCGGCCGGATGCTCACGCCTTCCCCGGCCCGGCCGGGCGGCAGCCGGCGGCCCGTGTGCTCCCACGAGAGGCGCGCACACGGGCCGCTTCCACGCTTGGACTTCTGGGGCCTGATAAGTGCATGTTATCGGTGGTCAGAAATGGCAGGACCGGTAGTGTGCCGGTCGTAGGTGTCCGGGTAAAGCCCTGCCTCGACCCTTGCGACGAACGCGGCCACATCACCCTGCGGCGCTTGAGCCAATGCTTCGGCGGTGAACAGCGCCAGATATCCGACAAGGGCCGGGCACAGTGTGGCCGTGTTGATGAAGGTCTACGCCAAGTGCATTGACGGCCATGCCGACGATGCCAAGCGGCAGGCGGCAAAGGGGTTCGCCGGATTCTAAGGGTCGGAGAACTCCAACGTGTATTCCCCGCAGTCAGCCGGATCGGGGCGGTGCCAGCCGTAACCAGCCGGACAGAGCAAAGCCCCCGGTGATCGGATCTTCCCTGGTCACCGGGGGCTTTTGCTGCTTGAGCGCTGCGCACTCGGGAGGATTCGAACCCCCAACCTTCTGATCCGTAGTCAGATGCTCTATCCATTGAGCTACGAGTGCTGGTCTTCGATTGTGGTCCGCAGACGGCCTGGTTGTTCCCTGCGGACGTGTACGACTCTACCACGGTGAACAGAGGGCTTTCACCGCATTATTCCAGCCGACCCGAAGAGGGCGGGCCCTCGGCGTCCACCGCCGAGGGCCCGCGGCTCGCCCCATCGCAAAGGGGCCGGGGGTCGTCTCCCGGTAGGCCGATCAGGCGGTCGCCTCACTGACGGCCTTGGACCAGAGGTCGACAGCAGCGTCGATCTGGTCGGCGTTGACGATCAGCGGGGGGATCATGCGGACGACGTTGCCGTGCGGGCCGCACGTGAGCAGGAGCAGGCCCTTGTCGGCCGCAGCCTTGTGCGCACGGGCGGCGGCCTCGCCGTCCGGCGTGCCGTCGGCGGTGACGAACTCACTGGCGACCATCAAGCCGAGCCCGCGGACGTCGCCGATCGCCGGGTTGGCGTCGGCGACCTGGCTCGCGCCCTTCTTCAGCCGCTCGCCCATCTCGGCGGCGTTGTCGACCAGCCCCTCCTCCTGGATGACATCGAGCGTGGCCAGTGCTGCGGCGCTGGAGACAGCGTTGCCGCCGTAGGTGCCGCCTTGGGAGCCCGGCCAGGCCTTCTCCATCAGCGCGTGCGGGGCGGCGATCGCGGACAGCGGGAAGCCGCTGGCCAGGCCCTTGGCGGTGATGATGATGTCGGGGCGGATCCCGGCGTGGTCGTGCCCCCAGAACTTGCCGGTGCGGCCGAAGCCCGTCTGCACTTCGTCGGCCACGAGCAGGATGCCGTGCCGGTCGGCGCGCTCGCGCAGCCCGGCGAAGAACGCCGGCGGAACGGGGACATAGCCGCCTTCGCCGAGCACCGGCTCGATGAAGATGGCGGCGGTGTCCTTGGGGGAGCTGACGGTGGCGAACAGGTAGTCGAGCTCACGCAGTGCGTACTCGGTGGCCTGCTCTTCGGTCATGCCCAGCCGGTAGGCGTAGGGGAAGGGGGAGACGGCGACGCCCGGCATCAGCGGGCCGATCCCCGCACGGATCTTCACCCCTGACGTGGTCAGGGAGGCGGCCGCCATGGTGCGGCCGTGGAAGGAGCCCTGGAAGACGATGGCGTTCTGCCGCCCCGTCGCCTGCCGGGCCAGGCGCAGTGCCGCCTCGACGGCCTCGCTGCCGGAGTTGACGTAGAAGAGCCGGTCGATGCCCTCGGGCAGGACAGATCCGAGCCGTTCGGTCAACTGGAGCAGCGGCCGGTGCATCACCGTCGTGTACTGGCCGTGGATCAGGGTGCCCACCTGGCGCTGGGCGGCTTCCACCACACGGGGGTGGCAGTGACCGGTGCTGGTCACACCGATCCCGGCGGTGAAGTCGAGGTAGCGGCGGTCGTCCTCATCGTAGATGTAGACCCCTTCGCCGCGAGCGGCGATAACGGGAGTCGCCTGCTTCAGGAGCGGGGACAGCGCGGCCGCCTGTTCAGCCATTCTCTGACCTCATTCCGTGAGTATCCGTAGGATTGTTGACAATCGACATCGCTATGGAATCATCCGCACTGCAGTGGTGTCCAGGTCCAGGTGTACCCCACTTGGTCCCGAGCACCCGTGCCGTCGGCGAACACGAGTTACGGCGGTGGTTAGCGGCACGCGCACGCTGGGAAGGCGTTACTCGATAGGACGCCTTAGCGGCCCGCGAGCGCCCAGGTACGAACCCGGAAGGGGATGCACAGCAATGACCGTGGCAGACCGGGAGACGCAGGTCGTCGAGCGGGTTTCCAAGCAGCTCTTCATCGGCGGCCAGTGGCGTGATGCGAAGAGCGGGGCGACGTTCAAGGTCGAGGATCCCTCCACCGGATCGGTCTTGTGTGAAGTCGCCGACGCCTCCACAGAGGACGCCTTCGCCGCACTGGACGCCGCTGCGGCGGCTCAGCCCACATGGGCCGCGTACCCGCCGCGCGAACGCGGGGAGATCCTGCGGCGCGCCTACGAGCTGCTGATGGAGCGCCAGGACGACCTCGCCCTGCTCATGACCTTGGAGATGGGCAAGCCTCTCGCAGAGGCGAAAGGGGAGATCGCCTACGCCGCCGAATTCTTCCGCTGGTTCTCCGAGGAAGCCGTGCGCATCGAGGGCGGCTTCTCCCTCGCCCCCAATGGCCAGGCCAGGTTCCTCATCATGCGTCAGCCGGTGGGACCGTGCATGCTCATCACGCCGTGGAACTTCCCCATGGCGATGGGCACCCGCAAGATCGGTCCGGCCATCGCCGCCGGGTGCACGATGGTGCTCAAGCCGGCTCAGCAGACCCCGCTGTCGGCACTGGCCCTGGCCGACATCCTCCGTGAGGCAGGGCTCCCCGAAGGCGTGCTGAGCGTGCTCACCACGACCAACGCCGGCGGGGTCACCGAGCCGCTGCTGCGCGATGGCCGGATCCGCAAGATGTCCTTCACCGGCTCGACGGCTGTCGGACGCAAGCTGCTGGAGCAGAGCGCCGACCAGGTTCTGCGGACCTCCATGGAACTGGGCGGAAACGCCCCGTTCCTGGTCTTTGCGGATGCGGACCTGGACGCCGCTGTCGAAGGCGCTATGCAGGCCAAGATGCGCAACATCGGTGAGGCGTGCACGGCCGCCAACCGGATCTATGTGCACTCGAGTATCGCTGCGGAGTTCGCTCGCCGACTCGGCGAGCGCATGAGCAAGCTGACGCTGGGACGCGGCACCGAGGACGGCGTCCAGGTCGGACCGCTGATCGACGCCAAGGCGCGGGAGAAGGTCCAGGGGCTGGTGGACGACGCGGTGAGCCGGGGCGCCAAGGTCCTGGTAGGCGGGGCCGCAGGTGATGGCGACGGTTACTTCTACCAGCCGACCGTGCTGACCGACGTGCCGAAATCCAGCGAACTGTCCTCGACCGAAATCTTCGGCCCGGTGGCGCCGATCATCCCGTTCGATACGGAGGAAGAGGCCGTCGCCGCCGCCAACGACACCGAGTACGGCCTGGTGAGCTACGTCTACACGCAGGACCTCAGCCGCGCGTTCCGCGTCTCGGAGGCACTGGAAGCCGGGATGGTGGGACTGAACCAGGGCATCGTGTCCAACCCGGCAGCGCCGTTCGGCGGCGTCAAGCACTCCGGCCTGGGCCGCGAGGGCAGCCGGGTCGGCATCGATGAATTCCTGGAGACCAAGTATGTAGGGATCGGCGGAGTGTAGGACGGTGCCTCCCCGGGTGGTCATCGCCCTGCACCCGGGGAGCACACTTTCGGGTATCGACGCGTGTGGGCCGTGAAGAGGCGCTCTCCCCCAGAGGGTTCCCTGGGGGAGAGCGCCTCTTCACGGCTGTTGGGATCGGGCGGCGCACTACTCCGGCATGGCGGGGGAGGAACCGGGGCCGTTCTGCTTGTTGATCCGGTCGACGGCGTCGAGCATGTGCGACTCGATGAGGTGCAGTAGGAGTTCCTCGTCGCCTTCGGTGATGGCGTCGAGCAGCTTCTGATGCTCCTCCACGAGCTCGTTCGGCTCGGGGTAGGCGTCCTGCATGACCGTCAGGCACATGCGGGTCTCCACGAGCAGGGTCTGCGTCATGCGCTCCAGCCGCGAATTTCCCGAGCAGCTCACCAACGTCTGGTGGAACGTCTGGTCGGCATCGCTCATGGCCACCCGGTCGCGGGTCTGGGCCGCGCTCACCAGCTCCTGCAGGGCGGCCGTCAGCCGGGCCAGCGCCTCCCCTCTGTTGCCGCGCATGATGAGTTTGCAGGCGGCCCGTTCGATCGCCAGTCGGGCGATGTAGATATCGCGTACGTCTTCGGGGGCGAGTTCCCGGACGAAGAGTCCGCGGTGGCGTTCGCTGCGCAGCAGCCCTTCCTGGACCAGCCGCTGCATGGCTTCGCGCAGAGGGCCGCGGCTGACCCCCAGCTGCGAGGCGAGGTCGGTCTCACCGAGCTGGTCACCCGGCGCGAGCGAGCCGTACATGATCGCCGACCGGAGCTGGTCGGCGATGAGAGCGGCGGTGGACCTTCTCGGAACGGGTTCGAGTTTGCCTGGGGAACTCATAGCATTCGCGCTCCTTCAGCCGAATCTCTATCGGGCTCTGTGATCTGACGGGTGTGGTCGGCGCCGAAGCGGCCCCGACCACACCCCATTTCCATTTTCGTGTCAACCGACGGCGACCGCGGCCTCCACTGCGGTGTCCGCGCGGAAGAGGGAGCCCAGGCCGTCGCGCGGCGCTGTCGCTCCGGCCAGCCGCAGCCCTTCCCACACGCTCACCTGGTTGGCCGTCAGTACCGGTTTGCCGAGCCGCCGCTCCAGGTCGTCCAGGATGGCGGCGCTGTGCAGGGCAGTGTCGGGAACCAGGACCGCCTCGGCGTCTTGGTGGTCGTTGGCCGCGACGAAGTCCAGGACATCCGCGGCCGGGAGCGTGCCGACCTCCGCCGCCGTTACGATGCCGCGGCTGGCGATCGCGGCCACCTCGATGTCGGCGTCCCGGAGGAACTCGACGAACTTCTGGGCCACGTCGGCGGGGTAGGTGGCGGCGATGGCCACCCGGCGCAGGCCCAGATGCCGGATGGCGTTGACGAACGCGAAGGAGGTGCTGGAAGCCGGTGCTCCGGCCGCCTCCCTGACTCCGGCGACCTGTTCTTTCGCGCCTTCCCAGCCGAATACGAAGCTGCCGCTGGTGCAGGCCCATACGACCGCGTCGACGTCTCTGTCGCGCAGCTCGTGGGCGCCGGCAGCGAGCACATCGGGGCCGCCGACATCCAGCAGCGCGTCCACCCGGTGTGCGTCCTCACGCATGAGGGTGTGCACCAGGTGCAGTTGTACATCCGAGCCGAGGAGTTCTTCGAACAGGGGGTAGTCGTCTTCGGCGCTGTACCCGGGGTACAGGAAACCGGCGCTGGCCATCTGCGGGATCACCTTCCCTGCGTTCGCCGTGTCGCGTTCTGGCGTGGTGTTCACTGCGTCGTCGGTTCGCACCACGGCCTCAGGCCGCGGTGCTGCGGGCGGTGGCGTCCACAAGGTGCTGGCCGTGGGCCACCGGTTCCCTGCCGATGGCCTGTAGCGCAGCCCACATGGTCGCCTGGTTGGCGGCGATGACGGGTTTGCCGAGCATGCGCTCCAGCGGCGCGATGATGTCGTAGGTGAGTACGTTGGTGCAGCTGATGAGGACCGCCTCGGCATCGGGATGGTCGGCGTCGCGGACGGCCTGGACCACCTCGGAGTAGGCGACCTTCCAGATGTGGCCGAGCAAGCCCAGACCGGAGCTGGAGGTGGTGTCCACGTTGTGCTCCCCGAGGAAGCCCAGCAGCCGTTCGGTGACGCTGTCGACGTAGGGCGTGACCACCGCTACTCTGCGCACGTCAAGAGCGCTGAGCGCGCGGATCAGCGCACCGGAGGTGGTGACTGCGGTCGGCGCTCCGGCGTCGAGGATGCTCTGGTGCAGCCGTCTCTCGCCGTCGGCGCCGTGCACGAAGCTGCCCGACGTGCATGCGTAGCCGACGACGAGCGGCTCCGGCGCGAGCAGGTCGCGGGTGGCCCGGGCGACGTTGTCGTTGTCGCTCAGCGCCGAGGCCTGGTCGACGGTCACCGGAACCGGGACGAACGGCAGCCGGGTGACGTACAGCGAGATGTCGTCGGGGGCCCAGCGCCATAGTTCGCGATCGAGCGCGAAGTCGTAGGGTGCCACGATGCCGACACCCGACTGGCAGGGCGTCTCCGTGAGGGCGGAGAACTCCACGACATTGGGGCCCGTATCCGGCTGGAGTTCGGTGGTACCGGGGGGCTGCGAGGATGTCGTCTCCGTGTGCCCGGGGAGGACCCGCTTGTCCTGACCGTCGTTGTGCGCCGGGTCGCCGGTCGGCCGATCGGTCCGCATTGGTCACTCACCTCCTTCTCTTCGTGTTCATGGACGGGGCGGGCGGTACACGCCCGGATGGTCTACTGCTCCAGGCGCTGGTATACGAGGCGTTCGCCGATGCTGCCGGAGCGCCAGACGTCGTTGCAGGCCTCGGCCATACGGTCCAGGCCGTCGACGATGGTCGCGTAGACGTTTCCGGGGACCCAGCCGACGTCCCCGTTGAGAAGGAGGTTGTTGCGGCCGTAGAAGATGGCGAGGTCGATGACCCCCGGGAGGTGGTCGATCCCTTTCTCTTCCTTGAACCGGCGGTCGAGCATGCCGCCGTTGAAGGAGAAGTAGACGACGTCGCCCGGGATGGGGGTTACGGTGGGGTTCTCCTGTCCCGGCTCGGTTTCGGCGAATCGGGGCACCATCGCATACACCTCGTTGCGGGCGTACTTGGCGTGGTAGATGTCGCCTCCTTGGGGGAGCGCGTCCCAGACCGCATCGCAGGTGCGCGGGGCATCCTTGTCCAGGAGTTCGGCCACGCACGAGACGCCGCGCTTCTCCAAGCTGATGGTCATGTACCTGGGCATCGTCGGATCGGCCCTTTCGTTGTCGGGCTGTTGCTCGGGTCCTCGTCGACGGCCGTTGTGCTTTCCCGGGGGCAGCGCACTGCCTGCGGTTCGGCTGGAAAGGCCGAGACTGCGGGAATCAAAGAAGAAGCGGGATGTTCTCTTGCCCGCGGCGGTACACTCACCGCGGATTGTCAACAATCATACGAGTGCGAAGGCGGGGCGTTCAATGGTTGCTCCGCGTTCGGTTGCTACGTCCTCGTCACGATGGGTGAGGGCGGCTCTGTGGGCCTTGAAGTGCCCAGTCTCCGTGCATACTGCCGATTGTTGACAATCATACGGGCTCTGTTTAGCGTTTCAATGGCTTCGAGACGCCCGGTCATGCGTGCCGAGTGCAGGGTAGGGGAAGCATCGACATCGTCCGGATCATCCATCTCGTGAATCGGGAGAGCCGCCCCCAGTGACCAACGGAACCCAGCCCCGCCTCGTCGTCCTGCACGGCGACGACCTTCCACCGGGGCACGAACGCTTCGCAGCAGATCCACGCCTCGCCTCCGTCGACTACGTGACGGCCGACCACCTGGCCGAGGCCCTACCCGGAGCCCGCGCCCTCTTCGTGTGGGACCTGTTCTCAGCGGCCCTCGTCGCGGCCTGGCCCAAGGCTGACTCCCTGAGTTGGGTGCACGCGGCGACGGCCGGCGTCGACAACCTGATGTTCCCGGGCATGGTGAGCAGCGATGTGGTGGTCACCAACTCGCGGGGGGTGTTCGACCAGCCCATGGCCGAGTACGTCCTGGGACTGGTGCTGAGCTTCGCCAAAGACTTTCCGACAAGCCATGACCTGCAACGAAGCAAGGTCTGGCGGCACCGTGAAACCGAACGTGTCGGCGGCAAGCACGCCCTGGTCATCGGCACCGGCCCCATCGGCCGGGCCATCGCCCGACAGCTCGCCGCAGCAGGCATGACCGTCGAAGGGGCGGGCCGAACAGTACGGACCAGCGACCCTGACTTCGGCACGGTCGTGGCGGCCTGCCTTGACTTCGACGGATCCGAGGGCCTGAGCGGCGCCTTGGCACGCGCCGACTACGTGGTGGTCGCCGCTCCTCTCACCGACGCGACCCGCGGCCTCATCGGAACGCGGGCACTCAACCGGATGAAACCCACGGCACGGCTGATCAACGTTTCCCGCGGGCAGCTCGTGGTGGAGGAGGAGCTGCTGCGCGCACTGCGTGCGGGGCGCATCGCCGGTGCCGCGCTGGACGTCTTCGAGTCCGAGCCGCTTCCCGAATCATCCCCACTGTGGGAGGCACCCGGGGTGATCGTCTCCCCGCACATGTCGGGCGACGTCGTCGGCTGGCGCAACGAGCTGGTCGACCTGTTCGCCGACAACCTCGACCGCTTCCTCGACGGCCGCGCGCTGCGCAACGTCGTCGACAAGGAGCGCGGATACGTCTCGGGTACCTGACATGCAAGCCCACCACGGGTCCAACGGAAGAGAGGTCGGAAGATGAGCACCGGTTTCGAAGGGCTGAACCGGATGGACGAGCCGGTATCGCCGGAACCGAAGCCGACGGAGGAATCGGGCTCGCCCGCGATGATGTCGGCCACCGAACTCCTCGCCGGGTACGCGCGCGGTGACCTGTCCCCGGTCGAGGCCACCGATGCGGTCCTGGACCGCATCGATCGGGAGAACCCGGCACTCAACGCCTTCTGCCTCGTCACGCCGGAGGAGGCCCGCTCGGCTGCGCGTGCTTCCGCGGAACGGTGGCGGCGCGGCGAACCGGTCGGGCGGCTCGACGGTGTTCCCACCTCGATCAAGGACATCATGCTCACGCGCGGCCACCCCACTCTGCGCGGGTCGATGGCGACCGATCCGGACCAGCCCTGGACAGAGGATTCGCCCGTGGTCGCCCGGCTCCGCGAGAACGGAGCCGTGTTCGTCGGCAAGACCACGACCCCCGAGATCGCTTGGAAGGGAGTCACCGACAGCCCCCTGAGCGGTATCACCCGCAACCCCTGGGATCTGGCGAAGACCCCGGGCGGTTCCAGCGGCGGGGCGGCGGCCGCGGTCGCCGCTGGAATGGGGCCGCTGGCGACGGGGACCGACGGTGGCGGGTCGGTCCGGATCCCGGCGAGCTTCACCGGTATCTTCGCGATCAAACCCACCTGGGGCCGGGTACCGCACTACCCGGCGAGCGCGTTCGGCAGCCTCGCGCATTCCGGCCCGATGACCTGGACCGTGGCCGACGCCGCCCTCATGCTCGATGTCATCTCCGGTGCGGATCCCCGTGACTGGATGGCGCTCCCGCCTCCCGCAGAGAGGTGCGTCGCCACACTGGACCGCCCCGTAAGCGGCCTGCGTATCGCTTTCAGCCCCGCACTCGGCCATCTGGCGGTCGATCCGGAGGTGGCGCGGATCGTCGCCGACGCGGTCGCTGTCTTCGAGGAGCTCGGCGCCCACGTGGAGCAGGTCGACCCGCCTTTGACCGACTGCCGGGAGGATTTCCACATCCTCTGGTACACAGGTGCGGCCAAGGCCACCGAGAAGCTGGACGCGCGCCAGCGTGAGCTGCTCGACCCGGGGCTGCGCGAGATCATCGAAGAAGGGCTGACCTACTCAGCGCAGGACTATCTCACGGCGATGGCCACCCGGATGGCGTTGGGCGAGCGGATGGGCCGCTTCCACCAGGACTACGACCTGCTGCTCACTCCCACAATGCCGATCCCGGCCTTTGACGCCGGCCTGGAAGTCCCTCCGGGCTCCTCTGACCCCCGCTGGACGAGCTGGGCCGGGTTCAGCTATCCGTTCAACATGACGCAGCAGCCGGCCGCCAGCGTGCCGTGCGGTTTCACCGCCGCAGGCCTTCCCGTCGGGCTGCAGATCGTCGGCCCCCGACACGCCGACGCTCTGGTGCTGACGGCGAGCCGTGCTTTCGAAACGGCCCGGCCGTGGTCGCATCTGCGGCCCTGAACCGGGGTTTTCTAGCGGTGCGGCCCCCGGCTGCAGCCGGGGAGGAAGCCGACCCCTGATGCGGTGCCGTGCGGATGGGCGGGGCAGGACTTTGGCCCCGCCCATCCGGGCCCTTCGGTGTCCCCAGCGCTGCGAAACAGTACTAGTGTCGTTTCCACCGTCGGACACGATGCGCAAGGGGACCAGAGTGACGGCATCGCACCCGGATCCGATCAGCGTTTTCCTGGTGGACGACCACGAGGTGGTGCGCCGCGGTGTGGCCGCCCTGCTCGAAAGCGAAGAGGATATGCGGGTCGTCGGCGAGGCGGGTACCGCTGAGCAGGCCCTCGCGCGTATCCCGGTGGCGCGCCCCGACGTCGCGGTCCTCGACGTCCGCCTCCCCGGCGGTTCGGGGGTGAGTGTGTGCCGTGAGGTTCGATCGGCCCGGCCGGAGATCGCCTGCCTCATGCTGACCTCCTTCGCCGACGACGAAGCGCTCTACGACGCTGTCATGGCCGGCGCGGCGGGGTATGTGCTGAAGCAGATCCACGGTGCCGATCTCGTCGGCGCGGTCCGCACGGTCGCCGCCGGCGGTTCGTTGTTGGATCCCGGCAGCACCGGCCGGATGCTGGAGCGCCTGCGCGGGAATCCGCCGGCTCCCGACCCGCTCGCCGAACTGAGTACGCAGGAGCGCCAGATCCTGGACCTTATCGGTGAGGGGCTTACCAACCGGCAGATCGGCGAGCGGCTGTTCCTCGCCGAGAAGACCGTGAAGAACTACGTGTCGAGCCTGCTGTCCAAGCTCGACATGAAACGCCGCACCCAGGCCGCGATCCTGGTCGCCGAGATGCGCGGCAGGAGCGGTAGACACAGTTGAGACCGTCCGTGGTCGGCGGAAGGCGAATCCCATCCCGGTCGGCCTGATACGGGGCAGAGAGGTGTCCACGGTGCCGACTAGAATCCGCGCCATGCCTCGGGGAACACTTCACCAGATCGTCATCAACGCCAACCATCCGGCCCGATTGGCGCGGTTCTACGCGCGCGTGCTCGGCGGTGACCCGGTCGACCGCCAAGGCGACGGATGGTCCTTCATCGAAGGCTCCGCTGGGCGCCCGCGCCTGTCCTTCCAACCCGACCCGCGCGAGAAGGGCGAGCGCAACCGGCTGCACCTGGACGTGCGGGTCGAGGATGTCCCGGCCGCAACAGCCGAAGCCGCCGCGGCCGGCGCCGTTGTGGTCGGCGGCGTCGTCACCGACGAACAGGGCTCTTTCCAGGTGCTGCTGGACCCGGAGGGAAACGAGTTCTGCCTGGTCAATTAGTGGGCGATTCGGGGATGGGCTCTGACTCGCCGGGCAGCGGGACGCTCCACCGCAGTTCGGTGCCGCCCTCCTCCCGCTGGGAAACGGCGAACTCCCCGCCCAGCGAGGCCGCCCGCTCGGCGAGGTTGCGCAGACCGCTGCGCCGCCCCTCGCGCGGAATACCGCTCCCGTTGTCCTCGACGTGCAGCGTCAGCCACTCTTCAGCCTGCACCGAGACATGCACCTCCGAGGCGCATGCGTGCCGGGCGACATTGGACAGTGCCTCGCCCAGGACCGCGAGGAGCTGTTCGCCGATCTCTTCTGGAACCGATGCGTCGATCGGCCCTTCGAGATTGACACCGGGCTGGCAGCCGAGGCTGCGCGCCGCGGCCTCCGCGGAGTTCAGAATGCGGCCGCGCAGGGAAGTGTCCGCCGGGACGGTCGGCTGCCGCAACGCGAACACTGTCGAGCGGATCTGCCGGATCGTCTCGTCCAAGTCGTCGATGGTGGAGCGGATCCGGTCGCCCGCTCCGGCATCGGTGATCAGCCGCAGGGCGCTCATCAGCGTCATGGCAGAGGCGAAGAGCCGCTGAATGATGACGTCGTGCAGGTCCTTGGCGATGCGGTCCCGCTCTTCCAGTACTACGAGACGCTCGGCGTCGCGCTGGGCCTCGGCCAGCTCCAGGGCCACGGCGGCCTGTCCCGCGAAAGCGTCGATCATCCGCCGGGTGGCGTCGCTGAAAGGGGAGCGCGCGCTCATCTTGCCCAGGAGCAGTACGCCGCGCGTATGGGCAGGGGTGCCGAGAGGGACCAGCAGGCCGGGCCCGAATCCCCGATGGGTGAGCATGGGGCAGTTCGCCTGGCGGAGATCAGGGATGGTGGCGGGCTCACCGTTGCGGTAGACCCAGCCGCATTTGGTGTTGTGCATCGTCACAGGGCTTTTGAGGATCTGCTCGGCAACAGGGCCGTCAGCGATCTCGGCGATGAGGTCCTTCTCCTGTGGTTCGGGGAGCAGGACAACGGCGACGTCGGCATCGGACATCTCCCGCGACTGCCGGGCCAGGTAGCCGAGTACCTCCTCTGTATCGGCGCCGGACAGCAGCCGTGTGGTGACCTCGGTCGAAGCGGCGAGCCAGCGTTCGCGCAGCCGGGTCTCCTCATAAAGCCGGGCGTTCTCGATCGCGACTCCGGCCGCCGCGGCCAGCGCGGTGACGATGGCTTCGTCGTCCTCGTTGAACTCCTCACCGTTGCGCTTCTCGGTGAGATAGAGGTTGCCGAATACTGAGTCGCGCGACTGGATCGGCACACAGAGGGAGCCGGCCGTCTTCGGGTGGCCCTCCGGGAGTTCGTGCAAGCCGGAGTGCGACCGCGGGTCGTGGGGGAACAGCCGCATCTGTTCGGCTTCCTCGGGGGTCAGGCCGACCGGGATGAATTCGGCGAACCCGCCGTCATCGTTGAGGACGCCGAGCCCCGCACAGCGTGCGTCCACGAGGTGCGCGGCGGCCTCGGTGAGGCGACGCAGCACGGTGGCGAGATCAAGATCGCTGCCGACTGACAGCACGGCTTCCAGGAGTGCATGCACGCGGCTCCGCGAGGCTTGGGCCGTCTCCAGACGGGTGTGCAGTTCGGAGATGAGTTCGTCGAGACGGAGCCGGGGGAGCAGGGAGCGCTCCGGAACTTCGGGCACGGGACCACACCTCCAATTGGCCACGGTATCCCGGGTCTGCGCCGCGTGGGGCACAACAGAGCAAGCAGGAGGATGTAGTGACGAATCTCCTGAGATTCACGGGCCGCGCGGATGACAGAAAGGCCGGGCCGCCTTCGAACGAATGCGAAGGCGGCCCGGCCGGAGAAGGAGCAGCGGTGCGGTTCTACTCCTTGCCGTGCGGCGAGCCGGGGGTGCCGGGCTCGCCGGTGTTGTCGGCCTCACCGAGGGCGCTCTGCTCCACCCATTCGTCCCAGGGGCGCTGCCAGTAGCCCCACCCGTTGTCGACCTCCAGCTGCCGGTCGGTGCCGGTGATGATCACGGGGTCGCCCGGGAGGGTGTTCTCGTAGAACCACTCCGCGTCGGCGACGCTCATGTTGATGCAGCCGTGGCTGGTGTTGGCTTCCCCGAGCTGGTAGTTCCAGTCGGCGGTGTGGATGAACTCGCCGGAGTCGGAGACCTGGACCGCGTGGGCGACGTATTCCTCGTACCACCCAGGCGAATCCTTGGGGACCCCCAGTGTGTCGTTGCTCATCCGGAAGTTGGTGAACTTCCCCATGGTCAGGTGCGTACCACTGGTCGTGGTGTAGGCGCGGGTCGTGGCCATGCCCAGGCTGACCGGGAACTCCTTCACGGTTTCGCCGTCGCGCTCGACCACCATGTGGTGCTCGTCCTCGTCGATGTCGGTGATCTGCGATCGGCCGATCTCGAACTCGAAGCTGTGGTCCTTGGTGCCGTAGACGCCGTCGGACGCCTGCACCCCGGCCAGGTGGAGGTCGACGGTCACCGTCTGGTTCGGCTCCCAGTACTCCTCGGGGCGGAACACCGCGTTCTTGTCGCCGAACCAGTTCCACGTTCCCTTGACCGGCTTTTCCGAGGTGACCTCCATGGCGGCCTCGACCTGTGCCTTGTTCTCCACCGCCATGTCGAAGTCGACTATCACCGGCATCCCCACGCCGACGGTGTCCCCGTCTTGGGGGGTGTTGGTCTTCAGTTCCAGCCGCTGGCCCTCGGTCGCCGGAAGTGTGGAGAACGTGCTGACGATCTCGGAGCTGTCACCGTCGGCGTTCTCAGCAACGGCGGTCACAGTGACGTCGCTGCCCGGGACCAGCGTCCAGTCGCTGGTCCACTCGGTCTTCTTCTTGTTGAACGTGCCGGTCATGGCGGTGTCGGCGTCGCCTTCGGCGGGCTTTTGCTCCACCGTGACCTCGGTGATCGTGCCGTCTTCGGCGGTGACGCTGACCGGGAGGTCTGGACGCACCTCGGTTGCGCCGTCCTCCGGAGTGATGCTGAGCTCGGCATCGGGTGCCGGGCCGGCGTCCTCACTGGCGAGGTCGCTCTCGCCGCTGGTGCACGCCGAGGCCGCCAGCACGACCAGGGCGGCCGTTGCGCACAGCGCGGCCGGCCGGTGAAGGCGCAGGGGGGAACGGGGTGTCACTAGGGGACCTCCAGGTTTTCGGGGACGAGGGGCGGCCGCGCTGGGAGTGATGCGTCCAAGGCGTCCTCACCGGGCTGGAAAAGAGTGGGAAGGACACGCGATGTCCGGTGGCGATCATGCCCCAGACCATTCTGACGTGTAGAGGTAGGGGGTTGGTTCGCGAACAAGGCAGATCTTTACCGAAATGTCTCTGGGCAGTGGCCGACCCGGGCGGCGGAGACGGGCCTGCCCCGTGCTCTTTGCCGGAGAAGGGCTGAAGGGATGCTCCGGCGCGGCCGTGGCGCGCGGCTGAGGGCAGGGGCACGGGTGTGCGGAACGGCGGGTCGGAAAGCTCCGCGGCCTCCACAGCGTAGGGGGATCCTACGAGATGTGCGGAGCAGAACACGCACGGGGTGCCGGGGCCGATCGTTCTCATCCGGGGCCGCTCGGGCGATCCCGGCGCTCCGTGGAGTGGGTGGTGTGCGGCGGCCGGGGCGGCAGGGGGTGCGTGTCCTCTATGCCGACGGCACTGTCCCCTGTTAGGGGGACAGTGCCGTGGTGGGTGCCGACGGTGTGTTCGTGCGAAATCGCCGGAGGCGGGGATCTCAGGCCTTGCGGGAGTACAGGCCGTCGACGAGGTAGACGCCTGCGGCCGCCACAAGGACTTGGACGATCAGCACGAACAGCCAGAACGAGGTGAAGATGTTGGCGATGAAGCCGCCGATGAAAGCGGCCACGATTCCCAAGAGCAGGGTCAGCCAGATGGGTAGATGCTGCTTGCCGGGCACGACCAGGCGGCCGAGCGCACCGATGATGATGCCGACCACGATCGCGGTGATGATTCCAGTGATCTCCACGGAGCCCTCCTGGCATCGCTGCTGTCTGCTTGCTGTCTCCGTGTTGGTGCCGCTACCCGATGGCACAAGGGCAAACGTCGCATTGATCAGCCCGGAGGGAATCTGCCGACATGTCCAGGTGAGGCGCTGAACCGTTCTCGATCGTCTGGTGCAACGGCCAATAGTCCGCGCAGGCTGCACCCTCACCGAGAAAATTGGCCGGACCCGGCCAATCGGCCGCGGGGAGAGCCGGGTTGAGGGCGTATTCGCGTTTCACTGCGATAAAGCACCAGGTAAGTGGCACTGCGGCAGCATTCGATTCAAGAACGCGACGGTGCGTTACCCGCCGCGGGTACGGCCGGGTGGAGGAGAGGGGGGAAGCGGGCGGCGTCAGTCGTTCCAGAACGCGCTGTCGACCTTCTCCTCCGGGTCGGCTGTGTCAGCCTTGCCGCGCCCCTTCTTGGTGCTGCTTCTGGTGCTCTTCTCACTGCTGGTGGCGGACCTCTTCGGCCGCTGGCGCACCTTGCTGCGGGTGACAGCGGATTCGGTGGGTGCCGAGGCGGCCGCGGATTCGGACTTCGGCGATCCGCCGGTGTGGATGTTGAGCGCCTCGTCCTCCACGCTCAGCATCCTCTGGACCTCCACGGGCAGGGACGGCAGCCGCTCGCCACGGAAGTGCGCACCCAGGACCTCCAGCGCGTGATCGCACATGATCCGCCGCGCGCGCTCCGGGCTCATCCCGCTCAGTTCCTGCAGTTCGGGCAAGGGGAGTTCGCGAAGTAGCCGGATGATGTCGCGCATGCGGTCGCGGGTGCGGCGGTCGGAGATCGCCACCGCCATCATCTCCGCCTCCGCGAGCGAGGGGGTGGGCTCGGCGCCGCCGTCGATCGAACTATCGCGCTCGGCGATGAACAGACCGGTGAGCTGCCGCGTGGATTCGCGGGTGGCGACCCGGACCTCGCTCTTTCGTAGGTGTCTGGCCTGTAACCAGGTGACGGCCACACTGCTGACCAGACTGATCCCGCCACCTGTCAAGACGAGGAGGAAGTCGTTCACGGGGCCCTCCGGGGGTGAGGAGTGAGCGTGCACCGAGCGGCCGCACGTGGTCCGGGAGCATTCGCGAACGGAGGACGGATTGTCAAGCAGGGGAGGCCTGCCCGCTCGGCCGGGCACCAGGTCGTGTTTGCCGAATCATTTCGGGCTCGCGGCCGCCAGGCTGCCTCTCGCTGCGTCGATGTCGCTTGCCCAGCCAACCAGGATGATCTGCGCGAATCGTCTTGCGAGAGATTGCCTGGACGGCCGCTCGCTCATCCGAAAGCCTTCGTCAAACACTCCCTAGTGACAGTACAGGCACGTGCGCGGCCGGGGCGGCGGGCGTGGTTTCGGATCAGCGGTCCTCGAGCCAGATCGTCATGTCCACACCGTGGCAGCGGGCGCGGACCGGGTTCGCCAGGCGCTCGCCGGCCACCCATGCCGCGGTGCTGAGTAGGCCACGGCCGTGCTCGTCGCCGCAGCGTACAGTCATGACACTGTGCGTGCGCAGCCACTGGGTGACTTCGGCGGCCAGAGCCGAATAGGAGATCCCCTTGGAGTCACCGAGGCTTAAGCGGTACGGGCCATCGGCGCGGGAGACAAGGGGGAGGAGGGCACGAGCGTGCCGCAGGTGTTCCGCAAAGACCATGGAGACCATCCTTCACCGGAGGGGAGCTGAAAGATGCACGGTGGCTCTCAGGGCAGAGGTTACGACACAAAGTAAATGAAAGATCACTTTAGGTGTCGTCCGGGGGAGTGTATCCGATCATGGGAACCCCGGGTGCCCCGATGACCATAGGCTTCTATGCTCTCCGGTAGGCAATAGCCGAGTACCCGGCCTCTTGATCAACTCTAGCCGGGAACCCCTCAGGGTTTGACCGTTCGGGGTGCGCGACCGGCAGATCCGCACGGTTTTCAGCTGCCGTGCCGGATTCACTGCCGCGACATATCGGCACAATGGGAGCGCACCGCCGGTCGCTGACCGGCCTGACCCCCCGGAGGTGGCGCAGTGACCTGGTCTCAGCGGATCGACCCCGAACTGGCGGCAGCGGTCGAGCTGTGGTCGTCCATGGCCAGCGACTTCGGCACGATGTCCTTCGATGACCTGCCCGCGATGCGTCAGCAGCGACGAGAGTTGCATTTCGCCTTGGCGCAGCCGCATCCCGGGGTCGAGATCAGCGATCGCTGGGTGCCCGGTCCAGCTGGCGCCCCGGATGTCCGTGTGCGGACCTACCGGCCCAAGGGCGCGGACGGCCCCCTGCCCGGCCTGTACTGGGTCCACGGCGGCGGGATGATCGCCGGCTTCCCCGAGGCCGACGACGAGATGCTGTGCGGTTATGCCGAGGACATCGGCTGCGTGGCCGTCTCCGTCGACTACCGGCTGGCGCCCGAGAGCCCCCACCCGGCACCGGTAGAGGACTGCTACGCCGGGCTGCTGTGGACGGTGCACAGCGCCGCTGAACTGGGCCTGGACCCAGAACGCCTGGCCATCGGCGGCGGAAGCGCGGGGGCCGGGATCGCAGCGGGCACCGCCCTGATGGCGCGCGACCGCGGTGGTCCGGCTTTGGTCTTCCAGATGCTGTTCTATCCGATGCTGGACGACCGCAACACCACGCCTTCCGCCCGGGAGTTCACCGATACCCCCGGGTGGAACCGCACCGCCAACCTTTTCGGCTGGCGGGCCCTGCTGGGGGAGGCAGCGGGCGGAGACGACGTGGACCACTACGCCGCCCCGGCGCGCGCCGCCGACCTGTCGGGCCTGCCGCCGGCCCACATCGATGTCGGGGAACTGGACCCGTTCCGCGACGAGTGTGTGGAGTACGCGCTGCGGCTGCTCCGGTCGGGTGTGCCGACCGCGCTCCACGTCGTCCCCGGTGTGTTCCACGGTGCTGAATTGATGGCACCGGAAGCGGAGGTGAGTCGGCGGATGAAGGAGGCACGGTTCGCCGCACTGCGCCGGGCACTGACCGGCTGACCCGCGGTTGGACCGTACCGAGGCAGGCGCTGCCGCCCCGGTTCCCGGGCACACTGCTGTCTTGCTGGATGGCGGTGGAGTCCGCGTTCCCGCCCCATCAACAGCCATGCCGCCCTGATTCGGCGGGGACGCGGACTCGTCGATGCCGGTTCGGTGGCGGAGCCGGCAGTCCTGCCGACTCCGGCCATGGGCCGCGGTGCTCAGTCGAGAGCGTCCTTGATCTTGCCGACCATGCCGCGGTTCTGCGGACTGGCCGCCCGCGCCCTTGGCCGAGCCCTCGCCTGCCTGACCGTCCATGGTCCCGTACAGTTTGGGGTCGGTCGGCGGTGCGGACGTCGATTCGCCGAGCGGTTCGGGATCGACAAGGTAGCGCAATTCGTGCGTGCCATCGGGCGCGGTCCGGTTCGCCCACCCGCCCTTGCGCGCAGCGGTACCGTCGGACAGGCCCCAAATCGTGTTGGCGTGCTCCTGGTTCTCCTCGTCGAAGAGGGCAGTGGGGGCCACATCGCCTTCGAGGCCGTCGGCCTGCAGCTCCTCGATCGCGGCCAGCCACATGTTCTGGTGGGCGGTGTCGCGGGCCAGGTTGAACTTGAGCATCTTCTTCACGCCCGGGTCGTCGGTCATGTTGTACAACCGCGCCGTTTGCAGGCGGCCCTGGGCCTCGGCGGCGACGTTGGCGCGGAAGTCGGCCAGCAGGTTCCCGCTGGCGACGATGAACTTGCCATTCCACCCTGTGCCGACCGAGTCCGTGAGCACCGGGCCCCCGCCATTCACGATGGCCTGCTGCGGGTTCATGCCGCCCATGACCGCCGCCACGGCCGGATCCTTGACGGCGTCTGCGGTGACGTCGTTGGGGGCGCCCTCCAGCAGGCGGGCGACCATGGTGGCGAGCATCTCGACGTGGCCGATCTCCTCGGTGGCTATGTCCATGATGAGGTCCTTGTACTTGCCCTCTATGCGGCAGTTCCAGCCCTGGAACAGGTACTGCATGGTCACGGTCATCTCGCCGTAGGCGCCGCCGAGAGCTCTTGGAGCTTCTTGGCGTAGGCCGCGTCGGGTTTCTCCGGCTTGGAATCGAACTGCAGTTTCATGGTGTGGCGGAACATGGGCTTTCCTCCTATGGGCAAGGGTCTGCTATCGCGGGGCAGAGAAATCCCCCTCTGACGCGGAATGCCGCTACCCTGTTACTCTCCGGATAAGCGCTGGTCACGCGAAGGCGGGGCCGCCTTGTGCGGTGCGGCGGATCAGAACTCCGTGTTGGCCAGTGCGGGACTGAAGTCCCGGGTTTCCTCCAGGACGGATCGGTACGCCTGCTCGTAATTGCGCGCCATCGCCGTGCCGCTGAAGTGGCGATTGACGTGTTCCCAGCAGGCGTGCGGGTCCAGACCCAGGGCGCTCTCGATGGCGGTGGGAAGTTCTGCCGACTGCGAGACGAGTATGCCGGTAACGCCGTCGCGCACCGTCTCCGGCAGGGCTCCGCGCCGGAACGCGACGACCGGCGTACCGCAGGCCATCGCCTCGATGGCGACCATGCCGAACGGCTCCTCCCAGCGGATGGGGAAAAGCAGACACTTCGCTCCAGCCAGCAGCTCCAACTTCTGCTCCGCGGACGCCTCACCGATGTAGTCGGTGTCCGAACCCAGAAGCGGGCGGATGGCCGTCTCAAAGTAGTCGCGTTCGTCCGGTTCCGTACATTTGAGCGCGATCACTACCCGGTGGCCCGCGGTGCGCGCCGCCTGGATCGCGGTGCCCACGCCCTTTTCCGGCGAGCACCGGCCCAGCACGAGCGTGTAGTCCTCCTTGACCGCGCGGAATGGGAATCGATGCAGGGACAGCGCGTTGTGCACGGTCGCCGCCCACGGCAGCTCGGGCATGGTGCGCCGTTGTGCCTCAGAAATTGCGGCGAGTCGGAGATCCTCACGCAGGGAGCGGTAGTACAGAGCATGATCTCCGGTGATGGGCCCGTGCACGGTCGCGAGGGTGGGCGCTCGGCGTGCCGCGGCCATCAGCGGTCCGGCCAGCGAGTGGTCGTGTACGAGGTCAGGGCTCAGGTCCCGGATGATCCGCTGGGCCGAGGCCGCGTGAGCGGCCTCGATGACGCTCTCTCCGATCCGGTCGCCTTGCGGCTTCCCATAGGTGACGCGCAGCTTTGCCCCCGTCGCACGCTGCCCCACTCCCACGAGCGTTACGTCATGACCGCGTTCGACAAGCCGCTCGGCGAGCTCTGCGAGTACCTCTTCGATGCCTCCGTAGCCCGCGGGTGGCACCTCATACCACGGTGGTGCGAGCAGGACCAGACGCAGCGGCCGCGGGATGGGCACAGAAGTGATCACCATGGAAATCAACTCCCCAGGTAGAACCGTGCCCACTACCCACAAGCCTGGTGGATACCCGCTCACCTGCGGGAAGTCATCGCTTCGCGTGGTTCCTCGATGAGCTGCACCTCTGCGGGGAGGCCTTCGATGCTGACTGCGCTGTCCCACGCGTCGATGGAGAGCCGCGATCCGGCGAGCGGCACGTGTTGGACCCGAAGCCGCCCGAAAGCCAGCGGCAGAGCCGGGGACAGCCATAGTTTGCCGTGCGGAATCCAGGGGTCGAATCGCAGCAGGACCCTGATCAGGTGGATGGGGGTGGCCGCGGCCCAGGCCTGTGGAGAGCAGGAGGTCGGGTAGGGCACGGGTTCGGGGTAGTCCGTGCGGTCGAAGCCGCAGAACAGCTCCGGCAGCCGACCGCCGAACCGGGTGGCCGCCTCGAACAGGCCCATCCCGATGCGCTGGACGTGCTCGACGAACCCGTAGCGCATCAGCCCGGCCGCGATGATGGCGTTGTCATGCGGCCACACCGACCCGTTGTGGTAGCTCACCGGATTGTAGGCCCCCATGTCGGTGGCCAGAGTACGGACGCCCCATCCGGTGAACATCTCCGGGCTCATCAGGCGCTCGGCGACAAGCGGCGCCTTGTCCTCGTCGACGATTCCGGTCCACAGGCAGTGGCCCATATTGGACGCACACGCATCGACCGGCCGCTTGTCGCGGTCCAGTGCCACGGCGTAGTAGCCGCGTTCGGGTAGCCAGAACCTGTCGTTGAACGCCTGTTTGAGCCCGGCCGCCCGGGCCGCCCACTTCCGGGACTCCTCTTCCTGCCCGGCCTCCCAGGCGAAGTGCGACCGCGCGAGGTAGGCGCCGTAGACATACCCCTGTACTTCGCACAGCGCGATCGGCGCCTCGGCCAGGCGGCCGTCGGCGAAGTTGATCCCGTCCCAGGAATCCTTCCATCCCTGATTGAGCAGTCCCTGGTCGGTCTCCCGCCGGTACTCGATGAAGCCGTCCCCGTCGCGGTCGCCGTAGCGCTCGATCCACTCCAGCGCACGGTCGGCGTGCGGCAGCAGCGCAGTGACCTCGTCGCTGGCGAGCCCCCATCGGCGCAGCTCTCCGAGCAGCATGACGAACAGTGGCGTCGCGTCGGCCGTGCCGTAGTAGATGTCGCCGTCGCCGAGTTCGAGGCCGCTGGTCGAACCCATGCGCACCTCATGCAGGATGCGGCCCGGCTGTTCTTCCGTCAGCGGGTTCTCCTCGTCCCCCTGGTGGTTGGCGAGGGTCCGCAGGGTGCCCAACGCGAGGGACTGGTCCAAAGGCAGCGCCATGTAGGAGGTGAGCAGCGAGTCCCTGCCGAACAGGGTCATGAACCACGGCGCACCCGCGGCGACGACGGCGCGGTCGGGATCGTCGGGATCGAAGATGCGGAGCGCGCCGAGGTCCTGCTGGCTGCGCTGCAGCACCGATCCCAGCATTTCGTTGTCGGTGGTGGCGATGGGGCTGCTGCTGCGCCAGGCCTGGAAGCGGCGGGCCGGTTCAGATTCCTCGACTGGACGGTCGAGGGGAAAGCGGGTCTGCGATTCCTCGCCGTCGACGATGGGGTGCACCAGGATGGTGGTCGACCACTCGCCGCGTTCGGGAACGACCGTGCGAAAGACGATCAGGTCGCGGGTCACCGATGTGGCGCCGTCCGCCTGGACGGCGACGCCGCGCCGCCGTCCGCGCCACTGACGATCCATGAGCAGCCTGGTGCCCTCGACGCGGGAGGAGTGCTCCCCGCGGTAGCGGACCCGGCCCTCCTTGACCTCGAACAGGTCGGCGAAGTCGGCCTCCACCGTGAGCGTGATCGTGCAGCCGACGGGTTCGCCACTCAGGTTGCGCAGAGTGATGTCCTCCCGCAGGCCGGTTCCCACGCGCCGCTCCCGCTCCACCAGCAAAGCGCCCTCCGTGCGTCCGGAGCGCCGCTTCACCCGGGCGATGAACGTGGCCCGATAGGGCTGTTCGTGCATCATGGCGGCGAGCGGTTCCAGCGGCTCGTCGTCTACACGGAGGTCCCACCGCGACACGATACGGGTGTCATTGTGGAAGACTCCATGCGGCCGAGCCGCGGACATGTCTCCGTCCGTTGCCGAGATGGCGAAGGACGGCCCTTCGACAAGGGTCACCGCCCCGACGCCCACCCCGGCCGACTCCGCGTCAATATTCCAGGCGGTCATGGGGCAAGTATCGCCGCCCCGGGCCGCCTCAGCACGCACATCGAGGGCCTGTCACCGGATGCGCCCGGATATGTCCGCCCAGCTCCTGCCCGCCGGCTTCCTCGTGTGGCCCTCTCTTGCTGCCGAATCGCCGCCGCGGCCCAACTCATGAGTGCGCCGCACGAGGCCGCGCACCACGAGTTGCCCACCGAAGTTCGCGAACAGGTCGCGGCGACGTGGCTCGACTACTTCAATGGAGCAGCATGACAGTTACCCAACCCGAGATCCGTTACGTCCTGTCGACGTACCTCGACCGGTACCCGGACGAAGTCGACCACGTGGCCTTGCTGTTCCACGCGCTCAACGAAGGCCACGCCGTCACCTCCCGCAAAGAGTTCCGGGTCGGGCACGTCACCGCTGGCGCGGCGGTCGTCGACCCCGAGGGCCGCGTGCTGATGATCCGGCACAAGATGCTCGACAAGTGGTTGTTGCCCGGCGGTCACATCGAGCCCGGCGACACGAGCTTGCTCGGGGCAAGCCTGCGCGAGCTCGAAGAAGAGGCCGGTATCCCCTGGCAGCAGGTCATCTCCCCGCCGACGCACGACGTCGCACCGGCTGACATCGACATCCATAAGATCCCGGCCAATCCGGCGAAGGACGAACCAGAGCACTACCACTTCGACTTCCGGTACGCCCACTGGGTCGAGGAAGCCGACGTTCGTCTTCAGATCGAAGAGGTGACCGAATTCGAGTGGCGCCCCCTGTCGGACCTGCCTGCCGAGCTGGCGAGCAAGCTCGTGCCGGTCGCGCCGTCGGGAAGCTGACACACCGTGAAGGCGTAGCCGGAAACGACGAAACGTCCCCGCCCCGGGAGAGTTCCCAGAGCGGGGGCGCCGTCATGTCAGGTCGGTTGGTGTGGTGACCGGGTCCGACGGCCCGTCGGCGGGACTCGACCTAACCGGAAGGAACTCGGACGACTCATGACCAACCGACCCACCGGCCTCGACCAGCGCCCCCGCGCGCACGAGATGGGCATCTACAAGCGGTACTTCGACCTGATCGCCTCGGGCAAGAAGACGACCGAGATCAGGGTCAACGACAGCAGCCGTAAGCGGTTGAAGGAAGGCGACCTTCTCCGGTTCAAGTGCCGCGACGAGGAAGTGCTCACGCGGATCACACGGACAGCGCGGTACGACACCTTCGACGAGATGTTCGAGCACGAGCCGGTCTCGTCGGTAAACCCGAACGCTTCGAAGGACGATCAGCTCCGCAACATCCGGGAGATCTACCCGCCCGAGCGCGAAGCCCTGGGCGTGGTCGCGATCGGGACCGAGCTCACTGGTTTCTGATTTCTGGCCGGACGCCCCGCCGCTCCCGCGTGCGGGGCGTCCGGGACGGTGGCACATCCGCGGCCGGTCCACGAGGAAGGGGCCCAGCGCTGAAGCGCGGGGCCCCTTCTGGCCTGCGGAGAATCGGGGATTTGAACCCCGGAAGGGCGTGAACCCTAACCACATCAGCAGTTAGTCAACTGCCGTCTCATCCTGTCTCAACCGGTCTCACGAACCCCGATTCACCTTCGTGTTCTCGGCTTGTGAGACGGCGTGATACGTCAAGGTTCACCGTGCGACTGAGCTAGAACTGAGACTAGGCACCGGCTCGCGCCTGAGATCGGGTTGACCTCTTACATGGCTGCGACTCAGCCCTTTAGCCTGATAGCGCGACCTGATGAGGAAGGGACAGGGCTCATGCCCAACGAAGCCACCCCGCCGGACTTGCCCACCTTCGGAAAGCGCGTGCAGTACTACCGCACGCGCGCCGGGCAGACACGGGCCGTCCTGGGCGGACTCGTCGGCCGGTCGGCAGAGTGGGTCAAGGCGATAGAGACCGGACGGATCAAGGTGCCGCGGCTTCCCCTGTTGCTTCGCTTGGCCGAAGTACTCCAAGTGCAGGACCTAGCCGACCTCACCGGAGAAGACCGGTTGTTGTCAACGACGGTCACCGGAGACGCGCACGAGGCGTTGCCGACGATTCGGAATGCGCTGACGACCTACTATCTGATGACATCTGATCTCGAGCCCCTCACACCTCGGGAGGTCGGTGACCGGGTTCGGCACGGGTGGCAACTCTGGCACGGCAATAAAAACCACCGGACCCGTGTGGCCGAGGTGCTTCCCGGGTTGCTCGCCGATCTTCAGAGAACAGCTCGGCAGGTAGAAGGAGCCGAGCGACGTAAAGTGCTTTCCGCGCTTGCGCAGACCTACCACCTCGCACAGCTCTACCTCAGCTTCCAACCCGCTCACGAGCTCGTCACCTTGACTGGTGACCGTGCCATGGCGGCGGCCCAAGACGCGGACGATCCCCACGCTATGGCCGTAGCCGCCTGGTACATGAACCATGTGTTCCGGGATGCTGGCGAGAGGCACGAGGCGCGTGTCGAGTTGGCGATGAGCGCGGCTAAATTGATTCATCCGGAAAGAGGCGCCGAGGATCTCGCGCGGTGGGGGTTGCTTCAACTGGCCGCGGCACTTTCCTACGCGAAGACCGGGCGCTCTGGCGACGCGTGGCGCTACTGGGACAGAGCAGACAAGGCGGCGCGGCGTTTAGGAGCCGGGTACGCGCACCCATACCTGATCTTCGGTCGGGGGATGGTGGACGCCTACGCCATTACGATGAATGCTGATCTCTTGAAGGGCGGAACTGCTATCCGCGCGGCAAGTAGTATCGACCTCGCCTCTATGCCGTCGGCGACGCGGCGGAGCTTTCACATGATCGAATCGGCGCGAGCCCACGACCTTCAAGGGGAGAATGTGGCCGTCGTTCACCTGCTGACCAAGGCATACGAGGAATCTCCTGAGACCACCAAGTTCAACCGATTCGCACGGTCCGCTGTGATCAACCTCAGTGAATCCCGGAACGGGATAATCCGCGACGACGTGCACAAACTCGCTCGAAAGATTGGTGTACAGGTCGCCTAGAACGGAAGTGGGGTACAGAATGTACCCCTCGGCGAGGGGGTAGCGATGCTACCCCCTTAGTCATGTTCAGCGCCTTAGAACTTGTCTCAATAGCCTGCGTGGGTGACTGGGAGCTGCCATCATCACGTGCTGTGAGTGATGTGTTGCCCGATGGGCTGTGGGAGATCGTGGAGCCGCTGCTGCCGGAGCGGCCGCCGG
>JAJYTD010000018.1 GCA_021793235.1 Actinomycetes bacterium | reverse complement strand
GCCGGCGGCCGCTCCGGCAGCAGCGGCTCCACGATCTCCCACAGCCCATCGGGCAACACATCACTCACAGCACGTGATGATGGCAGCTCCCAGTCACCCACGCAGGCTATTGAGACAAGTTCTTAGATCCACATTCGCCTGAATTGGTGTATTGAGAATGAGTTCGGCATCAGGAGTGGACGTCAAGTCAACGATCTGCTTATCCTGCAAGAGACTGTCGAGCGTGTCATTGAAAGCTCGAACTGGGCGAACTGGACGAGTATAGGATTCGGACGTTTCTTCCTCGCTAGTCTTACCCTTTTCGACTTCTACCACTTTTTTCACTCCTGCCCTCCCCTCTTTTGTCCCCCGGGACTGCACAGTGACTTGCGCCTCTTCGGGGATGGGAATTCCGTAGTAATCCGCCATACTCCGGAGCGTGTCGAGGTTCAGGAATACGGGATTCCGAAATGGCATGCGAGACCTTTCAGTGAAGCGACATTGACGGTCGCGGTAGCGCCTACCGACTGGCACGTCAAATTTTACCCAGACGAGGCGACATCGTGTAGCTGATCGTAAGTTTTCACCGCGTATCGAATTCCCGACGCTGCCGAAGCCCTCAATCTCCTAGTGGCACTGCACGACACACCAGGTCATGCGCTCGGCCGTTCCTCCCTGGCTGCCCCAGCTCTTGGCGACGGCGTTGACGAGGCTGAGGCCGCGGCCGTGCTCGGTGTTCGGGTTGGACTCGGCGAGGTAGGGCGTGCGGGTGGTGGTGCCGGCGTCGTGGATGGTGATCAGGACGCCTTCCTCGGCGGTGTGTTCCAGCATGACGAGGAAGCCGGTGGTCCAGGTGCCGGACTCGGTGTGCTGAATGGCGTTGGTGGCGAGTTCGCTGGCGACGAGAACAGCGTCATCAGTGGCGGGGCAGCCCTGCAACCGGTTGGCGATGAACCGGCGGACCTCGCGTATGGATGACCTCGAACCGGGGAACCACCGGCAGGCGGCGACTCGGGGGCGGTCGGCGTCGTTGGGGTGGAGGGTCATACGCCTCACCTCGGTGAGTTTGGCAGATCACAAGACAGTGAGCTGCATGACTAGTACTATTAGTACGGCTACCGTACATTAGGTGCCTGGTACTTGCACTACGTTTGGAAGACAATTAGTGCGACTAGTGATGTCGACGTGAGGTGAGGAGTCGCCATGTTCGGACTGGCGGTGCGGTTCACGCTGAAGGATGAGGACAGCGCGTCGGGCTTTGACGCCCTGGTGGCCGAGACGCTGCCGCGCATCCGCGAGAGTGAGCCGGGCACGCTCGTCTACGCGGTGCACCGGGTGGAAGGCAAGCCGCTCGAGCGGTACTTCTACGAGCTCTACCGCGACCGGGCGGCCTTCGACGCACACGAGGAACAGCCGCACGTGAAGCGCTTCCTGGATGCGCGCGGGCAGTACCTGGCCTCGGTGGACGTGGACTTCCTGACGGTGCAGGACACCAAGGGAGTCACGGGGTGAGCAACGAGTATCAGAAGGCGCTCGGGCGCAAGATCGCCCAGCACCGCAAGCGGCGCGGACTCTCGCAACGGGAGTTCGCCGGGCTCGTCGACCGGTCGGAAGCCTGGGTCTCCCAAGTTGAGCGGGGTGTCCGCCGGATCGATCGCATGTCGGTGCTGGAAAGCGTCGCCGGCGTATTGGAAGTGCCGCTATCGGAGCTGGCCGCCGAGTCGCCCATCATCGCCTCGACCACCGAGGAGGCGCCCGGTAGTAGCCGCCTGCGGCTGGTCCTCAGCCGTGCCCATGCGCTGAGCGCCATCCTGCGCAACGGCGGCGGCGACACCGCTCCTGACGTCGGTGCGCTGCGGCGGCGGGTCGATGAGGCGTGGAGCCTGACGCATGCCAGCCGCTATGTGGAGCTGACCGAACTTCTCGAAGTGCTCGTGCCGGAGCTGGAGGCGGCCGCGCGGTCGGTGCCCAACGGTGAGCGGGTGCCGCTGTTCCGGCTGCTGAACACCACGTATCAGGCGTGCTCGTCGGCGCTGAGCAAGCTCGGTGAGTTCGAAGCGGCCTGGATCGCGGCCGATCGGGCGATCACGGCGGCCGAACGCGCCGATGAGCCCCTGCTCATGGCGGCCGGTGAGTTCCGGCTGTGCCTGACCTTCCAGGGTGCGGGCTACTTCGACCAGGTGGAGGCGACCGCCGGCACCTCGTGTGAGGCGCTGTCTCCCCTGGCCGATCGGGGCGAGTTGGAGGCGATGTCGCTGTTCGGTGCGCTGACCCTGCAACGCGCCGTCGCTGCGGCTCGGCGCAACGAGGCCACCACCGCCTATCGCAACATCGCACAGGCGCGGTCGGTCGCTGAGCGGCTGGGGGGCGATCGCAACGACTACAACACCGAGTTCGGGCCGACCAACGTGTCCCTGCACGAGGTGGCGGTTGCGGTGGAACTGGGAGACGCCGGGGTCGCTCTGCGGGCGGCTGACGGTATCGACACCTCGGGCCTGTCGACCGAGCGCCAAGGGCGGTTCCTCATCGACGTGGCGCGCGCTCACCTCCAGCGGCGCAACGCCGATACGGCCGTCTCCGCGCTGGAGCGGGCTGAGCAGATCACGCCTGAGCAGGTGCGCAGTCATCCGCTGGTGCGCCAAGCCATCGGGGATCTGCTGACCATTCAGGACCCTCCGGGACCGGCGCTGCAAGGGCTGGCCAGACGTATGGGCGTACTGTGAGTACGAACTAGTATTCAAACTACTAGACACAACTAAAAGTACGGGTTAGCGTGTGGGTTGTCGCCGCTCGCCTTCCAGCATTGGAAGGGGCGACAGGCCACACGCTTTCGTATGCCCGGCCTGATCACCGGGCCGTAGAGAGGTAGAAGCATGGCGATTCAGGGTGCGCTGCCGGTGGAGTTCGGGACGGTGTTCCCGCACGGCGCCTACGCGCTGGGGGTGGAGCCCATTACCGACTTCGAGACCAAGCGTCCGCAGATGGACAAGGTGTCGGGACTGCCGCTGTGGGCGGTGGACGTGATCGACGCTGACCCCGAAGCCCGCGGCAAGGCAAAGAGCGTGAAGGTCAAGGTGGCCGCCGAGCACTGCCCGACCCTGCCCGACGAGGTTCCCGGCCTGCCCTTCCGGCCCGTCGAGTTCGAGCAGATGTCGGTCATGCCCTACGTGGACGACTCCGGGAGGCGTCCCCGCGTCGCGTACTCGCTTCGGGCACGCGGGGTGAAGACGCCGGGCGGCAACGGCGCCGCCTCCCGCAAGGCTCCGGCCGTTGCCGGTGCGGGTGCCTCGGGATCCAAGGATGCGGGCTAAATCGTCCGCTGAACACAAAGCGGAGCGGCCTGGTGCGCCAACACCTTCGGCCGCCCCTTCAACCCCTCGTGAACTCGCCAAAGACCACAGAAGAGGTGTCTGTTCAGTATGTCCGAGCTGTCAACGCGGGTCAGCCCGCGCGAGATCGCCGAGTTCATGGACGCCCTGCGCGCCCACCGCAACACCGTCTTCAACGACTCTCGTACCGGTCCGGACGCGGCGCTGCTGGCCTGGAAGTCCTCCATCCTCGGGCGCATCGCCGACCAGACCGACGATGCCGAAACCCGTGTCGTGGCCGACGAGGCTAGCGCCGAACTGGCCGCACTCCGCGCCGACGACGCGAGCGGGGGTGGTCGGTGATGCTGGGCAACTCTAAAGCGGGCGCTTCCCAAGTCCAGCGGCCGACCGCGCCCGTGCCTGCACAGGCGGTGCGCTTCACCACGCCCGTGGTGGAGACGCCGGGGATCTTCATCCTCACCGGGTGGCTCTGGCGCTTCCTGCGCCTGCTCGTCCTGCTGCCCGTCCAGTTCCCCGTCTCCGTCGCCGTCGTGGCGGTCTCGATTGCGGCCTACGTGCTGACCGGCTGGCTCGGGCTGGCGGTGATGTGGACGGTGGTCGACCTCGGGCTACTGGTGTGGTGGCGGCGCTGGCCGGACTCGTTCAAGGCCCGTGTGGCACTGCGGGCGCTGGCCGCCTGGCGGTGGCTGTGGGTCTACCGGCGGCACTGGCAACCCGTCCTGGTCGTCTCCGGGCTGGCCGAGTCCTACCTTGAACGGCAGTACCTTCCGCAGATTCGCGGCGTGAGCTGCTCGGCCTGGGCGGATCGGGTGCGGGTGCGCCTCGTGGCCGGCACCGCTCCGGCCGACTTCGAGAACCGGGTGGCCGAGCTGGCGCACGGCTTCGGGGCTCCCTCTTGCCGGGTCGAAGTGCGCGGACCACGGGATGTGGTGCTGGAGTTCCCGCGCCGTGACACCCTCGCCGATCCGATCGAGGCGCTACCGGTGCCCGACGAGCCGGACCTGTCGGGGCTGCCGGTGGGCCGGTGCGAGGACGGCGAACCGTGGTACCTGCGGCTGCACGGAACCCACGTGCTCACGGTCGGGGTCACCGGCGCGGGCAAAGGTTCGGTGCTGTGGTCGGCCATCCGCGCCATGACTGCGGCCATCCACGCGGGCACGGTGCAGGTGTGGGCGATCGACCCCAAGCGGATGGAACTGTCCTTCGGGCGGGCTCTGTTCGCCCGGTATGCCGATGCGGCCGACGAGGCGGTTGAGCTGCTGGAGGCGGCGGTTGCGGCGATGCAGGAACGCGCCGAACGCTACGCGGGCCGCCAGCGGGTGCACGTCCCCAGTACGCGGGATCCGTTCGTGGTGGTGGTGCTGGACGAGGTGGCGTTCCTGACCGCCTACCACCCTGATCGGGACATCCGCCGGCGGGCGGAGAACGCCATCGCGACACTGACCAGTCAGGGCCGGTCCGTCGGGTTCTGCGTCCTGGCCGCGCTGCAAGACCCGCGCAAAGAGGTGCTGAACCTGCGCAACCTGTTCCCCGACAAGATCGCACTGCGGCTGGACGAGGCGTCGCAGGTGGACATGGTCCTCGGGGAGGGCGCGCGGGATCGCGGTGCCAACGCCCACCTGATCGACCCGGATCTTCCCGGTGTGGCGTTCGTGAAGCTGGAGGGCTCGCCGGTTCCGGTGCGGGTGCGGGCCGCGTTCGTCTCCGATGACGACATCGACGCTATGGCCGGTGAACCTGCCGTTGCGGGGGTGGGGGACTGATGCCGACCCCGACCGGCAAGTCCACGCGGGCCGAGCGGCAGGCGCAACCGCTGGCGCGTGAGGTGGCCGAGCAGATCGCCGCCGACAAGGGCGTGTGCATCCGGCCCGTCTCCCTACGGCGTACCGACATCAGCACAGGCCAAACCGAGATTGTGGACGTTCCATGCGGCTCGACGCTGGAGTCCCGGTGCCCGTCCTGCGCAGGGCGCAAGCGGTCCATCCGCCGGAGTCAGTGTGAAGAGGGCTGGCACCTCGCCGAGGATCCGACCGTCACGCCGGATCGCCCGTCCGACGTTCAGCGGGCGTGGGTGGAGCGCCGCGCCGTGGTCACCGCGCAACGTGACGCCCTGGTGGAGTCCGGCGGGGCCGATCCCGACGAGGTGGCCGCGCTCGATCAGGCCATCGCCGACCTCGACGCCGAGATCACCGCATCCGGCATGCGCGGGTCCGTCTCCCGTGGCTCCTCCTCGTCGGGCTCGTCGCGTCGGGTGCGCTCGACCAAGCGGCGCCAGGACGCGCCGGACCTGCCCAAGCGGCAGATGGCCAAGACCACGGTCGGGCGCTCCTACGAGGACCCGGCCACGGGCCGCGTCTTCCGGCCGTCGTTGTTCCTCACGCTGACCTGCGACACCTACGGGCGGGTGAAGCCCGACGGCACGCCGGTGGATCCGTCCACGTACGACTACCGGCGGGCGGCTCGGGACGCGCTGCACTTCTCCAAGCTCATCGACCGGTTCGTGCAGAACCTGCGCCGCGTGGCCGGGTTCGACGTGCAGTACTTCGCCACCGTCGAACCGCAACGCCGCCTGGCGCCGCACCTGCACATGGCCACGCGGGGCACCATCCCGCGTGCCGAGCTGCGCCAGATCGCGGCCGCGACCTATCACCAGGTGTGGTGGCCGCAGGCCGACGAGGCGGTCTATGCGGGCGAGAACCTGCCGGTCTGGGATGAGTCGATCGGGAGCTATGTCGACATGGCCACCGGGGAAGTGCTGCCCACCTGGGAACAGGCGCTCGATGCCCTCGACGCCGATCCGGACGCGGAACCGATGCACGTGGTCCGCTTCGGGCCGCAGGTCGATGCCAAAGGGGTGGTGGCCGGCACCGAGGATGCCGACCGGTGCGTGCGCTACCTGGCGAAGTACCTCACCAAGGACATCGCCGAATGCCACGCCGTCGACACCGACGCCCAAGCCCGCCACGTCGAACGGCTCGTGGAAGCCCTGCGGTACGAACCGTGCTCCCCGAAGTGCGCGAACTGGCTCCGGTACGGCATCCAGCCGGACGGCGCCAAAGCGGGCATGACCCCCGGCTTCTGCCGCTCCAAAGCACACCGGCGGGAACACCTCGGCTACGCCGGGCGCCGCGTCCTCGTCTCGCGCAAGTGGTCCGGCAAGACCGTCGCCGACCACAAAGCGGACCGGCTGCGCTGGGTCCTCGACGCCTTGGGCGTGGATCCCGACGCCGACCCCGACGAGGCGCACGGCGACGGTGCCGCTCCCGCGCTCCCTTCGGTCTCCTCCGGCGATCACGCCTGGGAACTCGCCCGGCCGACCGACCCCGACGTCCCGCCGCGCGAACACCGTCTACTCCGCGCGGTCGGCGAAGCACTCAAACGCCGCGCCCAGCTCGACGCCGCTCGGCAACAGCGATCCGACGATCTTTCGGCAACTAGAGAGGCTGCCGCATGACCCCCCTTCCGACCACGCGACGCCTGCTGACTGTCCCCGAGGTCATGGACGTGCTGCGCCTCGGGCGCTGGAAGGTCTATGAGCTGATCCGCTCCGGCCGTCTGGAGTCGGTCAAGATCGGGCGCGACCGCCGCATACCGACAGAAGCCCTCGACTCCTTCATCTCCGAGCTACGAGAGGAAGCCGCCTGATGGCCGCGCGCAACTCCGCATCCCCCGACGAGCCGGAAGGGCGCAAGGGCAAGCGCGGACGTGCCAACGGAGAGGGCACGGTCTTCCAGCGCAAGGACGGCCGATGGGTCGCGGAAGCCTACGTACTCGCCTCGGACGGCTCCTTGAAGCGCGTCCAGCGCTACGCCCGTACCCGCAAGGAGGCGTACGACAAGCTCACCAAGATCCAGGAGAACAGCAACCGCAACGTCGCCGTTCCGGACCGTCCGTGGAAGCTGGGGGAGTACCTCGACTACTGGTTGGAGCACGTCGCCAAGCCCTCGGTCCGCGCGACGACCTACGCCAAGTACGAGCAGACGGTTCGCCTGTACCTGAAGCCGAATCTCGGCAGTCAGCGCCTCGACCGGCTGCGGGTCGCCAAGATTCAGACGTTCCTCAACGGGCGGCTGAAGGCCGGCGACTCGGTGGCCAAGGTGCATGCCATGCGGACGACCCTCAGTTCAGCGCTAACGCGCGCCATGCGGGAAGAGCTGATCACGGTCAATCCCGCTCGGCTCGTCACTCTTCCGGCAGAGTCGCCCGAGCGGCTCAAGCCCTGGAACGCCGACGAGGCGAAGCGGTTCCTCGACCACGCGCGGAACCACCACCTGTATCCGGCCTTCGTGCTGATGCTCCTCTACGGCCTCCGGCGCGGTGAGGTGCTCGGGCTCTCGTGGGATGACGTCGACCTGGAACAGGACGTCATGTCGATTCGTCGGCAAATCCAGCGGGTAGACGGCTCGCTTGAGCTGGTGGAGGTGAAGACGCACGCCGGTCGGCGGTCGCTGCCGCTGCTGCGATGGGCTCGGGATGCTCTGATCGAGCAAGCGGACTGGCAGGCGGAGAGGCGTCGCGCCGCTGGGAAGGCGTGGGGCGGTACGAACCTCGTGTTCACCACGCGGACCGGTCGGGCGATCCAGCCGCGCAGCCTGTCCCGCAGCTTCGAGCGGCTATCGGCGTCGGCGGGCATGCGGCCTCTCCGGCTGCACGACCTTCGGCACTCGGTGGCCTCGATGCTCAAGCGGTCCGGGGTCGCGCCGCGCGACGCAATGGAAATCCTCGGGCATAGCCGGATCTCGGTGACCATGGAGATTTACACCCATAGCGACGAAGCGACACAGCGGGAAGGGCTCGGCCGACTGGGCGGGACGCTCTTCAGTGAAGGCGACGGCGACCCCGACGAGGACGAGTAAGCAGCCGTGTTGCTGTCACTACTGCTGTCAAAGGCCTCCACCGGAAATCCGATGGAGGCCTTTGCGCTGCTTATGGGGGTGGGCGTACGTGGACTTGAACCACGGGCCTCATCCTTATCAGGGATGCGCTCTAACCGACTGAGCTATACGCCCTTGTTCCAGGAAAACTCTACCGTATGCGGCAGTGCGGGGCGAACCGGTTCTTCCGGGTGGAAGGCCGAGGAGAACCATGGCCGTGCCCCTCTTCACCTCCTAGTTTAGCGCCTCTCCCGAGTGTTCGGGCCTCGCTCGGTCGAGGGGAGCGAGGCCCGTGTGGATCACTCCGACTCGGTGAGGGTTACGTCGACGCCGCCGACCAGGTCGGCAGCGAGGTTGTAGAGCATCGCGCTAACGGTGGACAGGGCGGTGATCAGGATGATGTTCAGCGCACCGATGAGGCCCGTGTAACCGAGCACGCGAGCCGGGGAGAACCAGCTCTCCGGGTTGAGGATGACATCCTCTTCTTCGCCGCCCTCGGTGAGGGAGGTGATCAGATCCGTCACCGCATCGAAGACACCGAGGGTCGACAGGATCGCATAGATCACCGCCACGGCGACGAACAGGATGATGAAGCACACCAGGGCGATGACGAAACTGAACTTCATCACCGACCACGGCTCTACCCTGCTCACCGTCAAGTGGGCCTTGCGTGCGGATTTCGTGGCCTGGACAGCAGTCTCTTGCTCCTGGCTCTGCCCCTGCTGCGCCGCCATCGGCACACCCCCCTGCTCAGCGGTTGCTTCCTCCGCGGAGCCCGTCGTCGAGTCGGTGAGCGGCTCGCTCAGTGACCGGTTGTCCGGTTCGGGAGCCGACTCGGTCCCGGGCTGATCCGCCGACTCCCCGACGGACTCGGCCACCGAGTCCGTTGCCGGCTCCCTCGCGGCCCCCTCCGCAGGCTCGTCGCCGGGCTCCTCCGCGGATTCCTCGCCGGGCTCGTCGACCGCCGCGGCAGTACCCTCGGCCGCTTCTTCCTTGCTCGTATCGCCGCCCTCAGCTGGCACGTCGGGGTTCTCGGATGCCTCGGACGCCTCAAGAGCAGCGGATTCCCGTTGCGTGTTGTCAGACATAGCCACGTTACCGCTGGACTTTCCATGTGATGGGTGAACCGGATTGTGGGGATAGGCGACCGCTCCCCGTGGACGCTGAGGGCACATGCCGGGCTGTGTACCAGGCGGGCTCCGATGGGGGTCCCGAGAACCGGCCGATGGGGCGTGCGGAGGGCGATTCTATGCCCTCCGCAACCTTTGTCATGGCTTACCGAGGAGTCTAGGGCTCGGAACCCTCCGCGCCGTCCGCCGCGGTGCCGTCCTCCTCGGCGATGATCGCGCCGTCCTCGTCATCGTCATCGGCTTCGGCGTTGCGGGCGATCGCGACCACGTGGTTGCCGTTAGTGAGGTTCATCAGCCGGACCCCCATCGTCGCCCGCCCCGACTGCTTGATCTCCGAACTCCGGGTACGGATCACCCCGCCGGTAGATGTGATCGCGAAGACTTCGTCCTCTTCGGGGGAGACCATGAGGGCGCCGACGAGTTTGCCGCGGGCCTCCACGACCTTCGCCGTCAAAACGCCCTTGCCTCCCCGGTTCTGCACCGGATACTGGTCGGCGGGGGTGCGTTTGGCGTAGCCGCCTTCGGTGGCCACGAGCACGTCCGCGGGCCCGTCGGACTCGCGGATGACGTCCATGCTCAGCAGGTAGTCGCCCTCCAGGAACCGCATACCGATGACACCACTGGTGGCGCGCCCCATGGGACGCAGCGATTCATCGGAGGCCGGGAACCGGATGGCCTGTGCGTCGCTACTGATCAACAGCAGGTCGTCGGTGGGAAAGACCAGGCGGGCGGCGATCAGCTCGTCGTCTTCGCGCAGGTTGATCGCGATGATGCCGGCCGAACGGGAGGAGTCGAAGTCCTCCAGCCGCGACTTCTTCACCAGGCCTTCGCGTGTGGCCAACACCAGGTACGGCGCGTCGTCGTACCCGCGCAGCGCCATGACTTGCGCGATCTCTTCGTCCGGTTGGAACTCCAGCAGGTTGGCCACGTGCTGTCCGCGGGCGTCGCGCGCGGCTTCAGGCAGTTCGTAGGCCTTCGTGCGGTACACCCGCCCCTTGTTCGTGAAGAACAGGATCCAGTTGTGGGTGGTGCTCACGAAGAAGTGCTGGACGATGTCGTCCTGCTTGAGCTGGGCGCCGCGTACCCCCTTGCCGCCGCGCTTCTGCGCCCGGTAGTTGTCCAACCGGGTGCGTTTGGCGTAGCCGCCACGGGTGATCGTGACGACGACGTCCTCTTCGGCGATGAAGTCCTCCATGCGCATATCACCCTCGAACGGGATGATGTGCGTGCGGCGGTCGTCGCCGTACTTCTCGACGATCTCGGTGAGCTCGTCGCGGACGATGGCACGCTGGCGCTGGGGAGAAGTGAGGATGTCGTTGTAGTCCCGGATCTGGGCCATCAGCTCATCGAACTCGTCGGTGAGAGCCTGGCGCTCCAGGGCGGCGAGCTTGCGGAGCTGCATGTCCAGGATGGCGCGGGCCTGGACATCGTCGATCTCCAGCAGCCCCATGAGGCCGGTCTTGGCGTCGTCCGCCGATGCGCTGGCCCGGATCAGCGCGATGACCTCGTCGATCCGGTCGATGGCCTTGAGCAGCGCGCGCAGGATGTGGGCGCGTTCCTCGGCCTTGCGCAGCAGGTAACGCGTACGCCGAATGATGACATCGATCTGGTGGTCGACCCAGTGCCGGATGAACTGGTCGAGTCGGAGGGTGCGGGGCACGCCGTCGACCAGGGCCAGCATGTTGGCGCCGAACGTCTCCTGGAGCTGGGTGTGCTTGTACAGGTTGTTCAGCACGACTTTGGCCACGGCGTCGCGCTTGAGGACGATGACGAGCCGCTGGCCGGTGCGGCCGCTGCTCTCGTCCTTCACGTCGGCGATGCCGGTGACCTTGCCGTCCTTGACCAGTTCGGCGATCTTGAGTGCGAGGTTGTCCGGGTTGACCTGGTAGGGGAGTTCGGTGACGACGAGGGTCTGGCGGCCGCGTGAGTCCTCTTCGACCTCGACAACGGCGCGCATCGTGATGGAGCCGCGGCCCGTGCGGTAAGCCTCCTCGATGCCGCGCCGACCGACGATGAGCCCGCTGGTGGGGAAGTCCGGGCCTTTGATCCGTTCGATCAGCGCATCGAGCAGTTCGTCATCCGAGACGTCGGGGTTGGCGAGGTACCAGTTGACGCCGTCGGCGACCTCGCGCAGGTTGTGCGGCGGAATGTTGGTCGCCATACCGACCGCGATACCGGCGGACCCGTTCACCAGCAGGTTGGGGAACCGCGCCGGCAGCACCACAGGTTCCTGGGAGCGCCCGTCGTAGTTGGGCCGGAAGTCGACGGTCTCCTTGTCGATGTCCCGGAGCATCTCCATGGCCAGCGGGGCGAGTTTGCACTCGGTGTAGCGCATGGCCGCTGCGGGATCGTTTCCGGGCGAGCCGAAGTTGCCGTTGCCGTCGACCAGCGGCATCCGCATGGACCACCGTTGGGCGAGCCGTACGAGGGTGTCGTAGATCGCGCTGTCGCCGTGCGGGTGGTAGTTCCCCATGACGTCGCCGACGACACGGGCGCATTTGAAGTAGCCGCGGTCGGGCCGGTACCCGCCGTCGTACATGGCGTACAGCACCCGCTGGTGCACGGGCTTGAGGCCGTCGCGGACATCGGGCAGAGCGCGGCCGACGATGACCGACATCGCGTAGTCGAGATAGCTGCGCTGCATCTCGACCTGGATGTCGATGGGTTCTACCCGCTGGCGGCGGGGGTCGGTTTCCTCGGTGGTGTCTGGGGTGTTCGCATCCGTCACTGGATGTCGATCCTTTTCTGGTGGGTCATTCGGTGCCGTCGGGGAGTGCACGGACTCAGATGTCCAGGAACCGGACGTCTCGCGCGTTGCGCTGGATAAAGGAGCGCCGCGACTCGACGTCCTCTCCCATGAGCACGCTGAACATCTCGTCGGCCTGTGCCGCGTCGTCGAGCGTTACCTGCAGCAGCACTCGCCGGTCCGGGTCCATGGTGGTGTCCCACAGTTCTGCGGCGTTCATCTCGCCGAGGCCCTTGAAGCGCTGGACGAGGTCGCGCGGCCGCGGGTCCCGCTTGCCCGCCGCCATTCCCGCGGAGATCAGTTCGTCGCGTTCACGGTCGGAGTAGGCGTAGTCGGCGTCGTTGCCGCGCTGGTCCCACTTGATCTTGTACAGAGGTGGCTGGGCGAGGTAGACGTACCCGGCCTCGATCAGCGGCTTCATGAACCGGAACAGCAGTGTCAGCAGCAGGGTGCGGATGTGCTGGCCATCGACATCGGCGTCGGCCATGAGAATGATCTTGTGGTAGCGCAGCCGTTCGATGTCGAAGTCGTCGTGGATCCCGGTGCCCAGGGCCGTGATGATGGCCTGGACCTCGTTGTTGCGCAGGATCCGGTCGATGCGTGACTTCTCGACGTTGAGGATCTTTCCTCGGATGGGCAGGATCGCCTGGTAATGCGGGTCGCGCCCGCCCTTGGCGGAGCCGCCGGCGGAGTCTCCCTCGACGATGTAGACCTCGGATTTCTCCGGTTCGGTCGACTGGCAGTCCGACAGCTTCCCGGGAAGCGAGGTCGACTCCAGCAGTGTTTTGCGCCGGGTGAGGTCGCGGGCCTGGCGGGCCGCGATCCGGGCACGCGCCGCCTGGCTGGCCTTGGTGACGATGTCCTTGGCTTCGCCGGGGTTGCGCTCGAACCAGTCGCGCAGGTGCTCGTTGGTCACCCGCTGCACGAACGACTTCGCTTCGGTGTTGCCCAGCTTGGTCTTGGTCTGCCCCTCGAACTGGGGATCGGCGAGCTTCACCGAGATGATGGCGGTGAGGCCCTCGCGGATATCGTCGCCGGTGAGGTTGTCTTCCTTTTCCCGCAGCAGCTTCTGTTCGCGCGCGTAGCGGTTGACGACCGAGGTCAGTGCCGTGCGAAAGCCCTCTTCATGGGTGCCGCCGTCCGAGGTGTTGATCGTGTTGGCGAAAGTGTGCACCGAGGAGGTGAACGACTGGTTCCACTGCATGGCGACCTCGGCGGAGATCCCGTCGCCATCCTCCTCAAAGGAGACGATGGAGGCATGGGCCGGATCCTTTGTCCGGTTGATGTGCTGGACGAAGTCCGACAAGCCCTGTTCGTAGTGGTAGGTGTGCACGGCAGGGGAGTCGTCGACGAATTCGGGGCGTTCGTCGCGGATGGTGATGGACAGCCCCTTGTTCAGGAATGCCATCTCCTGCATGCGCCGTGCGAGTGTCTCGAAATTGTAGGTCGTCGTCTCGAAGATGCCGTTATCGGCCCAGAACGTGGTCTGGGTACCGGTGTCCTCGGTCTCCTCACCCTTCTCCAGGTCGGTCACCGGACGGGTCATCTCGTAGCGCTGCCGCCACACGTGGCCGTCTCGCCGGATCTCGATGTCGAGCCGGGTGGAGAGCGCGTTCACCACGGACACGCCGACACCGTGCAGACCACCGGAGACTGCGTACGACTTATCGTCGAACTTGCCCCCTGCATGCAGTGTGGTGAGAACCAGCTCGACCGCGGGGCGCTTCTCGACCGGATGCAGGTCGACGGGGATACCGCGACCGTTGTCGGCCACACGGACACCGCCGTCGGCCATCAGGGTCACTTCGATCGCGTCGGCGTGGCCCGCGAGGGCCTCGTCGACCGAATTGTCGACCACCTCGTAGACGAGATGGTGCAAGCCTCGCTCACCTGTGGAGCCGATGTACATGCCGGGGCGCTTACGTACCGCCTCGAGCCCTTCAAGAACTGTGATAGATCGAGCGTCGTAGGCCAAGTGGGAACACCCTCCTGCTGGGGACGCACACCAGTCGACGTCCCGGAGAACGGAAATGGAGAATCGGGCGGTGTCACGGTGACGCGAGAGGACGGCACCGAGCCGTACAGCCCCCGCCGGACACCGTTCACTGCCCCAATCCATGCCACCCACTCTTGGGACGGGCTATACCGGCGAAAGCGTCCGAAGAACCTCTCTCATGATACCTCGCACACAGCAAGAAAGTGGCATTGGCGGCTCTGTGCCGCCCCACAACGACTGAACAGAAGGGGAGATGACTCCCCACACACGGGCACCCCTGTCAGCATTTTTCCGCGCCGTTCAGCGCCGCTGGAGGTGTGGAGCCGTGCTGAAGTGGTCAGCCGGAGGTAATGACGGGTTTCCCAACCGGTCAACCGGCCCGTAGCGGCCCGAGTCCACGCCTGCGCCCCGGCCCCTGGATCTTGATGCTGTGCACGGTGCCGTGCCCCAATTCCTCATTGATCCGCCGGACAAGGTCGCGCAACATGGCGCGAGCGTGTGCCGCCATGGTCGCCGAATCGGCAGCGATCACCAGTTCACCGCCTTCGTAGGAGACGGGCTTCAGGTGCTGGGCGTTGAACTCACCGACGATCTCGGACCAGCGCCCGAAGACACCGCCGATGGCGACCTGTTCCTGCCAACCGTGCTCCACCAGCCACGCACGGACGGCGTCGCCGAACAACTGCGGCTCGTTTCGCGAGCGGACCGGGCCGCGACGCACCCGCCGGGTGTGCCCCTGCGGAACGGCACCTCTCTCCTTGGCCGCAGCCCTCGCCTGGGCGAGCGCCTGGCGCGCCAGTTCCACGCCGCTTTGTCCGGCCTGCTCGCCCCCATCCTGCGGACGGCCGTTGTCATTCACGCTCGACCGCCCCTTCCTGGACACGGAACCGGGCCCCCCGCAGCTCACCGGGGATGTCCTCAGCCACCGCCGCACTGACCAGGACCTGCTCGGCGTGCCGAACGTGCTCGGCCAGCCGGCGGCGGCGCTCGGCGTCGAGCTCGGCGAAGACATCGTCGAGGATCAGTACCGGATCGTCACCGTCGGACCGCAGCAGTTCGAATCCGGCGAGCCGCAGCGCCAGAGCGCATGACCATGACTCGCCCTGACTGGCGTACCCCTTCGCGGGAAGATCGTCCAAGCTCAGCACGAGATCATCGCGGTGCGGCCCCACCAGGCTCACCCCGCGCTGCAGCTCCTGCGCGCGGACTTCGGCCAGCGCTTCGCGCAGAAGGTCGGCAAGCCGCGCACGGTCAGCCGGGAGGTCGGACTCATCAGGCGCGGCAGAGCTTCGGTACTGCAGCACCGGCGGACCACCCGACGTGGTGAGCTCGCTGTAGGACTTGGCGGCCAGCGGCTGCAGTTCGGCCACCAATTCCAACCGGGCTGACAGGAGTTCGGCTCCCGCGGTGGCGAGGTGGTCGTTCCAGACATCAAGGGTGGCCAGGTCCGGTTCACGGCGTTTGAAGAACTGAGCCGAGGCCGACTTCAGCAGGGCGTTGCGCTGCTTCAGTACGCGGTCGTAGTCGGAACGGACACCGGAGAACCGGGGCGCGCGGGCGACGAGGAGTTCGTCGAGGAACCTGCGGCGTTCCCCGGGATCTCCCTTGACCAGCGCGAGGTCCTCGGGAGCGAACAGCACGGTGCGCAGGAAGCCGAGAACCTCGCGCGGCCGGGTGACCGGTGCGCGGTTGAGGCGGGCACGGTTGGCCTTTCCCGGATTGATCTCCAGTTCGATGACGGCCCGCTGGCCGTCCTTTGTGATCGCCGCCCGCACGACCGCGCGCTCGGCACCTTTGCGCACCAGGGGGGTGTCGGTCGCTACCCGGTGGCTGCCCAGGGAAGCGACGTATCCGATGGCCTCAACGAGATTGGTCTTTCCTTGGCCGTTGGGGCCGACGAACGTACTGATCCCGGGCTCCAGCTCCAGGTTCACCGACTCATAGGACCGGTAGTCGGCCAGTTGCAGGTGCGATACGTACATCTGACCTTCCCTATTGTCACCGGCCGGTGGTTTCACGTGAAACCACCGACTCTTCAGAGCCGTCCTCAGCTCTGCGAATCCTGCACGGAGCCGTCGGCAGCCTCGGTGACGGCATGTCCGCCGAACTGGTTGCGCAGCGCCGCGATCACCTTCATGGCAGGACTGTCCTCCTGCCGTGAGGCGAATCGGGCGAACAGTGCTGAGGTGATGACCGGGGCTGGGACCGCGTGGTCGACGGCGGCCTGGACGGTCCACCGGCCCTCACCGGAGTCCTGTGCGTACCCGCGGATCCTGTCGAGGTCGGGATCCTCCTCCAGTGCGCGGACAAGCAGGTCCAGGAGCCAGGAGCGGACGACCGTGCCCTCGCGCCAGCTGGCGAAGGTTCCCGGAACATCATCGACCACGTCGGATGCGGCCATCAGCTCATAGCCTTCGGCGAACGCCTGCATCATGCCGTACTCGATACCGTTGTGCACCATCTTCACGAAATGCCCGGCGCCCACGCCGCCGGCGTGCACGTATCCTCCGCCGCCGTCCGGGGTGAGCGCTTCGAAGATGGACTCAGCGCGGGCGACGTTCTCCGCCGTACCCCCGACCATGATTCCGTAGCCGTTCTGGCGCCCCCACACGCCACCGCTGACCCCGGCGTCAACGTAGCCGATACCGCGCTGCCCGAGCTGCTCGGCACGGTGGCGGTCGTCCACGTAGTGGGAGTTGCCGCCTTCGATGATGAGGTCACCCGGCTCCAGGAGCCCGGCCAGCTCCGTGATGGTCGCGGCGGTGGGCTCGCCGGCGGGCACCATCAGCCAGATGACGCGGGGTGCGCTCAGCCGCTCGACGAGTCCGGAAAGGCTGTCGACATCGCGTACCGCGGGATCGAAGTCGAAACCGACGACGTCATGCCCTTTGTCGCGAAGCCGCTGGGCCATGTTGCCGCCCATCTTGCCCAAACCGACCATACCGAGTTGCATGGCGTGACATCCCCCTCTGCCGCCTGTGGATACGTGGACGGGCCGATCGTCGGTCAACTGGAGAGCCGGACCGGCATGATCAGGTACCGGTAGTCGGAGGAGGCCTCCTCCTCAGCGGGTTTGCCTGTGATGATCGCGGGCTTCGTGGAAGTCGTGAACTGCAACCGGGCGATGTCGGAGTCGATCGCGTTGAGGCCGTCGATCAGGAAGGCGGAGTTGAACGCGATCTGGATTTCGTCGCCCTCCAGCGTGGCGTCCAGGACCTCGACGGCTTGCGCTTCGTCGCCGGTCCCCGCCTCCAATACCAGTTGGCCCTCGCTGAAGGCCAGACGCAGGGGGGTGTTGCGTTCGGCGACCAGCGATACACGCTTCACCGCCTCGATGAACTCCGCCTTCTGCACTTCGGCCACGGAGTTGAACGAATCGGGCAGCAGGGCGCGGTACTTGGGGAACTCTCCGTCGAGGAGCCGGGTGGTGGTGCGCCGACCGCCGCCCTCGAAGCCGATCATGCCCTCGCCGCTCTCGGTACCGGACAGGGCGATCGCCACCTCAGCACCGTTGGTCAGTGACTTCGCGGTGTCAGCAAGGGTCTTGGCCGGGACCAGGGCGACCGCGGACAGGTCGGGGTTCTCCGGTTTCCACGCCAGCTCCCGCACGGCGAGCCGGTAGCGGTCAGTGGAGGCGAGCGTAACGGTGTCGCCTTCGATTTCCACCCGGATGCCGGTGAGCATCGGCAGGGTGTCGTCGCGGCCGGCCGCGACGGCGACCTGGCCAACGGCCGCGGCGAACGCGTCGCTGCCGACGGCACCGGTGAGCTGAGGCATCTCGGGAAGGGCCGGGTAATCCTCCACAGGCAGCGTGATGAGCGTGAATTTCGCGCTGCCGCAGGAGACGACGACCTTTGCGCCGTCGGTGCTGACCTCCACAGTCTGGGGAGGAAGGTTGCGGGTGATCTCGGCGAGAAGTCGCCCCGAGACCAAGGTGGTTCCCGGCTCCTCGATCTCGATCTCCACCGATACCTGGGCAGAGACCTCGTAGTCGAAGCTGGACAGCTTCAGCCGCTGCCGCCCGTCGTCCTCGCTTGCGTCCAGCAGCATTCCCGCAAGGACGGGAACCGACGGACGCACCGGCAGGCTGCGGGCGGTCCAGGCGACGGCGTCGGCCAGTACGTCGCGTTCAACCCGGAACTTCACTATCCGACTCACTTTCCTCGAAACCTGGGCCCTGTGACCGGTGGGGCGGCAGCACGCTGCCGTGTCACCGGATGCATCACGGGGACGGGTTCACACGGTACCCGGATTCAGCCCTCGACGCTGCCCCACCACACCCGAAGGCACTCGGGCCGTCGCCCGTCCACAGATTGGGGCCAGAGCCGATTTACCAAGCCACTGAGTGAGGAAAAGAGGCGTAGTAGTAGTAGGGGCTGTGGACAGTGTGGATAACCTCTATTTACGCAGGTGGGGCCGGATATTTTTATCCACCGGGCTTGTGGGCAAAGGCTGGGGAAAAACCACAGGGCTGTGGACGCCGGATCTGTCCCCACAGTCTGTCCACCGGATATCCACCGCTCGTCCACGGGTTATCCACGGGATACCCACAGGGCCGTGGCGAGCCGTGGGAGACGGGCGCCCGTCCGCCCACAAGCCGTCCCCAACTTTTCCACGGGAACAGCCGGGTTGTCCTCAGGGTTATCCACGGGTTATCCACAGAATAAGGGGGGTGCCTGGGGATAACTTCGCTGAGCATCGCCAAAAAAAGATTCAGATGTTCCGCGACTGCTGCTTGATCCGATTGGTGAGTTCGGTGACCTGGTTGTAGATGGACCGCCGCTCGGCCATGAGGGATCGGATCTTGCGGTCCGCGTGCATCACCGTGGTGTGGTCCCTGCCGCCGAACTGCTGGCCGATCTTGGGCAATGACAGGTCGGTGAGTTCCCGGCACAGATACATCGCGATCTGCCGTGCGGTGACCAGGACCCGAGAACGCGAGGTTCCACACAGATCCTCGGTGCTGAGCCCGAAGTACGAGGCTGTCTGCGCCATGATCGCCGACGCTGTGATCTCCGGGCCCGCATCGTCGGGGATCAGGTCCTTCAATACGATCCCGGTCAGATGCAGGTCCACCGATTGCCGGTTGAGGCTGGCGAAGGCCGTCACCCGGATGAGCGCGCCCTCTAGCTCACGGATGTTGGTGGAGATCTTGCTGGCGATGAACTCCAGAACCTCCGGCGGTGCGGCCAGCCCTTCCTGCGCCGCCTTCTTGCGCAGGATCGCGATCCGGGTCTCCAGCTCCGGAGGTTGGACGTCGGTGATCAGGCCCCACTCGAAGCGGTTGCGCAGCCGGTCTTCCAGGGTGACCAACTGCTTGGGCGGCCGGTCACTGGAGATCACGATCTGCTTGTTGGAGTTGTGCAGCGTGTTGAACGTGTGGAAGAACTCCTCCTGCGTCTGCTCCTTGTTCTCCAGGAACTGGATGTCGTCGACGAGGAGGACGTCGATGTCCCGGTAGCGGCGACGGAAACCGTCGGCCTTGCCGTCGCGGATCGAGTTGATGAACTCGTTGGTGAACTCCTCGGAGCTGACATAGCGCACCCGGGCGCCGTCGTAGAGGCGCTGGGCGTAGTGGCCGATGGCATGCAGCAAGTGGGTCTTGCCCAGTCCGGACCCGCCGTAGATGAACAGGGGGTTGTACGCCTTCGCCGGCGCCTCGGCGACGGCGACCGCGGCCGCGTGAGCGAAGCGGTTGCTCGCTCCGATGACGAAGGTCTCGAAGGTGTACTTCGGGTTCAGCCGCGCAGGCTCGGTGGACGTGTGCGGTTGGTTGCCGCCGGAGGTGTCGGGCGCGCTGGGGCTCGGCAGGGGAGGCACCTGGTCGGGCGTCTCTTCGGCGGCCGGGGGAGCGGGGGGGAACTGGGAGGCGTCCGGGCTTTTCCATGATGGGGCCTCCCAGCGGTTGGGCGCGCCCCATTGCTGCTCCTGGCCCCCCTGGTACCGGGCATTGGCATCCTGGTCCGGCCGGGGCGCGAGCAGGTCGTCACCGGCCGCGGCCTCGGGGTGCCCGAAATGGCCATCAGGTACGGCCTCCGTGGCCGCGGGGGGAGCAGGAACGTCCTCGGGCATGAAGGACGGCTGCTGCCACGATCGCCCCGACCATCTCGGCGCATCGGCCGGTTCCGGGGGTTCGGGCTGCCCGGGCCGGTACTCGGTCGGGGCAGGAGCGGACGTGGCCTTGGGGGGTGCGGGCTGCACAGCACCGGGGTCGACGGTGACGGCCACGCGGATCTCCCGACCCAGCGCGGAGGAGAGCGCCTGACTGATGGCGGGACGGAGCCGCGTTTCGAGGATCTCCTTGGCGAATTCGTTCGGGGCGGCGAGCAGCGCGGTGTCCTCGATCAGTCCCAGCGGTCGCGTCTGTGGCAGCCACGCTCGTTGCTGGGGAGGGAGCGTGCTGTTGTCGAGGCTGTCCAGCACGCTGGACCACACCATTGCGAGGTTGACCTGTGCCTCAGACACGGTGACCTGCCATGGTTCGTCCCCTTCTCACGGTTTCCTGCTCTTGCAGCGGTCATCTGGCCGACCGGGCCGGATGACCATTGTCCCGGTTGGCCCGAAGGCGGTGACCGCAGTTGATCCGCCTGTGACAGCCTGTGGGCAACCTGGGGTGTTCCTGTGGACTCTGTGTGTACAACGTCGTGCTGTCGAGAGACCACGGGGGCTTCGGCTGCGGACGATCTTCCACAGCTCCGGAAGGTCGTCCACATGTTGTGCACTGGTTTGTACACAGCCTCTCAGATGTTCGCAGCGATGGCTGAGTTATCCACAATCCCCAGTTCATGCAGGTGTATGAAGAGTGCGGAGGAAGCACTTCGGCGTATCGGCGACCCTCTGGGGAAGTGATTCCCGCCTCTGAGGTTATCCACAGCTTAGGGGTGGGTGGGGAAGATACACAGCCTGTGGAGATCATGCTGTCCACAAGCTGGGGTTTCTGTGGACAGCAACGCTGCGGCCTCCCTGGCCGGGGCGTGGTTGATTTGACCGGTGCCCGGACAGCCCATATCGTTTTTGTGCTTGAGTCGCTATCCGTCTGTGTGAACAGGCGAGGTCCTGGAACCGCCGATTGTTCCCGTGACGTCGATGAGCGCGAGAGACCATGGCCCCACGGCGAAGGGGTCGTGCCGTAGTACTTTCTGACATGCCCCTGGAGCCCAGCAGTGAGCAAGCGTACGTACCAGCCGAACAACCGGCGTCGCGCGAAGGTCCACGGTTTCCGGCTGCGCATGCGGACCCGTGCTGGACGCGCGATCGTTGCCGCGCGCCGCAAAAAGGGGCGCGTGCGGCTGACCGTGAGCGAGTAGCCGCCACGACTCATTGACCTCCGGGCCGGCTGCCCTCATCGGCAGCCGGCCCTCTTCTTGTGTTCGGGGACCGACGATGTTGTCGCCACGGAATCGCATGCGGCGCAGCGCCGAGTTCGGTCTGGTGATGCGCACGGGAAAGCGTGCGAACAGAGACGCGCTCGGTGTCGTCTACGTCGCGCCATCTGCCACAGGGAACGAGGCGGATCCCGACCCGCCAAGGGTGGGGTTCATCGTAAGCAAGGCCGTTGGAAACGCCGTGGTGCGCAAGCGTGTGCAGCGCCGTCTCCGGCACCTGATGCGGGAGCGGGTCCGGGGCCTGCCGGCGGGTAGCCTACTGGTAGTGCGGGCCAGACCTTTGGCCGCGTCCTTGGGATACGACACGCTGGCCGCGCAGCTCGATGGTGCCCTCGCTTCGGCGATGCGTCCCCGGAAGAACGCGGCACGCCGCCGCAAGGGGGCGGACACACCGGCCGCTGTGCGGGCGCGCGGAGATCGGGCGGACTGATGAGCGACGATAGACCTACCCCGGCGGCGAGGCTGCTGACCGTGCCCATCAGGGGCTACCAACGGTTCATCAGCCCATTGTTCCCGCCGGTCTGTCGCTTCTACCCCTCCTGTAGTGCGTATGCGGTGCAGGCGCTCCAAGAGCACGGTGCGCTGAGAGGAGTATGGCTGGCGGTCCGCAGGATCGCGCGGTGTCATCCATTCCATCCAGGAGGGCTCGACCCGGTTCCACCGCGCAAGGGCGAATGCGCCGATACGGCGAAGAACTCGGGTCACGGGACCGATGGCGACGTCGCGCCCGGCCCAACATAGCTGAACTGAAGTAAGAGGAGTTGGCCGGTGCTGGACTGGCTTTACAACATCGTCGGCTGGGTGCTGATCCAGATCCACACGGGTCTGACATCCCTGGGACTGGATCATGACAGCGGCTGGGCATGGGGCGGGGCCATCGTCCTACTGACGGTCCTCATGCGGCTGATCATGGTTCCGCTGTTCGTGAAGCAGATGCACACGCAGCGGAAAATGCAGGAAATGCAGCCGCAGATGATGAAGGTGCGTGAGCGCTACAAGCACGACAAGCAGCGCCAGCAGCAGGAGATGATGAAGCTCTACCAGGAGAGCGGAACCAATCCTGTGATGGGGTGCCTCCCGCTGCTCCTGCAGATGCCCGTCTTCTTCGCTCTCTTCAGGGTGCTGCGCGGTGTGGCCCAGGGGCAGGAGGAGTTCGGCTTCACCAAGGACTTGGTGGAAAGCGCGCAAGGCGCGCAGATCTTCTACGCGCCGCTGGCCGCGCAGTTCACCAGTACCTCGGATGAGCTCGCCAAGTACGGCGCGGATCCGATCATGGCCAAGGTCGTCATCGCGATCGCCTGTGTCGTCATGGGTGGGACGACGTTTCTGACCATGCGGCAGAGCATCAAGCGGAGTACGGCCCAAATGCCGGACAACCCGATGATGCAGTCGCAGAAGATCATGATGTACCTCGCACCGGCGTTCGGTCTTTTCGGCCTCGGTATGCCCATCGGTGTGCTGATCTACTGGGTCACCTCCAACGTCTGGACCATGGGTCAGCAGCACTTCCTCTACAAGAAGCAGCCCGTTTCCGGGAACGGAGGGGCGGCGGCCGCCGGGGTCAGGAGCGCCTCACCGAACGGGTCCGCGAAAGGACTGCTCGGCAAGCGCAAGGAGACCGCGCCCGAACCGGTCGAAGAGCCTAAGATCGAGCGTAGGCAGCCGAAGAAGCAGTCGCGGGCGAAGCGCTCCGGCGGCAACCCGCGACAGTAGGGCCATCGGGGTACGAGGTACGTGCGCAGGCCAGCAGCCCCGGAAGCGCACGACCGGCGCGATCCAGACGTTAGGAGACAGCTCGCTGTGAGCAACAGCAACACCGAGAAGGCAGAGGACACCGCAGGCAGTGTCGCGGTGGCAGAGGTTCCGGAGCAGGCCGGCGCCGATGAGTCCGGGCTCGATATCGAGGCTTTGGAGCGCGAGGGTGACATCGCGGCCGACTACATTGAGGGCCTGCTCGATATCGCGGACTTCGACGGGGACATCGACATGGATGTCGAGGGAGACCGGGCCATGGTCTCGGTCGTCGGAGCGACCTTGGATGAACTCATCGGGGAAAAGGGCGAGGTGCTGGAGGCGCTTCAGGAACTGACGCGTCTGGCGGTGCACCGCAGCACCGGCAACCGCAGCCGCCTGATGCTGGACGTCGGAGGGTACCGGGAGTCCCGCCGTAAGACGTTGAGCCGGATCGGCGCCGAAGCGGCCGCGGAGGCGAAGAAGAGCGGCGAAGTGAAACCGCTTGCTCCGATGACCCCGTTCGAACGCAAGGTGGTGCACGACGCTGTTGCAGCAGCGGGACTGCGCAGCGAGTCGGAGGGCGAGGAGCCGAACCGCTACGTTGTGGTCCACCCCATGGACTAGGTCGTGTTTGCCGAATCATTTCGGGCTCGCGGCCGCCATGCTGCCTCTCGCTGCGCCGATGTCGCTTGCCCAGCCAACCAGGATGATCTGCGCGAATCGTCTTGCGAGAGATTGCCTGGACGGCCGCTCGCTCATCCGAAAGCCTTCGTCAAACACTCCCTAGCCGCTCCCGGATGTTTCACGTGAAACTTGAGGGTGAAGCGCGGGCGCCTCTCACGCATAAGATCGTGAGGGGCGCTTTTATCTTCCCTCCCTGATTCCGTCGCCGAGTCGACGTATGGACTCGTCGAGATATCGACCTCTGAGTAGGTGGTGACTGATGACCTCGGGTGCTGACCGGCGTGTGGCACCGCCCGATCGGGCAGAGGTACTGTTCGGCGAAGCGCTTCCCGGAATCGAGCGCTACGCGGAACTGCTCGCGGGCGCTGGAGTGGAACGTGGGCTTATCGGCCCGCGTGAAGTGCCCCGCTTGTGGGAGCGCCACCTCATGAACTGTGCGGTGGTTGAGGAGCTGATCCCACCGAATTCCGACGTCATCGATATCGGGTCGGGGGCCGGCCTGCCAGGTGTGGTTCTCGGTCTGCTGCGTCCGGACCTGTCGGTGACCCTGCTAGAGCCGCTGCTGCGGCGGACCGTGTTCCTCCGTGAGTGCGTCGATCTCCTCAGTCTGGAGAACGTCGTGGTGCACCGTGGGCGGGCCGAGGAAGTGAAAAAGCAGTTGCGAGCCGACATTGTCACAGCCCGGGCGGTGGCTCCCCTGTCGAGGCTTGCTGGGTGGGCTCTCCCTCTCCTGCGTAAGGGGGGCAGCCTTCTTGCCCTGAAAGGGGAACAGGCAGAGCTTGAGTTGGAAGAATCCCGAAGGGAGTTGTCGGCACAACGCCCCTGCGTTGCTGATGTGATTCGGGTGGGGGGCGGTAAAGTCGAACCGGCTACCACGGTCGTTCGCGTCACGGTTACATCCGAGAGCGGCGATGTCACTCCGCCCAGGTCGCGCCGCGCACCGGGCGGAAGGAAGAAGCGCGGACGGAAGAGGTGAACTCATTCGTGCCCCAGAACCAGTCCGACGGCACCCATGTTTCACGTGAAACGGCTCCTTGGGAGGAGCATCCGCGGGTGGATGTTTCACGTGAAACCGACAGAGATGTGATTGCGCCGACAACGGAGCTCGCAGTCGAACTCGACACGCCGATCGCACGCGCCGCACGCGCGGCGATGTCGGTGCGGGGTCACGGCGATGACTCCTGGCCGCGCCCCAGTGAGTGCCGCATCATCAGTGTCGCGAACCAGAAGGGTGGAGTCGGTAAGACGACGACGACCGTCAACATCGCGGCCTCGCTCGCGATGCACGGTAGTCGGGTCATGGTTGTGGACCTCGACCCGCAGGGCAACGCGTCCACGGCCCTAGGGATGGAGCGGGGGGTCAGCTCGCGCTCGATCTACCACTGCCTGGTAGAGGACGAGGAGATCCGCAACCTCACCCAGTCGGTACCGGACATCCCCAACCTCTGGTGCGTCCCGGCCACGATCGACCTCGCGGGCGCGGAGATCGAACTGGTCTCATTGGTGGCCAGGGAAGCGCGGCTGAAGCGGGCGTTCGAGGCGTACGACACCAGCGAACTGGACTACATCTTCATCGACTGCCCGCCGTCGCTCGGCCTGCTCACTGTCAATGCGATGGTCGCCTGCAAGGAGGTGCTGATCCCGATCCAGTGCGAGTACTACGCGCTGGAGGGGCTTGGTCAACTCCTGCGTAACGTCGAGCTTGTGAAGTCCCACCTCAATCCGGAATTGGATATTTCCACGATCCTGCTCACGATGTACGACGGGCGCACCCGACTGGCTTCACAGGTCGCGGACGAGGTGCGCAGTCACTTCGGAGATCTGGTACTCAAGACACTGGTACCCCGGAGTGTTCGTGTTTCGGAAGCGCCGAGCTACGGGCAATCGGTGATGACCTACGATCCGGGGTCCACCGGTGCGGTGTCGTACATGGAAGCGGCACGGGAAATGGCTTATCGGGCGAATGCGGGCGCCGGAAACTGACCATGGGACGCGAAGGGAGACGTCGTTGAGCCAGCAGCGGCGCGGTCTGGGCAAGGGCCTGGGTGCGCTCATCCCGCAGGGCCCGGGACCCACACAGGCTCCGGGGGGAAGCGGTGCGGAGAGCGCGTTTACGCGCGAACGGGTACCGGAGCCGGTGGGAGGTGCGTACCTGGAGGAGATCGAGGTCGGTGCGGTCACTCCGAACCCGCGGCAACCCCGCCAGCACTTCGATGAGGAGGCGCTGGACGAACTCAGGGCGTCCATCGCCGAGGTCGGGCTGCTGCAGCCCATCGTGGTCCGCAGGTTGGAGCCGGGCCGCTACGAGCTCATCATGGGCGAGCGCCGTTGGCGGGCCAGCAAGGAGGCCGGGCTCGACCGAATCCCGGCGATCGTCCGAGAAACCGGCGACGACGAACTACTCCGCGATGCGCTGCTGGAGAACCTGCACCGGCAGCAGCTCAATCCGCTGGAAGAGGCAGCGGCCTACCAGCAGCTCCTGGACGACTTTGGGGCCACCCACGAAGAACTCGCCAAACGCATCGGACGCTCCCGTCCGCACATCACGAATACGCTGCGGCTGCTTAACCTGTCGCCCGCAGTACAGCGCAGGGTCGCTGCCGGTGTGCTCAGCGCGGGACACGCTCGTGCTCTGCTTTCGGTGGAGGACTCCGAGGCACAGGACCGACTCGCCCGCAGGATCGTTGAGGAAGGGCTCTCCGTCCGGGCGCTTGAGGAGATCATCACCCTGGGGGAAACCGACGACAAGCGCCCCAAGCAGCGTCGCGCCCCCGTCCGTACGCAGCAGCGGCCGGAGATGGAGGAATGGGCGACCCGCCTCTCTGACGCCTTCGACACCCGGGTGAAGATCAACCAGGGCCGCAACAAGGGGAAGATCGTCGTGGAGTTCGCGACAATGGAGGATCTGGAGCGGATCATCGCGGCGATGGCTCCGGAAGCGGCCGCCCCCGAGGGACGAAGTTGAGGCCGACTCCACGTCGAATTCGCCGACTCCGCCGCCCGTGAACAGCGGCACAGCACGGTCGCCAAGCCGGAGCACGCCATGGCAACGGCCCCCCGGAAGAAGCCGGCTTCTTCCGGGGGGCCGTTGTGTGGAGCGGAGTGCGGTTTAGAGGAACTCCTCCAGGTCCTGGAGCAGGCGGCGCTTGGGCTTGGCGCCCATGATCTGCTTCACGACCTCACCGTCCTTGTAGACGTTCATGGTCGGGATCTGCATGACGCCGTACTCGCGTGTCACGTTCGGGTTCTCGTCGGTGTTGAGCTTGACGATCTTGAGCTTCTCACCGTGCTCGGCGGCGATCTCCTCCAGGATCGGGGCGATCTGGCGGCAGGGGCCGCACCATTCGGCCCAGAAGTCGACGAGGACCGGCTTGTCGCTCTTCAGTACCTCGGTTTCGAAGCTGTCGTCGGTCACCTTCGTCAAGTTGGCCATAGTGGTACTCCTCCAAGGATGAGTAGCGGACCGGATAATGTCTGGTTTGCGTTCGGTCCTTATCAGGAGCCGAGATCAGCGAGGTAGTGCTCGGCGTCGAGAGCGGCGGCGCACCCGGTGCCGGCGGCCGTGACGGCCTGGCGGTACCTGTGGTCCACGACGTCGCCGCTCGCGAACACACCGGGGATGCTGGTCTTGGTCGTGGGGGCGTCAACCGCGATGTACCCCTCGGAGTCGAGGTCGAGCTGGCCCTCGAACAGTTCCACGCGCGGGTCGTGGCCGATGGCGATGAACAGGCCGGCGATGTCGAGCTTGCTCTCCTCGCCGGTCACGGTGTTGCGCAGCCGGACACCGTTGACCCGATCGTCGCCCAAGACCTCGACGACCTCGGTGTCCCACTGGAACCGGATCTTCTCGCTCGCGAACGCGCGCTCCTGCATGATCTTGCTGGCGCGCAGTTCGTCACGGCGGTGGATAACGGTCACCGAGCGGGCGAATCGAGTCAGGAACGTGGCCTCCTCCATCGCGGTGTCACCACCGCCGACCACCGCGATGTCCTTGTCGCGGAAGAAGAAGCCGTCGCATGTGGCACACCATGAGGTGCCGCGTCCGGAGAACTCTTCCTCGCCCGGGACGCCGAGCTTGCGGTACCCCGATCCGGTGGCCACGATGACGGTCTGCGCATAGTAGGCGTCGTCACCCACCTTGACGACCTTCGGCGTGGCCTGCAGGTCGACCTCGGTGACGTCGTCGGCGACCAGTTCGGCGCCGAAGCGCTCGGCCTGCTTGCGCATCTGGTCCATGAGGTCGGGGCCCATGATGCCGTCCGGAAAACCAGGGTAGTTCTCCACATCGGTGGTGTTCATGAGCGCGCCGCCGGCCGTGATCGAGCCCTCGAACACGAGCGGGTGCAGTTCGGCACGCGCAGCGTAGACGGCCGCGGTGTAGCCCGCGGGCCCTGATCCGATGATGATTACCTTGCGGACGTCACTCACCTGGTCGGCCCTTCGATTCGTTCGGGAAGTCGTCTCTACCAACAGATGGTAGGCGCGCCTCATTCCCGGTGGGCCGACTCGGCTCCACTGCCTGCTATAGAGGGCCTCCGGAGCGCCGCTGATCCGAAACGGCCCTTTGAAGGAGCGCTACGGGGCGGGGACGGTGGCCTCGGCCACGACCGCGTCCCGGGGGTCCTTGCCATCGACGCATTCGGGCGAGACGACGAGCACCTTGTAGGACTCCTGCGGCTTATTGCCCGGGTCGGTGCCGTAGTACATCACCCAGACGTCCTCGGCGTCCGCCCCCTTCTCGGGCCGGAACACAGCGAGGTCGATCATGGCCGGTCGCTCACCACTCTCCAGGCTGAGCTTGTGGACGCACGAGGAGACCGCAGAAGGTACGTCCGAGGGTGTCGGGAGGGCGGGAGATTCCGAACCGTCTGCGTCGTTCTCAGGCGCTTCTGGAGGCCCTGCCAGGTCGGTGCCGCCCAGCACATCGCCCGCCTGGTCCGGAAGGTCCTTCTCGGTGTAGGTGGTGCCGCTCTCCACCAGGACGGGGCGGTAAGCGAGAGCGGCATCGGGGCCGGAAGAGGCCTGCTCCGGAGCCGCCTGGGACGGTTCCGAAGCGGTATCCCCGGACACCAGACCGTTGACGACAGCGGCGCCGCCGCCGAGGAGGAAGCCCGCGGCCGCCGCTGCCACGAGGAAAGGCATCCACGGCTTGGCGCCGAATCTGCGCTTTAGGGGGACGACGTCCCCGCCTCCGCCTGCGGGAGGTCCGACCGGTCCGGATCCGGGGAGGTGATTTCGGCGTTCCTCGGCTTCGGCGCGCAGGGCGGTATCGAGGCGATCGATCACGGCGCCAGGAAGTGGAGGCGCCGACACCTCCGCCAGAATCCGCGAAACACCGGTCAACTCCGTCAGTTGTTCGGCGCAGTCCGCGCATTCGGCCACATGTTGCCGGACGGAACTCTCCTGTTCGTCCTCCAGGAGTCCTTCGGCCGACAAAGCGAGAGTGTCTGCGTCCACATGAGACGTCACGATCTCCTGTCACCTCCTCTCGGAGATGTGACGTCTTGGGACCGCTCAGGGTTCCGGAGATGAACAAGATATGGAAGAAGCCGAGCGCGGCCGCGCGCGCAACGGCTCTTGACCGTGCCGGGGGCGATTTCCAGGATTTCGGCGGCCTCGTCGACGCGGTAGCCCATCATGTCTACGAGGACCAGGACGAAGCGCTGTTCGGCGGGTAACCGGGCCAGAGCCGCGTGCACGTCCATGGCGGAATCGCTGCGGCCTGTGGGATCGGGGGTGGTGCCTTTGGTGCGCTCGTTCGAGAGCACATCCAGTGTCGCGTCGTCGGTGGGTACGGCAGGGCGCACCATCTTGCGCCGCATACGGTCGTGGCAGGCGTTGATGACGATGCGGTGCAGCCAGGTGCTCACCTGTGCCTCGCCGCGGAAACGGTGGGCACCGCGGAAGGCGGAGAGGAAGGCATCCTGAAGGGCGTCAGCGGCCTCCTCGGAATCGCCCAGCACACGAATGGCGACAGCCCACATACGCTCTCGATGGCGCCGTACGAGCTCACCGAAAGCCTGGTCATCACCTTGAGCGTGTCTGGACAACAGCTCCTTGTCGGGGAGCTCTTGAACCGCGTCCATCACCGTAGTCACGTTTTCCCGCGCAGTTCGACCTCGTTGATCGTCCCTCGATACTTTCCATCCTTGGGGAGTTCAGTGAACCATACGACCACATATCGTCCCTCAACCGGATCGGTGAGCTCAATATCGGTCTCGCCGCTGACGGCGTCGGCCTTGCCCGCCGGCTCCCCTCCTGGTTTCAACGTGGCCATGTCACGCTCGTCCCCGACCAGGATCTCGACATTGGCCGGACCTGCCGTGCCCAGCACCAGGCTGACTTCGTGCACCTCGGAGGTCGCGCCCAGATCGATGATGAGGCCGACACCGGACTTCAGATTGCCCAGATCCGCGCCATTGTATCCCTGGGTGTTCCAGGCGGTGGAGGGGTCGCCGTCGATGGCCAGGCCGGCCTTGTCGTTGTGTTCGGAGCCGTCATCGCCCTCCGGGTCGAACCCGTCAGCGCTCTCCGGTTCGAGGATGGTCTGTTCCGTCTCCTCGTCTTTGGCGCCGTCGTCGACTCCGGCCCGGTTGTCGGTGGTGTCCGGGTCCTCGGCCCCGTTCATGCTGCTGCCGATGTTCCAAGCGGCGATGACGACGCCGACGAACACCAGCACCGCGATGGCGCCCACGAGGATCCGGATCAGTTTTGCGGAGTCGTTCGGCGGTCTGTTCGCGCGCCGGGAACGGGAAGGGCGCGGCGGAGCCGCTGGTTCGGGAGCGGCGACGCCGAACTCCCCGCTGTGTCGGGAGGTTCCGCGCGCGGGTTCCGGCGGGGCGGAGGTGGCCGGAGCCACCGGCAGCGGTACTAGGCGCGGGACGTCGGCCAGGGCCTCGGCGATCTCGCGGGCGCTGCCCATGGGGTCGCCCCGCAGGGGCGCCTGAAACGCCGACCTGCAGACGATCTCGTTCAGCCGTTCGGGGACGTCCGAACGGATCTGGTTCGGCTGGTATGGGAGGCCGGAGACCAGGGGTGCGGCGCGCAGTCCGTACAGATCACCGTCGGGCCAATGGGCAGTGAGCGCCGCGTAGAGGAGGCGGCCGAGCCCCTGGGCATCGGCGGTGGCCGGCTGTGCGGCGGTGATGCCGTGCAGGGCGGCGTCGACACCGATTCCGGTCACCTTGACCGCGCCTCCGGCGCTCCAGATGAGCTTGCCGGGAGTGAGGCGCAGGTGGGCGAGGCCGGCGGCATGGGCTGTGGCCAGGGCCTCGGCTGCTTCGGCGATCAGCCCGGCGGCCCTCTGGGGATCGAGTGGTCCTTGGGCGAGCAGGTCGGTCAGCGACTTGCCGACGACCCACTCCTCGACCACGTAGGGGGTGGGACCGCTATCGTCGGCATCGAAAACCTGGGTCAGGCGGGAGTCGGCCACGCGACTTGTGGCGCGGGCTGCCCGCACGACTTCGCCGGTACGGGGAAACCCGTCCGTGAACGTCCATACCGCGACCAGCCGGGCCAGCGTTTCGTCGGTCGCCTTCCAAAAGGTGGCGCCGCCGGCCTCGTTGACGAGTTCGTCGAGGCGATAGCGGCCTGCAAGCCGCGCACCTGGTTCGATCATGAAGGTGCTCATGCCGGGAGTGACGGACACGACGGAGGGCCGACGATGCATGCGGGATTATGCGCCTGCCGTGGCTTTCTCGGGATGCGGTCGGCCATGTCGTCTGTCCCCAACCTCCCCTCGGGCAGCTCGGAAAAACGCGTGGATGAGAGAGAACCGCTGTTCCATGCTAGGACGCTTGAGCGGGGCTTTCGGAGGACACGTGCACCGGACTCGACGCGCATGGGGGTCCTTAGGTCGATTACGTATGGTTATGTCGTCCTGGTGATCAGCGACGTAGCAGCCGACTCCGGACCATCTCCAGGAAAGTTGTGACTTCTGTCACTCCTAGGCGTTGCGCGACAAGGATGAAGAGTACCCCGCCGATAAGGCCGCCCATGATGATGGACAGCAACGATGAGATCACCGTACCGGGGAGAAGGCCGAAGGTCAGGATCATCGCGACCCCGAAAACGGCGCTGGGGATCGCGGAGACGTGCAGCAGGACAAGGGTCCGCAGTACCCGGCGCCCGTCGAGCCCGCCCATCCGGGCGCGCAGTCCGCGCCAGGCCAACACCGAGCCGAGGATGTAGTACGAGCCATAGGCGATGGGCAGCAGCACGACGATGAGCTGTGCCGGGGCGAAGAAGAGCAGCGAGAACGCCAGCGAGGCGTGCGCGATTTCCGCCGGGAGCGCGATCATCGACGGTGTCTTGGTGTCGCCGAGCGCGTAGTAGACCCGCATCAGCAGTTGGAAGAGGGTGAAGGGGATGAGCATCAGCGAGAACACCATCAGGATGAGCCCGATGCTCTGGGCGTCTTCGACGGATGTGCTGCCGCGCGCGTAGATCAGTACGCAGAACGGGATGGCGAAGACGACCATCGCGACCGAAATGGGCACGATGAGCACCGATGACAGTCGGAATCCGCGGGAGAAGTCCGAGCGCACCAGGTCCTTGCGGCCGTCGGCGACGTGCGCGCTCATCCGGGGCAGCAGTGCCGTGATCACCGAGACAGCGATGATGGCGTAGGGAAGCTGGAACAGCATCGACGCGTACTGGTAGGCGGTGATACCGACACCAGCCGCCGCCTCGCCCGATTCCGCGGCCCGCACTCCGGCTCGGGTGGCGACGTTGGTGGTCACCAGCAGGCCGGCTTGGGCCACCCCGATGTAGAGCATCATCCACGCCGCAGTGCGCAGCGCCTCGCTCAGTCCGGAACCGCGCAGGTCCAGCCGCGGCCGCCACCGGAATCCGGCCGCGAACAGTGCCCAGACGAGCACCGCGCACTGCAGCAGCTGCCCGCCCGTGGTGCCCAGTCCGAGCAGCGTCAGCTGCCCTTCAGTGACCGATCCGGGCGTATTGTTCGGCCCGGCGATGGTCAGGAACAGCAGGCCAACGGTGATGATCACCAGGTTGTTCAGCACGGGCGCCCACATCGGCGCACCGAACCGGTTGCGGCTGTTCAGCATCGCGCTGGCGATCCCGCTCGCGCCGATGAAGAAGATCTGCCCCAGCAGGAACCGCGCGAGCAGAGTCGCGACCTCGTGCTGGGAGGAGGTGAACTCGCCGGCGTAGAGGCGGATCAGCCACTCCGCGGCGAGGATCGCCACGATGGTGAGTGCGGCCAGCACCAGCAGTATGACGGTGAACAGGCGCTGCTCAGTGGCCACACCACCGTCAGCGTCCTGCTTCTTGCGCTTGACCAGGAAGGGGACGAAGACGCTGGCCAGCAGACCGCCGATGAGCAGGTCGTACACGGCGAACGGGACCATGTTCGCCGTCTGGTAGGCATCGCCCAGAAGCTGTGTCCCCAGCGCCGCGGCCAGCACGATCGTCCGGATGAATCCGGTGGCGCGGGACGCCACGGTACCGATCGCCATGATCGCGCTGGAGCGCATCAGGTTCGGTGGAGCCGAGTGCGCGGCACCGCCGATCTCGTTGCCTTCCTCACCGGGCCGGTCGGCGGTACCGAGGTCGCCGAAGTCCGATGGGTCGCGGACGGGGACGAGACCGGTCTCCGGCTGTGTCTCGGGCTCGGAGCGCTCGACGGCGTCGAGCACCTCTTCGGGCATGAGCAGTTGGCGGCGCGGTCGTTCCGGACTCTGAGGCTGGTCGTTCGGCACCGTTCTGCAATCTTCCTCTGGGGGCGAAGGAGCCGCGTCCCGGGAGCAGGGCGAACGACGGCGTCCGTGGAGTTGTGTTCGGTATCTACGGGTTAGCGTCGGAGGCGGGCACGCACCAGGCCCAATGCCGCATCCAGTTCGCGTACGCGCAGCAACCGGGCGAAGAGAAGGAACAGCAGCCCGCCGAGCAGGCAACCGGCAACAGGAGCACCGATATTGGTGACCAGCCCTTCCCCGACCCGGTCCGTGAAGAACCAGAGAACACCGATGCCGGCCGCGACGCTCGGGACCGCGGCCGCGTGCAGCCGCAACAATGTCCCCATCACCTGGCGCCCGTCAAGCCCGCCCAGCCGGCGGCTGAGGATGGTACCGGCGATGGCCAGGCCGGACACGAACGACAGCATGAATCCCGCGGCCACCCCTACGACGACCTGGTTCGGCGGCAGCAGCGCGAAGGAGGTGGCCGCGAGCGCCCCGTGCACGGCGACGTTCGCGACGCCGATCAGCGCCGGGGTGCGGGTGTCGCCCAGGGCGTAGAACACCCGGAGCATCAATTGGAAGACGGTGAACGGAACGAGCCCCAGCGCCATCACGGCGAGGATGATGCCGATACTCGCGGCATCGGAGGCCGAGGTGTTGCCCCGGGCGAACACCAGGGTCGACACCGGTACCGAGTACAGCGCGAGAGCCAACCCCAAGGGGACCAGGACCAGTGCGGAGACACGCAGCGTGCGGGAGAATCCGGCGCGGACCTCATCCCAGCGCTCGTCGGCGGCGTGCCCGCTCATCTGCGGCAGCAGCACCGTGATCAGCGAGACCGCGATGATGGCGTAGGGAAGCTGGAACAGCAGGTAGGCGTAGTTGTAGGCGGTGAGACCGGCGCCGACGTCATGGCCCTGGCGGATGCTCTCGGCACCAGCGCGGTTGACGATGTTGGCGGTGATGAGGAAGCCGATCTGAGTCATACAGGTGTAGAGGAACATCCAGCCTGCGGTGCGCAGCGCTTCGCCCAACCCGGATCCGCGCAGGTCCAACCGCGGCCGCCAGCGGAATCCGGTGCGCCACAGCGATACGAGCAGCACGACCGTCTGCAGCGCCATCCCCGCACTGGTGCCCGCGCCGAGCAGGACGAGTTCGCTCTCGGTCACGGTCTCGACGGTGCGTCCGGCCCCGGCCACCCAGAGGAACAGCAGGCCAACGGCGATGATCACCAGGTTGTTCAGCACCGGTGCCCACACGGGAGCGCCGAACTTGCCGCGCGTGTTGAGCATCCCGCTGATGAGGCCGCTCAACCCGACGAAGAAGATCTGCGCGAGCAGGAAGCGCGCCAGGTAGACCGATACTTCGGCCTGCGTCGAATGGGTGTCGCCGAGGTAGAGCCGGGTGATCGGTTCGGCGGCGAGGATCGCCAGTGCCGTGATCGCGAACAGCAGCACCACCGCGCTGGTGAACAGCCGGTCCTCGGTCTGCACACCGCCATCGGAATCGCGCTTGCGCCGCTTGACCAGCAGCGGCACGATGACGCTCGCGATCAGCCCGCCGATGAGCAGGTCATTGATGATGAACGGAATGGTCTGCGCGGTGTTGTAGGCGTCGCCGAGCAGTTGGGTGCCCAGCGCAGCGGCGATCACGATCGCCTTCACGAACCCGGTCAGCCGCGACACCATGGTGCCGACGGCCATGACCACGCTGGAGCGCATCATCGTGCCTGTTCCCTCGCCAGAAGCGGAGGGCTCGTCGCTGCCGTCCGCGGTCGCGGTGTTGGTGGACACCGGATCGGCTCCTTTCGAAACATGTGCGCAGGGCGAGACAGAGGAGAAGGGACGGCCTCGCCCTGGGGTCAGGACCCGTCCGTGGTCTCACTGCTCTCGGCGCCGTCGGCGCTGGTCTCAGCGTCGGCCTCAGCAGAGGCGCTGCCATTGTGCTGCACGCCGCGGGATCCGTCGCCCCCGGCGCGTTTGCGCGCCCATTTGCGCAGCGCCCGCGGGGTGAGCGCGATGACGAGCACCAACGCGCCGATCCCGCTGATGAGCAGCGCCTGGGTGCCCAGTCCTGTGGCGTTGACCGGCAGGGCCTGCTCCTCGGATACCGGTTCGCCCTCGACATTGTGCAGATTGAGGTGGAGCACGGTGCGCCCGTTGATCCGGGCCGACAGCGGTACGTACACGGTAGTCCTGCGGCCGGGGCCGATCTCCATCGTCTCCGTGGGGTCGTCGATGCTCAGACGCTCAGGGTTGCTCGAGAGCATCGAGAGGTTGACCCGTACCGTGTGGTCGTCCAGGTCGTTGGCGACCAGGACGCCGATGGTCCCTGTCTTGCTGGCCAGGGTCACCGGTTCGCCGGGGATGATGTGGACCTTGTCCATGTCCTCTTCGACAGCGCGCGCCACCAGTGCGCTGACCTGGTCGGCGGTCTCCTCTTCCGCGCGCCACGCAGCGGATTCCAGCCGGAGGACGGCCGGCCGGAACGGGTCGCTGTCCTCCTCCAGGAGGCTGTTGAACAGCCGGACATCCTTGCGGATGGCCTTGACCCCGTCCAGGTGGTCGCCGTCGAGCTCCTCCCGCGAGCCACCCTTCTTCGGGTAGGAAAGCTCCTGGCGCATGGGGTCGGCCGAGGAATCGACCTCGATGTCCTCCAGCGCGACGGGGGCCAGCCACGGCAGGTCCTCGCTGGCCGCCAGCACCCCCGCGGCAAAGTCCGAGCCGGGGTTCCACGTCGAGGGCGGCGCCGCCACGATCGTACGGTCGGTGCCCGGCTGCTCCGCGGCGATCATCGCCGTCTCTGCCGCGAATCGCTGCTGGGCCAACGCGGAGTCACCGGGATCGGAGCTCTTCTGCGAGAGCACTTTCGTCAGCCCGTTGTCAGCGATCAGCGCGGTGCCGTCCGTGTCGCCTTCAAGAGACAGAGGAGCCTGTGCCGTGGGGGTGTGGCCGACCCATGATTGGGCCGGCATCGCGGTGTCGCTCAGCAAGAAGGTGGAGGCGCCGTTCTCCGCGTAGAAATCGCGCGTGGCACTGTTCATCACACTTCCCGGCGGCCAGGCGATGGACGGGTCAGCGGGGCGCTGCAGGATGCGCTCGACCGTTTCCGCGCCGAGCGATACCGCGGCCTGGGCGTCGGCTTCCAGATCGTTTCTCAGCAGTGCCGCCACGTCGGGGTTCGCATACGGGGTGGCGATCAGCGGCTCGTCTTGCAGGACCTCTCTGGCCTGGTCGAGCCAGACCTGCGCGTCGGAGCTGAGCTCATGGTCCGCGGTCGACGGCGACTCATCGCCGGATACGGCCGAGAGGTCGTCCACCGTCTGGTAATCCGCGGACGCCATACGGTCGATGTCGTCGAGCAGGGCGGGGTCGACGGCCCAGGTGATCGGAATGCGATCCGTGTCGGCTGCGGATTCTGCCGCGCCGCCCCCATCGTTGTCCGCTCCGTCCCCGTCCCCGTCTTCGGAGTCGGCGTCCTCGTCGGGTGCGGGCGGTTCCAGGGAGAAGTCCGTAATCTGCGCGCCGACAGCCAGCAGTCGGCCAAGCCGGCCATTGGCGCCTACACTCTCTGCCAGGCCATTGCTCAGATAGGTGTCATCCCCGGCGCGCTGCGGCATCTCCATCAGCGGCCAGACCCAGGCGATTTCGATCGGGTCGGGGTCTGATCCGCCCGTATAGGGCAGGAACGTGTATTCGTCTCCCAGACTGCTTCCGGACTCGTTCAGCGCCTCGACAGCCAGGGGATAGACACCATAGGCGCCCAAGCCGAGGTCCTTGGCTTCGGCCTTGACCGTGTACTCGGCGGAGGCACCCGGTTGAAGCGTCTCGTCAAGGGTGGTCTCCGGTCCGTACGCCGATGCCTGTCCGCCGTCGCCCGACGCGTAGTCATCGAGTGCGGAGCGGCTGCTGAACGGGGTGCTGGAATAGCGCAGGCGCACCGTGACGTCGGTGAGTGCTTTGTCTGTCGTGTTGGTGATCTGACCGGAGACCCGGACCGTGCTCTTTTCATCGGCCGCTGCCGGAGTGATCTCCTCGACGGTGATCGGCGCATCGCTGGTCTTTGCGTCCGCGGGCGGGATGGCGGGTGCTTGCGCATGGTCGAACGCGGCCAGTGCTGGAATGACGGCTGCGGTGGTGGCCACGACCGCGCCTAGATGAGCAAATCGACGCACGCCAGAACGTTTTCCGAGTCAGGTTGACGGTGGCCCGCGGGAATGCGAACGAAACATTGGTCGCCGCGGCTCAGGGTGCGGCGATCACGAAGGGGAGTAAGCGCCGCACCGGTCTGCTCTGCACGATACCCTCTCGCGCATGCGGTCCGAAGTTTCCACGGCCCGATCGCGGACACCCAGTGGCCGCCCAGTGGCCGCCGAATGAGGTTTCCCACGACGGTTTTCGATTCGCACGAGAGGAAAAGGGCACCTACTCTCTGGTGATGTGCCGAACACTGCGCTTCCAGGTGGAACTCCCCGTCGCCGCGAGCTGACGGATGAACAGCGGGCCGCGATCGCCGAGTTGTTCCGCTCGATCGACACGATCACAGGGGAACTCGGGGAGCGCTTCGCCGCGGCCGGCCATGAACTCGCGCTCGTGGGCGGCCCCGTACGCGACGCTCTGCTCGGCCGTGAGGTACACGACTTCGACCTCACCACCGATGCCGTACCGCAGACGGTTATGCGGCTGGTGGAAGACTGGGCCGACGCCGTGTGGACCGTCGGAATCGACTTCGGCACGGTCGGGTTGCGCAAGGGCGGCCTCCAATTGGAGATCACCACCTACCGGAGCGAGTCATACCAGCCGAAGTCGCGCAAGCCCGAGGTCAATTACGGCACTTCCCTTTCCGAGGACCTCCTCCGCCGGGACTTCACGGTCAACGCCATGGCCGTCCGCCTCCCGGGCCACGAGTTCGTCGACCCCTTCGGCGGCCTGACCGACCTCAAGGAGCGCCGGCTGCGCACCCCCGGGCGGCCGGAGGACTCCTTCACCGACGACCCCTTGCGCATCATGCGGGCGGTCCGGTTCGCCGCCCAGCTCGGCTTCACACTCGCACCGGAGGTCGCCGAGGCGGCCTCCGCCATGGCCGATCGCCTCACGATCGTCTCAGCGGAGCGCATCCGCGATGAGCTCACCAAGCTCATGCTCAGCCCTCATCCGCGGTCGGGTATCGAGCTGCTGGTCGACCTCGGGATCGCTGCGCACGTGCTTCCGGAGGTCCCCAAGATGCAGTTGGAGATCGACGAACACCACCGGCACAAGGACGTCTACCAGCATTCCCTGGTGGTGCTGGACCAGGCGATCGACCTGGAGAAGAAGCGGGGGATGGAGCCCGACCTCGTGCTGCGCCTCGCCGCGCTGCTGCATGACATAGGCAAGCCCAAGACCCGTGCTTTCGAGCCGGGGGGGCGGGTCACCTTCCACCACCATGAGGTGGTGGGCGCCTCCATGGCCAAGAGCCGCCTCAGCGCCCTGCGCTTCCCCAAGGACACCGTTGCCGATATCGGCAAACTCGTCTTTTTGCACCTGCGCTTCCACGGGTACGGAAAAGGGGAGTGGACCGACTCCGCTGTACGCCGCTACGCTCGCGACGCAGGGCACCTGCTGGACCGGCTGCACATCCTGACGCGTGCCGACTGCACGACGCGCAATCGGCGCAAGGCCGCGGCGCTGGCCCGTGCCTACGACGACATCGAGCGCCGTATCAAACGCCTCGCCGAAGAGGAGGAGCTCAGCCGGATCCGCCCGGACCTCGACGGCAACGAGATCCAGGAGATCCTGGGTATCGGCCCGGGGCCGGTGGTCGGCAAGGCATGGCGGTTCCTCCTCGAACTGCGGCTGGAGAACGGTCCCATGAGCAAAGAGGACGCGGCCGCCGAACTCCGTGCCTGGGCACGCGAACACGCCGGGTAGCCGGAATAGCCGAAATCCGTACCGGTCGGGGAGGAGTGTCCTCTCACGTCGAGCTGAGAGGGCCTTTCTCTCGGGGCCTGTTCTCGCCGGGCAGTCGCGAACGCGCCGTCCAGCAGGCGCTCATCAGCGCGTAAGCCGCCGCCATGGCGGTCACGACGCCGACGCTGACTCCTGAAGGGGGAACCACGGCCGCGGCCGCTCCGGCGGCCGCCACGAACACGGCGTTGAACAGCATGTCGTAGACGGAGAAGACGCGTCCTCGGTAGGCGTCGTCGACATGCCGCTGAACCAGTGTGTCGACCGAGACCTTCACGCCCTGGGAGACGACTCCCAGCGCGAACGCGGCGACAGGGAAGAGGACGGGAGAGAACGGGATCCCGAAGACCAGGAGCGCCGCGCACCCGAGGCAGAGAAGAATCGCGATCCAGGCGTCCGTGCTGATCCGGGCCGTGGCCCATGGGGTGGCGACCGCCCCGAGGAAGAAGCCCGCGCCGGAGGCGCCCAGCGCGATTGAGAACCCCGCCAGTCCGGCGACTCCGCCGGAGCTGAACGTGTTGTTGTACAGCAGCAGGGTCACCAATGTGGAGATGCCGAACAGGAAGCGGTGCCCGGCGATCGTCGCCAGTCCGTAGCGGGCGGGACGGCGCTCCCAGATGTGCCGGGCCCCGTGCAGCAGGCCCACGGCGACGTTGTGTACGGCCGCGCGCACCGCGGGCGGCTGCCCGTCGAGGTCCGGCCCGAGTTCGCCGCGCCCCAGCGTGAGGGAGAGCAGCGCCGACAGCATGAACGCGGCGCCCGCGCCGATCAGGATCACCGCCGTCCCCATGATCCCCTCACCGCTGATGAGCCGCAGAGCCGCGCCGGCGCCCGCTCCGAGGAAACTCGCGAAGGTTCCGCACGTGGGGGTCACGGCGTTGGCCATCATCAGTTTCTCCCGCGGAACCACGTGCGGCAGAGCCGCCGAGAGGGCGGCGAGGAAGAACCGGTTAACGCTGAGCAGGCACAGGGCCGCGGTGAAGAAGAGCGCCCCGGCAAAACCCGAGCCGACGAGGGCCCCGGTGAGCACGGCCAGGGCGGCCTTCACCGCCGCGGAGACGAGGAGTACCTGTCGACGTGGCCATCTGTCGATAAGGACACCCGCGAAGGGGCCGATGACGGAGAAGGGCAGCAGCAGGACCGCGAACGCCGCCGCGACCTCGCTTGCCGTGGTGTGCTGCTCCGGGCTGAAGAACACGTAGCCGGCCAGCCCGGCCTGGTAGAGGCCGTCGGCGAATTGGGAGACCACACGTGTCCCGAACAGGCGGCGGAACCGCGGCCCGCGGAGCACCTCGCGAAGATCGCCGAAGAAAGACACGGGGTAAGCGTATGGGCCTTCGGACAGAGGATGGGAGCCGCGGTACCGCGGCTCCCATCCTCTGCGTCCGCTCCGATCGCGTGGGCCGTGTCCAGACCTGGCTGAGATGTCCCCGGATCGCCGAGCGGCTTTGCCGACATGTCGAATTTTCGGGTGCGGTGGGTACCCCTCCCCGTTATTTGCGGGACAGGGTGCCCTCCGAGGTGTTCGTGATCCCGCTGGAGTCCATCACGCTCGTGACCGTGATGTCGAGACTGTCGTTGCTGATGTACTCCATCGTCACTTCACCATTGTCAACACAGTCGATGTCGTCTTCGACGGTGTAGGAGAAGGACAGCTCCGTGTCGGTGGCCTGCACATCGAACAGGCTCCACGTGCATTCGCCATCGTCCAGGTTGCCGAGTCCGTACTCCATGGCCTGGATCTGGCCGTCCTCCACGGTGATCGTAGCGGACCAGGTACCGGAGGGGATGTCGTCCTCGTCGTACTGGATGAGCTCGCCGTCCCAGACTCCCTCGTAGTCCTCCAGGCCTTCCGCGGCGACACCTTCCCCGGAGGAGTCCTCCTCATGGCCGGGGGCGGACGCGCCACCCTCACCCTCCTCGGTAGAGGAGAACATGAGGACGCCGACGACGGCGGCGATCAGCAGGATCACCACGATCACGATGACGAACAGCATGACGATGCCGAAGCTGCCGCCGCCCTTCGGCTTGTTCGGGGGCATTCCTCCCGGTGGTGGGCCATAGCCGCCGTTTCCGGGCGGAGGCCCGTAACCGGGCGGTCCTCCGTGGGGCTGGGCCGGCGGTTGCATGGGGGGACCAAGAGGCGGCCCCTGCTGATGCCAGTGCTCGTGTGGGGGCTGGGAGCCCGGAGGGTACTGGGGACCGGTTCCCGGAGGGAATTGGGGGCCGGTCCCCGGGGGCGGCCCCTGAGGGCCCTGGGGCCCATATGGCCCGGGTTGTGGGGGGTGGTTGGGGTCCTGAGGGTAGGTCATCGCAGCTTCTTGCCCTGTTCTGCCGTTGGCGGGCGGCTGTTGTGGATCGGCATCTTATGGGGGTATCCATCCCGCCCACACCACGGGCATCCGAGCGGTATCGCCGTAGGCGGTGACGCCTACTGACCACTTTAGCGAGAATGCCCTGTCCTCCAGGACTGGACGGACAACCTCTGACGCGCCCCAGCGGGGGAAGCGTTCCGCCGCAAAGAGTGGAGGGGCCGCCCGGGCGGCCCCTCCACTCTTTGCGGCGAGGCCGGCGCTTTTCGTCTCCGGGCGCTTACCGCTCGATTCCGCCGGTGATGAACTTCTCCACCAGGTCATGGGCTTCGCTGTCGCTGTACTGCTCCGGCGGGGACTTCATGAAGTAGGACGAGGCCGACAGAATCGGGCCGCCGATGCCGCGGTCCTTGGCGATCTTGGTGGCGCGGATCGCGTCGATGATGATCCCGGCGGAGTTGGGGGAGTCCCACACCTCGAGTTTGTACTCAAGGTTCAGCGGTACGTCACCGAAGGCACGGCCTTCGAGGCGGATATAGGCCCATTTGCGGTCGTCCAGCCACGGCACGTGGTCCGAGGGCCCGATGTGCACGGAGCCGGCGTTGAGCTCGTGCGGGATCTGCGAGGTGACCGACTGGGTCTTGGAGATCTTCTTGGATTCCAGCCGCTCACGCTCCAGCATGTTCATGAAATCCATGTTCCCGCCGAAGTTCAGCTGGTACGTGCGATCCACGACGACGCCGCGGTCCTCGAACAGCTTCGACAGCACCCGATGGGTGATGGTCGCGCCCACCTGGGATTTGATGTCGTCGCCCACGATCGGTACGCCGGCCCTGGTGAACTTCTCCGCCCACTCGGGGTCGGATGCGATGAACACGGGAAGCGCGTTGACGAAGCCGACTCCGGCGTCGATGGCGCACTGCGCGTAGAAGCGGTCGGCCTCTTCGGACCCCACCGGGAGGTAGGACACCAGGACGTCGGCTTTGGCCGCTTTCAGGGCAGCGACGACATCGACGGCGTCATCGGCGGACTCTTCGATGCTCTGCTGGTAGTAGGTGCCCAGGCCGTCGAACGTGGGGCCGCGTTGCACCGTGACGCCGGTCGGGGGGACGTCGCAGATCTTGATCGTGTTGTTCTCGCTGGCGCCGATCGCGTCGGCGAGGTCGTGGCCGACCTTCTTCGCGTCCACGTCGAACGCCGCGACGAATTCCACGTCCCGTACGTGATACGGGCCGAACTGCACGTGCATGAGCCCGGGAACCCGGCTCTCGGGATCGGCGTCCGAGTAGTAATGGACGCCCTGGACGAGCGACGCCGCACAGTTTCCTACGCCCACCACGGCTACGCGTACCGAACCCATTGGCCCTTGCTCCTTCTGGTCTGCTGACTTGGAATCCACGGCGCGTCCGGATCGGCGCCGTTCGGCGGCGGCCCCGGTGCCGAGACCGCCGTTCACAACTGATGGCCGGGAGGCGAACCACCCCGCCGGGAACGGCGCGGTCCTACCGATGCGCGCATCGGAGGAGTCCGTGTGCCGGGCGCAGCGCCACTCCCGTCTCCGAGCTGACTCGAAGCCTCAGTCGTCCTGTACCCGTCAGCTTCGCTCGTGCCGGTTCTGTTCCCGCTCATTCCTGAACAGAGAAGAACATGAAACAATGCGTGCTTTGCCCGATTGTGACTATATCGCGGTGGTATAAAGCTGCCGTGTTGCCTTTCTAACACCGGATGACAGTCCGTGAGGGGCGGAACAACTCGAATCTGCGTAGTCGCGTAGCGGGTGACCTGCGCTCATCCACAGCCGCTCGGACTTCTTCCGGGTGGCCCCCCACGGGTACCGCGAAAGCCGTACCCTGTCATTCACGGCCAAGCGGTAGCCGAACGTGATCTACAAAGCGTTTCGGCGCTACGCTCACGCATTGGGTTGTGTTATAGGACCCCCGGTCCTACCGTGGCGAGTGCTTCGCGCGTGACCGCCTTCCGGTGCCGTCTCGCGTACCAGGGCCCGGCGCGGCACAGGAGCCCAGGCCGACGGGCCGTTCGATCGATCGGGTCGGCCTCAGAGTTTTCGTCCAGGAAGTCCAGCCAGACGCTGGTGGGAGGAAGGAGCGGAGAAGGTCTCCGGCATGGTCGAAAACCTCACGACCCCGTGGGGCATCCTATGAAAGAGACGGATAGGCACCTCCAAATCCCCGGTGCCCGACATCCGAATCAGTCGACCTTAGCCGGAACCGTACCCCAAGGGATCCGTACCACCTCCTACCCGAGTCAAGGCCGATCGGCCGCTGAGAGGCAAACGAGGACGCGTGAGTACCGAAAGACGACGGAGCGCAGGCGGACGTCGCCGGGCCGGTGGCCCGGCCGATGACGCACGCGGCAACGGCGGCAGGCGCCGGGCCGGTGGCCCAGCCGGGGACGAACGCGCTGCCGGTCGCCGCAGGGCGAGAGAAGACGACAGCGGCGGTTTCTGGGACGATGAGCGCCCCCCGCGCCGACGCCCCGAAGGTGCGCGGTCGCGCGGTGACCGATCGCGCGGTGACCGACCACAGGAGGCGCGTTCTGAAAGGGCGCGCGAAGGCGGGCGGCGCCGACCGCCAGAACGCGACGGCGGGCGCCGCGGCAGCACACACAGCGCGCGTGCCGAGGGCGGCACACGCAGGGCCGCGAACGGGCGGCGCAGACCACCGTCCCGCGGCAGAGGCGGCAGGGACGATGATTTCGACGACCGCGGCCCGGTCAAGCGCTTCTTCGCCAAGGTATGGAAGCCGTTCCTGGTGGTGTGCGCGCTCCTGTTCGTGGCCGGAGTGGCCGTCATCGGCATCGCCTACGCCAGGACACCCGACCCCAGGACACTGGACGAGCAGGACGCCGCTACGTTGTCGGCGACCAGCATCTCCTATGTCGACGGCGAGGAGGCGGTCACGACCGGCGAGATCAACCGCGTCATAGTGGATCGCGAGCAGATCCCCGACAGCGTGATCAACGGCGTACTCGGTTCCGAGCAGCGCAACTTCTATGAGGAGCCCGGAATCTCGGTCGCCGGCACTATGCGTGCGGTGCTCTCGGGCGGGTCGGCCGGCGGCGGTTCCACCATCACCCAGCAGATGGCGCGGAACTACTACGCAGGTCTCTCCCAGGAACGCAGCTACACCCGCAAGTTCAACGAGATCCTGATCTCGATCAAGGCGGGCCAGCTCATGGAGCCCGACGAGATCCTGGAGAAGTACCTCAACACCATCTACTTCGGCCGCAACGCCTACGGTGTGCAGGCCGCGTCCCAGGCCTACTTCGGCAAGGACGTCGAGGACCTCGAAGCGGCCGAGGGCGCGTTCATCGGCGCGATCATCCAGCAGCCGGGCAATTTCGAGAACGTGGAGGAAGGCTCCAAGATGGAGGAGATTCTTCACGATCGTTGGCAGTACGCCGTCGACGGCATGGTCGAAATGCACAAGGAGAACCCGGACCACGGCATCAGCCAGGAGGAGGCCGACAAGCTCGAGTTCCCCGAGGTCCAGGCGTACTCCCCCGGGGAGAACCTCGACGGCTACAAGGGCTACATCATGACCGCGGTCCGAAAGGAGCTGGAGAAGAGGTACGACCTCGACGCCGGCCAGATCTCGACCGGCGGCTACCAGGTGGAGACCTCGCTCGACAAGAAGCTCATGGACGCCGCCGACAGCGCCTTCGAGGAGGCGCTGGGTGACGATATGCCGGAGGAGACCGTCTTCGGACTGGCCGCGGTGGACCCGAAGACCGGCGAGGTCAAGGCGTTCCACGGCGGCGACGACTTCACGAGCGATCCCAACAACTCCATCGACACCGACGCGCAGGCGGGTTCGGCGTTCAAGCCCTATGTGCTCGCGACGGGCCTGGAGCAGGGCATCGGTTTGCGGAGCGTGTTCGACGGCTCCTCACCCCAGGAGTTCGAGGGTGTCGGGGAGCCGATCCAAAACGACAGCAACAGGGACTGGGGCGACGTCGACCTCGTCCAATCGACCGCGCATTCGGTCAACACCAGCTACGTGCAGCTCGCCATCGAGACCACGCCGGCGGCGGTGGTGGACACGGCAAAGGCGTCGGGGATTCCGGAGAACCGGTTCGAGAGCGCGGAGATGGGGCCCAACATCGCGCTGGGCACCTACCGCGTCACCGCGCTGGACCAGGCGGCGGGATTCTCCACATTCGCCAATGACGGCGTTCACATGCCCCAGCACATGGTGACCAAGGTCGTCGACGCCAACGGTGAGGAACTGGTCCCCAACGACGCCGACAAACTCGAGTCCGGAACACGGGCGTTCAGCGCTGACACCGCGGCCGACGCGACCTATGCCATGACCCAGGTGATCGAGGACGGCGGTGGCGAGGAGGCCGCCCTGCCCGATGGCCGCCCGGTCGCCGGCAAGACCGGTACCTCCAACAGTGCGAAGTCGGCCTGGTTCGTCGGGTTCACTCCACAATTGTCCACGGCGGTGGGGCTGAGCCGCACCGACGGCGAGCAGCTGGTGATCCCCGGTGTCCAGGACGTCTACGGTGGTACGAGCTCGGCCAAGGTCTGGCGTACCTTCATGACCAAGGCGATGGAGGGCCAGGAGCACGAGTCGTTCCGCGAACCGGTCTGGAAGGGCGATGAGCTGAACTACCTTCCGTCCCCCTCGGCCAGCCCGGAGGACGAAGAAGAGGAGTTCTCGGAGTCGAGCGACGAACCCAGCATCGAGCAGCCCGAGGAGCCCGAGGAGTCCCCGGACCCGTCGTTGAGCCCGCCGGAAATGTCGCCGCCGAATCCGGGCGATGACTGCGGAGCCTTCGGCGAGGACTGCGAGCCGGATGACCCGGGGGGACCAGATCGTCCAGGAGGCCCCGATTTCTTTCCGGGGCGGGACGACTGACCTCGGTCAAGCCGCCCGCTCCATCCCTGGCAGCTAAGAGATGTGTGAAGGAGTGCGGTGAACTCCACGTCCGGTGATTCCGGACTGCTGCGTGCCGGTGACGTCCGCGTCGCCGGCACGCGGCGTTTCACGGGCACGCGCCGGCAGCCGTGGATCGAGCTCGTGGCTCTGGCACTGGCCGGTGCCGTCCTCGGCTACCTGGTGAAGATCCCGTGCCGGTTCGGCGGCGGCTGGCTGTCCGCAGGCCGTCAGCACGAATACGGCTGCTACAGCGACATCTTCCCGCTGTACTTCCGCGATGGCCTGGACACGGGTGTGCTTCCCTATCTCGAACGGCCGGTCGAGTACCCCGTTCTGATCGGCGGCTTGATGCACGTCATCGCACGGGCGGTCGCCTGGCTGCCGGATGAGCAGACCCGTGCGTCCGGCTACTTCGATCTCACCGCCCTGGTACTGGGTGCCTGTCTGGTCGTTGTGGCGGTGAACACGGGTCTGCTGGCCGGGCACGGCGGGATCAGCGCCGAGGGCCGACCTTTCGACCGGAAGGCCGCTCTGCTGGCGGGCGGCTTCACCGCTGTGGCCCCGGCCGCGTTCCTGACCGCCTACATCAACTGGGACCTGCTCGCGGCCGCTCTGCTGGCGGGAGGGCTCCTCTGCCTGGCCCGCGGGCGGCAATGGGCGGGCGGCGCGTTCATCGGCCTGGCAACCGCCGCGAAGTTCTATCCCTTCCTTGTGTTCGGCCCCCTACTGGTGCTGGCGATCCGGGAATGCCTGCGCAAGGAGGGTGGTTTCACCGCTGGAGACTTTCTCCGTCCGCTCGGCGGAGCGGCCATCGCGTGGACCGCAGTGAATCTGCCCGTCTACCTCGCGGCCCCGGAAGGGTGGGCGACCTTCTTCCGGTTCAGCCGGGAACGGGTGGTCGACTGGGGGTCCGCGTACTACGTGTTGGGCAGCTTCGGGCTGTTCGACGCGGGAAACAGGGACCTGGTCAACCTTACCGGCATGGTCGCGTTGGCCGTGGCCTGCGCCGGTATCGCGGTGCTGGGGGTGGCCGCCCGCCGTCCGCCCCGGCCGGAGCAGCTGGTCTTCCTGGTGGTGGCGGCGTTCGTGGTCACGAACAAGGTCTGGTCGCCGCAGTTCGTGCTCTGGCTGATTCCCCTGGCCGCGTTGGCCTGGCCGCGTACCGTGCCGTTCTGGGGCACCGCCGTGGCCTTCGGGCTGTGGCAGCTCGCGGAGATCGGGTACTTCTTCGGTATCTGGCAGCACCTGCTGTATATCACTCTGCAGGCCGAGGGGGTCTCCGGTGGCCTTGGACCCGGCGGCTATGCGGCGGTCGCACTGGGACGGCCGGCCACTGTGCTCGGGGTCTGCGTCCTCACGGTCGCGGATTGCCTGAGAAACGCTGATTCCGGGGGGTGACGGCTGGTAGCCTTGGCCTTCGTCTGGATCAATCCCTCCTGCCATGGAAAGACCATGGCCGCGACAGTCCAGAGGAGGTACGAATGTCTATGCGTCGTTACGAAGTCATGGTCATCCTCGACCCCAGCCTTGATGAGCGTACGGTTTCCCCGTCGCTGGAGCAGTTCCTGGCGGTCGTCCGCAACGACGGCGGCTCGGTCGAGAAGGTCGACGTCTGGGGGAAGCGCCGCCTCTCCTACGACATCGCCAAGAACTCCGACGGCATCTACGCGGTGATCGACCTCACTGCGAAGCCCGCTACGGTCAAGGAGCTGGACCGCCAGCTCAGCCTTACCGAGGCCGTCCTGCGCACCAAGGTTCTCCGTCCCGAGGGGCGCTGACGCGCCCAGCGTCGACGTCTGGAAACCACGCTTGGTCCGACTACTTCAACCCCCGGAGCCAACCCATGGCAGGCGAAACTCAGATCACGCTCGTCGGCAACCTCGTCGACGACCCTGAACTGCGATTCACTCCCAGCGGGGCCGCGGTCGCGAACTTCCGCGTGGCCTCTACCCCGCGGGTATTCGATCGCCAGAGCGGCGAGTGGAGAGATGGCGAGTCCATGTTCCTCACCTGCTCTGTCTGGCGGCAGTACGCGGAGAACGTGGCCGAAAGTCTGCAGCGCGGTATGCGCGTGATCGTGCAGGGCCGACTCAAGCAGCGGTCGTATGAGACCAAGGAAGGCGAGAAGCGCACCGTCTTCGAGATCGATGTCGACGAGGTCGGCCCCGCGCTGCGCAGCGCCACCGCGAAGGTGACCAAGGTGCAGCGCCAGGGAGGCCAGGGCGGTTTCGGTGGCGGCTTCGGCGGCACCCAGGGTGGCGGAGGCTACGGCAACCAGGGGGGTGCCAGCGGTGGATACGGCGGCGCCCAAGGCGGCCGTTCCGGTCCTCCCGCCGACGACCCGTGGGCGACCAACAACGGCGGTGGCGGCTTCGGCGGCGGATTCTCCGACGAACCGCCCTTCTAGCACCACTGGAAACGACGTCCAATTCTGTCCGATTGACCATCCCCGGATCATCCGGGGCTCTTGTAAAGGAGCACCACGATGGCGAAGCCGGCAGCACGCAAGCCCAAGAAGAAGGTTTGCCTGTTCTGTCAGGAGAAGCTGTCCTACATCGACTACAAGGACACGACCCTGCTGCGTAAGTTCATCTCCGACCGCGGCAAGATCCGCGCGCGTCGGGTGACGGGGAACTGCACGCAGCACCAGCGTGATGTCGCGACGGCGATCAAAAGCGCCCGCGAGATGGCGCTGCTGCCCTACACCAGTACCGCTCGCTAACGGGGAATTCCGAGGGAGGTTTAGTCGTGAAGCTGATTTTGACCCACGAGGTCAATGGTCTCGGTGCCCCGGGCGATGTCGTCGAGGTGAAGGACGGCTACGGCCGCAACTACCTGCTCCCGCGCGGGTTCGCCATCCGGTGGACACGTGGCGGCCAGAAGCAGATCGATTCGATCCGTCGTGCCCGTGCCGCTCGCGATATCCGCAGCTTGGACGATGCCAAGCAGGTCGCCGGCCAGCTTGGTGCGCTGAGCGTCACGCTGCGGCAGCGCGCCGGTGAAGGGGGCCGCCTGTTCGGCTCCGTCACGGCGGCAGACGTCGCCGAGGCCGTCAAGGCGTCCGGCGGCCCCGAGGTCGACAAGCGCCGGATCCAGATCCGCAACCCGATCAAGGCCGTGGGTGACCACAAGGTCGAGATCCGCCTCCACCCCGAGGTTTCGGCCACGATCTCGCTGGAGGTCGTCGGCGCCTAGGCAAGTACGGCTTCGAACGGAAAGGAACGGCCCCGCCCTCTGTGAGGGCGGGGCCGTTCCTTGTCATGCCGGTCTTTGCATGCCGATCAGGACACGCCGTGCCACCAATGGTGACTATTTGATCACTATTTGTAACTTATCGTGTCCCGTAGGCCTGTTGCTCCACAGGAAGGATGAGGCCGGTATGTCCACTCCGAACCCGTGTGAATCGCATGTGACCCGCAGGACTGCTCTGCGTGGTGCCGCTTTTGCTGCGGGCGGTGCGCTCCTCGGGGGCGCGATCGACATTGTTACCGCGGGCGGCGCACTCGCGGCCGGGGAGCCCCACGTGTACACCCGGGCCGACTGGGGAGCGAGGCCGCCGAGAACAGCCGCCCAAGTCCTGTCCACGGGGCCTGATCGCATCGTCGTACACCACACCGCCACATCCAATAGCACGGATTACTCGGCGAGCCACGCCGCAGCGCTGTCCAGGACCATTCAGTATCACCATATGTACAACAACGGTTGGAGCGACATGGGCCAGCAGCTCACCATCAGCCGAGGCGGGCACATTATGGAGGGCCGGAACAGATCACTGTCGTCCATCCGCAACCGCAAACATGTGGTCGGTGCGCACACGGCCAACCACAACTCGCACGCCATCGGTATCGAGAGCGAGGGCACCTACGCTTCGGACGCGCCACCGAAAGCCCTGATGGACGCGCTCATCGACACGTGCTTATGGCTCTGTGCGACCTACGGCCTGGATCCTGCGACGGCCATTGTCGGACACCGCGACTACAACGCCACGCTGTGCCCCGGCGACAAGCTCTACGCGATGCTGCCCCAGCTGCGTACGGACGTGAAGGCCCGGCTACGGTCCCTGAAGGTGCGAGCGGACCTGGCAGGGGAGGACGACGTGCCGGGTGCGCACGCTCCCACGTTCCCCGAGGTGCCGCGCAACGAGCGCGTGGCGGAGTTCTACCACGGGCCGACCCTCGGCGAACGGGATCCATCAGCCTGAAGCGATGTCGAGCGGGGGAGTCACGGGCGTGTGGCACCGACGACAAGCCATGCGCCCCCTCGGGCGCGAAGCCCCAAGGTCAATCCGCGGGCGACCATCCACACCCCGAATGCGGTCCACAGGCCGACCAGCCCGAGGTCCGACCCCTCCGGGGTTCCCCAGAGCACCAGCGCGGCGAACGGGAGGAAGGCGAGCATCGTCCAGAAACTCGCCCACGCCAGGTAGCGCTGGTCCCCGGCGCCCATGAGGATGCCGTCGAGCACCATCACGACGCCGCTGAGCGGCTGCATCACGGCCACCACGATCAGCGCGCCCAGAATCAGGTCGTGTACGTGGGGCTCGGAGGTGAAGAGCACAGGAGCCCACGGGCGCAGGAGCAGCACGAGCACGGCGAACGCCACACCGGCCAGCACTCCCCATTCGACCATGCGTCGTGTCGCGGCCCGTGCCCCGCGGACGTCCGCCGAGCCCAGGTAGCGGCCGATGATCGACTGTCCGGCGATCGCGATGGCGTCCATAGCGAACACCAGCAGCGACCACATCTGGGAGACGACCTGGTGTGCGGCGACCTCGGGGTCGCCGAGGCGGGCCGCGACGGCCGTGGTGATCACGAGCACCACGCGCAGTGACACGGTTCGGATGAACAATGCGGTACCGGCCGCGGCCGATGCCTTGAGGCCGCCAATGTCGGGGGACAGCGAGACTCCGTGCCGTCGCGCCGCGCGTACGACTACGGACACATACACTGCGGCGCCTGCCGTCTGCGCGATCACAGTGGCCCAGGCGGATCCGGCGATTCCCCATCCCAGGCCGAGGACGAACGCCACGGCCAGCGCGATGTTGGCGAGGTTGGTCCCGGCTGCGACGGCCAACGGGGTCGTGGCGTTCTGCAGGCCGCGCAGCACCCCTGTTCCCGCCATGATGACCAGCAGCGCCGGAGTGCTGAGCAGGCTGATACGCAAATAGGTGAGCGCGTAGGGGGTGACGGCGTCCGATGCGCCGAGGGCGTCAACGAGCCACGGCGCTGCCGGGTAGCCGATGAGGATCACCGCGGTGCCGATGAGAGCGGCCAGCCACATCCCGTCGACACCGTTGCGGATCCCGGTCGGAACGTCCCCTGCTCCGAACCGTCGGGCGACGGCCGAGGTCGTACCGTAGGCGAGGAAGATGCACAGGTTGGCCAGTGTCAGCAGGATCTGGCCGGCGATCCCCAGACCGCCGAGTGCCTCGGTTCCCAGGGTGCCGACGACGGCCGAGTCGGTAAGGAGGAAGAGCGGCTCGGAGACGAGCGCGAAGAACGTGGGGATGGCGAGCCGGAAGATCTCGCGGTCGTGAGCGTGCCGGAACGGCGGTGCGGAGAGCAGTGTGGGCATGGCCTTGCAACATTAGCGGACAGATGTTCGATGCGGTGTCGGGGGCAGTATGTCCACCGCCCCGCGACGCCTCTGTGGATAACTTGTGGAAACCACGTGGAAGGCAGGGTGGGGATTTTCTTTCACACACAGGCAGTGAATAGTGTTTTCCCAGCTCATACAGGATACGTGTGGGTGATTGGAAAGTTATCCACAGGTGTTGTGCACAAGCTATCCGCAGGAACTCCGCTTTCGTCCACAGGATCTCCACTGCTCCGTCCACAGGGTGCTTTGCGTCCGGGGCTGTGGAGTCGCGACAATCCAAAGGCGGGCATGCTGGATGTTCGGTTCGCACAGCAGGGGGAGAACTCGTGAGCGTTGTTGACCACCCGTCACAGGAGAGCGGGTTCGAACGCACGCCCCCGCACGACATCATGGCCGAGCAGAGTGTGCTCGGCGGCATGCTCCTCTCCAAGGAGGCGATCACCCAGGTCGTGGAGATCGTCCGGTCCTCCGACTTCTACCGGCCTGCCCACCAGATCATCTTCGACGCCATTGTCGACCTGTTCTCCCGCGGTGAACCCGTCGACGCGATCTCCATCAATGCCGAACTCACCAAGCGCGGTGAGATCACCCGTGTCGGCGGAGCTCCCTACCTGCACACCCTCACCGAAGCCATCCCCACCGCGGCCAACGCAGGCTACTACGCGCGGATCGTCGCCGACCGTGCGGTCCTGCGGCGCCTCGTCGAGGCGGGAACCCGGATCGCGCAGATCGGCTATGCGGGCGACGGCGAGGTCGACGATCTCGTCGACCATGCCCAGGCCGAGATCTACCGGGTCGCCGAGAAGCGCACGGGCGAGGACTACCTCCCACTGAGCGACATCATGCCGGGGGCCCTCGACGAGATCGAGGCGATTTCGGCCCACGACGGCTCCATGACCGGTGTACCGACCGGTTTCACCGACTTCGACCAACTCTCCAACGGTCTCCACCCCGGCCAGATGGTCATCATCGCGGCGCGGCCGGCCGTGGGCAAGTCCACCCTCGCCTTGGACTTCGCCCGCGCCGCGTCGATCAAGCACCAGTTGACGACCGTCTTCTTCAGCCTGGAGATGGGCCGCAACGAGATCGTCATGCGGCTGCTGTCCGCTGAGGCACGGGTGCCGCTGCACACAATGCGGTCGGGACTGATGACCGATGACGACTGGACCCGGCTGGCCCGGCGGATGGGCGAGGTCGCCGGCGCTCCGCTGTTCATCGACGACTCGCCGAATCTGTCGATGATGGAGATCCGGGCCAAGTGCCGCCGCCTCAAGCAGCAGCACGATCTCAAGCTCGTCATCGTCGATTACCTGCAGTTGATGAGTTCACCGGGCCGGGTGGAGAGCCGCCAACAGGAAGTCTCGGAGATGTCCAGGTCGCTGAAGCTCCTCGCCAAGGAACTCGAGGTCCCGGTCATCGCACTGTCCCAGCTCAACCGCGGTCCCGAACAGAGAACGGATAAAAAGCCCCAAATCAGCGATCTGCGGGAATCTGGCTCGATCGAGCAGGACGCCGACATGGTCATCCTGCTGTACCGCGAGGATGTGCACGAAAAGGAATCGCCGCGGGCGGGCGAGGCCGATCTGATCGTGGCCAAGCACCGCAACGGGCCCACTGCCACGGTGACCGTGGCGTTCCAGGGACACTACAGCCGATTCGTCGACATGGCGCCGGGATGATCAGTCGATCGGTCGGCATAGGGCCGTAGCGACATGTCGACATGTCGCTACGGGAGTCGAGTCCGGGATCACTGGACGCGGGATCACCGTTCAGGCGGACTCGGTGGCGTTCAGTAGGGTCCGGGCGGCGTCGCGGGCCTGGCGTGCGGGTTCGGCGGAGCCGGTGATGGCGGATGTGGTGATGGCGCCTTCGGCGAGCAGGAGGAGCTGGTCGGCCAACGGCGCCGGGCGGTCGGCGGCGGCCACGAGCCCGGCGAAGTAGCGCCGGAATTCCTCCTTGTGCTCGCGGGCGATCCCGGCCACACTCGGCGACACCGTTCCTAGTTCCCCGAACGCGTTGATGAAGGCGCAGCCGCGGTACCCGGGTTCGTCGAACCACAGGTGCAGCCAGTCGAAGACGGCCAGGATCGCCTCTCGGGGGCCGTGCGCGTCGCCCGCGCTAGTGACGTGCTCGGCGAGCCGCCGGCGCCAGCGGGCATCACGCACCCGCAGGAACTCCTCGACAAGCTGTTCCTTGGCGGGAAAGAGCTGGTAGATCCGCTTAAGGGAGACACCGGAGGCGGACCGGATGAGATCCATGCCCACGGCCTGTACACCCCGCTCGTAGAACAGGGCCTCGGCGGCGTCGAGGACCCGTGCGCGTGCCGTGTCGAGATCCATGCGGTCATCCCTTACGTGGAGAATCATCGTTCTCACATCGTATGCGGCGGGGGATGCCGGAGGTCGTGGCGTGGGGCCCGGGGGTCCGCTCATGGCCTTTTCCGCTGACACGGTGAGGGGCCGACCCATTACGGGTGGGTTCCAGGGGTGTTGCAACGACCACTAGAACCTAAGACGTATGGGTCGGCCCCTCACCGGAGGTCACGGCTGTGGCCGGGGACCTTCCAGTGCGCTTTTAAACCCAGCGTGCTTCAGGGCGGACGCGTCCGTTCGTGTCGGTGATCAGGGCCCAGCTCAATGTGGGCTTGCCGAATGTGTGTGCCTCCGCTGCCTCTGCCGGCTGTCTCTGTGGTGGAGCGCTGGTCAGCGGACCGCGGGCGAGTGCGGTGGTGCGGCGCACTGCTGTGGAGCGCGACCGGCGGCGAGACGGAGCGGGGCGGTTGGTCTGCGACGTCGAGTTGACTCTGCTAGCCATGACATCACCCCCTGGTTCCTCGTAATGAGGACTCTAGTTAACCCTCTGTTCACCCATGAGTCAATATATGTTCCTCTGGGTGTGTTTAGAGCGGCCGGACGTGGGGCGATGAAGGTGAACGGAAGGTGAACGAAAAGAAGCGCCCGCCTATCGGCGAGCGCTTCGGGCCATGTGGGGCGGTGAACGTGCGGTCAGCCGTCCGGATCCTTGAAGATCAGCCCGACCACTTCGAGATAGAGCTGCTCAGGGTACGGGATGAAATGGATCCTGCTCAGCGCCTGGTCCTGACCCGCGGACTCCATGACGAAGGTTCCGTAGCCCAGGAACCGGCCCACGAGCGTGCGCTCGAAGCGCATGTCGGTGACTTTGCCCAGCGGCATCATGTTGACCTGGCGGGTGATGAGCCCCGTGGTCAGCAGGAGGCGCTGCGACGTGATGACGAAGTAGTCCACCGACCACTCCGCCACGCGCCAGACGAACCAGACCAGGACCAGCAGCCAGACCCACCAGATGACCGCGAGCGCCGCCGGTGTGGCGGCCAGCGGGGTGTTGCTCAGGATCCCCGCGAAGATCAGTGCGCCGAGAACAGCGGCGACAGGCGTGATGAGTACCGCAGGGTGTCGCCGGATGGTGACGACGTCCTGCTCATGGGGCAGCAGGTACCGGTTGACTGATGCCGGCGCGCGATTTGGCGGAGCTACAAGCCTCATGGCCGTGCTCCCCTAAGCGCTCAGCGCGTTAACGAAGCGGGACAGCGACTCAGCGGCGGACATCAGACCGCCCAGCCCGGTCTCGATGACGCCTGCCGCGCTTTCGGGCTGAGTGAGCAGATAAAACGCGACGAAGGCGATGAGGGCGTACCCCAGCCATTTCTTCAACTTCGCCATGACCGACTCCCAAGAATCCGGCTGACCCACTGACCCAAGCTGATTGTTACACCGACAATCAACCCCGTAAAGCCAGATGACCGTTATCGGCGTGGCGTTCTGACTACGGAGGGTGTGCCATGGGCCGCTCTGTGGTCAGCCGCGTTCGGCGAAGGCGAGGGCGAGTACCTGGAGGTGCTGTCGAGCGATACGTTCGACCAGGTCTGGTGTCATACGCCCGGTGACGTCCAAGGCCCCTTGCCGAGCCGCCTCCACGCACCTGGACACGGTCTCGGTGGCGTGGACGCTGGCGAACTCGGAGCTCAAGCGATCGATGACGGCAGTGAACTCGCGGGACGCGGTCTTCTCAGGCATCTCACTCCTTGGGGGATAAGGGTGGACGGTGGCAAAGCGTACCCGAGTATGAACACCCCGTATCCATCAGGGGGTGGGGCGGTTCGGAAATGTGATCGGGTTGTTGCTGAAGGTGGTCAGGGTGGGTGTGGTGCGGCCGGTTTCGGCTGATTGTGTCTCCCGTTTAAGGGTGACACCAATCCATGATGGCTCTGATGTGTAACGTCTCCGTCTCAGTATGAATTCAGGTATCGAAAATCTGTGGTGTTGTTCACGGCAGGTCCATGCCCGCACATGCACGCAGAGCGATGTTTCCCCGATTTCGGACATTCATTCATTAAGATTTGGAAAGATACAAAAAAGATCCGACCGGATTCCGGCCGGATGTGTGCTGAGGGGATCAAACGCAGCCGTACAGCCGGTCGCCGGCGTCCCCCAGGCCGGGGACGATGAGGCCGTGGTCGTCCAACCGCTCGTCCACGGCGGCCGTCACCACGCGCAACTCCGCTCCTGCGGAGCCCTCCACGGTCTCGGCGAGTTTGGCTTCGACCGCCGACAGTCCCTCGGGGGCAGTGAGCAGGCAGATGGCGGTGATGTGGTCGGCTCCTCGACTCACCAGTAGCTTCAGTGCCTCGGCGAGTGTCCCACCGGTTGCCAGCATCGGGTCCAGTACATAGCACTGGCGCCCGGAGAGATCCTGCGGGAGGCGGTCGGCGTAGGTCGCCGGCCGCAACGTCTGCTCGTCGCGGGCCATGCCGAGGAAGCCGACCTCGGCTGTCGGAAGCAGCCGGGTCATACCGTCCAGCATGCCCAGACCGGCCCGCAGAATCGGGACCACCAACGGGGTGGGGCGGGTGAGCTGCGAACCGGTCGTGGAGACCAGCGGGGTCTCCACGGTCACATCGGCTACTCGGACGTCCCGGGTGGCCTCATAGGCGAGCAGGGTGACCAGTTCGTCGGTGAGGCGGCGAAACGTCGGCGAATCGGTACGGACGTCGCGCAGCGTCGTGAGCTTGTGAGCGACGAGCGGGTGGTCGACGACCAGGATCTCCATTGAGTACTCCGGGTGAGCTGGGGAAATAAGGAGGAGTCGGCGCCTGAGTCTAACGGTGGGCGCCGCGACGCCAGAGGAGCGGATCACGGGCGGTCCGCCCACTAATCGCCCACTAACGAGGCCGGGCAATTGACGATTCGGCGTCAACTTGGCCATAGCGTTCTGTGCGGGGCAGGATGTCCGTTCTAATAGGGACTGTGAGCGCGGACTTCTACCACAATGACAGCTCCCTTCGGGGAGACCGGGGCATGGGCGAGAGTGGCCGTTACGATGACGCCGCACCGGGCGATCTGCGATCCTGGCCGGATCAAGGCCGGGCTGGTGGGGTGACGATGACGGAGCTCGAACAGCACGATGGCGAAACCGGCGATTTCGCCGCCGTCGCTTATCGGGAAGAAGACGTCTGGGATGTCTATCTGCTCCCAGTAGCGCTGACGCAGGACTTCAAGGGAGTACTGCACGCACTGCGGCAGCAACCCAGTATCAGCGGCGCCATTGGCCTGATGGCCGTGGGGGATGACTTTTTCGTGATCGTCCGTGTCTACGGCCGCGATGATGTCAGCGTGTTCCTCTCCGACGTCACCGCGTCCGTCGACTGGCAGGTGGCCCGCGAGGTGATGGATTACCTCGGCATCGACCTTCCAGACGACGACGATCTGGACCAGGTGCTGCCGGCGGGCGACCTGTCGATCCTCGCCGACCTGGGGCTGGACGAGATGGAGTTGGGTGCGCTCGCCGGAGACCTCGACCTCTACCCCGACGAAGTGCTGGCGAGTATTTCCGACCGGATCGGATTCCAGCAGGCGTTTCAGCGTGCGGTAGAAGGGATGGGGTAGGGACTCCCGCGGCTGGGCGATCGAGCAGTGAAAGGCAGCGTCCGGCCTGGTCCGTGCCCCGCGAGAAAGGACGGGAGACGCTCGGTGTCGATCTTCTCAGCGACCTTCTCGTGCTCCGCAGGAGCGTGGAGGGGAGTCGAGGCCGACCTGGCGGAGGCCGACAGTATCGACGACATCGCCGACATTATGCGCGACGCGGCGGCGGCCCATGCCCCGGATGCCGTTGAAGGGACCATGGTCCTGCTCATAGAAGCAGACGACGAGTGGTTCGCTCTGGTGCGCGTGGACGACCACGGCGATCCGCGGGTCTTCCTCTCCGATGCGCGCGTGGTAATGCAGCACCCCGTCGCGGAACTTCTGCTCGACAGCGGCGAGATCCACATACCGGAGCAGGCCGAAGGTAAGGGGCCCGAACCCTACCCCGATCCCAGCGGTGACGGCGAGATCCTGGCCGATTTGGGGATACCGGCCGCAGACCTGCTGGCGCTGACGTTGAGCGAAGGCATGCTCCCCGGCGACGTGCTCGCCGAGATCGCTGAACGCGCGGGGTTCGCCGCTCCCCTGGAAGCGCTGCGGCTATGACGGGAACCGACGGCCCGGTGATGGACCGCGCGCAGATCGACGCCGCCCTGCGGCTCGCACTCGCCGAGAGCGGGCTTACCTCAAGCACCGCGGACGTCCCCGTAGGGGCGGTGGTGTTGGACGCCGGCGGTGTCGTCATCGGTGCCGGGCACAACGAGCGGGAGGCCACCGGCGACCCTACGGCCCACGCTGAGATTCTCGCGCTGCGCGCCGCATCCCGCGACCTGGGTGCGTGGCGTCTCAGCGGCTGCACCCTGGCGGTCACCCTCGAACCCTGCACGATGTGCGCGGGCGCGATCGTACAGGCACGTGTCGCCCGGCTGGTCTATGGCGCGCGTGATCCCAAGGCCGGCGCTGTCGGGTCGTTATGGGACGTGGTCCGCGACCGGCGGCTCAACCACCGCCCCGAGGTGATCCCGCCCGACCTCGTCAGCACAGATGTCGTGGAACAGTGCGGTGCCGTATTGACCGAGTTCTTCTCACGGCGGCGTTTCAGGTAGAGTAGCCCCCGGTGGAGTCGCCTAGTGGCCGATGGCGCTCGCCTCGAAAGCGAGTAAGGGGCAACCCTTCGTGGGTTCAAATCCCACCTCCACCGCGTGGGGCCAGAGTTTACGCAGGTAGACAGTTGGCCGAAGGAAGTAGCGGAGCCGGTCGCACCGGGTCGATGCACATTCAGTGCACATGGTTCGGGGCGACCGGCTCTCTGCTTGTCCGGCTTGTCTGAGCGGTCACCTTGATCCGGTGCGCATCCATCGCGTCGGCCACCTCATCGAGCCGGTCGGGGAACAGGTGGCCGTAGGTGGCGAGAGCATGCCGTATCCCGTATCGCACGGTAATGGCACGGTAATGGATTGCTATACAAGCATAGTATGAAGACCATTACCCAGCGCGAACTCGCCGCTCGCTCCAAGGCCGTGCTCGACGATGTCGAAGCGGGTGAGGTATACCACATCACTCGTAATGGTTCCGAGATAGCCGAGGTGCGCCCGCTGAGCGGTCGGCGCCGCTTCGTGCCGGTGGAAGAGTTGCAGCGCAGGCGGTGCCATGCGCCGCGGGTCGACTCTGATCGGATGCGCGCAGAGGCCGACGAGTTCTACGGCGACGAAGACCGTATCGGTGATGCCCCAAGGGAGGCTGGGTGACGGAACGGTACCCACGCGGGCTGCTGGTTTGCTCGGCGGCAGGCTGGTCCCTGCTCGCTGCGCTCGCAGGGCCCCCATTGCCGCAGCCAGAAGGGCGTGCCTGGGCAAACCAGCGCCTTTAATCCGCGCTGATCTCGGGGCGCCTTCCCTCTCGACGGCGTCGGAGAGGGACGCTTGCCCGAGATCAGCGCGAGGAGCAGGGCCCCCATTGCCGCAACCACCAGGGCGTGCCCGGACACGGTCAGGGCAGGCGGGCGAGCAGCGCTTCGACCTCGGCGGCCCTGGGGTCGTCCACGGATGTGAAGATGTCCAGGGCCGCGCCGAGGTGGGCGCGTGCCTGATCGGGCTCGCCCATGGCGGTGTAGGCCTCACCCATTCCGGTCAGCGCGACGGCTTCGCTGTCGCGGTCGTCGACGTCGCGGAAGACCGCGATCGCCGCCCGGTACTCCGCCAGCGCCTCGGCGCGGCTGTCCGACGAGTTCAGGACGGCGGCCGAGAAGCACCGCCCCCAGGCGATGGTCCAGGTGTCCTCGATCTCGGTGAAGATGCCGATCGCGGTGCGGCAGTGCGTCAAGGCGGCGTCGAAGCGGCCGACCGTCCGCTCGCACTCGGCGAGGCTGAGCAGGGCCATGCCCTCACCGCGCCGCTCACCGGCGCCGCGGAACGCGTCGATGCCGCGCCGGATGAGCGCGCGGGCCGCGTCGCCGTCGCCGCGCTGCCAGCGGATGGCTCCGATCTGGCGTAGCGCGAACCCCTCGACCCAGCCGTCACCGGTCCCCTGGTTGGTCGCGAGCGCCGCCTCGTAGTGCTCCAGGGCGGTGTCGGTGTTGCCGAGCAGCCATTCGGCATCGGCGAGGCTGAGCAGGTTGCGCGCCTGGCCGTAGCGGTGGCCCAGGGCGCGGGCGGCCTCCAGGCCCCACTGGTTGAGTTGCCGCCACTCGTGCCAGTGCCGGTGCAGTTCGAAGAGGGGGCCGGCGGTGGTGGGGAGCCGCCAGGCGAGGTCGTGCAGCCGGTGGTCGAGCGCGGCCCGCACCGAGCCGACGAGGTTGGCGCGCTCCTGCTCGAACCAGGTGAGGGCGGTGTCGGTGCCGTCGAAGACGGTCGGCTCCGTTGGGGCGTCGCCGTTGTCGGGGAGGTCGACGAGGCGGAAGTTGGGGGTCGTCACCTGTACCGCGTTGCGCGCGGTGGCCAGGTACCAGTGGACGAGGAGGCGCAGCACCTCGGGGCCCGCGCCGGGGGCCTCTTCTGCGTGGAAGCGCTCGGCCGCGTACACCCGCAGCAGGTCGTGGAGGCGGTAGCGGTCGCGGCCGGTTCGCTGTAGCAGGTTCGCCGCGGTGAGCCGGTCGAGGAGGGGCAGCGCCTCCCGCACGGCAAGCCCCGCGGAGGCGGCGCAGGCCGCCGCGCTGAACTCCGCACCCGGATGCGGGCCGAGGCGGCGGAACAGCCGTGCCGCATCAGAGGGCAGCGCCGTGTAGGAGGCGGCGAAGACCGCCCGGACGTCGCTGAGTTCGTCGTCGGCCGTGCCGAGCGCGTCCAGCCGCCGATCCTCCGCAGCCAGGTCGGCGACCACGTCGCCCAGCGCCGCCTCGGGCCGGGCGGTCAGGCGTTCGGCCAGGATGCGCAGTGCCAGGGGGAGGCGGGCGCAGTGGGCGACGAGGGCCCGCGCGGCCTCGGGTTCGGCGTCGACGCGCCGCGCCCCGACGGTGTTCCTGAGCAGCGTGAGCGCTTCCTCTGTGGTGAGCGTGTCCAGGGTCATTCGTTGCGCTCCTTCCCGTGCGACGAGTCCGGAAAGCGTGCTGCGGCTGGTCACCAGCGCCAGGCAGCCGGGCGAGGCCGGCAGCAGGGGGCGTACCTGCTCGGCGGATACGGCGTCGTCGATGACGATGAGCATGTGCCTGTCGTTGAGCCGCGACCGGTAGAGAGCGGCCCTGCCGTCGAGGTCCAGGGGGATGCCTCCGGGCGGAACGCCGAGCGCTTGCAGGAGTGAGCCGAGTGCTTCGGAGGCGTCCAGGCGGGGACCGGGGCCGTGGCCGCGCAGGTTGACGTAGAGGTCGCCGTCGGGATAGCGGGAGCGGACGCGGTGCGCCCAGTGCAGCGCCAGCGCGGTCTTGCCGATTCCAGGGGCGCCGCCGATCGCGGAGATGACGACCGCGGTGCCGCTCTCGCCGGTGGCTTCGCCCGCTGACGGGGGCAGCAGGGCGTCGAGCCGGGCGAGTTCGGCGCTGCGGTTGACGAATCCGGTGACGGCCATCGGCAGTTGCCGGGGCACGGGCGCGGCAGGGCCGTCCGTGGGGGCGGGTGCCGTGATGTGCACGTCGCCGTGGACGGCACCGGCCTGCACGACGGCGCCCGCATCTCCTCGAACCTCGTTGCGGGCGCCGACCGTACCGGTTCCGTCGGCGGGGCGATCGGGCGGACCGCCGCCGTCGAGGGCGTCTTTCATCGTCATCGTCTTTCAGCGGGGGCGCATATCGATGTCGAACCGGGTCTCGTACTCGGTGAACGGGACCGACAGGTGCATCGCGCGGTCGCGCCAGAGGTTGGCCGCCACGATCTGCTCCGGGTCGTCGACCAATTCGGGGGTGAGTAGTGCGCCGTCGGGTCCGTAGTTCATCTTCAGCAATCGGTGGGAGTCGAACAGCCAGTAGTCCAGGCGCGGTATCCCATCGGGCCAGTCACCCTCTTGTACGGGGAGGATGCGGATGTCCTCACCGGCGGTGACACTGAGCCGGTATCCGCACGCGCATTCGAAGCGGAGGTAATCCGACAGGGGCTCGGTGACCACGTGCACCCGGCTGTACCGCCGTCCTGCGGCGATTCCTGCACGGATCTCGTCTCCCCACTCGTAGACTGCCGCGGAGAATCCCTGGAATCCGTCGGACATGAACCTTTTGAAAGGATCTTTCTCGCCGCCGACGGAGTAGTTCTGGAGTGTCTCCAGCCTGAAGGCAGTGTAACGAAAATCGGTGAAGCAGCGCTCGAACTCGTCGCGGCTGATGGGTTTCCCTTCGCGCGACTCGGTCAAGGATTTGAGCCCTGCTTGTAAAACTCCACCGCCCTGAGGATGATCTCCGGGTCGATGCGTACGGCTGTCTCACCTGAGAGAGGATTCTGCAGCTCCTGCATGTCTCCAGCGTCCAGCTCAGGCCCCTGTACGACGAGCTCGCCGGTGTCGGCCAGGTAGACAGAGGGGCAGTCTTTCAATTGAGACTTTCCGTCTTTCGCCAGTAACGTGAGCTTCATGATTCTCCTGTCCATCTCGCTATGGAGAAGTAGGAAGCTCACCGTAACATGGGATATCGTGGATCTCTTGTCCATGGCCTGATCCGGCTATTCTATGGCGTAATTCTTCCTGATCTTTGCGACAGCCGCGTCATCGTCTTCCTGTGAAGCGCGGACCAGGCGTTTCACGTCGGCTGCGAGCAGTACGTCGTGCACGTTCTGTGATGTTCGCTCGCTTCCGTCCTGTTCTGGGTGCTCATCGGCGGTCATGCAACCTCCTTACCGGAGAGGCCCGGAAAGAATCGTCGGACATTCGTCTGCTTCCGTCGACGGTAACCATCGAGAGCCCCCCTGTCGTGCATCTGTCGTGGGTCGGGTTCGTCGTGTTCGGGGGCGGGGTACCCGGCGTCCGGCACCGGGTACCCCGCGATCCGCGCCCCGGCTGGGGAAGGCGGTCGCCAGGGGCGGCGGTTATCGGGGTACTTCCGCGGGCTGTTCCCAGCTCTGGCCGAGCGCGTCCAGGTGCTGCCCCGGGTGGCCGGCGGGCCGCACACATGGCAGGTGTGCGTACAGGGAGCCGGGCCGGTCCCGGTCAAAGCGGCGCTGTCCGCAGGAGTCGCCGAGCCATTCGGCGACCTGTCGCAGGATCGCCAGCGAGGTGTCGCGGGCGCCGCCGATCCAGAAGGTGCGGTCCTCGGTTCCCGCGACGATGTCGTCGGCCAGTTGCCGCAGCCGCCGGACCTCGTCCGTGTTGAGGTCGTCGAGCATTCAGACCACCCCCGCCGCCATCCGCCGCCTTCCGGTCGCGGCCGGGGAGCCGTGGCTGCGGACGACGTAGGGCCGGACGTGGGAGGGCGGCGTGAACTCGGTCAGTGCGAGGTCGAGCGCGTCCAGGTCGCTGGCAGCCAGCACGAGGTCGGCCTTGGCGCAGTGGCGGGCCTGGTAGGGCGCTGCCTGGTCGGGGGCGTAGGCCAGGCGCCAGCGGTGCCGGTGGCGTGCGCCGAGCTCGCCGAACCGGTCGGGGTAGGGCACCGCCACCGGCGCGGCGGCGTAGGGGCGGGGGCGCTTCGTCTGCCGCGGGGCCGGCCTCGGGGCGGGAACCGGGTGGGCCGGAGGGGCCGCGGGCAGCCGGGTGCGGGCATGGCGCGGCGGCGGCTTGTTGGGGCGCCGCCGCGCCGCGAACAGGGACACATAGAGGGTCCGGATGAGCCGCATGGGCGAACTCCTCAGGAGCAGGGCCGGATGGGAGGTCCGGCGGGATCATCAGGTACAGCTATAATCACTCCTTGCATGTAGATTTGCAAGCCTCATTTTCAAAATGTGTAACCATTCCATCTTGGTGATCTAGTGGAATGATGGGTAGTGCACTGAATGTCTGGTTCACCGAGGAGCGACGTAGGCTCTGGGCAGCAAATCCGCCGCGATACAAGGAGTGCGCAGGACGTGGCCAGCAGTCCAACTCTCCGTCGCCGACGTCTCTCGCGCCTGCTGCGCGAGGTGAGAGAAGAGCGGGGCTTCACAGCCAAGTGGGTCGCGGAGGAAGCGAAGAATCGCTCGGGACGAACGCGGGGCTGGTCAGAGTCCAAGCTGAACCGGCTCGAAAGCGGCGAGTGGAAGCGGCTGCGCATAGATGACGTCGACACCTTGCTCGACATCTACGGCATTGACGCTCCGGATGATCGCGCCGCCTATGTCACCCTCGCCAAGGAGGCCAATCAGAAGGGCTGGTGGGCTTCCTTCGGTGATGCGCTCGGTTCCGGCCAGTTCGTGGGCCTGGAAGCCGAGGCATCGAGCATCCGCACGTTCGAGTCGCTGACCATCCCAGGCCTGTTACAGACCGAGGACTACTCCCGTGCGGTGATTCGGGGCAACGGCCTTGTGGCCGATGGTGCGGATCTCGATCGCCGAGTGCAGGCGCGCATGTTCCGGAAGCAGATCTTCACGCGAAGCGATCCGCCCACCTACTGGGCCGTCATCGATGAGGCTGCTCTGCTCCGCATCACTCCTGAGCTGTCTGGCCAGCTTGAGTACCTCCTGGAAGCCGGTAACCGGACTAACATCGGTATCCAGGTACTTCCCATCAACAGGGGGCCGCATGCGGCGATGACCGGCCAGTTCGTCATCATGGACTTCCCACCGCCGGATCAGCCTGTGGTGTACCTAGAGGTGATGTCGGAAGAGATCTACCTTGAGAAACCCGAGGAGATCCGCCGCTATCAGCAGATCTACGACTATGTGCAGGCAGAGGCGCTATCCACCGACGAGTCCCGTGAACACATCCGAAACCTACTGAGATCCCTGTAGAAGAGGCACCATGCCTGAGCCATCCCACCTGATTTTCCGCAAGTCCAGCTACAGCGGATCAACGACGCAGAACTGCGTCGAGGTCGCCGAGATGTCCGGTGCCGTAGCAGTCCGCGACTCACAGAACCCGAATCTGGGACACCTCACGTTTGGAGCCGCCGAGTGGCGCGCGTTCCTGGCAGAGGCGAAGACCGCCCTGCTCTGACCGATCATCAGAAGGACCCCCGGCGAGAAAATCGCCGGGGGTCCTTCTGTGCATACCTGATGCGTCCCACGACCATGCTATCCCGCTGTGGAACCGCCCACCAGACACCGCTTGTCCACTTGTTCGCGCCGATCTTGACGTTGTGCACCCCAAAACGCGCGTGAGAGGTG
>JAJYTD010000060.1 GCA_021793235.1 Actinomycetes bacterium | reverse complement strand
AGAACCGGTTCGCCCCGCACTGCCGCATACGGTAGAGTTTTCCTGGAACAAGGGCGTATAGCTCAGTCGGTTAGAGCGCATCCCTGATAAGGATGAGGCCCGTGGTTCAAGTCCACGTACGCCCACCAGCGAAAACAGGTCCCTACGGGGGCCTTTTTTCATGCCCCATGCGCCACACGTGCGTCAGCGTCAAACCTGAACGTCAGCCGATCCGACGCCTCGTGCGTCGAAGTGCGCCACGCATCCCGAAGATCGCCGTACTCATCCGGTGCCAGGTGCGCGTACCGCTGGGTCGTCTGGGGTGACTCGTGCCCGAGCAGCTTCTGGACCTTGTACAGGCTTTTGCCCTCGATTACGAGCTGGCTCGCGCCGGTGTGACGGGCATCGTTCGGCGAGCCCTTCCGCACTCGGTGACGCTTGCTGTCGCACCCGCCTTCCCGGCACCGGCGTGCTTCGCCTCGGGGTCGGCCACCGGTGGCCGCACAGCCGAGCCGCGGCCAGGGCAGGATCGAGGATGCGGCGCTGAAAACCGCGGCCGTTCAGCCAACCGCCCTTGGGCGCCGGAACAGCTCCGGCTCGTCGACCGAGTCAGCCACGCCGGCGGCGAACATCCGTCGTCTGATGCGGGGGGAGGTTGCGCACGTAGGCGTCGACGAGTGTGCTGTGGGTGATGCCGTTGCGGACGATGGTCAATCCATGGCGGGGAAGGGGGTGGAGCGGACGTAGGGGGCCGCGGTGGGGAGATTGTCGATCGTGATGGACAGGGTGGTGTAGGGCATGGCTCCTCTCCCATGGGCACGTCGCAATGGACGTGAGGTTTCGCCGAGCGGGAGCGGACCAGCCATGTTAGATGGAACAGACGTTCGAGTGTCAGCTTTCGGGGCCGGAACTCTTGTTTGAGGTGTTTTGTATAGAAAAGGTGATTGAAGGGTTACGGGGCCTCGGGTTTCTCTTCAGCGTCCTCCTTGTGGTGCCCGCGCTCCCAGCGGCGCCGCTCCATATCGATGTAGAGCTTCGCCTGCGCCTCAGCCTGGGCTACTGCACGCTCGATCATCCGCCTTGACTCCTCCTCAAGGAGGCCTTCAGGGGTGGACTCCAGCTCCCGTACGATCTCGTGGAGCCGCCCCCGCCACGTAGCGGACTCCTGGGCGAATCGGCCTGTGTAGGGCCGTAGGTTGTCGGCCTGGTCAACGAGCCCAACGCCGAGGAACCGGTTGGGCTGCGATCCCGACCGTTCCGACACCAGGCGTGCGAGCTGACTTCCGACGTCGACGCCGACGATCAAGCGTTGACCGTGATCACGACGGTCGGTCCCCCGGGGATCGACTCGGTGAACTACGCCGACATGTTCCTGTCCGACTTCGCTCTCGGTGGTGAGATCGTGCGCGTCCGCTCAGTCGAAGGCACCGGCGCTGACCAGGTGCTGACTGTTGAGCGTGCTCTGAACGGCATCACCAAACCACATCCCGCCGGTACCGCGCTCGCGGCCTGGGTACAGAGACGGCTCGAAGGCCCGTTCGAGACTGACTGACGAACGCAGGTGCGCCCCGCTGCCGAACGGCAGCGGGGCGCCTTCTTCTGTTCGAGCGGCGGCTTCAGGCAGTCGGCCACCCATGCAGTGCGAACCGGTCCCCGGATACCCATGCCTGGATGCCTTCGGCCGGGTAGGGGATCGTGTTCGACGGCAGCACGCGCGGGTCGGCCCACACGAGCTTGCCGGCCTTGTCCGGCTCGGCGACGACCGGTTCACCGGACCACTTCTCGGCGAGGAAGAACATGCCGACGCGGGCGAGGCCCTCGCGTTGCCGGTGGTGCACGACGGCGGCCAGGGCCAGGTCGGCCGGGTCGATGTCCACGCCGACCTCTTCCCGGGCTTCCCTGGCCGCGCCGTGCGGGATCGGCTCGCCCTCGTCGAGGTGCCCGGAAGGCAGGTGCAGCATCCCGTCGCAGTAGCCGGTGTTCTGCCGTTCCAACAGGAGGATCTCGTCTCCCCTCGGCAGGATCACGTGGACGTCGATGATGCTGCGGTAGCGCTCCGGCACGGGGTCACCTCATCAGGCGGATTCACGGTGTCGTTGCGACCATAGCCCCCGGATGGTGCTGGTGAGCCCGGAAAGCAGCGACTCGATCGCCTCGGGGCCTTGTGAGGTGTCGGCGACGATGGTGCGCACGCCGGCGCGTTCAGATGCCGCGGCAGCCCCTCGGTACAGCTCGACCTCGCGGCCGGGAAGGGCCGGGTCGTCCTCGAACCGTCCGTGCGAGCCGCGCACGTCGAGCCGTTCGCGCAGCACCTCGGGCGGGGCGGTGAGGACGATTTGCAGGTCCGGCGGGTCGGCGTGGGCGTTGATGCAGCGCACCACGGGTTCGGGCACGCCGTCGGTCCCGGCTTGCAGGACCAGCGAGGAGAGGGTGTAGCGGTCGCACAGCACCACCTTCCCGGCGTCGACGGCGGGGCGGATCTCGGTTTCGAGGTGGTGGTACCGGTCGGCGCCGACCAGGCACGCCAGCGCCATGCCCTTGTACTCGTGGGTGCGCGAGCGCGCGAGCTGCCCGATCTCGCCGCGTGAGGGCTCGGTGGTCGACAGCACGGGCACGCCGGCGCCGGTGAGTCGTTCGGTGAGGTTGCGGAGCAGAGTGGACTTTCCGGCGGCGCCGGGGCCGTCGATCGCGACGAACACGCCCTTCATGCGGCGGCCCTCCTGTGGTGTTCCCCGTGGGACAGTTCGACCAGGGCGGCGCGGACCTCGTCCACGGTGGCCTCGCCGAACTGGATACCGCTGGAGAAGTTGAACTCGTCGCGGCCCCGCATGGCCTCGTCTACGCCCTGGTCGGTGAGGTCCACCGCCGTGTAGTTGAGCAGCTGGTCGGGGGTGTAGTCGCCGGTGGCCATGAGCCGCGCCCATTCGGGGGTGCCGGGGTAGGGGCGGAACTCGAACACCGAGGAGCGGAACCGGCCCGGGGCTCGGTCGGTGAGGTCCCACAGCTCGTGCACGAGGTCGACGGTCTCGCGCATCTCGTGTCGGCTCTCGCCGGGGAACCCGAGGATGAAGTAGCCCTTGACGCTGATGCCTCGGTTCACGAGCCGGGTCACCGTCGATCGGACCATGTCCTGGGTGATGCGCTTGTCGATGTAGGCCAGCATCCGCTCGGAACCGGACTCGATGCCCAGGGCGACCTCGCGCAGTCCGCTCGCAACGAGCCGGTCCAAGACCTCGTCACTCTCCCGGGCGAGCACGTTGATCCGGCCGGTGGCATCCCAGACCGCCCAGTCGCCGACCCGGTGCGCGGTGAAGCCGTCCATCATCTGCTTGATGACGCGGCGGGCGCCGAGGAACAGGTCGTCGACGAACCGGAACGCGGTGACCCCGTAGGCGGTGCGGAGCTGCTCCATCTCGGCCACCACGTTCTCGGCCGAGCGCACGCGGATCGTCACATCCGGGTTGGCCGAGACGGCGGCGCCGCAGAACGAGCAGTCATAGGGACAGCCGCGGGCGCCGACCATGTTCGCTTCCCAGCGGCCGGCGTCGTGGTGGGGGTCCTGGGTGAGGTACCGGCGGTCGACGGACGGCAGTTCGTCGATGGGTGGGGCGAGGTGGTGGTTCTGGCCGGGGCGGCCGCCGGTCACCGGCGTCTTCATGACGGGGTCGAGCCACATCACCCCGGGCAGGTCTCCCCGGGTGTGGTGGTCGTCGAGCAGCTCGGCGACGCGGGTCTCACCCTCGCCGATCACCAGGGCCTCGCACCGGGCCATGCGCGGATCGGTGAGGATCTCGGTCGGCATGGCCTTGGCCTGGTGGCCGCCGAGCAGGATCTTGGTTCCCGGGTCGAGGGCGGCGGCGATGTTCGCGGAGATCTCGTAGGTCGGGGCGAGCAGGTTGAACCCTGCCCACCTCGGGGCGGCGGTGTTCACGGCCTGGGCGACGTCGGCGACCGGCAGGCCGAGCGCCTCGCCGTCGAGCACGCCCGCGTTGAATCCGCGGTGCGCGGCGTAGGTGGCGATGTAGCCCATCCCGAGGACGGGCAACGTGAAGTCGTTGACGCGCGGCCGCTCGGCGTAGTCGCGCAGCGGGGCGTTGACCAGGAGCAGGTCGAGGGGACGGGCGGGGTCGTGGCCCGTGATCAGGTCATGAGGGTTCGTTCTGTTCGAGGGGGTGGGCACGGTCGCCTCCTAGGGCGAGAGTGAGTGCGGTCAGAACGGACAGCTCGTAGGAGGAATTGCTGTAGGAGGACCAGCACGCCGCGAATGCGGCTTCCTGGTCGGGAAGGTCGAGGTCGGGGAAGGTCTGCCGGGCGTACTTGCGCACGGCCATGTCGCCGTAGGGGTAGAGGGAGAAGTCGCCGGTGAAGTCGGCGACGGCGGCGCCGGCAGTCCACGGGCCGATCCGGGGAACGGACTGGAGTTCGCCGACGAGGTCGGAGGGGGGCACCTGCTCCCACTTCTCGCCGTGGTCGAGTACCGCCTGGGCGGCCGCGCGGAGCGGGTCGCGCTTGAACGCCATCCCGAGCCCGGTGAACGCCTCGTCGGCAAGGGCCAGAACCACCTCGGGAGAGGGGAAGACATGGCCGGCCTCGGCGGGTTCGCCGTAGGTACTGGTGAAGCGCTGGTACATGAGACGGGCCTGGTCGGCGCGGATGACCTGCCGGATGATCGCGGTCGCGATCGCGTCCCACAGGTCGGGTGTGCGCAGCCGGGCGACGGGGCCACGGGCTTCGAGCCCTCGGCGCATTAGTTCGGGGGCGCGGTCGGAGAGATCGGCGGGGTCGTAGACATCGAGGGCGGGGCCGGGCGTAGACAGTTCGATCCCGGCGGCGCTCGCTGATGCCAGCGAGACGCCGTTGGCCGTGCGGACGAGGCGGCGGCCGTTGTTCCAGGCGGGGTGTTCGCACAGGGTGCGCATGGTGTCGCTCCTATTCATCAGGGGGTTGCACCCTCCCATGAGACGAGGGGGCGAACACGGTGAAGGGGAGGGGCGCCCGGCGACAGCCACGTGCACCGGGCGCCCCTGCTGTGGGCGCCTGCGGCTTCCCCTCGTCATTCACCAGCAGGCGCCCGAGGAGAGCGGTTCAGCGCGGCCTTCGGGTGGTGGAAGGCTGGGCGTCGCCGCAGCGAGGCAGTGAGGCATCACGGGGGTTCGGCTTCGTGCCGAGCGCGGTAGCGGAGCTTGGCTAGTAGGGCCTCGCGCGTGTCTGCGGTGACCCGTTCGTGCGGGTCGGTGCCGGTCCAACCGAACGGCCGGAAGGCGACGTACTGCTGGTCGTCGTCGATCGACAAGATCCACTTGTCGGTGATCAGCTCCCCGATCGGATCGTGCGGCTGAGCCGCTGACGCCATCACGAGGCGGCCCCTACGGCAGGTTGCGGCCGATGTCCCCGGGCGAGAGGCGCGGTGCCGACCCGCCGACGATCCCGTTGACGTCTGCTCTGGCGCCCGAGGAGGTGGTTCCGGTCGAGGACGTAAGGACGCACCGGGGGCACGGTCGGGATGAATTCGGTGGGGCTCGGATCAGCCGGGGTCATCGGCTGGGGTCGGGCTCCGGCCGGGGCACTCGGGAAGGGCAGTGCCACCTCGGGCACTGCGGTGGAACGGGCGCGCCCTGCTCCCTGAAAGAGTCGGGCGGCGCATCGCTGAAGTCGGCCGGCAACCCGGCCGAGGAAGACCGTCGCCCGTGGGTGGTGCGTTGTCGTCATCGTCGCTCACCTCGGGGATTCGTGGATGATGACGACGCTACGAACGGTGAGACACAGGTTACAGACACGGGGCGTGGTACTTCACCGTGGTAGTCCCACGGCAGTACCACGCCCCGAAGTGGACAAGGAGATACCTACTCCGCAAACAACATGGCGAGCTTGCGCTGATCGGTCGTGAGAGCGCGCTTCCGCCGTCCCCGGATCTCGGCGAAGGTTTCTTCCGCCATGCGCTGGTGAGAAAGCCACTGGGGTGACGTGGCCGCGAGTTGAGCGAGGACCTGGGTCGCCTCGGCGTCCTGGCGCATCCGCGAATACGCCTTCGCGACGTCGAGCATGTGCCGGTTCCAGTTGTCCGAGGTGGACGATCCCTGCGCGAGCGGGGCGGACATCGCCAGCACGCGATCCGGACGGTCGGCGATGGCCTCGTTCTCGATCGCCTTCAACTCGACCGTGATCGGGCCGAAGGAGACCCAGCCGCGCAGACGGTGTGTGACTTCGTCGCCCAGAGCCGCCCCTGCCGTGCGGGCGAGGCGGATCGCTTCCCGAGCCTCGTCGGGCCGGTTGTTCCGTGCTGCGGCCGCGCTCGCGCGCAGCAGCAGCCACCCCCACGCGGCCAGCTCTTCCGCGGATGCCTTGCTCATACGGGGCTCCACCTGGTCGGCCGTGGCGGTGGACAGCTCCTCGGCTTCGTCCATCCGCCCTTGGCGCAGCAGAACCCACGCTTGGCCGATGACGGCGGCCGAGGCGTTCAACCGGTCCTCGGCGGCGGAGGCGTCGCGCACTGCGTCGGTGAGCGCCATCTGCGCGAGGTCGTAGGCCCTGATCTGGGTGAGGTAACGGCCGGCGAGCTGGAGGATCTCCGACCGGACCTGATGCGCGAGGGCCTGTTGCGGGGTGTGCGTGTAGTGGGCGACGGCCGCGTGCGCCGAGTTGACCAGGTTCGGAACCAGCGTGGCCATGTCCTGGTACTTGTCGGAGTGGTAGGAGTTGGCGAAGTGCGCGGCCGCTGCGCGAAGGTCGGCGAGGTTCGGTTCTTCCTCGATGCGGAGGGCTCGACCATCAATTCCGACCGGGGGTGCGATGGCTCGCCGCATCGACAAGAGCGAGGTCTTGTTGTCGTCGCCGTGCGTCTGCTTCCGGATCGGCTCCCCTGCGACGAGACGTGCGGTGGTGACGCCGAGGCTACGGGCGAGGCGGTGGTACGTCTCCATCGACGCCGTCCCGCCCTGCTCGATCTTCCGGATCGTGTTGACATGAAGGTCGGCCGCCTCGGCTAGCCCCTCCTGGGTGAGCCCGCGTTCGTCGCGAAGGGCACGGAGGGTGGCGCCGATCGAGCTATCCTGTGTCACGTTGGCCCTGCCTTCCTGGTTGCTCGCAACTCCCAGAGTAGGCAGGGCCGTCTTTGTGTGTAGAGGGAGCGTCGGACTGTGACGTGCCGGTCGCCTTGCGCGGGGCGTTCCAGGTGCCTTCATCGCGGCATGGAAGGTTGCGGCCTCATCCTTGGTGCAGGCGTGGCCTCATCCTTGGGCGAGAGTGTCTTTCGTGGCTCGGGAACCGGCCTCATCTCTGAGTGCCGCACACCGGCTCGTGCGTCCGTGCGTCACACGTGCGTCAGAACGTGCGTCCGACTGCGGACATCCGCGAACACCCACGAACAAGAACCCCCAGGCCAGAGAACCATGCAGCTCTCTGACCTGGGGTCCGTGCGTGCCTGATAAGGATGAGGCCCGTGGTTCAAGTCCACGTACGCCCACCCCCATAAGCAGCGCAAAGGCCTCCATCGGATTTCCGGTGGAGGCCTTTGACAGCAGTAGTGACAGCAACACGGCTATTTCCGACCGTCGTCTCCAGCATCGCCGAACAGCGTCCCGCCCAGACGGCCCAATCCTTCCCGTTGTGTCTCCTCGTCGCTGTGCGTGTAGATCTCCATAGTGACCGAGATCCGGCTGTGGCCCAGGATCTCCATGGCGTCGCGCGGGGAGACCCCGGCCCGCTTCAGCAGCGAGGCCACCGAGTGCCGGATCGCAGCGCGCGCCTGCATCGCATGCCCCGACACCGCACCACCCGATCAGCAGTATCCCAACGGCCGCGTATTCTCGGGGCGCCTCTTGCACAGCACCCACTGCAGGGCGCGCATCGGGTGGCCGCTCAGGCTCGTCGACTCCGTCTCTGTTGCGCGGACAAGGTCGCAGCGCGGGAAGAGGGCGGCCAGGTGGCCGGGGTCGTGGTGGCGGAACACGCCGCCGTCGGGCGTTGTGAAGACGCCGTGGACGGGATGGGGCGAAGCGGCGTAGGCCGTGCGGTAGCGCTCGCTCTCCTGCACGGGGTAATCGCACAGGAACACCAGCCCGCCGGGTGCGCACAGCCGCTCGACTTCGGCGGCGACCCGGCGCTGTTCGCGGTCCTCGGGGATGACGGCCAGCACCGAGATGAGCAGGACCGCGTCGAAAGCGCTGTCGGGGTGGTCCAGCGGGAGGCGCGGCGTGTGGTCCAGCCGCAGGTCGGGCGATTCGCGGTGGCCGCGTGATATCAGGGCCGCCGAAGGGTCGGCCCCCACGGTGTTGCGGTATCCGCTACGGGCGAGCTCGCGCATGGCCCGGCCGTAGCCGCACCCGAAGTCGAGGATGCGCGCCCGCGGGCCGAGGTGTTCGGCGATCAGCCGCAAGGGGACCGGGTGGGTGAAGGTCTTGGCGGCTCCAGGACCCTCCCAGTAGATCATGGCTACGGCAGACCTCCTCTGATGCCCGTTTCGGGCGGGCCAAGTGCGCCGGCGCCGTTGGGGGGCGCTTGGCCGGATGTGCTCTGTCGGGGGTGCTATCCGACACGACTATGCGCGGGCGATAGCAGCGTGTATGTGCTGACAGGCCAAGGATGCCACCCGATGGCCGGAGCGGAATTCAGCTGAATTCGATCGGTCGATGGGGTGCGTCGCCCTGACGGGGACTATCAAGACCGCCGAGGAAACTCGTGTCCGTCCTTTCCTTGGTGGCGTTGGGAAGAAGCGGGCTGTCGCCGTACTGGGTCAGTACCAGGCGGTGCGTCACCGACGCCAGCTTCCGTGCATTGGCCGGGTCGAACGTCTTCATGGCGAGGTCGACAGGCTTTCCCTGGTTGTTTCCCGTCAGTACCTCGGCGGGCGGGTCGTCGATCACCGCGACCATGGGGGCGATCGCCTTCTCGACCGGCTTGGCCGCCATCGTGCTCAGCAGCGTGATGATGCCCTTCACCGGCTGCTTGAGGTGGGTGATACCGCCGAGGGTCTTGGTGAAGCCAGGGTGGTAGAGCACGACGCGCACCTTGCTACTCGGATCGTCAGCCAGCGATCGGCCCAGCAGGTCGTTGGCCCGACCGGCCTGTATCTGCGTGCGGATCGTGCTGTATTTGGCTTCGTACTGCAGGTCGGCGAAATTCACCTCGCCCACCTTGAGCCCTGCGGCGGCGATGTTGATGATGACCGGGGCAGGGGCGGCGTCGAACTGGGCACGCAGGCCGTGGCTGAGGAGATAGCGGCTCAGGTAGTAGAGGGCGAAGGTGGACTCCAGCCCCTCGGCGGTGACCTCGCGCCGCGGACTCTGCCGATTCGCGCACAGGACGAGGGCATCGACGGCCGGGTGGAGCTCGGCGATCTTGGTCACCACGCGCTCGTTCTCGGCGATCGAGCTCAGGTCAGCGCGGATGAAATGGAAGCGGTCGTCGGCAGCGAGCCCGGCCGCCTCGAGGCCGAGTTGCCGCCCCTTTTCCGGGCTGCTGCCGATCGCGATGACCGCGTCACCCTGCTTGAGGCGCGCGAGGACCATGCCCCGGCCCATGCCGTCCGTTCCGCCTGAGACGACCACGGTCTTCTTCGGCGGGCCCTGCTTCACCATGTCGGCTCCCGTTGTTGCTTTCTGTCCGCAGGTGCATCATCGGTAATTTGTGGATCTTTGAAAAGGAGGCACATTAATGTCCGTAACGAACGGCAGAGTTCCCACCGTGCTGTCGGCGGAGTTCGGCCTGCCCGTCACGGCCGCAGAGCATGAGGCGTGCCCGGTGACCGACGTGCTGCGGCGCATCGGCGATAAGTGGAGTGTGCTGGTGGTGGTCGTGCTCGGCCGCGGACCGCGGCGCTTCAATGAATTGCACCGGAGTATCGAGAATATCAGTCAGCGCATGCTCACTCGGACCTTGCGCGCCCTGCAGCGGGACGGGCTGGTGACTCGCACCGTTTATCCAACGGTCCCGGCGACCGTGGAGTACGCGCTCACCGATCTGGGTCGCACGCTGCTCGGTCCACTGTCTGCACTGACGGATTGGGCCATCGCCAATCGCGAAGATATCGAGGTGGCCAGAATTCGCCACGATGAAATGGAAGAAAGGCCACCCAGTTAAGGAGAATTCAGGATTCTCGCTGATCTTGACGTTATGCACTTCACAACGGCGCGCAAGGGGTGCACAACGTCAAGATCGACGGCAAGAATCGGTCACCGGCGCTCCTCGCGCTCAAGCAGGGTGCGCAGGATCGACTCGGTGTGGGTCCACAGCACCGCGCCACCGATTCCCTGAACGACGTGCCGGACGGAACCGGGGATGCGGGTGGCGAGTGTCGCCCCGTTGTCGGGAGAGTGGCTGGTGTCGTCCTCCCCGTACCAGATGTCGACGGGGACGGCGATCTTGGCCGGATCGAAGGCCCACCGACCCATGGCCAGAACGGTGTCTCGTGCGTAGCCGGCCGGGCCTTGGGCGAACCCCTCGTCCAGTGCCTGACGGTAGGCGGCGGCAAAGGCAGGATCCTCATACACCGCCAGGTCGGATTGTGCGGATCCGCCCATGACCATGTCCCGCATCGCCTCGGCGGTGAATCCGGCGAAGATCTTTTCTGCACGGTCCGGGGCAGAGACGGCCGTGTCGACGAGGCCGCGCAGTTCCGCGGGCAGCGCATCGGCGAATTCCGGTGCGGCTATCTCATCCGCGGCCGACACGATGGCCAGGGCTCCGGTGACCTCTTCGGCGGCGCAGGCGAGCGCGAACGGCGCGCCCTGCGAGTTGCCGACGGTGGCGGGGCGCTCCAGCCCGCGTTGTACGGCGAAGTAGCGGATGTCGTCGGCGAAGTCGGCGAACGTCCGACCGGGTGCGGGCGTCGAAACCCCCAGTCCAGGACGGTCCACCGAAACGAGGCGTATTCCCAGAGCCTCGACGGCCTCCGTATCGCAGCCGAGGCGGCGGCTGGTGGCCGCGCCCGGACACAGCAGGACCGGGGTTCCGTCCGCTGGTCCCCATTCGGCCCAGCCGAGCAGTCGACCGTCGAGAAGCCGGACTTCGCCTGTCCGGGCGGGAGCATCGGCGCGTGCGCTCATGGCCGCCATGATGGCAGCAACCGAATCGGGCTCGCACCGGGATTTCCCGCGCCGGGGCACAGGGTGACCGATTACGTGTTCTCGTCCGCTTCTTTGCCGCCTGCAGAGGTAGCCGCCATGCCCAGGGGTAGCCGAGGTGATCGAAGCACCGTCCGGTGCCGCAATTACGTACGCGTGAAGGGAAGGCCATGGCGAATAAGAAGAACAGCGACAACGCCCGTGCCCAGCACGGTGATCGCCGCCTCGAGGAAAAACGCGAGAAGTACGGCGATCTCGCGAATCTTTCTGTGGGAGAGCTGCAGCAGCGCGCCGAAGAGCAGGGCATCGAGGGTCGATCCAGCATGCGCAAGGAAGAACTGCTCGATGCGCTGTCCGGCCACAGCGGATAGCACCCGAGCGGAAGGGGCGCGGGCTTGTCGGAAACCGGCGGGCCCGCGCCCTTGCGGTTTCCGCCGCTGCCGAACCGATTGCCGGCCAGACACCGGTTCTCCGGCCGCCGCAGGTCAAAGAACCTGTCACGGGGCCTTCCGGTTGGCGGCGATGGAGGGAGACGTGAATGTCCGTACCGGAGGAATCCCCTGCTCACCGAACCCCCGAGGAGAGCGTACGGCACGGTCGGCTGACCGCCCGTCCGTCCGCCGCCACCGTGCGCCCGTGGGGGCCGGGGACATATCCCGTGGCCGATCGGGCGCTGCTGCGCGTCCCTACCGTCGCGGGTCCGCATAGGCTGGCGGTGGTCCTGCACGGGGCGGGAGGGTCGGCGGAGCAGGCACTGGAGTGGCTGGCTCCGCACGCCGAGGATGCGGAGCTGCTCCTGCTCGCGCCGCAGGCCGCCGCATCGACATGGGACATGATCGTGGACGGGTACGGGCCTGATGTGAGCCGGATCGACGCGGCCCTGGGAGAGGTCTTCGAGCGGTTCGCGGTCGCCCCGGCCGGGGTGGCGGCGACCGGCTTCTCCGACGGCGCCTCCTACGCGCTCTCGCTGGGGGTGACCAATGGGGACCTCTTCGACGCGGTGCTCGCCTTCTCCCCCGGATTCATGGCCCCGCTCGTCCGCCACGGCCGACCGCGGATCTTCGTCTCGCACGGCACAGCCGACCGGGTACTGCCTGTCAACACGTGCAGCCGCCGACTCGTCCCGGAATTGGAACGTGTCGGATACCCGGTCTCCTACCGGGAGTTCACGGGCGGCCATGAAGTGCCACCGGCGGTGGTCGCCGAAGCGATCCGGTGGTGGTCGGCCGGTGATCAGCGGCCTCCACCAGGCCCGAATGTCATTTCCCCTGCCGGGGATCTGTGAGTGAAGCGGGATCACTGTCGGTTCGGCGCCGGAACCAGGTGTCGCCGACCACCATGCCGTCCAGCCCGCGGGTTTCGCAGAACTCGACCAGGTCGGACATGCGGTTGATGAAGCCCATGCCCTTGAAGTTCAAGGACGTGTTGCACAGGATCCCGGCACCGTGCTGCGCGGAGAACGCCGAGAGCAGTTCATGCAGTGGCTGATTGTCCTCGCGGCGCACGGTCTGCACCCGGGCGGATCCGTCGGTGTGCGTCACCGCCCGCATGTCGGTGGAGCGCAGCATTCGGAAGTAGAGCATGTACGGATCGGGGAAGTCATCGTGGAAGACCTGTCCGACATCCTCGATGCGGCAGCATGGTGCGATGGGACGGTAGCTTTCGCGCTGCTTGATCGAGTTGAGCCGGTCGCGGGTGGCCGACCGGAAGGGTTCAGCCAGAATCGACCGGTTGCCCAGCGCCCGGGGCCCTATCTCCCAGCGGCCCTGTACCCAGGCGGTGACGTGCCCTCCGGCGATCGCCTGCGCGAGTTCTCTGTGGTCCAGAGAACTCCTGCGCCAGGTAGCCGGGTCCGGTTCGGTGTCCCACTCGAACTCCAGTCCGCTGTAGACACTCCAGTCGATGTAAGGGTCGCCGGTGACCGTGCACAGTGCGTCGATCGCGTTTCCTACCGCTGATCCCGAGTCGTTGGGGCACGGCGGGACGAACACCGAAGAGAAGTAGCCGGACCTGCGCCACAGCGTGTTCCAGTCGCAGTTGAGGCCGCAGCCCCCCGCGATGCGCAGCGGCAGCCCGGGCGGCAGGTGCTCCTTTGCAGCGTCGGCGAACACCTCGAAGACCTGCCGGTTCAACAGCGCCGCGGCGGTCTTCGCCGCATCGGATTCCACCCCGGCGTTGTAGAAAGGGGCGTCACGGAACTCCGCCTTGGGAGCGGGGTAGATGGTGTCGACCTCGAAGATGCGGTCCACTGCCCTCCTGGTGCGTTCGTCAGCCTCCTCAGGGTCGCCATAGGCGGCCAGCGCCATGAGCTTTCCGCTGACGGCGAGATCGGGGACCGCACCGGAGTCGGGAAAAGTCGGGTCCGCGACGGCGAACAGGAACGCGTAGCGCGCTCCGGGTTCGGCCAGGACCGGGATCTCGTGGACGACGCGGAAGCCGTCGTCCACGAGGTAGAAGCCGCCGGTGACGCCTTCCCATACCAGGACGGCCTGCTGTGGGTGGGCTTCCCCCGGAGCCATCCCGATGGCCGACATGATGTGCGAGCGGACGTGGGAAGAGGAGAAGTAGGTCACCTCCTTGCCGAAGAGCCTCGTCCCACGCTGAACGAGGTCGTTCGGCCCGTGGTAGCCGGAGCCGACGGACTTGTGTCCTGATCCTCCTGCCACACGCCATCCGCCCAGGGCGATGATGTCGGGGATTTCGCCGATCCGCTCGGCTACCTGGAGCAGGGTTGTGGGGGTCAGATGCCAGTGGCGTGCGAAGGAGTCCTTCTCCGACTCCAGTGCCAGGGCCAGTCTTCCGTCTTCGATTACCGCCATCGATCCGTCGTGGCCGGGTTTGATCCCTACTACCAGCACCTTCGGTCAGCCTCCTGGCAAGTTCTACCGAGTCGGGGATGGATGGCAGCCGTTTCCGCCAAAGAGCACAGTGGGTGTGGAGGATAAGACAGCAAGTAACCGGAGTCGGGGTGCTCAAACATCAGTGGTGGTGGGCAAGGCGCGAGCGTGGCAACCGGATCGGCGCTGACAGGGGCTTGTCAGCGGTTGTTCATCGGCCGGGAGATTCTGTCGCGGTTCGCAGCCAGGATGACCGCAGGAGCACGATCGCCGGGGAATCGAGGCCGACGCGCGGCCGTAGCTGCCCGGCGTCCCGTGTCGGCTGGTGTTGAATGGCCGGTGACGGGTCGAGGCCGTGTGGGAATGGTGCAGCAGGGCGACGTGAGCACAGCCGTAGTTGTCGGTAGCGGTCCCAATGGGCTCGCGGCCGCCATTCGCCTCGCCCAGGAGGGTGTGCGGGTCCGTGTGCTGGAGGCCGGTGACACGGTCGGCGGCGGCGCCCGCTCGTCCGAGCACACCGTTCCCGGCCTGGTCCACGACGACTGCTCGGCGTTCCACCCTATGGGGGTGGCCTCCCCGTTCCTGCGGACACTGGGACTTGAGGACCACGGCCTGCGATGGCGGTGGCCCCGGATCGACCTGGCCCACCCGCTGGACTCAGGGGCGGCCGGGGTGATGTGGCGCGACATCGACCGCACGGCAGAGGCCATGTCCGAGGACGGTAGGGCGTGGCTGCGGACGTTCGGACACCTGTCCCGGTCCTTCGACGGCCTGGCCGAGGATGTTCTCCGGCCGGTCGTGCGCTGGCCGGCGCACCCGGTCACGCTCGGTGCATTCGGTATCGGTGCTCTGGCGCCGGCATCGTGGACCGTTCGGAGGTGGCGGCGGCCGCAGACCCGGGCCCTGTTCGGCGGCGTAGCGGCACACGCCTTCAGCTCCCTGCGCACACCGATGAGCAGTGCGGTCGGTCTGTTGCTGACGGCAGCGGGCCACGCCTATGGCTGGCCGGTGGCACAGGGCGGTTCGCAGGCGGTCGCCGATGCGATGGCAGCGAAGGTGGCCGAACTCGGCGGCACCATCGAGACCGGGGTGAGGGCCGACTCGATCGAGGCGCTAGACGCCCCGGATATCGTCATGCTGGACGTCGCCCCCAAAGCGGCCGTGGAGTTCTTGGGCGACCGGCTCCCCGCGGGAATCGCCAGGGCCTATCGCCGGTACAAGTACGGTCCGGGCGCCCACAAGGCGGACTTCGCCATCGAAGGCGGCATTCCCTGGACCAGCGAGTTCTGCCGGGAGGCGGGAACGCTCCACCTCGGCGGTACTTTCGAGGAGGTCGCCGAGGCCGAAGGCAAGACCGTTCGGGGCATCATGCCGAGCCGCCCCTTCGTACTGGTCGGCCAGCAGTACCTTGCCGACCCCTCGCGCTCGGTCGGCGGGATCAACCCGGTCTGGGCCTACGCGCACGTGCCCAACGGTTACCGGGGAGACGCGACGGAGGCGGTCATCGAGCAGATCGAACGCTTCGCCCCCGGGTTCCGCCGGCGCATCGTCGCCCGGCACGTGCGGTCCGTACCGCAGATGGAACAGTACAACCCCAACTATGTCGGCGGCGACATCAGTGTCGGCGCCAACAACGTACTCCAGACCGCGATGCGGCCCCGAGTCGGGCTCAACCCCTACAGCACTGGAATCCTCGGGGTGTACCTGTGCTCGTCGGCCACTCCTCCCGGAGCCGGTGTGCATGGGATGTGCGGATACAACGCTGCGGAGTCCGCACTTCGGGATCTCGGCGTATGGGATCCCGCAAGCCCGGGTGCATGACGGTGGGCGAAGGGATCCGGTGGCATCGCGATCCACCTGTCGATGGGCGGTACCCGGCCGGCTGTGCCGTGTGAGACGAAGATCCGCGGGCGACCGGACAATCAGCGGTGGAGGGACGGCGCAATGGTAATGCGCGTGGTTTGGCCGCACCGGTGGGAGGTAGGGGCGGCATGCGTATGCCTGGGAGCAGAAAGGTGACGCGGTGCTTCGCGTTGCTCAACGTGCTCGGCTGACCGCGTCCCCGTGCCCAGGACAGTCGCGGCTTAGGACGCGTGGCCATCGGGCCCGCCCGGTCGCCTCATCCCCATGTCGACATATCTCCATGGCGGCTGCGCCGGTTCTTGCGCCGACACCTGGTGGACCCGGCACGTTTACCCGGACACCGTGCTGGTAGCTGCAGCCG
>JAJYTD010000118.1 GCA_021793235.1 Actinomycetes bacterium | reverse complement strand
GGACGACGACGATGACGGGCAGGCCGACGATGAGGGTGTCGACAATGCGCGCCAGGAGGCGCTGCCCCGGTTCGGCGAGCGGTGCCTCCGCCATCGCGACCTATTCCGCGTACTCGTCGTACTCGGCGTACCCGACCCGCTCGTCGATGACGAGCGTGCCGGAGAACCGGTCATGAAGGGACTGATGCAGGGGCTGGTCCCAGATGGCCCACAGATAGGCCATCAGCGCGCCTGCCCAGACCAGCACCATCCCGTACGCGGCGTAGTCCCACACCATCACCGCAATGGCGAGGAAGAAGAAGACGCCGATCTGGTAGCCCACGTGGACGATCCCAGCACGCCAGATGGCCTGGGTCGTGGTTATGGGTTCGCCCATGGGGCGCGCCTGGACGACACCCAGTCCCATGAGGCGCTTCCCCAGTGTCCGTCCCGACATCGCCAGCTGGACGGCCTCGTAGAGGAAGGGCAGAACCGACAGGACGGCGAACAAGGTGAAGATGATGGGCCAGTTCCACACTCCGCCGTCGTCCTCGGTGCTGCTGCCCGGCTTGCCCAGGCCGAAGGCACCGATCGTCACCGGGAGGACGAGAGCGAACCCGAAGACCGCGACGAGGGCGTTGTCCATGAGGCGGGCACCCGCACGCCGGAGGATAGGAGCCAGGGCGAGCTCGCTGTGACCGTCGCCATAGCCGCCGTAGTGAGCGTCGCCGTACTGGTCGCCGTACTGGTCGTAGGACGCCTCGTAGGTCTGGTTGTACGCCGGCTGATGTCCCCACTGCTGCTGTTGAGGCTGTTGCCATTGTTGCTGCGCCGGGGGCCGCGGCTGGTGCCGGGGGCCTTGGTACGGGGGCGGCGGGCCATAGGTGCCCTGCCCCTGCGGCTGGTGGCGTCGCCGCCGGCGGTTGGGGGAATCGCTCATAGGGTCAGTCCTCCAGGCGAAGCAGCATCCGGGTGTTGCCCAACGTATTGGGCTTGACCCGATCGAGGTCCAAGAACTCTGCCACGCCTTCGTCGTATGAACGGAGAAGCTCCTCGTACACCTCCGGCGACACCGGCGTCCCAAGGATCTGCTCGAAGCCGTGGCGCGCGAAGAACTCCACCTCGAAGGTAAGACAGAACACCCTTCGCACGCCGAGTTCCCGTGCGGTCTCCAGAAGGCGGGAGACGATCCGGTGCCCGATTCCGCGCCCGCAGTAGCCTTTGTCCACGGCGACCGAGCGCACCTCGGCCAGGTCCTCCCACATCACGTGCAGGGCGCCGCACGCGACGACCGGACCCGGTGTCCCGTTCTGGACGTCCTCGGCGACCCAGAACTCCTGGACGTCCTCGTACAGCTGCACCGTGGTCTTCTTCAGCAGGCGCCGTCCCGACCCCGCGTACAGATCGACCAGCCTGCGGATCTCTTGAACGTCGGCGGTACGGGCACGCCGGATCACGACCTCCACAAACAGGCGAGATTATCCGAACACGGGTCCCCGACAGGGCGTCGCCCTAATTGACCGTTACCCGGCATCCGGTTACCCGGCGGCCGGGCAGGTCCGCCCGCACGGAAACGAGCGACCGGCCGAAACCACTGGGAGCGTCCCGAGGGGCCGGGCGAGCAAAGTGATCCAAAGCACAGGAACGCGGCGTGACCGGCCGCGACTTCGCCGCGAACACTCCTGCCGACCTGCGAATTCAGCGGTTCTGGTTGGCATCCGAAGCCGGTTCCGTTAGTGTCCTGCGCTGACGTCGGCCCCTGGAGCATCACGACCCGCCACATGACGGAGGCCGGCACCCCGCTCCGCCGCACCGCGGACGGCTACTCCCGCCCCGACCCGTCGGTTGACTCGGTAGGCGGACGAGGAGAGGAGAATCCGTGGAGCCCTCGCGCCCCGCTCTCTTTTCACGATCTGCGCGCTCCCACCGCTCGGCGCTCCCAGCGGGCCGTGCCGTCCGACACACCGGAAGGGCCCGCCTCGCCGCCCGGACGATGACGGTGGCGGGCGCACTGCTCGCCCTCACGGTCGCCCCGCACGCCGTGCTTCCCGCCCACGCCGACCCCGAGCCCTCGACCAAGGAACTGCGCTCGAAGGCCTTCAAGCTCGCCGACGACCTGGAGAAGCTCACCGAGCAGTACAACGGCCTCAAGGTCAAGCTGTCGCAGTCCGAGCGGGCCGCCAAGGTCGCCGCCGACAACGCCAAGCGGCAGCAGAGGTCGCTGAAGATCGTGCAGGAGAAGGTCAGCGCCCTCGCCGCCACCAGCTACATGCAGGGCGGCACCGACCCCACGGTCTCGTTCGTCGCCTCCCAGGACCCGCAGGCCGTCCTCGACCAGGCGGCCACCCTCTCCTACTTCGCCAAGCAGGACAGCACGAAGGTCCTCGGCCTGATGCAGGCGATGCAGGCGGCCGAGCGCGCGCGCAAGTCCGCCGAGGCCCGCGCCAAGCAGGTCAAGCAGCTGCGCACCCAGCTGGAGGAGCAGCGCAAGAAGGTCACCGAGGCCTACGAGAAGGTCCGCGGAAAGCTCGTCAAGAGGGACCCCACCCAGCTCGTCAAGCTGCCCGTCGTCGGCGAGGGCAAGGCCGCCCAGGCGCTGCGGGCCGCGATGACCAAGATCGGCCGCCCGTACGTGTGGGGCGCCGCGGGCCCGGACAGCTTCGACTGCTCCGGCCTGACCATGTGGGCCTACAAGCAGGTCGGCATCAACCTGCCGCACTACACGGGCAGCCAGTGGAACGCCGGCACGCAGGTGCCGCGAGACCAGCTACAGCCGGGCGACCTCGTGTTCTTCTACTCCGACCTCCACCACGTCGGGTTGTACGTCGGCAACGGCAAGATGCTCCACGCGCCCCGCACCGGCGACGTCGTGAAGATCGCGCCGATGGCCGGACGGCCCTACGCCGGCGCCGTCCGGGTCGCCTGAACACGCACGCCCACCCGAACGAAC
>JAJYTD010000059.1 GCA_021793235.1 Actinomycetes bacterium | reverse complement strand
CCACAACAGCAAACGCCGCCGTCGTCCCACATCCGAACATCAGGAAGAAGGCGCGCCAGCCGTGCACGCCTTTCTTGGCTTCCGGGTCGGCTTGTCTCTCAGGCATCTCGGGTCCTCGGATCGGGGGCGGAAACAGAAACCTGACCGGTATTATCCCTACGCTTACAACTGCGCTTTCACATCCGGGTGCTCCAGGGGCCGGGTGAAGCCCGTGATGTCAGCGCGGCTGGGGTCGTCGTATTCACGTGTTGCGATGGGTCCGCAGTCGGTGCACCAGGCTTCGACCATCAGGCCGTCGCCGATCACCATGCCCACGTGTCCGGGGCCGGGGGGTTCCCCTGAGCGCTGCACGTCGAAGAACACGAGGTCGCCGGGCTGCTCCTCGCCAGCGGGGATTTCGGGGCCGAAGTTCCACTGGTCCTGGGACACCCGGGGGATCGAGACGCCGATACTTTCGTAGGCCTTGAACAGCAGGCCCGAGCAGTCGAACCCCGTGGGCCCCGTGCCTCCCCAGATGTAGGGCTTGCCCCGCTGGTCCATCGCCCAGTCCACGACGGCCTGGGTCAGCTCGTCAGGTGCTTGGGCGATCGGCTCGCCGTCCTCGTTGACCTCGCAGTTCACCGCGGTCTCGATCGACGAACTGGTGTCGAAGTCGCCCTCGGCGTAGGTATCGGCCCACTCCATGACGTCGTCGACATACCACCAGGCGTGGTTGTAGCCGAAGACCGCCTGGCGCATGTCGTCCTTGGCACCGTGGGCGATCAGGTAGTCGGCCGCAGCGGGGATCGCGTCCGCGGGGTCGTAGACGTTCACCACACCGTCGTCGTTGCCGTCCTGGCCGTACCCCTCCTCCGGACGGTCCTCGACGTCCATGATGGGCTCACCGCCCCAACTGTTGCCGGCGGCGGATCCGTCCAGGGCACCGAACTGCATGGGGCCGGCCGCCCCCCAGTCGTTGTGGCCTTCGGTGATTCCGGGGCCGTCCCAGCGGCCGTGCTTGCTCTCCACCTGGCCGACCCCCGCGAGGAGATTCCACGGGATCCCCTTGTCCTCGCCTACTTCTTTGTAGATCTCCAGGTAGTTCTCGGGGATGGAGTCCTCGGCATAGCCGCTGCTCTCGGCCTGGTCTGTTGTTTCCTCGGGGGTGCAGAGCAGGCCATCAACCACACTCACGATTCCGGAATTCATGGTGGCTACAGGGATGATTACGAAGGCAACAGCGATCACACCGACGATGAATATCCCGAGTGCGATGGCAAGTCGGGTGGCACAGGATCCTTGGTCGTTAGGGGTATTGGTGTGGAAAAGGGAGATCATCACCCCTCCCCGAGGTTTCCGGCATCGGCGGGCTGGAAGTCGAACACCCGCCATTCCCCGCCTTCGCTGACCACTGTGACGGCGAACTCGCCCAGCTCCTCTGTCGCTCCGTCGTCGCCCTCGGTGATGGACTGGGCTGTGACGAGGAACACCACGGACTCGTCATCGAAGCCGCGAATCTCCTGGACATCGGCCCGGCCCTCGGCCACGGCCTCCTTGTCCGCCATCTCCTCCCAGTAGGCGCCCGCCCCGGAACTCCGCGCCAGCGTCTTGGCGTACTCCTTGGTCGCCAGGTCCTCCATCGACGAGTAGTAGTCCTCCGGGGACTCGGAATAGTCGATGGTGCCGTAGGCCGCGGCAAACCCCTGCGCGGTGGCCGCGGCGGCTTTGAGCTCGTCCTCGGCGAACGGCAGCCAGTCCAGTACCTGCATGTCCTCGGTGGCCGTGGTCGGGATGGGACTCGGCGGGGCGGCGGGTTCGCTGTCCGTATTCTGCTCTCCGCCCTGCTCGCCGTCCGCCTGTTGCTCTGACTGGGCTCCGTCTCCCCTGAATCCGCCGATGCTGAGGTAGATACCGAAGGCGACCAGCACTACGACAAGGACGCCGAACACAAAGCGCTGCTGGCCTTCCGAGAGCGGCTTGGGCATGGCTGGAGCTTCCTAGCGGTTACTGGACTGTCGGAGGGGTGAGTGTCGCATCAGTCGTCGTCCCGTAGCCAGAAGGGGATGTCGCGGCGGTGGTCGCGGCGGCGCTGGGCCTCGGCTCCGGTCCAGAACGGGCTGATCGGAGCATCGCTCTTGCGGTTCTTGGAGCCCGTGAGCCAGTTGTCCCCGTCACCGCGGGCCGACGGCGCCGAAGCCGGGCGCGGCTCCCGCCGCGGCGGCGCGGACTTCTCCGGCCTGGAACGGGGGCCGCCCCAGCGCGATCCGTTGTTCACGTTCCCCTGCGGCGGGGTCGCCGACCTCCCCCGGAAGATCCCCTGTCCGGTGCTTGGCGCGGGACGGTCCGAGCCCTCCGCGGACGAGCCGCCGCCTCCGCTCCCGTTGCCGGAGGCTGCCCGCTGGCCACTGCCCGAACCGGTACCGAACACCGAGGCCCACCCGGTGTCGCCGGTACCCGTGTAGCCGCCGGGCGGGCGCGGTGGGATGGGGCGGCTGCTTGATGCGGAATTGGCCGATGGTCCGAAGCCGCCGGAGGCCGCCTCGCTGAGCCGTGGGGCTTGGGCAGCGCTCCGCGACGTCGCGGTGCCCTGCTGCGCCTTGGCTTCCCCCTTGCCGTTCTGGCCCAGGGACAACGGCGGCGGGGCCTCCTTGCCCCGTACCCGGCCGTACCCCGCTGTGCCTCTCGCGCGTCCGCTCTCTCCGCGGACCGAAGACCCCTCGTTCTCCCTGGTGTCCGCCCCGGCTGCCCCGCGAACCGCGTCCGCCGCCTCGGCGGCTCCCGTGCCCGCCCCGGCCGGTACCGCCGCTGCAGCGGCGGCGAGCTGCGGTGCCCGCTGGAGCCCCCACTTCTGCGCCCGCATGTAGGCCACCGGGGGAAGGACGTTCGCGCTCCTGCTGAGCGCACTGCTCGTGACCGCGTCGCTGACCATGCGGGAGGTGAAGGTGTTGGCGTTGACCGACTGGAAGAGGTGCGCGAACGGCTTGCGGTAGATAAACATCGCCAATGTGAACAGGGAGAGCAGGATCATCTGCAGACCCCACCCAAGCCCGGTTCCCATGATGATTCCGTAGCACATGACCAGCAGAGAAATAAGCAATACAATGAACACTTGCTTTAGAAGCAGCCCGATCAGCATTTCAGCCCAACGCAGCAGAACCGTCCGGCCGTACCCTGGATGGACGCCAATCAGCAAGAACACAGGCGAGAGAAGCAGGAGAAGAAGAAACCCAATTTTAAGGACAACCAGAGCCACTGACCCAGCCAGTATTAGTCCACCAGCAAAAACCGAAGAAAACAGCGCGAGGACGGCCACTCCAAGACGCGCACTCTGCTGACCCCCTTCAAAAATAGGGTATACCTCTGGATAAGTTCTTTCTATACCTGCAGAAATTTCCTCGTAATCGCCCTGTTTTTGCTCAAATAGCTCCCTAGCCGCTTCCGCTCTCTCTTCATCTCCCTCAATCTGCTCCAATTCGTGCTGCTCGGCCCGGCTCACTCCTTGAGCTTTCAACAGGTCAAGCGCGTAAAGCCGCGCGGCACTGTCGCCGATAGTGTCCGAACCAAATTCTCCAGCTACCCATGGCTGGCAAACAAGACTTGACCACAACATCTGCGAGTTCTGCCGGACTGCAAAGTCGTTAGAGCTCTCCCAATCGGCTTTCTCCATCGGCTCCGCACCAGGAGGGCAGCCCCTACTGGATCCTGCGACAGATACCTTAGAAACCGCAGTATTTACCAGCTGGGTACCCGAGCTGACGACCGTATTGGCGTACTCCATTACCCTTAATGGGTTAACCAATATCCAAATCCCGATCGCCGTAGCGAGAACCATCCATACAGCGCTCTCGATAGTTAGCGTGACCCGCTTCCGAATCAGACCATACCAACCCAGAAGAACAGCACCGAGGATTATTACGGTAGGCAGAAGTGGACGCCAGACACCTTCGCGCAACTGCGCAATGACGCTGTCAACCGACTCGGCTATATCATCGAGTAGGCCGTCAGAGGTAGCGGCCTGATAAACAGTTATAGTGGACTGGTTTATCGTCTTCGAAAAGTCCCATGCAGTATTACTAATGGTGGCAATCGAGCTGGTAGCAAGTTTATCAACACACGAGTCACGGATGACATGCCATTGCTGCCCTGCGGTCCCATATTGCCCATATAGGCTTGCATCGGGCGGCAGACTGTCAGGAGAATTCCGCAACGATGATTCTGACCTCGGCGGCACCAGCAGACCATCTGCTCCGCTGCCCGCAGCCTCTGGCTGTGGTGCTGGTTCTCCCTCGCAGATGGGGTCCGCCTGCGCTCCCCCTATTGGGGTCAGCAAGAACGCCAGCACCAGTAGTGCCATCGTCAGGTTGCGTTTGAACCGGCCGCCGGCTTGTCGGGGCTGCCGGGCGGCCCCGGTCGTCGACCTCGGGATCATCGCTACCGCTCCTGCCTCGTGCTCCCGGTGCCACCGATGCCCACGAGGGCACTGTCGGCACCGCCGTCGTCGTCCGTGTCGGGCCTCTGCCTGGTCGGGTTGGTGTCGAGCCATCTGAGGAGCTCGTCGGACACCAGGTCCACGGCGATGCGTCCGGCGCGGCCGTCGAGGTCGCGGAAGATGCACTCGCCGTTGTTGAGGTTGCGCAGCATGGCCAGGTGTTCCTCGGAGGGCTCCACGCCCAACAGGGCCATGACGCTCTCCACTTCGAACCGCTCGCTGGAGCGGAACGCGAACACGCTGGACAGGCAGTTGGTGACCTGTTCGTTGAGGAGGTCGCCGGCGTTCTGGCTGACGAGGATGAGGGCGGTGTTGCGGGAGCGGCCCATGCGCGACACTTCGGGGACGAGTTTGGCGCCCTCGGGGGTGGAGGTCACCGCCCACGCCTCGTCCAGGAAGATCGCCTTGGGCAGGTGGCGGTCGAGCCCGTTCATCAGGCGCCGGGAGAACTGGCTGACCAGGTAGAGCAGGGCGACACTGAGCCGCTGCTCGTAGGAGTAGTCGTCGCGGCCGATGGCGGAGTCGGGCAGGGTGAGCCCGCCGAGGGTGAACACGGTGGTCCAGCCTTCGGTGTCGATCTGGGTTTCGCCCTGGGGGTCGAAGCAGAGGCTGGCCAACCGCATCTCCGACATCGACCGCAGGACCGCCCCCAGGTTGCGGGAGGCGGGGTCGTCGGAGTCCTCCAGGTGGGCCACGACCTTGGCGAGGCTGGGGCGGGGCTGGTTGGCGACGGCGGCCACGGCCTGGATCATGGCCGATTCCCGTTCCTCGCTCATGCGGGGCAGCAGCAGCCGCAGGGTTTCGGTGGCCATGGTCTTCTTGGCGGGCAGGTCGTCGCCGAACCCGAACGGGTCCAGCAGCCCGGGTTCGGCCGAGCCCAGCGACATGATCCGGGCCTTGCGCCCCCGCCGCTGCAACAGTTTGACCAGGGATTCGGCGTCGCCCTTGGGGTCGATGGCGGCGACGGTCACGCCCCGCAGGGCGAGCTGGTAGATGAGCAGCAGCGCCAGCGTGGTCTTGCCGCCGCCGGGTTCGCCGGTGATGGCGATGGCGGTGGGCCGGTTGCGGGCGGCGGCGACCATCGGGTCGAAGTGCACGATCGACCGGGCCCGCCCCAGGGTCTCGCCGATGTAGGGGCCGGTCCAGCCGCCCCCGCCCTGGCTGGTGTCGCGGCGGTCGCCCAGGTCGACGGTTGCGGTGGGCATGCCGCCGGCGATGGTGCGCAGCGGCTGGCGTTGGGCGTAGGCGTTGAGCCGGATGCGGTCGCCCGGCAGGGACTCGCAGAACAGCGACAACTGGTCGCCGGTGGAGTTGGTGACGTCGATGCCGATGTCGCGGTAGTGCTCGATCACGGCTTCGACGCGCTGCACCAGCAGGTCCTCGGTGGGGGCCGACACCATGAGCCGGTGCCACCCGTACACGAACGGCAGCCGCTCCTTGGTGATGCCGTGCTCCAGCATGCGGGCGGCGTCGATCTGCTCGGCCAGGGCGATGGGGGCCTCCACCCCGGCTTCGCGGATGTGGGCGTCCATGTCGCGGGCGTGGGCGAGTTTGCGGCCCACGTCCTTGCTGGCCTTGGCCGGGGGGATGAGTTTCATCCGCAGGGAGATCTCGACGGGGAAGGGCAGCGCGTCGGAGTAGTGCAGCCACGGTTCGCCGTCGGGGAACGGCATGAGGTCGGGGAAGCGGGAGAACGACAGGTAGGCGACGTAGGTGGATCCGGCCGGCTGTTCCAGGCAGAGCAGGGAGCGCCCGTTGTGGATCACGCCGTCGACCAGTTGCTCGATCTCGCCCCTGCCCCAGGTGCGGCGGCCGGCGGCGGACGGGCGGGCTTCGTCGACGGTTCCGGTGACGGCGTGGCGGAACAGCCAGGCGATCTCTTGGGAGGTGGCGTGGCGGGCGTGCAGGGAGCTGGCGGCAAGGGCGCGCCCGAGGCGTTCGGCCTGGTCGCTCCAGCGGGCGATCTCCTTGGCATCGATCGCGTCGTCCTCCATGCCGAGGATGTGCTCGGTGCGCTGGTAGGCGGAGAACAGGCCGCCGAACACGCCCTGGGAGAACTGGCCGCGCACCCCGCCGCGCTGGCCGAGGCGCACCCCGAGGTAGACCTCCTTGGTCCAGAAGTCCTTGGCCCACACGTGGCGGTACATCTCTTCGAGGTAGTCGTACCAGCCGGGGCCGGAGTCGGAGGTGGCGTCGAGCCGGGTGGCCCACTGCGCGGCCGGGTAGGTGCGGTGGGCGACGCGCAAATGGACCTCGGCGTCGTTCATCCGGATCGCGGCGAGCGCGATGGTGATGTTGGTGGCGAGGGCTTCGCGCTCCTCGGGGGTGGAGAACTCATAGGACACCGTGGGCAGTCGGAAGTAGGCCCAGGCCTCGGCGTCGCTGAACAGGACGCGATCGTCGAAGTAGCGGACCGCCAGGCGGCTGCCGCCCCTGCTGCCGATCATCGGGTGCCCTCCCGGGGGGTGTGATGCCTACTCTCGGACGCGTTCTCCCCGCGCTGATCTCGGGAGGATTGTCCCCTCAACGCGTGCTGAGGGGGCGGTCCTCCCGAGATCGGCGCCGACGACTCGGCGAGGCCGCGCATGAGCACTCCGCCCAGGGCCGCGTGTGCGCGCCGCGTGGTGGCGCGCAGCGCCCCGGTGTCCACGAGCGTGCCCGCCCCCAGGTGGTCGTCCCAGGGCACCCGGACGATCGCCCGGCACCGGCCGCGCGCCACCTGCTCCGCGGCGTCGACGTCGCCCAGGCTGCGCTTGCTTACCCCGTTGATGACGACGACCGCCTTGGCGCGCAGATCGGTGTAGCCGTGCCCGTCCAGCCACTCGAACGTCATGGCCACCGAACGCGCCGCGTCCTGGCTGGCCGGGACGACGAGCACCAGTCCGTCGGTGATCGGCAGCGCCCGCACGACCCCGGGCGCTGCCGGGTCGATCAGGGTCACTTCGTAGTGGGTTTCCAGCAGCCCGGCGAGTCCGGCGTAGTCGCGGTCGTCGAGGGTCTGCACGTAGGGGTCGTTCAGGGTGCTCACGATCTCCAGCCCGGACTTGGTCTGGGTGGTGTACCCGCGCATTCCGAGGTAGCCGTGTACGGAGTCGGCGTTGGCCAGCAGTGAGGTGAGCGTTTCGGGGGTTTCGGTGCGGACGCGCCGCGACAGTCCGCCGCTGCCCGGGTTGATGTCCACCGCCACCACCCGCTCGTCGCGGTAGGCGGCCAGGGTGTGGCCGAGCATCAGGGTGGTGATGGTCTGTCCGGCTCCGCCGGTGCAGCCCAGGACGACGATGCTGCGCGCGCCGCCCAGCGGAGTGCGCAGCCGTTCCACGTCGCCCGCTGGAAGTTCGGGCTTGGCCGGTGCCGCGGTGCCGCCGGTGATGACACGTGCCAGGCGGCGCCAGCCCCGGGTGCCGCCGCTGGGACCGGGCGCGGTGTCCTTGTGCGCGGGAGCCGCCGCGCGGGGGGTCGGCGTGCCGTTGGGGGTGTCGGCGAGCCGCTGCTGTTCTCCGGTCCCGTGGTCGAGTTGCAGGGCGGGTTTGGCGGTGTCGCGCTCGTCGCCGGCTTCTGCGGTCTCGGCGGGCGGGTCGGCGGGGTGTGCGGGTGCGCTGGTGTCCGCGGGCGGTTCGGGGGCGGTGCCGGGGGGTGTCTGGCCGAACATGTGGCTGATCCGCCGGGCGTTGTGCGCGACGCGGGCGAACACGGTGCCGTCGCCCTGCTGGGCGGTCTCCGTGCGCGGTTCCTGCTGCTGTGCCGCGGTGGACCGCTGCTCGGGCCGCTCGGGTGCTTGGGCCGGCGCGGAAGCGGCCGACGACGGCTGGCCGCCGGTGGGGGTGGCGCGCATGGTCCGGGACAGGCGGCTCGACCGTTCCCGGCCGGGCCGCGCGGCCGGGGACGAGTCCTTTGGGGCCTCCTCCGCGGCCGTGGTGGAGTCCGGTGCGGCGGCCGGCGCTTTCTCGGCCGCCCCGGCCGCCCCCGCCGCCCCGGCCACCGCGGCCGATTCGGAGCGCGATGGTCCGGCCGTGTCCGAAGGCGCGGGCGTCTCCGCCTTCCGGCGGCGGGCGCGGATCGCCGCGGCCTCGGCCGCCTCCAGGTCGGCGGCCGTGGCGCGCGGCCGCGAGACGCCGACCTCGCTGAAACTCTCGTGCTCGCCCGTGCCGTGGTCCAGCTCCAGCCGGGGCTTGTTCGAAACGGCGGGACCGGCGTCCGGCGATGCGTCGGTCGGGGCCGCGGGGCCGTGGCCGGATCCGGTGCTGCCCCGCCCGGCCCGTTCCGCACCGCCATGGGGTGTGGTCTGCGTCTTGGGTCCTTGGTGCTGACCGCCCCGCGCCTGGTCGGCGGCGATGGGATCGGGTACGGGCCTTTCGCTTCCGTCCGCGGCGAAGAGAGCGGGGCGCTCCTGCCGCCGGGTGGGCTGCTGCTCGGGCTCGTCGTCGGTGAACCAGGCCACCGGCTCGCGCGGGGCCGCGCCGTCGGCTTCGGCGAAGCGGGGCGGCGGCGGTGGCGGGGTGTCGGTGCGGTTCAGGTGGCGGTCGAGGACCTCCATGCGCTCGTCGCGCGCGGCGCCCGCGCGGTCTTCGCCGCCCTCTCGGGGCGAGGGGCGCGATGCGGGATCGGGCGCGGCCGCCGCGGCCGGGCCGGCGGTCGGCTCCGCCGCGGCCGCTGTGTCCGCGGCCTTGGTACCGGCTGCCGGGAAGGACCGGGCCACATGGAACATGCTCTCGTGCTCGCCGGTCCCGTGGTCGAGCTGGAGGGGGGGCTTCTGGTCGCCGCCAGGCTTCGCGGGCGCACCGGAGGAAGCAGGGTCCGGCGCGGGCCGCGCGGGAGCCGGGCGCGCGTCGTGCTCGGTCGTGGCTTCTCCCGTTGTGGTCGTCGGCTCGTCGCCGCTGGGATCGGGGGTGCTCCCGGAGTCCGGATCGGAGTCCTGTCCGGCCAGCGGGATGGGCAGATCCCAGGGGGCCGCGTGCGGGCGGCGGCGCGGCCGCCGCGGTCGCTGTTCGTGGTCGGCTTCCGTGGCGGCCGGTGCGGGGGCGGCCGGTGCGGGGGCGCCGAAGCCGCGGGCGCGCCGCGGCGGTTCCGGCGCCCGCGCGTGCTCTTGCACCCGCTCCTCGGGTGCGGCGGGAGGCGTGGGCCGGTGCGTGCCGGCGTCGGCCGTCTCGGTGGAGGCGGCCCGTTCGCGCTCCAGGCGGTGGGTGATCCGGACCCCTTGGGCGCGGGCGTGGAGTCGGCGCCGGGGACCGCGGGCGGGCGCAGCGGTATCGGCGGGTGCGGGGGCCTCGTTGTCCGCGTCGGCGGTGCCCATCGGGTCCGCGGGGGCGGAGTCGGTGTCTGTTCCGTTGTCGGCCGCGCGTACGGAGCCGTCCGCGTCGGCCGCGGGCGGCGGGGCGGCCATCATCTCCTCGGCGCGGCGCCGCGCCGCGGCCGAGTCGGCGGTGGACGGCTCCGGTTCGGCGTCCCCGTGCCCATGGTGTTCAGCGGTGTCCGCGGCGGGCGACGGCCGCGACACCTCTTCCGCGGCCTCTACTGGAAGGGGCCGGGACGCCTCGCTCCGGGCGTCGAGGGCGGGGGCGTTACCGGCATCCCGCACCGGGCCGAGTTCGGTGCGCTCGGCGGCGGGCAGCCCGGACGATGGCGTGTCCCGCCGTGCGACCGCGTGCGGGGGCTCCCCCTTGGGCAGGGCGAACCCGAAGTAGTTGAGGACCCGCAGGCCCACTCCGCGCCGGGCGGCGGGGGTGCCGCGCTCGATGCGGGCGGGGTGTTCCCCGTGTTCCTCCGGAGGTTCGTCCGGCGGGAGGAAGCGGGAGGCCGCGTCCGGCAGCTGCTCCGTCCCCGACTGGGGGGCGTGTGCCCGGTGCGCGGCGGTGTCGAACGCGGGCCGCGGTTCGGGGTCTGCCTCCGAGGCGCGACGCGGTTCCGGTGCTTGGGCGTCGACCCCTATGGCGGAAGCGACCGGTGCGCGGAGCCCGGTGTCCTCCGCGGGCGCGGCGGTGCGGCGCGTGCGGACCGCGCGCTCTTCCCGGCCGCCCGGCTCCGCGTCCCCGCCCCACAGCGGAGCCGCTTCCCGGGCGGCCTGGGCGGCGGGAACGCGCAGGGGCGCGGGGGCCGCTGCCGGCGCCTTCTTCGGCGGGCGTTTCGTGGCGCGTTCGCGGGGTGCGGGGGCGCGCCCGCGCTCGCCGGGCCGCTCCTTGCCCTTGCCCTTGGCGTTCTTGCGGGCGACGGCGGGCAGGGGGGCCGCCGGGTCGCGGTGCCAGACGCGCACGGTGACCCGGACCTCGGCCGGTTCGCTTTCGGGGGCGAGGCGGGTGTAGACACGCGCCTCGGTGAGGTAGCGGCCGTGGGAAAGCAGCAGTTCGGTCAGCCGCTTGCCCTCGATGACCGGGCGGGTGGCGAAGAAGGTGATGACGCCGGGCGGGACCAGCCAGACCACGTGCCACGGGGTGTCGAAGGGGACCCCGATGAGACTCATCAGGGCGAACCACACGGCGCAGACGCCCAGGAATACACCAAGGGTGACGACCGGAAGCGGCTGCGGCAGTTTGAAGTCGTAGAGTTTGTACAGCCGCTTCTCGATGCGCCAGATGTTGGTGTACGTGGGCAGGTCCACGTCTCCGGCCTCCTACTCGCTCTCCACGCCCATGGCCCGCGCGATGGCTACGGCCGTGACCTCGATGATCCCGGGGACGTAGAAGACGATTCCAATGAAGATCGCCAAGATGATGAACTGCGCGAACCGGGTGATCTCCCGGGTGAACAGGAAGAAGATCGCGACGACCGACACGATCACCAGGAACAGCGGCCCGAAGAAGCCGCGGAGGAAATCGGCCAGGCCCGATGTGTCGGGGGCGCCCTCTGCGGCCGCGAGGGCAATGGGGGCGGCGGTGTCGGTCACCGCCTGCGCGACACTGGGAAGCAGGGGGAGCATGATTAGACGCCGCCCTCCTGTGTCTCACCGCTGAACTGCATGGTCCTTTTTCTCCTTGACTTCTGTCCCCGCTCGGCCCCTCACTCGCCGAACGATTGCGGGGCTCCGTGGATGTCGCGCACGTACCAGTTCCCGTTGTCCTTGACAACGGTCAGCCGGTAACTCTGGGTCAGGTCTGCGGGGGTGTCCTCGTCGTCTCCGCCCGCGAGCCGCCACACGACGGTGGCCGTGGCCTGCCGTACATCATCCCCCTCGGAGGCCCGCACGGGAACGGTCACGTCCCGCAGTTCAGCGAACCGCAATGTGCCTTCGGGGAGTTCGGTGATCTGGGCGCCGTCCTCCAGATAGCGGGTGAGGTGGTCGGGGGTCTCGGCGTAGGCCTCGAAGAAGCCTTCGAGGATGGGTTCGAGTTCGTCGCGGGCGTCGGAGTCGGTCTCGTCCGAGGCGCTGTCGGGGAGTTCGGCCTTGGCCGGCGCGGCGAGCAGGGCCGGCGTTCCGGAGACGACGAGGGAGGAGGAGTCGGCGGCGTATACGGGCACGTCCAGGCTCATGGGTTCGCCGTTCACGTCGGCGGCCAGGGTGACCACGGCGTTGTGGTCGTCCTGCACGTCGATGGCGACGGCCTCGATGTTCTCCCCGGTGAGCGCGCCGCCCACGGTGAAGGCGGCCGCCCGGCCCTCGGGAACGAACTCGGCGAGTACGTCGGCGCGTTCCCGGCCGTCGCCGTCGGCCGTGTTGAGGTAGGCGTCGGCGAAGCGCGCGGCGAACGCGGCGGCGGCGGTGTCGGGGAAGGCGGGCTCCTCAGAACCGCTGTCCGGCGGATCGGAGGGGGCGGCCGTACCGCCGCGCAGCGGCATCCAGATGCCGTTGAACAGGACGACCAGGATGAAGGCCCACAGGACGGCCCGGCCGACCCAGATCCACCAGCGGCCCCCCGATCCGGATCGGGGCCGCCGGGTGCGGAAACGGGTGGCGGGCCGATCGGGGTCGGCACCGTAGTCGTCATAGCCGCCGTAGCCGTCGTAGTCGTCGTAGCCGGCGTCGGCCGCGGCGGCGGTGCCGTCCTCCCTAGCACCGCCACGCCGTGCGGTCGACCTGCGCGCCATCACGCCTCCACATTCCTGGCCTGGCACGGCCGGCGGCCGCTTTCCCGAAGCCCATGTCTACCCGATACCTATGGTGGGGCATTGTTCAGGATTCGGCTGCCAATGCGCGTCCGTGTTTCTTTCCCAACCGCACGTTGTACCCCGGTTCGCAAAGGACCAATAACCCGCAGGTGGGCAATACCGGCAGAGCAGCGGAATCAGGGGAGGTCAATGGGGCATTTGCGGGCGGACCGGAAAGTAAGGTGGCACTGCCCAGGAAGGCACCTATGGCGCTTGCGGGCATCCATCAGGACAGATTCAGGGCGGTCCGCGTCGTCGGCGTCGGCTTTGCCGGGCCCATGGCCAGGCGGCCCGGCCGTGCAGTGAGCATTATCTCACCGAAGGGCTCCACATCTTCCTGCAGCGAGCGCGCAGCGGCTGGGCGTCGCTGTTCGGCTGCCACGCGCCGAGCGCGGACTCCTCCCGGATCAGCCCGCTGAGCGGGTGAAGAATGGGTCCATGGACACGGTGCTCTTCTTCGGTTTCGCCGGCGCCTACACCGCCTTGCTCATCTGGGCGGTCGCTCTCGCGACGCGGCACGGTTGGGCGACACCGGCGAACCTTCCTCTGCTCGTGCTCGCCGGGTTGGTCTATGACAATCTGATCATCGCCTCCGGCCGCTACATCGGGGAGGGGCCGCTGCTGGAGGCGCTATCCCACGGACGCTTCTGGTTGCACGCGTTCCTCACCCCGCTGCTTGTCATCTGGTCATGGCATGCCGTGCGGCGGGCAGGGGTGCGGTGGGCGGCCCGGCGGTGGGCCGCCCTGGCCGCGGTGCTGATCACCGCGGCGCTGATCGCATTCGAACTCATCACCGTCACGGCAAACCTTCATTTGGCGGCACGCGTCGAGTACGGCGTGCTCAGCTACAGCGACAGCGCGCCACCACCGGGCCCGCCGCCGATGGTGCTCGTCGTGGCGGCGGCGCTCATCTTCGCCGGATTCGTGCTGTGGCGTCGGCAGCGGTGGATCTGGCTGCTCGTCGGCGCGGTGCTCATGGCGGTCGGCAGCGGTGTTCCGCTTCCGCTGGAGAGCGGCGCCGTGACCAACCTTTTCGAACTGGTGCTGCTGGTCTCCGTGCTGGCGACGAAAGCGTGGCAGGACGCTGCTGAACTGCGCGGGCCGACGGCATGACGCCGCACATCAACCTTTGCAGCCACCAGCGTCGCCGGGAACGCCCGGCGCAAGCGCCGGCGACCGGGGCACGGAAGGCCGACAGCCGGTGCCGGGACGCGGCCCCCGCCGGCTACACGTCGAAGCGGAACTCCACGACGTCGCCACATCGAGAAAAGTCTCGATGAACACCGCTGCGCACCACGCCGGTACCACCAGCACACCGCACGAGCCCGCGCGCCGGGGCTCACCGCGTACTTCCCTCAACGGGGTCTTGTTCGACGAGATACTTCCTGAACGCCGCCGCAGAGGGCGGCCGACGCGTGAGATGCTCCGCCAATCCGATCGCAGAGCTGATGAGGATCACACCCGCGATACCGAAGGCGAACAGCAGGTGGAACCACAGGGGCCCACCGACTCGGCCCATGTCGACCATCTCCGTCAGCTGCCAGTCGACCTGGATGCCGCCTGCGACTCCGAGGTAGACGAACCAGCCGCCGAAGGCGAAAGAGGCCGGAATGACGGTGCAGAGCACGACGTACCAGTCACGTCGGATGCGGCGCCGTTTCGAGGCATTGCAGGTCTCGAGATAGCGCAGCCGGGCTGCGCGTCGCTCTTCGCGGCTCACCCGTGGTCGGCGCTTTCGCGGTGCGCTGCGGCGGGCCTGTCGGCTCCGGTCGCGTCGCAGGGGTTGCTGAGCCTCACCCATTGCCAATGATGTAGTCCACAGGACCCCAGGGATCCGATGGGCCTGCCCCTTTCACTAGGACGTCGCCGCTTCCCCAAATGAGGAAGCACCGAAAGGCACGAGATAGACCCCGATGAACCAGTTCGCCGGCTGAGCGAATCGATCAGGCGACCGGTTGGTGCCACACCCATGGCTCGCGATCACCAAGCGGCGGACAGCGGTCAAGGGTGGCGCGACGGGGCATACCCCCCACGGCTTCCACCACCTACGGCGCGCTCGAGGTCGTGCCGTCGGTGTCGGTTCGTCCGACAAGCGTCAACCGTACCTACCAGGGCAAGCCGCTGGTGACCACCACCCAATGATTCCGCGCTATCGCGGCGTTACTGAGGGCTTCCCTCCAGCGGCACGACGTACGAATCGACTTCCGCGATGAGGTCACCGCGGAACGTGAAGAGGTCGTTGAATGCGAAGCGGAAGGGGCCGGCTTCGCGGTGGTGCGCGACCCCCGTACCGGCCGCGACAACGACGTCCTCGGCCTCGATGGTCCGATCGGGAGTGAGCTGAGGGCTTCCGTCGAACTCCGGGTTCTCGATCTCATCGTCGAACTCGGCCTTGCCGTGCGTGGTGCGTTGACCGTGGATGCGCCACACGACGTCTTCCGTCAGGCAGCCGAGGATCATCGCGTGATCGCTTCGGCGGAAGCCCTCCATGTACCGATTGACAACGAGGGTGCGGTCACTCATTTTCGTGCTCCTTTCGTCGCGCCATGGTTTGCGCCACCGCCTCAAGGCGATCGAGTACTCCAGAGAGCCCGTCTTGTGCTTCGCGAGTTTGCAGCTCGGGCGGCAGCAATCGTTGATGGATCGTCACGGTGGTGCCGTGATCTTCGGCGCGGAGTCGGATCTCCGTTCGGATACCTGAGCGAGGTTCGACGAGCACCAGGAGGTGTGGCGGGTCGATTACTTCATACGTAAAGGCCAGCTCCGGTGTGTCACCGCTGCAGCCGTCAGCGGACAGCGTGAAGCGCCCGCCGACGCGAGAGAGCGCCTGCGTACCAAGTACAAGTACGTCACCTTCGAGCACTGACGGACTTGCGACGCGGACATTCGCCGGCACAGTAGTAGCTGGTAGTGGGAATGTCCCTTCCGCACACCGACCAGGACGGCCGACCCGACATCGGGATGGCCGTCCTTTTGTTGTCTCAACCAACATGGCCGGCACGGTGAAGGTAAACAAGGAGGTTGCCCACATGTTCGTACTCGACACCACTCGCACTGGCGCACAGCTCTACCTCACGGCTCCGCCGACCGAGGGAGTCGTCCTGGACAGTGTGCCGACAGAGCTGCTCGTGCCCGTCAAGCTGCACTACCCCAGTCCGCACCTACAGGACGTAACTGGGGCACTCAGCATTGAGATCGATGGGTCGTTCCACAGGTTTCTCCAGTCGATTCCGCCTGCGTTCCTGCACGAAGCACCACGCATCGAGTTGAACGGGTCCGTACTTGTGGGGGAACACGAAATCATCCGGAACCCCAGCGCGCCCGAACTCGTTGCTGTACTGCTCAAGCTCGTCACGACAGAACAGCACCTGGACCTGGACCCGGACGACCGACTGGCACGCATCAACTCTCCGCAGCCCCTGCTGGATTCGAGAACTTAGAGTGTGTCTCAATACCGTGGGTTGTGCTTGGTCAGATGGCGGTAGCAGATTTTGATGCAGCCGATAGCGACCATGGCGAGGAAATTGCTGGCCTTGCGCTCCCAGCGGATGCCCAGGCGGC
>JAJYTD010000117.1 GCA_021793235.1 Actinomycetes bacterium | reverse complement strand
TGTCGCCGACGGCGACACCGTCCACACCGCCTTCGCCGAGGCGATCGCCGCCCTCGGCATCGCTTCCGGCACGGCGGCGCATGAGCGTGCACTGGCACGCTTCCGAGAATCGCGCGGCGAGTCGCAGGTCGGCGTCTTCCGCTCGCTCTTCGACGAGCCCCGCGCCCAGGCCGCGCACCTGGCGTTCGAGCGCTCCTACGGGCAGCTCGTCGACCGGCGCGGCCTTCAGCCCGTGCCCGGCGCCGACGGAGCCCTCGACCGCATCCGCGGCGCCGGCGTCCGAATCTGCCTTCTTACCGGCTTCAGCCGCCGCACCCAGGCCCGCGTCCTCGACACCCTCGACTGGTGGGGCCGCGTCGATCTGACGCTCTGCCCCGAAGACGTGCCCCGCGACCGCCCGCACCCGACGTGGTCCTGACCGCCGCCCTCCGCCTGGGCGTTGACGACGTCCGCAACATCGCCGTCTGCGGCGACACTGCCGCCGCCGTCCACGCGGGCCGCCGCTCCGGCGCCTCCATCGTCGCCGGCGTCCTCACCGGCGCCCACGACCGCGACCGCCTCCTGGCCGCCGGCGCCACCCACATCCTCCCCAGCGTCGCCGCGCTCCCCGACCTCATCCTCCCGGCCGCCGTCGGTGACACGCTGACCGCCGACCACCGGTAGGCTGGTCCCGGCATACGGGGCCTTAGCTCAGTTGGTAGAGCACCGGCTTTGCAAGCCGGGTGTCAGGGGTTCGAATCCCCTAGGCTCCACCAGCGAAAACGCCCCCCTCCGACTCGCGGACGGGGGCGTTCGTGCAATTAGCGTGCCATTAGACCACCGGGACGAGCACGCCGGTAGGGCGGCGGTGCTCAAGGCTGCTGGCGTGGCCTCGCGTCTGGCGGTCGGCGCGTGCGGCTTGGGGTCGGTCACCGGACGGCGTGCTGGGCGCGCATCGCAATGTGTCCGCTGGTCCCCCCGACCGTCCGGTGGGGGCGACATCGCCGCGCTCTTCACCAGTCCTCGTCGATTGCTGTCAGACGTGGTCGGAACCTGTGTCCATCACGGCTGGGCACGTTGTGTGCGACAACATCGAGCACCTAACGGACCTCGGTCATGCTGGTGCAACATCCCCAGCAGCCACAGCCGACATCGAGTCGGCTGGATACTCAGGTCGCGCCGTCGGCGGGTATCGGACGGGGCCGCGGTTCGTGCATGCCTCCGGCGGGGGTTTCAGCCGAGGGCGCGCCCGTCCGGTTGTTGATTGGGGGAAGTCGGCTACGCGTCTGCTGGGTCGGGTAGTGACAAGGCGTCCGCGTCGCTCAGTCCCTTGCGGGACGCCAGTTGACGACGAACGCGGACTTGTGCCTTGGTTCGCGGTCGGTACTTCGGTTCCCTGCCGCAGCCGCAGAACTGGAAACCCTCGTAGTGCAGGCCTGCGCCGAGGACGGCGGCGACGGCCGCCCAGCCGCTGTCGTTCGTCTTGCGGGGCGCGGCGAAGTCATGGCCTGCGAACACCATCGGCTCACGGCAACGCGTGCAGAGATGCTCCGCGCCGTCCCACGGGAACTTGTGGCTCTGTCGGCAAGGCACGCACACATAGTGCACCTTGTACGTGGTCTCCGCGTACCTGCACATGGCATGAGCGTACCTATGAGGCTGTAGGCGCAAGCCGAGAATCTCGACCTACCCCTGCCCGTGGCCGAGTGTGTCAATTCGTTGTGGTCTACTGCGGAACCTGGTCTGTGAGCGCGAAAGCACAGTCCCGGGAGGTGACAACCCTGCGGGGTGGCTTCGCGTCGGGCGCCGGCTTCGAGCGTGCTCGTCGTCAGGAGGGTCGGTCGGGGTCCCAGCGGAGGTCGGAAGCGGGTTTCGGTTGCGGTGGGCGGGGGGCCTGGGTGACGAACCATTCGGGGCGGCCGCGGTGGTCGCGTCGGACTCCGAGAGCCGTGGTGTAGTTACGGCCCTCCAGGTCGACCGTGTCCAGCTCCTCCTGGATGTGGGTTTCGATCAGGTCCAGCGGGGTGAGGCCGGCCTCGTCGGCGTCGCTTTGCAGCGCGGAGACGTACTCCGTCAGGACGTCCTCCGGGAGGACGAGGCGTGGCCGCCGATCAGTCGGTCGCCCGGTGGGGAGGGTCACCTCATAGACGCCGGGCGCCTGCTCGGAAAGGGTGTAGCCGAGACGGCGGAGCCGGGCGATGAGATCGGCGGCCACGTCCATCAGCAGTGCGTTCCCGCCGGGTAGCTGGTGATGATGTTGTTGTCCCGGTTCGAGACGATCATCTTGAAGATCTGCTTGCGCACGACCTGGCCCGTCCGGAGGTTCTTGAGATAGAGCAGCCGCGAGTAGCAGGACTTCCCGCCGCCGTGGCTGGACCTGTCGGGGTCGGACGTGTTGTGGCTCATCGCCAGGTCGGCGACGTCCCGCCAGTTCTGGTACGTGCCGGCCGCCATTCTTTCGAAATCGGCTCGGTGGCGCCAGAGGATGTGCCGGTATCCCCAGGTCGGGGTCGAACTGTACTTCGGGCCGCCGCAGCGCAGGGCGTAGTCGACGACGCGGTTCTTGGTGAACAACCGCACCAGCTTCTGCGGGTCGGTGCTGCGGCCGCAGGCGCCCCACGGCGGTGCGGCCCGCACCTGTGCGCTGGTCACCGCGCGGTCCGGGCCGGTGGTCCAGGCGAGGCGGTCGACCGTGGACGGGCCGGCATCCGCCGCGGCGGTGCCGGCCGGGCTGAGGAGAGCCGCAGCGAGAACTGTGCCGAACAATGTGGCTCGCATGCGCGCCACGCTATCGTGCGCACTCCATTTTGGGCCGATTTCCGAGGTCGCCGAAACCGCGAAGTGGCGGAGATCTCACTTCGTGGTTACGCGGAACGATGGACATTTATGGAACGGGGCGATATTCCGGATTTGCCGGATTGTAAGTATTGTCCTGCTGTGCACCTGGTCGGTGCGCTGTTAC
>JAJYTD010000017.1 GCA_021793235.1 Actinomycetes bacterium | reverse complement strand
GGAGCTCATAGGCGGGGGTCCTTGTCACACGAGGAGAGGTCACACGAAAAAAGGGGGGTGGCAGGCATTGTGCCGGTCGGCGGTGACAGGTGCACTGGGTTCACTCCAGATCGGTGTCGGTGCCGCCGGTGCCGCCGGTAGAGGGCTCGGTGGGGCGCAGCGCACCCTGGATCAGGCCGTCGGTGAGGGTGCGCCCCACTTCTTCGCCGGTCCGCGCCACCTCGGCCAGGCCGCGCCGGAACGCCGCGAGGCGGCGAAACGCCGCCCCGTAGGCCTGCTGCTCCGGCAGCGGCAGGCGGGGCAGCTCCACCTTGCGCACGTCAAGGGCGAACGAGCGGCGCAGCGAGCCGGAGGAGTAGCGGGCCACCTCCGAACCGGAGAGCACACCCGCCAAAAACCACGGGTCCAGGGCGGCAGGGTCGGGCCGCAGCACGAACACGCTGCCCGCGGCCAGAGCACCGGTCTCGGCCGCGGTGACCACCCGGGCGGCCGGCCGGGTCAGCACGCGCGGCACCAGCACATCGCCCTCACGCACCCGCACCGCCTCCGCGTCGTCGGGCAGGGGGTGGGACGGCGGGTCCCCGGAGACGACGTCGGCGCCGGAGAACGCGAGCGGGGCATCGGGTCCGGGTTCGCTGTCGCGGCGTTTGCGGTGCGGGGTGTGCAGTAGCTCCAGTTGGCCCCGGCGCATCAGGTCGTTGATGGTCACGGTGGCCTGGGAGCCGGCCGCCGCCTCCTCGACCTCGGGGAGCAGGTCGGGTAGGCGGGCGGCCAGCGAGGCCAGGGCGTTCCGTTCGCGGGTCAGGCCGGAGAAGTCGTGCTCGGTGCGGGTCACATACCGCGACGGGGTGAGGTCGACCTCCTCGCTGAGCAGGTCGACGACGGGCAGCACCCGCCACCGGCCCGGCCCCGGTGCGGCGCCGTCGGTCCGGCCGGAGGCGAACGGCTCGTAGGCGGCCAGCACCAGGTCGCGCACGCGCGGCCAGTCCGGCTCCGCGTGGGCGGCCTCCACCAGCAGCACCGCAGAGGGGGCGGGTTCGCCCTCAACGGGGCGGCGCAGCACCCACAGCATCAGGGGAACGCCCATGGGCGGGGCCAGGCCCGCCGGGAGGGCGATCACCGCGCGCAGCGCCCCCCGGCGCAGCAGCTCGGCGCGGATCCGGCGGCCGGTGCGCCGGGAGGCCACCCCGGGCGGCAGCACCGCCACCACCCTGCCTCCGGGGCGGGTGTGGGCCAGGGCGTGCTGGATCCAGGCGAGTTCGGAGTCGCCCTTGGCCGGGAGGCCGTACTCCCAGCGGGCGTCGAACTCCAGCTCGGCCATGCCCCAGTCGCGCTGGTTGAACGGCGGGTTGACCAGGACGGTGTCGGCCAGCAGGCCGGGGAAGGCGTCGGCGCGCAGCGAGTCGCCGGTCTGGATGTGGGGGTCGGCGCCGGCCAGCGCCAACCGGATCCCGCCCAGCCGGGCCAGGCCGGGGGAGAGCTCCTGGCCTACCGGGTGTACGTCGCGGCCGCGCAGCAGGGCGGTGCGCAGCAGGGTGGCGGCCCCGCACGCGGGGTCGAACACGGTGCCGCCGGGGCGGTCGGCGAGGTCGACCATCAGGTCGGCGAGTTCGGGCGGGCTCGCCGGGTACTGGCGGGACACCGACATGAGGAAGCGCTGGTAGAAGCGCTCGAACGTGCCGGGCGTGTCCTCGTCGGCGCGGGCGAGGTCGGCGATGCCGGTCAGCGTGGACCGGAAGCTGTGCACCGAGGGGAGGTCCGGTGCGTCCGGGCTGCCGGTGCGGGTGAACACCAGGCGGATGCGTTCGTCGAGTTCGGCATCGGACATGTCGGTGACGTCGCCGGAGGCGGTGGCGACCAGCAATGCGGCGCCGACGAAGGCGACCGCATCGGCGATGTCGAGGTGGCCGCGGACCGTCTCCATGAGCTGCCAGACCGATTCCACGCTGAGCGGGCGGTCGAGCTTGCCTTGGCGCTCCAGCCAGGCGCGGATTTCGGTGAGGTCGAAGGACGGGCTGGTGTCGGTGCCGCCCACGGGGCGCGGGAAGTCGTCGTGGCGGCGGCGCCAGTTGCTCACGGCCGCCCGGCCCACCCCGGCCAGCCGGGCGATCTCCGCCGAGCTGACGGTGCCGCGGGTGGTGTCGCCGTCGGGTCCTGCTGCTGACGCTGCCATGTCAGTTGACTTTACCCGAGCCGATGTCCTCTGGAAAGGCAGGCGATGCGCATATACCGTGTTGACTTAGTTCACAGTCTATGTGTACTTTGGCACCGCTCCAGTAGGGATGGTCAGTCCTGGAGTACACGAACGATGTCCCGTCCACGTTCCCCGGGAGATCCGATGAGCAACGCAACGCGTAAGGACCCGCCGCCCCACGCCGCGCGCGTCCGCGAGGTGACGCTGTACCGGCTCGCCGATGTCGAGCCGACCGAGCAGGGCATGCGTGCCGTCCTGGACGAAGCCGACCCCTATCGCCAGGGGCTGGCGATCCAGGTGACCCGCATTCACGACATGCCCGCCGTCGTGCTCTCGGGGGTGCGCGGAGGGGAGCGCTCCCCCGACTGGCAACCCGACGCTGTGACCTCCACGGGCCTGAATCTGGATCTGCACACGGCCTCTCCCGTGGTCGTCGTCCTCCTCGCGGTGGACGGCGCGGTCTATGCCTTCAGTTACGGGGGAGGCCACCACCTCATCCCGCGCGAGCTGCGCGACCCGGACTTCGGCCGCACATTCGCCGCGTGTGCGCTCAATGAGGCGACAGTGGCCACGGTCGACACCCGGGATATGGACACCGCCAACCGGTACGGCAGCACCCGCATCCCGCGCGGTGAACCGATGCGCACCTATGGGCTGCGGCACGAGAAGGACCTCGTCAACCGGCTCAAGGCCCGGTGCGGCCTGGAGGAGCTCACGGCAGCACGCCACGGGGGCAAGCCGAGGTTCGCCGAATGCGGCGACGGCATCCGTACCCACCTCGGGGTCGCGCCGGCCGACCTTGTCAACGACATCCGGTTCATCGCCGCCACCGTCAAGGACGGCAGGGTCCAGGAGGGCATGCGGTTTCTGGAGGACCGCAAGGAGGTCCGGTCGCCCTCCGTCATCTCTGCGCTCTGGTCACTCGTAGAGAGCGGACTGCGCGACCCCGAATCCATTGGACTGGCGATCTCGCCCCCTTACGACGCCTTCGAGCATCTGCACGAGGCGCGCTCCTACCGCGTCCGCATCGGCTCGGTGAACTGCCCCCTGCGCAGCGGCGAACTGGAACTCGGGCCGCTGGTCGAACGGCTTCGCTGCCTCAAGCCGGGCATGCTCGCCCAGGCGCTCAAGGACGGATGGATCCGGTTGTACGGAGATGAGCACGGCCAACGCGAGATCGCCCAACATCGCAACCTGTGCTACTGGCTCGACGCCACCGTGTCGGCGGGCGCCGAGATGCACGTGCTGCGCGACGGGCGCTGGTACGAGTACGGTCCCCGCTATTTGGCGGAGGCCGATCGGGAAGTGGAGGAGCTGCTCAACGCGGAGTCGTCGATCAAGCTGCCCCCTTGGCCCGACTGGGAGCCTCCGAAAAAAGGCGAGGACTCGCCGGAGGGGGGCTACAACAAGAGGGTCGCAGACAAGGACTCCCGCTACCTCTGCATGGACAAGAAGCTGGCCCGCGTCGGCCAGTACGCCCGGAACGGGCTGGAGGTCTGCGATCTGCTGGGTCCCGACAACCAGCTCGTCCACATCAAGCAGGCGTCCTCCGCGTCCGGACTGAGTCACCTGTTCATCCAGGCCAAGGGCGCGGTGGAGAGCCTGGTCTATGAGCAGCAGGTACGCGAGTGGTTCCGCCGGCGCGTGTCCGAACTCGATCCCACGCGCGATCTTTCCGGTTTCCGCCCGAGGACGGTCGTATTCGGTATCCGGCTCGCCAGGCATTCCACGATCACCGCCCAAGAGCTCTACCCGCTGGCCAAGGTGGAGCTCTACCGCACCGCTGTGGCGCTGCGCAGGTGCGGAATCACCGTCGAGGTCGTCGGTATCCCGCACGGCGACTGACACGACCCGAACCACACACCCCCCGCGGACGCCGTCCGCTCTATTCCGGCTGCCCGGATCCACCGGCGGCCCCGACTGAAAAGGACCGATCCCATGACCTACCCCGCACCCGACCAGTTCCCCCACCAGCCGCGGCCGAAGAAGAAGCGGGGGTGCCTGTGGGCCGCGCTCATCGGAATCGGCGTGTTCCTGCTCTTCGGGTTCGCCGGCTGCATGGCGGTCATCGTCGGCGCCGGCGGTGAGAGCAGCAGCCCCGGCGCCGACGCCGCCCAGGAGTCGGCCGACGGCGACTCCGGCGAAAGCGAGGAGAAGGAGGAGAAGACGGCCGCCATGGGCGACACCGTCGAGGACGGGTCGTTCGCCTTCACCGTCACCGACGTGCAGACCGGTGTGGACAGCGTCGGCGACGAGTTCCTGTCCGAAACCCCGCAGGGGCAGTTCGTCATCGTCGACGTGACCGTGGAGAACGTGGGCGATGCGGCGCAGATGTTCGACGGGTCCGACCAGAAGCTCTTCGACGCCGACGGCACCGAGTACGCCAACGACACCGAAGCCGAGATCTACCTGGAGAACTCCGAGTCGTTCCTGGAGGAGATCAACCCGGGGAACAAGGTCGAGGCCCAGGTCGTCTTCGACATCCCCGCCGACGTCGAACCCGCCTCCATCGAGCTGCACGACTCGCCGTTCAGCGGCGGCATCGCGGTCAAGCTCTGATGAACGCACGCCTGGCCGCCGTCGGCTGCGTACTGGTGCCGGGGTCGGCAGGCTGCTCGGGAGGAGCGCTCCCGCTGGCACCGCGGTTCCCCTGGGCCTCGAAGGCGGAGAGCCAGGCGATGCTGGACACGGCGTTCCGGGAGTGCCGGGACGCCGTGGAACAGCGGCTGAAGGCCCCGGCCTCCGCCGCGTTCCCCGCCGAGGAGACCACAGTGCGCCTGGCCGACGAGGGCGACGTGGACTGGCGCTATGAGGTGCACGGCGCTGTGGACGCGCAGAACGGCTTCGGGGCGATGATACGGCTCGACTACGAATGCGATGCCGTGTTCGGCACGTCGAGCCGGACGTGGACGGCGAGCGGCGTCGCCCTCTATGAGTGACCGCCCGCGCTCGGCGCGCAGCCTCCCGGTCAGGGGGCCAGGGCCGGGTTGCGGATCCACTCCTGGAGTTCGGTGCGGCGGTCGGTGTCGCACTTGAGCGGGCAGGTGGTGCAGTAACCGTGCTCGGGGTCGCCCTTGTACTCGAAACAGCAGGTGCCGCGCACCGCCCAGGTGCCGCGCGGGTGGTGCTCCTGGAACGGGAACAGCCGCGGCCGCGCCCGGGTCACCGCCCCGGCCTCGACCAGCGCGTCGCCCAGGCGGCCGGCGCGGGTCCACGCGGCCTCGGCGTCGCGGCCCAGGAAGCGGGCCGGGTTGAGCATGTAGAAGTGCAGGGTGTCCAGCACCCAGCCCCACAGCGTCCGCAGGCCCACCCGGGTGTGGGCGTGCAGCGCGTCGATCATGGGGGAGAAGGCGCCCACCAGGTGCTCGGCGGCGATGCGGTCCAGTTCGGCCTCGTCTGCGACGACGACGGCGTCGCGGTGTCCGGCGGCCGGATCATCGGGCAGTACCGCGACCCGGCCGCTGGTCAGGGTCGGGGTGCCCAAGCTCGCACCGGGCAGCCACGGGAACCACAGGTGGTCGGCGTCCAGCAGCGGGGCGCGGCCGGTGAGGTAGATGCCGGCCGACACGATGAAGATCGGCTCGCGCAGCAGGGCGCGCAGGAGGTTGGTCGAGGCCGGAAGCTTGTGGCCGGGGCCGTGGTGCGTCGTGATCTGGTCGAAGAGGGCGCCCACGGCGCCTTCGGCGACCATCAGGTCGGCGCGGTACCAGTGCTCGGCGCCTGGGTGGTCGCTCGCCGCTTGGAACTGGGCGGTGCGGATGTCGGGCAGCGGTGCGAACTTCAGCGGTGCGCAGGCATCGACCACCGCCTGGAGCGGATGCTGTGGCACTGGCATGCGCGGATCAACCTTCCTGCGGCACCGTGGCGCGCGCGGCGCCGCCGCACGAGAACCCCCTGATACGCGGATAGCCGGTCCGTTACACGATTTCCGGACACTCCGCTATCCGTTAGTTAAGGCTACCCTAACAGTTTTTGATCGACAAGGATAGTAGCCCAGATCATCGGGTGGTTCGGGGGCGGCGCGAGCGCGGCCGTCCGGCGCCGCGCCCACGGCGCGGCGCCGGAGACGGACTACCTGCTGAGCCTTTGGTACCGGCGGATGGACAGCGGAACAAAGACCGCCAGGATGAGCAGCGACCACGCGACCGCCATCAGCGCCGCGTGCTCCACCGTCCAGGAGTCCCCGCCCACACCCGGGTTGGCGAACAGCTCGCGGGTGGCGTTCACTACGGCCGAGACCGGGTTCCACTCGGCGATGGCCCCCAGCGCGTCCGACATCAGCGCCGGAGGAAGATAGGTCGTCGAGATGACGGTGATCGGGAACACCACCGGCCACACCAGCACGCCGGTGACCTCCGGATCGCGGGCCACCAGGCCCAGGTAGACGCCGACCCAGGTGAGCGCCAGGCGGAAGAGCAGCAGCAGGGCCAGCGCGAGCAGCGCGCCGCCGATACCGCCGTTCCACCTCCAGCCGACCAGCAGCCCGACCAGCACCAGCAGGGCCAGCTCGACCACCGCCCGGAGCAGGTCGGCCGCAGCGCGCCCGGTGAGCAGCGCGGACGGCGCCATGGGCATGGAGCGGAACCGGCCCATGACCTCCCGGCCGCTGTCGATGGCCATGCCGGTCGCGGTGGCGGCCACGCCGTTGAGCATCGCCATCGCGAAGAAGCCGGGCATCAGGAACTCATAGACGTTGCCGCCGCCGGGAACGACCAGCACGCTGCCGAACACGGAGCCGAACAGCAGCATCACCACGATCGGCATGATGACCCCGATCAGCGGCTCGGCCGGATCGCGCACCGCCCGGATCAGGTTGCGCCGGGTGATGGTCAGGCAGTCGGCGGCGGCCCTGCCCAGCCGCTGCGCCGGGGTGCCCGGGAGCCGCGCCGGGGGAGGGGCGGCCGTGCCGGTGGTCGTCACGATGCGGCCTCCAGTTCCGCGTGGCGGGCCCCCGCGGCCCCGCTCGGATCGGCGCGGTGCCCGGTGAGGCCGAGGAAGACCTCGTCGAGTGTGGGCCTGCGCACTCCGATGTCCTCGAGGTGCACACCGGCGTCGTCCAGGGCGCGGACGATGCCGGTGAGCATGGCGGTCCGGTCCGAGACGGGGACGCTGACCCGGTGCTCCTCGGCCAGGACCCGCGGCTGGGCGCCGCAGACGCGGCCGATGATCGCGGCGGCCTCGGCCAGGCTTCCGGGCCCGCTGAGGACCACGTCGATCCGGTCGCCGCCGATCCGGGACTTGAGCTGGTCGGCGCTGCCCTCCGCGACCGCCCTCCCGGCGTCGATGACCGCGATCCGGTCGGCGAGCTGGTCGGCCTCCTCCAGGTACTGCGTGGTGAGCAGCACCGTGGTCCCGGCCGCGACCAGTTCCCGGACGGCGTTCCACACTCCGGTGCGGCTGCGCGGGTCCAGGCCCGTGGTGGGCTCGTCCAAGAACAGCACCCGGGGCCGGTGGATCAGGCTGGCGGCGAGGTCGAGCCGGCGCCGCATGCCGCCCGAGTACTGCCGGGCCGGGCGGGGGCCGGCCTCGGCCAGCCCGAACTCCTCCAGAAGCGCGTCGGCGCGCCGCCGGGCGGCCGCGGGGCTCAGGCCGTAGAGCCGCCCGAACACGGCGAGGTTCTCGCGGCCGGTCAGGACCTCGTCCACCGCGGCGTACTGGCCGGTCAGGCCGATCCGGGCGCGCACCTGACCGGGGTCGCGCACCACGTCGTACCCGGCGACCACGGCGCGCCCGGTGTCGGGGCGCCGCAGCGTGGCCAGGATCTCCACGGTGGTGGTCTTGCCCGCGCCGTTGGGGCCGAGCAGTCCGTAGATCGTGCCCGGCGGCACGGCGATGTCGAAGCCGTCGAGCGCCTGGGTCGCGCCGTAGCGCTTGCCGATCCCCTCGGCGAGGACGGCGTGTCCGGTGGTGTCCACGGGCACCTCCTTTCTGTGTGCCAGATACACTATTTAGTGTAAGTAATACACAGATCTAGACTGGAGGTCAACCCGCGACGATGGGAGGAACATGGCGAGGGACGGCACCCCGACGGGCGCCCCCACCACCCTGGAACTGCTGTGGGGTACCGCCGAGCGGCCCAGCCGCGGACCCAAGCCCCGGCTGAGCGTCGACAAGGTCGTTCAGGCCGCCATCGGGGTCGCCGACGCCGAAGGGCTGGACGCGGTGTCGATGCAGCGCGTCGCCCAGGAGCTCGGCTACACCACCATGTCGCTGTACCGCTACGTCTCCAGCAAGGAGCAGCTCGTCGAGCTCATGGTCGACACGGCGATCGGTTCGGCGCCGGAGGTGGAGGGCGTCCCCGGCGGGTGGCGGGCCGGGATCCACATCCTGGCCCGGGAGATGGTGGCGGTCTTCCGCAGACACCCCTGGCTGCTGCGGCACAAGCTGGAAGGCCCGCCTCAGGGGCCCTGCAGCCTCTCCTGGCTCGAGCAGGGGCTGCGCGCCTTCTCCACCTCCGGACTCGGCTCAGCCGAGATGGTCCAGGCGTTCATGTTCCTGGACGGAGCGGTCCGCGAACTCGCCCGGGTACTCGGAGACGTCGAGCAGGCCCAGCGCCGGGCGGGCCTCACCGCCGACCAGGCGGAACGGGACTACGGCCGGTTCCTCCGAGGCATTCCCGCGGACCGCTACCCCGCCCTGGCGGCCGTCGCCGCCGATGGCGCGTTCGAAGCCGCGGACCCCGCCGACCGGCCGGAAGTGGAAGTCGAGATCGAGTTCGGCATCGAGCGCCTACTCGACGGCATCGAGGCCTACGTCGCCGCGCAGCGGGCGGCCCGGGAGTAAGGCCCCGGCCGCCCGCGCCCCTCAGCGCAGCAGCACAAGGTGGTGGCGCACCAGGGCGCGCAGCACCTCGGCCGTGGTCTCCAGCGGTGTCCGGGACCGCTCGGCGAGCTCGGCAACGGTCAGCGACCGCTCCCGGGCGATCGCGGCCAGGACGGGCTCGGCGACCGCGGGAAGCCGGTAGCGCCGGCCCGAGACCGTGACGCTGATGCGCTCACCGTCGCGCTCCACCACAGGAGCCAGGATCGGCACGAACTCCACCCGGGTGGACGGCGCGGGATCCGCGCCGTCCACCGCCCAGGGCAGCGCGAAGGACTGGCGGCGCGGGAACCGCGCGTCGCGCTCGTCCAGGAACGCGTCGATATCGTGCTGCTCGGCGAGGTCGGCCAGGCACCGCAGGAGCTCGTGGTGGTGTGTGCGGCGCTCCTCGGCGGAGCCGAACCGCGGCAGGTCGCGGCGCAGGAGCCGCACATCGTGCAGGCGCTCCAGCAGGGAGCGCGCCCAGTCGATGCCCGTGGCGCGGGTGAACCCGAACGTCAGGTGCATGCTCACATCGCCGGTGCCGGTGACCGTGTGCCACCAGCCGCGGGGAACGTGCAGCACCTGGCCGGGGCGCAGCACCCCCTCCCACACGGTGCCCTCGGGCGGGGCGTGGGCGTGGTCGGCGTCCACCTTCATCGGGTACGGGCGGCTGCCCTGCCCGTGCACCTGCCACGCCTTCGTCCCCTCGACCTGCACGATAAAGGTGTCGTGGTCGTCCCAGTGGGTGTCGAAACCGTGCGAATCCCCCCAGATGAGGTACAGGTTCGTCTGGGCCCGTTCGCGGACCAGCCGCATCAGGTCATCGGTAGCCGCCCGGATCGGCGGGTGCAGCCGGTCGATGCCGTCCAGGACCAGGCTGGCGCCCTCGCGCAGTTCGCGGTAGAGCGCCTCGGGCCGGATGATCCGGCGCGTGGTGCGCGAGGCCTCACCGGCATCGGTGTAGCGGGCGGCCGGAACCGGCGCGCCCTTGCGGTGCAGCCGCACCCGGGGCGGCTCCAGGGCGTGCGTGGTGAGGATGTCGCTGAGGTCGTCGAAGGTCAACAGCGGGCGCACGGCTTCGGCGCCGAGGTCGGCGAAGACGACATCCGAGGACAGCCGCCCGGTGAGAAGCTCGTCGCCGATGGCCGTGCGCAGTATTTCGGTGAACAGGCGGTCGGTCAAGATCGGGCCTTCCACGGCGGGACCGGCCGCCAAAGGAGGCGCCTCCCCGGCGGCCGGTCGGTGGCGGATGGGGTGGATCGTCCGGTCAGATGAAGTCGGAGCTGGAGTCGGTACCGTCGCTGTCGCCGCCCGCGGTGATGTCCCGCGAGGTGACCTCGGCGAGGTCCTCGACCTCGACCTCGATCGGGTCCATGGTTTTTTCACCTCCTTCTTCCGGGTGAGGGCCCTCCCGAGCACCGGTCAGTACCGCGAGAGCAGCCCTGTTCGCGCGGCCGCGAACGCGTGCGCGTCGGCCGCGAGTTCGATGGCCCTGGTCACAGAGCGCGGCCCGTGGCCGACGCCGTGCTCGTAGCGCAGCAGCACCGGGACGGCCGGCGCGGCCGCGGCCCGCAGGGCGGCGCACATCTTGCGCGCATGGGCCGCATCGGTACGGGTGTCGCCGTGGAAGCCGGTGATCAGCACCGCCGGGTAGCGCTGCCCGTGCCCGGCCAGCGCCCGGTGGTAGGGCGAGTAGGACATCAGGGCGGCGAAGTCATCGGGATCGGCCGCGGTGCCGAACTCCCGGGTCCACATCGACCCCAGACCCAGGCGTTCGAAACGCGCCATGTCGGCCAGCGGGGCCGAAGCGATGACGGCCGAGCACAGGTCGGGGCGGAGCATGGCGGCGGCCAGCACCAGCAGGCCGCCCGCCGACCCGCCCGACAGGCACAACTGGCCGCGCGTGCAGTACCCGGCGGCGACGAGCGCGTCGCCCGCGGCGATGAGGTCCTCCACCGAGCGGATCTTGTTGCGCCGGGCGCCGCGCATGTGCCACTCGCGCCCGGCGTCGCCGCCGCCGCGCACGTGGGCGACGGCGTAGCGGCCCCCGGCCAGCAGCCAGGCCAGCACGGTCGCGCTGAACCCGAACTGGCGCGGCCGGCCGAACCCGCCGTAGGCGTGCAGGATGGTGGGGCCGGACTCGTCGTGCGCCGCGGTGGAGAACAGGGTGACCGGCACCAGCGTGCCGTCGGCGGAGCGGCACCGCACCGTGCGGCGGCGCACCCGTGGCGGAGCCGGGGGGTCGGCGCCCGGGGGCCAGGGCCGGGGGCGGGTCGTGCCCGGAGGCAGGGCCAGCACGGTCTGCTGGGTGGCGACATCGGCGTAGCAGAAGTGGGCGCTGCCGTCGTCCCCGCTGGCCGCCGGCCGGGTCACCATGCCCTCCCCGGGCAGGTCGACCCGCCGGAGCAGGCTCCCGTCGCGCGGGTCGTGGGCGCTCACCTCGCTGATGCCCATGCGGGTGCGGGCGATGAGGAGTTCGGTCCCGGTGGCGGCGAAGCCGTCCAGCGTGGAATCGGGGGCCTCGGGCACCACCTCGCGCCAGTGGGCGGGCCCGGGCGCGCCGGGGTCGGCGGCACAGATCCGGCGGCGCGGGGCCTCCAGGGTCGTACGCAGGTAGAGCAGGCCGTCAGGGCCCATGTCGGGCTCGGATTCGATATCCCGTCCGGCGTGCACCTCCCGCCAGGGCGGGTCCGCCTCGCGGCCGCCGGAGATATCGGCGATCCACAGGTCGTTGCGGTGGCCGGTGCCGTGGCTCTCGGTGACCACCAGCCACCGGTCGCGCAGCAGCCGCACACCCGGCACGGTGCGCGCCCCGGTACAGGGGCGCACCAGCACGTCGCCGCGGTGGCCGCGCCCTTCGGCGATGCGGTGCAGCCACACCCCGCGGCGGCCGTCGCCGTCGTCGCGGCGGACGTAGTAGAAGGCGCCCGGGCCGGGAAGCCAGGCGACATGGGAGTAGCGCACCCCCCGGATCGGCTCCTCGACCGGCAGGCCCGTGTCGGTGGAGAGCACGCGCAGCGCGCCGCGCTCGGTGCCGCCGGTGGAGGTCTGCACGGCCACCAGCAGCCCATCGGGGCTGGGCTCCCAGGCGTCCAGCGTGGTCCGGCCGCTGGGATCGTCGGCGGCGGGGTCGAACACCACGTGCTCGGTCCCGCCGCCGATGACGAGGAGCACGGGATGGTCGGCACCGGCCGCACGCCGGGTCGCGAACACCCGGCCGCCGCGGTGGACCGGCGGTGACCAGAGGTCAGTGGCGACGAGTCGGCGGATATCGGCGGCCAGCCGGCCGCGCAAGGGCCATCCGGCGGCGGCCCGGGTGAACTCCCGGTCCTGTTCGGCCAGCCACCGGCGGGTGGCAGCGGAGTCGGGGTCCTCCAGCCAGCGGTAGGGGTCGGCCACGGGGACGCCGTGCACCGTGTCGACGGCCGGGGCGGGCGCCGTCCGCGCACCGGGCCGGCCCGGTGCGCGGTGGAAGGGCGCCGTGCTCACCTGGACAAGAGGGGTCGGCGGACATGGGCAGGGGCGAATCCGGGTGAACGGTTGCGCACGCCTTTCATCCTTGAAGCGGGCCGCCGCGCCGGTCAAGCGACACCTGGCTTGCCGGAGAGGACGCGGATATGGCTCCCGGGTGAGGTTTAGGGGTGCCGATTCTCCGCGCTGCGCGGCAGGGGGCGGTACAGACCGGGGCGGCGCTACCGCTCGCGCAGCAGGGCGGCGCCGTCGCGGGGGACGACGGTGACCGGGGCCGGGGTCAGGGCGGCCAGAGCGGCACGGTAGCCGGGGCCGGCGTCGAGGTCGGTCAGCTGCACGTGCCCGGGTGCGTCGGGCGACTCCCAGGAGACGACCGCCGCGGGCGCGGCGGGACTGGTCACCGCGACCGCGGCGAGGCCGCCGGAAAGCCCCTCGCCGGTGGCTTTGAGCAGCGCCTCCTTGCGCGCCCAGTAGCCGAAGAAGCCCGGAACGCGCTCATGGGCGGGCAGCTCCTCCAGCGCCGCCCGCTCGGATCCGGTCAGCGCGTAGGCGATGAGGCCGTCGATGTCGCGGTCCGCGGACACCCCTTCGACGTCCACGCCCACCGGCACCCCGCGCGTCAGCGCCAGGACCACGCGGCCGCCGGAATGGCTGATGGAGATCTCCAGCCCGCGTGCCGCCCCCTCGGGGCGGGGCTTGCCGTGCGGCTTTGGACGCGGATCGGGGCGCCGCTCGCAGGCGGGGCAGCGGAATCCGAACACCACGTCGCGCGGTGCGCACCCGGCCTCGCGGGCCACGGCCAGGCGGGCCAGCGCGTGCGCGACAGCGTAGCGGTCGCGGTCGGCCGCGAGGCGGAAGCGGGCGTGCCGCTCGCGTTCCCGGTCGTCGAGCAGCTCCAGCAGGCCGCGGTCGGCCAGGGCGGGTTCTGCCCACCACACGTCGCACATCACAGGGGTCACCGTCACATTGTGGCCGTTTGCCGGCGGCCCCGCCGCCCGGGGGCGACGGTGGTCCCCGCATCCCGGATGCCCTCGCGGCCGCGGAACGAGCCGACGCGAAGAAGCGCACCGGAAAAGGCGGCCGCGGGCCTGATCGGCCGCAGCCACGCGGTGGCCGCCGACGGCCACCCTTTGCGCGCCGGAAAGCACGCCGCGGAGTGGGGCCGATCGGAGGCATAATCCGGTGCCGCAACGGGCATGCGTCAAAGGACCCTCCTCGACGGGGCGCCCGCGGGCCCCCGGAGGGGAGGTGCAGGTCAGTCCCGCTCATCAGGGAGGCCCCATGTCCATCATGGTGATGTTCGGTATCGGGACCGTTGCCATGTTCGGCCTGCTCGTCGCGCTCTTCCTCGTGGCCGTCGTTTCCGGACCGGACGCCGCGCCAGAGGACGAATCGGCCGACGACGACACTATAGACGAGGTGTTCCACACCCACGGCGTGCACTTCTGCTGACCTCTTCGGCTCTATCATCGGAGCGCACAGCCCGCCCCCGATATGGAGTACCGATGGCAGAAGAGACCAGGCCGGTGTTCGCGGCCGAGCGCAGGGAGCGGATCCTGGAACTGGTGCGGGCCAACGGCGCCATGGCGCTGCGCGACATCGCCACGCGGGTCCGGGCCTCAGAGGTCACCGTACGCAGGGACGTCCGGGCGCTGGAGGCCGAAGGCCTGATCGACCGGCGCCGCGGGGGAGCGGCCCTGCCGGGGCGGCTGGGCCAGGAGCAGAGCTATGCGCACAAGACCGGGCAGGCGGCCCCGGAGAAGCTCGCCATCGCCGCGGCGGCCGCTCTGCTGGTGGAGGACGGCGATGCGATCGTGCTGGGCCCCGGCAGCACCACCGAGGCACTGGCCCGTGAACTCGTCGGCCGGCAGAACCTGACCGTGGTGACCAACGCGTTGCCGGTGGCCGATGTGCTGGCAGCGGCCCCGGGCGTGGAAGTGGTGGTCACCGGCGGAACCCTGCGCGGACCGATCCGCGCGCTCGTGGGCACCGCCGCCGAGCAGGCACTGGCAGGGCTGCGGGTGCGGCAGGCCTTCGTCTCCGGCAACGGCGTCACCGCCGAGCGCGGGCTGAGCACCCCCAACCCCGCCGTAGCCAGCGTCGACCGGGCACTGGTGGCGTGCGCGCAGGAGGTGATCGTGCTCGCCGACCACACCAAGGTCGGCGCGGACACCATGGTGCAGACGGTGCCGCCGGAGCACATCGCGCACCTGATCACCGACAACCACGCCGACCCCGAGGTACTGATGACACTGGAGGACATCGGGACCCTGGTGCACGTCGCCGTCCTCGAGGTCGACCGCGGCGACTGAGCAGGCGAACTGGATGCGGCGGCGGGGAGCACGTACGCTACCTGCCACGCCCCGTTGCCGAGAAGACCCCCTGGAGCCCCTCCCATGCCGAGCCCGGTGATCCTGCCCGAGCCGTGGTCGCGGTCGAAGGTGAGCGTCGTCGTCCCGACCTACAACGAAGCGGAGAACCTCCCCTTTCTCGCCGAGCAGGTGCTCGCGCTGGAGCTGCCGGAACTACGCCTGGTCATCGTGGACGACGACTCTCCCGACGGCACCGGTGAGATCGCCGACAAGCTGGCGGCCACCCATGGCGACCGCATCACCGTTGTGCACCGCAGAGCCAAAGACGGCCTGGGCCGGGCCTATGTCGCGGGGATGACGCGTGCGCTGGAGGAGGGCGCCGAGTTCGTCGCCCAAATGGACGCCGACCTCAGCCACCCGCCGGCCTACCTGCCGCAGCTGCTGGGCACCCTGCTCGCGACCGGGTCGGGGGTCGTCATCGGCAGCCGCTACGTCGCCGGAGGCAGCCTGTCCGAGCAGTGGGACCTGCGCCGCAGGCTGCTCAGCGGGTGGGCCAACGCCTACGTCAAGACCATCCTGGCAATGCCGATCCGCGACGTCACCGCCGGGTTCAAGATGTGGCGCCGGGAGGCCCTAGAGGTCCTGGACCTGCCCAGTATCCGCAGCAGCGGCTACAGCTTCCAGGTGGAGATGCATTTCCGCGCCTACCGGCGCGGCCAGAAGATGGTGGAGATCCCCATCCACTTCGAGGACCGCCAGGAGGGCTCCAGCAAGATGGACCTCGCGGTGCAGGTGGAATCGGCCCTGCGCCCTTTCCGGCTGCGCAGGTACGAGCGCGACGCCCGCCGCCGGTAGCGGCCCCGGACCGGCCTCAGTCGCGCAGGAGCACGTCGGGGCGGTTGCGCAGGACCGTGTCGGCGATGCGCTGGGCGAGCCGCTCGGCCTGGTCGCGGATCTGCGGGATGGTGGTGCCGGGATCCTCCCGGCGCACCGGGCCGATGGCGAACAGCCGCCGGGCGACCCCGCCCGCCGGGCGCCGCAGCGCGCCGCGTGCACACGTGGACAGGTCCCCCCGCGGAGGGAGCGCGGGAAACCCGTCGATCCTCGGCGGTGCGGCGGCGGCCGGGTCGCCGGTGGCGACCACCGCGGCCGCGCTATCGAGCCGCTGCCCGTCGGCCAGTTCCACAACGGCCCGGTCCTCCTCGTCCCAGGCGCGCGCGACGCGGCCGGTGCGCCACCGCAGCGCCGCGTGCGGAGCGGCCCACGCGGCGGTGTCGGCCAGTGTCGCGGCGAGGTAGTCGCCGTAGGCCCGCAGGGGCAGCAGGGTCTCGGGTCCGCAGTCCAGCCCGTTGCCCCGCGCCCAGTCCATCAGGTGGCAGGGCTGGTCAGGCAGGGCCGACATCGCCTTGACCGGGGTGTCGAGCAGCCGACGGCCGTCATCGGCGGAGAAGGCGGCGCCGCGCGCGTGCCTGCCGTGCTCGTCCAGGAGTATGACGCGGTAGTCCAGGCGCAGCCAGGTGGTGGTGCGCATCAGGGCGATCACCGCCAGCGCGGCGCTCGCCCCGCCGCCCGCGAAGGCGATGACCGGTGCCCGGTCTGTCGGTGTCGCCCTGAATCCCATGGGCCAACTCTAGGGCCCCCCGCGGCCGCACCGCAGGTCGATCACTCCTCGCCATGGGGCCATTGCCGATGGTGTGCACGGGTTCTGGCCGCGCCGGTGCCGCGGCGCGCGCCGTAGGCACGCCGGCCGGTTTCGGCACCGACTTTCGTCGGTGCCGAAACCGGGGGCACACCCGCTCCGTCAACGGTGACACAAGGGGTGACTTGCCCGGATAGCGCGACACCGACTTTCGTCGATGCCGTTGCGGCACCGCGGCCGCCGACACCGCGGCACCGGACACCGCCCTAGACTCCGGTCCATGGTGGTGGCAACGGTTCAGCGGTACCCGGGCGCCCTCGCGGCGCGGTGGCGGTCGGTGTGGCGGTGGCTGCTGGAACGCCGCTACCGGTTCGCCGACTGGTTATACGCCTGCCTGTTCTTTCCGTGGACCGCCGTGTTCAACCTCACCCCAGACGGTGGGATGGGCAACCGGCTGTGGGAATGGGCGACCGCCATCGGCTTCTACGTCGAAGTGCCCGTCATCCTCATGATGGCCCTCGGGGTCCCCGGACTGGTCTCCCTGGCGATCCTGGGCCGCCGGCGAAGGCCGCACCTGCTGCTCTTCGCGGCGGCCGCCGTCCTGTTCGTCTTCGTCAACCCCGTGCCGGCCATCATCGCGCTCTACTCCTACGCCGTCTGGTTCACCGACCGGCGCCGCCTGGCGGTCTGGAGCGTCGTCCTGACGACGGGCGTGGTCATCAATGTCCTGAACACGTTCGCCGACGTCCCGGGCACCACGGTCACGGTCGCCAACATCGTGTTCCAGTGCACCTTCATCATCGCGCTGCCGCTGACCGTGGGACTGTGGGCGGGTACCCGCCGGGAACTCATCGCCAACCTGAAAGAGCGCGCCGAGCGCCTGGAACGTGAGCAGCACCTCATGGCCGAGCGCGCCATCTCCGCCGAGCGCACCCGCATCGCCCGGGAGATGCACGACGTCGTCGCCCACCGGGTCAGCCTCATCGTGCTGCACGCCGGCGGCCTGGAGGTCAGCGCCTCCGACACCAAGACCGTGGAGACCGCCGGACTCATCCGCGGCACCGGCCGCGAGGCCCTGGCCGAGCTGCGGGAGATCCTCGGTGTACTGCGCGACGTGCCCGACACCCACGCGCCCACCACTCCCCAGCCGGTCCTGTCCGACCTCGCCCGGCTGATCGGCGGCTGGCGTGCGGCCGGAACGCCCGTCCAGTGGCACACGGCCGGGACACCGCGCCCGCTTCCCACGCAACTGGAGCGCACCGCCTACCGCACGGTGCAGGAGGCGCTGACCAACGCCGCCAAGCACGCCCCCGGCAGCCCGGTCGAGGTGCGCCTGGACTACGGCGAGCGCCATCTGGAGATCACCGTCACCAACAAGCCGTCTCTCGGCGCGGCCCAGAACCGGCCCACGCCCCTGCCCGGTAGCGGTTACGGCCTGGCCGGCCTGCGCGAACGCGTCACCCTGGCCGGGGGCACGATGTCGGCCGGGCCGCGCTTCGACGGAGGATGGCAGATTCGCGCTATCGTCCCCGTGGCACAGGAGACGGCACAGGAGACGGCACAGGAGACCGAGAGGAGAGCGGCCGAATGATCCGCACGATTCTGGTCGACGACGAGCACCTGGTGCGCTCGGGGCTGAGGATGATCCTCGACTCGGCCGGCGACATCGAGGTCGTGGGCGAGGGCACCGACGGGGCCGACGCCGTCCGGCTGGCCGCGGAGCTCGCCCCCGACATCGTCCTGCTGGACATCCGGATGCCGGGTGTGGACGGGCTGACCGCCGCCACCGAGCTGGCGGCGATGGCCGACCCGCCCAAAGTCGTCCTGCTCACCACCTTCGACCAGGACGAGTACGTGCACCGGGCCCTGCGCGCCGGAGCGGTGGGGTTCCTGCTGAAGGACACGCCGCCGCGCGACCTGATCGCCGCCGTGCGCACGATCGACGGCGGCAACGCGATGCTCGCGCCCAGCGTCACCAAACGCATGCTGGAGCACTTCTCCGCACCGGCGGCCCCGGCGGCGGGGGCATCGAGCGCCGAGCAGCGGCTCGCCGTGCTCAGCGACCGGGAACGCGATGTGCTCGTGGCGATCGCTCGCGGCATGTCCAACGCCGAAGCAGGGCGCGAGCTGGACATGCGGGAGGCCACGGTCAAAGCCCACGTCAGCCGGATCCTGGCCAAACTCGAAATGACCAACCGCGTCCAGGCCGCCATCCTCGCCCACGACGCGGGCTGGGCCTGAGCGGAGCGCCCCGTGCGGTGAGCGGCCTCACCCGGTTCCGCTGCTCCACGGGGTCTATTGTGTGACAAGGCCCATCTTCTGGGCCCGCCGTTAAGCAACCCAGTATCGCCATACAGAAAGGCCGTGCCGTGATCGTCCGAACCCGCGGAGGCACGGGGGCGGCGGGCTCGTCCGCCGCCGGTTCCCCGGACATCCCCGAGGCCGCAGAGACGTCGGTTCCGCGCCGGCTGCTGGCGGTGGCCACCCGCCTGTTCGCCGAGAAGGGCTTTGACCGCACGTCGGTCCAGGAGATCGTGGACACCGCCAACGTCACCAAAGGGGCGATGTACCACTACTTCGACTCCAAGGACGATCTCCTCGCCGAGATCTACGCCCGGGTTCTGCGCCTGCAGATGACCCGGCTGGAGGAGATCGCCGGAGAGAGCGGACCGGTGGCCGAGCGGGTGGGCAAGGCGGCGGCCGATGTCGTGGTGACCACCATCGCCAACCTGGACGACGCCACCATCTCCTTCCGCTCCCTGCACCAGCTCAGCGCGGACAAGCAGCGCGAGGTGCGCGCCAAGCGCCGCCGCTACCACGAGCTCTTCCGCTCGATGATCGTCCAGGGGCAGGAGGAAGGGGCCTTCGCCGACCACGTCCCCGCCGACATCGTGGTCGACTTCTACTTCGGCAGCGTTCATCACCTGAGCACCTGGTACCGCCTCGAGGGCGAACTCTCGCCCGAGGAGATCGGCGGGTACTACGCCCGCCTGCTCCTCGACTCGTTGCGCCCGCCCGAGTAGCCGAGCCGGGCCCACTTCGACGGCCGCGGCCGTCCGCCGGGCCGCACCGCCGCCCGCCGCAGACCGCGCCCGCTATGCGGCCACAAGAGGAAACCGACTAGATGGTATGTTGAGGCCTGTTCCGGCTTTTCACATGTGCCGGGGTGTATCGCGCCGCGGCCGACAGCAGGCGGCCGCGGCCGGACGGGCGAAGACAGCCGGACGGACAGGCAGGAGAACTGATGGGTGAGACGAACCCTCCCGGGCTGGATCTGCGGCGGTTGAGCGCCCACCTGGAGGCCGAGCGGCCCGGTCTGGTGCGCGGCGACCTGACCGCCGCCCTCATCGCCGGCGGCCGCTCCAACCTCACCTATGACGTCACCGACGGGCACCGGCGCTGGGTGGTGCGCCGCCCCCCGCTGGGCCACGTGCTGCCGACGGCGCACGACATGAGCCGCGAGCACCGCGTGATCACCGCGCTGGCCGGCACCGATGTGCCGGTACCGCCCACGGTCCTGCTCTGCCGGGACACCGAGGTGATCGGCGCGCCCTTCTACGTCATGGACTACGTCGAGGGCACGCCCTACCGGAAAGCCGCCCAGCTCGCCCGGATCGGCCCGCGGCGCACGCACGAGGTGGCCCTGTCGATGGTCGACACGCTCGTCGCCCTGCACGCCGTGGACCCCGCCAGTGTCGGCCTGGGCGACTTCGGCCGCCCCGAAGGGTTCATGGAGCGGCAACTGCGCCGGTGGAGCAGGCAGCTCGACGCCTCGCGCAGCCGGGACCTGCCCGGCATCGACGAGCTGCACGACCGGCTCACCGCCACCCGCCCGGTCTCGCCCGCGCCGACCATCGTCCATGGCGACTACCGGCTCGACAACCTGCTCGTCGACGGCGGCGACCGCATCGCGGCCGTACTCGACTGGGAGATGTCCACGCTGGGCGACCCGCTCACGGACCTGGCGCTCATCCTCATGTACAGCAGTTCGTCGATGCCCGTGGGCTCTGGTGTGAGCGACGCGCACACGGCCGAGGGCTACCCGAGCGCCGAGGAGATCACCGCCCGCTATGCCGAGCGCTCCGGCCGCGACGTCTCCTCCCTCGACTTCTACGTCGGATTCGCGTTCTTCAAGCTCGCGGTGATCCTGGAGGGCATCCACTACCGGTTCCGCCAGGGCCAGACCGTGGGCGAGGACTTCGACCGGATCGGCGAGGCGGTTCCCAGGCTGATCGAGGGCGGCCTCAACCGGCTGGCCGGGGACTGACGACCTGGGCGTGCGGGTCGCGCTCGCTCAGCCGGGCACGGTCATGGGGCGCGCTGAAGTCCAGGACCGGGCCCGCCGGCACGATCCGCTTGGGGTTGAGGGCGCCGTGCGTGGTGTAGTAGTGGCGCTTGATGTGGTCGAAGTCGGTGGTCTCACGGAACGCGGGCAGCGCGTACAGGTCGCGCGTGTAGCCCCACAGGTTCGGGTAGTCCACCAGGCGCCGGATGTTGGTCTTGAAGTGGGTGGCATAGACGGTGTCGAACCGGACCAGGGTCACCCACAGCCGCACGTCGGCCTCGGTGATGGCGTCGCCGAGCAGGTACCTGCGGCTGCCCAGGCGCTCCTCCAGTCCGTCCAGGGTGGCGAACAGGTCGCGGACGGCGTTGTTGTAGGCCTCCTGGGTGGGGGCGAAGCCGCACCGGTAGACCCCGTTGTTGACGGTGGCATAGACCTTGCGGTTCAGTTCGTCGATCTCCGAGCGCAGGCCCTGGGGGTAGAGGTCGATGCCGTGGGCGGCCCAGGCGTTGAAGCAGCTGTTGAGGTCCATCGTGATGTCGGGGAAGTTGTTGCTCACGATCCGGCGGGTCTGGGTGTCCCACAGCACGGGAACGGAGATGTGCCCGTCGTATCCCGGCTCGGTGGCCTCGTAGGCTTCGCGCAGCAGGGTGAAGCCTCCCACAGTGTCGGGCCCGTGCCCGTCGCCGTCGCGAAACGCCCAGCCGCGCCCGTCCCGGACCGGGTCGACGATGCCGACCGAGACGGCCTCCTCCAGGCCTTTGAGTCTGCGCACGATGAGGCTGCGCTGCGCCCATGGGCAGGCGTAGGAGGCGTAGATGTGGTAACGCCCGGCCTCGGCGGGGAAGCGGTCCGAGCCGATCCGGCCGCGGAACGGGTACCGCGGCCGCTCGAACGAGGTCCCCTTGGGCGCGGTCATGGCCGACCCGTAGTCCCCGTAGGCCTCGAAGTCGACAGGGGTCGCGGTGGTGGCGGTCGTCATGGCGGTCCTCCCCGTGTTGAAGACGTCGCCGCGCCCGGGCCGCGCCCGGGCCGGGGCGCTCAAACTCGGTTCCCAGCCTACGGCGGCCGGTGCGCCGTGGCCCGGATCCCGGTCCGGGAGTCTGCGGGCCCCTTTGCCGCAGGCACGCGGCGGTCCCGTCGGCCCGGGAGAGCGATCCGGATCACCCGAGGTTCTCCTACCGCCCGGTAGGTGGATACGCTGCTGTCCGTTCGAATACCAATACCACCGCGCTCATCAGCGCGTTCGGAGGTGCCCGCGTTATGCCCCGCTCGGCACTGGTCACCGGCGGCAGCCGGGGGATCGGTCTGGCCATCGCCCGCGAACTCGCCGCGGCCGGAGACGATGTCGCCGTGACCTACCGGTCCGGACAGCCGCCGGAAGGGCTCCTCGGCGTCCCCTGCGACATCACCGACAGCGCCCAGGTCGACGCCGCCTTCAAGCAGGTAGAGGACGAGCAGGGGCCAGTGGAGGTCCTGGTCGCCAACGCCGGTGTCAACAAGGACCAGCTGCTCGCCCTGATGAGCGAGGACGACTTCTCCTCTGTCCTGGACACCAACCTGACCGGCGCCTTCCGCGTCGCCAAGCGCGCCGTGCGCGGGATGATGCGCAAGCGCAGCGGCCGCATCATCCTCATCTCCTCCGTGGTGGGCCTGCTCGGCTCGGGCGGGCAGGTGAACTACGCCGCCTCCAAGGCCGGCCTCGTCGGGTTCGCCCGCTCCCTCGCCCGCGAACTGGGGTCGCGCAACATCACCGTGAACGTCGTCGCCCCGGGGTTCATCGAGACCGACATGACGGCGGCCCTGTCCGAGGAGCGGCAGGCCGAGATCAAAAAGAACGTGCCGCTGGGGCGCTACGGGTCGACCGAGGAGATCGCCAAAACCGTGCGCTTCCTCGCCGGCGACTCCGCCGCCTACATCACCGGCGCCGTCATCCCCGTCGACGGCGGCCTCGGAATGGGCCACTGAGACCCGCTCCTTCGCACATCCCCCGCCGGCAGGCGAACCAGCAGAACAGGAAGACTCCATGGGCATTCTTGAGGGCAAGCGCATTCTCGTCACCGGAGTGATCACCGACAGCTCGATCGCCTTCCACGTGGCCCGCCTCTGCCAGGAGCAGGGCGCCACGGTCGTGCTCACCGGCTACGGGCGGCTGAGCCTGGTCCAGCGCATCGCCCAGCGGCTCCCCGACGCCCCTCCCGTGCTGGAGCTCGACGTCACCGACCAGGAACACCTGGACAGCCTCGCCGACAGGATCCGCGAGCACGTCGACGGCATCGACGGCATCGTCCACTCCATCGGCTTCACCCCGCAGGAGGCCCTGGGCGGCAACTTCCTCAACACCTCCTGGGAGGACGTCGCCACGGCCATGCACACCTCGACGTTCTCGCTGAAGTCGCTCACCATGGCCGCGCTCCCGCTGATGAAGGACGGCGGATCGGTCGTCGCGATGGACTTCGACAACAGCGTCTCCTACCCGATCTATGACTGGATGGGCGTCGCCAAGGCGGGGCTCACCTCCACCGCGCGCTACCTCGCGCGCTACCTGGGCGAGCAGAACATCCGGGTGAACCTGGTCTCGGCGGGCCCGCTGCGCACCATGGCGGCGCGCAGCATCCCCGGCTTCGAGGAGCTGGCCGACGCCTGGCCGCAGCGCGCCCCGCTGGGCTGGGACACCGGCGACCCCGAACCGGCCGCCCGTGCCGTCGTGGCCCTGCTGTCCGACTGGTTCCCCGCCACCACCGGCGAGGTCGTGCATGTCGACGGGGGCTTCCACTCCACGGGAGCGTAGGCTTCGACCGCGGGCGGCCGGGCGTTCGCGCGCGTACCCAAGGCGACAGGCGGCCAACGGAGGGGAAGACGGCACCATGGATCTGGGACTCGGCAAGGCCAGGGTCCTTGTCACGGGGGCGAGCCGGGGAATCGGCCGGGCCATCGCGCGGACCTTCGCTGAGGAGGGGGCCGACCTGGCCGTGTGCGCCCGCTCCGCCGAACCGCTGCGGCGCGCCGCCGAGGAGCTGCGCGCCTCGGGTGCGACCGTGCTGGACCAGGCACTCGACGTGTCCGACACCGACGCGCTGAAGGCGTTCGTCGACCGCGCCGCTGCCGAACTCGGCGGTATCGACGTCCTGGTCTCCAACGTCTCCGGGGGGAGCGCGGCAACCCCCGACCAGTGGGAGCGGGGGTATGCGACCGACATCATGCCCTTCGTCCGGCTGGCCGAGTACACCGAGCCGCACTTGGCCGCCTCCGGACACGGCGGCGCGATCGTGCTCGTCTCCAGCACGTCGGCGCTGCACACCTCGCCCCCGGCCGCTCCGACGGCCTACGGCGCGGTCAAGGCCGCGCTCAACCACCACGCCGCGGCGCTGGCCCGCTCCCTGGCGGGCCGGGGCATCCGGGTGAACACCGTCTCGCCCGGCCCGATCGAGTTCGAGGGCGGCGGCTGGGCGCGGCGCCGCGAGAACACCCCGGAGTTCTACGAGGGCATCCGCGCCCGGATTCCCCTCGGCCGCCTCGGCCGCCCCGAAGAGGTCGCCCGCGCGGTCGCCTTCCTGAGCTCCCCCGCCGCCTCCTTCATCACCGGGGCCAACCTCGTCGTCGACGGCGGCTTCACCGACCGGGTGTAGCCGTCCTCCAGCCGTCCTCCGCATCGCCGCGGCGCGGCCGCCCGTGTTCCTCACCCCTCGCGCAGGACCCGCACCAGGCGCGTGTGGCGGGGGATGGCCGCGTTCTCCCGTACGGACCGGGCCAGGTCGGGCCCTGCCGCGTGCACGATGGACAGGTGCCGCAGCGCGCCGGTGACCGCCGTGTACACCTGCGGCCGGGACCCTTTGGTCTCCGGCGGAAAGACCGCGATGCCCGCGGGCCACACGCCGCCGTGGGCGGCGGCGACGGTGACCGCCCAGCCAGGGCGCAGATGCGCGGGGTCGGCGACGGCGGCCCTGGAGCCGTCCGCCAGCTCGACCACGAGCCCCGGGCCCGCCGAGCCCTTTGCGTCGGCGGAGTCCTCGCGGGCGCGCAGATAGCCGATATCGCCGGCCGCATACCCCGGGCCGTCGGCGGCCAGCAGCACGCGGTCGCCGACATCCAGCCCGTTGTGCGTGCCCGGTCCGGGGTTGAGCCGGCTCTTGCAGGCGGTGTTGAGAGCGGCGGCCCCCGCGTCCCCGCCGCGGGTGGCGGCGATGATCTGCACGTGCTCGGCGGGTATCCGCAGAGCACGCGGGATGGAGTCGGTGAGCAACTGCACCGCCCGGTGCGCCGCCTCGCCGCCGGAGGCCGCGGGAACGACCACGACCTCCTTGTCCGGTGCCTCCACATGCCCCACGTCGCCGTGTGCGACCCGGTCTGCGAGCCGGGCCAGGGGGCCGGGGTCGGGGTCGGCCGGAAGCTGCGCCACGGCGACGGTGCGCGAGGCGATCAGGTCGGCCGCCACCTGCCCCGGTGCGGCAGAGGGCGCCTGGGCGGGGTCGGCGAGGAGTACCAGGTGGGTTCCATCGGCGCAGGCGTCCACCAGCGCGGCCGCGTGCTCGACGCCCACCGCCATCGCGCCGGCGACAACGACCAGCCCCGCATCGATCGGGCGCTCGGCGCCCCGGCCGAACACGCCGGGGCCGCGGCAGTCCAGCAGCTGTGCCAGCGGCACCGCTGTGACACCGGCCTTGCCGCCGGTCCGGTCGCCGAGGGCGGCCAGGTCGGCGTTGAGCGCGGCGGCGGCCTGCGCGGTCGGGGCGGCGAGCGCGATCCCGACTTCGCTCTCGGCGGCGATCGCGGCCGCACACGCCAGCGTGTGCGCGACGGCCGCGGGAGCGCCGCCGCCGTGCGTCAGCACGCAGACGCCGCGCAGCGCCACCGTGACCAGCGCCGCGGTGGTCTCCGGTGCGACATCGACCCCCAGCCGCTCCGCCGTCGCCTCGACCGATTCGGCGGCCGTCGCGGAATCCATGATGGGCTCACTGGTCCCGTTCAGCCGGACGATGCCCTCACCGAGGTCCTGTTCGGCCAGCCCCACCCGGGCCAGGGCGTAGCAGCGCTCGGGTTCGGGCATCTCCGGCAGCGTGCCGCCATCGAATTCCGGGTCGTCGTCCGGCTCGTCGAAGACCTCGAAGACCAGCACATCGCCGTCATCGAGCGCGGCCGTCAGCGCAGGCCCGGGAGAGCGGATCCCCAGGGGGCGCAGGGCCGCGGACAGGCGCCGCTCCTCGATCGCGGTGTGCCCCTCGCGCGCTGCTCGGCGCAGCAGGCGGCCGACGGCGGCCCGGCCGCGCCGAGGGTCGTCGGGCGAGGCCTCGGCGCCCAGTACGCGGCGGGCACAGTAGTCGGCCTGGTCGAGCGTGACCCGGGGCAGTGCCAGCAGCCGCCACGGATCTGCGGTCAGGTCGGCGGCTGCCCCCGGCCCGAGCGCGGCGACCAGGGGCTGCGCCAGCGCCTCGGGCGCCCCCATGCGCGCCAGAACGGCCCGCGTGCGCTCTACCGGATTCCCGCCCTCGGCCTCCGCGGGCAAAGAAGCGGCACCACCCTCCGGGGATGGCAGCGGCGCCTGGGGCATGGGGGATTCCTCTCCGTTGAACAGGCGGGCGGGTCGTCCCTGGAGCTTAGCGAGGGCGCGGGACGCTTCGTGCCCGCCGGCCGGAGTGCGCCGCGGTGCCGGCCGGTACGGGTATCCGGGTGCTCGTGCGGCCGCCGCCGTCACCGTCCCGGGGCACATGAGGCGTCGTTGAGGGCGTCGCGGATCTCGCGGGGGAGCTCCACGCTCTCGGTGGCGAGGATGTCCTCCAGTTGGGCAAAGGTGCGGGGGCCGACCGTCGCCGCCGCCACGCCCTCCCGGTCCCGCGCCCAGCTCAGCGCGACGGCCAGCGGGGACACGCCGAGCCCTTCGGCGGCCGTGCACACCGACTCGACGATGCGCCGGCTGCTCTCGCCGAGATAGGGCTCGACATAGGGGGCCATGTGCGTCAGCGCGGCGCGGGAGTCGCTGGGAACGCCGTTGCGGTACTTGGCGCTGAGCACGCCGCGCCCCAGGGGAGACCAGGCGATCAGGTCGGCGCCGTGGTCGGCCGTCGCGGGCAGCAGGCCGTGTTCGGCGCTCCGGTTGAGCAGCGAGTACTCGGCCCCGGCGGAGACGATGGGGGCGCGGGCGTTCGAGGCGGCCCGCTGCCACGTCGCGTACTTGGCGAAGTGCCATGCGGCCAGGTCGCCCACACCGATGTAGCGGACTTTGCCGGAGGCCACAGCCGTCTCCATGGCGGAAAGGGTCTCCGCCGGCGGAGTATCGGGGTCGTGCACGTGCAACTGCCACAGATCGATGTGGTCGGTCCGCAGGCGGCGCAGGGAGGCCTCCAACGCGGCCAGGAGGTGGCGGCGCGACAGGTCGTAGGGGCGGAACCGTTCGGGAGTGTGCCCCGCTTTGGTGGCGATGATCACATCATCGCGGCGCACCACCCCGTTGAGCAGCCGGCCGATTATGCGTTCGCTCTGCCCGCCCGTGTAGATATCGGCGGTGTCGATCAGTGTTCCGCCGGCGTCCACAAAGGCGGTGAGCTGGTCGGCGGCTTCGTCTTCCTGGGTGTCTTTTCCCCAGGTCATCGTGCCTAGCGCGGTGCGAGACACCCAGAGCCCCGACCCGCCCACCTGTCGCTGTTCCATGGCGCGGAGAGTACCGTGTAACAGCCTCGGAGTCGGCGATACGCACCGCGGACGGCCAAGGATGAACCGCGATCGCCGGGGCGCGCTGCGCGGCCAGCAAAGTGCGCTGTGGGGCGCGGCCGCGCGCGCTGCCCCCGGGCTGCTGTCAGGCGCGGATTCCCAGTAGGCTTCCGGGGGCCGCCCCTCGCGTTTCGCGCGGGGAGTGCCCCGGGCCGGTCCGGCCTACCCTGCTGTCCGGACCGCGCTGACGCTCCTTGCCTTGAGACGCGGCGGCGGCCGGTCCCATGCCTGCCGACGGCCGTCCCACCGCCGCCGGGCCGAGCGTGCCGGGCATCGGAGCCGCGCGCCCCCCGACGGAAACGAACATCCAGGAGCCGAGTCCGCCGTGTCCATCATTGAGGCCATCATCCTTGGACTGATCCAGGGACTGACCGAATTCCTGCCGATCTCCTCCAGCGGACACCTGCGGGTGCTATCCGCCTTCTTTGGATGGCCGGACCCGGGCGCGGCGTTCACCGCCGTCAGCCAACTGGGCACCGAAATCGCGGTACTGGTCTACTTCCGCGCGAAGGTCTGGAGCATCCTCTCGACCTGGTTCCGCTCCCTGGTCAACAAGGAGCTGCGCCGCCACATCGACGCGCGCATGGGCTGGTACGTCATCATCGGCACCATCCCCATCGGCGCCCTCGGCCTGCTCCTGGAGGAGCAGATCGACAGCGTCTTTCGCGACTTGAGGCTGATCGCGCTCACGCTGATCGTCTTCGGCGTGGTCCTCGGCATGGTCGACCAGTACACCCGCAAGCACCGCGACCTCAACGACCTCAACATCCAGCGCGGTGTCATCTTCGGCCTGTTCCAGGCCCTCGCGCTGATCCCGGGTGTTTCGCGCTCCGGCGCCACCGTCACCGGCGGCATGCTCCTCGGTTTCCAGCGCAAGGACGCGGCCGAGTACGCCTTCCTGCTCGCGCTGCCGGCCGTGTTCGCCTCGGGCCTGTACAAGCTGACCGACATCGGCGGCGACGAGTACGCGGGGTGGACCGCCACCATCGTCGGCACCCTCGTCGCGTTCGTGGTCGGATACGCCGTCATCGCCTGGTTCATGCGGTTCATCTCCACGCACAGCTTCATGCCGTTCGTCTACTACCGCGTCGCGCTGGGCATTGTGATCCTCACGCTGGTGAGCTTCGGCAAACTGGACCCGCACGGCGGCTCGGAGGTGGAGGAGGTGTCGACGGAGCAGACCGTCGAGGCCGAACCGAGTCCCTCGGCCGAGCCGTCCCCCGAGCCGAGCCCTTCGGCCGAGCCGTCCCCCGAGCCCAGCATCGACCCGGTCACCGGCTGGCCGATCGACCCGGAGGTCGGGCTTCCGCGCAATCCCGAGACCGGGCAGCACCGCGACCCCGACACTGGAATGGACGTGGACATCGACCCCCAGTCGGGACTGCCGATCGATCCCCTCACCGGGCAGACCTACGACCCCCGGGCAGATGACACCGAGCAGGGCGGCCAAGCCGACCAGGGGCAGCAGGCGCCGACCGGGTGAACCGCCGCGGCCCGCGCACCGTCGCCCGCGCGGGCCGCAAGCCGATATCGTGGCCCGGCATGGGGACCCCACAGCACCACACGCCTCCCGATCCCGTCGTCACCCTGCTGCTCGTCCGGCACGGGCTCACCGAACTGACCGGCAGCACCCTCGCCGGGCGCAGTCCCGGACTCCATCTCGACGACCGCGGCCGCAGGCAGGCCGCGGAGGTCGCGGGCCGACTCGCCGGTCTGGACCTGGCCGGGGTGGTCTCCAGCCCGCTGGAGCGCTGCCGCGAGACCGCGGCGGCCATCGCCGAGGGCCGCGAGGTCACCGTCGACGAGCGGTTCACAGAGTGCGACTACGGCGACTGGACCGGACGCAGGCTCACCGACCTCGCCGAAGAACCCCTGTGGCGTGTCGTGCAGGCCCACCCCAGCGCCGCGGCCTTCCCCGGCGGGGAGAGCCTCGCCGGGATGGCGCACCGCGCCGTCTCGGCTGTACGCGACTGGAACGAGCGGCTGCTCCGCGACGGCCGCGCCAACCCGGCCTACGTGGTGTGCAGCCACGGCGACGTCATCAAGGCGATCGTCGCCGACGCCCTGGGCCTGCACCTCGACCAGTTCCAGCGCATCCAGGCCGACCCGTGCTCCCTCACCGCCATCCGCTACACCCGGACCCGGCCCTTCGTGGCCCGCCTCAACGACGTGGGCGGCTCGGTGGCGGACCTGCTGCCCGACCCCGCACAGGCATCGGGCGACGCCGTCGTCGGAGGCGGAGCAGGAGGTCCCCGGGCCGCGGAATCGCGGCGGTGACCAGGATCCTCTAGGGTTCATCCCATGCCCGTCTTCGCATACGACCCTCCCGAACGCTTCGTGGCCGGTACCGTCGGCCAACCGGGAGACCGCACGTTCTTCCTCCAGGCCAGCGGCGGTGGCCGGATCACCAGCGTCGTTCTGGAAAAAGCCCAGGTGGCCGCACTCGCCGAACGCGTCGAGGAGCTACTGGAGGAGGTCCGGCGGCGCTTCGGCGACCAACTGGGCGATGCCACCCCCGGCCCCGAGGACATCGACGACGGCCCGCTCGACCGGCCCATCGAGGAGGACTTCCGGGTCGGTACGCTCGCCCTGGCCTGGGACGCCGACGCGGCCCGCGTCATCATCGAGGCCCAGCAGGCCGGCGATCCCGACGAGGAGCCCGAGGACGAAGAGCAGGTCGAGGTCTTCGCCGAGGACGCGCCCGAGACCCGTGATGTACTCCGGGTCCACCTGACCCCGGCCGCCGCCCGGGCCTTCGCCGGGCGTGCGATGAAGGTCGTCGCGGCCGGGCGCCCGAACTGCCCACTGTGCGGCCAGCCGCTTGACCCGGCCGGACACATCTGTCCTCGGCAGAATGGGTACAAGCCCGGCGGTGGGTGAGTGGATCAGAACACGGGACGGGGGGCCATGACCGCGTCGTTTGAGAGGTTGCCCGCAACAGCCGCCCTGGAACTGCTGAGCGTCGGCGACCTGCGGGTCGCCGGGCGGCTCACGGAGGCCTCCAACGCGACCCTGTACTGCAGGGTCGCGACCGCCGGCGCTGAGGCGGCCTGCGTCTACAAGCCGGTGGCGGGGGAGCGGCCGCTCTGGGATTTCCCCGACGGAACACTGGCGGGGCGCGAGCTCGCGGCGTTCGTGGTCTCCGAGGCGCTGGGGTGGGGGATCGTTCCGCCCACCGTGTACCGCGACGGACCTTTCGGCGAGGGCATGGTCCAGTTGTGGATCGACGGCGATCCCGAGGTGGACCTGATCGGGCTCGCCGGCGACCGCGCGCACCCCGGACTGCGCCGGATGGCCGTCTTCGACGCCGTCATCAACAACTCCGACCGCAAGATCGGCCATCTGCTGCCCACCCGCGAGGGCCACCTCTACGGCTGCGACCACGGCGTGTCCTTCGCCGAGGACTACAAGCTGCGCACAGTGCTGTGGCAGTGGCAGGGCGAGCCCCTCACCGCCGAAGCCCTGGAAGCGCTGGAGTCCGTGGCGGCCGAACTGGCCCGCCCGGACGGTCCGGTGGCGACCGAACTCGGCCGCCACCTCACCGGATCCGAGATCTACGCGCTCCGCCGCCGGGTCGAGCTGCTGCTCGCCCACCAAGTGCACCCCTACCCCTCACCCGACTGGCCCGCTATTCCCTGGCCGCCGGTGTAGCCGAGCAGATCACCCCCGTCCCGCTCCGGTGCGCCTTCCTTGCTTTTGCCGCGGCCGATGAAGCGGTCGTCTGCGATCCGGACGATGGTGATCAGGGTGGCTGCCGCGCCGGCGACGGCCAGGGCCGTGACGAGCTTGTCGGGGGCGCTGACGTCAAGGGCGAAGAACGCCTGGCCCACAGGGGTGAGCAGGGCGGTGAGCAGCAGCCCGGCCATCGCCGCGACGAGCACGACCTTCCACCACACATACGGTTTGGCCACCAGGAGCAGGACCCACAGCGTGGTGGCGCACAGCGTCACCACGACGGCCGTCCGGTCGGTGAGCTCGGGCGCGGGCGCATCGCCCATGACGAGCAGGTAGGTGGTGATGGCGGCCACCCCGCTGATGACCCCTGCGGGGACGGCCAGCCGCAGGGTCCGGGCCACGAACCCGGGGCGGGCGCGCTCGTTGTTGGGCGCCAGCGCCAGGAAGAACGAGGGGATGCCGAACGTCACCGCGTTGATCAGTGTGGCGTGCCGGGGAAAGAACGGGTAGGCCACGGCGAGCAGGCCCACGATGGTGGCCATCGTCATCGAATACACCGTCTTGGTGAGGAAGAGGTTCGCGACGCGCTCGATGTTGCCGATGACCCGCCTCCCTTCGGCCACAACGGCCGGCAGGGTGGCGAAGCGGTCGTCCAGCAGCACGATCTGGGCGGTCGCACGCGACGCCGGGGAACCCGAACCCATGGCGACGCCGATGTCGGACTCCTTGAGGGCGAGGATGTCGTTGACACCGTCCCCCGTCATCGCGACGGTGTGCTTGCGGTTCTGCAGGCCGCGCACCATCTCCCGCTTCTGCTCCGGGCTCACCCGGCCGAAGACGGAGGTGCGCTCCACCTCCTCGGCGAACCGGTCGCGCTCCTCGGGCAGCGTGCGCGCGTCGACGCTCGCGCCGGCGCCGGCCAGCCCGACGTCTCGGGCGACGGCCCCCACGGAGGAGGCATTGTCCCCGGAGACGATCTTGACGGCGACATCCTGGTCGGCGAAGTAGCGCAGGGTCGCAGCCGCGTCCTCCCGGATGCGCTGGTCGAGCACGACCAGCGCCACCGGGGTGAGCGGACCGGGGGCGTCGGGGCCGTCGACGCGGTCGGCGGCCCGGGCCAGCAGCAGCACCCGCAGGCCCTGGGCGCCGATCCGCTCGGCTTCTGCGGCCGCGGGGCTCTCCGGCGGGGCCAGCACGTCGGCGGCCCCCAGCACCCAGTGCTGATCCCCCTCAGGGGTGGCGAAACTCGCGCCGCTCCACTTGCGGGCGGAGGAGAACGCCGCCGACGCGATGACCGCCCACGACGGAGCCGGACCGGCGGCTTCGGCGATCGCGGCCGTGCTCGCGTTCGGGCCGGCGTCAGCGGCCGCCAGCGCGGCAAGGACCTCGCGGGGCGCGGTACCGTGCCCACCGCCGCCGAGGTCGCGGATCTCAGCCAGCCGCATGCCCTTCTCGGTGAGGGTGCCGGTCTTGTCGGTGCACACGATGTCGACCCGGGCCAGCCCCTCGATCGCGGGCAATTCCTGTACCAGGCACTGGCGGCGGCCCAGCCGGATCACGCCGACAGCAAAAGCGATGCTGATCAGCAGGACGAGCCCCTCGGGCACCATCGACACCAGGGCCGCCACCATGCCGCGCAGCGCATCGGCCAGCGGACCGGAGATCTGGCCCTCGCCCACGGTCTCCTCGATGGTGACGTGCCCGCCCAGGACGAGCTGGCTGAAGATCAGCAGGCCGCCCACCGGGAACAGCGCCCAGGTGATGAAGGTCAGGATCCGGTTCACTCCCGAACGCAGCTCGGAGTGGACCAGGGAGAACCGGCCGGCCTCCTCGGCGAGCCGGGCGGCGTAAGCGTGCCGGCCGACCTTGGTCGCGCGGAAGCGCCCGCTGCCGGCCACGACGAAGCTGCCCGACATGACGGGGTCGCCCGGCAGCTTCACCACCGGGTCGGATTCGCCGGTCAGCAACGACTCGTCGATCTCCAGCCCGTTGGCGCCGACCACTGTGCCGTCCACCGCCGCCTGGTCTCCCGCAGTCAGCTCGATCACATCGTCGAGCACGATCTCCTGCGGGGTGACCGCGACCGCCTCGCCGTCCCGCAGAACCCGCGGACGGGCGGCGTTGACGATCGCGAGCCGGTCCAGCGTGTGCTTGGCGCGTAGCTCCTGCACGATGCCGATCAGCGTGTTGATCACGATGACCATGGCGAACAGGCCGTCCTGCACCGGTCCGATGACGGCGATGATCGAGAACAGTACGGCGACCATCGCGTTGATCCGGGTGAAGACGTTGTCCCGCACGATCTGGCCGACGCTCCGGCCGGCCCGCACCGGGACGTCGTTGGTCCTGCCGGAGGCCACGCGCTCGGCGACCTGCGTCGCGGAGAGGCCGTTCGCGTCGTCCAGGACGGCCACGGCCTGATCCTGCTCCTCCTGCGGGGCCATGCGCCCTCCTGGTCGTTTGGTCGCGGTGGGTGGTCGGCGGCCGTGTCCAGCCGGTCCGAGCTTAAGTGACAACGGGGAACACCGCGGTAGGGCGGGCACGTCCAATATTCAGGGGTGGAGGCGCGACCCGCGCGGCGTGCGGTCTACCATCGTCAGCCGGCCGGTGGCGGCCGGCCGAGCCGGACAAGGGGGTGCGAATGTGCACGGTCATCGTCTGTTTCGATCCCGAGGCGCAGGTCCCACTGCTGATCGCCGCCATCCGCGACGAGATGCTGGAGCGCCGGTGGGAGTGGCCGGACCGGCACTGGCCCGAGCACCCCGGTCTGATCGGCGGCCGCGACACCCGCGAGGGCGGGACCTGGCTGGCGGCGGGCGCGGGGGAACAAGGCGCGAGCCCTCCTCGGGTGGGCGCGGTGCTCAACGGGTTCTCGCCGGACGCCTCGTCCGCGCCCGGGCGCTCCACCGTTCCCGCCGGCGTGCCCAGGTTCAGCCGCGGCCGGCTGCCGCTGCGGGGCGCCGAACGCGGCGACCTGGGTCTGGGGCCGGCCGAGCTGCGCCACTACGACCCCTTCCACCTGCTCGTCGCCGACGCCGGGAAAGCCGTCCTGTACGGCTGGAACGGCAGCGGCCGCACAGAGGAGGAACTTCCCGTCGGCGTCAGTGTGCTGGTGAACACCGGTCTGGACGCCGCCGCGCCGCGTGCCCGCCGGTTCGGGCCGGTCTTCGATCGGGGACGTCCGCGCCCCGCCGCTGAGGCGCTGCGCTCGGCGGTGGAACCGGGGGAGATCTGGGGGCAGTGGCCGCAGATCCTGAACGAGGCGGCGCGTGGGAAGGCGCGGGCCGGCGGCTTCGGCCCAAAGGGAGGCGATGATCCATCGTCGCTCATCGCACACGTCGACCTCGGCGGGCATGTGTGGGCGACCTCGTCGATGTCCCTGCTCGCCTGCACAGCGGACAGGATGCGCTATGCCTTCACGGGCGCGCCGGGCGACCCCGAAGCGTGGCGGATGGTGGTGTGAGGCCCGTTGCCTGCCTCGCGGGTAAACCGGTTGACCTCAGCAGACGTCTAGTCGGAGCGGGGCAGGAACGGGTGGGGCCGCCTGCTCTGGCCCGCGCCGAACGGGTTCGGCCGGGAGCGAAAGGAGGGCGGTGGCGCCGTGGCAGAGCGACGAGAGTGGCGCGGGGGTCGGAGCGCCGGGACGGGGCAGTGGTTGGCCGGGCTCCGCGCCCGCCTCGGCCGCGGGTACTGGGAGCGCTGCGCGTACTGGCTGCTGTACGTGGTGGCCTTCGGCGCCGCGGTGCTGCACTGGCGCGCGGGCAACGAGGCGCTGTTCGCCGCGTGCGCGGCAGCGATCCTCATCAGCATCCGGTTCATCATGAACGCGCACCACCGAAGCGAACAGGGGCGCTGACCCCGAAGATGCGGCGCCTGTCGCCCGGCGGGACACCCGAAGGCACGCTTAGCGGCGAGTCCGGGCATTGGGGGATACTTCGCCAGATAGTCTCTGGTTATGCGTTCATGGTCTGCGCCCGACATCGTCCGCCTGCCCGGCAGCGGCAATCCGCTCCGCATCCACGACACCGCCACCACAACCCTGCGCACGACGACTCCCGGGCCGACCGCGAGGATGTACGTCTGCGGTATCACCCCCTATGACGCCGCCCATCTCGGCCACGCCTTCACCTATCTCACCTTCGACCTGGTCACACGGGTGTGGCGGGACGCCGGGCACGACGTCGACTACGTACAGAACACCACCGATATCGACGACCCCCTGCTGGAGCGGGCCCAGGCCAACGGGGAGGACTGGCGGGCCCTGGCCGAACGCGAGATCCAGGTTTTTCGCGACGACATGGCCGCGCTGCGCATCCTGCCGCCCCGTGCCTTTGTCGGGGTTGTGGAGTCCATCGACCTCATCGCCGAGCTCGTGGCGAAGATCCGCGAGGCCGGAGCCACCTACGAACTCGACGGAGACATCTACTTCGCGGTCGAATCCGCGCCGAGGTTCGGCGAGGTGAGCGGGCTGGACCGTGCGGAGATGCTGCGCCTGTTCGCCGAGCGCGGCGGCGACCCGAAACGCGAAGGCAAGAAGGACGCCCTGGACTGGCTGCTGTGGCGGGCCGAGCGCCCGGGCGAACCCGCCTGGGACAGCCCTGTGGGGCGCGGCCGCCCCGGCTGGCACGTCGAATGCAGCGCGATCTCCCTGAACGAGCTCGGTGCGGGTTTCGACCTGAACGGCGGCGGCAACGATCTGATCTTCCCACACCACGAGATGGGCGCAGCCGAAACGCGCTGCGTCACCGGGACCGGTCCGCACGCGCAGAACTACATGCACGTCGGCATGGTCGGCCTGGACGGCGAGAAGATGTCCAAATCGCTCGGCAACCTCGTCTTCGTCTCCGGGCTGCGCGAGCGGGGCGTGGACCCCATGGCGGTGCGGCTGGCCATGCTGCCGCACCACTACCGCGACGCCTGGGAGTGGAGCGACGCCCTGCTCACCGCCGCCACCGAACGCCTTGAGCGCTGGCGCGCGGCCGTATCCCTGGCCGCGGGGCCCGACGCCGCGCCGCTGCTGCAGCGGGTGCGTGCCGCACTGGCCGATGACCTCGACACAGCGACCGCGCTCGGTGAGATCGACGCTTGGGCCGCGGCGGCGCTGGCCGGCGGAGGCGACGAAGACACCGCGGCCCCCGCACTCGTGGCCGACATCGCCGACGCGCTTTTGGGCGTCCGGCTCTGAGACCGGGTCGGTCCGATACCACGCAGGGCCGGCCGCCGGTGCGTCGGCGGCCGATTGCGGCCGCCGACGCACCGGACGTCATTGAAAAGCGGCGTTCCGTGGTGGGATAGGGGTATGACCACCCCCACCGAACCGACCTCCGCAGCCGCGCTCGTACGCTCCTTCGCCTCGACCCGAGCCGCGCTGGGCGACCGCGCGGACCTCGCACGATTCCTACGCGACCACCGGCTTGTCACTGAAGGCGCCATCCCCATCACGCTCGCCGACTTCGAGGAGGCCATCGCGCTGCGCGACGGGATGCGCGCGCGGTTGCGCAGCCGTGGCGAAGAGGCGAGCGACCTCGGCGCGATCGCGCGGGGGCAGCGGGTCCTCGACGGCCTGCGGGTGACGGTGCGGATGGATCCGGCCGAAGACGCGGCCTCGGTACTGGCCCCCGCTGTCGTCGACGAGGTCCGCCGCGGCCTGGCGCGTATCGCGGGAGCATGGGCCACCGTTATGGCCACCGGCGAATGGCGGCGTATCGACGTCGAATGAGCTACTTCTTTGCAGGCGCCTGCACGGACATGTCGGCCAGAGGCCCTACCCCTGTCCGCGGCGCTTCAGGTAGCGCTCGAACTCGCGGGCGATCGCCTCGCCGGTGGCCTCGGGGAGTTCGGCGGCATCCTTGGCCTCCTCCAGACTGCGGACATAACCGGAGATGTCGTCGTCCTCGGAGGCGAGCTCGTCGACGCCGTGCTCCCACGCACGGGCCTCCTCGGGGAGGTCGCCCAGCGGGACGGTGAGGTCGAGGACGTCCTCGACCCGCCGCAGCAGTGCCAGCGTTCCCTTGGGGCACGGTGGCTGCGCGACGTAGTGCGGGATCGCCGCCCACAGCGACACCGCCTCGATGCCGGCCGCGGCGAAGGCGTCGTGCAGGACGCCGACGATCCCGGTCAGCCCGTCATAGCCGGTGGATTCCAGGTGCAGGGCGCCGCAGAGGCCGGCCGGGGTGCTCATGCCGGTGACCGGAACCGGGCGGGTGTGGGGGGAGTCGGCCAGGAGCGCACCCAGCAGTACGATCCTGCGCACCCCCAGTTCCCGGGCGATCGCCAGCAGGTCGCCGGCGAAGCTGCGCCAGCGCATGTTGGGCTCGGGACCAGTGACCAGGACCACGTCGGTTCGCCCGCCGGGGGGACGGGCGATCGAGACCCGGGTGGTGGGCCAACTGATGCCGCGGTGCTCGCCGTCCACGACCGTCACGCGCGGGCGGGACACCTGGAAGTCGTAGTAGTCGTCAGGCTCCAGGGCGAGCAGCTCGCCTGCGTCCCAGACCGAGGACAGATGCTCGACGACCGCGCTCGCGGCTTCGCCGGCGTCGTTCCAGCCTTCGAACGCGGCCACCATGACGGGCTCGACGAGCTCAGGGACGCTGTCGAGCTCAGACACCGGCCGCCTCCTTACTCTCCGGGCCGCCGACCGGGCCGCCCGGGTTCTTGGTTCCGTTCGCGCGGGGTTCGCCGCGCGTTCTAGCCCTACCACGTTCCCCCGGGACCGCGACAGCGCAATGCCGCCCCGTCCGCCGGGCACGTGCCGGACACGCCCACCCTATGGGTTGGGCACCGGAAGGAGTAATGCGGTGCGATATCGTTTCCGGTAGCGACCGTAAAGAATCAGGCACTGCTGTCCCGGACGCCTGACCTGCCACATCACCACGGGGAGACCGCCGGGGGGCACCCCGGGTCGGGTGCGCACGGTCTGCCGACACTACAGTTGGTGTCTATGAGCTCTCGACTCTCCTTCCGGGATGCCCTTGCCCAACGCGTCATCGTCGCCGATGGGGCGATGGGCACCATGCTTCAGGCCCACGATCTCAACCTCGACGATTTCGATGGGTTCGAAGGCTGCAACGAGATCCTCAACATCACCCGCCCCGATATCATCCGCTCCACCCACGCCGCGTTCTTCGACGTCGGCGTCGACTGTGTCGAGACCAACACCTTCGGCACCAACTTCGCCGCGCTCAACGAATACGAGATCCCCGAGCGAACCTACGAACTCGCCGAGGCCGGTGCTCGACTGGCCCGCGAGGCGGCCGACGAGTACTCCACCCCCGACCACCCCCGCTACGTCCTGGGATCGGTCGGTCCGGGCACCAAGCTCCCCTCCCTGGGCCACGCCCCCTTCGCCACGCTGCGCGACTACTATGAGCAGTGCCACAGAGGCCTGATCGAGGGCGGCGCCGACGTCATCCTCATCGAAACCTGCCAGGACCTGCTGCAGACCAAGGCCGCGGTGATCGCCGCCCATCGTGCGCGGCGCGCTACCGGCACCGCCATCCCGATCATCGCCCAGGTCACCATCGAGACGACCGGAACCATGCTGCTCGGCTCGGAGATCGGCGCGGCGCTGACCGCCTTGGAGCCGCTCGACATCGACATGATCGGGCTGAACTGCGCCACCGGCCCGGCCGAGATGAGCGAGCACCTGCGCTACCTGTCCCAGCACTCCCGAATCCCGATCTCCTGCATGCCCAACGCGGGCCTGCCCGAGCTGGGCGCGGACGGCGCCGTCTACCCGCTGCAGCCCCACGAACTCGCCGACGCCCACGACACCTTCACCTCCGAGTTCGGACTGTCCCTGGTGGGCGGCTGCTGCGGCACCACGCCCGAGCACATGCGCCAGGTCGTCGAGCGCGTCCAGGGCCGCGGCATCAAGGAGCGTCGGCCCTACAGTGAGCCGTCCGCGGCCTCGCTCTACCAGAGCGTGCCCTTCCGCCAGGACACCAGCTACCTGGCCATCGGCGAGCGCACCAACGCCAACGGTTCCAAGAAGTTCCGCACGGCGATGATCGAGGAGCGCTACGACGACTGCGTGGAGATCGCGCGCGACCAGATCCGCGACGGCGCGCACATGCTCGACCTGAACGTCGACTACGTAGGCCGCGACGGTGTCCGCGACATGCAGGAGCTGGCCTCCCGGCTGGCCACCGCCTCCACCCTGCCGCTGATGCTGGACTCCACCGAACCGGCGGTGCTCGAGGCCGGACTGGAGCGGATCGGCGGGCGCGTCGTGGTCAACTCGGTCAACTACGAGGACGGCGACGGCCCCGACTCGCGGTTCAACAAGATCATGCCGCTGGTCAAGGAGCACGGCGCCGCGGTGGTCGGGCTGACCATCGACGAGGAGGGCCAGGCCCGCACCGCCGAGTGGAAGGTGCGGGTCGCCGCCCGGATCATCGAGGAGCTCACCGGGAAATGGGGGATGCGGACCGAGGACATCGTCATCGATGCCCTGACGTTTCCCATCGGCACCGGCCAGGACGAGACCCGGCGTGACGGCCTTGAGACCCTGGAGGCCATCCGGGAGATCAAGCGGCGCTACCCGGACGTGCAGACCACGCTGGGGCTGTCCAACCTCTCCTTCGGGCTGAACCCGGCCGCGCGCATCGTGCTGAACTCGGTGTTCCTGCACGAGTGCGTCGAGGCCGGACTGGACTCCGCCATCGTGCACGCCTCCAAGATCCTGCCGATGAACCGGATCCCCGACGAGCAGCGCCAGGTCGCCCTGGACATGGTCTATGACCGGCGCACCGAGGACTACGATCCGCTCGCCCGGTTCCTGGAGCTGTTCGAGGGTGTCGACGCCCAGGCGCTCAAGGCCTCGCGGGCGGAAGAACTGGCGGCGCTGCCGCTGTGGGAGCGCTTGGAACGCCGCATCATCGACGGTGAGATGACCGGTATCGAGGCCGACCTGGACGAGGCCCTGACCGAGCGCCCCGCCCTGCAGATCGTCAACGACACACTGCTGGCCGGGATGAAGGTCGTCGGCGACCTGTTCGGTTCGGGCGAGATGCAGCTCCCGTTCGTGCTGAAGTCGGCCGAGACGATGAAGGCGGCCGTCGCCCACCTCGAACCGCACATGGAGAAGAGCGACGACGACGGTAAGGGCCGGATCGTGCTCGCCACGGTCAAGGGCGACGTCCACGACATCGGCAAGAACCTGGTCGACATCATCCTCTCCAACAACGGCTACGACGTCGTCAACCTCGGCATCAAGCAGCCGGTGTCGACGATCCTGGAGGCCGCCGAGGAGCAGCGCGCCGACGTCATCGGCATGTCCGGGCTGCTGGTCAAGTCCACGGTGGTCATGAAGGAGAACCTGGACGAGATGAACAGCCGGGGGATCGCCAAGGATTACCCCGTGCTGCTGGGCGGCGCGGCGCTCACGCGCTCCTTCGTGGAGGAGGACCTCGCGGAGAGGTTCCAGGGCGAGGTGCGCTATGCCCGCGACGCGTTCGAGGGCCTGCGCCTGATGGACGCGTTCATGGCGGTCAAGCGCGGCGTCGAAGGCGCCGAGCTTCCGGCGCTGCGCCAGCGCAGGGTGAAGAGCGGTGCCAAACTGCAGGTCACCGCGCCTGAGGACATGCCCGCGCGCAGCGACGTGGCCACCGACAACCCGGTGCCCGAGCCGCCGTTCTGGGGCGACCGGATCAGCAAGGGCATCCCGCTCGCCGATTACGCCTCCTTCCTCGACGAGCGCGCCCTCTTCATGGGCCAGTGGGGGCTGAAGGGCGCGAAGCGCGGTAACGGCCCGAGCTATGAGGAGCTGGTCGAGACCGAAGGCCGTCCGCGCATGCGCATGTGGCTGGACCGCATCCAGACCGAAGGGCTGATGGAGGCCGCGGTCGTCTACGGCTACTTCCCCTGTTACAGCGAGGGCGACGACCTCGTCGTGCTCGATGACGACGGCACCGAGCGCACCCGCTTCACGTTCCCGCGTCAGCGCCGCGACCGGCACCTGTGCCTGTCGGACTACTTCCGGCCCAAGGAGTCGGGCCAGACCGATGTGCTGGCGCTGCAGGTCGTCACCGTCGGTTCCGCGATCAGCGGGGCGACCCAGAAGCTGTTCGAGAAGAACGCCTACCGCGACTACCTGGAGCTGCACGGGCTCTCGGTGCAGCTCACCGAAGCGCTCGCGGAGTACTGGCACACCCGGATCCGCGCCGAACTGGGATTCGCCGGTGACGATCCACAGGAGCTGGACGCGTTCTTCAAACTGGGCTACCGCGGCGCCCGGTTCTCCCTGGGCTACGGCGCCTGCCCGGACCTGGAGGACCGCGCCAAGATCATGAAACTGCTGGAGCCCGAACGCGTCGGGGTCACGCTGTCCGAGGAATTCCAACTCGTTCCCGAACAGGCCACCGACGCGATCGTCATCCACCATCCGGAAGCGAAATACTTCAACGTATGACCGACACCTCGACCGGTGGGCCGCTGCAGGCCGTCCTGTTCGACATGGACGGAACCCTGATCGACAGTGAAGGGATGTGGAACGACGCCGAGGCGGAGACCGTTGCCGAGCTCGGCGGAGTCTGGACGGCAGAGGACCACCGATACAACATCGGCGGTGCGGCGGAGCCGGTCGCTCGGTACATCATCGAGCTGACCGGCGCCGGCGTGCCGCCGGCCGAGGTCACCTCCCGGCTGCACGCGGCGTTCGCCCGCCGGCTGGCCGAGGGGGCCGATACGTGCCCCGGCGCCAAGGACCTGGTGGCACTGGTCGCGGGCTCCGAGGTGGCCTCGGCCCTGGTGACCTCGACCGAGCGGCACCTGATCAAGATGGCGATCGGCGGCATCGGCATCGACAACTTCGATGTGACCGTCGCCGGTGACGAGGTCGAGCGCAACAAGCCCGATCCGGAGCCCTACCTGAAGGCGGCCCGGCTGCTCGGGGTCGACCCCCAGCGGTGCGTGGCGTTCGAGGACTCGGCCGTCGGTGTGGCCTCGGCGCTGGCCGCGGGCTGCATCACGGTCGCGGTGCCCGGCCACGCCGGTCCGGTGCGGGCCGAAGGGGTGCATGTGGTCGAGTCGCTGGTCGGCATCGACATGGCATGGCTGCACCGCTTGGCGGCCGACGCTCAGGGCTGAGGCGCCGGCGCCGATCTCGGGGGACGGAAGGCGGCAGGAGGGCCTGCCGCCTTCCACCGTCCCTAGGGGACTCACCGGATATGCAGCGCGTCCCTGAAGTGCGAGACTGGGGGTATGTCGCCGGAACAGTTGCCGATCGCAGGTCCGATGCTGGGAGCCGCTCTCACCGTGGTGGGGCTGCTCATCTCCTGGGTGGTCTGGCGCCGCAGGGGCGCCGCGGCGGGATTGCGCGGCGTGGCGTGGTCGCTGCTGCCGCTGGCCGCCGGCCTGATGGGGCTGATGGCGATCATCTGGCGGATCGTCGCCGATCTGGCCGGGTTCTTCGTGGGGCTGGTCTTCAACCCGGTGGTGTGGGCCGGTGTCGCCGTAGCGGGGTTGGCCGTGGTCCTGTGGGTGGTCTCGGGAGTAATGAAGTCCCGCGGTGTCGGCGGGCCGAAAGGCGGCACGACCGCGGTGGAGGGGCAGAGCCGCAAACCGGCCGCGGGGATCGGCGGATCGGGGGACGCGGCCGGGGGCGCCGGGCAGCAGCCGGGCAAGAAGCAGGCCGCCGGCGGCACCGAGGACTTCAGCGACATCGAGGACCTGCTGCGCAAGCACGGTATCGAGTGAGAGAGACCGCGCGGTAGCCTTCCGGGCGCCACGGGACGGGCCGTCCGCACGCTCCATTTCGAATGGGGCGTGTTTTTTTATGCCTATATGTCCGTTATGGGCGCTTTGTTGGTGTATGCTTTCTACGAAATTCGGCGGAAGGGTGTAGACAATCTTCGCGGCCGGGTGCACGCTGCCTCCGGGGTGTGCGCGCTTCGTGGTGTGCTGCCTGCTGGGTGTTCGGCAACGGAAGGCTACGGTTGCATGCGCTTCGGGTCACGATTGGGATACATCGCCGAGATTTGGACGCTTGGTGACGTACTCATGAGTAGGTTGATCATGGTGTGCTGCCGTGCGCACACTTCATGTCGATTCTGTTGATTTCCGGTGTGCGCTGACCGCGCTCGCTGGTTTCCGGTGGCGGGGACGCATCCGGTGCCGGTGTTGACGTTTTCCGCACGTACCAGTACGCATCGTGCAACCACCCGGAACACCCGGGTCCTCAGGCCAACCAACCGGAGGGCCCGGCCGCACAAGAAGCGGGAGCAGTAGGGGAGTAGTGGTTCAATGACCGCGCCTTTGGACGTATCCGGGGCGGCCGAACCGGCCCGACCGGACAAGGGCGCCTCCCCGGGAGGCGCCACCGACCGCGGGCGCTCTCTGGGACAGATCGCCTGGACACGGCTGCGGCAGGACAAGGTCGCCATGATCGGCTTCGGCTTCGTGGTGTTCATGGCCCTGGTGGCGGTCTGCGCACCCCTGATCGTGCGCCTGCTCGGCCACCCGCCCAACGAGTGGCACCAGGAGATGATCGATCCCGTCCTGAGCACCGCCAACGCGCCGTGGGGCGGAATGAGCGGGGAGTTCCTACTCGGCGTCGAACCGGTCACCGGGCGCGACATCTTCAGCCGGATCGTCTACGGCGCACGCATCTCCATGCTCATCGGGTTCCTCGCCACCATGGTCTCGGTGGTCATCGGCACCGTCATGGGCGTCATCGCCGGCTACTTCGGCGGCTGGGTGGACGCGTTCATCAGCCGCCTGATGGACATCTTCCTGGCGTTCCCGCTGCTGCTGTTCGCGATGGCACTGGTCGGCGTCATCCCCGACGCCGCGTTCGGGCTGCAGGGCAACGGACTGCGGATCGCGATCCTGGTCTTCATCATCGGGTTCTTCAACTGGCCCTACATCGGCCGGATCATCCGCGGCCAGACCCTGTCGCTGCGGGAGCGCGAATTCGTCGAAGCCGCCCGCAGCCTCGGCGCGAGCAACTTCTACATCCTGCGCAAAGAACTCCTGCCGAACCTGGTCGCCCCGATCCTCGTCTACTCGACGCTGCTGATCCCCACCAACATCCTGTTCGAAGCCGCCCTGTCCTTCCTCGGGGTCGGAGTCGAAGCACCCACCGCGACCTGGGGCGGGATGCTCTCTGAGGCCGTGGACTACTACAACGCGGCACCGAACTTCATGCTGGCCCCCGGACTCGCGATCTTTCTGACCGTGCTCGCGTTCAACCTCTTCGGCGACGGCTTGCGCGACGCACTGGACCCCCGGACACAGTCCTGAGCCCCGGACCGACCACGGCGTGAACCGCCGCCCCGGTCCCCCCCCGACCACCGGAGATCTCGCGTAGAAAGGCAGAATCCAGTGAGCAAGAAATGGCTGGGCCTCGCCGCCGCCACAACCTCGGCGGCGATGCTCCTCACCTCCTGCGGCGGAGGAGGCGACGGCGGAGGCGGTACCGAAGCCGAATTCGACGCCGGCACCACCAGTATCGTCAACCCCTCGGACGAGCAGGGCGGAACGCTGAAGTTCGCGCACTCCGACCAGTTCGACTCCCTGGACCCGGGCAACACCTACTACGCCGCCAACTGGTCCTTCACCCGCTTCTACGCGCGCAGCCTGGTGACCTATGCCCAGCAGCCCGGCGAGGAGGGCCTGGAGCTGGTCCCGGACCTGGCCGAAGACCTCGGCGAGGTCAGTGACGACGGCCTGACCTGGACCTACACCCTCAAAGAGGGGCTGAAGTTCGAGGACGGCACCCCCATCACCGCCGAGGACGTGAAGTACGCCGTGGCGCGCAGCAACTTCGCGCCCGACATCATCAACAAGGGCCCGGTGTACTTCAGCCAGCTCCTGGACGCCGGCGACTACGAGGGCCCCTACGAAGACGAAGACCTCGACAACTTCACGGGCATCGAGACCCCCGACGAGCGCACCATCGAATTCAAGCTCAAGGAGCCGTTCAGCGAGTTCGACTACGTCGCCGCGATGCCCCAGACGTCACCGGTTCCGGCCGATGCCGACACCGGTGACCAGTACCAGACCCAGGTCGTCTCCAACGGCCCCTACAAGTTCGAATCCGAGTGGACCCCGGGCAAGACCCTCAACCTGGTCCGCAACGAAGAGTACGACCCCGAGACCGACCCGCTCACCCGCAACCGCCCCGACAAGATCGAGGTCGCCTTCAAGCAGGAGGAGAACGACCGCGACAACCGCCTGATGTCGGGCGACCTGCACATGGACGTCGCCGGCCTCGGCCTCGAGGCGGCGGCGCGCGGCAAGATCCTGCGCGACGAGAACCTCAAGGCCCAGGCCGACAACCCGCAGACGGGCTTCAAGCTCTACTTCGCCATCAACCCCAACGTCGAGCCGTTCGACGACAAGGCCTGCCGCGAGGCGGTCCTGTACGGCGCCGACAAGACGGCCATGCAGGCCGCCTGGGGCGGTGAGGTCGGCGGCGACATCGCCACCAACATGCTGCCCCCGTCCACGCCGGGCTTTACCGAGATCGACCCCTACGGAACGCCCGAGCACAAGGGCGACCCGGACAAGGTCGCCGAAAGCCTGGAGGCCTGTGGCCAGGAGGACGGCTTCGACACCAAGATCTCCTACCGTTCGGACCGCGACAAGGAGAAGAAGGCGGCCGAGGCGCTGCAGCAGGCTCTGGCCGAGTACGGCATCAATGCCGAACTGAAGGGCTATGAGGCCGGCACCTACACCAGCGAGCAGGCCGGCTCCCCGGCCTTCGTGGAGAAGGAGGAGCTCGGCATCATGGCCTACGGCTGGGGCTCTGACTGGCCCTCCGGCTACGGCTTCTTCCAGCAGATCGTGCACGGCGACTCGATCAAGGGCGCCGGCAACAGCAATCTCTCCGAGCTCGACGACCCAGAGATCAACGAGCTGCTGGACGAGGCGGCCGTGACCGACGACCCCGCCCAGCGCGAGGAGATGTACGCCGAGGTCGACGCTTTGGCGATGGACTCCGCGACGCTGCTGCCCTACCTGGACCAGAAGGCGCTGCTCTTCCGCCCGGAGAACGTCACCAACGTCTTCTTCGGCGAGTCGTTCAAGATGTACGACTACTCCGCCATGGGCCTCGCCCAGTAACCGGGTCCACGCCGGATCCCACCCGGATCCGGCTGCGGCTCCGCGTCGGTGCGGGCCGGCCACGAGCCGGCCCGCACCCCCGGCACTTCATCAACCGTGCGAAGCGACAAGGCAGGTGAAGGCTTCGGCCGCCCGCTGTGATCACATACATCATCCGCCGCCTATTCGCGGGTGTCGGCCTGCTGCTGATCGTCAGCATGGTCGTCTTCGCGATCTTCTTTCTGATCCCGCGGCTGGCCGGAACCGACGCCGACGGCCTGGCCGCCCGCTACATCGGAAAGTCGCCCACCCCTGAAGCGATCGCCGCGGTCAAGGAGCGGCTCAACCTCGACGAGCCGATCACCGTCCAGTACGGCGAATTCGTCAAAGGGCTGGTCGTGGGCACGGAGTACGACAGCGGCACCGACGTCATCGAATGCAGCGCACCCTGCTTCGGCTACTCCTTCAAGACCGGCACCGAGGTCTGGCCCCAACTGATCGACCGGCTCCCGGTCACCGCGTCACTGGCCGTAGGAGCCGCGGTCATCTGGCTGGTCGCCGGGGTCTCGATCGGCGTGCTCTCGGCGCTGCGGCGCGGAACGGCACTGGACCGGGCGGCGATGATGGTGGCACTGGCCGGTGTCTCACTGCCGATCTTCTTCACCGGCCTGGTATCGCTGGCGGTGTTCAGCTACTACTGGGGGATCTTCCCACCGGGCGGCAGCTTCACCCCCTTCACCGAGAACCCGATCGCGTGGGCGCACGGCCTGGTCCTGCCCTGGGTCACCCTCGCGTTCCTCTACGCGGCCATGTACGCCCGCCTCACCCGGGCCGGGATGCTCGACACGATGGGCGAGGACTTCATCCGCACCGCCCGCGCCAAGGGCCTGCCGGAGCGCACCGTCATCGGCAAGCACGCCCTGCGCTCGGCGCTGACCCCCATCATCACCATCTTCGGCCTGGACTTCGGCCTGATGCTCGGGGGCGCCGTACTCACCGAGAGCACCTTCTCCCTGCCCGGACTGGGCAAGTACGCGGTCGACGCCATCCGGGGCAACGATCTTCCCGTGGTCCTCGGCGTCACGATGTTCACCGCGGTGTTCGTGGTGATCGCCAACCTGATCGTCGACCTCCTCTACGCCTGGGTGGACCCCCGTGTCCGCGTCGGCGCCTGACCGGCAGAGTGGACATGACCGATATCGCACACGAGGCCGACCACGGCATCCGAGACAAAAAAGGTGGGACGACCATGACCGACCCGGTCGTCAGCGTCAGCGACCTGCGGATCACATTCCCGACCCTGGAGGGCCGGATCACCGCCGTCGACGGTGTCTGCTTCGACGTCGAGCCCGGGGGCGCGCTGGGGATCGTCGGCGAGTCGGGCTCGGGCAAGAGCGTCACATCGCTGGCGCTGATGGGCCTGCACCGGGGGACCAAGGCCGAGGTCACCGGGAAGATCACGGTGGCCGGGACCGACATCGCCGCCGCGAGCGACCGCCGCATCCGGGCGATGCGCGGCAACGACATCGCGATGGTCTTCCAGGACCCGATGTCCTCGCTGCACCCGCAGTACACGATCGGCAACCAGCTGATCGAGGCCTACCGGATCCACCGGCCGAAGGCCTCGGTCGCCGAAGCGCGCAAGCGCGCGGTCGAGTCGCTGGACCGCGTGGGCATCCCCCAGCCGGCGCGGCGCATCAACTCCTACCCGCACGAGTTCTCCGGCGGGATGCGCCAGCGCGTGCTGATCGCCATGGGGCTGATGTGCGATCCGACAGTCCTGCTGGCCGACGAGCCGACCACCGCGCTGGACGTCACCGTCCAGGCCCAGATCCTGGACCTGCTCGACGACCTGCGCCGGGACCTGGGCATGTCGCTCATCCTGGTCAGCCATGACCTGGCCGTCGTCGCCGGATCGGTCGACGAGGTCCTGGTCATGCGCAAGGGCGAGATCGTCGAACGCGGCGATGTCCGCCGGGTGCTGTCCACACCGGAGCACCCCTACACGCAGGCGCTGCTGGACGCGGTGCCCCGGGTGGACGTCTCGCGCGCCCAGCGCCGCGCGCAGGTGCGTGCCGACCGCGCGCAGGAGCGGCACCAGGGCGCGTCGTCGGCCGCGGCGCAGCCCACCGCGGCCCGGCCCGTTGCCCCCGGCCCGCCCGGATCGGCAGAGGAGGAGCCGCTGCTGAAGGTCGAGAACGCGCGCATGCGCTTCAAGGTGCGCGGCGGCCTCTTCGGCCGGGCGACCGACTTCTACGCTGTCGACGACGTCTCCTTTGACCTGTACAAGGGCGAGACACTGGGCATCGTGGGGGAGTCGGGCTCGGGCAAGAGCACCCTGTCCCGGATGGTGACGCGGCTGCTGCGGCCGACCGAAGGCAGGATCACCTTCGAGGGGCACGACATCACCCGCCTTCCGGAGCGCCGACTGCGTCCTCTCAGGCGCGATATCCAGATGATCTTCCAAAACCCCTACTCGTCGCTGAACCCGCGCGTCACCATCGGCGACAGCATCGGGGCCGCGCTGCGCGTGCAGGGCGAGACCGACACCAAGAAGATCCGGATGCGCGTACAGGAACTGCTGGAACGGGTCGGATTGGAAAGCGCCCACTACAACCGGTTCCCGCACGCCTTCTCCGGCGGCCAGCGGCAGCGCATCGCGATCGCGCGGGCACTGATCCTGCGGCCGAAACTGGTGATCTGCGACGAGCCCGTGTCGGCGCTGGACGTGTCAACGCAGGACCAGGTGCTGCGCCTGCTAGACGAACTGCAGGACGACTTCGACCTGACCTATATCTTCGTCGCCCACGACCTCGCGGTGGTCCGCCAGGTCAGCGACCGTGTCGCGGTGATGTCCAAAGGCAGGATCGTGGAGATGAGCCACGGCGACGAGGTCTATGAGAACCCGCAACACGACTACACCAGGCAACTGCTCGCCGCGGCGCCCGTGCTCGACCCGGAAGAGGCGCGGGCGCACCGCGCCGATCGGGCGCGCCTGCGCGGCTCGACCGATGCTCACGAGGCGGCCGGCTCCGCCTGAAGACCGCGCACCCGCAGAGCACGGAACTGAGGGGCCGCTGACACGGGCGGGCCCTCAGATATCAGCGGGGGGCGGGCGGTCTCCGTTCCCGGCTGCGGCGACCTCCGCCGAAGGAGCCGGGGACGCCTCCTTGGCGGGAAGCAGCGCCTCCACCGCTCCCCACACCGAGATCACGGTGTGGACGAACAGGAAGGTCGCCAGCGGTGGGTAGAAGCCGGTCAGCGCGGCCGTGCGCGCCGGGTCGCCGACCGCGGCGGTCAGCCCCGCCAGCACCGCCGCGCCGATTGCGCAGGCGACCAGGCCGCGCAGCCAGGCCCGCCACTCATAGCGCAGCCGCTCCCGCCCGCGCGCGGGCGGCTTGGCCGGCGTGGGGCCGCCGCCGAAGCGGTGGGCGAAGCGGGCATCGACCCAGCGGATGGTGCTGTGCCCGTATCCAACGGTGAACCCCAGGTACAGCGCGCCGATCCCGTGTGAGGAGTCGGCGGCCGCCCCCGACGCCAGGTGCACCGCGATCGCGGTCAGCAGTACGACGTCCAGCACGGGCACAAGCAGCAGCAGGAGCGTGCTCAGCCGCCGCCGGCGCAGCAGGTAGCGGACGGCCAGCCCGGCCAGGAGCAGCACCCAGAACATGGTCTCGCAGAACACGATCACGGCTACGATCATGCGCACATCCCCCGCTCACCCGCCGATTCCCCGGCTTCTCCTGATCTGTCCTGCCAGTCTCGAACAGCCGCGGGAGGCGGTCATCGGCACGGCGGAGGAGATCGGGATAGGACCTTGGATGTACGCACGGCAGTCCGCAACGTGCTGAGATGGTCGGGTGACGCTGCTTCTGCGACGCTACGAACTCCTCGACCGGCGCCTCCTGGGCGGGCGCCTCTACCTGGGAAGCACCCTGTGGGCCGGTGTGCACTTCGGCGGCGGCCTGCTGCTGTGGTGGCTGGACAGCTACGTATCACGCGGGGGCGTCGACCCGCGCTGGCTGCTGCTCACCCTGGCCGGAATCTGCCTGGCGATCCTGCTGCGGCGCGCCGCCCCCGGCCCGGCCCTGGCTGCGGCGACGGTCGTACTGGCCGCCGATGCGCTGCTCGGCCCGTCGGCAGGGGTGCTCATCGCCTACGGTGATGCGCTGTATGCGGCTTGCGTGTGGGGGCGCCGCCGACTGACCTACGGCACGCTGGCCGCCGTCGTGGCGGGCGCGGCCGCCGTGCTGGTACTGCTGCTGTACGCGCTGCGGGCGGGCTACCTGCCCGGCGCGCTTTCCGTACTGCAGGAGCTGGGGCTGTACATACTGGTCTTCGTCACTCCGGTGATCACCGGCCTGAGCGTTCGGGAGCACCACCTGCGCGCCGAACTGGAGCGGGAGCGCACCCGCCAGATCGTGCGGATGGCCGAGTTGGACCGCGGAACTGCGATCGCCGAGGAGCGCGGCCGCATGGCGCGCGAACTGCACGATGTCATCGCCAACCACCTCAGTGCCATCGCGGTGCAGTCGACGGCGGCGCTGTCGATGCGCGATCCCGATCCGGAGCGTGTGCGCCAGGTACTGGGGGTCGTCCGGGACAACAGTGTCCAGGGGCTGGCGGAGATGCGGCGGATGATCGGGGTGCTGCGCGCCGACGACAATCCCGACCTGGAGCGGGTGATGCCGCGGCTCAGCGAGGTCGACCGGCTCATGCACACCGCGCGCGAGGCCGGGCTGGAGGTGCGGATGGCACAACGCGGCACCCCCCGCCCGCTGCCCGTGCAGGCAGACGCCGCCGCCTACCGGATCGTCCAGGAGTGCCTGACCAACGCGCTGCGCTATGCCGTTCCCAGGCGCGTCGAGATCACGCTGTCCTACGCGGAACAGGACCGGCGGTCCTGGCTGGTAATCACCGCGGAGAACGGTGTGGAGGAGCAGCAGGGGCGGCCGGAGCAGGCCTGGTATCCCGGACTGGGCGGTGGTGCCGGGCTCACCGGGATGCGGGAGCGGGCCGTTCTGCTCGGGGGCCGGTTCGACGCCGGTGCGGTCGACGGGCAGGGGCGGCGGTTGTGGCGGGTCTGCGTCGAACTTCCGATCAGCGAGGAGGAGCGGGCGGCCGATATGGACAAAGAACGGAGATGAGCACGTGATCCGGGTCGTTGTGGCCGAAGACCAGTGGGCGGTGCGGTCGGGACTGGTGATGATCCTGGACTCGGCCCCCGGAATCGAGGTGGTCGCGGAGGCCGCCGATGGTGAGGAGGCGGTGGCGGCGGCCCGAAGAAGCGCGCCCGATATCGTCCTCATGGACATCCGGATGCCCCGCAAGGACGGCATCACCGCGACCCGGGAGCTGGTCGGGGCCGGTGTGGACGTGCTCATTCTGACCACCTTCGACCTCGACGAGTACGTCTTCGGTGCGCTGCGCGCCGGGGCCGCGGGCTTCCTGTTGAAGAACATCGAGGCCGATGAGCTCATCGAGGCGGTCCGGGTGGTCGCCCGAGGGGAGGGGATGATCGCGCCGGCGGTCACTCGGCGGCTGATCGCCGAATTCGCCGGGACGGGCGGCACCCGCGGGGCCGCGGGCGGGGTGCCGCCCGTGAGCCCGGCCGCCGTCGCCGATCTGACGGCGCGCGAACGGGAGGTGCTGGCCCGTGTCGGCGAAGGACTGTCGAACCAGCAGATCGCCCGTTGCCTCGGCATCACCGAGACGACGACCAAGACCCACGTCAGCCGGATCCTGGCCAAGCTCGGCCTGCGCAGCCGTGTCCAGGCGGCCATCGTCGCCCAGGAGCTAGCGGTTTCGGGTCAGCGCACTCAGCAGGGTCCGTAGTCCGTCATCGAAGCCCTGGTCGGGGTCGAGTTCGACCCCGACCAGGGCCGCCACGTGCGGATAGCGCCCGTTGAGGGCTGCGGGGTGCTGTCCGGGCAGTCCCGCGGCGCGGACCTGGTGGATGACCGCGCCGGTCACATAGGAGTCCAGTGCGGCGCCGGCCCGTACCACATCGGGGCCGCTCAGGCCGGCCTCGGTGAAGGCCGCGTAGTGCAGGTCGAGGGTGCGCAGGGCCCCGTCGGTGTCGGGGCGGCGGTTGATGATCAGCGGGAGCGCTCCGGAGTGGCGGAGCAGCCGGTCGCGGTAGGCGTGCGCCCATGCGCGCAGCCGCTCGTCCCAGGGGCGCGTGTCCTCCCGGGGTCCGGTGTCTTCGGGGTCGTCCGCGGGATCGTCCTGCGCGGCGGCTTCGTCGCCGGTTTCCTCCCCGCCGGTGCGGGAGACGTCGGTGACGAAGTCGACGATCGCTTCGAAGAGCGCCTCCTTGCCCAGGGGGAAGTGGTGGTAGATGGCCATGGCCTCGACTTCGAGGGCGTCGCCGAGGCGGCGCATGGTCAGTCGGCGCAGTCCCTGGCCGTCGATGATGCGCAGGGCCTCGGTGATGATGCGGTCGGCGCTGAGGCCGGCGTTGTTTCGGCTCACGCTTCCCAATACTAGACTTACTTTGTAAAGGCAGGGGTGAAGGATACGCCGTTTTTCCACGCAGCCCATACGCCCCTAAAGTGGTTCGTTAACGACCGTGCCCCACCACGGCCGGCACCTATTGGAAAGTTCGGGAGTGAGCATGGCCAAGGTCGATGAGGCGGCGCGGCGCCGCTATGCCGAGGACCGGGAGCGCGCGCAGCGCCTGCCGGAGCTGTTGGAGGCCGTCGCGTTGGCGGAGCAGGCGCTGGAGGAGGCCCATGCCGCCGGGGCCGGTACAGAGGAGCTGCACCGGTGCGGGGTGGCCCTGGATGCGGCGCTGACCGAGGCGATGCGGGCCGCCTACGCCGAGGAACGTGTGCGGATCGGCCCGCGCGGGTACAACGACCGCATCTACCGGAGGAAGCGGCTGGCCAAGCCAGGGATCCGGGAGGCGACCGAGGTCGCCGAGCGGCTGCTCACCGCACGGGAGGCGCACCGCCTGCACGGCATCGTGCGCGTACCGCGCAGCCCTGTCCCCGCCTGAGTGTGCGTGCCCCGCTCTTCGATGGGAGGATCGAACGTGACGGGACCGCCACACTAGGCAACGTAGCGGATTAAGGAGTGGGGACGACGATGCCGGAGTCCATCCGGATTGATCCAGCGTCAAAAGTGCCCCCGTATGAGCAGATCAGGGCGGCGGTGGCCGGTGCGGCGGCCAAAGGCGAGGTTCCCGTCGGCTACAAGCTGCCGACGGTCCGCGCCCTGGCGGAACGACTGTCGGTGGCAGTGAACACCGTCGCACGCGCCTATCGGGAGCTGGAACAGGCCGGGGTGGTCGAGACACGGGGCCGGTCCGGGACGTTCATCGCTGCGGGAGGCGACGACCAGCGGGCGGAGGCGGTGAACGCGGCCCGGGCCTACGCCGATGTGATCTCCCGCCTGGGGTTGGACTCCAGCGAGGCACTGGACATCGTCGCTGCGGCGCTGCGGCGGTAACGAGGGGCCGCCTAAGGGAGTGTTTGACGAAGGCTTTCGGATGAGCGAGCGGCCGTCCAGGCAATCTCTCGCAAGACGATTCGCGCAGATCATCCTGGTTGGCTGGGCAAGCGACATCGGCGCAGCGAGAGGCAGCCTGGCGGCCGCGAGCCCGAAATGATTCGGCAAACACGACCTAACGCCGGAAGCCGATCACTGAGACCACGTAGAAGACGATGAGGCCGATCCAGGCCAGCGCCACCCCCTCGGCCCCCGCGAAGGCGGCGCCGGCGATCGTGAGCGGAAGCGACAGGCCCAGCGAGATGATGCTGAGGACCATGCGCGCGGTGTTGCTCCTGACGCCGGCGTTGGCGGGCGGCCGGGCATGGGCGGCCAGATGGTGGCGGATGCGTTCGTCGATGGTGGTTTCGATGCGTTCGGCCAGGGCGGCGGCGACCGCGTCGTCGTAGTCGGGGCCGAGTTCCCGGCTGGCCCGCAGCGACGCGGCCACCTCGTCCTTGGGAAGCGGTTCGCGACTCGAATCCACCGTTATCTCCTGATCGTGGCCATGGCGGTCGTCTTCTGGAAGCGACCGGGGCAGGGGAGCGGTGGTCAGCGCCGGACGCCGACCACCGCGAGTAGGTAGAGGAGGATGACGCCGGCCCACGCCAAGATCAGGCCGGCGGGTCCCATGTGCCCAGCGGCGATGGCCGACAGCGGGATGGCGAAGACCATGGCGGCGAGCCCCATCACCAAGCGGGGGTTCTTCCATGCCTCGTCATTGCCGGCCGGGGCGGAGGGGCGGTCCCGCTCTTCGGCGAGGCGGTGGCGGATGCGTTCGTCGATGGTGGTTTCGATGCGTTCGGCCAGGGCGGCGGCGACCGCGTCGTCGTAGTCGGGGCCGAGTTCCCGGCCGGCCCGCAGCGACGCGGCCACCTCATCCTTGGGAAGCGAATGTTCAGGCATGGCAGCATTATCGCCCCATCGGCCCTGCTCTGCCCCTGTCCTCGGTGGATCTGAGGGAAAGCTCAGGGGGATCCCGGAGAGCAGGCCCCTTATCCCGGGCGGCGGGTGAGGCCGAGGATGAGGGTGATGTTGATGGCCGCGAGCGCGATCCAGACGATTGCGAACGCGAACGGGGACGTCTCCAGCGCGAAGAGGCTGGCGGGCGTGCCGAAGATGAGGGAGAAGAAGGCCGTGCTGCTAATGGCGATGGTCGAGTTGGAGCCGCCCTGCTGCGTGCGGCTCACCGGCGCATCCGCTAGGCGCTGCGCCACCTGGCGCTCCACCTGCTCACGTACCCGCTCCTCAATGGTCTGGTCGAGGCGTTGGGCCAGCGAGTCCGCGACGGCATCGTTGTACTCGGAGCCGAGCTCCTGCCGTGTCGCCAGGCTGGCGGCCACATCGTCCTTGGAAACCGGATGAGAGGTCATGGTCGGATTATTCCCTATGCGCCGCCGGGCCGCTTCACCCTGAGGGGGAGGCGGCCGTGCGCACCCCCTCCCTTCAGAAGGGGGTGCACGGAAAGGCCCCGCGTCCGCTGCGGGGCGGGCACGGGGCCGGGGCGGGGAGGGTGTGCTAGGTCGTGTTTGCCGAATCATTTCGGGCTCGCGGCCGCCAGGCAGCTTCTCGCTGCGCCGATGTCGCTTGCCCAGCCAACCAGGATGATCTGCGCGAATCGTCTTGCGAGAGATTGCCTGGACGGCCGCTCGCTGGTCCGAAAGCCTTCGTCAAACACTCCCTAGCTGGCGAAGTCCAGAAGCTGCTGGGCCCGGCTGGGGTGGCGGAGCTTGGACAGCGACTGCTTCTCCAACTGGCGGATGCGCTCGCGGGTGAGCCCGAGGTGTTTGCCGATCTCGTCGAGTGTGCGAGGGCGGCCGTCCATCAGCCCGAACCGCAGCGACATGATCGTGGCCTCGCGCGGTTCGAGGTCGTCCAGCGCGCGCCGCAGGTGGTCGGCCATGAGCTGGCGGTCGACCACTTCCGAGGCCTCCGACGCGTCGATGTCCTCGATGAGGTCGCCGATGCGGGTCTCGCCGTCCTCGCCGATGGTGGAGTCGAGACTGATCGGCTGGCGCGTCACTCTCAGCAGTTCTTCGATCTGCGAAGGGGTCTTGTCCAGCTCCAGCGCCAGTTCCTCGGGAGTGGGCTCGCGCCCCAGCGTCTGGTGCATGTCGCGCTCTAGCCGGCTGACCTTGCTGAGGAGTTCCAGCACGTGCACGGGCAGGCGGATGGTGCGCGCGGAATCCGCGAAGCCGCGCTGTATGGCCTGGCGGATCCACCACATCGCGTATGTGGAGAACTTGAAGCCCTTGGTGTAGTCGAACTTCTCCACCGCGCGGATGAGCCCGAGGTTGCCCTCCTGGACCACGTCCAGCAGGGACATGCCGCGGTCGCTGTACTTCTTGGCGACCGAGACGACCAGCCTCAGGTTGGCTTCGAGCATGTGCTGCTTGGCTCGGCGGCCGTCCTCGGCGATCTCGGCGAGCTCCTCGCGCTCGGTGTCGCCGAGGACGGTCGGCTCCGGCGCTTCGTCGAGTTCGCCGAGCCGGTACTCGGCGTAGAGACCGGCCTCGATCCGTTTGGCGAGATCGACCTCTTCTTCGGCGGTGAGCAGCTGGCGCCGACCGATGGCCTTCAGGTAGGTGTGGACGGAGTCGCCCATGGCGGGGGACTGGTCGTCCAGGTCGGCTTCGGGGACTTCCTGCTCGGTGGCGTCCGCCTTGGCTTCTCGGTCTTTGGGAGCTTGGGCACCCGGTCCCGGCTCCGCGGTGTCCAGAGCCTCCTCCAGGGCCTCGTCCTCGGCGTCGGCGTCCACGGACTCCACCGCCGCGGCGTCGTCGCCCCCGTTGGCGAGCCGCACTCCGGCGTCGGTGAGTTCACGCAGGATGGAGCGGCCATCGGCCGGGCTGATACCTGCCGCGGAGAACGCGGCGCGGAGTTCCGCAAGGGACAGGTGTCCTTGGGAACGCCCTCGAGTGATCAGCTCGTCGAGAGCCGCGGACGCCACCTTCTTGCCGTCTGCGGTCTCCGCCACCGTGGCAGAAGTGGCTAGGGCAGTGCGCGACATACTGGCACCTCCCTCCCTTCCAAGACATCAGGCGCGTGGCGGTATCGAATCCGCCGTCTTGGCGCGCCAATATGTCTAACGTGTCAGAGAGTCAAATGTTCCCGGTCTCGATTGGATATCGCCGGTCGTGGTATATATCACGACCGTCCTTGTGGCCGATCGGTCCGCAGAGCAGGTAGGGGATAGTGTCCACGCCCCTCTCGTTCCCTTGGGGGAGCGGTCTCCGGTGCTTTTCGGGTTCCGATGACCGCATCGCTGACCTCCTTTACGGGGGCAGGGATCCGGATGCTCTGGTAGACGCCTGCGGAGTCCGGGAAGTTCCCCCATTTGCGGATCATGCCGCAGACGAAGCAGGGCTTCTGATCATCCTGCCCGAAGAAGGCGACGTCAATCGGCGGGTGCGCGCAGGGCCGGCAGGTCGGGTTTGCCCGAGGCCAACAGGGGGATCTCGGAGCGCAAGTCGAGTTCGCGGGGTGCCGCGTAGCCGGGTAGCCGGGTGCGCACCCAGGCACGCAGGTCGTCGAGCGCGGGCGGGGTCGACGGGTCGGCAGGCACGATGACGGCGGTCACCCGCTGCCCCCATTCCTGGTCGGCGCGGCCGACCACCACCGCCTCGGCCACCGAGTCGAGCCGGGCCAGCAGCGCCGCGACCTCGCCCGCGACCACCTTGTGGCCTCCCGTGTTGATGACGTCGTCGGTGCGGCCGCGCACACGCAGCCGACCGCCCTCCTCGAACAGGCCGAGGTCGCTGGTGCGGAACCGGGGGCGGCCATCGGCGCCGGGCGCCAGGTGTTCCGCGGTCAGGCCGGGGTCCAGCCGGTACCCGGAGAACAAGGCCGGGCCCGACAGCAGGATCCGGCCGTCCGGATCCAGGTCCGCATCCATTCCGTCCAGGGGCAGGCCGTCATAGACGCACCCCCCGCAGGTCTCGCTCATGCCATAGGTGGTGACGACCCGGCCGCCGGCGCTGCGGGCGGCGGCCAGCAGCCCTTCGTCGGCGGCCGCCCCGCCCAGCAGGATCGTGCCGAACCGGGAGAGGTCGGCGCTCGCGGCCAGCAGCCTGCGCAGTTGTGTGGGGACGAGGGAGACATGGGGGCGGTGGGCGGCCGCGGCGGCCATGGCGGTCTCAGGGGTGAAGCGCTGGTGCAGTGGCTCTGCCCCGTTGACCAGTGCCCGCAGTACGACCTGCAGGCCGGAGATATGGGCGGTCGGCAGCACGCACAGCCAGGAGTCGTGCGGTGCGGCGCCGATGCGCCGCACCGAAGCGCGGGCCGAGTGCAGCAGTGCGGCCGCGGACAGTTCCACGCCTTTCGGCCTACCGGTGGAACCCGAGGTGGCGATGATCAGCGCGGTCTCCTCGGCCGTGCCGACCCCCGCCAGGTCGGTGACTCCTTCGGGCGTACGCAGGGTCGCGGGACGCAGCGCCGCCAGCAGCGTGCGCACGCGCGGGGCGGGGGTATGGGGGTCGATGGGCAGCAGCGCGGGGCCACGGCCCTCCAGGGCGTGGGAGAGGAGAGCGGTGAGCCGGGCCGGTTCGAGCCCCATCACCGCCTGTACGGGTCGTTTCGCCACGTCGATCAATGCTAGCGCTGCCACGCAGTGCCCAGGGGGAGTGCGTCGATACGCGGGCGAACAGCTAAAGTTGGCCACCGGACAGTGAGATATTCGGGCCGGTGCGCCCGGATTCCTCGGCGGTAGTGGCGAATGAGGAGAGACGAGAATCGTGAGTGGCGTCAATTGGCAGCGGTCAAGGGAATACTCCGACATCATCTACGAGACCGCTGAGGGCATCGCCAAGATCACGATCAACCGGCCGGAGCGCCACAACGCATTCCGCCCCCAGACTCTGTTCGAGCTCCAAGACGCCTTCAACCTCGCCCGGGACGATTCCGAGGTCGGCGTGATCATCTTCACCGGGGCCGGGGACCAGGCGTTCTGCTCGGGCGGTGACCAGAAGATCCGCGGCGACGACGGGTACATGGGCGATGACGCCGTCGCCCAGCAGGGGATCGGTCGGCTCAACGTGCTCGACCTGCAAGTGCAGATTCGCCGCCTGCCAAAACCGGTGATCTGCATGGTCGCGGGGTGGTCCATCGGCGGAGGCAACGTGCTGCAGGTCTGCTGCGACCTGACTATCGCCGCCGACAACGCGAAGTTCGGCCAGACCGGGCCGAAGGTGGGTTCTTTCGACGGCGGATACGGGTCGTGGCTGCTCGCTCAGACGGTCGGGCTGAAGAAGGCGCGCGAGATCTGGTACCTGTGCCGGCAGTACAGCGCGCAGGAGGCCCTGGAGATGGGCATGGTCAACACGGTCGTGCCGCTGGAGCGCCTGGAGGAGGAGACCGTCGCCTGGGCGCGGGAGATGCTGGAGAAGTCGCCGCTGGCGCTGCGCATGGTCAAGGGCGCGATCAACGCCGTGAGCGACGGCGCGGCCGGCATGCAGCAGTTCGCCGGCGATGCCACGATGCTCTTCTACATGAGCGAGGAGGCACAGGAAGGACGGGACGCCTTCAAGGAGAAGCGCCGCCCGGAGTTCGACCGGTTCCCCCGCCGGCCCTAGGTCGTGTTTGCCGAATCATTTCGGGCTCGCGGCCGCCAGGCAGGGCCCCCGCTGCGCGATAATCGCGAAGCGCGCGCAGTAGGGGCCTCTCGCTGCGCCGATGTCGCTTGCTCAGCCAACCAGGATGATCTGCGCGAATCGTCTTGCGAGAGATTGCCTGGACGGCCGCTCGCTGGTCCGAAAGCCTTCGTCAAACACTCCCTAGGTCGTGTGCGGTGCGGGGGGCGGATACGCCCCCCGCTGCGGCAACGCAGGGCCGTCCGGGCCTTTCGGCTCCCGAGGAAGGGCGGCCGAAAGCAGAACGAGGAAGCCGGAGGGGTGTGCCGGTGCACAAGAGCGCACCGCGGGCGGGAAGCGCGCGGGACTTGGACGAGGCCGCTGCGGAAAGGGCGTTCTCGGTACCGATGCGGACCCGCTTCCGCGGCGTCACCGCGCGCGAAGGACTGCTGGTGCAAGGAGCCGCCGGGTGGGGGGAGTTCTCCCCCTTCGCCGAGTACCCGCCACGCGAATGCGCCCGCTGGTGGGCGGCCTGCCACGAGGCGGCCGAGATCGGCTGGCCGGAACCGGTGCGCGACCGGGTCCCGGTCAACGTCACCGTGCCCGCGGTCGGCTCGGAGCACGCGGCGCGGATCGTTGCCGAAAGCGACTGCGGTACGGCGAAGGTGAAGGTGGCGGAGGCGGGGCAGAGCCCCGCTGAGGACATCGCGCGGGTGGAGGCGGTGCGTGACGCCATCGGGCCGAGCGGCCGGGTGCGCATCGACGTCAACGGAGGCTGGGACGTCGGCACGGCGCTGCGCATGCTCGGTGAGCTGCGCCGGTTCGACCTCGAGTACGTGGAGCAGCCCTGCGCGACACTGGAGGAGCTGGCCGAGGTGCGGCGGCGCAGCGGCGTTCCCGTGGCCGCAGACGAGTCGATCCGCCGCGCCGATGACCCGCTGAAGGTCCGGGCGGCCGACGCGGCCGACATCGTGGTGCTGAAGGTGCAGCCGCTGGGGGGCGTCCGCGCCGCACTGCGTGTGGCCGAGGCCTGCGGATTGCCTGCCGTCGTCTCCAGCGCCGTGGAGACCTCCGTGGGCCTGGCGGCGGGGGTCGCGCTCGCCGCGGCGCTGCCGGAGCTGCCCTACGCCTGCGGGCTGGCGACGACGCGGCTGCTCGCCGGGGACGTGAGCGCGGAGCCGCTGGTACCGGTCGACGGCCACCTCCCGGTCCGCCGGGTCGGCGTCGACGAGGAGCGGCTGGCAGCGGTGGAGATCGCCCCCGGCCCGTGGCGGCGGCGGATGGCGGCCGCCCGCCGCGCCTGGGAGGCGGGCGATGCCGCGGATCCCGCGACATGACGGGCCTTCCGGGGCTTCGTTGTGCGCGCCGCGATACTGGGTAGCGGTGCACGTGTAGCCGGCCGTAACTCGGGCGGGCGCGGTGATCGGCGGCCGAACGTGGTCCGTTGCGCGGCGTGCACGAGGACGAATGAGGACGAATACCGCGGCGATGTGCGTTGAGCAGGGAGACCGCAAAGGCCGCCGGGGTGTCGGGGCGGCGGGGCCGGGAGGGCGCCGCGCGCCGGTGGCCGGTCACACGCGAAGCTGGAGTGGGGGCAGGGGAAGCGGGCCGGAGGCTTCGCCGATACTGGTATACACGTGACGATTTAGAGAGATCGAATGAACCCGTCTACTGCCCTGGCGCGTGTCCTCGTCGACGAACTGGCCCGATGCGGGTTGGTCGAGGCCGTCATCGCTCCGGGGTCGCGTTCCACGCCCCTGGCGCTGGCACTGGTCTCTCACCCCGATATCCGGACGCATGTCCGCATCGACGAGCGGTCCGCGGCGTTTTTGGCCCTCGGACTGGCGCGCGCCTCCCGCCGGGCCGTGGCGCTGGTGTGCACGTCCGGTACCGCGGCCGCGAACTTCCATCCGGCCGTCCTGGAAGCCGACCAGAGCGGGGTCCCGCTGCTGCTGCTCACCGCCGACCGTCCACCCGAACTGCGCGGGACGGGAGCCAACCAGACCGTCGACCAGATCGGGCTCTACGGTTCGGCCGTACGGCTCTTCACCGAAGTGGGGGTCGCGGAAAAAGCGCCCGGCATGGTCGCCTACTGGCGGTCGCTGGCCTGCCGGGCCTGGGCGGCGACCGGTCCGGACCGTCCCGGCCCCGTACACCTCAACCTCGCCTTCCGCGACCCGTTGATGCCCGACGCCGCCGACCCCGGGGGTTTCCTCGACGACTCCGCCGAAGACTGGCCCGAGCCCCTGCACGGTCGCGGCGGGGGCCGAGCGTGGATCGGCCGGTCCGTTGCGCCGTGCGAGCCCGCGCCGATGCGGCTTCCGCCGGTGGAGAAGGGGGTGATCGTATGCGGGGACGGCGACTACGACGCCATCCCCTACCTCGCGCTCTCCGCTCGAACGGGATGGCCGGTGCTGGCCGAGCCCACGTCCAACGCGCGCCGCGCCGATGCGATATCGGCCTACCGTCACCTGCTGGCCTGTCCGGACTTCGTCGATCGGCACGAGCCCGATCTCGTCGTCAGCGTGGGGCGACCCGGCCTCTCCCGGCAGCTGCCGGCCTACCTGCGGCGGGCGGACCGGCATGTCGTGGTCGGCGACCCGTTCCACTTCGCGGACCCGGTACGCACCGCCACCGACGTCGTCCCCGCCGTGGCGGCCCCCGAAGAGGCGGTCCCGGACACGGGGTGGGCCCGCTCCTGGCAGGAGGCGGAGGCCGCGGCCCGCGACGCGATCGACCGCCTGCTGGACAGTGATGAGGTGCTCAGCGAGCCCCGCCTCGCTCGCGATCTGGCGGATCAGATACCCAACGGATCACTGCTGTTGGCAGGCTCCAGCATGCCCATCCGCGACCTGGACGCGGCCATGGCGGCCAGGTGCGGCGCCCGGGTCATCGGCAACCGGGGGGTCAGCGGTATCGACGGTACCGTGTCGACGGCGGTGGGGGCCGCCCTGGCGCATCAGAGGGACGGGGGCGGGGGCGGCTATGCGCTGATCGGTGACCTGGCCATGCTGCACGACCAGAACGGGCTGGTCATCGGTCCCGGGGAGCCCCGTCCGGAGCTGGCGGTCGTGGTCGTCAACAACGACGGGGGCGGTATCTTCTCGGGGCTGGAGCAGGTCGGCCACCCCGACTTCGAGCGCGTCTTCGGTACCCCCCACGGGGTGTCGATGGAGCGCGTCGCGGCAATGGCCGACCTGCCCTACACCCGTCTGGAGTGGGCCAGTGACCTGCCCAAGGCGCTGCTGGGAGAAGGGCTGCGGATCATCGAGGTGTGCACCGGCCGTGTCGACTCCGCCCTGCTGCGGCGACGTCTGCAGGGGGCGGTGAACCGGGCGGTGCGCGGCCGCTGAGGTCTCCACCACGAGGCCGCGGCCCCGGCGGCAGGGCGCGCGGGCGGGGCACGATACTGGCCCTATGGCTTACCTGCTGCACCTGACCGACCTCGGACGCTGGCTGGACGCAGAAACCGACATCGACGCCGACTCTTTGCACACTGAGGGGTTCGTGCACGCCTCGCCGGACGAGCCGACGGTGCTCGCGGTGGCCAACAGCCGGTACTCCGGGGCCAAGGGGCAGCAGGTCGTGCTCGTCATCGACCCCGGGCGGCTGGAGGCGCAGGTCCGCTGGGAAGCGCCGTCCCCGGCCCCGCCGCCCGGGGTCGATGCCGGGGTCCTGTTTCCCCACATCTACGGCCCGATTCCGCGCGCCGCTGTCGCCGAGGTGCGCTACCTGCGGCGCGACCCCGACGGGACCTTCACCCGGGTGGAGCGTCGCAGCGCCACAGCGGAACTGCTCGACCTGCTGCCGCACCCTGAGGGCGGCTGGTACCGGCCTACATGGCGCACCGGGGTCGGTGTGCACCCCTCCGGATACCCGGGGGAGCGGCCCACCGCGACCGGCATCTGCTTCCTGCTCGGCCCCGGGGAGCGCTCACGCTGGCACAGGGTGCGCTCCGACGAGGTGTGGGCCTTCAACCGCGGCGGAGAGCTGGAGATCTCCCTCGGCGGCACCGGGGAGCGGCCCGCCGCCGAGCAGGACCGTTCCACCCGTATCCTCGGCCCCCGTATCGAATCCGGACACGCCCTGCAGGTCCTGGTCCCGGCCGGCACCTGGCAGACGGCACGCCCCGCCGCCTGCGAGGAGACGCTGGTGAGCTGTTTCGTCTCCCCGGGCTTCGACTTCGCCGATTTCGAGACCGCAGCGGACTGACCGACACGCCGCGCCGCAGGCGGGCGCGCGGTTTCACTCGCGCGTGTCCACAGGGTCGGTCAGCGCGGTGCGCATGACACGGAACTTGGCTTCGGCTTCGGCGAGCTCTGCCTCCGGGTCGGAGCCGGCGACGATGCCGCAGCCCGCGAACAGGCGGGCGCGCGAGCCTTCGATCAGCCCGCAACGCAGCGCGATGCCCCATTCGCCGTTGCCGTGCGCGTCGATCCAGCCCACCGGGCCCGCGTAGCGGCCCCGGTCCATCCCCTCCAGTTCGCGGATCAGTTCCATCGCCGTCGTCGTCGGTGTTCCTCCCACGGCGGCGGTGGGGTGCAGCGCGGCGACCACGTCCAGCGTCGAGACACCGGCGCGCAGGGTGGCGCGGGCGGGAGAGGCCAGGTGCTGGACGTTGGCCAGCCGCAGCAGCCGAGGACGGTCGGTGGTCTCGATGGCCGAGGTCAGGGGGGACAGTGTCTCCCGCAACGAGTCAAGCGCGAAGCGGTGCTCTTCGGCGTCCTTGAGCGAGGCGAGCAGTTCGGCGGCGAACGCGTCGTCATCCTCCTGGGAGGCGCCGCGCGGCCGCGTCCCGGCCAGCACCAGCGAACCGACCTGGTCCCCCTCGCGCCGGAGCAGCAGTTCGGGGGTCGCCCCGACCATGCCGTCGACGCAGAAGGTGTAGCAGTCCGGAAAGTCCGCGGTGAGCCGGGCGAGCACCGAGCGGACGTCGATCCCGCGTTCGGAGCTGGCATGGAGGTCGCGGGCCAGGACCACCTTGCCCAGGTCGCCGTTGCGGATGCGGTCGACCGCCGCCGCGACGGCCGCGCTCCACTCCGATGCGGGAAGAGAGCCGTCGCTCCAGGACAGCGGGCCTACGGAGGGGAGGGGAGCGACGCGGGCGAGGAGCTCCTCGGGATGCTTGTACGGGTCGTCGCCGATGGTGGTGATCCAGGCGTGCCCCTTGCGGCGCCCGACGATGACCCGCGGTATGACGAGCACGGATCCGGCTGAACGCGGGTCGAAGGTGAAGCCGCCGAAGGCGACCGGTCCAGTGCCGGGCAGGTCCACCGGGTCGCGGATGTCGGCCGTGGAGAACAATTCCGCCAACCGCTGCGCGGCGTCGGTGAAACGTCGCACACTACGGGGGTCGTCCTCAGCGGGAAGAGAGATCCGGGCGGTCTCGCCCCACGCCACCAGGCCGTCGCCCCGGTGGATCCAGGCCAGCGGGGCGGTAGGGGGCAGGTGGCCCAGAAGATCCGATCCTTTCCGCAAGGGGAAGGTACGGACGATCGGCATCCGCGTCATTTCACAGGCGTCGGTCACGGTATCCGAGTTTAGGAGTTCGTGAGCCGCGCTTGACCTAAGCTGTGCCCGAAACAGTCGTCAAAGGAAGGGTGCGGTCAGGCGATGGGATGGCCGGGACGGGGAGCGGCCCTGCTCGCGGCGCTGCCGTTGATCGCGGGGTGCTCGGTCATCTCGCCGTGGGCGGAGGCCGATCCCGGGCACGGGAACGGGGCGCCGGAGGGAAGCGCCGCCGAAATTCCCGAGGACTGCGACGTGGCCGAAGAACTGCCCAAGAGGCAGATGCGCGGAGTGTGGCTCACCACCGTACGCAACATCGACTGGCCGTCCAAGAGCGGACTGGGTAAGGACAGGCAGCAGGAGGAGCTGCGGACCCAGCTCGACCGAGCCGCGGAACTGGGGCTCAACGCCGTCTTCTTCCACGTCCGGCCGACGGCCGACGCCGTCTATGCCTCTGCCAAGGAGCCCTGGGCGCGCTACCTGACCGGAAAGCAGGGCGGCGATCCCGGGTACGATCCGCTGGCGTTCGCCATCGAGGAGGCCCACGCGCGCGGCCTGGAACTGCATGCCTGGTTCAACCCCTACCGGGTCGGCTGGCGCGACCCCGACCTGGAGAACCTGGCCGAGGACCACCCGGCCAGGGAGCATCCCGACTGGCTCGTCGAATACGACGATCAGGGCTACCTCGACCCCGGCAACCCCGACGTGCGGGCGTGGGTGGGCGATGTCGTCCTCGATGTCGTGGACCGCTACGACATCGACGGCGTGCACTTCGACGACTACTTCTACCCCTACCCGGCCGAGGGGGAGGAGTTCGACGACGACGCCAGTTGGCAGAAGTACGGCAGCGACTTCGACGACCGAGGCGACTGGCGGCGCGATAACGTCAACACGCTGATCGCCGATATCCACGGGCGGATCAACGAGGCCAAACCGTGGGTACGGTTCGGCGTCTCCCCCTTCGGTATCTGGCGCAACAAGGACAGCGACGGCTCCGGTTCCGATACCGGGGGCCTGGAGTCCTACGACGCGCAGTACGCCGACACCCGGGCCTGGATCGAGGAGGGGACGGTCGACTACGTCGTCCCGCAGCTGTACTGGCCCCGCGGTCTGGAGATCGCCGACTACGAGACGCTGGTGCCGTGGTGGGCGGACCAGGTCGCGGGCACTGATGTCGACCTCTACATCGGCCAGGCCGCCTACCAGGTCGGTGAGGACGGCTGGAAGGGGGACGACGCGCTCACCCGCCAGCTCGACTTCAACACCGGCAGCCCCAAGGTCACCGGCGACCTCTACTTCTCCATGAAGGACCTGAGCGGCAGGGCGAGCGAGGCCATGGACCGGGTGGTCGAGAAGTACTACCGGCGTCCGGCCCTGCCGCCCCGGGCGGACGGGGCCAAGGGCGCACCGGATCCGGTCGGGAACCTGAGCGCAAAGCGCGACTCCGGTGAGGTGCGTCTGGAGTGGGATTCGGTCGAGGGCGCGCGGTTCTATGCCGTGTACCGGATTCCGGGTGACGGTGCGGACCTGTGCGACCTCGCCGACGCCGCGCACCTGCTGGCCGTCGTCGGTGCCGAGGATACCGCGTTCACCGACACGCAGCCCGCCGACGAACTCGTCGGCTACCGGGTGACCGCGCTGGACGGCTATCGCACCGAGGGCGCCCCGAGCCCGCCCGCCGCGGTGCAGGCGCCCTAGATGATTGAGTCCGATGTCTTCAGTGGTCATAGGCGATCAGGGACCGCTTGACGGGTGCGTCAGTCTCCCAGTTGTGCCAGATCGCCGCAGCCAGGGCCAGCAGCCGCTGGCCGGTGCGGGC
>JAJYTD010000116.1 GCA_021793235.1 Actinomycetes bacterium | reverse complement strand
GGTGGCCCGCGTCCGGGAGGCGGACGTGACCTCCGTCACGCGTGTTCTGCCCCGGTCCATCCGGCGGATCGTGAAGGAGTGGCGGGTTTCACAGCTGTATCGGTGCTTCGCTTTGCCGGGAGCGGAAGTTCTGCTGTTCTTCACTGGTTATTGGTTGGTGACAGGCAGACCCCATGGGTTAGTTTGTGAATGTCTTCACAAGCCGACCGTGACTTTGGAGGGCCTCAATGGCCAGGAACGCCCAGGAGAACCCTGGTGCTCCCCACATCCTCATCGTGGGAGGCGGCTATGTGGGCATGTACACCGCCTTGCGCCTGCAGAAGAAGCTCAAGCGCGAGCTGAAGCGGGGCGAGGTGAGGGTCACCGTCGTCGACCCCAACTCGTACATGACGTATCAGCCGTTCCTCCCGGAGGCCGCCGCCGGGAACATCTCCCCTCGGCACGTCGTCGTCCCGCTCCGCCGCGTCCTGACCAAGTGCACCGTGCGCAAGGCCCGCGTCACGGAACTGGACCACGACCAGGGCTGGGCGATCGTCCAGCCGCTCGCCGGGCCGCCGGAGCGGATCCACTACGACTATCTGGTGATGGCGGCGGGCGCGGTGCCGCGGCTGCTGCCGATCCCCGGGCTCGCCGAGAACGGGATCAGCCTCAAGACCGTCGGCGAGGCCATCCACCTGCGCAACCACGTGCTGGAGCAGCTGGAGATCGCCGAGTCCACCGACGACGCGGAGCTGCGGCGCAAGGCCCTGACGTTCGTGTTCGTCGGCGGCGGGTTCGCCGGCGTCGAGGCGGTCGCCGAGCTGGAGGACATGACCCGCGACGCCACCAGGTACATGCGCAAGGTCACCCCGCAGGACCTGCGGTTCATCCTCGTCGAGGCCGCCGACCGCATCCTGCCCGAGGTCGGACCCGACATGGGCCGGTGGACCGCGGAGCAGCTCCGCGGCCGCGGCATCGACGTGAAGATGAACACGCTGCTCAAGTCCGCGGTGGACGGGCGGATCGAGCTGTCGGACGGCAGCAGCTTCCAGGCGGGCACCCTCGTGTGGAACGCCGGCGTCAAGGCCGCGCCCGTCGTTCGGCGGAGCGACCTGCCCCTGGACGAGAAGGGCCGCGTCAAGGGCACCGAGTACCTGACGATCGAGGGCATGGTGCGGGCCTTCACCGCCGGTGACAACGCCGCCATCCCGGACCTGACGCAGGAGGGCGAGTACTGCCCGCCGAACGCGCAGCACGCCGTCCGCCAGGCGAAGCTGCTGGGCGACAACATCGTCCGCTCGCTGCGGGGGAAGACCCTCAAGCCGTACGTGCACAGCAACATCGGCGCGGTCGCGGGGCTCGGCCTCCACAAGGGCGTCGCGCAGACCTACGGGATCAAGGTGAAGGGCTGGCCGGCCTGGTTCATGCACCGCACCTACCACGGTGCGAAGGTCCCGACCTTCAACCGCAAGCTGCGCGTCGTGGCGGACTGGACGCTCGCGCTGTTCCTCAAGCGCGAGACCGTGTCCCTGGCCACCGTCGAGCAGCCCCGCGCGGCGTTCGAACTCGCCGCTCTCGACGACCTCCCGCCCGCCGACCGCGAAAAGGAGACCGAGTCCGCCGCCTGACCCGCCCCACGGACCCGACCAAACCCACCCCAGATTGATCCCGACCCGCACTCAACGACCCGGCGGTCCCTCAACCGCCGGGTCGCAGTGTGTCTAGGGACGCCGACCCGACACCCGCGCCCACCCGAGCAGCCGCGACAACCGCGCACCGCTCCCTACAGCTGAGCGCCGACCTCAGCCGCAGCCGTGGCCGGAAACACCCCTCAACGCAACGAACGCGCACGCGCGGAACGGCCGAGGGATACGCAGCATTCCCAGGGCCGTCCCACGGTCGAGCCGGCCGTCCGCGGCCCATGAGCTGTCGCGGCAACCACCCACCCGCGAGCCTGCGGAAGGGCACCGGCCTCAGCCACGGCCGCAACCCCGCACCGACCCCAACGCCTGCGATCGCGTCCGAAGGCAGGTTCGAGCGAAGCGAGAACCTGATCGCGCAGCGAGCCCCCTGGGCGAGTCGGAGCGATGCAGCGATCGCGCGCAGAGCCCGCCGAAGGAAGGCGCCCTGGCGCCTGACGCCAAGGGCACTGCCAATAGCACAGCGATCGCGCGCATTGCCCGTTGAAGGAAGGCGCTCCAGCGCCTGACGCCGAGGGCACTGCAATCAAACTACGCGCGCTTTTTGAAGGCGCGGAGGGAGAGGGGTGCGAAGACCAGGCTGATGGCGACGCCCCAGAGGAGGGCTATCAGCGCGTGGTTCAGGACGGGCCCGCCGACCAGGAGGCCGCGCATCGCTTCCACCAGGTGGGTCACCGGGCTGTTGTCCATGGCGAACGCGAGCCCTGACGGGATGCCGTCGGTGCTGGGGATGAACGCGGTGCTCATGAAGCTCAGCGGGAAGATCACCACGAACCCGAAGATCTGCACCTTCTCCGGCTCGTTCACCTTCATCGCGATGTAGACCGACGTCCAGGAGAACAGGACGGCGAAGCCGAGCAGGAGGGCGAATGCGAGCAGCAGCGCGAGCACGTTCGTCTCGATCCGGAACCCGATGATGAAGCCGACCGCCAGCAGGATCATCATCGACCAGGCCTGCTTGGCGGTGTCGGCGATGATGCGTCCGGCGAGCGGGGCGCTGCGGGCGATCGGCAGGCTGCGGAACCGGTCGAAGACGCCCTTGGTGATGTCGGTGTTGAGGCCGAACCCGGTGCTCATCCCGGCGAACAGGGCGTTCTGCGCGATGATCCCGGGGATGACGACCGGCAGGTACGCCTCGACGCTGCCCGACATCGCGGGCCCGAACACGTAGGCGAACAGCAGCACGAACATGATGGGCTGGATGGACAGGTCCAGCAGCTCCATCGGGTTGTGCTTGATCTGGACCAGGTTTCGCCAGGCCAGGGTGGCCGTGTTCCGCAGGGAGATCGG
>JAJYTD010000016.1 GCA_021793235.1 Actinomycetes bacterium | reverse complement strand
CACCACCCTGCCCATCCCCCAAATCCCCACCACCCTCTCCCTGGCCGTCATCCTGCTCACCCTCACCACCACCACCATCGCCAGCCTCTACAAAACCCGCACCACCAACAACCACACCGACCCCGATCCCGACCCCGACCAGCCGACCCGGGTCTGACCCGCCTCATCGGCGGCCATGGTGGACGGCGCCGACCAATCCCCTCGCCCACGCTGTGACCGCGGCCCGGTCCGGCCGACCGGCCGACCGGACGGCCGAGCCTGCCGCTCGCCGTCCACCGCGTTCACCGAACGGCCGCGGCAGCCCAGGCGAACCGCCGCAGGTCGGCGGCCTTTGCGCCATGGGCCGTCCCCGCACCGGTGTCCCGGGGCCCGGTGCGGGGACGTGGGTGTCTCAGCGGGTGTCCACGGCGCCGATGCGCGCCCGCCGGATCATCGGTGCCCGATGTCGATCTCGAAGTGCGTGCACAGCCAGGCGTGCTGGGTGAAGGCGACGCGCAGGGCAAGGGCGCGGCACCGGGTCCCGTAATCGACGACGGCGCTGACCTCGGTCACATCCGGCTCCTGCATGCGCAGAAGCGCCCGGCGGATGCGGGGACGGTGGTGTGAGGCGTACACACCTGCTCGGCGCAGCAGCAGGTCATAGGCCCCCTGGGACAGCAGCGGACGCATCTGCGCGGGAGGGCGTTCGCCGGCCAGAACCTCGGCCATCAGCTGGGAGAGCCGGGACATCTCCTGTACGCGTCGGGGCGGCCGCGGCCGGGCGGGGCAGGTGGTGCTCGGAGCCGGTCGCGTGCGGGCGGCAGAGGCGCGGTCGTGGGTCCGCAGGGGCGGGCGGTGAGTGTGGAGGGGCGGGTGGGGGCAGGGTGACGAGGGGAGGCGATGGGCCATACGGCATCCCTTCCATCCGGGCGGGTGCGCACCGGCTTCCTGCGGCGGGGCGCCACCGGTGCACTCACCCGCTGGTATCGGTGGCGGCCGGGAATCGTCCGCCACCCATCACAGAGTCCGCGGGAGCGCGCCGTTGCCACCTGGAATACCAGGTTTCTCGCGGTTTCCCGCCGCCCCCGCCGATCGTGTACGCCCCATCGGGTTCCCGGAGCGAGCGGTCCCTGTCACCCGCTGCTTCGCGAACGGCATAATCCCGGCATACTGCTGCCTGTGAACCACGCGTACTGCGACTCCACCGCTCCGATCGGGCTGGCCCACCGAGGCGGATGGCTGACCGACGAATCGGGCCGGGTGCGCACCGAACTGGAGAACACGGTCCCGGCCTTCCAGAATGCGATCGATCTGGGGTACCGCTACCTGGAGACCGACGTGCACGCCACCCGCGACGGAGTGCTGCTGGCCTTCCACGACGATACGCTCGACCGCACGACCGACCGCCGGGGCGCCATCGCCGGCCTCGCCTACTCCGAGGTCCGCCGAGCCCGGGTCGCGGGCAGCGAACCCATCCCGGTACTGGAGGACCTCCTGGGAGCCTGGCCCGATGCACGGTTCAATATCGACATCAAGTCCGACAGCGCGGTGGGGCCGCTCGTCCGAGTGCTGCGGCGCACCAACGCTTGGGACCGGGTGTGCATCGGCTCCTTCGACCAGCGGCGGCTGGACCGGGCGCGCCGGGCTTTCAGCCGCCCGATCGCGACATCGTGCGGCCCGGTCGAGGTGGCCCGGCTGCGGTGCGCGTCATTCGCGCCCGCACTGCGCCTCCTGGCCCGGCGCGGTGCGGCCTGCGTGCAGATACCGCTTCGGGTGCGCGGCTTCCCCGTGCTCAGCCGGGACCTGATCGCGACAGCACACCGGCTCGGCCTCAAAGTACACGTATGGACGGTCAACGACCCGGCACTGATGGCGCGCCTGCTCGACGCCGGCGTGGACGGCATCGTCAGCGACGATACCGCCGCGCTGCGCCGCGTGCTCATCGACCATGGCGCTTGGCCCGCGCACACCACTACATGAGGCAGGTTCCCCATGTCCGACCCCTCCCCGGCCCTGCCGCCCTCCGACGGCGCACCCCCGGCCGAGCCCGCTCTGCGCCGCCGGGAGCAGCGCGCCTGGTACATGTACGACTGGGCGAACTCGGTCTTCAACACGTCGGTCATCACCGTCTTCCTCGGCCCCTACCTGACCGCACTCGCCGAGGCCCAGGCAGGCCCCGACGGCAGGATCAGCGTCCTGGGCTGGCCCATGGACCCCAGCGCGCTCTACCCCTACGCGACATCCCTGTCGGTGCTGCTGCAGCTCATACTGCTGCCGGCGGTGGGCGCGCTCGCCGACTACACGGGGCGCAAGCGCGAACTGATGGGCGCGCTGGCCTACCTGGGCGCATTCGCCACGATGGGCCTGTACTTCGTGCAGGGCACCGGCTACCTGCTGGGCGCGGGGCTGTTCGTGCTGGCCAATCTGGCCTTCGGCGCCTCGATCGTGGTGTACAACTCGTTCCTGCCCGATATCGCCGCCGCTGACGAACGCGACCGGGTGTCCTCACGCGGTTGGGCGATGGGGTATCTGGGCGGTGCGCTGCTGCTGACCCTGCACCTGGTGCTCTACCTGTCCCACGAGAGCTTCGGCCTTGAGGAGAGCCACGCGGTGCGCATCTCCATGGCCTCGGCGGGTGTGTGGTGGGCGCTGTTCACGCTGATCCCCCTGGCGCGGCTGCGCAACCGCCGCAACGGCACCGTGGTCAACGGGGACGGCCCGGCGGCCGCGGCGCCGGGGGGCGGCCTGCGCCGGTCCACGGGGGCACAAGCGGTCCTGGCCAGTTTCGGACAGCTCTGGCAGACCGTGAAGAGCCTGACCGGCTACCCCAGGACCCTGCTCTTCCTGGTCGGCTACATCCTCTTCAACGACGGTGTCCAGACGGTGATCGCGTTCTCGGCGACATTCGCCGACCAGGCCCTGAACCTCGGTCAGGAGGTGCAGATCGGTGCGATCCTGATGGTGCAGTTCGTGGCGTTCGGCGGCGCGCTGCTCCTCGGCTCGATCGCGCGGCGGCTGGGCACCAAGCGCACCATTCTGGGCAGCCTGGTGATCTGGTCGGCCGTGGTGGCCGTGGCCCCGTTGCTGCAGGCCGGATCGGCGGTGCAGTTCTTCGTCCTGGCGTTTTTCATCGCCATCGTGCTGGGCGGTACGCAGGCACTGTCCCGATCGCTGTTCTCGCATTTCATTCCGCGCGGCAAGGAGGCGGAGTACTTCGGCCTCTATGAGATCAGCGACAAGGGGTCGGCGTTTCTGGGGTCGCTCATACTGGGGGTCGCGCTCGACGCGACCGACGGTGATTACCGGCTGGCGATCCTGTCGCTGGTGGTCTTCTTCATCGCCGGCTTCGCCGTGCTGGTGTCCATCAACGTGCCCCGGGCGATCCGCGAGGCCGGGAATCCGGTCCCCGAGCGCGTGTGAGCAGGGCGCCCGAGCTGGGTACCGCGACCACGGTGGGGACTTTAGGCACGCCGATCGGATTAAGGAACGGAGCACACCGTGGTGCTGTACGGCAAGGAACACGTGGAGCGGTACCAGGCGACCGACGGCGAGGAGGGCCATGACTGGCGCGGGACCACCACGCTCATCCTGACCACCACCGGACGGAGGTCGGGGCGGCCGCGGAGCACGCCCCTCATCTACCAGCGCGACGGAAAGGACTACGTGGTCGTCGCCTCCAAGGGCGGGGCCCCGGACGATCCGCTGTGGTACAAGAACCTCTCCGCAACTCCCGAAGTCGGTGTCCAGGTGAAGGGCGACCGGTTCAGCGCCCGCGCCCGCACCGCCACCGAGGCGGAGAAGACGCGGCTGTGGCCGCTCATGGCATCGGCCTGGCCGGAGTACGACGCCTACCAGGCAGCGACCGACCGGTCCATCCCCGTGGTCGTCTTGGAACGCCTCGGCTGAGGGCCGGCTGCGCAAGCACCGCACAGACCTGGCAAAGATTGCCTAAAAGAGGTGTTGTGCTGGGGCGACGCCGCTACGGGCGCACCACCGCCGACGCGGGATGATGCCAGCGGGACCAGGGTGCGGCGCGTCCGGTCACCAGTGGCCGAACAGCCCGGCACGGTTGGATTACCGACGTCCGGGGAATCTTGACACGGACCGACGCGTTATACCCACGGAGACCGCAAGAGCGCCTGGAGGCACGTACACGATGGCCGAGCGAGCACTTCGCGGCACACGACTCGGGGCAACCAGCTACGAGAACGACCGCAACACCGACCTGGCACCGCGCCAAGAGGTCACTTATGACTGCCCCCGGGGTCATCGCTTCTCTGTCACCTTCGCAACCGAGGCCGAAATCCCGGCCAACTGGGAGTGCCGCTTCTGCGGCGACAACGCCCTCATGGTCAACGGCGAGGAACCGCAGGAGAAGAAGGCGAAACCCGCACGGACGCACTGGGACATGCTGTTGGAGCGCCGGAGCATGGAGGATCTGGAGGAGGTCCTCGCCGAGCGCCTGGAGCTGCTCCGGTCGCGACGCAGGGAGGAGCAGGAGCATCTGGAGGCGCTGGCCCAGCAGCGGCAGAGCGCCTGACCGGCGCCCCGGCTGTCCGGGGCGTGTGTTCGAGGGGCGGCGGCCTTCGGCACCGCCCCTTTCTCCTGCCCGCGCCACGGCAGCAGCCCGGTGCCTCGCGGCAGAGCAGTCAGAGCAGGTCCGCCTGCATGCCCTCGAACGGGTTCGCGGTGCTTCCCACAAGGTCGGCCACCGACCCCAGCACGCGGGTCGGCCGGTAGGGGAAGAGGTCGGCGGTGTCGCGGGCGGAGATCCCCGAGAGCACGAGGACCGTCTGCAGCCCCGCTTCCAGTCCTGACCGCACATCGGTGTCCATCCGGTCCCCGATCATGATCGTGTTCTCCGAATGCGCGCCCAGGGCGCGCAGGGCCGAGCGCATCATCAGGGGGTTGGGCTTGCCGATGTAGTAGGGGGCGCGCCCGGTGGCCCTTTCGATCAGCGCCGCCACCGCGCCGGTGGCCGGCAGTGACCCTTCACGGCTGGGCCCTTTCTCGTCGGGGTTGGTGGCGATGAAGCGCGCGCCATTCTCGACCAGCCGTATGGCACGGGTGATTGCTTCGAAGCTGTAGGTGCGGGTCTCCCCCAGGACGACGTAGTCGGGGTCTCGGTCGGTCAGCACGTAGCCGATGTTGTGCAGTGCGGTCGTCAGTCCCGACTCTCCGACCACGAAGGCGGAGCCGCCGGGCCGCTGCTGCTCCAGGAACCGGGCTGTGGCCAGAGCCGAGGTCCAGATCGACTCTTCGGGGATGTCCAGCCCTGTGCGCAGCAGGCGGGCGCGCAGGTCTCGCGGAGTGTAGATGGAGTTGTTGGTCAGGACCATGAAGCTGGTGCCGTTTTCACGCAGCTCGGCGACGAAAGCGTCGGCGCCCGGGACGAGGTGCTCCTCGCGCACGAGGACGCCGTCCATGTCCATGAGGTAGTTCCACCGGAATTCGTTGCTCACCGTCCAATTGTCCCGTGCACCGGGAGCGGACGCGCCCGGGACACCCCGGCGGCGAGCCAGAGGGGCACCGTGTCCGGTCAAGCCGTACACGCCGCGGCCGAAGCCGGTCGGTCAGCCGGCCGAGCCCGGGTCGTCGTCCTCAACGATACGGCCTTGGATGACCCGGGCACCGCCGCGGGGGTTGTCCCCGCGGTTTCGGACATGCCCGCCCAGCGTGGCGAAATCGGCCCCGGCCGTGTCGCTCATCTTCGCGATGCGCCTCTCCGCCCAGGCGGTGAACACCCAGCGCAGCGCGGGCCGGGTGAACGGCAGGGCGAGCACGGTGCCGACCGCGGCGGTGACGAAACCGGGAATGAGCAGCAGGATACCGCCGACCATCAGCATCAGCGTGTCCAGGAGTCCGCCCTGCGGCGGGACTCCGGTGCGCATCGCCTCGTCCGCGTCGCGGAAGGCCTTCGTTCCGGCACCGCGCAGCACCAGCAGGCCGGACGCGCTCAGCGCGAACAGCGCGGCAATGGTCCAGGCGACGCCGATCTGCTGACCGACCAGGATCATCAGCCAGATCTCCAAGAAGGGCAGCGCCATCAGGGCGATGACGATCAGCAGCGGCATGGGCCCATCCTCGACGTCGCAGTGTCTCCAAAGGGAGAGTGTCCCCAATGGAAGAACGTCTCCCGGCGCGGAAACGTTCCCCCGCAAAGGCGGCTCATGCCCGCCTTCACGCGTTCCCTCAGGGCTTGTCGGTGTCCGGCGCGCTCGGGGCTTCCTGTGCGGTCGGCCGTGCCCGGCTACGGCGGCCGACGGCGGCCCCGGCCAGGAGCGTACCTGCGGCGATCGCCCCCAGCGCCGCCTCGGGTGCCGCTCCCAGCCGGGTGGCCGGTGTCAGCCCCGTCATCGCGGGAAGCTCTGCCACGTGCACCGCGGGTTCGGCCTCTGGGGAACGGTAGGTGACGGTGCCGTCGGCGGTGACAACGGCGCTGACGCCGCTGGTCGAGGCGATGACCGCGGGCCTCCCGTGCTCGACGGCGCGCAGTTGGGTGATGGCGAGCTGCTGGTCGGACTGGCCGGTGAAGTTGTAGTTGGCGTTGTTCGTGGGGACCACGAGGATCTGGCCGCCCGCCGCGACCGAGTCGCGCACCGGCCGGTCGAAGGCGACGTCGAAGCAGATGGCGGCGGCCACGGTGGTGTCGCCCAGCTCCAGCGCCCCCGGTCGCGTCCCGGGGACGGCGTCGCTGCCGACCTGGTCCAGCCGGTCGACGAACCGGGTGAAGAAATCCCTGAAGGGAATGTACTCGCCGAAGGGGACGATGTAGCGCTTGGTGTAGTGGTCGCCGGGGCCGTTCTCGGGGCCCCACACGACACTGCGGATCTCCCGCTCGGCGCCGCCTTTGCTGTACTTGGTGATACCGAACAGCAAGGGCACCCCGATATCGCGCGCGGCCGCGGAGATCATCTCTGCGGCTTCGGCGTCGGTGTAGGCGTCGATATCGCTGGCGTTCTCCGGCAGGACCACCAGGTCCGGCCGGGCCTTTGCACCGGACCGGACCTGTTCGGCGAGCGTGTGGACGCCTTCGACGTGGTTGTCGAGCACCTGCATGCGCTCGCCGAGGATGTTCATCTCCCCTGCGCCGGGGACGTTGCCCTGCACAAGCCCGACGGTCGCGGTGTGGTCGTGGCGGGGTGCGCCGATGGCGGGAAGGACCATTCCCGCGGCGAGGACCGCGGCGGTCGCTGCCAGTGCGGCGGCAGTGGGCGCAACGGCGCCGCCCCGGTCCCGGACGAGCCGCAGTACCACCGCCAGCAGAAGCGCCCCGGACAGCGCCACCATGAATGTGACCAGTGCGGAGGAGCCCCACGCCGCATAGCCGGAGAACGGGGTGTCGGGTTGGGCGAAGGCGAGTTTGCCCCAGGGGAATCCGCCGAGCGGAAAACGCGCCCGCACCGCTTCCTGCAGTACCCACAGCGCGGCCGTCCACACCGGCCATCCGCGCAGCCGTGTCACACAGGAGATCCCCATGGCCATGGGGACGAAGTAGGCGCTTTCGGCCGCGGCGATCACCAGCCACACATCGGTGCCGAAGACCACCTGCCACTGGAGCAGCGGGACCATCAGCGCGGCTCCGCTGACCAGCCCGAGCCAGGCGGCGCGGCGCATGCGCGTGCCCATCACCGCGTAGGCGAGCAGAGCCGCGCTCAGCGGCCCCAGCCACCACAGCCCGTAGGGGGGAAGCGCGAGCAACTGGGCCAGGCCGGAGCCTGCCGCGGCAAGGGCCCGCCAAGCGGTGTTCGCCGCCGGCCGGTGCGCGGTTCTGGCGCGGCCCGTACGGGCTGTGCCGCCGGTCCCCCGATCAGCGGAGGCCGCTTCGCGCTGGGTTTCTTCCGCAACCACTCAAGGCTCGCTTTCGCTGTGGTCTCGTTCCCGGCCGACACCGGAGGGGTCTCCCGCTTCGGTGCGAAGCGCGGCCGACGGCGAGCGGTCCCTCGTGCTCCCGCGGGCTTTGAGCGAGTGTACCGACAGCCCGGCGCAGCGGGCGGAGCAGCAAAGGCCGGTGGTTGGGAGCGCCCCGTTTTGCGCGATGGCCTAGGTCGGGGGGCGCGGAAAAGGCCCGGAAGCACCCTTCGGACCGGATCCGTCTCGTCGGCGGCGAGCGCGGAGACCGTTGTCTACTGAATGTCCGGGCCTTTTCCGGGTCCAACCCCCCGCCCGGTCGCGGCACCCGGTCCGCACCGAACCCGCGACCGCACCTGGTGCGTGGCGCGGCGGCCGGTAAGGCGAGAGCCGGACCGCTCAACCGGTCCGTCCAGCGCTGGACTGATCAGTAGATTACCCAGACTCCCCACCTCGTGCCGCAACCCGCGAAAGCACGTGTCGGACCGGTTCTGCCGGGCCCGATCGGCTTCAGTGGGCACGCGAAGCGGCCGGAATCGGATAACCGCTGCCAGGCTAACGCACCACTCTCCGCGATGCCAGCCCGCGTCACTCCTCCATTGCGGCCGCGAGCGCGCCCCCTCTTTCTGTCTCACATAATGAGCAAAACACGATCGAAACCGCTCAATCTCTCGACAGAATCGCATCATTGATGTTCGATATACAGATCAGTTCGATACGGACCGATCAAATAAGGCATGCTCGTTCCGCACACCGGAGCGGGCTCAGGACACGGAAGCTGCTTTCCCATGGCGAAAATCGTCCTCAACGGCGTCGACAAGGTGTACTCGGGCGAGGTCAAGGCCGTCGACGACCTGAACCTGGAAATCAACGACGGCGAGTTCATGGTGCTCGTCGGACCGTCCGGATGCGGCAAGTCGACCGCGCTGCGGATGATCGCCGGACTGGAGGAGATCACCGGCGGCGAGCTGCGCATCGGCGATGAGGTCGTCAACGACCGTCCGCCCAAGGACCGCGACATCGCCATGGTCTTCCAGAACTATGCTCTCTACCCGCACATGACGGTCGAACAGAACCTCGCGTTCGGCCTGAAGCTGCGCAAGATCTCCAAGACCGAGATCGAAAAGCGGGTCAGCGAGGCAGCGGCCATGCTCGGCCTGGAGCCCTACCTCAAGCGCAAGCCGGCCGCCCTCTCCGGCGGTCAGCGCCAGCGCGTCGCGATGGGACGGGCCATCGTCCGCGAGCCCCAGGCCTTCCTCATGGACGAGCCGCTGTCCAACCTCGACGCCAAGCTGCGCGTGCAGATGCGCGCCTCACTGAACCAGTTGCACGAGCGCCTCGGTGTCACCACCGTCTACGTCACCCACGACCAGATCGAGGCGATGACACTGGGCGACCGCGTCGCGGTGCTGCGCGACGGCAGGCTGCAGCAGGTCGACACCCCCAAGAACCTGTTCGACAACCCGGTCAACCTGTTCGTCGCCGGGTTCATCGGCTCCCCCGCCATGAACTTCGTCAACGCCGAACTGCGGCAGGACGGCCAGGGCGCGGTGCTCGTGTTCGCCGGCCACTCCCTGCCGGTCTCGGCAGACGTCCTCAACGCCCGCCCAGGCCTGCGCGATTACCTCGGCAAGCAGATCATCCTGGGTATCCGGCCCTCCGACTTCGAGGACGCCGCACTCTCCTCGCACAGCGCCGCGACGATGGAGGTCAGCGCCGACGTCACCGAGGAGCTGGGCACCGAGATCAACGTGATCTTCACCGTCAACGCTCCCCCGGTGCGCCACGAGGAGGCCGCCGCCCTGGCCGCCGACGCCTCCGGGGACGGCGAAGCACCCGAGTCCGCCCTGCCGCTGTCCGGCGACAAGTCGCTGTTCACCGCCCGGGTGAACCCGCGCAGCAGCGTCCGCCCCGGCGGGACGATCGCGCTGTCCGTCGATGTCACCCAGCTGCACTACTTTGACAAGGAGAGCGGTCTGGCCATCGGCCGCCGGGTCGCCGCCCCGGCGGCCGCCACCGTCTGAGCACGCCTCTGCCGCGCACAGAGGGGTCCGGGCCGCGCGGGCGGCCCGGACCTTTCCGGTGTTCGCCGCCGGCGCTACTTGACCGCACCTGCCATCACGCCCTGGACGAAGTACCGCTGGAAGGCGAAGAACACCAGGAGCGGCACCACCATGGACAGGAACGCACCGGAGGAGATGACGTCGATGTTCGCACCGAACTGCCGCATCTCCGACTGCAGCGCCTTGGTCATGGGCTGGTTCTGGGCATCGGCGAACACCAGCGCCACCAGCAGGTCGTTCCACACCCACAGGAATTGGAAGATCGCCAGGGAAGCGATCGCGGGTCCGCCCAGCGGCAGGATCACCCGGCGGAAGATGGTGAACTCCCGGCCCCCGTCCATCCGCGCCGCCTCCAGCAGGTCGCGCGGGATGGCGGCGAAGAAGTTGCGCAGCAGGAAGATCGCGAACGGTAGACCGTAACCGACGTGGAACAGCACCACGCCGAGGATCGAACCGTAGATGCCCAGCCCGCCGTATATCTGCGCGATCGGGACCAGCGCCACCTGCAGCGGGACCACCAGCAGCCCGACCACGCCCAGGAACAGCCAATCCCGGCCGGGAAATTCCAGCCAGGCGAAGGCATAGGCGGCCAGCGCCGCGATCACCACGATGAGTACCGTGGAGGGCACGGTGATCAGAACCGTATTGAAGAACGACGCGACGAACCCCTCGTTGTCCAGTAGGCTCGCGTAGTTCTCGAGGGTGAGTTGGGAGGGTTCGGTGAGCACCGCCCACCACCCCGAAGCGCTGTTGTCCTGCGGGGAGCGCAGGCTGGAGATGAACAGCCCGAGTGTGGGCATCAGCCAGAACACGGCGATGAGGACGAGGACGGCCTGTAGCAGCCCGGATCCCAGGCGGCTCACGATCCTGGAGGCCAGCGAGCTCTGCGGCGCTCCCTGCCCGGGGTCGGGGGCTGCTGCGGGGTCGACCGCCGCCGTATCTTCACGTGTGCTCATGCGTTCTCCCGGCGGAACCGTCGGATCTGGAAGACCATCGCGGGCACGACGAGCGCGAGCAGGAACACCGCGAGCGCGCTGCCCAGCCCCTGGTCGTTCCCGCCGCCGAACGACACCCGCCACATCTCCAGGGCGAGTACGTTGGCGTCCCGCTGGACCGATCCCGGCGCGATGATGAACACCAGGTCGAAGATCTTCAGCACGTAGATCATCAGGGTTACGAAAACCACCATCAGCACCGGCGACAGCAGCGGAACCGTCACCCTCCGGAACACCTGCCATTCGGTGGCCCCGTCGACACGGGCCGCCTCCAGCGCCTCACGCGGGATCGCGGCCAGGCCCGCGGCGATGAGCACCATCGCGAACCCGGCCCACACCCACAGGTAGGCGCCGATGATGGAGGGGGTGATGAGGGTCGGCCCCAGCCACGTGAGGCCGTTGTAGGGCTCGGTGAAGTTGTCGGCGGCCAACCGGACGGTGTAGGTGCCCTCCTCCAGGCCGGTGAGCTCGAAGGTGCCGTCGGGGCCGGTGAGGGCGGTGCCGACGACCTGGCCGCCGCTGACCGCCTGCACCTCCATGCCCGGCAGCCCCGACTCCGAGGCGTCGATGGCGCCTTCCTCGCCTCCGCCGCCCCGGGTGAAGTCCACCCAGACCGTTCCGGTGAGGGTGTCGCCGCCCCCGGGCTCGGCCGCGGCGGCCGGCTCGGCCTCCTCGGGCAGCTCATCGGATTGCACACCCACCAGCGGAACCAGGACCGCCTCGTCCGTTGCCGCTTCATCGGCGAGTTCGTAGCCGCCGCCGGCCTCGGCCAGCGGCGCCTCCGGCCGCGGACGCGCATCGGGGAAGGCCGCTGATGGGGAGACCGTGTCCTGGACCGTGGTGATCACCGCGTTGGCCAGGCCGCTTTCGGGGTCCTGCTCGTAGACGAGCCGGAAGATCACGCCGGAGGCGAGAAAGGAGATCGCCATCGGCATGAACACGATGATCTTGAACGCGGTGGACCAGCGGACGCGTTCGGTCAGCACCGCGAAGATCAGTCCGGCGATGGTCACCACGATGGGTGCGACGACGACCCAGATGACATTGTTGCGCAGCGCCACGAACGTCGACGCGTTGGTGAACATCTCGGTGTAGTTGGAGAACCCGATGAACTGCGTGCCCGCGGCGTCCCACAGGCTCCGGTAGATGGAGAACAGGATCGGGTACAGCATGTACGCGCCGAGGAACAGCAGCGCGGGCAGCAGGAACACCAGTGCCAGCCACGAGGGCGGACCGAGGCGGCCCGACTTCGCGGCGGCGGTGGCCTCGCCCGTGCCGGTGTCCGGGGGCGCGCCACCACTGCCGGACACGCCCTCCGGCCCCCCAGTGATCGCCATCGCAACCCACTCTTCGTTTCGTCGGGAAGTTCGTCGAGAAGTCCGATCGTCTGGGGACCGGGCGCTCGGGGGCCCGGTCCCCAGGGCTCTGGCCCGCTAGGATTCCGACGCGGCCGCTTCCAGGTCCTCTGCCGTGGCCTCGGGGTCGGCGGGGTCGCGCAGGAAGTCCTGCAGGATCGACCACATGCCCTTGCCCTCAGTGGCCCCGAACTGGCTGGGCACCTGGTCGGAGAGGTCGTAGCGGACGTCGTCCCCGGCGTCGAGGATGGTCTGGGCGAGCTGCTGGGTGAACTCGTCCGCATAGGCGTCGGCCGAGACGCCGGAGTTCGCCGACAGGTAGCCGCCGAGCCCGGCCCAGGTCGTCTGGGCCTCCGGCGAGGCGAGGAAGGCGAGCAGTTCCTGGACCCCCTCGTTCTCGGTCATGCCCACGGCGATGTCGCCGCCGACGACGACCGGCTGCGCCTCGCCGACCGCCGGGAACGGGAACGCCAGGGCGTCCTCGCCCACGGTGGCCCCGGCCTCTTCGGCGCTGGCCGCGACGAAGTCCGCCTCGAAGACCATGGCGGCGTCATCCTGGCCGTAGACGTCGGTGACGCAGGTCGGGAAGTCGGTCTGGACGGCGCCGTCGTTACCACCGGCCATGAGGTCCTCCTCGCCCCAGACCTCGGCGAGCACCTCCAGCGACTGCACCACGCTGTCGTCGGTCCAGGGGATCTCGTGCGCGACGAGCTGGTCGTACTTCTCCGGGCCCGCCTCGGAGAGGTAGACGTTCTCGAACCAGTCCGTGAGGGTCCACCCGGAGGCGCCGCACATCGAGAACGGGGTGATGCCGGCGTCGGAGAGGGTGGCCGCCGTTTCCCCGGTGAGGTCGTCCCAGGTCTCGGGCTCCTCCACTCCGGCCTCGTCAAAGGCGTCCGGCCGGTACCAGATGATCGACTTGTGCGCGGCCTTGAGCAGGATGCCGTAGGCCTCGCCGTCGACGGAGCCGAGTTCCTTCCAGTAGTCGGTGTAGTTCTCCTCCAGTGCCGCGGCCGCGTCCCCTTCCAGCGGGACGAGCGCGTCCTGGTCGGCGTATTCCTGCACCAGGCCGGGCTGCGGGAGGATCGCCACGTCCGGGGGCTCGTTCGCTTCCAGCTTGGGCCCCAAGTAGGCACCGGTGTCCTCGCCCGTGGACTCGTAGGCCACGCTGGCTCCGGTCTCCTGTTCGAAGGCCGCGAGCACCTCCTCGAAGTTCTCCTGTTCGACCCCGGTCCACTTGGCGGCGACCTTGAGTTCGACTCCGCTGAGGTCGCCGTCTCCGCCGCCCCCGCCCGGTCCGGACCCGGGACTGCAAGCGGTGGCGGCGAGCAGCGCGCCCACCGCGGCGACCGCGACCGTACCGCGCGCTCTCCACGTGTGCTCAGGCATGCGTTCCCTCTTTCTGCTGTTGCGCGGGAGCAGGGTCCCCCCAGATCCCCGCACCGGTGACGGGATCGAAGAAGTAGAGTCGCCCGGTGTCCACACGCACGCGGACCGGATGCCCGATCGCGGTGCGCGAGCGCGGGCTGAAGCGCGCGATCAGGCCGCTGGACGCGGCTTCCGCCGGAAGCCCGTCCGCGCCCGCGTCGCGCGCCAGCTCTTTGGTGTCCTCGGTGACCACGGGAGCGGCGGTGATCCGGAAATGGACGAGCAGCTCGGAGCCGAGCGCCTCGACGAGCTCAGTGGTCGAGTCCAGCACCGCGCCGTCGCGGGCGCCGTCCAGCTCGGCGTCCTCCATGTCCTCGGGGCGGATGCCGACAGCGACGCCGCGGCCGATGTAGCCGCGCAGCGCCGGCCGCTCGGCCAGCAGTGGTCCGGGGACCGCGAGCGTCTGGTCGCCGAGCGCCAGCCGGGCGCCGTCGCCGTCGCCGTCGGCCTCCAGGCTCCCCTGCAGCAGGTTCATGGCGGGCGACCCGATGAATCCGGCGACGAAGATGTTGGTCGGGCGGTCGTAGAGCTCTTGGGGCGAGGCGACCTGCTGCAGTACGCCCTTTTTCATGACGGCGACGCGGTCGCCCAGCGTCATCGCCTCGACCTGGTCGTGGGTGACATAGATCGTTGTGACACCCAGGTCCCGTTGGATGCGCGAGATCTCCGCGCGCATCTGCACACGCAGTTTGGCATCGAGGTTGGACAGCGGCTCGTCCATGAGGAACGCCTGCGGATCGCGGACGATGGCCCGCCCCATGGCGACCCGCTGGCGCTGGCCTCCGGAGAGGTTGCGCGGTTTGCGGTCCAGGTGCTCGCTCAACCCCAGGGTCTCGGCGGCCGCTTCGACGCGCTTTTTGATCTCGCTCTTGGCGACCTTGCGCAGCTGCAGGCCGAAACCGATGTTGTCGCGCACCGACAGGTGGGGGTAGAGCGCGTAGCTCTGGAAGACCATGGCGACGTCGCGGTCGCGCGCCGGAGTGCGGTTGACGACCCGGTCGCCGATCGTCAGGGTTCCCGAGCTGATCTCCTCCAGGCCGGCGACCATGCGCAGTGCCGTGGTCTTGCCGCATCCGGAAGGGCCGACCAGGACGAGGAACTCCCCGTCCGCTATGTCGAGATCCAGGTCGGTCACCGCACTCGTGCCGTCGGGGTAGGTCTTGCCGACTCCCGCCAACCGGACTCTCGCCACAACCCGCCTCCCGTTCGCCCGCCGTCCGGATCGCGGACGGCCGCGTCGCCGTTGTGCGCTGCCACACGGCGTGTGCCGTATGCCACAGCATCGTTATAAATCTGTCGTATCAGCGAATGTGCCAACACGACAGGGACGGCTGCACCGGTGTTATGAACTCGTTTCCGTGCGCTTGCGCCACTACGGACGGCACCGGAAACGCAGGAGGTTTATTTACCGGACCGTTACCTATTGGCCTCCGGGGCGGCCGGGATCCGGCGGCTCGCCGACGCGGCGGATCTCTTGCACGGACGCTCGCCGGCTTCAGACCGCCCTGGTCAGGCTGCGCCCGATCACCAGCCGCTGGATCTGGTTGGTGCCCTCGACGATCTGCAATACCTTCGCCTCACGCATCAGCCGCTCCACCGGGAAATCACGGGTATAGCCGTATCCGCCGAGCACCTGGACGGCATCGGTGGTGACCCGCATGGCGGTATCGGTGGCGAACAGCTTGGCCATGGCGGCCTGGGTGCCGAACGGATGCCCCGCGTCCCGGCGCCGCGCCGCCGCGAGGTACAGCTCTCGCGCCGCCTCGATGTGGGTGGCCATGTCGGCGAGCATGAAGCCCACCCCCTGGAATTCGGCGATCGGCCGATCGAACTGGCGGCGCTCGCGCGCGTATCCGACGGCGGTGTCCAGTGCCGCCTGCGCGACGCCGACCGCGCAGGCGGCGATGCCGAGCCGGCCGGAGTCGAGCGCGGCCAGCGCGATCGGAAACCCCTGGCCTGCTGCGCCGATACGCGCCGCACCGTCCACACGCGCCGCGTCGAAGCGCACCGCGGCCGTGGGGGAGGAGCACATGCCCATCTTGCGCTCGGGCGGATCCGCCGCGACCCCGGCCGTATCGGCCGGGATATGGAAACAGGTGATGTCTTTGCCCTTGGCGTCGGCTGCACCGGTTCGGGCGAAGAGGGTGTAGAAGTCGGCGACACCGCCGTGCGTGATCCATGACTTGGCACCGTTCAGCAGATAGCCGCCGGCGCCGTCCGCTTCGGCACGGGTGGACATGGCCGCGGCGTCGGAGCCGGAGTGCGCCTCGGACAGGCAGTAGGCGCCCAGCCTCTCTCCGCCGAGCATGTCCGGCAGCAGCGCGGCCCGCTGGGCGTCGCTGCCGAACTCGGCCACCGGAAAGCAGGAGAGCGTGTGCACGCTGAGCCCCAGCCCTACGGCCAGCCATCCGCCCGCCAGTTCCTCCACGACCTGGAGGTAGACCTCGTAGGGCTGGCCACCGCCGCCGTACTCACCCGGATAGGGCAGTCCGAGCAGCCCGGACCGGCCGAGCAGGGTGAAGACGTCGCGCGGAAAGGCATCGTTCTCCTCATCGGCCGCGACGCGCGGGGCCAGCTCTTTGCCCACGAACTCGCGAACCATATCCAGCAGGTCGTTGGCCTCTGGAGTGGGAAGACTCCGTTCCACCAGCATGCCGCCCCCTCACGCCGCCGACGATCGACCCATTTAGTAGGTCGTCCAAGTAATTTTCTCGAAACCTTATCCCACCGTGTGGACACCAGACCAGTCCTCGCCTCGGGCCCGGCCGCCATGTCCGCTCGGGTTCCGGGCGCTCTCCCTACAGGCTGCGGCGCTGGGGCCGGCGAGCACAGCGGGCAGGGCCGGCGCGCGCACCGAAAACCCCGGCCACGCGCTCACCGCGCACGCCCCCGCTCCGAACCGCTCAAGGGCGCCCGGATTCAGGGCGACCGCGTCACAGCGCTCAGCATGTGCTCCCACGTCCACTCCCGCAGCACTCGCTCCCGGCCGAGCTCACCCATCGCGCGCGCGATCTTGGGGTGCGCCAGAAGCAGGCCGATCCGGTCGGCCACCTCGCGCGGGTCGCGCCCGTCGACGGCGAAGCCGGTCTCGCCGTGCCGCACTGCCTCCGGCGCCGGACCAAAGGACCCGACCACCACCGGCAATCCGCTGGCCGCAGCCTCCAGGCAGGCGGTATCGGGCCCTCCCGAGCCGCTCGGCGACCGGGACGGCAGCGCGAAGACATCGGCCGCGGCGCACAACGACGGCAGTCCGCCATGCGGCCGCCCGCCCGCGAAGACGACCTCATCGGCGACCCCCGCCCACGCGGCCAGCGCCCGCAGCCGCTTTTCGTCCGGCCCCTCCCCCGCTACCACGAGGCGCACCCCGGGGTGGCGAATCCGCAGCCATGTCACGGCCCGGATCAGCGCGTCGACGCCGGCGCGCCGCACCAGACGGCAGGCGGTCAGGACCACCGGCCCCTCTCCCAGCCGGTAGTGCTCCCGCACTTCTGCGCCGTCGCGCCCCGGACGGAACGCGTCGGTGTCGACCCCCGGTGCTAGTCGCGCCGGCCGCACCCGCGGATCGGCCGCCAGCACCCGCTCCCACCACACTCGGGCGGATACCGAGGGACAGGTCACTACGTCGGCGCCGGCAACGGCGCGGCGCAGCAGCACACGTAGGCCCGGGGGCCGCGCCCACCGCGGCTCACGGCCGCCCGTGACGATGATGACCTCGCGGGCCCCGGCGGCGCGCAGCCCGCGCGCCAGCGGCCCCAAGGGCATCGACAGCACCACCCGATCGCAGCCGTGGTCGCGCAGCAGCCCGGTCGCCCGCCGCGCGACACGCCGGGTCGGCAGCAGCACCGGCGCCCGGTCGCGGACAACGGTGAAGGGCCACCGCTCGTCACCACCGTGCTGCGAGCGCGCTTCACCACCGTGCGGTAAACACGATGTAAGGACGACCGCCCCGCCACCGTCGGGCCCGGACATCCGCGTGGCGAGACCGGCCATGAGTTCTCCCGCCCCGCTCCGTCGGGGCGGGAATCCGTCGGCCACCAGCAGAGTACGCGTCACCATGGCACAGCACCCGCACCTCTTAGGACGAAAGCGAAACCGGACCGACCCTGGAGTATCCGCCGGATCAGCCGCCATCCTTCCTAACCAACCGACGAGTACGCCACAACGCCCCGTTTCACGAAATCCATTGCTTTTCGGGCGGTTTTGCGGACGGCGCTGTCCTCTGCCGCGGCGTCAGCGATCTGGCCGAGCATGTCGATCAGTTGCTTGGTGGCGCGCACGAAGTCACCGGCGGGCATGTCGGCTTCCATGAGGATGCGGTCGAGCCGGTCACCGCGGGCCCAGCGGTAGGTGATCCAGACGAACCCCAGGTCGGGACGGCGCAGGAAGGAGACGCGGTGGTCGCGTTCCACCTCCTGGAGATCACCCCACAGGCGCTCCATCTCCACCAGGGTGATGGCCGGAGCACCGTCGGGAATGCGCGGGAACGGGTCGTCGGATCGGCGCGATTCGTACACCAGCGATGACACGCAGGCCGCCAGGTCGACCGGCCCCAGCTCCTCCCACATGCCCCGGCGCAGGCACTCGGCGACGAGCAGATCCAGTTCGGAGTGGACCTTGGCGAGCCGGCGCCCCTCGTCGGTGATGGTGTCGCCGTCGATATAGTCCAGGTCCTGCAGTACCCCGCAGACCCGGTCGAAGGTGCGGGCGATGACGTGGGAGCGCCCCTCGACCCGGCGGCGCAGCGACTCGGTCTCCTTGGTCAACCGGAAGTAGCGCTCCGCCCAGCGCGCGTGGTCCTCGCGTTCGGGGCAGGCATGGCAGGGATGCTGCCGCAGTTCCCGGCGGATCCGGGCGATCTCGGCGTCGTCTCCTCCGGCGTCGCGGGCGCGCCGCGGCGGCGGACCTTCCTCGCCTCCGGTCTCGCGCAGCTTGTTGCGCAGCGACGAGGCGAGATCGCGACGGGCCTGGGCGGAGCGCGCGGAGAAGTTCTTGGGGATGCGCAGCCGTCCCACCGGCTCCACCGGGACGGGAAAGTCGGCCGCGTTCACCCGTTTCACCTGGCGGTTGTAGGTGAGCACCAACGGCGCCGGGATGTCGTTGCGGCTGCCCGGATCCAGTATCACGGCGAACCCGGAGTGCCGCCCCGCCGGCACGCGGATGATGTCGCCGGGGCGCAGCCGCTCCAGGCTGCGCACGGCCTCATCGCGGCGCCGGGCGCTGCGCCCCTTGGACGCCTGGGACTCGCGGTCGCTGAGTTCGCGCCGCAGCCCCGCATACTCCATGAAATCACCGAGGTGGCACTCAGCCGCCTGCCGGTAGCCCTCCAGCGCCTCCTCGTGCTTGCGGAGCTCGCGGGTCAGGCCGACCACGGCGCGGTCGGCCTGGAACTGGGCAAAGGACGCCTCCAGCATGCTGCGGCTGCGTTCCCGCCCGACTTGGGCGACCAGGTTGACAGCCATGTTGTAGGACGGCTGGAAGCTGGAGTTCAGCGGATAGGTACGGGTGCTCGCCAGGCCGGCGACCGCCTGGGGGTCGGTCCCCGGCTGCCAGACCACTACCGCGTGGCCCTCGACATCGATGCCGCGCCGCCCCGCCCGACCGGTCAACTGCGTGTACTCACCCGGGGTGAGAGCGGCGTGCGTCTCGCCGTTCCACTTGTCGAGCTTCTCGATGACCACGCTGCGCGCGGGCATGTTGATGCCCAGCGCCAGTGTTTCGGTGGCGAACACGGCGCGGATCAGGCCGCGGGCGAACAGCGCCTCCACGATCTCCTTGAAGGTCGGCAGCATGCCCGCGTGGTGGGCGGAGACGCCGAGCTCCAGCGCACGCAGCCATTCGTGGTAACCGAGCACCGCGAGGTCGGCCGGAGGGATGTCGGCGCACCGCTGCTCGGCGTACTCCCGGATCTCGGCGGCCTCCTCCTCAGTGGTCAGGGCAAGGCCGGCGGCCATGCACTGGGCCACCGCGTCGTCGCAACCCGCCCGGCTGAAGATGAAGGTGATCGCGGGAAGCAGGCCTTCCCGGTCCAGTTCGTCGATGATCTGCACACGGCTGGGCGGTGCGTACTTGGAACGCGGCCGGGGCAGACCGCGCGCCCGAGCCTGGGGGTGCCGCCGACGGTGTTCCAGTTGGGTCAGCCGGTCATCTTCCTGCGCCAGCCGGATCAGCCGCGGATTGACCCGCATCTTCTCACCGTTGACGAGGACCTCGACGGCCGTTCCGCTGCTTGCCCGGCGGTCGCGCTTGCGGGTGCGCTTGCGCCCCGGCTCTCCGCCGGTGTCCTCATCATCGGTCTCCCCGACGGACACGAACAGGTCGTGCATCCGCCTTCCGACCATCATGTGCTGCCAGAGCGGGACCGGGCGCTTCTCGTCGACGATCACCGTGGTGTCGCCGCGCACCTGCTGCAGCCACTCGCCGAACTCCTCGGCGTTGCTCACCGTGGCCGACAGCGCCACCATCCGCACCGACTCCGGCAGGTGGATGATGACCTCCTCCCAGACGGCGCCGCGGAACCGGTCGGCGAGATAGTGCACCTCGTCCATGACCACATAGGCCAGCCCGCCCAGGGTGTAGGACCCGGCATACAGCATGTTGCGCAGCACCTCGGTGGTCATGACCACGATCGGCGCCTCGCCGTTGACGCTGTTGTCGCCGGTGAGCAGGCCGACCTGGTCGGCGCCGTAGCGGCGCACCAGGTCGGTGTACTTCTGGTTGGACAGCGCCTTGATGGGGGTGGTGTAGAAGCATTTGGTGCCCTCGCTCAGCGCGAGGTGCACCGCGAACTCCCCTACGACGGTCTTGCCCGACCCCGTGGGCGCGGCCACCAGGACCCCGTGGCCGGACTCCAGCGCTTTGCAGGCCCGGACCTGGAACCGGTCGAAATCGAAACCGTAGAGCCCCTGGAACTCTTCGATCGTCGCGCTGGATTCGGCCTGGCGCCGACGGAACTCGGCGTACCGGGCGGCGTGCGTACTCATATTGATCAAGCCTATGGCGTCACGGCCAGTGGCGCAGACGCCGCGCAGCATGTCCGTCTCCGTGTCGGTGTCTGCGCGCCGCGATCGGGGCGGCTGCGTCCCAACGCCCGGAGGGTGCCGGGCCTCCCAGCGGGCCCGGCAGTGCCTCGCAGACGGCGGGGACTTCTGCGATCCGCTCACCGTCGACGCGAAAAAGGGGGAACGTGCGCCGTGCTATCGGCCGGAGTCGTCCTCGCCACCGGTGTCGCCGCGCTTGTTGTTGGGTGAGGGAACCGCCGTGACGGGGATCTCACCGCGCTGCATGGCCGCTTCCTCGGGGGTGAGGTACTCCTCCGGGATGTCGAATTCGCCGTCCTTGGCGCCCAGGACGAACGCCTCCCACTCGGCGGGGGTGAAGAAGAGGATGCCCTTGTCCGGATTCTTGCCGTCGCGTACCGCACGGAATCCGTCGTCGAACTTGGCGACCTCGACGATGGCGTCGGAGTCCTCGCGCGACAGAGAGGAGCGCTTCCACACGGCGTCGGTGGTGTCGCGCCACTTCTCGTTGCCTTGTGCCTCGGGCGGCAGTTCGCGCCGGATCTCTTCAGGGCGCTTGTCGTCCATGGTGCTCCTTGCCTGCGGTGGTCTGTTCAGCGCTGGCCGGGTGGCTGCGCCCACCCCGTCCGCACACGACCTTAATGCTTCGGCGGGACGCGGGAGGCGTCATTCCCGTCTTCGGGCTCCTCCTCCAGCGGCGAGATCTCGTCGTCGCCGAGTTCGGCCAGGGGGTCGTTCCTCCGCCTGATCCGGTCGTTGATGAAGCAGAACAGTTCGGCGAGCTCGAAGAGCAGGATGAGCGGGATGGCCAGGGCCAGCATGGACAGTGGCTCGGCCGGGGTGACGACGGCGGCCAGCACGCAGATGCCGAAGAGGATGACCCGACGGGACTTGGCGAGGGCCGCGTGCGACACGACGCCCATCAGGTTCAGCAGCACCACGATCAGCGGGGTCACGAATCCGATGCCGAAGACCAGCATCATCAGGATCATGTAGTCCAGGTAGCTGGTGATGGTGATCATCGCCAACGTGCCCTCGGGCGCGAACCCGAACAGCACCTCCATCGCGAGCCCGGTGATGTAGTAGGCGAGTCCCGCCCCCAGCGTGAAGAGCACGACCGCGGTGGGCAGGAAGTAGTAGGTGTAGCGCTTCTCCTTGCCGTGCAGGGCGGGCGCGACAAAGGCCCAGACCTGGTAGAGCCAGAACGGACTGGAGACCAGCACCCCGATGATGACCCAGATCTTGAAGGCCAGGACGAAGGAGTCGAAGACGCCGGTGAAGATGAGGTTGCAGGTTTCGCCGTCGATCTCCCGGGCTTCTGGGAGCGCGCAATAGGGAGCTTTCAGCAGCTCCCATACGGGCTCGTAGACGAAGTAGCCGACCACGGCGCCCAAGGCGATGAAGATCATCGACTTGACCAGCCGATTGCGCAGTTCGCGCAAGTGTTCCATCAGCGGCATGCGACCTTCCGGGTCCTTCACTCGCCGCTGTCGCCGCTGCATTGCCCGCTTACGCTCCTCGAACCCTGACACGCACCGTCACGTTCGGCGCCGCTTCGGTGGTTGACCGCCCGGATCTCTCAGTTGTCGGACGTACGCCGAACCGGCTCGCCGTTCTCGTTCACGATCTGCTGACCCGGGGGAAGCTCCCGGTACCCGTTCTGCTGGGGCTGCTGAGCCTCATAGGGCTGCTGGGCGGCCGCCTGGGGGCCCTGCGGCTGGGCAGGCGCCTGCCGGGCCGCCGAATCGTCGACGTCCTCATCTGCCAGCCCCTTGGTCTCGGCCTTGAGGATCCGGGCGCTACGGCCGATCGACCGGGCGAGGTCCGGCAGCTTCTTCGCACCGAACAGCACCAGTGCGATCAGCAGCAGGATGAGCAACGTGCGGAAATCCAGACCCATGTCTCAACCTCTTTTCCCGGCGCCTTCTGCGCCATCGATGGTACGCCCCGTCCAAGACCAGCTCATCGGGCGCCCACCCGACTACGTTCGCTCAGCGAACGCAATCTCTCATACCCCGGTTCCACATCCCGCCGGGTACGGGCGAGCTGTTCCCGCAGGCGCCTCAGCTCGGCCAGCATCCGCAGGGCGAAAAAGCCCACCGCGGCCAAACCGACCAGGGTGGCCGTACCGAGAGCGACAAACGCGAACACCACTTCACCTTACTGTGTCGCGACCGGAGCGAACACGGCACCGATACGCGGAGAGGACCGGGCCGAAACCCGGCTCTGATCTGCTGGATTGCGCCTTCTCATCCTATTCGTCGGCCAGATAGGCCGCCAATGCCCGCCGAGCGTCATCCCGTACCCGTCCGGCCAGCTCCACGGGGGCCACCACCCGCGCCCGAGGCCCCAGGCGCAGCGCCAGCCGGCACGCCCATGCCGGAGCGGGCGTGCGCAGTGTCACCCGCAGCCGCCCGTCGGCCAGCTCACGCACCGACGAGCAGACGTACTCCTCGGTCACCCAGCGCTCCGACGCCTCAAGCTCCAGGGTCACCCGCGCGTCGTCCGCGGACAACTGCAGCACCCCGCTCCGCAGGTCGCGGCGGCGCGCCTGGGGAGGGATCCGAGCCGCCACCGGCAGTACCGTCAGATCCAGCACCCGGTCCAGCCGGAACAGCCTGACGTCCTCCCGCAGCCGGCACCACCCCTCCAGGAACGTGTGGCCCTCATCGACGACCAGGCGCATGGGATCGACGTCGCGCTCGGTCACCTCGTCGACATACCCGGACAGGTAGCGCAGGTGCACCAGTTGTCCGGCACGCAGCGCCGCATCGCACCGGCGCTGCATCTCGCGGACCTCGTCGCTCAGCTCGATGCGGATCCCCACCGAGTCGGCGAGCCGGTCCACCGCATGGCGCTGTGCACCCGCCTCTGCCGCCTGCGCCTTCGGGGAGGCTTCAAAACCCGCGGAATCCGCGCCCGCCGCCCGTGCCCCGCCCCCCGCGACGGGCGGGCCGGCCGCCGCACGCAGCTTCTCTCCCACCCGTTTCAAAGCGTCGCTGTCGGCGACCCCCGGGAGTTCGCCCAGCAGGTCGACACCGACGATCAGGGTCGCCGCCTCGTCCGCTGTCAACCGCAGCGGCTGGGCGAGAGTGTCGGCGTTGCCGATGATGATCTCACCGGTGGCCTCGGCCGCCTCCAGGTCCACCTCGATCAGGTCGCCCGGGGTGTAGCCGGGCAGCCCGCACATCCACAGCAGGCTCAGATCCTTGAGCACCTGCCGTTCCGACAGGCCGAAGTGCGCCGCCACATCGGGAACACGCACATCGTGGCTGAGCGCGTAGGGCACCAGCATCAGCAGCCGGCGCAGCTGCTCCGCTGAGGCCGCACCGCGCCGCCCTTCGGGCGCCGGCCCGTCGCCGTCCCCCGGCTCGGCCGCCTCCTCCGGCTCGGGCACCCGGTCGGCCACCGCCGACAGGTGCGCCACCATGGCTTCGCGCGCCTCCTCCGGCGCTTCGATGACCGCGCGGTCCCCGAACCGCGCCACAGCGCCGACCAGTTGGGCCACATCGGTGTAGGGGAAGTCCACCCGGTCCCAGCGGGGCCGGTCCGGCCTGTGGGCCCCGGGCACGATCCGCAGCGCACCGCGCCGCAGTTCATGGCCGGAATCGGCGCGCACCCGCAACCGCGCCGTCCGTTCGGGATCGGCGCGGTGGGCCCGCACCATCGAACGCACGTCGGCGCCCTCGGGCACCTCCACATCCGGCCCCGAGGCCATCACTTTGACCGCGCCGACGATCCGCCCCAGCCGGAAGACCCGGCGCGCACCACGGTCGCGGTCATAGCCGGCGACGTACCAGTGGCCCCTGACGTTGACCACGCCCCACGGCTCCAGCCTTCGGCGGGCGGCCTCCTCGCCCTCCCCCGGTTTGCGGTAGTCGAATTCCACCGGGCGCCGGTCCCGAACCGCCTGCCACATCGGCAGGAACGCCGGCTCGTCGGTGCTCAGCACAGGTGTGATCCCCGGCGCGGCATCAGCGTCCACCGGCACCCCGGCCGCGCGCAGCTTCAGCACCGCGTTGGCCGCGGCCTCCCCCAGCGCCGCGTTCCGCCACGCCCGCGCCGCCAGCCCCAGCACCGCTGCCTCGTCGGCCTTCAGCTCGATCTCGGGCAGCTCATAATCGGCACGGGAGATCCGGTACCCCTCCTCGTCGCTCCAGATGTCGCCGCCGCCGGTCTCGATCGGAATCCCGCTGTCGCGCAGTTCCCGCTTGTCCCGCTCGAACATGCGCTTGAACGCCGCGTCGCTCTCGGCTTCGTCATACCCGGCGACGGTCGAGCGGATCTCGCGCGCGGTAAGGAAGCGCCGCGTCGCCAAAAGGCAGATGACCAGGTTGAGCTGCCGTTCGGTCTTCCTCCGCGACATCGCCGCTTCCTTCCCTCAGCTGCGCGCCGTCCCTACGCCGGCTCCGGCCATGACGGTACCGTGCCATAAGTGATCAGGTGGCGCTCAGCAGAAGTCCGCAAAGTACACCGCACCTGGCCGGGAGCGGCCGAGCTGGATGTCTCCGTCGCCGACGGGCAACGGGAGCACGCCTGCCGCGCTCTGGCCTACACCGATCTGGTCGGCGACCCGCGGCCGGGCGACCGGGTGCTGATCAACACGACGGCGCTGGACCTGGGCCTGGGAACCGGCGGATACGCCATGGTCGTCGCCTTGCCCGACCGGCCGCCGCCGGACCCGCCGCCCGGCCCCGGCCACCTGGTCAAGGCACGCTACACACCGCTGCAGACCACCGTTCTCGGCGCCGACGAGCAGGATTCGCCGCACCACGCGGCATTGCGCGACGCCGACGACATCGGCGGTATGCCCGTCGTCACCGCCGACCTGCACTCGGCGCTTCCCGCGGTCCTCGCCGGCATCCACGAGGCCCGCCCCGGGGCCCGGGTGGCCTACGTGATGCTCGACGGAGGTGCGCTGCCCGCCGCGTTCTCGCGCTCGGTGCCCGCGTTGCGCGCGGCCGGGCTGCTCGCCGCGGCCATCACCGCCGGGCAGTCCTTCGGCGGTGACCTGGAGACCGCCACGGTTCACACCGGGCTGTTGGCGGCGCGCCACATCACCGGTGCCGACATCGCCGTCGTCGCGCAGGGGCCGGGCAACCTCGGCACCGGGACCCTGTGGGGGTTCTCCGGGGTGGCCACCGGGGAGGCCGTCAACGCCGCCGCCGTTCTGCGCGGACGCCCGGTCGCCTCGCTGCGGGTGAGCGAAGCCGACACCCGAAAACGCCACCGCGGCGTCTCCCACCACAACATCACCGCCTACGGACGCGTGGCCCTGGCCCCGGCCGACGTGGCCGTCCCGCTGCTGCCCGGAGCGTTCGGCGCCCGCGTCCGTTCCGCGGCGGCCGCCCTGGGCGAGCGCCACCGGCTGGTGGAGATCGGCGTGGACGGGCTCGATGCCGCACTGCGCGCACTCCCCGTACGGCCGTCCACGATGGGCCGCTCACTGGAGGAGGACCGTGCCTACTTCCTCACCGCGGCCGCCGCGGGACGACACGCGGCGGCCCTGGTTCAGGCGGCGAAGTAGGCGGTAAAGGACGTCACTCCTTGCTCTCGGCGTCCTCACTCTCCTCGGCGGTCTCCTCAGCGCCGTCCTCGCCGGATTCCGCCTCCGGTGGGGGCTGGGTGTCAACGGCGCCCAGGATGTCCACGACGAAGACCAGCGTGCCCGCCGGCTGCCCGGATTCGGCCGCGGCCTCGCCGTAGGCCATGTCCTCGGGGACCACCAGCATCACGCGGCTGCCGACCTGCTGCCCGACCAGGCCCTCGTCCCAGCCCTTGATCACCTGCCCGGCACCGATCCCGAAGGTCGCCGGCGCTCCGCCCCGATCCCACGTGGAGTCGAAGACCTTTCCGTCGTCCCAGGTCACACCGGTGTACTGGACGACGATCTGCTGCTCCTTCTCGACCTCTGGACCGTCGCCCTCGATAAGCCGGACCGTTTCGAGGTCCTTCGGCGGGTCGGTGTCCTCGGGGATCGTGATCTCGGGTGCGGAGTGGCCGGGGTCGGGGGCGGTCGGCAGGTCGTCGCCGCCGTCGGTGACCTGCTCGCCTTCGACGGTGTCGCCCCTGCCGTAGCGTTCCTTGATGTCGACGATGGACACCGAGTCGCCGGGTTCCGGCGAGGGCTGGCCCATCGCCGCGGCCTCCTCGGGATCCTGGCCGGGGAACACGTAGACCACGCGGCTGCCGACCGGCTGGTTCACCAGGTCGGCGGTCAGCTCCTCGTTCATCTGCGCGAGTTCCAGCAGGACCGGGGCTCCGGTCTCGTAGGTGGACTGGGTCTTCTCCACCTCGCCCTTGGCCGTCCACTGGTAGTCGACGATGTCGGCCAGGATCATGTCCTCGGCCCGGACGAGGGCGTTCTCGCCCTCCCCCTTCTCCACGACGCCGGAGATCTGCTCGCCGGGAGGCGCGATGTCGGGGAACTCGACCTTCGGCTCCTCGCCCACCTCTCCGGAGACGGCGGGCAGCCGCTCATCGAGGTCCTCCTCGTCAGAGCGGAGGAATGCGGGTGTCTTCCAGTCCTCGGGAATCGTGCCGCAACTGGTCAGCGCCAACAGCACGGCAGAGAACGGCGCCGCTAGGGCGGCGGCACGTCGTCGCATGGTTTCTACCTCAATAATCCGGCTCGGGTCCTCGACACACTATCGAAGCGGCGATACTGCCGTGTCCGGGTGGGAACCGGGTAAGAAGCGGCACCGCCCAAAGGGCCCGGGGTCAGATTCCGGCGATGAGCTTCTCCACACGCTCGTCGACCGCCTTGAACGGGTCCTTGCACAGCACCGTTCGCTGCGCCTGGTCGTTGAGCTTCAGGTGCACCCAGTCGACGGTGAAGTCGCGCCGTTTCTCCTGCGCCTTGCGGATGAACTCGCCGCGCAGCCGCGCCCGCGTCGTCTGCGGAGGCACGGATTTGGCCGCAAAGATCTGCAGGTCGCCGACGACGCGGTCCATCTGCCCCCTGCGCTGCATCAGGTAGAACAGGCCGCGGTCCCGGTGGATGTCGTGATAGGTCAGATCCAGCTGCGCGATGCGCGGCGAGGACAGCGACAATCCGTGCTTGTCCCGGTAGCGCTCCAGCAGCTGGTATTTCGCCACCCAGTCGATCTCCTGGGCGACCAGGTCGAGGTTCTGCGTCTCCACCGCCTCCAGCGTGCGCGCCCACAATTCCAGGGCCCGCTTGCCGGTCGCGTCGGTCCCGTTGCGGTCGACATAGTCCTGCACCTTGTCGAGGTACTCGCGCTGGATCTCCAGCGCGCTGGCCTCGCGCCCGTTGGCCAGGCGCACTTTGCGCCGCCCGGTCATGTCGTGGCTGACCTCGCGGATCGCCCGGATCGGGTTCTCCAGTGTGAAGTCGCGCATCACCGTACCGGTCTCGATCATCCGCAGCACCAGGTCGGTGGACGCCAGCTTCAGCAGCGTCGTCACCTCGCTCATATTGGAATCGCCGACGATGACGTGCAGCCGCCGGAAACGCTCGGCGTCGGCGTGCGGTTCGTCCCGGGTGTTGATGATGGGCCGGGACCGGGTGGTCGCCGAGGACACCCCCTCCCAGATGTGCTCGGCCCGCTGACTCACGCAGTACAGCGCACCCCGCGGGGTCTGCAGCACCTTGCCGGCACCGCAGATGATCTGGCGCGTCACCAGGAAGGGGATGAGGATGTCGGCCAGCCGGCCGAATTCTCCGTGCCGGCCCACCAGGTAGTTCTCGTGGCAGCCGTAGGAGTTGCCCGCGGAGTCGGTGTTGTTTTTGAACAGGTAGATCTCGCCTGCGATGCCCTCTTCGTGCAGCCGCTGCTCGGCGTCGACCTGCAGCCCCTCAAGGATCCGCTCACCGGCCTTGTCGTGGGCGACCAGGTCGGTGAGGCTGTCGCACTCGGGGGTCGCGTACTCCGGGTGGCTCCCGACATCGAGGTAGAGGCGCGCGCCGTTGCGCAGGAAGACGTTGCTGCTGCGCCCCCATGACACCACCCGCCGGAACAGGTAGCGTGCGACTTCGTCCGGCGACAGCCGCCGCTGGCCCCGGAACGTGCAGGTGACGCCGTACTCGTTCTCCAGGCCAAAGATCCGACGTTCCATGTGGTCTCACCCGTTTCCCGTTCATGGCCGCCGAGGACGGCCTGCGCCGCGGCGTTGCAACGACTTCACCTTATGCGGCGGCTCCCGAAGAGCCGGTGGCGCTCCGGTGGGTGGCGGAGCCGGGGACGGGTCCGTCCCCGGCTCCGCCACCCACGCGGCCGCCGTCCGCGACGTTCACGCCTGGGTCGCCGTTCCGTCGCCGGTAGACGTTTCCTCGGCCGCATGCGCCTGCTCGATCAGTCTGTTCAGCCGGTCGCCCTGAATTCGGCGGAACTTGCGGTGTTCGCGCTTGCGCTCCAGCACCGCGACCTCCAGGCTTCCGGCCTCCAGATCGCGCTGCTCACCGTTCTCGTTCTTGAGCGCGTGCATCGCCGCGGCCAGGGCCGAGCTCAGTGGCGCGTCCTTGTCGAAGCGCTCCTTCAGCGCGGTGGTGACGCGCTCGGCCGAACCGCCCATGGCGAGGAAGCCCTGTTCGTCGATCACCGAGCCGTCGAAGGTGATGCGGTAGATCTGGTCGCCGGCGGAGTCGTCGCCGACCTCGGCGACCACGATCTCCACCTCCCACGGCTTGTTGCTCTCGCTGAACACCGTTCCCAGGGTCTGGGCATAGGCGTTGGCCAGCATCCGGCCGTTGATGTCGCTGCGGTCATAGGCGTAGCCCCGCACATCGGCGAAGCGCACCCCCATGACCCGCAGGCTCTCGAACTCGTTGTAGCGGCCCACAGCGGCGAAGGCGATGCGGTCGTAGAGTTCGCTGATCTTGTGCAGGGTCCGGGACATGTTGTCCGCCACGAACAGGATGCCGCCGTCGTACTGCAGGACGACGGCACTGCGGCCGCGCGCGATTCCCTTTCGCGCGTAGTCCGCCTTGTCCTTCATGCTCTGTTCGGGCGAGACGTAGAACGGCATCGACACCGCGGATCTTTTCCTTTGCTTGAGAGGTCGTCGGGGGCTCGGGGGTCAGCGCAGCGGCGCGGTCGGCCCGTCGGGGCGCTCGGCACGCGCCTCGACGACCGAGGTGGCCACGCGCTCGACGTCCTCGGCGGGCAGGCGGCGATGGCCATCCGCGGTGATCACGTCGACCAGGGGGAAGATCTTGCGGTGCACGTCGGGTCCGCCTGTCGCCGCGTCGTCGTCGGCCGCGTCGTAGAGGGCCTGGACCGCTGCGAGTACGGCGTCCTCTTGGGACAGATCCTCGGTGAAGAGCTTCTTCAGCGCCCCGCGGGCATAGACCGATCCGGACCCGATCGAGTGGAAGCGGTGCTCCTCGTAGCGCCCGCCCACCGGGTCGTAGCTGAAGATCCGCCCCTTGCCACGCGCCTCATCGAACCCGACGAGCAGCGGCACCACCACAAAGCCCTGCATCGCCATGCCGAGGTTGCCGCGGACCATCGTGGCGAGCTTGTTGGCCTTGCCCTCCAGCGAGAGCGAGCGGCCCTCCATCTTCTCGTAGTGCTCCAGCTCGACCTGGAAGAGCTTGGCCAGTTCGATGCCGATACCGGCCGCCCCCGCGATCGCGACCGCCGAGAACTCGTCGGTGCGGAAGAGCTTGTCCATGTCGCGGTTGGCGATGACGTTGCCGGACGTGGCTCTGCGGTCGCCCGCCAGCACCACGCCCCCCGGAAACGTCAATGCGACGATCGTCGTGGCGTCGGGGGTCATCTCCTGGGGGACCGCACCCTGCGGAAGCTCGCCCCGTCCCGGCAGCAGTTCAGGGGCGACCGAGCCGAGGAATTCGGTGAATGAGGAGGTTCCCGGACTCATGAACGCGGCGGGCAACCGTCCGCCGCCGTCGAACGCTTCGGACACGCGACTCCCTTCGGGTGGCGCCCCGCTCGGCGGTCGGGGGGTGAGCGGGGCGCGCCAGGTTGTTGTCTTTCCAGGTATCGAAGACCCTACTGACCACAGAGGACGCACATGCACACCGTGGCCGCCAGTCCGCTATCAGCGAACCACCACGGAGTCCACCGTGCCAGTGGAGAGCGGTATGTCCCGGTAAGCAGGAGCGCGTCCGCGCGCCGCACCGCCGTGGACCACCGGTCACTGCCCGCCCTTCTGCACGAACTGCCGCACGAAGTCCTCGCTGTTGCTTTCGAGTACCTCGTCGATCTCGTCCAGGATGTCGTCGACGTCCTCGTCCAGCTTCTCGTTGCGTTCCTGCACATCGGTGCCGGCCTCGACCTCGTCGACCTCTTCATCACGCCGACTGCCGTGCTTCTGGCCGCCGGTGTCCTTTGTCGCCATGGTCGCAACCTCCTCGATTGGGGCTCCTGCCCTTATCTTGGCCCAACCGGAGGCGGCTCAACCTTGATCGCGCCCCCGTTGTCTGCACGTTACCCATATCGATACCCGTACAGCCGTGCGAACACGGGCCATCAGCGCGCGATTCCCGCGCTCCGGTGCCCCGCCGGTCTCGGCGGATGCCCCCACAGGCGGGTGCGGGCATCCCGGCCGAGACCGGCAGAGAGGGAACGGCGCCTCAGCGGCGGCCTCCGGTCAGCACCGCCACCAGGTCGGCCGCCGTCGCGGAGCGGTCCAGCAGAGCGCCCACGTGCTCCTTGGTGCCGCGCAGCGGCTCCAGCGTCGGTACGCGCTGCAGGGAGTCATATCCCGGAATGTCGAAGATGACCGAGTCCCACGACGCCGCCGTCACCGAGTCGGCGTACTTGTCCAGGCAGCGCCCACGGAAATAGGCGCGGGTGTCTTCGGGCGGTTCGGTGACGGACCGCTCCACCTCGGCCTCGTCGAGCAGCCGCTTCATCCGGCCGCGGGCCACCAGCCGGTTGTACAGGCCCTTGTCCGGCCGCACGTCGGAGTACTGCAGGTCGACCAGTTGCAGCCGGTGGTGGTCCCAGTCGATGTTGTCGCGGCTGCGGTAGCTCTCCAGCAGTTTGAGCTTGGCCACCCAGTCCAGCTCATCGGCCAGCCGCATCGGGTCGTCGGCCAGCCGGTCCAGCGTGCTCTCCCAGCGGGTCAGCACGTCGGCGGTGTCGGGGTCGACATCGGAGCCGAACCGGTCCTGGACGTACTTGCGGGCGAGGTCGAGGTACTCGCGCTGCAGTTGCACGGCCGTCATACGGCGGCCGTCGCGCAATCGCGCGGCATGGGTCAGGCCGGGGTCGTGCGAGAAGGCCCGCAGATCGGCGACAGGCGTTTCCAGAGACAGGTCGACGTTGATGAACCCGTCCTCGATCATGGACAGCACAATGGCGGTGGTGCCGAGCTTGAGATAGGTGGAGATCTCGCTCATGTTCGCATCGCCGATGATGACGTGCAGCCGCCGGTACTTGTCCGGGTCGGCGTGCGGCTCATCGCGGGTGTTGATGATCGGCCGCTTGAGCGTGGTCTCCAGGCCCACCTCGACCTCGAAGAAGTCGGCGCGCTGGCTGATCTGGAAACCGCTGTCACGCCCGTCGGCGCCGATGCCGACCCGCCCCGCGCCGCAGATGACCTGCCGGGAGACGAAGAACGGGATCAGGTGCCGGACGATGTCGCCGAAGGGCGTCGACCGGCGCATGAGGTAGTTCTCATGGCAGCCGTAGGACGCACCCTTGTTGTCGGTGTTGTTCTTGTAGAGCTGGATCAGTTCGGCGCCGGGGGCGGAGCCGGCACGCCGGGAGGCGTCGGCCACGACGTGCTCCCCGGCCTTGTCCCACAGCACGGCGTCACGAGGATTGGTGACCTCGGGAGCGGAGTACTCGGGATGGGCGTGATCGACGTAGAACCGGGCACCGTTGGTGAGGATGACGTTGGCCAGCCCAAGGTCCTCGTCAGTGAGCTGGGTGGGATCGGCGACCTCGCGCGCGAGGTCGAATCCGCGCGCGTCGCGCAGCGGGTTCTCCTCCTCGAAGTCCCAGCGCGCCCTGCGCGCACGGGCGGCCGAGGCCGCCAGGTAGGCGTTGACCACCTGAGTGGAGGTCACCATGGCATTGGCACCGGGGTTGCCGGGCACGGAGATGCCGTACTCGGTCTCGATACCCATAATCCGACGCACACTCATGATGGAAGGTTATCCACCGCCGCGCCTTCTTGAACGCACTGTCGCGAATTGTGGCTCAACGGTCACCGTCTGATGGGCGCGGCCGCGTGGTCGGGCGCAGCCCGACGGGACCCGCCGGCCCTCGACGGGTCCCGTTGAACAGCGCTCGCTACAGGTACTGTCCGGTGTTGGCCACAGTGTCGATGGAGCGGCCGGAGTCGGCGCCCTTCTTGCCCGAGACCAGGGTGCGGATGTAGACGATCCGCTCGCCCTTCTTACCGGAGATCCGCGCCCAGTCGTCAGGGTTGGTGGTGTTGGGCAGGTCCTCGTTCTCGCTGAACTCGTCGACGCAGGCCTGCATCAGGTGGGACACCCGGATACCCCGGGACCTGTGGTCGATGTAGTCCTTGATGGCCATCTTCTTGGCCCGGCCGACGATGTTCTCGATCATCGCCCCGGAGTTGAAGTCCTTGAAGTAGAGGACCTCCTTGTCACCGTTGGCATAGGTGACCTCCAGGAACCGGTTCTCCTCGGTCTCGCCGTACATGCGCTCGACGACCCGCTGGATCATCGCGTCGACGGTGGCCTGGGCGGAGCCGCCGTGCTCGGCCAGGTCCTCGTCGTGCAGCGGCAGGGCAGCGGTGATGTACTTGGCGAAGATGTCCCGTGCCGCCTCGGCGTCGGGGCGCTCGATCTTGATCTTGACGTCGAGCCGTCCCGGGCGCAGGATCGCGGGGTCGATCATGTCCTCGCGGTTGGAGGCGCCGATCACGATGACGTTCTCCAGCCCTTCGACCCCGTCGATCTCACTGAGGAGCTGAGGCACGATCGTGTTCTCCACGTCGCTGGACACACCCGAGCCGCGGGTGCGGAAGATCGAGTCCATCTCGTCGAAGAACACGATGACCGGGGTGCCTTCGTCGGCCTTCTCCCGGGCGCGCTGGAACACCAGCCGGATGTGGCGCTCGGTTTCACCGACGTACTTGTTCAGCAGCTCCGGGCCCTTGATGTTGAGGAAGAAGCTCTTGCCGACATCGTGACCGGTCTTCTGGGCGACCTGCTTGGCCAGCGAGTTGGCGACGGCCTTGGCGATGAGGGTCTTGCCGCATCCGGGGGGGCCGTAGAGCAGCACTCCTTTGGGGGGGCGCAGCTGGTGCTCGTAGAACAGGTCCTTGTGCAGGTAGGGCAGCTCGACCGCGTCGCGGATCATCTCGATCTGCCCGTTCAGGCCTCCGATGTCGGTGTAGTCGATGTCGGGGACCTCTTCGAGGATCAGCTCTTCGACCTCGGATTTGGGAATGCGCTCGTAGACGTAGCCGGATCGCGGTTCCAGCAGCAGGGAGTCGCCCGGGCGGACCGGTTGGTCGCGCAGCGGCTCGGCGAGCCGCACGATCTTCTCTTCGTCGTGGTTGGAGATGACCAGCGCGCGGTCGCCGCCCTCAAGGAACTCCTTGAGCATGACGACCTCGCCGACGGTTTCGAACGACTGCGCCTCGACGACGTTGAACGCCTCGTTGAGCATGACCTCCTGGCCGGGGCGCAGCTCCTCGGTGTCGACCGAGGGAGAGACGTTGACGCGCATCTTGCGGCCGTTGGTGAAGATCTCGACGGTGCCGTCGTCGCGTGCCGCCAAGAAGACGCCGAACCCGGACGGCGGCTGCGCCAGCCGGTCGACCTCTTCTTTGAGCGTCACGATCTGCTCGCGGGCCTCCTTCAGAGTCGCCACCAGCCGCTCGTTCTGCCCGTTGGCCGCGGCGAGACTGGCCTGCGCCTCGCGGAGGCGGTCTTCGAGCAGCCGCACATGGCGGGGGGAATCGGCTAGCTTGCGCCGGACTACGCTGAGTTCCTTTTCCAAATAGGAGACCTGAGCTGTGAGTTCCGCGACCTCGCGGTCGCGCTCCTCTCGACGCTCGTTGTCGCGATCGGCCACGTCCGCCACCTCCCTATAAGAGGACGACTACTGGAGACCCTACCTACCCATGGACTATTCCTAACCTCCAAGGCGCCCTGAGTGTCAAAGGACTCACTTTTCGATCTTGTATATCCCTAGGTCAGCCTGGTAAGGACGCACGGGGCGTAATGAGAAAGTAACGTTGGCGCCCAGGCCGCGCCGCGGCCCTCACCCAAGACCGGAGTCGTCGGGGCCGCCCTCCGCGCGGGTCTCCCGGGCCTTCTTCCAGTCCTCGCCGTAGGCGCCCTTGGAGGGGCGGCGGCGGCGTTCCGGGGCCTCGGCGTCCTCGGCCAGGCGCCGCGCGGTGACGAGGAATCCGGTGTGGCCGATCATCCGGTGGTCCGGGCGCACCGCCAGTCCCTCGACATGCCAGTTGCGCACCATGGTCTCCCAGGCGTGGGGTTCGTAGAAGGCCCCGTGCTCGCGCAGTTCCTCGACCACACGCGAGAGCTGCGTGGTGGTGGCCACGTAGACGCAGACGAGCCCGCCCGGCACCAGCGCCCGGGCAACGGCCTCGGTGCACTCCCACGGAGCGAGCATGTCCAGGATCACACGGTCGACACCGGTATCGGAGATCTCCTCGGCGAGGTCTCCCACGGTCAGCCGCCAGGCGGGGTGCGGACGGCCGAAGTAGCGCTCCACGTTGGCGCGGGCGATCTCGGCGAAGTCCGCGCGGCGTTCATAGGAGGAGACCATGCCTTCCTCACCGACGGCCCGCAGCAGCCAGCAGGACAGCGAGCCGGAACCGGCACCCGCCTCGATGACGCGCGCTCCGGGGAAGACGTCGGCCTGGGCCACGATCTGCGCGGCGTCCTTCGGGTAGACGATGGTGGCACCGCGCTTCATCGACAGGGTGAAGTCGGAGAGCAGCGGACGCAGCGCCACATAGGAGGTGCCCGAGGTGGAGCGGACCACGCTACCTTCGGGCCTACCGATCAGATCATCGTGGTCCAGCCGCCCGCGATGGGTGTGGAACGCCGTACCAGCGCGCAGAGTGATGGTGTGCATCCGCCCCTTGGGGTCGGTCAGTTGCACGATGTCGCCGTCGCCGAAGGGCCCGCGGCGGCCGTGGATGCCGGTCACAGATGCTCGTCTCTTGAGGTCGTCGGGGTCGGGGCAGTCGCCCAGGGTATCGGCCCCCGCGAGCCGCGGCGTAATCGGAACCGTGCCTGGACCGGCCGTGGCCCCCGCCCCGGAGGGGCGGCGAGTTGGCGCGGCGGCGCAGATCGGAGCGACAATTGACAAAGCCGTGCGTGGCGCGCACGGCCCTGAGCGAGAAAGGGCGGGACGACATGGCGGGCACTGCGCCGCGAATCGGTCTGGGCATCGACATCGGCGGAAGCGGGATCAAGGGAGCACCGGTCGATCTGGAGACCGGTGCGTTCGTCGAGGAGCGGATGAAGATCGCCACTCCGCAGCCGTCGGTCCCGGAGGCGGTGGCCAAGGCGGTGACCGAGATCGCCGCGGCCTTCTCCGCCCACATCGGCTCCGCGGCCCCGCTGGGAGTGACCTTCCCCGGGGTGATCCAACACGGTGTCGCGCGCAGCGCCGCCAACGTGGACCCCTCCTGGATCGGCACGGATGTCGAGCAGCTCCTGGCCGACGTGGCCGGCCGCCGGACCTGCGTGCTCAACGACGCCGACGCCGCCGCGGTCGCCGAGCACCGCTACGGCGCGGCACGCGACGCCAAGGGAGTGGTCCTGCTGACCACCCTGGGCACCGGTATCGGCACGGCACTGCTGGTGGACGGCCGGCTGGTGCCCAATACCGAGTTCGGCCACCTGGAGATCGACGGCCACGACGCCGAGACACGCGCCGCCGCCAGCGCCAAGGAGCGCGAAGGGCTGTCCTATGAGCAGTGGGCCACGGAGCGGCTGCAGCGCTACTACTCGGTGGTGGAGAAGCTGCTGTCTCCGGATCTGATCGTGGTGGGCGGCGGGGTCAGCCGCGAGGCCGACCGGTTCCTGCCGCTGCTGAAGCTCAACACCCCGATCGTTCCGGCGGTGCTGCGCAACACCGCCGGGATCGTGGGCGCCGCCGTCCTGGCCCGGGAGCGCTTCGGCGGTTGAGTCCGCCGGCGCTCCTGCTGCGGCCTCTCAGTCGGACCGGCCGCGGTCCGCGGGGCCGAGGACGCCGACGATGCGCCGGGCGGCGCCGGAGGTATCGGCTGCCGGCGCCAGCGGCGTGTGGCGGGGGGTGTTGGCGGAGGTGTCGCCGGTCCACCGCAGCCACCACCACAGGCGGCCTCGGTGTGGGCGCAGCACCGCGCGCTGGGTGCGCTGGGCGGGAACGTAGGCGACCGCGTCGACGGCGCCGATGGCCCCGTCCATGCGGGCCTCCAGACCACAGGAACGCAGTTCCGCGGTGAGTCCGCTGAGCGCTCGCAGCCAGGCCGTGTCGACCGCGTCACCGTCAAGCCACTGGCCACTTTCGGCCATGGTCGGGCTACCCGGTGGAGGGGTCTGCACGGTCATCTGCACTCCTTGCCTCTCTGGAGAATTCCCAGCACTACGGGGACTTTGGCCTCTTGACCGCACCAGCGGCCGACCACGTCGAAAACCCCGCACACATGCTACGCATAGCGCCATTTCTTTCACACATAGCAACCGGGGCCAGGGGGCAACTCTAACCTAGGTTCATGCCCCGACGTGATGGTGTACTGCCGCTGGAATTCTGGTCGCGTCCTGCCATGGCGGCCGCTCTGGCCACATGCGACATGGCCGCGCTCATCAAAGGCGTGCAAACGGCCCGGGGATGGTCCCAAGGAGAGTTGGCCCGCGCCGTGGGCTATTCGCAGAGCTGGGTCTCCCGGGTCGTGAACGGGCAGCAGTCACTCACCATCGATCAGGTCCGCGAGCTGGCGTTGCGCCTGGCCATCCCGATCCACCTGCTCCGATTCACGAATTCCACGGTTGCGGGCAAAGGGTCGGATCCCGCGCGACGCAGAGATGTGGCCGTCGCCGCGGCGGCTCTGGCGCTGCCGGCCGTGTCGACGGCAGGAGACATCGACGAGGCGACCGCACCGACACTGCGCGCCATCACCGGCGGGCAGCGGCGGCTGGACGCCCTGCTACCGGCGCGCGACCTGGCCGCAGGCGCCGTCGCCCACGCTGAGCTGACCGGCGCGACGCTGGCCCGGGCCCGGCACACCCCGTTCGCCCCGAGCATCGCTGCGGCGGCGAGCGAAGCCGCGGGTTTCGCCGCGTGGCTGCACGCCGACATGGGCGATACCGGATCGGCCCGCGGCTACTACCGCAGCGCCGTCGAGCGCGCCCGCCAGGCGGGCGACCGGCTGCTCGACGCCTACATGCTCGGCAGCCTCGCGGCCTTGGAGATCGACACCGACGACCCGGAGTCGGGACTCGGCCTGGCCTGCGGGGCCGGACGGCGGCTGAGCAGCGGAGCCCACCCCACCGCCCTGGCATGGGCCGCCTGCGTGCGCGCACTGGCCCACGCAACGCTGGGCCATGGGAACAGCGCGGCGCAGGAGTTCCGCGCTGCTGAAGACGAAGTGGCCCGCTACGAGAACGCCGAACCGCCGTGGCCGTGGGTATTCGCCTTCGACGACGCGAAGGTCGCCGCCTACCGGGCGCTGGCCGGAGTCCGGCTGCACCGGCCGCACGAGGCGCGCACCGCTTTCGCCGAGGCGTTCAGCGGCGCCCGGCCCTCCGCCAAGCAGTCCGCTGTGCTCATGGCGGAGCTGGCGTCGGCGTACTCCGAGGCCGGCGACGTCGACGAGGCGTTCCGACTGGCCGCGGAGGCGCTGAGTGCCGGTATTCGGCTCCGCTCCGAGAAGGTGATCAGCCGGGTGCGCCGGTTCCGCCGCGGCTACCGCGGGCCGAACGCCCGCTGCGTAATGGAGTTCGACGAGCATCTGGCAACGGCGCTCAGCGGGTAGGCCTTTGTGCAGGCCCGCCACTCGGGCGCCGTGAGGGGGAGGGAGCAGCACTGTGCGACGCATTGCGATCACCGGACACCGCGGGTTGAGCACCGACGTGGAACGGGCCGTCGATATCGCGGTCCGCGCCCATATCGGCCCGCTCGGCGCCGCCGTGGTGGGGCTGTCCTGCCTGGCCGACGGTGCCGACACGGTCTTCGCCCGCGCGGTCGTGGACGCGGGGGCGCCCTTGGAGGCGGTCGTACCCGCCGAGGGCTACCGCGGCGCCCTGTCCTCTCCGCACCGCCCGGTCTACGACGAGCTGCTGGCGGCGGCGGTGCTGGTGCACCGGCTCCCCTATGTGGAGTCGACCTCGTCCGCGCACATGGACGCGGGGCGGTACATGGTGGACCACTGCGACGAACTCGTCGCCGTATGGGACGGTCGACCCGCACGCGGGCCGGGCGGAACCGCCGACATCGTCGGCTACGCACGCGAACAGCAGCGCCCGATCGTGGTGATCTGGCCCGAGGGCGCCCGGCGGTGAGGCCGGGCACGGGGGCGGCTATCCGGAGAAGGCGGCGTTGACGTCGGCGGTGCGCAGCACGCCGTACACCGAGCCGTCGGACTCGACCAGCAGGTACTCCGGTAGCGGATGCCGACGCAGCGCCTCCAGCAGGTCCTCGCCGTCCAGATCGGCACCGACCACGGTACCCGGGGTGATGGCACGGGCCACACTCCCGACCGGCATCCAGGGGCGCCGGCTTGTCGGAACGGCCGCGGCCGCGGCCTGGTCCACGATCGAGGTGGGAGTGCCCGCGGCGTCGACGACCAGGATCGCGCCGGCGTCGGCCTCGGCCATACGGCGGCCGGCCTCGGCCACCGAGGTATCGGAGGGAACCGGCACGGCCCGGCGCGCCAGCACCCGCGCCCGCAACTGGGGAATGCGCTCGCGGATCCGTGCGGTGCGCAGCGCCGATCCGGCGCCCATCCAGATGAACGCAGCCAGCAGCACCGCCCACAGGATCGCGAAAATGCTCGGGGAGGCGCCCAGGCCCCAGGAGTACAGCAGCGGCAGCGCCACAACGAGCACCGCGAGGATACGGCCGCCCCAGGCGGCCACGGCGGTCCCGGTGGCGGGTTTGCGCGTAAGCCCCCACACCGCAGCGCGCACCAGCCGCCCGCCGTCCAGCGGCAGGCCGGGCAGCAGGTTGAACACGCCGACCACCAGGTTGGCCGCCCACAGCTGCCAGATGAGGACCCCGGCGACGGTGAACGGGTCGACGAACCCGTAGGCGAAGAACCCCAGCACGGCCAGCACCAGCGACAGCAGCGGACCGGAGAAGGCGATCCAGAACTCCCGGCCGGGGGTGGGCGCCTCGCGTTCGATCTCGGAGACTCCGCCGAGCATGTAGAGGGTGATCCGGCGGACCGGCAGCCCGTACATCCGCGCCACCACGGAGTGGGCGAGCTCGTGGATCAGCACCGACACATACAGCAGCACCGCGAAGACGAACGCCACCAGGTAGGAGGCCCCGCCCAGCGCCAGCGTCCGGTCGACCACCGGCTGGTACAGCACCGTGATGATGGCGGCGATGACCAGCCAGGAGGGGGTGACATAGATCGGAATGCCAAAGGGACGCCCCATGAGGAGGCCGGGACGCGGCCCGCCGGCCTCCCGGCCGCTTGGGCCGGAAGGCCCGCCAGGTGTCGTACTGCCGTGTTCGGTCACACTTTCAGGCTACGCGTTCAGGATCGGCGGCACGGTCCGGCGTGCCGCCGTAGGTTGTTCATATGAGTTCTGCGCGCCCCCTGGTCCCGGTCCTGTCCCCGTCTCGGGCAGCGGACTTCCTGCAGTGTCCGCTGCTGTTCCGCTTCCGCGTCATCGACCGCCTCCCGGAGCGGCCCAGCGCCGCGGCCCTGCGGGGGATACTGGTCCACTCCGTACTGGAGCGGCTGTTCGAGCTGCCCGCCGAGACCCGGACGCCGCGCACCGCTCTGTCGCTGCTGCGGCCGCAGTGGGAGAAGCTGCGCGCGAGCCGCCCCGAGGCCGCCGAGCTCTTCTCCGGCGAGGAGGAGGTCGCAACGTGGCTGCAGGAGGCGCGCACGCTGCTCGACCGCTACTTCGAGATGGAGCGGCCGCAGTGGCTGGAACCCCGCGAACGCGAGATGCGGCTGGAGGTCACCCTGGAGTCGGGGCTGCGGCTGCGCGGCTATGTCGACCGGCTCGATGTCGCACCCGCGGGCCAGATCCGCGTCGTGGACTACAAGACGGGCCGGTCGCCGCACCCTCGCTTCGAGGACAAGGCGAGGTTCCAGATGTTCTTCTACGCGGTGATGCTGTGGCGCGAACTCGGGGAGGTCCCCACCCGGCTGCAACTGATGTACCTGGGGGACGGAGCGGTGCGCTGGTATGAGCCCACCGAGGCCGAGCTGCTGGCCGCCGAGACCGAGATCCTGTCCATCTGGCGGCGAATCGAGGAGACCGCGCGTTCGGGGCAGTGGCGCCCCAGACGCAGCAAGCTGTGCGGCTGGTGCGAGCACCAGGAAGTGTGCCCGGAGTTCGGCGGCACTCCCCCGCCGCTGCCCGCTCCTTGAAGACGCGTTCATCCTGGCGTAGGAGACGAGATCCCCCCGCGGAAGGTCGGAGCGGAACCGATCCGGCTCTAGCGTGGAGCCGTGACGCTCACACACGCGGTGCGGGAGCATGCGGTACCGGATCAGGAGCGCACCGGCGGATGGCGGCTGCCGCGCGCCGGAGCGGCCTGGTTCACCGATGCGCTCATCATCGTACTGCTCGCTTCGATGAACAGCGCCATGGTGCCGCTGATGGCCGGCGATCCGGCGACCGCGGGCCTGTGGGAGGACGAGGTCGGCGGCCACGTCGCCGGGGTGCTCCTGGCCCTGGCGGTCGCGCTGCGCCGCTACCTGCCCTTCACCGTGCTGGTCGTCCTCAGTGCGGGCGGTCTGGCCGGCGACTACGCGGGGGTGTTCGTCTGGGGGACGGCCTCCTTGGGTATCGCCGTGGCCTCCTACTCGGTGGGCCGCTACCTGCCGCTGGCGCGCGCTCTTGCCGGCCTGGGGCTGGGGGTCGCGGTGGACATCGGCACGACCGCCCTGTCTCCTGTTTCCTCCCCTGAGGGAAGCCCGGGATGGCTTGACCAGCTTTTCTACCTGGGGTGGATCCTCGCTTCCTGGTGGGTGGGGCGGTTAGTGCGCATGCGCGCCTTCCACATAGCAGAGCTGCGGGCCCGCGCCGAGCGGCTGGAACGCGCCCGCGACGCCCACGCCCGCGCGGCCCTGGCCGAGGAGCGCTCCCGCATCGCCCGGGAGCTGCACGATGTCGTCGCCCACCACGTCAGTGTCATGACGGTGCAGGCGACCGCGGGGCGCCGCGTCATCGACCGGTCCCCCGAACGCGCCCGGCAGACGCTGGTCGAGATCGAGCAGACCGGTCGGCAGGCGCTGTCGGAGATGCGGCGGATCGTCGGAGTGCTGCGGACGCCGGAAGGCGAGGACGCCGACCGCGTCCCCCAGCCCGGCCTGGCCGGGCTGGCCGACCTGGTGCACCAGCTCAGTTCGACCGGCATGCCGGTCGAACTGCGTATTGAGGGCGATTCCGTCGAACTCCCCTCCGGCCTGGACCTGACGCTGTACCGGGTCGCGCAGGAATCGCTCACCAACGTCCTCCAGCATGCCGGGGAGCAGGCCGGCGCGACGGTGGAACTGCGCTTCCACCCGCACGCCGTGGTACTGACGGTCGAGGACGACGGCACGGGACCAACCGCCGAAGGACCCGCCGCAGACGAGCCCGGACACGGCCTGCTGGGGATGCGCGAACGCGTCTCCCTGTTCGGCGGGGAACTGCACACGGGCCCGCGCGAGGGCGGCGGTTTCCTCGTCCGCGCCCGACTGCCCCTCCCCCGTGCGGGGGCGGGGCCGAACGCGGACGCCGGGCGGGCCTTCCGTTCCGGCCACTCTGCTGATCGGCCAGAATCTGACCATGCCGATCCGCGTTCTTCTCGTTGATGACCAGCCCCTCCTGCGCACGGGGTTCCGCCTGATCCTGGAATCGGAGCCGGAGATCTCCGTGGTCGGCGAGTCCGCCGACGGCCACGGCGCCGTCGCCGATACCAAGCGGCTACTGCCCGATGTGATCTTGATGGACATCCGGATGCCGGGCAAGGACGGCATCGACGCCACCCGCGAAATCCTGGGCTGGGCGCAAGACGCCGGCCAAGAGGTGCGTGTCCTCGTCCTGACAACGTTCGACCTGGACGAATACGTGGTGGAGGCACTACGCGCGGGTGCCAGCGGTTTCCTGCTCAAGGACGTGCCGCCGGACGATCTGATCGGAGCGATCCGCGTGGTCTCCGAAGGCGCCGCCATCGTGGCGCCGACCATCACCCGACGGCTGCTCGACCGCTTCTCCGACATGCTGCCCTCGACCCGAGAGCAGCCGGCGCCCCGGCTGGACCACCTCACCGAACGCGAACGCGAGGTCCTGCGGCTGCTGGCGCGCGGACTGTCCAACGCCGAGATCGCCCGCCGACTGGTCGTCAGCGAGACAACGGTCAAGACCCATGTCGGCAATGTCCTCACCAAGCTCGGCCTGCGCGACCGCGTACAGGCGGTCGTGCACGCCTACGAGACGGGCATCGTGCGCCCCGGCGAAGACGACGCGTGATCGCATGTCCGGTGGGCACCTCCTTGTTCTGGATTACCCCCGTACCTGCGACGATGATGAGGTGAGGGACCTCACCCGCGCGCAGGCCGGGGATCGGTCAACCGGCGCCGAAGCCGCCGCGTCCCATCCCCGGTCCTGTCACGAGCACGACCCGCCCCTTGAGCTCTGATCCCTTCCGAGGAGGTATCCAAAGCCGCCGATGGCCCAGAACCCGCAGCGGTCGACCCCGCTGAATGCGAACAACCTGCTGACCCGACTCCGGGACTGGCGGGCGGCCCGCGAATCGGAGCTGCAGGCCGACGCCATGGACGAGGACACCGCACTCCCCGACCCCCGCGCGATCGACCTCGTGCTGCGCGTCGGCGAACTACTGCTGGCCAGCGGTGAGAGCACCGAAGCGGTGGCCGAGGCGATGCTCAGCCTGTCCGTCGCCTTCGAACTGCCCCGCTCGGAGGTGTCGGTGACCTTCACGGCCATTACGCTCTCCACACACCCGGGAGGAGACCAGCCTCCGGTCACCGGTGAGCGCGTGGTGCGTCGGCGCACACTCGACTACTTCCGGGTCAACGAGCTGCACATGCTGGTGCAAAGCGCCGCGCTGGGCATGGTCGAACTGGAGGGCGCGATCGCCCGGCTGGACGCCATCAAGCGGGCCCGGCCGCCCTATCCGAACTGGCTGATCGTGACCGGGTTCGGGCTGATCGCCTCCAGCGCGAGCCTCATGATGGGCGGGCAGTTCATCGTCGCCACCGTCGCGTTCCTGGCGACGGTGCTGGGCGACCGCGCGTCGGCCTTCCTGGCCAGGCGCGGGGTCGCCGAGTTCTACCAGATGGCCGCCGCCACGGTGACCGCTTCCAGCATCGGTGTGGCGCTGCTGTGGGCCAGCGCGCAGATGGACCTGGGGCTGCAGGCCGGCGCGGTCATCACCGGCAACATCATGGCGCTGCTTCCGGGGCGCCCCCTGGTCTCCAGCCTGCAGGACGGGATCAGCGGGAGCTACGTCTCCTCCGCCGCCCGCCTGCTGGAGGTCTTCCTCACCCTCGGCGCGATCGTCTCCGGTGTCGGAGCCGTGGCCTACACGGCGGTGCGGCTGGGCGTCGGCATGGACCTGGACAACCTCCCCTCGGCGGGGATGAGCATCGAACCCGCGGTGCTCATCGGAGCCGCCGGGATCGCCATGGCGTTCGCGGTCTCCCTCACCGTCCCTCCGCGGATGCTCCCGGCGATCGGGATGATGGGAGTGATGATCTGGCTGATCTATGCGGGGATGCGCGCGGTCCTGGACGCCCCGCCCATCATGGGAACCGTGGCGGGCGCGATGGCGGTCGGGGTGGTCGGGCACACGCTGGCGCGGCGCACCCGCCGACCGGTGCTGCCCTATGTCATCCCGTCGATCGCACCACTGCTGCCGGGAAGCATCCTGTACCGGGGACTGTTGGAGATGACCCTCGGCCAACCCGTGTCGGGGCTGCTCAGCCTCTCCGAGGCGGTCGCTGTCGGACTGGCGCTGGGTGCCGGGGTGAACCTCGGCGGCGAGCTGGTCCGCAGTTTCCAGCGCGGAGGCCTGGCCGGCGCCGGCCGCCGCGGCCGCCCGGCCGCCCGCCGCAGCCGCGGCGCCTACTAGAGGCGCCCTGGTCCGGTCGGCGGCGACACGGCACTATGGGCACCCATGAACGCCGATCCGCGCATCGACCCCGCCGATCTACGGCCGTCTGATCCCGCCGCCGCCCGTGCCCTGCAGGACCGGTTGGCCCCCCTGGTACGCGCAGAGCCCGTCGACCCGGGCCGCGTATCACTCGTCGCGGGGCTGGACGTCACCTACGCCCCCGGCGACGATCGCCTGGTGGCGGCCGCGGTCGTACTGTCCGCCCAGACGCTGGAGGTGGTGGACTCGGCCGCGGTCGCCGCCGAACCGCGGTTCCCCTACGTGCCGGGGCTGTTCGCGTTCCGGGAGGTGCCTCCGCTGCTGGAGGCGATCGGCCGGCTGCGCGTGGCCCCCGACGTATTCGCCTGCGACGGCTTCGGGCTGGCGCACCCGCGCAGGTTCGGCCTTGCCTGCCACATAGGGCTTCTACTGGACCGGCCCGCGTTCGGCATCGGCAAGTCGCCGTTCGTGGGAACGGCTGAGCCGCCTGCCGAGGAACGGGGATCGTGGACACCGCTCATCGACGCCGGAGAGGTCGTCGGCCGGGCGGTGCGGACGCGCTCGGGGGTGAAGCCCGTCTACGTCTCCATCGGCCACCGAATCGACTTGGCGGGCGCGACGGAACTCGCATTGCGGCTGGCCCCGAACTACCGGGTGCCCGAACCCATCCGCCGCGCCGACCGGCTCTCGCGCGATAGGCTCGCGGCCCTTTGACGCGCCGCGGGCGCGCCCGGTTCGGCCTTCAGCCGCAATGGCCGACTCCGACGCCGGTCGAGTCCGGACCGGAGTCAATCGGCGTCGGATTCCCCAAGAACAGGATGCGACTAGAGTTCGAACGGCGCATCCCCCACAGAGAGGAAACGACGACCCAGCCGAAAGGCGCGCCATGCGCCGGCGCGAACCCGACCGCTCGCCATTCGACGACCCCGGACGCGAGGCCGCCCGCGTGATCGCCGGCCACCCCGAACAGGGCTGGAGCCTGCTGTGCAGCGGCGTCGTGGTGTTCGAGGACACCGGTGACCTGCTGCCCAACGGCTCCGTGATCGCCCCCACCGGCCCACCGACATCCGCGCGGCCGCCTGACCGGTCGGTACCGCCCGCTCATCCCAGGCGGCCGGCGATCCAGTCCACAACGATCCCGGCGATGGCCTGCGGGTCACGCGCGAGGTCATGGCGCTCGCCCGGCCGGACCACCACAGCCGAGGCGTCGGCCGCGTCCGGAACTCCGAACGGGTCGCGGTCGCCGTTGACCACCAGTGTGGGGACTCCCGCTCCGCGCAGTTCGTCCGCACGTGAGCGCTCCGGCTTCTTCGGCGGCCGCAGTGGGAAGGCCAGCGCCACCGCCGCGACCGCGCCCAGATCCGCGGCCGTCCGGCAGGCGACCCGCGCCCCATTGCTCCGGCCGGCCAGGATCAGCGGCAGCCCGTCCAGCTCCCGGTGCCTGCGCACCTGCTCGACCACGATCCGCCACGCCTGATCCTGGGCCGCGGTGTCGGTACCCGGCATCTTCTTCCCGGCCACCCGGTAGGGCTGGGTCACCCGCGCGATGGCCCCGCCGTCCGCGAGTACGGCGTCGCACACCGCGGCGATATCGGCCGCGTCCACTCCACCGCCGGAACCGTGCGTAATGGCCATCAGATAGCGGGGCGCCCCGCCCGGCTCGGCGATGTCCGCCCAGGCCGGTCCTTGCGGCGTGTCGATCTCCATACCCTCAACCTAGTGCCGGGCACGGGGAAGGGACCGGCGGCTTCGGCCACCGGGAGGCACGCGAGCGCTGGGCGCCGGCCCGCCGCAGACCCGCTGCCCGACGCAGCAGCGTCGGCGCGCAGAATCCACGGCTACGGCGCGTCCGGCCACCCCTCTGGGAGTACGTCGGCGTCGCTGCCGGCCGCCAGGCGCAGGCTCTCGCGGAATTCGTCGTGGAGCGCCCGGCCCCAGACGTAGGCGCTGGGCGTGCGCACGGCCTCCGCAACGGCCTGGTGCAGCGCCGCGGCCCGGGTCTCGTTGCCCGCATAAGGCACGGCCAGCCGCGTGTACATCCGGTGCAGCGCAACGAACAGCTCACCGGTCAGCATCGGAGTGCTGTCCTGGGCGACCGCCGCTTCGACGAAGGGGTCCCACCAGGCCTCTGCGCTCTCCTCGGCCGATTCGGGATCGGGGGTGAGGAAGCCGCGCCGCAGCCGGGCGCGGACCTCTCCCGCGGTCGCCTCGTCACTGCGCAGCAGGCCCTGTTCCCAGACCCGCTCCGCCCCGTCGGCGTCCCCGCGCACGGCCAGCAGGCGGGCCAGCAGTTCGACGGCGGCCCCGGTGGTCTGCGGGTCCACCGCGGCCGCGCCTTCGGGGCCGGTGTCCGCGACGACCGCGCCGAACGCCGCGATCGCCCGCTCCACGTGCACCGCGCCGAGCAGCATCCGCAGCCCCGGGTGCTCGCCCGCCTCCAGACCGCGCTCGACGACGGCAGCGGCCTCGTCCACCGCCCCCTCCTCCAGGAGCCGACCGGCGTAGTCGTGCGCCGCCTCGGCCACGGCCTCCGCGTCGTCGCTGCCGAGCACCTGCTCCCAGTGCTCCCGCGCGGTCTGCGCCTCGCCCTGCTCCTCGGCGATGCGCGCCAACCCGTGGTGGGCGGCCGGAGCGTAGCGGTCGTTCCCGGAGTCCAGCACCTCGCGCCAGGCCGCGCCGGCCTCGTCGAGGCGCCCCTCGGCCGCATAGGACAGCGCCAGGTGGTATGCCGCGCGCGGAGCGAATTCGGGGTGGCCGGTATCGATGGCCGTCCGGGCGCTGCGGCGCGAAGCGCGGATGTCGCCCATGTCGTGCTGGACCACCGCCAGGCCGAGCGCGGCCAGCGCTCGGTGGTGCCGCGACCCCTTTTCCAGGACGCGTTCATAGACCTGGGCGGCGCGCTTGAGGTGGCCGCTTTCGGCCAGGTCCCGCGCCTGGTCGCACAGGCTCGCGGACTCCGGTTCGTCTCCTGCGGCGTCGAAGGTGGAGGGGCCGGACGTCGCGGTCATCGAGGGCTGCTTTCCGGGAGGGGACGGGTGCCGCCGACCGCCGACGGCACGGCCGGTACGGGCGCTGTCCCCTCGGAGACTAGCGCGTTCCTTCGGTGGTGCGGCGGCAGACCGCCGGGTGTCGGCCGAGCGAGTGCGGTCGACCGTTCACAACCGGGGGCTTTACATCGTAGATCGAAGAACGGGCGGAGGGCCGTGTCGCTCACCCGTAGGCCAGGAACGCGCTGGTGTCGAGGTCGAAGCCGAACGGTTCGGGGACCTGGAGCTTCTCGCCGAAGTCGCGGGTGACCTAGTCCTTGTAGGCCGCACCCGAGGGGGTGGAGAACAGCGTCGCCTGCCTCTTGATCGGGTCGATCATCAGGTACGGCTCGACAGCGGCCCGGGCGTAGATGTCGAGTTTGAGAACATAATCGTTCCTGCGGTCGCCCTTGGCCACGACCTCCGCGGCCGGCAGCACCCCTTCCGTGGAGATGCAGTGCTCATCGGTCGACGCAACCTCGACGGGCGCCACGAAGAGGTCCGGTGTCAGGCTCCGCAGGAGGTGCGGGATCCGGATCTCCAGGTCGGTCTCGTTGTCGACGCCCTTCGGCAGGTGCGGAAGTGAGCCGCAGATCCAACGAACGCATGTTGCGCTGGTGCTTTCCCACGGGGGGTGCGGACACGGTGATCGAGCTCCCGGCCAGGATCTCGGCCCGATGTCCTCGGGGAACGTCGGGCTCATCGAGCAGCGCGAAGAGTTCCCGCGACGGCTCGGGACCACCGGCCACCGCATCCGGTGCGAGCGTCGCCATCTCCGGCTCCTCGTTCTCGGGCACCGCACGTCTCCCCCCTGCCATATCCCGACGACACCCATCCGGCTTTCCCCCATTCCACCGCAGACGCCGACGGCGGCGCCGGTACCCGCGGGTTCCGGCGCCGCCGTCGTGCGCGCTGCCTACCGCTCTACCCCTCGAAGGCCTCCGGGGGCGGGCAGGCGCAGACGAGGTTGCGGTCGCCGTAGGCCTGGTCGATCCGGCCGACCGGGGCCCAGTACTTCTCCCGCCGCAGGCGCGCCAGCGGGTAGCCGCCCTCGCTGCGGCTGTAGGCGTGCTTCCAGTCGTCGGCGGTGAGCGCTTCGGCGGTATGCGGAGCGTTCTTCAGCGGGTTGTCCTCGGTGTCGTAGACGCCTTCGGCCACCCGGTCGATCTCGCCGCGGATCGCGATCATCGCGTCGATGAAGCGGTCCAGTTCGGCCAGGTCCTCGCTTTCCGTCGGTTCGACCATCAGGGTCCCGGCCACCGGGAAGGACATGGTGGGCGCGTGGAACCCGTAGTCGATCAGCCGCTTGGCGACGTCCTCGTTGGTGATGCCGGTCTTCTTCGCCAGAGCGCGGATGTCGATGATGCACTCGTGGGCGACCAGGCCGCCCGCACCGGTGTAGAGCACCGGGTAGTAGGGCTCCAGCCGCTTGGCCACATAATTGGCGCTGAGCACCGCGATCTCGGTAGCGGCGCGCAGGCCGGCGCCGCCCATCATCCGGATGTAGGCCCACGAGATCGGCAGGATGCCGGCCGAACCGAACGGCGCCGCCGAGACCGGCCCCACCCCCGTGTAGGGGCCGGCCTCGGGCTGGCCCGGGTGGTTGGGCAGAAAACCGGCCAAGTGGGAGCGGACCGCGACGGGGCCCACACCGGGCCCGCCTCCGCCGTGCGGGATACAGAAGGTCTTGTGCAGGTTGAGGTGGCTGACGTCGGCGCCGAACTCGCCGGGTTTGGCCCAGCCCAGCAGGGCGTTGAGGTTGGCGCCGTCGACATAGACCTGCCCGCCGGCGTCGTGCACCAGGCGGCAGACCTCGGTGATGGTGTCCTCGTACACGCCGTGCGTGGAAGGGTAGGTCACCATGATCGCGGCCAGGTCCGCGGCGTGCTTCTCGGTCTTGGCGCGCAGGTCGTCGATGTCGATGTTGCCGCCTTCGTCGCAGGCCACGACACTGACCCGCATCCCGGCCATGATCGCGCTGGCGGCGTTGGTGCCATGCGCGGAGCTGGGGATCAGGCACACATCGCGCCCGGTGTCGCCGCGGCTGCGGTGGTAGCCGCGGATCGCCAGCAGCCCGGCGAGCTCCCCTTGGGAGCCGGCGTTGGGTTGCAGCGACACCGCGTCATAGCCGGTGACCTCGGCGAGCCAGGCTTCCAGGTCCCGGACCAGTGCCACGGTGCCGGCCGCCTGCTCCAGCGGGGCGAACGGGTGCAGCCCGGCGAACTCCGGCCAGGTGATGGGTTCCATCTCGGCGGTGGCGTTGAGTTTCATCGTGCACGAGCCGAGCGGGATCATGGAGCGGTCCAGCGCCAGGTCCTTGTCGGAGAGCCGGCGCATGTACCGCAGCAGCGAGGTCTCGCTGCGGTGGGTGTTGAACACCGGGTGGCCGAGGTAGTCCACGTCGCGGCGCAGCGCCTCGGGCAGGGCGGTGCCCGCATCCGCGGCGCGGGTGTCCCTGCCGCCGAACGCCGCCAGCACCTGCTCCAGGTGCGCGGCGGTGGTGGCCTCGTCGCAACTGATGCCGACCGTGTCGGCGTCGACGCGCAGGAGGTTGATGCCCTGTTCGCGTGCTGCCTCGACTACGGTGTCCGCGCCGCCGCGCACCCGAACGCGCAGCGTGTCGAAGAACTGTGCGTGCACCACGTCCAGGCCGCGGGCGCGCAGCCTTTCGGCCAGGTGGACGGTGTGTCCGTGGACCCGCTCGGCGATCGCGCGCAGCCCGTAGGGCCCGTGGTAGACGGCGTACATGCCCGCCATGACGGCGAGCAGCACCTGGGCGGTGCAGATGTTGCTGGTCGCCTTCTCCCTGCGGATGTGCTGTTCGCGGGTCTGCAGGGCGAGCCGGTAGGCGGGCGTGCCGGCGTTGTCCACCGATACCCCGACGAGGCGCCCGGGCAACTGGCGCTGCAGTCCTTCGCGCACCGACATGTAGCCGGCGTGCGGCCCGCCGAAGCCCATGGGAACACCGAAGCGCTGGGTGGAGCCGACGGCGATGTCGGCGCCCAGCGCGCCGGGGCTGCGCAGCATGGTGAGCGCGAGGATGTCGGCGGCGACCACCGCGAGCGCTCCGCGCTCGTGTGCCTCCTCGATGATCGCCTGCGGGTCGCGTACGGCGCCGCTGGCGGCCGGGTACTGCACGAGCACACCGAAGGCCTCGCCTTCAGGCAGGCCGTGGGAGAGGTCGGCGGTCACGATGTCGATGCCCAGCGGTTCGGCTCTGGTCCGCAGGACCGACAGGGTCTGCGGGAACACATCGGCATCGACGATGAACGTGGCTGTTCTCGCCTTGGTCGCGCGACGGGCCAGGGTCATGGCCTCGGCGGCGGCGGTGGCCTCGTCCAGCAGGGAGGAGCCCGCCACCGCGAGCCCGGTGAGGTCGGAGACCACCGTCTGGAAGTTCAGCAGCGCTTCGAGCCGGCCCTGGGAGATCTCCGGCTGGTAGGGGGTGTAGGCGGTGTACCAGGCGGGGTTCTCCAGGATGTTGCGCAGGATCACCGGCGGGGTGATGGTGTCGTAGTAGCCCCGACCGATCATCGAGGTCAGGACCTGGTTGCGGGCGGCCAGGGCGCGCAGTTCATCCAGGGCCTCGGTCTCGTCGACCGCCTCGGGCAGGCGCAGCGGCACGGGCCGGCCCTCTGCGCTGAGGATGCTTGCGGGGACGGCGGCGGCCATCAGATCCGCCGTGGATTCATACCCCACGGCCGCCAGCATTCGGGCGCGTTCCGCGGGGTCCGGGCCGATGTGGCGGTCAACGAAGCCGCGCGCGGGCGCGGCGTCCGGAATCGGCTGCTCCGGCATGGAGACCTCCTGGTCGCATGAGCCGACGTGTCGGCTGCTCCTGGTCTCCCCCTCTGTCGCGCGGCCGCCGGGCCGCTGCACGGGCGCAAGACGCCCGCGGCTCCAGAGTGGCCTCCTCCACACGGTCCCTGATGCCTGAGAGGTTACTGGGGAGTATTGCCCCGTCGGCGCCCCGTAAGGGGTCTCTCCCATGTGGGATCGGCGGCCGGTTCGTCTGTTGTCACTGCATTATCAACGTGTGCGCGTCCCCGATCTTCAACGGGGGCGCCCTCCCCGACCGTACTCGATCCGCTTTCTCCGTGGACGGGCGGTCAGCCCGTCTTGCGTTCGCGCCGGCGCCGGGCGAGCTCGTCCGCGGGGTGGGATTCGGCGGAGAGGGGCTCGGTAAGGCGTTCACCGGGAACCTCGCTCAGCGATCCCTCCAATTCGCGCCAGACGCGGCCGAGCGCGATGCCGAACACCCCCTGCCCGCCCTGGAGGAGGTCGACGACCTCGTCGGGGGAGGTGCACTCGTAGACGCTGACGCCGTCGCTCATGAGGGTGATATGGGCGAGATCGGCGGTCCCCCGGTAGCGGAGGTGATCGATGGCCGTGCGGATCTGCTGCAGGGATATCCCCGTGTCAAGCAGCCGCTTCACGACCTTGAGCACCAGGATGTCGCGGGAGCTGTACAGAAGGGCTTCCCCGGCGCCCGGTCGCACGCTCGGTTCCACCAGGCCGGTCCGCGCCCAGTAGTCGAGCTGCCGATAGGTGATTCCGGCGGCCGCACACGCGGTGGGACCGCGATAACCGACGTCCATAGGCAGCGCCACCACGTCCTCTTCGCACAGCAGGCCCTGCTCCCCGGCTCGCCGTAGGGCTGATCGCCTATGAGCGGAGGTCTGCTGCTTACCGCTAGTAACCGCCACGCCGAACCTCCGGCTCCTCGACCCACGGCGGTTTGACAGGGGGTGTGGGGGTGCGCCGCGGGTTCCTTCGAGAATGAAGGTAAGCCGGTCGGCTGGACAGCGTCAACGACACCCATCGGCGCGTCGCGGAACCTCTTCGTCTGTCGCGCGGCCATCTCACCGCCCATCCGCAGCATGCAGGTCCGGGGTCTGTTCCCAGGATACCGGTCGATGCCCGGTTTCCCACATCTACCAGCGAAAACGTGGCATCTCCCGATTTTCGGGACTGTACTGCCGCCTGCTGTCCGCCCCGGCCGTGCACCACTCGTTCTCGGACACGCGGGGCGGCTTCCAGGCCGCCTCTTCGAGCCGCCTGCGGCGTATCGGCCCGCACGCTCGCGGCTGCCTAAGATGGGGCCCCATGCCCCGCGATACCGACGGCCCGGCCGTGCCCGTTCTGCGCCGAACGCGCGTTCTGCTGTGGATACAGCTCGCCCTCGCACTGACCGCGATCGCCGCATCCGCCCTGATAGCGATCGCGACATCAGGTACCACCTCCGTGATCAGCCAGAGCCCGGTGATCGTGCAGACAGTCGCGGTACCGGCTATCGCCGCCGCTGCGGCGGCGGTCCTGCTCGCCGCCATCGGGCGACGCCGGGCACGGCGCTGGGCGCTCGCTCTTGCGCTGCTCCTGCTGCCCCCGCTCATCTCCGCCGCCGCGGCAATGGGTTTGGGCAGCGCCGCGGAGTCCGGCTGGTTCGCCTATACCTCCATCATGAGCGCCGCGGTGTTCCGAGCCGTGCTGATCAGCCGCGCGATCGGGGACTGGGCCGCGCTCCTGGCGGTGCTCGCCTCGTCCGCCAACGCCCTGCACCTGCTCCTGCCTGCATCGCGGGAAGCGTTCACCGCCTAGCACGGGGCGGGTCACGGGCCGCTGCGCACGATTCCCGCCTGGAGCAGGCGCCCGCCCAGTACCTCGTGATGGCGGACGGGCAGCCCGTCGAAGGGCGCCGATATACCCTCGTTCCACTTCCGCAGCAGCGGGGCCAGACCGGGGGCGGCGCGCAGGGCGCGCCCGGTACGCAGGCTCACCGCGAAGTCGCCCGGGCCGCGGCCGTCAGGACCGGCACCGCGGCAGGGGACGACGGTCGCGGCGGGGTCCCAGTGGGCACCGCGCGGCGCCGGATCGGCGGTCAACGAGGCGGCGGCCACACGCGCCGGGTAGCAGTCGGTGATGGGGCCGTACCGGCCCAGGAGTACATCGACGGCACGCTGCGTGCCTTCGGAGGCGCCGGAAGCGCGGAACCGCCGAAAGCCCGCGATGCGCACACGCTCGGCGAGCAGCCGCCGCACCAGCGCCTCGGCGGTACCGGCCGCGGTGCCCGGCGCCCCGACGAGGATGTCGGCGGCCAGCAGCGGGCCGCCCGGCGACGGCGGCCCCACGTGGCCGAGGTCGACCGGGGTTCCGTCACCACCGACGACGCGGTCCCAGCCGGCCGTGCCGACCATGTCGGCCATGGTGAGGGTCAGCGCACGGCAGTGGGCGAAGGCCGGGGGCGGGATGCGCGCCGCATCGGCCGGATCCAACCACCCCGCCCAAGCCTCCCCTTCCGGGGGCTGCTGCGCCCCGGTGATCCAGTGGACGGTACGGCCGCCGGTCCACTCGGCGTGCACGGCCGCACCACAGGTGCTGCGGCCCCGCACGGTGTTCTGGGGGCAAAGGGCGCGCAGAGCGGACGCGTGCTCGGCGGCGGACCTGCCGCACAGCTCGATCGGCGCCCGGGCGTTGGCCGAACGCACGGCCCGGGCGAACACGAGCGCGGCCGGCAGTTGCCGGTCGGTGTCGGCGATGATCTCCACTGCCTCGGCTGCTCCGGCCGCTCGTTCCAGGACCGCCGCCTCGGGCCCGAACAGCTCGGCGCGGGCCGCGGCCGCGGCGATATCGTGCAGGCTTTGCGTGGATCCGGTGCGCAGCGCGAGCTCGTCGAGGGTGACTGTGATGGCGGGGTCGCCGGAGCCGGTGAGCCTCATCGCGCATGCCAGGGCACGCAGCCGGGTGTCACCGTGACCGGGGCGTTCCAGCAAGGCCGCCGCGGCGCGGGCGAACAGCGCCTGCAGTGAGTCGTCGGGGCAGCAGCCCTCGGTGTCGAGCGTGTCGGCGTGCGCGCGCAGCCCCCAGGGGTCGCTGAGCCTTCGCACGAAGCACGCGTTGAGGTCCAGCAGCCGCCCGTCGGGCTCCGGGACGAGCCGCAGAGTCGGATCCGCCAGCGGTACGACCACCGTCAACCGCACGACGCGCCTCCCCTAACTCCACAGGTCGATCAGGTCGAAGGGACGGTTGAGCCTGGTCGCGGGCCTGGGCAGCCGGGTCAGGACGGTCTGCGGGTCGGCGCCCAGCTCGGCGGCCAGCCGATCGCGCTCGGCCCGGCGGGTCAGCGAACACCCCAGCAGTTCGGTGACCTCCTTGTCCGCCCGCTGCCCGACGCAGACTCGGCCTCCGGCGGCGGCCAGCGCCATTCGATAGGGGTCGCCGAGAGCGGCCGCTGCAGCGCCGGCGAGCCGGAACTGCTCTTCGGCTCCGTCCGTATCGCCGCCGCGCGCCAGAAGCGCGCCCGTTTCGACCCGCACCTCGCAGGTGTGGAAGACGTCGTTGGTCTCGGCGGCGCTCGCGAGCGTCCGGTCGAGGTCCTCCAGAGCGCTCGCGCGGTCGCCACTGGCCAGGTGCAGGCCTGCCGCGCGGTAGGAATGGTGCTTGCGGAATCCCGCGTTGCCGGCGCAGGCCGCTGTCAGGAAGCGGTTCCACGTCCGCAGCGCCTGTTCGAGGCGGCCCGCTTTCTCCTGCAGCACGCTCAGGTTGGCGAGCAGGGTGGCCCGCAGGTGGGCGGAACCCGCGTCGGTGGTGTCGGCGACGCAGGCCAGCGCCTGCTTCACCTGGTCCAGGGCGGGGCGGAACTCGCTCCGCATGACGTGCACCTGTGCCCGGAGGTTGTGCAGCCACCCCCGCTCGCGGCAGGTGCTCACCGGTTCGCCGGGCCGCGGCGGCACCGCCGCGAATCCGCGGTCGATCTCGGCCACCGCGGCGTCGGCGTGCCGCGGCTGTTCGGCCAGGGTGAGCGCCGTGTACAGGTGCGACTGCGCCCGCAGCTCCGCGGAGAGCCGCGGCGCGTCGCCGCGCATCGCGGCGAAGCGCTTCATCGCCTCCTCCCGGCGGCCCCGGAAACCCGCCTGGATGCCCAGGATCTTGTGCAGGAGGGCGCGCACGTCGTCGCCGGAGCGCAGAACGGCGGGTTCGATCTCGATGGCGTCGGCTTGGCCGTCGTCGCGTCCGGCCGGGGTGAGTACGGCGGCGGCGTCGCGGTCGGCGAGGTCGCGGGTCAGCGGCAGAGCCGTCTCGGCGACCGCGGCCATCCCCTCCCAGTTCGTACTGAAGAAGGCCGCCCGGCAGTAGGCGACCGCGGCCGCGAGGCGGTCGACACAGCGCGCCTGTGTGGTGGCCGCGGTGGCAAAGAGCACGCCCTCCCGGGTGTCGGGGTCGGGGACGGGCGCCGGGGGCAGCGCCCCGCTGGTCGGGGCGATGGCCAGGCCCATGCGGGCAAGGGCGAGGGCGCGTTCCCGGGTGTGGTCGGCCGCGGGCGTGAGCGCGGGCCGCCCTGGTCCCGGACTCGCGATCTCCAGCCGGACACCGGGCATGGTGCCGGCGTATTCGACCGCGCGCATGAAGCCGCGCAGCGAGGGAAGGTCGGTGCCGGCCATACCATGCAGGGCGATCGGCCTGTCGAGCAGCCGGGCGCCCTGGCAGATCGCGGCCGCGGCGACGCACAGGACACGGAAGATCTGTTCGGACTCGCGGTGCAGGCGGCGTTCCGAAGGTGTCAGCGCGATAGCGGCGAGGTGGGGAGCGTCTTCATCCTCGTCCGGGAACAGCACGGCCCACTCGGCGGAGTGGCGCTGGGCGAGGTCGTCGAGATCGGCCCCTGCCTCCCTCAGGCAGGAGAGGGTCCGGCGCAGGCCGGCGAAGGCGACCGCGGGGCCGTGGCCGACATTGACATCGACCGCGGACGCGGGCGTGGTTGTGTTCACGGGACCCGCCCTAGACGAGCGCGAGCAGCACGATGGCGTCTTCGACCTCGTCCAGGCCGAAGTCGGCGTCGTCCAGGCCGCCGAGGGCGGTGGAATCGGCGCCCCCGACGGTCCCCGGGCCGGCGGGGGCCGCAGCCTCCGTGCCGCCGACGGCCGGTTCCCCTTCCCCTGGCGCGCGCACGGGAACGTCGCTCAATTTCACTCCCGGGTGTTTGTGATGCGGCACGAGGCGAACGAATGCACTCCTCGTCGGCGGGCCCTGTTGCCGGCGGGCCCTGGAAAAGGCGTCACTGCAGACACCGGCGTGCATTTTCTACACTCTGTAACTGAATACAATCAGCCGGTGCCTACCCGGTGCAATTCCCTCGCCGGTGTGTCTCTGTGCAGGTCACGCACGCCGTACCGGACCGCGCGCGGCCTGCCTCCGCCACCGCCTTACCGGCGGGCCGGGTAAGCTGCGCAGGAGCCGCCGGGACCGGGCGGAAATCCCGTGCCGGGCCGCGACCCAGCGGCCCTTTCGAGGCGTCCCCGTACCGAGAGGGCGGCGTTCGGCGACCGCCCCGTGTCAGGTGGTGCGGCCGAAGTCCTCCGGCGTGATCTGATCCAAGAACTCCCGGAACTTTTCGACCTCGTCCTCCTGCTCATCGGGGATGGGCACACCGGCCTCCTCGATGACGTCGTCGTCTGCGTAGATCGGCGCTCCGGTACGCAGAGCAAGAGCGATGGAATCCGACGGCCGGGCGCTGACCTCGACGCCGTTGGAGAACACCAGCTGCGCGTAGAAGATGCCGTCGCTCAGGGAGGTGATGTTCACCGTGCTCACGGTCGCATCCAGCGCCTCGAGGACGTCACGGAAGAGATCGTGAGTAAGCGGGCGCGCGGGAACGACTCCCTGCTGTGCCAGGGCGATGGCCGTGGCCTCGACCGCCCCGATCCAGATCGGCAGGTAGCGTTCGCCGTCGGTCTCCTTGAGCAGGACGATCGGCTGGTTCGAGGGCATCTCGACCCGGACGCCGACAACCTCCATGTGCTTCACTGCGGCTCCGTCCCACGACTCATCGTGCCGGCTGGGCACTCGCCATGCTGCTCCGTTGTTTTCACGGTACACCGCCGTGACCGGAGTCCACCGGATCGGGTCCGGGTGGGGTAGGCCACCCGGACCGCACCGTCGGCCTCTGCTCCCGATCCCCCGATCAGAGGACATGGCGGACATGTCCCGGATCGCGCCATCGGTGGCGGTCTTCGTTAGAAGGCTCTCCGATGAAGGGGGAACGCAAACCTGATACGGCCCGGCATCGGTGAACCGCTCAGCGCCGCGGCTTGGTCAGCAGCACCAGGCGGAACTTGCCGATCTGGATTTCATCGCCACCGCCGAGCTCGGCCTCGTCGATGCGCTCCCGGTTGACGTAGGTACCGTTCAGGCTGCCGACGTCGCGAACCCCGAAGCCGTTCCCGCGGCGGAAGAACTCCACGTGGCGCCGCGAGACGGTGACATCGTCGAGGAAGATGTCGCTGTTGGGATGGCGTCCGACCGTGGTGACGTCGCTGTCCAGGAGGAACCGGCTGCCTGCGTTGGGGCCGCGCTTGACGACCAGCAGCGCGGTCCCCGAAGGCAGCGCGTCCACATTGGCATGTTCGCCCGGCAGTTCCTCGCCTGCGTCGGACTCGGCCTCCAGCGCCTGGATCCCGGATATGGAGATCGTGGACGTGGTCTCGCCGACGGAGTCGCGGCGCTCGCTGGACCGCGGAGCCCCCTGTCCCGCTGCACGGATGGGGGAACCACAGTTGGAGCAGAAGCGGGCATCATCCGCAACGGCGTGACCGCACTGCGTGCAGTAAACGCTCGACATAGGTCGGCTCGGCCTCCTACCGCACGGGGCGGTGCTCAGATATCGGCTAGTGGTCACCTGCGCTGGGCGATGGGACGAACCCGCTCGCCCTCCTGGAAACGGGGCGAACCGGTGCAGGGTTCCCGATCCGCCCCGGCGTCGTCACACGATGCCATCCCCCATGGTCGGTCCTTTCCATACCCGGTGCCACCGGTCGCCCGAGGAACCGCGGATACGGCCCGGCACGGTGATACGGGAACACTCGACTCTAAACCATATCGACGCCGGATCGGCGCCGCCGACCGTCTGAGCCGCCGGAGTTGTTTTCGGCCGACTCCGGCCGTGCGGAGCGCCGCCGTGCCCGGGGCGCCCCGCACGGCCGGTGTCAGCCCTCGGCCTGCTCCACCACCGTGGCCCACTCGTCCAGCAGCCGCTGCGCGGTGTCGGAGTCGGGGCCTTCGGCCCACAGATGGGTGACGGCCTCGGAGGTGTCGGGCAGGACCAGCGCCCATCCGCCGTCTGAATCGATCACCCGGACACCGTCGGTGGTGTCGATCTCGCGGCCTTCGGCGGCCTCGACCACGGCCCGCATCACGCTGCCCTTGACCGCCCACGGGGTGGGCACGGACCTGCGCAGCAGGTGCGCCTGCGGGATGCGGCGGTCGATCTGGCTCAGCGACAGCTTGGTGCGCGCCACCAGGCCCAGCAGCCGGACGAACGCCGCGATGCCGTCGCTGGTGCGGGAGAACTCCGGCAGCACGTACCCGCCGCGCCCGTCAGCGGCGAAGATGATGTCGTCGGCCTTGGCCGCCTTGGCGAGCTCATCGGGGGCCGTGGGAGTCCACTGGACCCGGACCCCGTGGAAGGCCGCGACCTGTTCGGCCACGCGCGTGGTGGTCACCGGAAGCGCGACCCGGCCGCCCTTGCGCTCGGCCGCCACCAGGTCGAGCACCACCAGCAGCGCCCGCTCCCCGCCGACCAGCTCGCCGTTCTCGTCCACAAGGGACAGGCGCTCGGCCACCGGATCGAACCGGACGCCGAAGTCGGCACCCGATGACGACACCAGATCACCGAGGTGCTGCAGATCGCGCATCTGCTTGGCGAGGGTGTCGGTGGGCGAAGACTCGTCCAGCCGGTTGTTGACGGTCAGCACGTCCACTCCGATGCGGCCCAGCAGGGACGGCAGGATCAGCGATCCGGTACCGCCCGCGCAGTCGACGACGACCTTCAGCCCGGCCTCGGCCACCCCGGAGGTGTCGATCCTCCGCAGCAGCTCGTGGGCGTAGTTCTCCACACCGCGGGAGGGGAAGGACAGCTCCGCGATCTCCCCGGGGAACGCGCGCCGGTACTCGGCGCGGGAGAAGACGCGCTCCAGCTTGCGCTGGGCGGCCGGGGAGAGGTCGGCACCCCGTTCATCCAGGAAGAGGATGTCGACCGACTGCGGGTCCCCGGGGGCGGTCCGCAGGGTGATCCCCCCGCTCACGCCGCTCTGGGAGGTGTGGAAGCGGGCCACCGGGAGCGGCACCACCTCCAGGTCCCGCACGTCGATCGCGCTGGCGGTGAGCGCGCTGACCACCGCCCGCTTGAGCGTGCGTGCCGCCCGGGAGACGTCGCGCGAGGTGGTGACCACCGCGCCCTTCTTCAGGGTGGTGGCATAAGCGCTGGCGAGGCGGACCGCGAGTTCCGGGGTGATCTCAACGTTGATCATGCCGGAGACACCGCGGGGGCCGAACAACGACCGCTGCCCCCGCGACTCCCAGATGACGTTGGTGTTCACCACCGCCCCGGCCTCGATGGTCTTGAACGGATAGACCTTGACGTCGTTGGCGACGTAGGCCTCGGACTCGATGACGCATTCCTCACCGACGATGGCGCCCTCTTCGATCCGGGCCCCCGACATGACGTCGGCGCTCTTGCCGATGACACAGCCCCGCAGGTTGGTACTGGCTCCGATGTAGACGTTGTCGTGGATCACCGACCGGTGCAGGAACGCCTCGGACCGGACCACGACGTTGCTGCCGAGCACGGTGAACTCGCGCAGCTCCGCCCCGGCCTCCACCTTGGCGTAGTCGCCGATGTAGAGGGGGCCCTTGAGCACGGCCTCCGGGTCGACCTCGGCGCCCTCGGCCACCCAGACCCCGGGGGACACCTCGAATCCGTCGATCTCGACATCGACCTTGCCGGAGAGGACGTCGGCCTGGGCGCTGAGGTAGCTCTCGTGGGTGCCCACGTCCTCCCAGTAGCCGTCGGCGATGTAGCCGTACAGCGGCGCGCCCTCCTCCAGCAGCTTCGGGAATACGTCGCCGGACCAGTCGACGACCTCCCCCTCGGCCACCCGGTCGAGGACCTCGGGCTCCATGATGTAGATGCCGGTGTTCACGGTGTCCGAGAACACCTGCCCCCAGGTGGGCTTCTCCAGGAACCGCTGAACACGCCCCTGCTCGTCGACGATGATGATGCCGAACTCCAGCGGATTGGCGACCCGCTTGAGCCCGATGGTGACCATGGCGCCGTTCTCCCGGTGGAAGCGGACCATGTCGGAGAGGTCGATATCGGTGAGCGCGTCACCGGAGATGACGATGAACGGCTCGCCCCGCAGGTGCTCCTCGGCGTTCTTGACGCTGCCGGCGGTGCCCAGCGGCACCTCCTCGGCCACGTAGTGCAGGTTCATGCCGAGTTCTTCGCCGTCGCCGAAGTAGTTGCGGATCAGCGTGGCGAGGAACTGCACGGTCACGACGGTGTCGTCGAACCCGTGCCGCTTGAGGAGCCGCAGCACGTGTTCCATGATGGGGCGGTTGACCACGGGCAGCAGGGGTTTGGGCTGGTTGGCGGTCATCGGGCGGAGGCGTGTGCCCTCACCTCCGGCCATTACCACGGCCTTCAACGGGGCCACCCCCAGACCCCGATCGGTTCTCGGCGGGACGCCCTCGGGCGTGTGCTCATGGTGGGGACGTCGCTCCCTTCCTATCGCTGGACGGTGGCCCGGAGTCACCAGAGCGGGGACCGCTCGTCTCTGCCTCCGCGCGGTCTTGCTGTCCCGCTCCGTGACCGGTGGTCGTGGCCGCCGACCGCGGCGCGGAATCGGTATCCGCGCCTGACGGGCGGTCGGCCCGCCGGGTCTGTCCGATCAGCCGCAGACCCTGCACCGCATACAGCAATCCGGCCCACCAGTAGATAGCCGTTCCCCAGATCGCGAACGCCCAACCAATAATCCGCGCCACATCCCCGGCCATCCCCTCATAAACGGCGATGAACAGCAGCGGGAAGGAGTAGAGAAGACACAGGGTCGCGGCTTTGCCCGCGAAGTTCACCGGCAGCGGCCCGTAGCCGTAGTGCCGCAGCACCGGAAGGGCGGCCACGATGAGCACATCCCGCAGCACCAGCACGGCCATCAGCCACCAGGGGACGATATCGCGCACCACCAGGCCGAGCAGCGCCGCGAAGATGTAGAGGCGGTCGGCCATGGGGTCCAGCAGCGTTCCCAGCCTGCTGGTCTGATTCCAGGCCCGCGCGATCTTGCCGTCAAGCCAGTCGGAAACACCCGCGAAGGCGAGCACGCCCAGAGCCCACCAGTCCGCCTGCGGCACCAGCACAAGCCACAGGAAAACGGGGATCCCGGCCAGCCGCAGCATGCTCAGTACGTTCGGAACCGTCCACACGCGGTCGCTCGCCGCGTTCGATCGGATCGCCACCCCCACCTCCCCGTGTGTCCAGCCGGCCGACTAGCCAAATGGCCAGATAGCCAGATAGCGAGCCTACCCGGGGAGGACACGCCTCATGCTCGGTCCAGGGCGCGCAGCCGCGCGGCCCCGGTCGGCTCCTTGTCGGCCAGTGGAATCTCCACCGCGCCGCAGGCCGCGAAGCGGCGCCGGGCGGCGCCCAGGATCTCCTCGTCGGGGTGTTCGGGGATCTGGTTGATGATCACCGGGCCGAGCCGGAAGCCCGCTTCGGCGAGCTGATCGGCGGCCCGTTCGGTCTCGGCCAGCACCATGCGGCGCGGAATCAGCACCAGCCGCACGCACGCGTCGCCGCGCAGCCGGGCGGCCGCGCGCTCCAGCCGGCGGCGGCGCGCGTGCAGCCGCTCCAGCAGGGGGTCCTCGGCCTGCTCGCGGCCTGCTCCCACGATGTCCGACGCGAACCGGTCGGCGTCGACGGCCTGCTCTCGCTGCCGGGCCAGGCCCCGCACCCACGGAGTGAGCAGTTCCGGCAGGGCGAGCATCCGCAGCAGGTGCCCGGTCGGGGCGCTGTCCACGACCAGCCGGTCCCACTCCCCCGGCACCTGCTCCATCGCACCGATGAGCAGGTCGGCCAGAGCCGACTCGGCCATGCCGGGGCTCGCGGCGGCATGCTCCAGATGGCGGCGCACCGCCGGCATGATGTCGCGCGGCAGCGCCGCGTAGGCGTCGTCGGTGACCTCCTCGACACGCCGCCGGACGGCGGCGTCGGCATCGGGTTCGGCGGCCCAGAGGCAGTCGGCGACGCGCCGGGGCCGGTCGCCCAGCCGGGTCTCCAGGGCATCGCCGAGGGAATGGGCGGGGTCGGTGGAGATGAGGAGCGTGCGCGCCCCGGAGTCGGCCAGCCGGAGAGCCGCGGCCGCGGCCACGGTGGTCTTGCCCACACCGCCCTTGCCGCCGAAGAAGGTGATCGCGGGATCGTCGCTGCGGGCGCTCAACAGCACACTCCAGGGTCCCCGAACTCCTCACGCCCCATACGCTGATGCCATTCATGCAGGTCGGCAACCATGTAAGGGAGCACATCCAGCGTCTCATAGGCCACCGGGCCGTCCACGCCGAGAGTCTGCAGCAGCAGCAGCGCGCGCAGCGTGTCCTGCTGGGTGCGGGCTTCACGGCGCAGCACGTGGCGCCAGCGGGCCTCGAACCACGCGTCGTGGAACTCCTCGACCCGGCGCCACGCGCTGCGCAGCCGCTCCCATGCGATCACGTCTGCTCGTCGGTCCCCTCGGCCGCGGGCTCGTCGGTGGACGGCTCCTCAGCAGGCGGCTCGGCCGACTCCCTGCGCAGGTCCCACGCCCGGCGCAGGGCGACGCCCGCCTCGACGATCAGCCACATCGCCAGGACGAAGACGGCCAGGTCCAGCGGGGCCAGCAGGAACCGCTGTATCGGGTCCTCGCCCGCGGCGAAGTCGATCAGGTTGATGACCAGCGCCCAGGCGGTCATGAACAGCAGGAACACCAGCGGGATGAGGACCGCGACGGGGTTGCGGCTCTTCTTGGTGACCCAGACCGCGATCACCGCGAGCGCCAGGCCGGCGGTGAGCTGGTTGGTGGTGCCGAACAGCTGCCAGAGCTGGCCGAAGGCGAAGTCGCCCGGGATCAGGGACAGGGCCAGCGGCACGACGGTGGCGACGGCGGTGGCCGCGGTGAGGTTGCGGGCCAGCGGCGTGAACCGGACGATCTCGGCGATCTCCTGGACGATGTAGCGCTGCAGCCGCACCCCGGTGTCCATCGTGGTGGCGGCGAAGCTGATCACCACGAGCGCGGCGAAGACCGCGCCCACGCTCATCGGGACGCCGAGGTTGTTCGCGAAGCCCGCGACACCATCGACGAAGTTGCCCGTGGCGCCGGCCGAAGCCGTGCCGAAATCGGTGTAGAGCGCGTTCCAGTCCGTACTGGTGGCCGCCACCCCCGCGGTGCAGGCCAGAATGGAGCACAGGGCGAGGGTGCCCTCGCCCGTGGACGCCAGGTAGCCGACATAGCGGGCGTCGGTCTCCTTGTCGAGCTGCTTGGCGGTGGTGCCGGAGGCGACGAGGCTGTGGAACCCCGAGATCGCGCCGCAGGCGACCGTGATGAACAGCAGCGGGAACCACGGCGGCGAATCCGCGGGCACGTCGTTGACGACCGGCGCGACGATGGTGTTCATCCCGACCACGACACCGAGCAGGATGACCGCGAGCGCCACCACCATCTGCTGCTGATTGACGTAGTCGCGGGGCTGCAGCAGCATCCACACCGGCAGCCGGGAGGCGATGAAGGCGTAGGCGAAGATCAGCACGATCCACACCGTGTTCGGTGTGGTCCCGGTGGCCTCGGCGATCGGGTCGACGGTGATCGGCACCCACAGCCCCACGGGGATGCAGGCGTAGACGATGAGCAGCACGATGAGCGAGGGCACCAGTGCCGCGGTGCGCTTGCGGTAGATGTACTGCCCGACGCCGATCGCCAGCGGGATGGTGATCACCGTCGGCAGCACCGCGCCGGGGTTGGCCACGAACAGGTTGGAGATGACGACGGCGAACACCGCGTTCACCAGCGTCAGCAGGAAGAAGATGATCAGTAGGAACAGCGTGCGGGACCGGGTGCTGATCACTTCGCTGGCGAGGGTGCCGATACTCTTGGCCTTGTGCCGCACCGACACCACCAGCGCCCCGAAGTCGTGCACGCCGGCGGCGAAGACCGTGCCCACCACCACCCACAGCAGCGCGGGGCCCCACCCCCAGAAGACGGCCACCGCCGGGCCCACGATCGGGGCGGCGCCGGCCACCGAGATGAAGTGGTGGCTGAAGACGATGTGCTTGTTGGTCGGGACGAAGTCGATTCCGTCCTTGTAGGTGTGGGCCGGGGTGACAAACGCCGGATCAAGCGCGAACACGCGCTTGGCGAGATACGCCGAGTAGTACCGGTAGCCCAGCGCGAAGATCGCCAGAACAGCGACCATGACGACGACTGCTGGCATGGGGCCTGCTCACCTCATCGCTTCCTCTCGGCACCGGCCGGGGACCGCAGTGCGGCCGGAGCGGCACCGCGGAGCCGAAACCGGATCGTGGCTGTCGTAAGAGTCGGATAAAGTCATCAGAAGCTAACATGCGATCTTCCTCACTCAAAGGTCCGATCTTGCACAACCTGGTCACGGTTTGGCGGCGTTCGGTTACCGCCGAGCTGTGCTGGCTCGGAGCCGAGGGCCCGGTCGGCATCCCAGTGGTCCCGCTGATGTGGGACGACCACCCTTGCGTCGCTCTGCCACTGGCCCACCTCGGCATGGTCGACACCATGACGTCGGGGCGCGCGGTGTTCGCCCTGACCGGCGCCGCCCCCGATACGGGGCCGGCGCTGGCGGGGGCCGGACGCGTGGACATCCGCTTCGACCTGGACGGCACGCGCTTCGTGGAGCACCTGCTGGACCAGGAGATCACCAAGCACCCGCCGAGCCGGTTGCGCGCCGACGGCCTGATGACCCGCCGGGAGAACTGGTGGTGGGTGCCCCGCGTGCTGATCACCCTGATCGAGGCCGAAGACGTGCGCGAGCTCCCGGCGCGCACGCGGCCCGAGGACGCGCTCCTGGTACGCGCTCGCGGCCCGGAGGCCGGCGCGGCCGGTCCGAGGGTCGATGTGGTCACGGCCGCGGCCTGGCCCGCGGACACCGGACACGACGTGGAGCTGTGGCGCCGCGACGGCGCGGCGCTGGAAGGAGCGGGTGAGCCCGCGTTCGTGTTCGGCCACCAGCACAGCCCCGATTTCGAACGCTGGGAGCGGTGGCACCGGTCCGGGGCGCTCAAGGGGGACACACTCGTGGTGGCCTCCGGCGCCGGAGGCCCCGCACCCGCCCCGGCCCCCTTCGGTTTCCTCGAACGGTGGCGCAACCACCGCGGCCTCGCCCGCGCCTGCAAGGCGGGCATCGCCGCGGCCGAGTCCCGTCGGGCCGCCGCGCCGGGAGGCGGCTGACCCGCGGCTCCAGTGCCCCCTTTTCTCCGCTGATGGTGCTCCTGCGGTCATGTTCGGCGCCGAGTATGACCGCAGGAGCACGATCGCCGATGTTTTGGGGCGGGGAGGAGGCGCCTCACACCTTGCGGTGCTTGGGGATCCAGGCGCCGTCGTCGGTGACCTCGTAGTCGCCGAACAGGGCGGGGGCCTCCTTTTGCATCACCTCGCCGACCTTGTTGAACACCAGGCGGATCTCCTCCTCGGCCCCGGGCGCGGTGCGCGCCTCCAGGGTGTGGCGCAGGGTGCGCACGTTGGCGGTCCACACCAGGCCGGTGGCCACGCCTTCGGGGGCGAAGCGGCGCATGAACGAGGTGCGGTGCTTCTTCTCGGCGAACTTCACGCCTTCCTCGTCCAGGCCGAAGTGCTCGGCCATCCAGCGCTGGAACTCCTCCATCCGCTCCAGCATGTCGGTGGCGCGCTTCATCAGCTCCGGGTCGTCCTGGGCCCAGTCGGGGAACCAGAACGGCAGGTCGCTCAGGCGCACGAAGCGCAGTGACTCCTGCGAGATCGCCGTACCGGGGCGGTGCCGGACCACTTCGTGAGTGAACACCCTGCTGACGTTGTGCAGCACGAAGCTGAAACTGACGTGTTCGAGCACCGAGCCGTGCATGCTGGCCAAGATGTTGCCCAGGTACTGCTCCTGGTCGGTGCGCACACGGGTGACGTTGGGGTTGAGCCCCGGTTCCCAGGAGCGGTAGCACAGCCGCCCGGCGAACTCGGCCAGGTTCTGCGGGTCGTTGAGAACGGTGTCCAGTTCCCCGCGGTCCAGCCGCTCCAGCCAGCTCTGCCCGCCGACATCGGCGAGGTAGCGGGCGATCTCGGCATAGTCCAGTTGCGGCCGGGCGACCAGGTGCACCTCGGGCTCGACGCTCTTCATGTGCGGCTTCTTCTCCCCCATGGCCGCGCCTGTGCGGCGCGGGCTCCTCACTCGTCGGCATCGGCGCCGCTCGGTACCCGTGCCCGCGGGCGGGCACGCGCTGACCGGCGCGTGTCCGAACCTAGCATCGGCGGGAAGCGGCCGACCGCGCCGCGGTCGGCCCGCTGCTTCCGCGAGGAGGACAGGGTGGGCAGGGCCGAGGGCTACAGCCCCGGGTAGAAGTTGCTGGGCGCGATGATCAGACCGGCCACGACCAGGACGACGCCCCACAGCAGTTGGCGTTGGAGGA
>JAJYTD010000115.1 GCA_021793235.1 Actinomycetes bacterium | reverse complement strand
TTCCGATCTGGTCGTGGACGTCTCCCAGCTCCTGCTCCGCTCGGTCAAGGGCGAGGCCCCGACCGAGGAGGACCCGGAGAAGGAGAACGCCTGATCCCTGCCGCTGCCTGAACCGTCCTGCGGCCGCGGCCCGTGGAGCTCCACGGGCCGCGGCCGTCGGCGTCGCGGGACCGGGTTTCAGCGAGGGGACCGGCGGGGTGAACAGCGGCGGTCATGGTCGGAGGCCGGGTCCGGACCCGCGGGAATCCGGTCCGTCCTGAGATTGGGCAGGACACCGAGAACCGCGTCCAGCTCCTCCATGGTGAGGTCGCGGTCGGCGACGGCCACCGCGGTCAGGACCTCGGAGTAGAGCTCGATCTCGGCCAGCGCCACGTGGTCGTGAAGACGCGTATCGATATTGGAATCCAACGCGCCCACCTCCATCGACAGCGCTGCGGGCGCGACCCGCCCAGGACGTCGACCGGACGTCGGGGTCCGTATTCCCGTGGCTGTTGCGGGCTGGGAGAGTGGAATCGGGCCGGGCGTCCTGTCTGTGTCCAGGCTACGTTTGAGTAGCATCGCGCCGCATGACCCGGATGGGCCATTCTGGAGCCACGTTCGATCTAGTTCTCTGGAGTACTGCCCCGACGCACCCGGGGAGCGCGAGAGCAGCGCACCCGGACCGGCGATCCGGTTCTCTTGCGCCCTGTCCGCCCCGGCAGGGGACCAAAGAGCGCGGAACCGGATCCGGGCGACTGGCGCAGCAGGCAAGGACCCTGGGCCCCGGTCGGCAACCGCGGTCGACTCGGCGGCGCGGACAGCGCTTTCTAGCGCCAGATGATCTTCTGGTGTTCACGGGCGTAGTGCGCGTACTTCTCCGGTGTCTCGGCAAAGCCCGCGCGGTCGGCGTCGGTGAGCTCGCGGATGACCTTGCCGGGAACCCCGGCCCACAAAGTGCCCGGCGGCACGCTCTTGCCTGGAGGAACGAGGGCCCCCGCCGCGACGAGCGCTCCGGCCCCCACCCGCGCTCCGCCGAGCACGATCGCGCCGATCCCGATCAGCGCACCCTCCTCCACCACGGCTCCGTGCACCATGGCCTTGTGCCCGAGGCTGACGCGGTCGGACAGGATCGCGGGCTCGCCCGGATCGGCGTGCAATCCGCACTGGTCCTGGATGTTGCAGCGCTCACCGACCACGATTTCCTCGGTGTCGGCCCGCAGCACCGAGCCGTACCAGACGCTGCTCTCGGCGCCGATGCGCACGCGGCCCACCACGGTGACTCCCGGCGCGAGCCAGGCGTCGGGGTGGACGCGGGGTGCCCCGAAAGGGCCGTCTCCCACCATGGGACCGAGCACGTTCAACTCCTCAGTGTCGGGTGCGATGGACGCGGGAAGGGTGCGCCGCGCCGCTGCGCCTGTCTCCTCAGTGTCGGGTGCGACAGGTGAGGGGAGGGCACGCCACGCCGCTGCGCCTGCCTCCTCGGTACCGGATGCGGTGGCGGGACCAGCCCCGCGCGACCGTGGAGCGCATACTTTAGTAGGAGGACGAACACGGTGTCTCGGGCGGGTCCGAAGGGGAGCTGCCCGCCGGGGCTATTGAGGGAGAGAGGGACGCGCATTACCGTGGTCGCGCCTGTAGTGTCCATTACGTCGCGCTTCGCACCTGACTCAGGCTTTCTGCCGCCGTCGCCCGCCACACCCCAAAACTTGTAAATGACCTTCACGCACATGTGTTCCGGGTGTTATGAGGATGATAGGCAGGGAGTCGGGTCACCTTCCCTGACTGCAGCCAACCTGGTTGATTAGGACATGAACGAGCACAGCAACGACATTCTGCCGAATCTACTTCGCGAAGAAGCCTTCCCGACCGAGAAGCGGGGCTACAACAAGCGCCAGGTCGACGACTACGTCGTGCGCAACCACAACCAGACCCGCGACCTTCAGGAGCGGCTGGCCCGGGCCCACGACGAACTGGAGCAGCTCCGCCGCGAGCTGGCCGAGGCCAAGGAAAAGGCCGCGGTCAAACCCGAGCACGAGCAGATCAGTGAGCGTATGGCCACCATCCTTCGCATCGCCGAAGAGGAGGCCAAGGACAAACGCGCAAAGGTCGACGGCGAGGTCGAAAAGATCCGCGCCGAAGCCGAGGAAGCGGCCGCGAAGCGGATGAGGGACGCCGAGGAGCACGCCGAACGTGTGGTCGCCAGCGCCCGCTCTGAGGCCCAGGACATGGTGACCGCGGCCAAACAGGAGTCGGAGCAGCTCCGTGCGCAGGCCGAGAAGGATGCCGATCGCCGTATCAGCAACGCCGAGGCGCGGGCCAAGAAGATCAACGACACCGCTGACCGCCGTCTGGCCACGCTCACCGCGACCCACGGCGAAGCGGTCCGCCGCCTGAACGACATGCACGGGACACTGGCGGAGCTGCTGAAGGCGGAGGAATCCGCGGGTCCGTTGGAGGCGGGCCTGGGCCGGGATGAGCACGAGGCCGAGCAGGCCGCGCCGGCGAAGAAGGCGGAGCCCGCCAGGCCCGCTCAGCCGGGCGGAAGCGCCGCTCCGCAGCAGTCGGCGGCCAGACCCCAGCCGGAACGGGCGGCATCGGGGCCACAGCGGCCGGCCGCACGTGAGCAGGCCGCGGCGGACACCGCCAAGGGGGCCGCTGCGGAGGAAGCAGCCGATGAGGCCACCATCAAGGTCGATCCGGTGACCGCGAGCGCGGCGGCCCAGCAGCAGGGGAACCTCGCTTCGGCGCAGGGGCGTCCGACGGCCGCGGCCCAGCCCCCGGAGGGGGGCTACGGGGCTTCCGCGGCGCATGCGGCCGCCGGTGGCAGCGAGTCGAGTGGCACGGGCGTCTACAGACAGCCCCAGGGCGCTCCGCAGAAGCCGGAGAGTGCCGATGTCAACGAGGGAGTGCGCGTCATCAAGCCTTAGGTCGTGTTTGCCGAATCATTTCGGGCTCGCGGCCGCCAGGCTGCTTCTCGCTGCGCCGATGTCGCTTGCCCAGCCAAACCAGGATGATCTGCGCGAATCGTCTTGCGAGAGATTGCCTGGACGGCCGCTCGCGGGCCCCCGCTGTGCGATGCTGCGGAGCTTGCGGAGCAGCGCACAGTAGGGGCGTCCGAAAGCCTTCGTCAAACACTCCCTAGCGG
>JAJYTD010000114.1 GCA_021793235.1 Actinomycetes bacterium | reverse complement strand
GCAGCGAGAGGCCCCTACTGCGCGCGCTTCGCGAGTGTCGCGCAGCGGGGGCCCTGCCTGGTGGCCGCGAGCCCGAAATGATTCGGCAAACACGACTAGTCCTCATCGTCGTCCAGCCGGGCCAGCCAGGTGGCCAGGCGGTCGACGGGCGTTTCGAACTCCGGGTGGAGGTCGGTGAACGTGCGCAGCTGGTCGGCGAGCCAGGCCATGGAGACCTCCTCCTCGCCGCGGCGCTGCTCCAACTCCTCGATTCCGCGATCGGTGAAATACATGGCTAGTCCGTCGGGGGGAACACCGTGTTGATCAGAGCCTGCTGCTCGCTGTCGTGCCGCTTCCCCGAACCGGCCGCCGGAGACGAACTCGCCGGACGCGACACCCGGGTGAAGGGACGGTCGAGCTGCTCGGAGAAGACCAGCGCCACGAACGGCCACGGCCCCATGTTCGCCGGCTCCTCCTGAACCCACAGGACCTCTCCCGCGTTGGTGAACGCGGCCAACTGCCGCCGGATCTCCTCTATCGGCAGCGGGTACAACCGTTCCACCCGGATGATGGCGGTGTGCTTGTCGCCCGTGCGCTTCCGGGCGGCGTCCAGGTCGTAGTAGACCTTGCCGGAGCACAGCACCACGCGGCGCACATCCTTCGCCTCGATCCCGGAGGTGTCCGGGATGAGCGGCTGGAACGACCCCGAAGTGAAGTCCGCGGTGGCCGACGTGGCGGACTTCATCCGCAGCATCGACTTCGGCGTGAACACCACCAGCGGACGGCGGTACGGCGACTTCACCTGCCAGCGCAGCAGATGGAAGTAGTTCGCCGGAGTCGTCGGCATCGCCACGGTCATGTTCTCCTGCGCGCACAACTGCAGGAAGCGCTCGATGCGCGCGGAGGAGTGGTCGGGCCCCTGGCCCTCGTAGCCGTGCGGCAGCAGCAGGGTGACGCTGGAGCGCTGCCCCCACTTCTGCTCACCGGCGCTGATGTACTCGTCGATGACGGTCTGCGCGCCGTTGACGAAGTCGCCGAACTGCGCCTCCCACGCCACCAGGGCGTCGGGGCGCACGACCGAGTAGCCGTACTCGAAACCGAGGGCGGCGTACTCGCTGAGCAGCGAGTCGTGCACGTAGAACCGCGACGTCCCCTTGTCGAACTGCTTCAGCGGAGTGTGCACCTCGCCGGTGTTCCGGTCGACCAGAGCGGCGTGCCGCTGGCCGAACGTGCCCCGCCGCGTATCCTGACCGACCAGCCGGACCGGGTGCTCTTCGAGCAGCAGCGACCCCATGGCCAGGAGCTCGCCCGTCGCCCAGTCGATCGTGTCGTCTTGGACCATCTGGGCGCGGCGCTGCAGCTGCGGCTGCAACCGGGGGTGCGGCGTGAAGCCCTCGGGCAGGCTGACCTGCGTATCGATGATCCGCTTGACGGCTTCAGGAGTGGTCGCGGTCGCCACGGCGGAGTGGTCGATACGGCCCTCGTCGAACACCTCGGGCTTGATGACCGAACCCGGTTCGATCGGCTTCCTATCGGCCTCGCGCGTCTCGGCGAATGCGCGCTCCAACTGCTGCTGGTAGTCCCGCAGCGCCTGCTCGGCCTCGTCGACGGTGATGTCGCCGCGGCCGATCAGCGCCTCGGTGTACAGCTTGCGCGTGGACCGCTTGGCGTCGATGACGTTGTACATCAACGGCTGGGTGAAGTGCGGGTTGTCCGCCTCGTTGTGGCCCCGGCGCCGGTAGCAGATGAGGTCGATCACGACGTCCTTGTTGAACGCCTGCCGGTAGAGGAAAGCAAGCCGCGCCACCCGGACGACCGCCTCGGGGTCGTCACCGTTGACGTGGAAGATCGGCGCCTGCACCATCCGCGCCACGTCGGTGGCGTAGACACTGGAGCGGCTGTCCGCCGGCGAGGTGGTGAACCCGACCTGGTTGTTCACGATGACGTGCACTGTGCCGCCGGTACGGTAGCCGCGCAACTGCGACAGGTTCAGCGTCTCGGCCACCACGCCCTGACCGGCGAACGCGGCGTCGCCGTGGATCAGCAGCGGCAACACCGTGAAACCGTGGGGCCCCTTGTTCAGCAGGTCCTGCTTGGCGCGGACGATGCCCTCGGCCACCGGGTTGACGGTCTCCAGATGGCTCGGGTTGGCGGCCAGCGAGATCGCGATCTTCTCGCCGTCGAGGGTCTCGAATGTCCCCTCGGTGCCGAGGTGGTACTTGACGTCCCCGGAACCGTGGGCGCTGCGCGGATCGAGGTTGCCCTCGAACTCGCCGAAGATCTGCCCATAGGACTTGCCGCAGATGTTGGCGAGCACGTTCAGCCGTCCGCGGTGCGCCATACCGATGACGACCTCGTCCAGCGCTGCCTTTGCCGCCTGGGAGATCACCCCGTCGAGCAGCGGAATCAGCGACTCCCCGCCTTCGAGGGAGAACCGCTTCTGGCCGACGTACTTGGTCTGCAGGAACGTCTCGAACGCCTCGGCGCTGTTCAGCCGCTGCAGAATGTGCAGCTGCTCATCGCGGCTGAGCTTCTCATGCTCGCGCTCGACATGCGACTGGATCCACTCCCGCTCCTCCGGGCTCTGGATGTGCATGTACTCGATGCCGACCGTGCGGCAGTACGTGTCGCGCAGTAGCCCCAGCACGTCGCGGAGCTTCATGACCTGCTTGCCGCCGAAACCGCCGGTGAGGAACTCGCGCTCCAGGTCCCACAGGGTCAGCCCATGCTCCAGGACGTCCAGGTCCGGGTGCCGCCGCTGCTTGTACTCCAGCGGGTTGGTGGCGGCCATCAGATGGCCGCGCACACGGTAGGCGTGGATCAGCTCCTGGACACGGCTGGCCTTATCGAGCTGGTTGGCGGGGTCGACGGAGATGTCCTGCACCCACCGCACCGGCTCGTAGGGGATGCGCAGCGATTCGAAGACCTCGTCGTAGAAGCCGTTCTCGCCCAGAAGCAGCTGGTGGATGCGGCGGAGGAACTCACCCGACTGGGCACCCTGGATAATGCGGTGGTCATAGGTCGAGGTCAGCGTCATGACCTTGCTCACCGCGAGCTTGTTCAGGGTCTCCGGAGAAGAGCCCTGGAACTCGGCCGGGTACTCCATGGCCCCGACACCGAGAATGGTGCCCTGGCCCGGCATGAGCCGCGGCACCGAGTGGACGGTGCCGATACCGCCGGGGTTGGTGAGACTGATCGTCGTACCCT
>JAJYTD010000058.1 GCA_021793235.1 Actinomycetes bacterium | reverse complement strand
CCGCTCCCACAGCCCGGCCCTCGGTCCAGGCGCAGGTGGGGGCCACGATGGGGGAGCCCGGCGCGGCCCGTCACCGCTTCCGGGTAGCGCGGCCCCGGCCCGCCCAGGGCCGCACCCCGCCCGCCAACCCGGGCCGGGACTCTCAGCACAAGGGCTGCCAAAGGCGAGGTGGCCTGCGGTGACGACCGGGTCCGGACAGAAGAGCACACCTGGAGCACAATCGGCTCCCAGCCCCACTCTCGAAATCCAGAAAAACCGGCTTTGACCTGCGAAAACTATGCGCACCTGGCAGGATTCGAACCTGCGACCGTCGGATTAGAAGTCCGGTGCTCTATCCACTGAGCTACAGGTGCTCGATTCAATTGTGTCCCGTGATCGGGAACGGTGTGGTGGCCTGCGTGTTCACGGGGGCGTCTACCGGATGACGGGAACCGGCGAATCAAGGCCGTCGGCCTGTGACCGGCGTGCCTCCACGCCACGTCCGCGGTGAGCCTCCGACCTCGAGGTGACATTCTAGGGTATTCGGCCGATGTCACCTATCGCAGGACGAAATAATAACAACCACGGGCATTCTCCCCTGTGGCCAGGGAGTATGGTGCCCCTACCGGTCGCAGGCGGTATCGCGGCACCAGGTTACCCGCGATTAACCCCGGCGGCGGTGCGCCGCTTCTGGTGTTTCGCGGAGCTGTGAAACCCGTGTGCGCCGCGCCTGAGCGACGGGTCCTGGCTTTTTGCGGGTGGGTGAGTTTTCCTTAGAACACCCACCATCCGCCGATCATGGCGAGGAACGTGATGATCACCGCGATCGCCATGGTCTCCCCTCCCTGGCCGTGGGTTGCGAACCGCCGCGGGGGGAGAGGCGAGTTGAATCTGATTATATTCCGACACGCATCGTAATAACGGTATTTGTCGTTCCTTGGGCGTGTGTGGGGCTCAAGCGCCCCCGGGTATTACGGTTGACGGTGTGAGAACGACGAACCGCTCCCCATACGCCACCGGGGCCGGGCTGCTCATCGGAGCCGTCCTGGACCGCCTCGTCGCAGACCCCGAACACGGCCACCCCGTCGCCCTGTTCGGCCGTGCCGCGGCGCGTCTGGAGCGGACCCTCCACCGGCCGTCGCGCCTCCGGGGCGCCGCCTTCACGGTGCTGGCCACGGTGCCGGTGGCCGCGCTGGGCACGCTGACCCAGGCCGGTGCCGGTCCGCTACGCAGGACGGTGCTGACCGCGTTCGCGACATGGACGGTGGTCGGAGGGGCCATGCTCGGACGCGAGGCCGAGCGGATCGCCGACGCGCTCGAATCCGGAGACCTCTCCGAAGCCCGGCGCCGGCTGCCGCGCCTGTGCGGACGCGACCCCCACACCCTCGGAGAGAAGGGGATCGCCCGCGCCACCGTCGAGTCGGTCGCCGAGAACACCTCCGACGCCGTGGTCGCCCCGCTGGTGTGGGGCGCACTGCTGGGGGTACCCGGTCTGCTCGGCTACCGGGCGGTCAACACTCTGGACGCGATGGTCGGGCACCGTTCACAGCGCTACGAACGCTTCGGGTGGGCCGCGGCACGCCTGGATGACATAGCGAACTGGGCGCCGGCGCGGATCACCGCAGCCCTCACCTGCGCAGCCGCACCGGTCGTCTCGGGTGACCCCCTACGGGCGCGCCGGATCAGCTCGCGCTACGGGCACCGCCATCCCAGCCCGAACGCCGGGCATTGCGAGGCCGCGTTCGCCGGAGCGCTCGACCTGCGGCTGGGCGGCCGCAACGCCTACGGGGACCGGATCGAGCACCGCCCCGAACTCGGCGAGGGCCGCCGCCCCGATGTTCACGACATTCGCCGCGCGGTCCGTCTGGCCCGCGCCGTCAACTCGGCCGCGGCCGTGTGCGCCGCCGCAGCGGCGTGCCTACCGGACCGCACCCGGACCGGGGCGAGGAGCGCGGCCTGATGCGCGGCGCGCACGGTCAAGCGCCGGCGCTCCTCGTCGCCGGGGCGACCTCTGATGCGGGCAAGAGCGTCGTTGCCGCGGGCCTGTGCCGGTGGCTCGCCCGCCAGGGCGTGAAAGTCGCCCCTTTCAAGGCGCAGAACATGTCGCTGAACTCGGTGGTGACGCCTGACGGTGCCGAGATCGGCCGCGCCCAGGCCATGCAGGCCGCCGCGTGCGGGATCGAGCCCGCCGCAGCGATGAACCCGGTGCTGCTCAAGCCGGGAGGAGACCGGCGCAGCCAGGTCGTCGTGCGCGGCCGCCCGATCGGTGAGGCCGACGCGTTGAACTACCGGGATTTCAAGGAGCGCCTGCGCATCGTCGCCGCGGAGTGCCTCGCCGAACTCCGGGCCGATTACGACGTGGTCATCTGCGAAGGCGCCGGAAGCCCCGCGGAGATCAACCTGCGCGCGGGCGATATCGCCAACATGGGCTTGGCGCGGGCCGCGGACCTGCCCGTCCTGGTCGTCGGCGACATCGACCGCGGCGGCGTGTTCGCCGCGCTGCACGGCACGCTCGCCCTCCTGGAACCCGCCGACCAGGCGCTGATCGCCGGGTTCGTCGTCAACAAGTTCCGCGGCGCTCCCGAACTGCTCGACCCCGGGCTGCGGATGCTCCGCGACCTCACCGGGCGCCCGGTCCACGGTGTCCTGCCGTGGCTCGACGGCCTCTGGCTGGATATGGAGGACTCGCTCGCGCTGGGCGTCGACCGCGGTCCCATGCGGGCCCCCGTCGGGGGGCAGACGCTGCGCGTCGCAGTGGTGCGCCTACCCCGCATCAGCAACTTCACCGACATCGACGCGCTGACGGTCGAACCGGGTGTGGACGTGCGGTTCGTGACCGCGGCACACGAGTTGGACGACGCCGATCTGGTGATCCTTCCGGGCAGCCGGGCGACCGTCTCCGACCTCGCTTGGCTGCGCGAACGCGGTCTGGCCGAGGCCATCGTTCAGCGCGCCGGACGGAAACGCCCGGTCTTGGGCGTCTGCGGCGGCTACCAGATGCTGACCCGGGAGATCCACGACGACGTCGAATCCGGGACGGGCCGCGTTCCCGGGCTCGGCTTGCTGCCCGCGACCGTCAGGTTCGCACGGGAGAAGACCCTGGGCCGGCCCGAGGGCATGGCCTACGGGCAGCCGGTGAGCGCCTATGAGGTCCACCACGGAGTGGTCGACGTGGACCGGGCGAGCGCCGAGGCCGAACCTTTCCTCGACGGCTGCCGCAGTGGAGCGGTGTGGGGGACGGCCTGGCACGGGGTATTGGAGAACAACGCTTTTCGCCGCGCCTTCCTCGCAGATGTCGCCGAGGCGGCCGGGCGGGACTTCGTCCCTGCGCCCGGCACCGACTTCGCGGCCGAGCGCACGGCCCGTCTGGACGCCCTCGGCGATCTCGTCGAGCAGCACATGGATACCGATGCGGTCTACCGGCTCCTGGACGGAGGCGCCCCGGAAGGGCTGCCCGTCATCCCTCCGGCCGGTGTGCCGGGCAGCGGCTGAGAGACGGCGGCCGCGCACCTTTGTGCAACCGGGACCGCTCAGGCCATCGCGGCCAGGGAGCGCGCGTAGTTCACCTGCTGCATGATCTGGGGGGCCGTGTCCCGCGAGTACGCCGGGATCATCGTGGAGTGGTACACCCCTTCCCCCTGAACGGTGACTTGGACGAACCCGCTGACCTTGTGCTCCTTCATCAGCAGGAACAGCAGCCCGAGACCGAAGCAGAAGAAGAGGATGCACAGCACGATCGCGATCGCGGGGATGCTCGACTGCACCTGGGTCATGTCCGTGCAGGTCCACACGGTGCCCCTGATCGGGCACCGGCCCGCCGGTGTGATCACTGCGGTCTGAGTGATGCTGATGTCGCCGATCGAGGTGAGCGGCTGCCCGCCGGCGGGCACGGGGAGTTGCGGCCATCCGCCGGTCTGCGCCGTCTGGCCGTAGGGCACCATCTCGCCCGACGGGGAGCCGCCCGTGTACATTCCGGGCGGGGGATAGGGGGTGTCCCCGGGAGAGGACGGATACGGTCCTTCGGGGCCCGGCTGGGGGCCCGGCTGAGGGGCGGGGTAATCGCTCATGCGACCGATCTTGGCAAACCCGGGGCCGCCGCGAAACCGAAACACCTAGGAACGGGGCGGGATGCACCCCGCGCGGCGGCCTCTGCAAAGGCCTCTGCAAAGATGTGTGGTGGCGGCGTGAAGGAACGCGGTGCGAATCCGCGGCTGTCCCGCAACTGTCAGGGTGGAGCCCCCTCGAACGATGCCACTGCCGGAGAGTACCGGCGGGAAGGCCGAGGCGGGCGGGGAAACCCGAGCCAGGAGACTTCGCGGCGCCGCGCACCTGTCCGGACACGGGGCGAGGACCCTGTTTTCGAGTTGAAGGGCCATGCGTGGCTACCATCCTGCTGCTGTCCACTGCCGACACCGAGCTGCTCGCGGCCAAGGCCGCCGACGTGGGCTACCGCACCGCCAACCCCGCCCGTACCGATCCCGAAGACCTGCCCGCGCTGCTGGACGGCGCCGATGTCGCCGTGGTGCGGCTGCTCGGCGGCAGCCAGGCGTGGCCGCGCGGACTGGAAGTCCTGAGGGCCGGCGGGGTGCCGCTCATCGCGCTCGGCGGCGAAGCCGCCCCCGACGCCGAACTGGCCGCACTGTCCACCGTGCCCTCCGGCGTCGTCACCGAGGCCCACACCTACCTGCGCGAAGGCGGGGTGGACAATCTCCGTCGACTCGCCCGCTTCCTCTCTGACATGGTGCTCCTCACCGGAGAGGGGTTCGAGGCGCCCGAACCGATGCCCGAGTACGGCCGCCACAGGCGGCCGGAGGCCGATCCCATCGGCTCTGGAGACGACCGCCCGACCGTGGCCGTGGTGTTCTACCGCGCCCATGAACTTTCCGGCAACACCGCCTTCATCGATGTGCTGTGCGAGGCGATCGAGGCCGCTGGCGGCCGGGCCCTGCCGGTATTCTCCGGATCGCTGCGCGGCCTGTCCCCTGAAACCGCCCCGGGCCTGTTCGACCTGCTGGGGCGAGCCGACGTGGTCGTCACCACGGTCCTCGCGGCCGGCGGCGCCGTGGCCGCCGACGCCAGCGGCGGAGGCGACGAGGACGCGTGGGACGCCGGCGCGCTCGCCGCTCTGGACGTGCCGATCATCCAGGGGATTGTGCTCACCTCCAGCCGGGAGCAGTGGCAGGCCTCCAACGCCGCGCTGACCCCGATGGACGCGGGCATGCAGGTCGCCATCCCCGAGTTCGACGGCCGGCTGATCACCGTCCCGTTCTCATTCAAGGAGATCGCCGACGACAGCGATATCCCGATCTACCGCGCCGACCCCGAGCGCGCCGCGCGGATCGCCGGAATCGCCGTGCGGCACGCCCGGCTGCGCGCTGTGCCGCCGGCCGAGCGCCGCCTGGCCGTCGTGCTGTCGTCCTATCCCACCAAGCACTCCCGTGTCGGCAACGCCGTGGGCCTGGATACCCCGGCCTCCGCCGTACGGATGCTGCGGGAGCTGGCAGCGCGCGGCTACGACCTCGGCGGCGACGACACACTGTGGCGGATTCCCGGCCCTGACGAGGACCGCCGCGAGGACGACGGCGACCCGTTGATCCACACGCTCATCAGCGCAGGCGGCCACGACGTGGAATGGTTGAGCGAGGAGCAGCTCGCCGCGGCCGAGACCCGCGTTCCGCTGGATGACTACCGGCGCTGGTTCGACGCCCTGCCCGTCGAGCTGCGCGAGAGTATCCGCGAGCACTGGGGCGAGCCGCCGGGAGAACTCTACGTCGACGATTCCCGGGGCCGTCCGGAGATCGTGCTGGCCTCCCTGCGGTTCGGCAACGTCGTGCTGATGATCCAGCCGCCGCGGGGCTTCGGCGAGAATCCGATCGCGATCTACCACGACCCCGACCTGCCGCCGTCGCACCACTACCTCGCGGCCTACCGTTGGCTGGAGGCCGCGCAGGACGCCGGAGGGTTCGGCGCGCACGCCGTTGTCCACCTCGGCAAGCACGGAACACTGGAGTGGCTTCCCGGGAAGGGGCTGGGGCTGGCCGCCGAGGACGCCCCCGACGCCGTGCTGGGCGACCTGCCGCTGGTCTATCCGTTCATCGTCAACGACCCGGGCGAGGGCACCCAGGCCAAGCGCCGCGCGCACGCCACGATCGTGGACCACCTCGTTCCGCCGATGGCGCGTGCCGACACCTACGGCGATATCGCTAAGCTCGAACAGCTTCTCGATGAGTACGCCATGGTCAGCGACCTCGACCCGGACAAGGCGCCGACGCTGCGCGCGCAGATCTGGACACTGATCACCGCCGCCGAACTCCATCACGACCTGCACCGCGAATCGATGCCGGACGACGACGAGTTCGACGACTTCGTCATGCACGTGGACGGCTACCTGTGCGAGATCAAGGACGTGCAGATACGCGACGGGCTGCACATCCTCGGTGCGGCACCCGAAGGCGAGGCGCGGATCAACCTGGTCCTGGCCGTGCTGCGCGCCTCCCAGGTGTGGGCGGGGCAGGCCGGGGCCGTGCCCGGGTTGCGCGCCGCGCTCGCCGCCGCCTTCGGCCTGGAGGAGAGGGCACTCCTTGCCGAGCCCGGCGTGAGGGTGGAGGTGCCCGCGGCACTGACCGCCCTGGCGGATGGGCCCGCGCGCACGGCCTCCGACGCGCTCGACCTGATCGAGGCCCTGGCCCGCCGCCTGGTCGAGACGATGGAGGCGCGTGAGTGGGAAGCGGCGCAGATCGAGGCGGTGGTCGAAGCCGTGCTCGGCTTCCCGCTTCCCGACGCCTGCCGCGTCCTCGCCTTCGCCGCCGAGGAGGTGGTGCCGCGGCTGGCCGCGACCGGTGCGGAGATCGACGCTGTGCTGCACGCGCTCGACGGCGGCCACGTGCCGGCGGGCCCTTCGGGGTCGCCCACCCGGGGACTGGTGAACGTGCTGCCCACCGGCCGCAACTTCTACTCGGTCGATCCCAAGGCCGTCCCGTCGCGCAATTCCTGGGACGTGGGGCAGGCGCTCGCGGACTCCCTCATTCAGCGGCATCTGGACGACACCGGGGAGTACCCGCGCTCGGTCGGCCTCACCGTCTGGGGGACCGCGGCCATGCGCACCCAAGGCGATGACATCGCGGAGGTGCTGGCGCTGCTGGGGACCCAGCCGACGTGGGATGACGCCTCCCGCCGGGTCACCGGGTTCGAGATCGTCCCGCTGGAGGAGTTGGGGCGGCCGCGCATCGATGTCACACTGCGCATCTCCGGTTTCTTCCGCGACGCCTTCCCGCACGTCATCGGCATGGTCGACGACGCCATCCGAGCCGTGGCCGAACTGGACGAGCCGCCGGAGCGCAACTACCCGCGTGCCCACGCGCTGGCCGACCACACCGGGCACGGCGACTGGCGCCGCGCGACGACCAGGATCTTCGGCTCCAAACCGGGTGCCTACGGGGCCGGCCTGCTGCCGCTCATCGACGCCCGCAACTGGCGCGACGACGCCGACCTCGCCGAAGTGTATGCGGTGTGGGGCGGCTACGCCTACGGCCGCGGCCTGGACGGCCGGGAAGCGCGAACGGACATGGAGGCGTCGTTCCGGCGCATCACCGTGGCCGCAAAGAACCAGGACACACGCGAACATGACATCGTCGACTCCGACGACTACTTCCAGTACCACGGCGGCATGGTCGCCATGGTCCGCCGGCTCACCGGCGAGAACCCGCAGGCCTATGTCGGCGATTCCGCAACGCCTGATCAGGTGCGGACCCGCACGCTGGGGGAGGAGACGCGGCGCGTGTTCCGCGCCCGGGTGGTGAACCCGCGGTGGATCGCGGCGATGCGCCGGCACGGCTACAAGGGCGCCTTCGAACTGGCGGCGACCGTGGACTACCTCTTCGGCTACGACGCCACGGCCGGGGTGGTCGACGACTGGATGTATGAGAAGCTCGCCGAGACCTACGTGCTGGACCCGCAGAACCGGGAGTTTCTGGAGAACGCCAATCCCTGGGCGCTGCGCGGTATGACCGAGCGGCTGCTGGAGGCGGCCGACCGGGAACTGTGGGCGCACCCGGACCCGGCCGTGCTGGAGGGACTGCGCGAGACCTATCTGAAGCTCGAAGGCGATCTGGAGGACGAGGGCTGAGGAGCCTTGGTGCGTCCGCGAGGGCGGTCGGATCCGGCCGCCCCTCGGCCGCGCGCCTTTGCGCCGCGGCGTGCACGCGCCAGGCGGTCGGCCGGGGCTTCCCGGGGTCGTCTCTTCCAGCGGCATACGGGTGTGCGCCGTCCCCGGCGGCACTGTCCTGCGGCCGGGGCGTGCGGCGGCCGCTCGCGGACCCGTCGCCCGACCGTCCGGGCCGCCCCCGGCCGTGACCGGCCCGTATGCGGATCCTCGCGTACATCCCCTGCCACACAGGGGTTCTCGGCGGTGACCGCGTGAGTGTTCCGCCCGCGCATGGGTAGGTTCAACCGTACCCGCCGCCGTACGGGAGGCCGGTTGCCATGCCGATGTGGATCCTCTGGTTGGTCGCGGCCGTCGCCTTGGGGGTCGCGGAGGCCTTCACGCTGACCCTGGCCTTGGGGCTGCTTGCGATAGCGGCCCTGGTCGCGGGTATCGCCGGGGCGCTGGAGATGGGATTGGCGTTCCAGGTCGCCGCCTTCGTGATCACAGCCGCGGCGGGTCTGCTGGTCGTGCGGCCGATCGCGCGGCGCCATATGCGCCAACCGCCGATCCTGCGGTCGGGGGCGGCCGCGCTCATCGGGCGGTCCGCGGTGGTGACGCAGGAGGTCACCGGGCAGAGCGGGCGGATCAAGCTGTCGGGGGAGGAGTGGTCCGCGCGCGCCCTCGACGAGGACCAGGTGATACCGGCCGGAATCCACGTCGATGTCGTCGAGATCGAAGGCGCGACCGCCGTCGTCTACCCCCGGGAGGCGCTTCCGTGACCGCGCCCCTCATCATTCCCCTTACCCGCATCCGACCGACTTTGGCAGGCAGATCATGGGAATCGACATCCTGTTCATCGTCCTCGCGGCCATCGTGGTGCTCCTGGTGGTCTCCACGGTGCGGATCGTGCCGCAGGCGCGCGCCTACAACATCGAACGGTTCGGCCGCTACCAGCGCACACTGCAGCCCGGCCTGAACTTCATCATCCCGGGCGTGGACCGCGTCAACACCAAGTACGACCTGCGCGAGCAGGTCTTCTCCTCGCGCCCGCAGCCGGTGATCACCGAGGACAACCTGGTCGTCAACATCGACACGGTGCTGTACTACCAGATCACCAACCCGCGGGACGCGGCCTATGAGGTGGCCGACTACCTGCAGGCCATAGACCAGCTCACCGTCACCACGCTGCGCAACGTCATCGGCGGCATGGACCTGGAGCGCACCCTGACCTCACGCGAGGAGATCAATACCCGGCTGCGCGGTGTCCTGGACGACGCCACCGGCAAATGGGGTATCCGGGTGAACCGGGTCGAGATCAAGGCCATCGATCCGCCGCCCTCCATCAAGGAGGCGATGGAGAAGCAGATGCGCGCCGAGCGCGACAAGCGCGCCGTCATCTTGAGAGCCGAAGGCGACCGGCAGTCGCGCATCCTCACCGCGGAGGGCGCACGCCAGCAGGCGATCCTGGAGGCGCAGGGCGACCAGCAGGCCCGGATCCTGCGGGCCGACGGCGAGGCACAAGCCGTCGAACGCGTCTTCCAGGCCGTGCACGCCAACAACGCCGACCCGAAGCTGCTCGCCTACAAGTACCTGGAGACACTGCCCGATCTGGCCAACGGCGAGGGCAACACGTTCTGGGTGATCCCCGGCGAGCTGTCCCAGGCCGTGCAGAGCGTCACGAAGGCGTTCTCCGGTGAGGCGTCGGAGGAGACCCGTCCGCGGCAGGACACCGGTTCCGCGGCGGGCGGAGCCGAGGAGACCGAAGAGGACACCGCGCAAACGCCGCAACTGACATCGGGTGCCCCTCTTCGGGGGCACACCTCGGTCGCCGCCGATGAGGCCGCGGAGAACGCGGCCGAGGCCGTTGCCAACGCCCGCAAGGAGGCCGAAGCCGCAGCCGGCCCGGCGTCACCGTCCGGCCGGCGCGCCGAGGGGTGACCGCCGACCGCACCATCGGCGCGGTCGGCGGCGGAACCTACCGCACCCCTAGACGAGCAGCAGCTTGCCGGTGGTCCGGCGGCCGGCGAGGTCTTCGTGGGCGCGGGCGGCATCGGCCAGCGGGTAGTGCCCGCCGACCCGCACCTCCAGCTTTCCAGCGGCCAGCAGACCGAACAGGTCGGAAGTGCGCTCCAGCAGCTCACCGCGGTCGGCGGAATAGTGGGCCAGGCTGGGTCGCGTCAGGAACACCGACCCGGCGCTGTTCAGCCGCTGCGGGTCCACCGGCGGCACCGCACCGCTGGACTGGCCGAACAGCGCGAGCACGCCGCGCGGACGCAGCGAGGACAGCGAGGAGTCGAAGGTGGTGGCGCCGACGCCGTCGTAGACGGCCGCGACCCCCGTGCCGCCGGTGAGTCCACGCACGGACGCGGCGATGTCGGTGCCCTCCTCGGCATACCGGATGATCTCGTCGGCTCCGGCGTCGCGGGCGAGCCGCTCCTTGGCCTCGGTAGAGACCGTGCCGATGACGCGGGCGCCGCGCAGCTTGGCGAGCTGGACCAGGAGCAGCCCGGTGCCGCCCGCCGCCGCGTGCACCAGGACGGTGTCGCCGGGCTGGACCGGGTAGGTCGCGTGGGTCAGGTAGTGCGCGGTCATGCCCTGCAGCAGTACCGCCGCCGCCTGCTCGGTGGGGACACCGTCGGGCACCGGGACGAGCCGGTCGGCCGGGACGACCGCGCGCTCAGCATAGGCACCGGCCAGCATCGCCCACGCCACCCGCCGGCCCACGGCGATCTCGGTGACGCCCTCGCCCACGGCGGACACGGTCCCGGCCCCCTCCTCGCCCGGGACGAACGGCGTCGCAATAGGGTACGCGCCGCTGCGCTTGTAGATGTCGATGAAGTTGACCCCGCGTGCCTCGACGTCGACGGCCACCTCACCGGGGCCGGGTTCGGGGTCGGGGACGTCGCGCGACCGCAGGACCTCAGGGCCGCCGTGCTCTTCGACGACGATGGCGCGCATGCCGGTACTCCTCTTCGGTGCCGCTCGGCGCCGCGGCGCCGAGCCGATGGGACAGACAGCAGATGCTATGTGCAGCGCGATGGCTCTTTTGGGTTATTCCCTGTTCACTATCCGTCTTCAGGGCTGGGGGAGGCCTCCTCGATCTGGAGCTCGGTGAGGGTGTAGTCGTCGAAGTAGACGATGGCATCCCCGCCGCTGCCGCCGCCGTCGCGGCGCACCTGCAGGCCCGTGCCGCCTGAGGGCAGGGGCTGGTCGTCGATGGCCTCTAGAACGAACTCGTCGTTGATCCAGAGCCGGACGCAGATGATCTCCTCGTCCTCGGCCTCGCCGGGCAGCCGTTCACAGGTGATCCGGAACCGGTTGGGGGTGTCCTCGTCGGCCTTGTCCCGTCCGTCGGTGAAGTCGGGGATCGGTTCGGTGGTCTCGGCCAGCGTGGAGGCCCCCTCCTCGGCGCCGTTGCGCCGGATCTGGGCCCGGCTGCCGTCGAGGTTCACCTGCACCGAGTAGCTCTTGTCCTCGTCGGCGTCCTCTTCCCGGGACGCCTGGCAGAACGCTCCCATCTGGGCGTAGTCGGGACCGCTGCGCTGGCTCGCCGAGAAGGAGATGCCGACGTTCTCCGGCGTGGTGCGCGAGTAGGCGGCGTAGGCCAGCGAATAGGGGTCGTCGTCGGCTGTGGCGCGGAGGGCGAACTGGTCGTCGGTGTAGCCGTACTCGTCGTCCTCGGGATCGAACTCCGGATCATAGGAGTCGCCCCATCCGGAGCCGGTGCTGTCGAACTCGTCGGTGTAGACCGTGATGCCCTCGGGGAACTCGGGGTCACCGAGGAAGGCGGCGGCACCCCAGGCGACGCCGCCGATCAGTACGAGGGCCGCTGCTGTGCTGCCGATCGCCAGCGCCCTGCGCCGACCGCGGCCCGCGCCTGAGGGGGGAGTGCCGGAAGAGGGCTGCCCGCCTCCCCTGGGGCCGCCGGGACCGCCGGGACCGCCGGGGCCGCTGGGGCCGACCTGGGTGTAGGCGGGCTGGCCCCCGGGAGGTGACTGCATGCCGGGCGGCGGAGGAAAAGCGGCGTACTGCGGTCCGGACGGCGGCCCGTAAGGGGGCGGGGCGGACCCCGCGGGATGCGACCCCTCCGAGGGGCCGTCGGGGGGGCTTGCCGGAGGGCCGTAAGGGGGCTGCTGGGGGCCTGACGGGCCGAAGGGAGGCGCCCCCGGCTGGGTATAGGACTGGGTGGGCGGCGACGCCTGCTGCGTACTCTCCACCTGCGCCGGGGGCGGGACCTGCCCGGCGGCGGGCTCGGCCGGGCCGCTGTTGGACAGCGACTCGGTCGCCCCTTCCTCGGCCTGGTCCTTGGCCGCCGCACCGCCTGCGATGGCTCCGGCGGCGGCCCCGGCCGCGAGTCCGGCGGCCGGCCCCGGCCGTGCGGTGGAGGGCGGTGTCCAGGAACGCACAACAGTCTGGTCGACCGTTGATTCGGTGGGGTCCTCCTGTCCGACCAACCGGTTCAGCAGCTGCTGCGCGGTGGGCCGGTTGGTCGGCTCCTTCTCCAGTGCCTGCAGCACCACGTCGTGCAGCTTCGGGTCGAGCCCGTCCAGGTTGGGCGGTGCCGAGCTGATCAGGTGCAGCACGGCGGGGACGGTCTGGGCGTCGAAGGGCGCCCTGCCGGTTCCGGCGAAGGCGACCAGGCAGCCCCAGGAGAAAATGTCGGAGGCCGGGGTGATCCCGCCGCCGCTGATGAGTTCGGGTGCGAGGTAGGCCGGGGTGCCCATGAGCTGACTGGAGCGGGTGACGGCGCCTTCATCGTCCATGGCCCGGGCGATTCCGAAGTCGATCACCTTCGGTCCCACGCTGGACAGCAGGACGTTGGCCGGTTTGAGGTCGCGGTGGATCACCCCGGCGCGGTGGATCGCGGTGAGCGCGGCAGCGACCCCCATGGCCAGGCTTTCGAGGGTGCCGCCGCGCATCGGGCCGTCGCTTGCGATGGCTTCGGCCAGGTTCGGTCCCGGAACGTACTCGGAGACGATGAAGAGGGGATCGCCGTCAAGCCGGGCGTCAAGGACACCGGCGGTGGAGAACCGTGCGACCCGGCGGGCGGCTTCGACCTCGCGGGCGAAGCGCAGCCGGAAGTCCTTGTCGTCGCTGATGTCGGGGTGGATCAGCTTGACGGCGACAAAGTGGTCCGACGCGTCCCTGGCCAGGTATACGGTTCCCATGCCGCCGCGACCGAGCCGTCCTTCGATTCGGTAGTCACCGAGCGCGTGGGGGTCCCCGGTCCGGAGAGGCTTGGCGCGCTCGTGCCCGTTTGACGTCACAGTGGTGAATTCCTTTGGATCGCGTTAATCGCGTCTCATAGCGTACAGAGACTGAACGGGGATCCGTACCCCCGTGGGCGGCCGTGCTCCTTGGACACGCGCCCTGTCCATACGGTTCCGACCGGTGACGAACTCCGCTATCATTGGAACACATGTTCGAATTCAGTGCCTGTCCTTCCCCGCAGGCGCTCCTCGCGCGCACGCGGCGCGCGGGAGGCGATGAGGGGAGTCGGCGGGTGGGCCGTATCTATGGTGTGCCTATCGCGGTGGCCGAGCACGAAGGGCGCCCGATCCGCTTCGTCTGGGATGGGCGGATCTATGCGGTCAGACGGCTCATCGATCACTGGGTGACGCTGCGTGCCGACTGGACCCCCACGATCCGGGACCGCCCCTCCGAGCGGGCTTTCTGGCGCGTGGAGGCGGGATCCGAGCGCTCCCCGGGCGTGTACGAGCTGTGCCACGACGCTGCGAGCGGGGAGTGGCTGCTGGCCCGGGTGGGGCTAACGGCACCCCACCCGGGGATCCGCCTGGGGCCCTAGAGCTGGTTTGCCTGGGGCCCTAGAGTTGAGGGCGGCGCAGACCGAAGGCAGTGGCCTGTTCGAATGCGTGCCCGACCGCCAGAACCCGGCGTTCGGCCAGGTGCGGGCCGACCACCTGAAGGCCCACGGGCAAGCCGCCCGGGGTGAACCCGGCGGGCACCGCCAGCGCCGGGCATCCGGTGATGGAGATGCAGTAGGAGGAGCGCATCCAGTCCAGGTAGGTCTCCTGCACCGCGCCGTCGATGTCGGCAGGGTACTCCAGCGACGCGTCGAAGGGCACGACCTGGCTGACCGGAAGCAGCAGCACGTCATAGTGTTCGAAGAACTCCCGCACCCGGTGGAAGATCCGGGTGTGCAGCCGCTCGGCCCGGCCCAGGTCGGCGCCGGTGAGCCGGCGGCCCTCTTCGATGTTCCAGACGACGCTGGGCTTGAGCCGGTCGCGGTCGGAGTCGAGCAGCCCGCCCAGTTTGGCCTCGAAGACCCAGGCCCGCAGCGTTCGGAACACCTCGTCGGCGCCGCTGAGGTCGGGGGCGTCCTCGGTCACCTCGCAGCCCAGTTCGGTGAACACCCGGAGTTGGGGGGCCAGCGTGTCGAGTACGGCCCGCTCGCAGGTGAAGGCCCCGCCCAGATCGGGGGTCCAGGCCACGCGCAGCCCGCGCAGGTCGATGTCGAGCGGGTCGGCGAACACCGACCCGGGCTCCTGGACCGCGATCGGGCTGCGCGGGTCGGGACCGGCGATGACCGACAGCAGCAGCGCCAGGTCGGACACGTCACGCGCCATCGGTCCCTGTACCGACAGGGTGGACCAGGCAAGGGGGTCGGGAGACTGCGGGACGCGGCCGGGAGAAGGGCGCAGGCCCACAACGTTGGTGAACGATGCCGGGTTGCGCAGCGAGCCCCCCATGTCGGAGCCGTCAGCGAGCGTATGCAGCCCGGCGGCGAGTGCGGCCGCCGCGCCACCGCTGCTTCCGCCGGCCGACCGGGTGGTGTCGTAGGGGTTGCGGGTGGTGCCGAAGACCGGATTGAAGGTGTGCGACCCGGCGGCGAATTCGGGGGTGTTGGTCTTGCCGATGGTGATCGCGCCTGCGGCGCGTATGCGTTCGACGATCAGGTCGTCGCGTTCGGGAACGTGATCGGAGTAGACGGGGGAGCCGTAGGTGGTGCGCACGCCCGCTGTGTCGTGGGTGTCCTTGTGCGCGATGGGCAGCCCGTGAAGCGGTCCGACGTCTGCGCCGCGGGCGATGCGCTCATCGGCGTCGCGGGCCTCCTCCATGGCCCGGTCGGCGCAGAGCGTGACCACGGCGTTGACCTCGGGGTCGACGGCCTCGATGCGCTCCAGGTGCGCCGATACGACCTCGCGCGCTGAGATTTCGCGCTCGCGCAGCATCTGCGCGAGATCCCGCGCGGGGCGGTAGGTGATGTCCTCGTGCATCGGCGGCCTCGCAATCCGGGTGGCGGTTGGACAGGGGATATGCCCATCCCACCCGTGCACCGCCCTGCCCCGCTACAGCCATGCTCACCTGATCAGCCCTTCCGGATTCGGCGATTATCGCCCTGTCAGGGCCGGCTGAAGACGCCGTTCGTGTCGGCACGCGGCCGGACCGGCCGGCGACCGGGAGGACCGCTGTTCGAGCCCGGACACCGGTGTGCCATTCTGGTGGACGGTGCCGTGTGCAGGAACCCGGTGAAAATCCGGGACGGTCCCGCCACTGTGACCAGGGAGCAGACCCGCGACCAGCGCCACTGCCGGAGACATCCGGCGGGAAGGCGGCGGGCGAGCGGTGATCTGGGAGTCAGGAGACTGCGCGGCGCCATGACCGATCCCTATGGGCGTGGATTCCCGAGGAAGGATGGCCTGCGTGCGCGTTTCCGCTCGCTACCCTTTCAGCGCGGTCGTCGGCATGGCCGACCTGAAACTGGCGCTGCTGATCAACGCCGTGTCCCCTGACGTCGGCGGCGTGCTCGTCCGAGGAGAGAAGGGGACCGCGAAATCGACGGTCGTGCGCGCCCTCGCGGCGCTGCTGCCCGGACTCGACGTCGTCGACGGCTGCCGCTTCGCCTGTGACCCGGCCGCCCCCGACCCCGGTTGCCCCGACGGCCCCCACAGCGACGGCGCCCTCCCGCGGGAACGGCCCGCTCGCCTGGTCGAACTGCCGGTCGGCGCCAGTGAAGACCGGCTGGTGGGCTCGCTCGACATCGAACGCGCGCTCACCGAAGGCGTCAAGGCGTTCGAACCCGGCCTGCTGGCGGACGCACACCGCGGCGTGCTCTACGTCGACGAGGTCAACCTGCTCCACGACCACCTCGTCGACCTGCTGCTCGATGCCGCCGCCATGGGCACCTCCCACGTCGAGCGCGAAGGGGTCTCGGTCCGGCACTCTGCCCGCTTCCTGCTGGTGGGCACGATGAACCCGGAAGAGGGCGAGCTGCGCCCGCAGCTTCTGGACCGGTTCGGCCTCACGGTCGAGGTGGCCGCGACCCGCGACCCCGCCGAACGCGCCGATGTGGTGCGCCGCCGACTCGCCTACGAGGCCGACCCGCGGTCCTTCGCCGCCGCCTACGCCGCGGAGGAGGCCGAGCTCGCCGACCACATCCGTGCGGCCCGCAGCCGGCTTCCCGGCGTGGTCCTCACAGACGCCGCACTGCGCCAGGTCACCGCGGTCTGCGCGGCGTTCGAGGTCGACGGCCTGCGCGCGGACATCGTCACCGCCCGCGCGGCGATGGCACTGGCCGCCTGGCGCGACCACAGCGAGGTCACCGGCGACGACGTCCGCGACGCCGCCCGGCTGGCCCTGCCGCACCGCCGCAGACGGGACCCCTTCGACGCTCCCGACCTCGATGAGGACCGCCTCCAGGAGGCACTCGACCAGGCGGGTGATGACGCCCCAAAAGACCCTGAGGACGACCCGGACGGCTCGGGGAGTCCGAACAACTCGAGCAAGCCGGACGGCTCGGCTGATCCGGACGGCCCGAGCAGCCCCGATGATCCGGACGTCCCCGATGGCCCGGACGGTCCGAGAGGCCCCCACGACAGTACGGGGTCGGCCCAGGACCCTGCCGACTCGGCCGACACCCCCGAGGGCGCCGGACCCGCCGACACCCCTGAGGAGTCGGAGCGCGATGGGAACGGCGCCGCGGAGGGCGCCGCGTCGGATCCGGGGCAGACCTACCGGCCGCGGCTGTTCAGCGTCTCGGGTATCGGATCGGGTACGCCCGGCCGCCGCTCCCGCGCCGAGACCCCCTTCGGTCGCACCTCGGGCGCGCGTGCCCCGGCCGAACGCGCCGGACCGCTGCATGTGATAGCGACACTGCGTGCCGCGGCACCCCATCAGCGCGCCCGCGGACGCGACGGCCGCGGCCTGGTCCTGCGCGGCAGTGACCTGCGCGAAGCCGTCCGGGAGGGCCGCGAAGGCAACCTCGTGCTGTTCTGCGTGGACGCCAGCGGATCCATGGCGGCCCGGCAGCGCATGCGCGCCGTCAAGGGCGCTGTGCTCAGCCTGCTCCTGGACGCCTACCAGCGCCGGGACAAGGTCGGACTGATCACATTCCGCGGCAGCACCGCGACGCTCGACCTGCCCCCCACCTCGTCGGTGGAGGCCGGAGCACGCCGACTGCGCGAACTGCGCACGGGCGGGCGCACCCCTTTGGCGGCCGGGCTGCTGCGCTCGGCCGACGTGCTCGGTATCGAACGCCTGCGCGACCCGCGTCGACGCCCGCTGCTGGTCGTCGTCACCGACGGCCGGGCCACCAGCGGCGGGTTCGACGACGCTCTGCGGTGCGCCGCAGGGATCGGCTCGCAGGGCGTGCAGAGCGTGGTCGTGGACTGCGAATCGGGCGCGGTGCGCCTGGGGCTCGCCGGGCGCTTGGCCGCCGAGATGGGCGGTACCGCTGTGCGTCTGGAGGAGGTGGGCGC
>JAJYTD010000057.1 GCA_021793235.1 Actinomycetes bacterium | reverse complement strand
CGACGCCCCGCTCTCAGTCTTGCTCCGGTCGATCACATCCATCAAAACCGAGTACACCCAACGGTCTGCTTCGAGTGTCGCCGTTTTGATCTGGAAGTCCCGAGCGATATCCGCAGGGCGGCGTCCGAGCTTGGCTTGCTCTTCGATAGCGAGCAAGCGGTTTATATAAGAGTACTCCCGTTTGTGTTCCTTACGCAGCTGGAGAGCGAGCTCGATGGTGTGGATGTCATCCCAATTCGTCGACTCGGGAAGCACCCCCACTCGAATATATTTCTCACCCAAAACATTCAGAGCTGCACACCGCGTGTTTCCGTTAACGAGGATGCCCGACCTTGTGATAATCCCCGGATCTTTCTGCCCAAAGTTCTCCAGGTTCTCACACAGCGCCTCGAAATCCGGATCGACCTTGTCCAGGCTGACCTGGTCGGATTTGAGTAGTTTCTCCAGGTATGCCTGGCCCTCGTCGCTCCAGGGAGCCTCATCCAGTTGACGGTCCCGCTTGGGGTCAAGGGCGCGCTGAGCGCGAATCCGGCGCGTCCCCGGATTGTAGTACAAGCGTTCGATAGGCATGGAGATTACATAGAGATGCTTGCGCTCTCCCCCCAACTCGATGCTGACCTTCTCCCCGTTGGCATCCATCGCCTCACGAAGCCGCTCTTCGATCATGGAGCGGTTGAAGTCGCCCTGAGGCGGCGGATCGAACACAGTTGACATTGAGGCAAGCCCTCCCACGCGGAGTAAGTTCTCTATCAGAATCATGCCATCTGAATACGGCGGAAACGCGACATTTGCACAGTATGTCCTGATGACTTGGAGGCTTCATGGCGGTTCCCCAGTGGAACGACCCGAAGATCAACGCGGGCACCATGGTTCGTTCTGCGCTCTGGCTCGTCAATAACGTTGGCGAAGGCAACGTCTTCACTAAGGACCAGCTGCGTGAAGCGTTTCCCCACGTCTCCCAGGTCGACCGCCGGATGAGAGACTTGCGCCCGTTTGGCTGGGTGATCCACACCAGCAACGAAGACGTCTCCCTCAACCCCGAAGAGCAGCGCTTCGTCAAGGCGGGAGTTCCTGTCTGGGACAGGAAGGCCCGGCGTGAAGCAGCACCGAAACAGAAGTTCACCGCCAAGGAGAGGCAAGCAGTCCTCGCCGCTGACGGCTACCAGTGCACGGTCTGCGGTATCGCCGGCGGCGAGCATTACCCAGAGAACCCGGTGGCAACCGCTATCTTGTCTGCTACCCGGAGAGACGTCATCCTTGACGACGGAAGCATCGAGCAGCAACTCGTCACAGAATGCAAGGAGTGTCGGTCCGGGGCTAAAAAGCAAGTAGCCGACCCGATCCGCCTCGCTGCCGATATCCGCGAGCTCGACGATAGGGATCGGGCCCGATTGACGCACTGGATTGAGCGCGGACGCCGAACCGCCACCCCTCTCGACAGGGCATGGACTGCCTACCAGCGCCTCCCAGCAGAGTCCCGCGCCCAGATCCGAGACCTTCTCGACGAGTGAACTAGCCTCAGTCGACGTGCTGGCCTACGCGTCTGCCGCCAACACGGGGTGAGGTGCGGCAACGCCACTACGTTAGCGCGATGTTCGGCCCCCGGCACACAGGGGTTCCCCGCCGACGCTTCTATGTCGGCGAGGGCAGGGCCGGGGAGCTCATCGATCGTGAACTTTCTGCCCGGAATCCACGCTTAAAGCAGCAATAAGAGCACGATGGATGCACGGAACCCGACATACCAGGCCGCTACGTACCCCGGCCGGCGACCGCGCCGGGGGCTACCAGTCCTCTGCTGACCGCGGAGTCGAGCAGGCGGGAGAATGTCCGCGGTTCCACGCTGCCGGCCATGTCGTGCAGGGTCCGAACGACCCCCGTGAGCAGGAAGGGCGCCCGCCAGACCAGGTCGGTGTCCGCGACGTGGACGGCATGGGCCCGGACCCCCGCGGGTAGCGCCCCGCCACGTGAGCTCACCCCCATGTGCACGGTCCGGCCGTCCCACGGCGGCAAGCCCTCCAGCCGCCACAGCCGCGCCGCCGTCTCATGACACGCGAACGCACCGGGAGCCAGGGCCAACCGCGCCGCCATGACGGCCCGGTTCAGTGGCGATGCCCCATGGGCGCCGCCCCGGACGCGGTACACGTTGCGGTGGGGTGTGCGCATCCACACGCCCCGGTGCAGCCGTTCGGCCACATCGCCGGGGCTCAGCCCCGACCGATACGCCTGGACGATACTGATCAGCCCGAACTGGGCCGCGGTGAACAGGGCCACGGCGTCGTCGCCGCGGCAGGGCAGGGAGAATGCGGAAGCCGTGAACATGCGGTCAGCCTCACCCGCGCGGCCCCGGCACCGCCATCCCGATCCGCGGGCTGTGGACAACCGCGGACAACCGCGAGGCCGCCCACTGGCAGGGCCCCGCTCACCCCGACGAGGGGACGGGCGGCATGTCGTCGCCCAGAACGGCGAGGAGCCGGTCGCGGTCGGCGCGGCGCAGGCCGGAGACGACCCGCCGGTAGGAGTGCCACACCATCTCGACGAGTTCGTCGTCGGGAACGGTGCCGTCGAGGGCGACGGTATTCCAGTGGCGCTTGTTCAGGTGGTAGCCGGGGGTGACCGCCGGGTACTGGGCGCGCAGTTCCAGCGCGAGGTCGGGGTCGCATTTGAGCGAAACGCTCGCGGAACCGTTAGCGTCGCTACCGCTGAGCAGGGCGAACATTTTGCCCGCGACCTTGTAGACCGGGACCCCCGGGTCGAACGGCTCGGTCTCCTCCGCTTCTGGGAACCAGAGCGCGGTGTCGATGAACTGCTGCGGGGTCATACCGGAGGTCCTTTCCACGGGAGTGCTGGGGGCAGAATCCGTACCACTCCCCTCGGACAATGATGAGCGCCGCCCCGTACTCCCCCGAGCTCCGAAGCGCGCGGCCGATCGCACCCGACCAGATCCGGCCACCGAAACACCCGCGGCCGTGTGGGAAAACCGGTCACGAAGAGGGCAGCATAAAAACCAGGGGTCCGCTGGTTCGCCGTTCTCGCCCCCGCCCCCTCCGCCGCCCGCTCGTCCCCGGTACGCAACCGTTCGACCAAAGGACCGCTCCCCTATGTCCTCCCTCCCCCTCCGTGGTTCCGCTCTTATCACCGCTGCCCTGCTCGTCACCGGATGCTCGGTCAGCACCAACCCGGACGAGGCCGGACTGGAGTACAACGCCGGCCTCTTCTCCAGCACCACGTTCGACAACTGCGTCGAGCCCGGCAACCGGGAGTACTACGGTCCCGGCGACGAGGCGTTCGTCTACCCGGCCGGCCAGCGCACCTTCCCCTTCTCCGGGAGCGAGGACGCCTTCTACCCGGCCGCCACGGTCGTCTCCAACGACGACTTGGAACTCACCGTCACCGGGCTGGCCACGTTCAGCCTCAACATCGAGTGCGACGTCCTCCAGGAGTTCCACGAGCGCATCGGCATCAAGTACGACGCCGACACCGAGGAGGGCTGGGCGAAGATGCTGCGCGAGTACATCGGTGAACCCCTCCACCGCGCACTGGACGACGCCACCAAGGAGTACGCGTGGCGCGACCTCTACACCAGCGGTGAGACCAAGGCGGAGTGGGAGAAGACGGTCGGCGAGCTGACCGCCGACTACATCGAGGAGCAGGGCGGCGGAGCGTTCTTCTGCAGCCCCACCTTCACCGGCGCCGAAGACGAGAAGTGCGGCGCCCCCCAGCTCACCCTCCAGCAGCCGACCCCGCCGGAGGACGTCCGCAACGCCCTGACCAAAGCCCAGAAGGCCATTGAGGAGACCCGGGCGCAGGAGGAGGAGAACAAGCGGGTCGACAAGGAGCTCGAGGCCATCGAGGAGCTCGTCGACGTCCTCGGCCCCGAGGGCTACATCCTCTACGAGGCCATCAAGAACGGCGACATCGACGTCATCCCCGTCCCCAGCGACGGCAGCCTCAACATCACCCCGGAGGAGAACTGACCGGCGGGCTCGCTTCGTTTTCCCGCCGATCTTGACGCTGTGCACGTGTGCGTGCGAATTTTGCGGTACACATCGTCAAGATCAGCAAGGGGATTCTTCATGAGCGAAAAGGCGTCCATGCGGAACCGGCTCCCGATGTGGGTGAAGAGCACCGCGGTCGCGATCGGTGCCGCATCCCTGCTGCTGGCCGCCCAGGCTCCCGCGGCCGCGAAGATCATGGCCAACGGCCCCCACTCGACCAAGTCCGCCTGCGTGACGGTCCAGAGCGAGTTCCTCCGCTACTACGACGTCACCCGCACCTGCTACCACAGCAGTGACAGCGATATCCCCCTGGCCATTGGCTGGTACTTCAACTACCGCCAGTAGAGCATCGGCAGGGCCAACGCGGCCGGAACAGGCCGCTCACCGGGGATTCTCAGCGGCCGTGTCTGTTTCCTTCAGGCGGCCGATGCCGGGGAGAAAGCGGCCGGTGCGCCCGGCGTAGGCCGAATAGCCGGTGGGGTGGGCGCGCAGCAGGTAGGGCTCTTCGATGGCGCGCACCTGGATCTGGACCGCGGTGATGAGCGCGGCGAGTGCGGCCGCCGACGGCCACGTCGGCACCGCGGCGACCATTCCGGCCATGAGCACGGCCATGGCGGTGAAGACGGGGTTGCGCACGACCGCGAAGATCCCGGTGGTGATCAGCGCGGTGTGCTCGGCCTCGTCCACCCCGATGCGCCACGACGAGCCCATCGCGGCTTGGGAGGCCAGCACGAGCACCAATCCGAGGACCATGGCGGCGATCCCGGCCCACCCCACTGCGGGGTGGGACTCCGCTGAGGCGGTGGGCAGCCCGGTGAGCGCGGCAACGGGTGCGGCCAGGCCGAGGAGGAGGGCACCGACGAACAGTACGGCGCCCCACCAGGCCGGGCTGCCCGGCCGGGTCTCGGGGCGGCGGAAGCCGGTGTCGCCGGTGCGCCGCCACGCCACGAGGGTACGGACTCCGAAGGCCAGGGTGAGGCCGAGCAGATAGAGGACGAATGCGGTGAGGGCCACGGCAGGACTCCTATCGGAAGCGGTGGACGGCGGATCAGGTGTGCGGTCTCAGGTGTGCGGCCTCAGGCGGACGGGCGGCGAGAGGCCGGGCAGGATCCGGGCACCGTGGGCGGGGATGTCGGGCAGCACGGCAGAACGTCTCCGTTCGGCGAGGGTGATGAGGGGTTCGGGGCGGCCGCCCCTACCCCTCCATAATGCGAGCTATCCTCAATTTTCGGTACTCGCATTGGAGGCCCCGTGACCGCACCCCGCAAAACACCCCGCCAGCAGCGCTCTCGCGAGACGGTCGCGGCGATCCTGGAAGCGGCGGCTCAGCTTTTCCAACGGCACGGCTACACCGCGACCACCACCAACAAGATCGCCGAACGCGCCGGGGTGTCCATCGGATCGCTCTACCAGTACTTCCCCAACAAGGAAGCGCTGCTGGCGGCCCTGGCCCAGGAGCACCTCGAAACCGCCACCGCCTCACTCATCCAGGCGTTCGCCCGCGCAGCCGAACAGCACCCGCCCCTGCACACGCTCGTACGGGACCTGACACAGTTCGTGGCCGCGCTGCACACTGAGCGCCCCGCCCTGCACCGCCTCCTGTTCGACCAGGCTCCCCGCACCCCTGAGCTGGTCACCCGCTTCCGGGAGGCCGAACAGCAGATCGCGGCGGCACTCGCGGATGAGCTGCGCCGCCTCGGAGTCGGCGGCCCCGACCCCGAAATGAGCGCACTGCTGGCCGTCCAAGGCGTGGAAGCCCAGATCCACGGCGCCGCCCTCGACCCCCCGCCCGGCCGGACGATGGCGGACTGCCTTGGCGCCATCGCGGGCCTGTGGACCCGGGCCCTGGCCGAGCCGGGGTGACCGGGATCCGCCCCGGGCCGATTGGATATACGACGCGGCTTTCGGCGATACTCTCGCTCGGTGTGCGCTTCCGCTCCGCGAAGCACCGGACAAAGAAACGCACTCATGACGTAGAGGGCGAGGCCCATGGCAGACGAGAACCCCGCACCGCCGCCGGAAAAGGGCCTCTCGTTATGGCCGACTGCAGACGAGGGCATCTCTTTGGGGCGCGTGGCGGAACTGGAGGAGCGCCACGGCATCGGGGAACAGTTCCTGGCCGCGTTGAACACGGAGCTGGACGAAGCCGCCGAGCAGGCGGGTGCCGGGCCGGGAAGTGCACGGACGTACCTGTTGCAGGTGATCTCGGCCGAGCAGTCGCGGCCGGGACCGAAGATGCCGGAGCGGTTGCGCAATCTGCGCACGGCCCTGTTGGACCGCGAGTTGCGGCTTCTGGAAATCGAGGGTGCGGGAGCGGGCAGAGCCGCACGCGTCCGCAATGCCATGGACACCGCGCTCGCGCTGTTCAGAACCGCCTCGCAGCCATCCCCCGACGACCCGAAGCCGCGCCTGGCCGCCCACACCTACACGCGCCTGACCCTCCAAAAGCCGGCACCCGACAGTGAGCCGGAGCTGGAGAGTGCCGCCGCCAACCTGCAGGCGATCGTGAAGTACCTGGATGACGGCGTCGGCAAGCCGCTCAGCAAAGACACGCGCGAGGCGCTCCTCGCGCTGCGCTATATCACCCGTGCCCACGTGGGCAGATTTCCCCGAGAACCGCCGAGGACAGCGAGAAACGCACGGACCTGCTACGGGAAGTGGTCGAGGCCGGGGCCCGGGCGCAACTGCACGGACCCACACGCTACGCGGACGCCTTCGACCTCTTCCACTCCCTGACCCAAGGCGGCCCACAGCATCGGCATGAGCTTCAGCAGCGTTTCCGCGACCTGCCGGAGGAGCTGGCCGAGGTGTTCACCGCCGCCGATGACCGGGTCCTCACCGCGGCGACCGTGATGGCGGATATCCACTTCGAGCAGGGCCGAGAGCACGTGGCGGATGGCAGACCGCGCGCGGCGATCGCGTCGCTTGAGGCTGCGGAGTCCTACCAGAGCCTGGCCGTGCGCGCGCACCAGGCCCGCGGCGAGGACACCGGCTCGGCTCGGGACCGGCTGGGGGCCATAGACAGAGCCCGCCGCGAGGCGATGAAGGCCCAGACATCGGCCGCGCGAAATCCCGGGACAGGGGCTGATGCGGCGATTCCTCTCGGCAGCGCCCCAATGTTCCAGCCCAAGGGGCCGGGCCGTGGCTCGGCCGCGCGGCCGGGCCCCAGCGAAAGGGCGTCGGGACTCACGAGTGGTTCGGCGGCGAAGCGGAGGCGGGAAACCGATGGTACGGATCGCCGCACCGGCCGATCGCCCCAATAGGAGCCGCTGACGTCTATTCGCCGAGTCGTGCCCGATACCCGGTCAGCGGTCATGGCCGAAGAATGGGGTGTGCGCCGATTCTTCGCCGTTGCCCAACGGCCGGGGGCCGACCCCGAACCCGGAGGGCCACAAGCGCACCGGGGGGCCGAGCGGCGCGGACTTGGCTGCCACGGGCCGGACTCGGCACAATGCTGTCGGCACTAGCAGGCCCTACGAGCAGGGCCTGCGCATCGGTCTGAGTCGGGAGGGCGTCGTGGACGAACACCCGTCCCCTGCGGACAAGGACCCTGAACAGCAGGGCACGACCGCTCTCGACAGCCTCCCTATCGAGGTAGACGGTGTCCCGGCGTGGTGGAACGGGCTCGCCGACGAAGAGCGCTCCCGGCTTCTTGCCGAGGTGCCGGCCGTCATCGCCGCAATCGACGGCCTTCCGGCCACCGTGCGCGACCAAGCGAACCGCACCGTCTTGGACCGCTACATCAACCGCACCGGCGACCCGGGCGCACGGTACCTGCGCGACGAGATCGGCGGCGCCGACTCCCACCCCGAGGACCGCCGCCTCCTCCTGCTCTTCCAGCCCCCCAGCGCACCCGGCAGGACCGACACCCTGGCCGTCATCTCCGCGGGCGATCCCGACCGCGCCGGAAACACCGCGGTCTTCGTCCCGGGAACAGGGAACAACCTCGTATCGAGGAGATACCTCCAGCATTCCCTCGACTTCGTCCGGCGGCTGCGCGACCGGGCGGACGCGTACTCGGATCCGGGGAGCACCGCGAGCATCTACTGGCTCGGCTACAAGACGCCGGACCATGTCGCCCCGAACGCGATGGACAGCAGCTACGCGCGTGAGGGCCACCCTGCCCTGACACGCTTCCTGAAAGGACTGCGGGCCGCCCATGGGGGCGACAAGCCCTCCTGGACGACCGTCATCGGCTACAGCTACGGCTCTGTGGTGGCGGGCCACGCCGCGGCGGCCGACCACCTCGCCGCTGACGTCCTCCTCGTCACCGGCAGCCCGGGGCTGGGCCGACACATCACCAGTGTCCACGACCTCAACATCGACCCGTCCCGCGTTCTCGTCGCGGCTTCGAAGGCGGATCCGGTCGTGCACACACCTTCTCCAGTGCACGGGAAAGACCCGGCCGACCGGTCGTTCGGCGCCCGCCTCGTTGAGGTCGGCTTAATCGGCCATCTCGGGTACAGGAACGATCGCGGCGTGGCATTCCTCAACATCGTCTATACCGTCTGCGGACACCTCGATCGTGTGACGTCTCCGCCCCCCATGTTCGGTAACGGTCCAGCGCCCCGGTTGGGCGATCAGTGGCCGCGGGCGTTCGCGCCCACGAAGCCCAACCTCCGCCGCTCGGCGGTGGGCAGGGGCACGAGAGATCCAGGACTGTTACGCGCCCTTTGGCAGGTGGCGCGGAAGCGCCCAGGGGGGCGGCGGTGAGGGGCGCCGAGAGCGGAGCGCCGAACAGGAGTGTGCGCAGTGGAGACCAAGGCCAAGGCGGCGGCCGCAAAGCTGGCCATGGCGCGCGGGGCGGCCCTTGGCGGGCTTTTTCCGGCTCCGCTGGAGTTCAGGCTCGCGGATACGGCGCGGGTCGGACCGGAGCGCGACGACCAGGCCGAGGGAGCATACACGGCGTCGGCCACCTACGTCTGCGCGGTAGAACGCGGCACAGCGGGCCGCGTGCTGGAGGCGCTGCACACCGCCTGGCGGGCGCGGGGGTGGGGCAGTGCGCTGCGCCGGTTATCCGACGGCGGCGGAGATGTAACCGCCCGCGACCCCTCCGATGGGTTCGCCTACACCGTGCTGATCCGCCGGGATAGCACCAGCCTGGCCCTGTGGGTGGAGACACCCCCCTACCGCGACCCCGACCCAGGGTCCCGGTTCCGCCCGGTCCGGCCGGGGTGATGGCCGGACTCTGGACCCCGCCCGTCCCCGGGGCGGGCGGCTCGGGGACGGGCTACCGGGAAGCGGTCGATTCCTGTCCCCGACTCGGCTGCTTCCGATCATCGGAGGGTGCGATCGGCCCGGCGGTTGCCGTTGCCGTCTTGATGGCGTCATCCACACGGTGTCCGGGACCGAGGCCCTGGCGGGGCTGCCACTGCTGCCTTTCTCTGTCTCCGTTGTCAGCGGCCTCGGCTCCTCGCCGGACCGCCGCCAAGCGGTTGGAGACCACGTCACTATCGGGGATCCTGCCGATCACATGGTTGAGGTCCGGAGCAGTGGAATTCTCTGAGTAAGGCACATCGGGAATGCCTGTCCAATCAGCGTCGTACTCCATTGCGGACAGGTACCTGGCACCCCATTCCAGGCTCCCGATAGCACTGATGACGATGTTGTGCGGGGTATCGCGCTGACTCCTATGGTTCGCATTATCCGGATGAGGTTGGCGTGATACCGAATAGGGCCATACGGCGGCTTCCAACTCTATCTCGGAAGGGCCGATACCATGCTCGGTCATCCGGTCGTTGGTGTCTTTCAGCGTACCGCCGATGTATTGGATCGTGTCCGTGAGCCCGTCCAGGGATTCTTGGTTGGGTTTTTCGATTGTACGGTCATAGTTTTCTGCGCTGCCGTTGACCTCACGCAGCCTCGCCTCGAACTCCTCGGAGTCCACGACGCCCGGCACGTGCGGCCCAAGCAAGCCCAGCACAGTAGACGTGTCCTCGCCCAGCTGCTCAGCCTTGGCATTGAGACTCCGAACCATGTCGTTGTACACGACGTTCGCACCCGCCTCCTCTCCGTAGAGGCGGCCGGCGAGTTCGTACGTGTTCGTCGTGTTTCGACGGCGGCGGTCGAGCCGGTCGAGCAGCGCAACGCGCACGTCCTCGGAGAGCGTCTCATTGCCGGTCCTGGACACCACTGAGGACAAGGTATCCCGCAGCGCATCCAGTTGCTCGTGTTGGGCACGCAGGTGCTCGAACAGCTCCTTTTCGGATGCGTTCTCGACATCGATCGGAGGGAGCAGACTGGGGGAAGAGCGCGCATCCTCCGCACCGTCTCTGACCACCCAGTTCAAATCCGTTACAGCCAAAGTAAGCTGGTAGATCTGCTGGTCGTGCTGATTCAGCACACCACGGCTGGGCGTGTCCCCGTCCGGGACCGGAACGGGCAGCTCCGGGGAGCCGAGGCCATCCCAGTCCACGCTCGAAACCGCGTCCAGCTCGGCCCGCACAGACTCCGAGAGATTCTCTCTGACCTCGCCCGCAGTTCCCCGCAGGCTATAGATCATATTGCTGTTCTCATCCAAGGCCCTATTGAATTGGTAACCGTTGTAGGTGGGATTGGGCCCTTCGAAGGCCTGGTATCCGACGAATGTGGCGCCGGCGAAAAGCGTCGCCGCAACCGCCGCCGCCTTCTTGTTGGGCTTCCTACCCTGGCGCTTATCGCGTTTTGCCATATGTGTCCTCGTTGAGGGGGGTGAATGTGAACGAGGGCTGCCCCCGTACTGCGGGGCGGAGACCGTACTCTTCTCGATTCCAGAAAAAGCCGGGCACAGGCCTCGAGGGCTTAGGAGCTTGCGGGTGGACATGCCCGAGGCGTGGAACCACCGGACCGCTCTGCGTACTGCCGAGCCGCCGACCGCATACGTCTACGCGCCCATATGCCTCCAGCAGCCGCCTTCAGGGGGCACCGAACACCCCCACAAGAGGCAGCACAGCTGCTGAACCTACCTCGATAGCGGTAGCCGCGCCAAGAACTGCCATCAGTGCTCTGGCGGGTTCGGAGAACGAACCGCCCTGCCAGGACCGGTCCGCCTCCTCAGGCGAAGGTAGCAATCACCGCCCGGACCCGCCGAGGCGGCACGGACCTGCAGATCCGTGGTGGAAAAAAATTCGGCCACCCGGAACTACCGGTCAGCTCTTGACATGAACGCAGTCAAGCGACCATATTTGCCCCAATCTAGAGTCGGGCCATGACCCAGTCACCGCAGCAGGTGTGTTGCATTGGGTCGCGTACACGATCGGAACCCGTGCATTGGGATCGCCGTCAGCGATACGGACAGGAATGCCGAGAACGACCCATGGAAAATCCGTAACCTGCGAGAATACGCTGCCTTGCCGGCCCTGCCCGGTAGCAGGCGGGCAGGGTATTCGCGACTCCGGGAAAACTGCTCGCACCGTTCTGGATGGGACCCTCACCCCCGGTTCACCTGGCCGCCCCACTTCTGTGACCGAACCGTATCCGCAACCATCCATGCATTCCCGAATGCACGTGCAACTGTGTTTGCGTCGTCGGTGATTCCACAGAACTCGGTGCCCCCTGGCCACAGGCCCCCAGCCTCCTGTTCTGCGGGACACGGTGTTGTGATCAGCCCCACGGAAATGCTTTCATACGCAGATCGCGCAGTGGTGTAGTTTCGGACCAGAACTCGGTTCGGTCATTGGTAAAGGCGGACGTGACAACCCACTCCATCGAGCCGAAGGGCATACCACCGGCTCTCCCCATTCCCTGCCGTGTGCCCAGGACTACGGCCATAAACCATCCTCGGTCGACACACCGGGGGTGACCATGGGGATCGCTTCTTGTCTCTTCGCCGACCTTTCGGGTGCCGAACGGACCACCGCGACGATACACCGCTGGCATCGAGCACTCGGCCAGCGGCTTCCGCCTTCCACCGAGTCACTTACTGCTGTGGAATATTTGCGCACCGTGTGCGCTTCTTGGGTCTCTACCCACCCCCCAACTAGTTATGGAGACACACATGTCGAATAGCCGGCGTCCTATCGGAGCCCACCTTGTCGGCACAGTGCCGCTGGAAAGCGCCGAAGAGGTCTTCCGGACCGCGTCGAACCTCCTGGGCGGAAACCTCAAGCGCATTCCGGACGGTGAGACCGGCGCACGCAAAGACTGGATCTGGATCCAAGCCCCGGTCCTCGAGAGAGTTTCGGGGTTGGAGCGGAGAGACGTCGACGTTCCCGTCTTCGGCCGGGTCCCGAAATTCCGCCCCGCAGACGGGGTCTCTGTCGACGACCTTGAGCTGGGCCCGTTGGGCTACGCAGAGTTCGCCACGGAGTCCTACCGGGTCTTCTCCGACCTGAAGGCGCAGGGCGTCATCGGTGAAGACGTGCGGCTCCAGGTCACCATGCCCACCCCGCTCACCCCCGCGGTCCTGTTCGGCGACGAGGACGCCCGGCCCGTTGTGGAGCAGCTTTACACGCAGGCCTCATTGCGAGAGCTGGAGACCATCCTGGAGCGGATCCCGCACGAGGAACTGGCGTTCCAGTGGGACAACTGCGTGGAGTTCCTCATGTCCGCGGGCTACCCGCTGGCACAGCCCTGGTTCGACGACGTCCACCAGGGGATCCGGGACCGGATGCAGCGCCTCACCAGCGTCGTGCCCAGTGAGGTCGATCTGGGCTTCCACCTGTGCTACGGCGACTTCTCCCACGAGCGCCAGGTCGACCTGGAGGACGCCCGCTCCCTCGTCGACTTCGCCAACAACCTCGTGACCACTGTGCCCCGGCACATCAGCTACATCCACATGCCGGTGAATTGCGGGCGCGATCCGAAGAGCTTCCTCCCCCCGCTCGCCGACCTCAAGCTGGAGCCCGGCACGGACCTCTACCTCGGTCTACTCCACCAGGACGACGGGGTCGAGGGGGCGCGGAAGCGGATCGAAGCGGCCGGCGAGTACGTGACCGAATTCGGGGTGGCCGCCGAGTGCGGCATGGGCCGACGCCCCGCTGAGGCGATCCGCCCCCTGCTGGAGATCCACCAGGCGGCCTGCGACGTCTCTTTCTGATCGGCGAGCCCGAGAGCGCTTGCTGAGCGCCGCACTAGGCCCCAGTTCGCACGGTGTGCGGGCCGGGGCCTTGGCGTTGCGACGGTGTGCGGGCCGGTTTGAATCCCGCCGATCTTGACGTTGTGCACGTGTGGAGGCGCGTTTTGCGGTGCACAACGTCAAGATCACTGGTGATAAAGTGCGCACCCGCCTACCGATCCAAAACCCCGTAGCGAAGAGCGCGTCTAGCCCCGCAAGATTCAGCGAGCTCTGCCCTTGCCCTGGCCCGGTGGATCTTTCCGCCTGGATGTGGCTTTCGGCCCAATGCGCACCGTCTGCCCCTCACGTGTGACGCTCGTGTTGGGGTTATTCCGGAGGGCTTTTCTATATCTCCTCGCCAATTCTATGGATTCCGAATACTGCCCATTCCGACTATTTTTCTCTTCAATTCTTTCTCTTACTTCTCCCGCTAGCCATTTAGCCTCTCTCCCCGCTTTCTTCACTGCTTCCGATAGCGAACGTGGACTCTGCTCCGGCTTGCGGCTCCGAGAATCAGGATCCTCCGCCATACCGCTCCCCCTTTCAGACCGTCCTGCACGTTTCCACGCTCATCGCAACCGGAACGGAGCCGGACCTGAGCGAGCTCCCCTTCCTTGATCCGACTGGAAACCGGCCATGCGCAGCCCCATTGCCCATCGGACCCACAGGCCCCCAGCGGAAAGCCAGAGGCCGGATCGCAGGCATGGTGGCGGGCATCGAGATCAGAGCGGACAGGAAATCTGAGTACACATACAGTTCTTTCACATTTATCTCGGCGGTCTTCCCTGATTCGAGGGTAAAAGAATGCCTGGAAGACTGTCCATCCTCAGCGATCACCATTTTCGGCTGGCCTGAGCACGGCGCTATAGCCCGCTGATCTTGACGCTGTGCACGTGTGGGCGCGCGTTTTTAGGTGCACAACGTCAAGATCAGCGCAGAGGGGGGCCGAGGGCGTCGCGGAGGTGGGATGTGATGGTGTGCACGCCGGGCCGGAGGTCGCGCGCGGTGTAGGAGTACAGCTTCCAGCCGAGCGCGAGGATCCGGTTGCGGCGCGCGGCGTCCTCGCGCCACCGGCCACTATGGACCTCGCCGTCGTATTCGATGGCGATACGCCGCTCGGGGTAGGCGAGGTCGAGCCGCGCGACGTGGCGCCCGTGCGGGTCGAACAGGTTCACCTGCGCCTGGGGGCGGGGGAATCCGGCGAGCACGATGCGCAGGCGCAGCCGGGTCTCCCCCGGTGACTCGCTGAGCGGCTCGGCATGCTCGGCTACCACGGCCGCCTGGCGGACCCCGCGCCATCCGTGGAAGCGCGGCCGCAGCGCGTACTCGCAAAGCCGGTCGGGGGTGAACAGACCCAGATGGGTTAGGGCGTCGACCGCGACAACCGCCTCGACCAGCGTGGCGTTCCGGTGCGGCCGGACGCGGCGCGCGAGGTCGAACCCGGTGCGCATGGGGGTGGTGACGGGGAGGCCGTCGATCACCTCGATGTCCTCGGCGAGGATCTGCGCGCGCCGGACCCGTGCCCCGGTCGGGGGCCGCATCGGCGTAGCGCGGGGAAGAGTGACCTCGATCGGATCGTCCCGGCGCCGGATATCGGCACCGTGCAGCCACGCGGCGGTGGTGCCGCTGACAACGGCGCCGCGCGGGAGCAGCAGCGCCACGGCCGCGACGCGCAGCTGAAGGGAGTCGGGGATCTCGGCGAAGACGTAGACGTCCCTGCACAGGCGCCGCCACGAGCGCCCGTTCAGTTGGCGGTTGCTGATCAGACCGCTCCGCACCGCCGCGGAGCCGCGGAACGGCCCGGTGCGCAGTTCGCGTGGAATGCGAGTTGGAGAAGACATGCTGAGAGAGTGCGCCAAACCCGGGCGCCGATGCCTCCGCTATCCACAGCCCGCGCTGATCTTGACGTTGTGCACGTGTGGAGGCGCGTTTTGCGGTGCACAACGTCAAGATCAGCGCAGAGGGGGCGGGGTTAGGTGAGGATGCCGAGGGCGTAGAGGAGGAACGTTACGACGGCCACGGTCGCGGTGTAGGGCAGGGCTTCGTAGGCGGCGAAGTAGACCCACGTCTGGCCCGCGGTCTGGTGGAGGACGCGGCGCTTGCGCCGCTCATAGCGGGACAGTGAGGGGTGCGCGCTCCGCGGGGGCCGAGAGGGCCGGGGGTCCGGCGGAAACGGGTCGGCTGACGGGGCCGCGGCGAGCGGCGGGAGGGCCGGGGGCGACGGAAGCGGCGGCGGGAACGACCGGACCTGCGGGTACGGCTCGGGCGCGAACGGGGCCGGTGCCCCCGGCCGGGCGAAGTTCCGAGGCCGCGACGCCTGGCGGTTGAACCGGCGGCCGCGCGGGGCGGCCAGCACCGAGCGGACGTGGTCGGACGGGTTTCCGTTGGCGGCCGGCGCCGCGGCCGGGGCAACGTGGGCGAAGAAGTACTCGGACATGGGCGGTCCTGTTCTGTGCGGGGGTGGGTGGGGTGGCCCTCCCCCTCGCGAGGGCCACCCCGGGGCAAGCGGCTACTCGGGGCTATTGGTGCGGTCGGCGGTCTCGGTGCTGTCGAGGATGAGGATGTTGCGGACCCGGCGGGCGGTCTCGGCGAGCCGCTCCACCGGCAGCAGCCGGGAGAGTTCGGGCTCGGTGCTCTCCATCTCGAACCGCTCCCCCGGCCACAGCAGCCACCACCACGGGTGGGCGGTGACCGGGTCGGGGCGGAGGATGACCCGCTGGCGGGAGTGCTGCCGGTAACGGCGGCTCGGCAGCACCGGGCTGGACCCGTCCTCGGGCGTGGAGGGGAGGTAGGCGTCCACTACGGACACGGACGCGTCGATGGCGGCCGCCAGCCCCCGGGCCTCCAGCTCCGTGGCCAGGGCCGACAGAGGCTGGAGAGGCGAGGAGACCGAAGGAGTCCCGGCGGAGGAACCAGGCATGGCGAGGTTGGACATATTGGGCATAGAGGGATCGGGCATACAGGTCACCACCTGGGAGTAAGGCCGACCGTGCGGTGTGTGGTCGACTGCTTACGGTAAGAGTACTTAGCGGGCGCTATTTTTCAACCGATTCCACAAAGCGTCCGCGAAGACTTTTGGTGTTCGGTGGCGCCCTATGATCGCTAGGACGACGATCCCTGGAGGAGCTGATGGCGAGGACTCACGGCCAGACCGCACGGCACCGGCGGCTCTCTGCCGAGCTCAAGCGCATGCGTGAAGAGGCTGGCATCTCCTCTGCCGAGGTCGCCGAGCGCATGGGGTGGAACCAGACGAAGGTAAACCGCCTGGAGCGCGGCGAGTGGAAACGCTTGAAGGAAGACGATCTCCGCCGCCTGACCAAGCTCTACGGGGTTAACGACCCGGAGAAGCAAGAAGCGCTCGTCTCGATGGCCAGGCAGGCAAGCGCGAAGGGGTGGTGGGCCCGATACTCAGACGTACTGGGCTCTGGCGCATACGTCGCCTTGGAGTCGACCACATCCGGCCTGCGCTTCTATGGCGGCATGCTGGTTCCAGGGCTCTTGCAGACGCAGAACTATGCAAAGGCAATCATTCACGGCTACGGAGTCAGTGACGCCGCTGAGATCCAACGGCGATTGGAGGCCCGCCTCCTCAGACAGGAACTTCTCGAACAGCAGGACCGGAGCATTCATGCGGTGATCGATGAGGCTGCGCTCCGGAAGGACATCGGCGGGCGACTGACAATGTCAGAGCAGTTGATCCACCTCTGCCTACTCAACCAGAAGGACAACGTTACTGTCCGTGTCCTCCCGGACTCCGTCGGAGCCCATCCCGGCCTAGGAGGCCACTTCGTCATCCTCGACTTCCCGCATGAGCAGGACGAACCTGTCGTCTTCATCGATGATGCTCACAACGGTCTGTTCCTTGAAGAACCTGAGGAAATCGCAAGCTATACGATGATTTACGACAGCATCCGAGACCTGTCGCTCAGCGTCGAGGAATCAGATGCCTACATGAAGAAGATCATCGATCAGCTCATGGAGTGAGAGATGTCTGAGCACAAGCGGTGGGACTGGCGCAAGAGCAGCTACAGCACAGGAACCGGCCAGGAGTGTGTAGAGGTGGCTTTCTCTAGCCATCTGGGACTGTCATTGCGTGACAGCAAGAATCAAAGCAGAGATCATCTTAATTTTCCATCAGGGGAATGGTCATCTTTCATCTCTCTCATCAAGAGCTCCATCATGTAAACCATTCATTCGGGTGTCCATCGCTCTAGGTCAAGAGTAACACTGTCAGCTATTGGCTCCACCTCATTCCAAAATAAATCCTTTGAGATGGAGTCCGACTTGCTTTCCATTTTTATGGAATACACACTCCCTTTTATCTTCCCAATTAGCACATATTGACCCACCCCCCCTTCGCTCGAATTACCGTAGTAATAGCGCGACTCACCAGATACATTCTCAGCCCCCTCTTTTTCCACCTCTTCAAAAATCCCAGAAATTTCGTTCATTTTTTCGCTGTACGCACTCGCGGCAAGATCAGAAGGGGAACTCCCCCCGTCTTTATTGATGAACGATTCGTATTCTAGAGTAAATCTCCATGACTCAATGTCAGACGCCATTGGATTGAAGTCCCAGACACACTCATCACTAATCACCCTGCCTTCAATTTCTGGATCACCCTTCCCGGTATCCATATAATTATCAACACCCTCCAGTCGATTTGGAACATTTATATTTGTAATGGATTCCACGGTCTTTCCACAGATATCGAGAACACCGACATCAAGCGACGAGGGGGCCTGCCATGTAGGAGCTGGTTGCCCCCTGTTTTCTGCTTGACCAGAGGAATCAGAAGAAACCGAAGACACCAACATTCGCAGGCCGCCAACGACGATACCGACTACTAAGAGCGCCGCCGTCGTCCCACATCCGAACATCAGGAAGAAGGCGCGCCAGCCGTGCACGCCTTTCTTGGCTTCCGGGTCGGCTTGTCTCTCAGGCATCTCGGGTCCTCGGATCG
>JAJYTD010000056.1 GCA_021793235.1 Actinomycetes bacterium | reverse complement strand
ATCCGGTCCACACGCCGAAGACCACCAGTACGCCCAGGAATCCGGTGGCCAAGCCGATGAGCCGCCCCGGTGTCGGGCGCTCATCGGAGAGCATGAGCAGTGAGAACACCAGCGCGAAGAGCGGGGTGGCGGCGTTGCAAATCCCCGACAGGGCCGAGGGGATCATGTGCCCGGCGTAACCGAACAGGGTGAACGGAACCACGTTGAGCAGGAACGCCGTGACCGACAGGTGCATCCAGACCCGCGGCGATCGGGGAAGCCGTCCGCGGCGCAGCAGCAGGACCGCCGCCAGCGGCACCACGCCGGTCGCCATGCGGGCCAGCGCGATCTGCATCGGAGCGAGGGCTTCCGCGCCGATCTTGATGAAGAGGAAGCTCAAGCCCCACACGAGGGCGAGCAGGAGGAACTTCGGCTGCCAGGCGGACAACGGCGAAAGGAGGCGGGCGGTGCTCTGCAGAATGCCCGGAGCCGCGGAGGCGGCCGAAGAAGCCGGTGCCGCCGAAACCGCCGGGGTTTCGGTGGTGCGTGACATGGAACGGTTGTACCGCCTACACGTTGATTAGGTCCACTTCAGTCTGCTTAACAACCGAGTTAGTATTCCTAACATGCTGAGTGTGGAACGGATGCGCGTCCTGCACGCCATCGCGGTGAACGGGTCCCTCACCGGCGCGGCCGAGGCCCTGCAGGTCACCAACTCCGCCGTCTCCCAGCAGCTGAGCAAGCTGGAACGCGAGGTCGGCCAGCCGCTGGTACAGCGCAACGGGCGCGGCGTACGGCTCACCGAGGCCGCCGAACTCCTCGTGGAGCACACCGGGCGCATCCTGTCCCTGGTTCATCAGGCAGAGGCCGACCTGGAGGCGCACCGGGACGCGGTCCTCGGGCAGCTCCGGCTGTCCGCCATCGCTACGGCCGCGCGCGGCCTCGCCCCCCAGGCCCTGGTCTCGCTGCGCGAAGCCCACCCGGCTCTTCGGGTGAAGCTCATCGAGCAGGAACCCGACGACAGCGTCCCGGCGGTGGTGCGCGGCGAGACCGATATGGCGATCATCGTCGACTGGGCCGAATCCACGATCCCGATCCCCAAGGACATCATGCGGGCGCCGCTGATGGAGGACACCGCCGACATCGCCATGCCGGCCACCCACCCGCTGGCCCACCGCGACCTCGTGGACCTGGACGAGGTGGTGGACGAGCCGTGGATCAGCTGGATCGGCGGTTCGATCTGCGATACCTGGCTGCACGGGATGCTGCAGGAACGCGGTGTCGAGCCCGATATCGCGCACGAGGCCGAGGAGCACCAGACCAAGCTGGCCATGATCGCGGCGGGGCTCGGTGTCGCGGTGATGCCCCGCCTGGGCCGCGGTCCCGTCCCTGATGGCGTCCGGCTGGTCCAGGTGCAGCCCGCCCTGTCCCGCCACGTCTATGTCATCTGGCGGGCCGACGCCGCCCGCCGCCCGGCGATTCGCGCCGCCGTCCGCGCCCTGCGCGAGGCCGCCGTTGAGCACACCCTGGCGGTTCCGGAAGGCGGTGCCCGGGCCTGCTGAAGGCGTCCGGACGCGGGGAGCAGGGCGCGGCCGCCGCGAAGTCCCGGCGGCGCGGAGGGATCAGCCGCCCGCGTGCCGGTCCAGCAGCCCGGAGAGCGTGGCGCCAGGGCTGATGATGTCGGGGTCGGTGCGGGCGTCGACCAGGGTCGCGACGTCGGCCGACAATGCTTCGGTGAGAGCCTGCTCCAGCTCCTCGGGCGAGGAGACGGTCACGCCGCGCGCCCCGAGTCCGCGCGCGTAGCCCGCGAGGTCCAGCGGACCGCTGATGCTGGTGGCCGCGGTCCGCCCCAACTCGCGGGCCTGGTGCATCGCGATCGTGCCGTAGAGACCGTTCTGGAATACCACCGCGATGATGGGCAGGCCCAGCCGGACGGCGGTCTCCAATTCCTGGCCGGTCATCAGGGCGCCGCCGTCGCCGGCGACGGCCACCACCGTGCGGTGCGGCTCGACCAGTTTGGCCGCCACGGCCGCCGGTACCGCGTAGCCCATCGCCCCGCTGGTCGGGGCCAGTTGGGTGCGGGGGTGCCGGTAGGGCCATCCCCGGTGCAGGAACGCCGCGAAGTTCCCGGCGTCGTTGGTGATGACGGTGTCTTCCGGGAGGACCCGGCGCATGCCCTCGACCACCGCCCAGGGGTGCAGCAGGCCGCCGGGGCTTTGGCCGATGCCGCGCGGCGGCGCGGTGGCGTCCACCCACGCCTGACGTGCCGCGCTGAAGTCCCGGAAAGGCGCGGTCACCGGCGCCTGCGCCAGGGCGTCCAGCGCCCTTCGCGCCTCGGCCACCACCCCCATCCACACGCCCGTGACCGCGCCGATCTGGTCCGGGTCGATGTCGATCTGGGCGATGGTGGAGTCGTGCCCGCTCCGTGCGGCGGCGGGCAGCCGGTAGGCCTGCGTGGTGATCTCACTCAGCCGCGACCCCACCACCAGTACGGCATCAGCGTCCTCCAGCGCGGCCAGTACGGGCTCCGGGCAGCCCAGGCCTAGATGGCCGAGGTAGAGCGGATGGTCGTTGGGAAACACGTCCTGGCGTCGCCAGGACGTGTAGACGCCCGCGTGGAACCGCTCGGCGACGGCGATCAGCTCCTCGCGGGCGTCCCGCGCACCGCCCCCGGCGATGATCACCGGGCGTTGCGCCCCGGCCAGCCAGGCGGCGATCCGGTCGCGCTCCTCGTCGCCCAGCGGCGGGCGTGGCGGGAACGCACCCGGCAGTGCCGCGGGCGGCGGGACCCGCTGCCCGAACAGGTCGCCGGGTACGGCGATGGCCACGGGGCCCGGGCGGCCGGTCGTCGCCACCCGGAGCGCCTGGGCCGTCACCTCGGCGAGCCGGTCGGCGCGGGTCACCGTGGTCGCCCACTTGGTGATGGGGGAGTAGAAGGCGGTCAGGTCGACCTCCTGGAACGCCTCGCGGCCCAGGTGACCGGTCTCGACCTGGCCCAGGAACACGATCATCGGCGTCGAGTCCTGCTTGGCCGTGTGCACCCCGGCCGCCAGGTTGGCGGCTCCCGGCCCGCGGGTGGCGGCCGCGGCCGCGGGCAGTCCGGTGAGTTTGGCCTCGGCCTCGGCCATGAACCCGGCGCCGTTCTCGTGCCGGGTCGAGACGAGCCGGATCTGGCTCCGCTGCTCCATGGCGTCGGCCAGTTCCAGGAAGCTCTCGCCGGGCACGGTGTAGCAGCGCCGGATATGCGCGGACACAAGGACGTCGACGACCTCTTCGGCCGCTGTACGCAGGGTGTGCATAAGGGGGCCTTCCGCCATCGCAAGGTCCAGGGTGGTCACCTCCGCATCACCGTACTGCCGGTCCGCCCCGGTGCGGTATCCGGCGCCGTGCGATCGCGCGACCGATCGGTGGGCGCGCCGGATCCCGCGTCAGAGTCCGAGCGCGCGCAGCCCGGCGGTGGCCGCGGCGGCCACCACGATCACCACCAGGAACGGTGCCCGCAGCAGCAGGGCGACCACGGCGGCGCCCAATCCGCTCAGCCGCGCCGCGTCCAGTGCGATCCCGTGGCCTTCGCCGGGAGCGGTGGCCTGGATGGCGATCAGCGCCGCGAGGAGCGCGACCGGCACCGTCATCGCGAACCTCCGTATGCCCGGGTGGTCCAGCAGGCGTCGCGGCGCGGCAAGGCCGGCGAATTTCAGCAGGTAGCAGCCTGCGGCAGTGGCGATGACCGCGGTCCAGACCATCATGAGCGCGCCTCCTCGGCGGTGGGCCCCTCTCCGGGGGCGGAGCGGCCGGCCGGCACCAGGGCCGCGACAGCGGCCAGCAGCACCGGCACACCCGACGGCAGGAACGGCGCCGCCAGCAGTGCGATCCCCGCGCCCAACCCGGCCACCAGACGCTCCCGGCCGCCCTCGCGCAACCGGGGCCACAGCAGTGCCAAAAAGATCGCGGGACCGACCGCATCCAGGCCGAACGCCGCTGTGTCACCGATCCGTTCGGTGGCCAGCGCTCCCAGCAGCGTCGTCAGGTTCCAGAACACGAACAGGGAGGCGAAGGTGGTGGTGAAGGCGGTGCGGGCGGCGGCCGGGGTCGGCTGGGCCAGGGCGACGGCCGCGGTCTCGTCGATGACGCCATGGGCGGCCGCCGCTTTGCGGGCACCGCGCACACCCAGCAGATCGGCCATGCGCAACCCGTACAGGGTGTTGCGGGCGCCCAGCAGCAGCGCACCGGCCGCACCGGCCACCAGGTTCCCGCCGCCGGCGATGACGCCGACGAGCGCGAACTGGGACGCGCCGGTGAAGGCGAGCAGGCTCAGCGTGCACGCCTGGGCCACCGTGAGACCCGCGGCCACCGCCGTTGTGCCGAAGGCGACCCCGGAGACGCCGACCGCGAAGCCGATGCCCAGCGCATCCCGGACCGGTGGGGAAAGAGAGAAGACAGAGGTGTTCACGTCTCCCGACGTTAGCGCCGGGGTCGGCACGCGTCTTGAACGTTTTTGCAGGCTCTGGCGGATGAGACCGGTGCCACGCCGCCGAGGGGCCGGCGGACTCAATCGACCGGGTCCCCCTGCCCGTCAACGAGCACGCCCTGCCGGAACACCCCGGGTGTCACTCCCGTGTGCCGCTTGAAATGCCGGGTCAGGTGGGACTGGTCGGCGAACCCCACATGCGCCGCGACCTCCCCGGGCGTGCCCCCCTCGCGAAGCAGCCCGCAGGCGCGGTGGACGCGCGCCTGGTTCAGGTAGGCGTGCGGCGGCAGCCCGTAGGCGGCGCGGAAAGCGCGCAGCAGCGCGTAGGGGGTGGATCCGACGGCCGTGGCCAACTCCCCCAACGTCGGCGGGTCGGCCAGGTCCGCCTGCAGCAGGTCCCGGGCGGCCGCCGCGGTTCCCGATCCCGCGGGGCCCGCCTGCGGTGCGGCCTTCCCGGAACGGTGGGCATGCCGGCGGATCAGCCGCACCAGCGCGTCGCGGGTGAGGGATGACGCGCTGAGGCGGTCGCCCCGCTCGGTCGCCATGTGGGCGGCGCGCAGCGCGTTCGCGGTTTCCGGGTCGTCGATCGCCGACTGCGGGAAAGAGGGGGGAGCGGTCAGCCCCAGCTCTTGTGCTGCTTCGGTCATGGCGGCCACGCTCGGGTACAGCACCCGGTACCGCCATCCGGACGGGGTGCCCGCGTGACCGGTGTGCACTTCGTGCGGTTCGGCGAGGGCGATCCCGCCCGCCCCCACACGGTGGGTCTGGCCGCGGTAGTCGTACTCCTCGACACCGTCCTCGATCACGCCGATCGTGTAGGTCTCGTGGGTGTGTCGGGTGAAGGCGTACCGGACGAACCTGGCCTTGAGCAGTTCGACACCGGGCAGGCCGGGATGGCGCCAGTAGTGCGCCAGATCACCGTGAGGGACGCTCATGCCTCCAGGGTAGGGAAGTCCCGGGTGCGAGAGTCCGCGTGCATCTCCCGGGGTGCCCGGGCCGGATGCGGCCGCACACAACGCGACGGCGGCCCGGCCGAACGCCGCGGGAACGAGATGGGTTAGGCTTCCGGCCATGCTGAGCATCGCTCTCGCCGAGAGCGCCGAGGATCGTGCGGCCGTCTTCGTCATCCGCGGCGCCGTCTTCGTGGCGGAGCAGCAGGTGCCGATCGAGGAGGAGTGGGACGGCCGCGATCTCGACGCCGACCAGGTGCTGGCCCGCCTCGATGGTGTGGCGGTGGGGACCGGGCGGCTGGCCGTCGACGGCGACCGCGGTGTGCTCGGGCGCCTGGCGGTACTGCCCCGTGGACGCGGGATCGGTGCGGGCGCCGCACTCGTGGGAGCGCTCGAAGAGCAGGCGCGCAAGCGCGGGCTGACGGCCATCGAGTTGCACGCCCAGATCCATGCCTTGGGCTTCTACGAGCGGCTCGGCTACCGCGCCTACGGAGAGGAATTCATGGACGCCGGCATCCCGCACCGCCGAATGCGCAAGGACCTGGTCTGACGGCCTCCGCGCGACGGTGTCCAGGATCACAGAACACCGCCGGAGCGCCGGTGGTTGCGGGGGAAGGGTGCGCAAAGTGCCCTTTGGTCCCGTGTAGGCCAGGGGTGGGAGCGCACTCCGAAGTTACTTCAGAGTAATATTCGGTTCTGGTGGTGCGCCGGAGCCGGGCACCACCGGTAACTGGGACGACGCCCAGGACACAGTCACCAGCAAGACGATGAAGGAAGCCATGACGGTCGACGCGCAGCCGGTAGAGTTCCCCGACCCACGGGACTTCGGGTTCACCGTGGTCTCCGAGGAAGAGATGACCACCGAACTGGCAGCCCTCGTGGACCAGGTACGGGTCCTCATCGACGCCGTCGCACACACCGAGGCCGGTCCCGTGGACCTTGCCGAAGCCCGTGCCGCGGTCGCCACGGCCACAGAACTGATCAGCGGCGTCCGCCGCGCGGACGCGGCGATGCTCCGGCAGACCTGGCCCGGCGGCCGTGTCGAATACGGCACCATCACCAACATCGTCTCCGGTCCCACGAATCCTGCCGCGCCGCCGCTGGAGCTGGAGGCCTGCGACGGCGGGTTGCACGGCTCGGTCACGCTCAACGAGACCTATCAGGGTCCTCCCGGACTGGTGCACGGCGGCTGGATCGCGGCAATGCTCGACCAGGCCCTGGGGGTCGCCGCCAGCGTGGCCGGTGCGCCCGGCCTGACCGCGAACCTGGACGTCAACTACCGCGAACCCACTCCGCTGCACGCGCCCTTGGAGATCACCGCCCGGGTGACCGGCACCGAGCGCCGCAAGGTCTTCGTCGCCGGTGAGGTCCGGCACAACGGCAAGGTCACCGCCGAGGGCACGGCCATCATGGTGCAACTCGACCTTCCGGCCTGACCGCTGCCCCCGCAGTATTCGCCACCCGCGGGGGCGGCCGCGGTTCACCGCAAAGCGGGGTGCGGCGGCCGGGGCGCGGCGTTAAAGGTGCAGCCGCCCGCCGTCGTGGCGGACCTCGTCGGCGTCGGTGTCATCGAACCACACGCCGCCTTCGCCGAGATAGCGAAAGTGCAGCGTGCTACTCGCGGGCACAGTCACCACGGCGCTGCGCAGGCCGTTGCTGCGCGGTTTGAGCGGGTGGGCGGAGGGCTCCCAGGAGTTGAAGGAGCCCACCAGTGAGACCGGGCCCTGCGGTTCCTGCGCTGGAAGAGTGAACGTGACCTTGACCTGACCGTCTTTGGTCGGTTTTCCACGCTTGATCATGTCTGCTTCCCTCTGAGGTGATGGTCCCCGCCGACTTGGCCGGGACGACGGGCGTGCCGCACCGGAGGGACAGCTCCGGTGCGCCCCGTACTGATTGTTGCTCAATGCATTGAGAAAATCACGCAAGGTGAAACTTGGTGGCGTGGGTGGCCTGACACGAGAGGACCGAGGCCGGCGCGCGGCCGTGCGTCACCGGGGGCGGGGGAATGTCATCGAGGCGGTCTACCATCGCGCAGCATGATGGTGATCGTGAGCGCGCTGCCCCTGGCACTGTTCGCATACGTCTTCATGGTCGGCGGGTTCGTGGTGGTCGCCCTCATGCTGCGGATGTGTCGGGGGGTCCTCTACTCGGGCCGGTGGTCGAGGGCTGAGATAAGGCCGGTACTGATCCTCGCGGCGGTCGCGGCCTGTGCCGCGATCCAGGGCGGGGGCGTGGCGGGCGGTCTCGCACCCGGTCACGTGTCGCCGGTGATGGTCGCCGCGGCCGTGTGCGCGGCTGCCACCGGGGCGGGGATGGCCGCCGGAGCGCAGATGGCGCCGTTCGGCTGCGCCCAGTCCCCGGTCTCATACCGCACCCGATGGCAGGCGTGGGCTGCCGGGACCGCGAGGGCGGGGGCGCTCACCCCAGAGGACGGGTACCGCATCGCCGACTGTGCCGCTCGGCTGCAGGCGGTCGCGGCGCGAATGGTCCAGATCGCGGATGCGGCGACGTTTCGGGCGTTCATGGGGCCGGTGAAGGTCGCGGTCGTGGGCGTCGCGGTCCTCGCCGGGTCCGCGATCGGTGCGGCCCATGTCGTGCTCGGGGCGCCGGCGTGGTGGTACTCGGCCGGTGCCCTCGGCGGTCTGGGAATGCTGGCGGGATTCTGGACGGTGTGGAGCGTGCACCACTGGTGGGCGCGGGCCGAGATCCGGGAGGTCCGCGATGGGATCCGCGCTCTTGAGGCAGCCGCCGCTGCAGTTGAGCCATACGCGGGCCCATCCGCATGCGGATACGGCCGAGTTCCGCTCGTGCCCGCGGGGCGGTGCTGACATCGGACACCGCGCCTCCCGTGTCCTCTCCTGCCAGAGCCCGGACCGGGCAGGGGTCCGTCTGCCACTGTGCCGCCGCGGCGCGCGTGCCATGCGGCGCCTCCTGCCGCCGGCGCTGCCGCGAACCGGTTCAGCGCCGGGGCGGCAGGTGCCCGTCGTCCCTGCACCACGTCATCGTCACTTTGAGGCCGCTTTCTGTGGCGGCCCGCGCAATGAAGACATCGGCTTCGGCGTTGACACTGATCCCCATTTCGACGGTGACCTCGTCTGGGGCGGAAGTCAGATCCGCCAATTCTTGGGCAACGAGGTCAGAGAGGCTGCGGATTTTTCCGAGTACCGTCTCGAATTTATCCTCCGCCACTCGGAAAACGTCCCGTCCCCCGACATCGCGCATGACGGGTGAGCTCCCTGCCGCCTCGATGAGGACCGATGCGCCCTCCTCGGTAGTGAAACGTACGATCTCGGCCATGGTTCCCGCCTTTCGCCGTCACGGATCGAACACCTGCCACCATCCTGGACCGGCACGCGGCGCAACGTAAGGCAAATGTCCGGGACCGGCCTACATGAATTGGCTGGCAACGGGGATATAAATACCGACTGAAGAGGTGCCGGGTAATTCGTTATGGGAAGGTCCGTGTTCCATCGGCCGGTGTTCGATCGACATGTCGGGTCCGACCGTCCCATCAGGGGCGAGAGTTCTCTATGAGCACTGACTCACCAGCGCGCGGTGCAGAATCCAGGGGAGGTGAGGGCGGCAGCGCGGCCGCGGCGGCGTCGGCCGAGGGAGGCGGCCCCATATGGCACAAGTCCAGTTACAGCAACTCGCCCCCGGAATGCGTGGAGGTCACACGGCTTTCCGATGCGTCGGTACTGGTCCGCGACTCAGGGCGGCCCAATGGGACCGTGCTCTGCCTCAGCGGCCGCGCCTGGCGGGAGTTCATCGCCGCTGTCAGCCGCGGCGATCTGGAATGAGCCGACCGAAGGGCGTACGCCCCCGCCCGCAAGCACCCCGAGCCGGACCGCGGTTCACATACCGTTCATGAACAGGTCGCAATTGGCCCGGATATCCTGCGCGGCCGACCGTGTGGCCGGGTGGTCGGGGCCGAACATCGCCCGGTAGCGCATCACGACGTCGGCCCGCTCTTCATCCAGCGGGGCGTTCTCCACGATCCGCCGGTCCAGATTGGTGTTGCGCAGCGCCGCCAGGGTCAGCGGATGGTTCTCCCCGAAGACGCGCACGGCGCGTTCGTGGGTCCGGAGGTCCAGGTCCAGCGCCGATCGCGCGTCGCCGCCCGCGATCAGGTCGCTGGCCAGGTTGACAGCGTTAGCGAGAGTGGCCGGGTGGTCATCGCCGAGGCGGTCGACGTGCACCCGCATGGCCTCTTCGTCGACGGCCCGCGCCTCCTCCACGCGGCCGAGCAGGCGCAGGGTCACGGCATGGTTCAGCGACACGTCGGCGTACAGCGGGTGCTCGTCGCCGAAGATGCTCCGGTAGCGGTCGCGCGACTCCTCCGACAGGGCGAGGGCGGCGTCGTGCTCGCCGATGGCCCGCAGCGATACCGCGTGGCTGGCAGCGGCGCGCACGGTGCCCTGCGCCTCGGGGCCCAGATGCTCCTCGAACAGCCGGCAGGCCTCTTCGGACAGGGCCAGGGCCTCACGCAGCCGACCCGTCCGCCGTTTCACCGTGGACAGGGCGAGCATGGTGATCAACCGCAGCGGGGAGCGCATCGGGTAGAGCCGGGTGTTGTCGGCGTGGAGTTCGTCGAGGGCCTGCATCGACTCCCAGTACCGGCCGGACTCCATCAGACCGAGAGCAAAGCCGTACTTGCTGCTCAGCGTGTACGCGTGTTCGGGACCGAACATCGCGATGCGCCGCTCGTGGTTGTACCGGTCGATCTCCATCGCTGTGGTGAATTCCCCGGTGAGCCGCAGCCCGATGGCGTGGACGTGCGCGGTCTGCAGAGTCAGCGGGTCGTCTCGGCCGAACAGCCGCTGCTGCTGCTCCAGGACCTCCCGGCTCACCTCGACCGCGTGTCGGAACCGGCCGAGGTTGCGCAGGTCCAGAGCCAGCGAGAGGCGCGCTTCAAGGGTCTCCTCGTCGTCGGAGCCGCGCAGCCGGGTCAGCGTCTCCACCAGGGCGGTACTGCGGTCGTAGGACTCGGTGAACCTCCCGAGGCTGGAGAGGATCAACGCGTAGCGCATCGACGTGCGCAGCGTGTGCGGGTGCTCGGCGCCGAGCTTTGCCGCCCACAGGTCGAGCGCGCGCCTGCCCAGGGCCTCGGCTTCGGACGGGCTGCCCCACAGGTCCAGAAAGCGGATCTCGCTGAGGACCAGCTCCCGTGCCCATGGGCTCTGGCAATCCCACTGCTCGGTCTCCCAGACGTGCGGGAGCAGCTCGACGTAGCGGGGCCAGTCCTGCGCGGACAACGGGTCACCGGGGTCGAGGTCGGCCAGCAGGAGGTGGGCGCAGTGCCGCAGGGCAGTGCGCTCATCGGCGCTCAGCGGCAACTTCAGGGTCTCCTGGACCAGCCGGTGCAGTTGGAATGTGGAGTTGCGGTGGTCCATCCTGGCCAACGCGTAGCGGTCGATGGCCCGCAGCGCCCGGCCCAGTTTGATCGCGGGATCGGCGAGGATCTCCGCCAGTTCGGGCGGGGCCTCGGCGTGACGCGTCCCGTTGAAGAGGCGGCGCGGGATCGGCCGCGGCGCCAGGAACGCGCACACCTGCAGCAGCTGCAGGGCACCCGGGTTGGTCTCCCGCAGCCGGTCCAGCGTCATGTTCATCGTCGCCGCGACCGACCACGGATAGTCGGGGCTCGGGGAGACGTTGGAGAGGAGTTCGTCGGCTTTCTCGTCGAAGTGCGCCAGCCACTCCTCGGCCGGCATCAGGGTCTCGTACAGCCACACCGCGGTCTGCTCCACGGCGAGCGGCAGGTCGCCGAGCTTCTCCGCGATCCGGTCGGCGTCAGCGGCGGTGAGTCCTTCGGGGCCGCGCCTGAGCAGCAGTTGCCGGCTCTCGTGGCGCTCGAAGGTGTCGATGCGCACCAGGTTGCCGCTGACGACGCGCCACTGGGGGGAGCGAGTGGTGACCAGTACCTGGCCGGGGCCGCCGGTCGGGATGAGGGGGCGGACATCGGCGGGGTCGGCGGCGTTGTCATAGATCAGCAGCCAATCCCGGTAGGGGTCTCCTGAGCGCAGCGCCTCCAGTACCGCGCGGACCATGGTCGCGGGGTCGGCTCCGGTGCCCAGGCCGAGCTTGGTCCCCAGTTCGATGAGCGACTGCTGGATCTGCGACCGGCTGTCGGAGGGGACCCACCACACCAGTTCGTAGTCGCCGCGGTGGCGCCAGGCGAACTCCATGGCCAACTGGGTCTTGCCGACACCACCCATGCCCTGCAGGGTCTGCGGCGGCACCGGACCAGACGACGGCTGCCGGCCGTGGGCAGGAGCCTGGTGCGGAAGGACCGCGGTGTCGCCTTCCCGCAGTCGCGCCGCGAGTTCGGCGAGCTGGGACTCCCGTCCCACGAAGCTCACGTTGCGCGGAGGGACCTGGCCCCACACGATCGGGCGGGTGCGCGGACCGCGCGGGAGGTGCTCCGGCGGGCCGCCGGGGGCGGCCGCGCTCTCTCCGTTGAGCGCGGGCTGTACGCTTCGCGGCGCGGTCTCCGGGGATGTGCTGGTCAACTGGGAATCTGCTGGAACCACGGTCCTGTCCTCACGGCTTTCACGGTCGTCAGCGGCATCCGGTGCGGCGGCGGGCGAGTCCGCGGCCGGATGCGCCGGGATCGGCGGCGTGCGGGGTGGTCGGCTGTCGCCGGGGTCAAAGGACTCCGGGAACCGCACCGCCTGCCGGATCGGTTCGGGCAGTGCGCGCAGTGCCGGGGCGATGGCGCGGGCCAATGGAGCGACGGCCTCGTCGACCGGAGGGAGGTCCGCACTGGGCGCCTCGCCCAGCAGCAGCTGCTCCAGGGCACCGAACCACGGGAGGGCGTCCCGGTAGTGTGCGGCGACCGTCTCCAGCAGCCCCTTGATCTCCTGGCGGCGGCCTCCGGCGGCCAGGAGCAGTTCACGCACCTCCGGGTGGAAGTCCAGCGCTACCTGGTCGCCATGAGCGGTGGCGTGGGCGTCCTCACTGCGGCGGATCAATCCCGAGCAGAGCACCTCGGTCAGTTCCGAAGGGCGCGAGCGCGGTGCGAACCGCTCCTGGACCAGGCGGATGGTCACCAGGTTGAGCGGGACCGCGGCCAGGCACACCGCCAGGCGGAACGCGGGGGGAGAGGCCGTGACGCGAAAGACCTCGACGCGTTCGCGGGCGTCGAGGCGGCGCGGAGCGATGTCGCCGGGGCCGGGGAGGGCGGGCGCGGCGCTCCACAGGTCATCCTCGGCATCGGGGGACGGTACGGTGCGCTCGGCGACCAGGGCGCTGGTCCCGAACGCGCCCGGTCCGCGCTGCCGCGAGACGAAGCGCGCCCACCGTTCGATCTCGCGGGCTTCGATGGGGAACACCGGGACCGCGACCGCGCCCTCCGGCAGGCTCGGCCCTGGCGCGGCGGTGCGGGAGGCTCCCGATGGCAGGGGCCGCACCCGGTGTGCGGCGTTGGGGGCGGGGGACTCGCCGGGCGGTGCGGTCAGCGCCAGGTTCCGCGTGCGCATACCGGTGCCCCGCCACAGGGAGCGGTCCAGCAGTTGGGCGACGCCGACCGCAGCGCTGCCGCCCCACCGGGCCAGCCAGGTTGCGACCGCGCCGGTGTGCCAGCCGCTGCCCACGCCGTCACTGAGCACCAGGAGGACATCGCGGCCCTGCCCGATGAGCAGGTGTGCGGGATCGGGCGCCACACCGGTGGCGGCGCGCAGCATCACGTCGTCGACGTGGGCCTTGTCGGAGTCGAAGTAGAAAGTCCGGATTCGGCGGAATACGCGCAGCGGGGCCAGCAGCGCGGTGAACTCCCCGACCAGCGGCTGCTGCACGACCATCGACAGGCTGTCGTCGATCAGCAGGGTCAGATCGTCGGCCACCTCCTGGTCCGGAGTGAACTCCGGCAGGATGGGCGTGCGCCGCGCGCGGTCGGGCCGGGGATCGGCCAGCGCCCGATGGGCGAAGCTCTCGGCTGTGGTGGTCTCGTCGAACAGCAGGCGATCCTCGCTCGGCCGCCGCCGCCGGAACCACTGGAGCGCCCGTACCAGCGACTGGCGGTCCCGCAGCAGGGGCTCGGGACGCAGCAGGGAGGCGTCGCGCGAAGGGCGCCCGGATGACACGGCGCCGGCAAAGGGTTCGGGCGGTATCGGTGCGGTTCTGGGGTGTTCCGGCGGCTCACCACTGTGCGGGGTGTCTGCTTCCGGCCGGTCCGCGGCGGTGCCGGGAGGGCTGTCCGGCTCGGTCTCCCGGGAGGCTTCGGCGGGCGGCGGAACACCTCCGCCGTCCGTTGCAACCCCGCGATGGGCGGCCAGCCACAGGGCATCGCCCACTTCCCACCAGGTGGGGGCGGCGCCGTCGGTGTCCGGAATCGGTCGACCCGGGGTCGGCGAGGATGCCGGCCCCGTGGCTTCTGGCCGTTTTCGGCCCCTGCCACCGGTCACGCACGGCCCTCTTCCATAAGGCGTTGCCAGACCAGGCCCAGTATCCGGTTCCAGGCGTTCGGATCCAAGGATGTGGCATGCGAGCGGACTTCGGAACTAACGAGATGGACCGAGTTCAGTAGCTGATCGATGGACAGTCCCCCCACCTCATCGCAGCGCCGCAGGAATTCGCTGATGAGCTCGCGGTCCTGGCTGCGCTCCCGGTCGGTGAAATGCGCGCAGACGATGTCGGCGAGCCGGTCGTGGGTGGGGCGCTCGAGCCGGATGGGCAGGCAGCGGCGGAGGAACGCCGGGGGAAAGGGGCGTTCTTCGTTGCTGGTGATGGCGATGAACGGGAATTCGTGGCAGCGGACCCGGCCCGCGTGCACGGTCGCCGTTGTTCCCGGGTCGTCGGTGGGGATGTCGATGTCGGGCTGGGCCGAGTGCAGCCGGGCGAGTTCGGGAACCGTGTACGCCCCGTTCTCCAGTACGCCGAGCAGGTCGTTGGCGAGATCGGCATCGCCCTTGTCGAATTCGTCGATGACCAGGACGCGGGGCAGGCGGTGCGGGAGCAGGGCGGTGCCTAAGGGGCCCAGGCGCAGGTAGTCGCCGATGGGGCGGTCGGCCGGGGCGGGGGAGCCGGGCGCGGCCGCGGCGTCGGCGGAGATGTCGTGGATACGCGCGATGGGATCGTACTCGTACAGGCCCGAACGCAGCGTGCTGCGGCTGGTGATGGGCCAGCGCAGTACCCGGCCCAAGCCGAGTTCGCGCGCCACGCGGTAGGCCAGACTGGACTTGCCGACGCCGGGGTCGCCGGTGATGAGAAGGGGGCGGCGCAGCAGCAGAGCAGTGTTGACGGCGTCGACCACGGCGATCTCGTGGTCGGTGAGGGGGCGCTCGGCCGCCGCGGGCACGGCGCCGAGGACACGGGTGGTCTCACTGTCGTCAGCGGGCGGGTCGGGCTGGTCCGGTCCGCCGTCGAAGCGGCGCCACGGCGGCGGCTCGGGCAGCAGCTCCTGAAGGTCGGCGGCGTACAGGTGGGGCCGTCCGGTACCGCGGTAGAGCCACCAGGACGGGCGGCCGCCGCGATGCGCGGGCGGCCGCTCTGAGCCGGATGTCGAAGAGGACGCCACCAAAGCACCTTCCTCGTCGTTGGAGCGCGATTGTCAACGTGTTCTGCTCGGCGCAGCGAGAATTCCGGTATGCAGCAGTTTCCTTATTCGGGGAACGCTGTCGAGAATGATGGTTATGCCGTACGGGTCGTACCCTTCGTCCGTATGGTCCGGATTCCGGGTGCGTGCACGCAATGAATACAGGTGATGCGGCAGAGAGGTGATGTCATCGCGGGAGATGGAATCACCGCTCCGGGTGACCGCTGATTCTAGTGAATCATGGAACCGCCGTGTGCTCTCCGCGTCATCCGTGTCGATCCAGGCGATTGCGGGCAGCCCCGCTTCGAGCGCCCGGTACAACTGCCGCTCGCCTTCCTCGTCGGACGGGTGCGCGCCAAGGGCGACCGCGACGATCGCCGGGTCGGACAGGCGGTCCTGGAGGGGAACACGGGATCCGGCAGCGGAGTCCGGAGGGATCCGGAAAAGCACTCCTCCGCCGTTTCGCGCCAATTCCCGCCACCGCATGATCAATTTGTTCCGCGCTCTTCCCCACTGCTTCTCGTGGACATCGAGCCGATCGGCGTGGTGCAGGATGATCTCGTAGGCCGCGCCCACCCGTTCGCCTTCCCCGGATGCGGGCGCACGCATCCGCCATTCGGCTATCCGCTGCGTCAGCAGAGAGAAAGGAAGAAAGAACTCCAGGCGCAGCACCGGCGGCTCCCGCCCCCAGCAGTCGGGGCGGGCCTCGGCCTCCTCGATCGCCCGCACAACGCTTTCCCGCAGGCCCTCCTCTGTCACCACCGCCGAACCGCCGTTGGTGATATCGCGCCCGTTGTCGGTCCAATGGGAGAGGACGTAGCGCGCCGGCCGGTCGGGGTCGTCGGGCACCGGTTCGGCCGAGAAGATGAGCGTCCCGGGCCCCGGAGGATCGAGTCCGTCCTCGCCCCGCAGCCGCTGAAGGGCGTCGTGCGGCACGGCGGAGGAGGAGCGGCTGTCACTGTAGGCGCGCAGCACCCGCGTGTTCGCCACTCCGCTCTTTGCGATCTCCTCCACGAAGACGACCTCGACCGGTACCCCGTCCTCCCGCGGCGCCAGCTCGCGCAGGTGGGCGAACGCCTCCCAGGCACTGCCGAACACGGCGCTTTCGGGGATGCGGTGCCGCGTCGCGGCGGCGTAGGCCGCCGCGACGGCCTCGAACCGAAGGGCGCCCAGCGCCGGCCGGAGCGCATCGAGTTCTTCGTCGACGAGGAGCTCGGCCAGCGGGGCGACCATCTCGACCGGTTCCATCAGAGCGACGTGCCCGCCGCCCCCGGCCACCGTGTACCGCGCCTTGATGAGGATCCCGATCACCGTTCCGTCCTGGGGATCCAGCACACCGCATCCGCTGAACCCCGGCTCGAACAAGGACGGATGGGCGCGGTCGATGTGGACCTGGGCGCGATGGGGCAGGTCGCCGCCGGGGCCGACGACACGGGCGTCGGCGCGCAGGCCGTGCGGGCTGTCCCGCGGGTACCCCTGGACGCGTACCGGGCGGGGGCGGCCCGATACCGCGATGTCGCCCATGCGCGCACCGAGGCGCGCCACCGGAGGACGCGGCCGCCCGGCGTCGAACTCCAGCAGCGTGGTATCGCGCTCGGCGTTCCACGCGGTGCCGACGACCCGGGCGAGCTCCGGGCGGTATTCGGTCCGGCAGGGGATGTCCACACGCACCGGGTACTCCGGTCCCGGGGGGAGCGGGTCGTCTCTGCGCCCCAATGCGGCGTTGATGACGTGGACACAGGTCAGAATCCTGTTGCCGGGGACGAGGACGCCGCCCCCGACAACGAGGTCGTCAGGTGCCTTGATCCGGACCTGCCACGCGGGGGTGAGAACGAGCGAAGGAGATGCCACCGTGACGCGGCCTCTTTCTTCGGTTGTGTATGGAAGCGTGAGATTCGGTCAGTTCTTTATGTTCCCTTTGAATTGATGAATACTCAATGTAGGGGGGTGATTACAAGGTCCTTGTGGTGGTGGGATGCGCGCGGCGGCGCGGAGGTTCCCGGAACGGTGCCGGTGACCTGCCATAGCGGACGTATGTCGGCTAACGCAGCCGCCCGAGCCGTTCGGCGGCTCTTCTCGGGGAGCGGGCGTGGCGGGCCAGGCCGCGCCAGGGGTCGCCGCCGTCCTCGCCCAGCCTCTCCAGGCGCGAGCCGATGTCGCGCACCGACCATGCCCGAGCCGACCCGACCTTTGACAGTTCCTCCCACGCCGGCGGTACGGCCACCGGAGCCCCGGGCAGGACGCGGCCCGCCGCGTGCGGATCCGCCTGCCGGGACCAGGGCGCGGCTATGAGTGCGGCTTCGGATATGAGCGCGGCTTCGTGGAAAGGCGCACCCACACCGCCGTTGCCGGGATCGACGCCAGAATCAGCAGCAGTGCGTAGCGCATCTGGCCCTGGGCCAGCCGGTGGCAGGTCGAACTCTCGAGACCTGTCGACAGAAACCAATGGGAATGGACGTCCCCCATGCTTTCGCAGTGGTCCCGGTAGTAGGACGCCTGCTCGGCGGAGTCCAGCGAAGTACTCCACAGCGGGACCGGGCCGACCAGCAGGACCAACGCCATCAGCCAGGCGGCGACGGCGGTCACAGCGCATACCCGCATGAGCACCCGCTTGGTGGGGGCGGTCTCGGCGGCCTCGTCGGCATACTCCCAGGGGCGGTCGCTCCGGTAGCTCAACTGAGTCCTCGCATCAGGGGGGCAGGGCAGTAGGACCAGGGCAGGGCACCATAGCGCATCCTGCGCGGGCCGCCTCATTCTCCCGTGGTGCCGTCGGCCATCTCGCGGAGGAGGTCAAGGCAGCCGTTGTGCCGTGCCGCCTCCTGGATCAGTGGGCGTCGGGACCAACGAGGGTATAGGGTCCCTGGTCGAGCAGCCCGAGCAGGTCCACCTCGAACCAGAAGTGCTCCACCCGGCGCAGGCGTGCGACGACACCGCCCACCGACATCGATGGAGACGTCGGCAGCGGGGCCGTGGCCGCCGACCGGGGCGCCAGGCCCGCGGACTTCTCCCGTACGGTCGACCGGTGCAGGTCCGGCCAGGAGCCGAGCATGGTGCGCTCATCAGCGGACATGGGCGGTCGGATACGTTCTTTCGGGTTCGCCATGGGCGTCATCGTCATCTGGCCCCAAGGTCTGCACCACCGGTTTTCCGACGTCAGCAGAGGGATGGATTCGTGGGACGGAACAAGGGGGCGCGTCGGCAGGCGACACGGAGGCGTCTGGCCGCGGGCGGTGCGACTCTGGGGATCACCGCGGCGCTGGGAGTTCCGCTCGGGGTGCTGTGGTGGTTCATCGCCCCCCGGCCCGAGGTCACCGTCATCGGCGACGGGGCCACCGCGCCCTACCCGGTTTCGGAGGCGACCTTCGCCGTCGACGGCTACTTCGCGCTCATCATGGGGGTCGCGGGTATCGTCACCGGCTACGGTGCCTACCTGGCCCAGTATGGGGCGGCGCTGCGCGGCCGGACGGACCTGCGCCTGGCCTGCCTGCTCGGAACGGCGTTCGGCGCACTGGTGGGATCGGTGGTGGCCTGGCGCCTCGGTGTCCTCATGGACGCCGGAGACTTCCGGCGGGCGCTCGACGCGGCGCGGCCCGGTGACGTGATCACTTCCGGTCTGCGGTTGCAGGCCCTCAACGCGTTGATCGTATGGCCCTTCATCGCAGTGTTGCAGTACGGGCTGTTCGACGGGGTCAGCATGTGGCGCCGTGACCTGCCCCACCAGCGGTCCGCCGCCGATGCGGAGCAGGAGGAGGCCGCCGCCCCAAACGCACCAGAAGATGAAGCGCCCCGCTGAGATC
>JAJYTD010000113.1 GCA_021793235.1 Actinomycetes bacterium | reverse complement strand
TTCGGCCTTGGCGCAGCCGCCGTGGGGGATGGCGTGCTGGAGGACGTTGGTGGCGAGCTCACTGACCATGAGGGAGACGTCGTCGACGTCCGTGACGGTCAGCCCGAGTGCGGGGAGCAGGCTCGAGACGTGAGCCCGCGCGACCGACGCGATGCTCGCGTCCCCCGGAAGGGGCAGGGCCGCGCATCCACCGTTCTCCAGCCTCCAGGGAATTCCCCCCGCCATTGCGGCCTCCGTCATGACGCCCACCCTCAGAGCTCGCGGAGTCATTTTTCGCGATTCCGGCAATCGCGACATGAACCTCCATGGTTCGCGACTCGCTATGTGTGATTCACAGATCTAGTTTCGCACACCGGAGCGCGTGAGACCCGCCACACCACGAAGCTCGTTCCGGCACGATTGAGACGTTCACCAATGCACGTATAGCCCTACAAATTACGCTTCACGACGGCGATGTAAGCGTGTACCGGCGGAGGTGAGGACCGGGCGGCGCCGGCGCTGTAGCGTTGACGGCGCCTGAGAGAGGGCCGCACACGTGAAGGTCCCCCAGGGGTGCCGCCCTGGGGGACCTGGTGTGCGGCCCGGATCACCCGCGTGACCGGCCCGGACCTACCGGCCCGGAATCACGGAGGCCGATGGCCGCTGGTTCAGCGGTCGTACCGGCCGGCCCTCACGTCCGCGAGGAACGAGGCGAACGCCGACCGGGCCACCACGTGCGCCCCGGCCTCCGGCGTCCTGCTGTCGCGCAGCCCCGTCGCCGTCCCGAGGTCGGCGACCTCGACACAGCCTCCGTTGCTGCTCGCACTCGCTGTGGCCTTGAACCATCGTGCCTGAGAGAGGTCCATACGCTCCTACTCCAGCGTCGCGATCATTTTCTCCAGGTGCTCCGCGGTGTCGTCGGGGCTCAGCGCCGCCGCGCGGATCTGCTCGAAGATGCGGTCATAGGCCTCCACTTTTCCGGGGGTGTCGATCTCCTGGATGTCGGCGTCGTTCTCGAGGAAGACCATGGGCGGCTCGTCGCCGGGGAAGCGGAAGATGTTGACCAGGGTCGCCATGCCGGGATGCAGGCCGTCCGACAGCCGCAGGAGCCGCAGCTCGACGTTGGGACGCGCGCCCATCGTCAGCAGGTGGCGCAGCTGGGCGCGGCGGTCGGCCGGGTCGCCCCACTCGTACAGCAGCGACGCCTCGGTGATCACCGCGATCAGCTCGGGCGCGGTGCCGTCGTCGCGCTCCAGGATCTGCTGGCGCCGCAGCCGCGCCCGCAGCGCCCGCTCCCGCCACTCCGCCGACCTGGACCCCGACGCCAGCAGGGCCTGCATGTACGGGAGGGTCTGCAGCAGCCCGGGCAGGACGAGCGGCATGATCACCCGGATGCTCGCGGCGTCGCCCTCGAAACCGGGAAACTCGTTGTCGAACACGTCGGCGTACTCGCGCCACCAGGCCCGTTCCCGCGCGCGGTTGGCGAGCGCCTCCAGTTCGGCGAGGTCGCTTCCCTCGTAGATGCGCGCCAGGTCGCGGATGTCGCTCAGCTCGGGCCGCACCCAGTTGTTGGCCTCGAACCGCCCGACCTTGCCGCGGCCCCAGTTCAGCCTGTCGCACACCTGGTTGGCCGTGTACCCGGTTTCGAGGCGCAGTTCCCGCAGGCGGCGCGCCAGTGCCCGCTTCGCGATCGTGGCCCCGTAAGCCTCGCTCACCGGAACCACCTCCCTTGACATGCGGCCGGCTTCATCATACGCCTTCCGAATTTGTGAATCACAAATATGCCCGGATCAGGACGCCGCGTGATCGAACTCCCCCTTCTTGACACCGTCCAGGAAGCAGGCCCACTCGTGCTCGTCGAAGACCGAGATGAGGTCGCCCGATGTGCGGAGAAGTGTCCATTCGCCAACGAAAGCGACCTCAATGACACCTTCGTCCGTTCCCGAGCGCTTCCAGTCCAGGGTGTCCGGATCGACGCCCAGTTCCGCCACGGTCGGCTTCCTCATGCCCTCACCCTCGTTTCCTCACCGTCACTCTGTCTTCTTGGCCACAGCGCAGTAACCCCAGCGTGACCCATCACTGTCGGCGGCCTCGGGGTCCTCGGCACCCCACTCGCCGAAGTAGACCAGCTTCGGCTCCGCGCCCTGCCACGGCGGGACGATCTCCAGCCCGTCGAAGAAGCGCTCGATCTCCTCGCGCGTCCGCATGTGGGCGCTGGACGTGGAGCGCGCGTAGGTCTCGTTGATCGCGCCGACCGCCTTCTCGGACTGCCGGTCGGTCGTGGCGGACGACAGCGCCAGGTAGCTTCCCGGGACGAACCGGTCCATGTACTGGCGGATCAAGCCCCAGGGGTCGTCCTCGTCCGGCATGAAGTGGGTGACCGCCAGCAGCAGCAGCGCGACGGGCTTGTCGAAGTCGATCGTCGCCAGGGTGTCCTCATGGCCGAGGACGCTGTCGATGTCGCGGAAGTCGGCCGTGATGAAGGCCGTCCCCGTGACTCCTTCCAGCAGGGCGTTCGCGTGGATCTGGACGATCGGGTCGTTGTCCACGTACACGACCTTGGCGTCGGGAGCCACCGCCTGGGCCGCGTCGTGCGTGTTGTTCATCGTGGGCAGCCCGGCGCCGATGTCGAGGAACTGCCGGACGCCGTGCTCGGCGAGCCACCGCACCGAACGCTGAAGGAACCCCCGGTTCGCCCAGGCCGCGTCCTCCAGTTCCGGCATCTTCTCGCGGATCGCCTCCGCCGCCTTGCGGTCGACCTCGTAGTTGTCCTTGCCGCCCAGGTAGTAGTCGTACATCCGGGCCGGACTCGGGATCGTGATGTCCACACCTGGTGGCGCCTGCTCGATCTCGCTCACCGTTCGCCTCCGTCGCCGCAACTTGTGATGCACGAATTATGAAACAAGCGGTGCTTCCCTGCGACGGTTCCGCAGGGACCGGCTACGGCAAGGATTCGTCTTCCTTCACAGGGGCATCACGGGCCAATCGCGACCATCGGGGAAGGAACAGCCATGAAGACTGCACCGGATCTCGCGCTGCGGCAGCTCACGATGCAGTTCGTCGGCAATGCGACGACGCTCCTGCGGTGCGGCCCGTTCACCCTGCTCACCGATCCCAATTTCCTGCGCCGCGGCCAGCGCGCCTACCTGGGAAAAGGGCTGTTCACGAAACGCCTGACCGAGCCGGCGCTCCGCATCGAGGAGCTGCCGCTGCTGGACGCCGTCGTCCTGTCCCATCTGCACGGCGACCACTGGGACCGGGTCGCCCGCGCCAGGCTGGACCGCGGCCTGCCCGTGGTCACCACGCCCGCCGCGGCACGCCGCCTCCAGGGCAGGCAGCGTTTCCGGCACGCGGTCGGGCTCCGCACGTGGGAGTCGCACACCCTCGTCAAGAAGGGCGCCATGCTGCGCGTCACCGCGCTGCCGGGCCGGCACGCCCCCGGCCCGGCG
>JAJYTD010000112.1 GCA_021793235.1 Actinomycetes bacterium | reverse complement strand
CGCGCGCTGACTCCGCTGGAGGACCGGGCGTCCTGACGTTTCCCGCCTCTCCCGCGTCGACCTGTCCGGCCAAACGGCCCGTGCTGAGCCGGCCGGGGCCGCCCCGGCCGGCTCAGCGCCCCGCTGCTTTCAGGTCGGAGCGCAGCCACAGCTCCACCTCCAGGACGTGCATGGTGGCGGCGGCGCGGGCGGCGTCGGGATCGCGGGCCAGCAGGGCGCGGTAGATGCGCTCGTGGTCCTCGCGCAGCCGCGCCGTGAGGCCGGCTTCGCGGTGGCCGCGCCAGACCCGGGCGTTGAAGGTCCGCGAGGACAGGCCGTCGTTGATCGCGGCCAGCGTGGCGTTTCCGGTGATCTCCACGATCGCCTGGTGGAACGTCAGGTCGGCCGATACCGTCTCGCCTTCGCCGCCGTCCGCGTCGATTCGGTCCAGCAGCGCTTTGAGGCGGCGCAGTTGTTCGTCGTCGGCCCGCGCGGCGGCCAGGGCGGTCGCCGCCGGCTCCAGCATGCGGCGCACCTGCAGCACCTCGACCAGGGTCTGCCCCTGAGAGACCTCGGCCAGTACGGAAAACGTCTCCAGGAGGTCGCGGGGGCGCAGCTCCGTCACAGAGACACCCGCGCCGTGGCGCACCTCCAGCACACCGAGGGTGGTGAGGGCGCGGATGGCCTCGCGCATCGAACTGCGCGACACCCCGAGGCCGGCCGCGAGGTCGCGCTCGGTGGGCAGCCGGTCGCCGGGCTTCAGCGTGCCGTCGGCGATCATCTCTTTGATCCGCCCGATCGCCCGCTGGGTCACCGGTACCCGTTCGGACGCGGCCGCGGCGCCGCCGGGGCCGGTCACGCGGTCCACGCGGCCTCCTCGGGATGGTCGGCCCGGACCGGGCGGCAGTCGGTGGTTGTCGATCCCCATCTTGACATCTCACGCCTCCCCCGCGTAAAAGTGATCGGACCAATCCGGTCACGTAAAGCTTCAACCGACATTCAGACAGACATATACCGGATACCGGGCGCACATCAAGAGAGAAGTGATCAGACCACTGCTCGTTGGGGTGATCCCGGGCGGGACAGCAGTCGGCCGCCGACCCCGGAATCGAGGGAGCGCATGCGGATCGCGCTATTCATCACCTGTGTCAACGACACCCTGTATCCCGGTACGGGGCGGGCGGTGGTACGCCTCCTGGAGCGCCTGGGGCACGAGGTGGTGTTCCCCCAATCCCAGACCTGCTGCGGGCAGATGCACTACAACACCGGTTACCGGCGCGACGCGCAGCGGCTCGCCGTGCGCTTCGTCGAGACGTTCGCCGATGCCGATGCCGTCCTGGCCCCCTCGGGTTCGTGTGCGGCGATGGTCCGCGACAACTACCCCCGCCTGGGCGCGCCCGGAAGCCGTCTGGAGCGCGCGGCGGCAGAACTCGCACCGCGCGTCTACGACCTCTGCGAACTCCTGGTCGACGTGTTGGGGGTGACCGACGTCGGCGCGTACTTCCCGCACACCGTCACCTACCACCCCACCTGCCACGGGCTGCGCCTGCTCCGGCTCGGCGACCGCCCCTACCGGCTGCTGCGCAACGTGCGCGGGCTGGAACTGCGGGAACTCCAGGGCGATCAGGAGTGCTGCGGGTTCGGCGGCACGTTCGCGGTGAAGAACGCCGACGTATCGGCGGCCATGGGCGCTGACAAGGCGCGCAACGTCGCCGCCACCGGCGCCGAAGTGCTGTGCGCGGTGGACAACTCCTGCCTGATGCACATCGGCGGCATGCTCGACCGCCAGCGCGCCGGGGTCAGGGCGGTCCACATCGCCGAGATCCTCGCCTCGACCGAACAGGAGCCCGCACGGCTATGAGCAGCACGTTCATCGGAATGCCGACGTTTCCCGAGGCGGCGCGCACCGCCACGCGAAACGCCCAACTGCGGCACAACCTGCGCAAGGCCACGCGCACCATCCGCGGTAAGCGCCAGGCCGTGGTGGACGAGCTCGACGACTGGCAGCGGCTGCGCGCGGCGGGACGGGCCCTCAAAGACCGGACGCTGCGCCACCTCGACGTCTACCTGGAGCAGTTGGAGGCCGCGGTCACCGCCGCGGGCGGCCACGTCCACTGGGCCGCCGACGCCGAGGAGGCCAACCGGATCGTCACCGGCCTGGTCCGCGCCACCGGCGAGCGCGACGTCGTCAAGGTCAAGTCGATGGCCACCCAGGAGATCGGGCTGAACGAAGCCCTGGCCGCGGCCGGGATCACCGCCTACGAGACCGACCTCGCCGAGTTGATCGTACAGCTCAGCGAAGACGCGCCGTCCCATATCCTGGTCCCGGCCATCCACCGCAACCGGTCGGAGATCCGCGAGATCTTTCGCGAGATGATGGCCGAATGGGGCGTGCCGGCCCCCGAAGAGCTCAGTGACGACCCGCGCGCCCTGGCCGAGGCGGCCCGCGTGCACCTGCGCGAACGCTTCCTGTCGACCCGCGTGGCGGTCTCCGGTGCGAACTTCGCGGTGGCCGACACCGGCACCCTGGTGGTGCTGGAATCCGAGGGCAACGGACGCATGTGCCTCACCCTGCCCGACACCCTCATCTCGGTGGTGGGCATCGAGAAGATCGTGCCCACATGGTCCGACCTCGACGTCTTCCTCCAGCTCCTGCCCCGCTCCGCCACCGGGGAGCGGATGAACCCCTACACCTCCACCTGGAGCGGGGTGACACCCGGCGACGGCCCCCAGGACTTCCACCTGGTGCTGCTGGACAACGGCCGCACCGACATCCTCGCCGACACCGTCGGCCGGCAGACCCTGCGCTGCATCCGCTGCTCGGCCTGCTTGAACATCTGCCCCGTCTACGAGCGCACCGGAGGCCACGCCTACGGGTCGGTGTATCCGGGCCCCATCGGCGCGATCCTCACCCCGCAACTGCGCGGCACCGCCTCCGAGGCCGACGCCTCGCTCCCCTACGCGTCATCGCTGTGCGGGGCCTGCTACGAGGTGTGCCCGGTCGCCATCGACATCCCCGAGGTGCTGGTGCACCTGCGGGAGAGGGTCGCCGAGGGCAGGGGCCGCCGCGCGGAGAAGGCCGCCATGGGCGCCGCCGGATGGGTCCTGGGCGACGAGCGCCGCCTGGGCCTGGCCCAGCGCGCCGCGTCGTCGGCGCGGTCGCTGGTGCCGCGTCGGCTGCCCGGCCCGGCATCGGCCTGGACCGATACCCGGGATATTCCCGAAATCCCCGATGAGTCGTTCCGCGCCTGGTGGCGCGGCCGCACCAGCGGGGGGAAGGACGGGCGGCCATGAGCGGCTCCCGGGAGAAGATCCTGGCGCGGGTGCGCGCCGCCCTGGCCGACGTCCCGCGAGGCGAGCGGCCGGACGACGTCGAGGTCCCGCGCGACTACGCTCTCTCCCACGGCAGCGGCGGGCTCGCCGTCCTGGTCGACCGGCTGGCGGACTACGGGGCCGCCGTACACCGCACGAGCGAGGAGGGCCTGCCGGCGGCGATCGCC
>JAJYTD010000111.1 GCA_021793235.1 Actinomycetes bacterium | reverse complement strand
CCGGGGTTCTGGCTGTCGTCGGGGGAGGCGGGGCATGGGGAGCGTTCGTGCGGTCGTCGTGGTGTTGTGCCTCGTCGTGCTCGCCGCGTGCGGGTCTTCCGGGGGCGGGGACGACGAGTCGCCCGCGCCCGAGCCTTCGCCGCCGTCCTCGGAGGGCGCCCCTGTCCAGGGCAAGGTGATCGTGCTCGACCCCGGGCACAACGGCGGGAACGCCGACCACCCGGAGCAGATCAACAAGCAGGTCTTCGTGGGGAACGGGCGCAAGGCCTGCGACACGACCGGCACCACGACGGCCGGCGGGTTCACCGAGCACGCCTTCACCTGGGATCTGGCGAACCGGCTGGCCAGGGTGCTGCGGGAGAAGGGCGCCGAGGTCCGGTTCACGCGGGAGAGCGACGACGGGGTCGGGCCCTGCATCACGGAGCGGGCGGCCACCGGCGGGCGGGTCGGGGCCGACGCGGCGCTGTCGATCCACGGGGACGGCGGTCCGGCGTCCGGGCGCGGCTTCCACGTCATCGTGCCGATCGCCGTGGGCGAGAACGCGGCGATCGTGGACGACTCGGTGCGGCTCGGCGAGGCGATCAGGGCCGCCTACCGGGACGGAACGGGCATGCCGTACTCCACCTACATCGGCGAGAACGGCCTGGACCGGCGCGACGACCTCGGCGGGCTCAACCTGGCGAAGGTGCCGACGACGTTCATCGAGTGCGGCAACATGAACAACCCGGGCGACGCGAGGAAGATGGCCAGCGCCTCGTTCCGCCAGCGCATGGCCGACTCCCTGGCCGCGGGTTTCGAGCGCTACTTCAGCAGGTAGGCATTTTGCCCGGTGGTGGGGTTCCAGGGTGAATCGTCCGGCTAAGTGACATACGGGAGTTACGTCGGACGAACGGGTGATGACGATGGCCCGTAAGGGAGTTCGGGAAGCGCTCAACTGGGAGATGATGCTCGGGCTGGTCACTCTCGGGTTCATCATCTACGTGTGGGTGTGGGCGGCGACCCAGGGAGGGCCGCCCTTCCTGTGAGCGGCCCCCTGGTGAGCTGAGGCCCGTGTCGTGAGCTGAGGCCGGTGTCGGCCGCCTCTGGCGGCCGCCGGGATCTCTGCGGCAGGATTCGGCGGGAGAACCCCCGCGCCGCGCGAAGGGTTCTCGCCGGGAGATCCCATGAACGTCGTCCTCGTTCTGCTGCTCGTCGTCGTGTCGCTCGGCGGCCTGGTGCTCGTATACCTGCGAAAAGGCTTCGGCGGGGCGTTCACGAAGGCCCCGGCGACGACGGTGGCGGCGGCGCCGCCGGGCGTCGGCCGGTTCTCCGGGCGGGCCGTCGCGGCGGGCGCCGTGCCGGTGAGCGAGGCGAGCGGGCGTTCCTATCTGGCCCGCGAGCTGGCGATCGTGCCCAGTTCGGACGGCTCGGACGGGACCCACCGGTTCGGCCAGGCGGTCGACTTCCTGCTGGACGACGGCAGCGGCGTCGCGCTGGTCCGGGGCGCGGGCGGGCGCGTCTCCGTGTCGCGGGACTTCACGGCTCCGGTGACGACCCTCGACAAGGCCCCCTGGGCCGACGAGCTGCTGCGTTCCGGCGGCTACCACAACGGCTCCCCCTCGACCTGCCGCATCCGCGTGTACGAGGGCGTCATCGAGGACGGCTCCCAGGTCGGGGTCGTGGGGCAGGCCGAGGAGCCCGACGACGCCGCGCGTGCACTGGGCGCGACCCTCGTGATCAGAGGAACGCCGTCCCAGCCCGTGATGATCCGCGCCGAACGCCCCTGACCTCCAGCGCGCCACCGTTGCGTGGAGGCCACGGCCAGGCCGCCGGATTCTCTATCGCTTCCCGCAGTTCACGCGGGTTGGCCGCCTCCACCAGCCGCGCCCCGTGCGCCGTAGGAACCAAAGCCCACCATGCCCCGGTCGCCCGCCCATACCAGGTGACCACACCGGACGAGGAGCGCCTACCCATCGGCCTGAGCGGCGAGCTTGCCCTTGACCGCCACCACCACATCGGGCAGGTGCGCGTCATCGGCGGGAGCGATCGCCCCGCCACCGGAGAACGCGAACCACAGCTCACCCCCGCACACAGCGCGCTGATCACAGCGCACCACCACCGGGGAGCCGAACGCCGCCGGAACCGCCAGCAACGGGTCGGACTCGGCCACCTCCACCGCATACCCGTGCGACTTCAGAGCCCGCGCCAGCGCCCAGACCCGCAGACGCCGAGCTTCCGTCACCTCGGTTGTCTCCGTTGCCATGAACCGTCCTTCCATCGGGTGCGGAGACGGACTGAGGCAGCACACCGTGCCGCCACGCGCCCATGGCGAGGACGTTATTCATCCAGTTCAGCAAGGCCAATGGCACTTTGAACTTGATAATTCGGGAAGTGCCACAGAGCGTCAGACCGGCAGGTGAATGAAGTCCGCAAATTCCCGCATATCAGGCGTCAGAGTCCGTCGACGGGAGACGATCCGGCCGAAAATATCTCGCGCATAGCGTTGGTTGGCGGTCCACTCGGGCGCATCGTGGCGAACTCTCTGGAGCAGATCGAACGCCTCCGCATACTCCCGAAGCTGCACCTGCGCATTGGTGACGTCCAGGAGGTGCCGGTTCCGGTTGTTCGACGTGGGACGCATGTCGCGAACAGGGATGTTCTGCGCCAGGGCGAGGACCTTATCCGGCCGATCCTCCACCATGGCGTTCTCTGTCCGCTTCATGGCGACCGTGATCGGGCCGAAGGCCCGAAGGAAGTCGCCAGGAGGCGAGTACTCATGTCCCATGGCGATGGCAGCGGTTCGTGCCAGCCGGATCGCGTCCTCCGCGTCACCGGGCTGGTTGTTGCGCATCGCCGCAGCCGAGAGCCGGACCAGCAGCCATCCCCACGCGGAAAGCTCTGCCACGGTCGCCCGGGACATCCGAGGCTCCACATCGTCAGCCCACTTGGCCGCCAGCGCTATCGCCTCGGTCAGGCGTCCCTGTCTGATCGACAGCCAGGCGAGCATGTTCACGGTGGCCGCAGCATCCAGCCGGTCGGACGCGTCATCGAGAGCCCGGCGCAACGCCAAATCGGCAGCGTCGAACTGCCGAGTCTGTGTCAGCAGCCAGCCGGTGTGCTGCAGCAAGCGCGCGCGGACCGTGCGGCCTTCCGTGCCCAGCGCCTCAGCGTCCCGCAGAAGCGGCGGGAGAAGCATGGCGAGGTCCGAGTAACGATCTGAGGAAAAGAGCGGCATCGCAGACGCTAGGGACCGTGCAACGCCTTCTACCGTGGGCTCCTCTGCCACTTCGTCTCTCGGAAGCCCATGCAGTGCCTTCCGGACGGCGCTCCACTGATCCGTATCAACGCCCGCCATCTCGTCGGATGCGGAGCCCTCGATCAACTCGGACGTTGGGATCTTGAGAGCGGCGGCGAACTTCCGCAGGGTCTCCAGGCGGGTGTCCTGCCGTTCGCCTTGTTCGAGCTTGCGGATCAGAGACAGGGACACTCCGGCGAGAGCCGAGAGCTCCCGCTGGGTGATCCCACGCCGTTTGCGC
>JAJYTD010000055.1 GCA_021793235.1 Actinomycetes bacterium | reverse complement strand
CTAGAGACCGTACCGCCCCGAAGCCATCCCCGCCTCCGCTCTCGCCCGGCCCCGGCGGTCCCGCCAGGCCCGCGCCACCGCACCGGCCCGAGGGACGGTGGTCCTCAGAGCCGGCTGAACGGTTCCGCGTAGGTGAACGTGCCCGTCATCGACGGGTCATGGGCCGCGAGGGTGCGCACCTGGAAGTAGTCGCCCCAGGAGGCGTCCGGCGCCGCGATGCCGTATCCGGCGGCGGGGCGAAACCCGAAGCGGCGGTAGAAGCCGGGATCGCCGAGGAGGGCTACCAGGGGTTCGCCGCGGGCGTCAGCGGCACCGAGGACGGCATGCATCAGCGCCGATCCCACCCCGCGGCCCTGGTGGTCCGGCGCCACGCTCACCGGACCCAAGCCCAACACCGGGGCGGCGCCCACCGAGCCACGGCTGCACATGACATGCCCGACGACCTCGCTCGCCTCCCCGATCGCCACGAGGGACAGTTCCGGTATCCAGCCCGGGTCGGCGCGCAGCCACCCGACGAGCACCGCCTCCCCCGGGTCACCGCCGGGCTCGCCGGGAGGCGCGGAATGGTCGATCCCGGCGAAGGCCGCCGCTGTGACGGCGCGGATCGCGGGGATGTCGGACGGGGTCTCTCGCCGGATCAGCATGGGGACATCTTGACCGTACGCCGCAGCCCGGGCAACGGTTTTCCGCGTGCGGCGGGCGCTGCTCAGCCGCCCGCTCCACCGCCCTGGGGCGGGGGTTTGGGGCCGGCGGCCCGCTTCTTGGCGGCTTCGGCCATCGACTTCTGCACCTCCGGCGGAACCGTGATGGTCAGCAGGTCGCGCGGTGGCACCGGGTTGTCGCCGCGGACCACCACGATCTTCTGGAAGAGCTCCTCGATCTGGGCCATGGCCTCGGGCTTGGCCGCGCCGTCGCCGCGGACCACGCCGCGCAGCACCCAGCGCGGGCCGTCCACTCCGATGAAGCGCACCCGTTGGCCGAGCTGGCGCCCCTGGTCGCTCTTCTTGCCCTCGACCGGGATGATGGCGCGCAGTTCAGGACCGAAAGCGCCGTCGAAATCCTCTGCCTTGCCACCCTGCCCGGTGATCTGCTCGCGCAGTTCCTCGCGCATCTCATCCCACAGCCCGCTGGATTTCGGGGCCGCGAACGGCTGCACCTGGAGCGCGGAGCCGCCGCTGATGAGGGTGACGCCGATGATCTGATTGCGCTGCTGGGCGACGTTGACCTGGATCTCGGTTCCGGGCCGCACGGGAACGCGGATCGATCCCAGGTCCATCCGCGCTTCCTCCGGGGCCTCCTCGGATGCGTCCCACGGCCCCGCCGCACGGTATTTGTCGTCGGCCTTGTCCGGTTCCGGTGGCGGTCCTTTACGTTCGACGACCTCGGCGATGTCGGCAGCGCCACTCTTCTCGCTCTTCTTGCGTCGGCGTCCGAACACGCCCCACACCTCTCCTGCTTGCTCGTCCCCGGAATCGCCGGGATGGTGACCGTCAGCCGCGCGCTGTACAACCCCCGGTGGACCCGAATCCGTCCGTTCCGCGTACGGAATCCGGGAGCGCGTCGACCTCTCGAAAGACCGCCCGCTCCACACGCTGGACGACCAGCTGGGCGATCCTGTCTCCGCGTACCAGTTTGACCGGAGTTCTCAAATCCGTGTTGAGCAGGGTCACCCTGATCTCGCCCCGGTATCCGGCGTCGACGGTACCCGGCGCGTTCACGACTGTCAGACCGCACCTGGCGGCCAGGCCGGAACGCGGGTGCACGAACGCCGCGTACCCGTCGGGAAGCGCGACGGCCACTCCTGTGCGCACCGTCGCCCGGTGCCCGGGATCCAGCACGACGTCCTCAGCGGTGACGAGATCGGCGCCGGCATCGCCGGGGTGAGCGTACCCGGGGAGCGGCAGATCGGGGTCCACCCGCCGGATCAGAACCTCCACGGCATCGTTGCCGGTATCGCTACTCACACCTGGCGACCCTATCGCGGCCCGTTGCTTCGGGGGACGCCCGCGCACGCCGCTCGGCGGTGTGGGAGTCCCGGGGCGGGTGTGGGAATCCTGGACAATGGTATTGGCTTCACGGCCGTGGTCACTCCCGTTGTCGCCGAACGCGGCCCCCGGCGTGAGCAGGACGGATACGGGTCGGGGCCGCCCGGCATGGCAGTATTTCGGCGGAGCCCTTCCAACATGATCATGACGGACAACGGAAGCGATCGATGCAGATGGCAGAGAAAGACGGTGAGCTCACCGCGCAGATCATCGGCGGCGTGGCCTCCTTCGCGGCGGCCTACGTGGCGCGCAAGGCGCTGACCTTCGCCTGGACCCAGGCCACCGGCAAGGAACCGCCGACCGAACCCGAGTCCCTCGACGTCGGCTTGGGCGAGGCGCTGGCCTGGGCCGTGGTGATGGGGGTCGGTTTGGAGGTGACCCGTGTCCTCGCGGTCCGCACGGCCTACAGGCGTCTGCCGCCCCGCGGCTCGGTGCGGGGCGGCGGTGTTTAGCGGGGTCCGCGCGGCTTTGGCCGGCGGGTACGGAGCGCTGGTCGGCGCCCCGTACCCGCCGGTCGCCTCGGTCTCGGTTCCTCTGCGCCGGGGGCGGTGACCGGGGCGGCCTTGTCCTATTCGGTCAAGGTGGGTCCGAACCAGCGGCCCTGCAACTTGCGCTCTCGCGAAGGGAAGGCGGGAACGGGGACGGTCAGCCGGCCACGGGTCCGGCTGTGACCAGGCAAAGCCGTCGATGTTGAGCACGCGGCCTCAGCCGCGTGGATGGTGCCACCCGCTCTGGACTCACCTGCCTGGGGGAAGCGCGCCCTGAGCAGACCCGCCGCGCAGGCCGTGCCGCTTCCCCTTCTCACGCCCCGCCCCGGGCAGCGCCGTAGCACGCAGGTCCGCACGTACCGATGCCGCCAGCGCCCTGGTGGCCGAGCGGTTCAGCGTACCTCCGGCGATGGCGCCCGTGAGGTAGGGGCCCAGGGTCGTGAGGTGGCGGCCCATCAGCCGCATCAGTCGTTTGCGCAGCGCCGCCTTTGCGGCCGCGCCGAGCGCGACGGTGAGGGATTGGGCGGCCTCCAGCGGGTCGATTCCCCGCTTCTTGACCCAGGAGCTCAGGTAACCCGAGGTGCGCTGCAGCATGGTCCCGGGGGCCGGGGCTCCGTAGACTTCGTGCAGCTCGCCGACGAGCTTGACCTCGATGGCGGCGACAACGAGCGTTTCAGCCGTGATCTGGGCGGGGGCGGTCAGCAGCAGCGGTGGAGCACTGAACTGCACAGCCGCCAGCGCCCCGCCGGCGGCTCCTACGGTTGTGGTGGCGTGCGCGGCGTTGCGGACCAGCGCGTCCGCGAGCTCTTCGCCTTCGAGACCCTTGTAGTGCCGGATCAGCGTCTCGCGATCGCGCATCGGAATGCGGGGCGCGATCTCGTGGGCGAACACGTCGGTGATCCAGCGGCCTCCGGCCGCTCCCTTGCCCCCCGCGGCACGCGCGCTTGTGGCCAGTGCCCGGGCCAGGCGCCCCAGGAGCCCGGCCCGGCGCTTGGGGTCGGTACCGTCATCGGTGATGATCCGGCCGACGAGCTCTCCCATGTCCTCGGTGCCCGCAGGCACCAGTTCGCCGCCGCTGCCGGCCGCGCCTTCGTCGCCCCATTCGCCGTTGCCGCCGCTATTGGTTCCGTTGGCCACGGACCCACCCCCATCCTCAGCTTTTTCCAGCTTTACGGTCCCCTTCGACAAATGTAGGCGGACCGGGAAAGCAAGCCGGACGTAAAAGAATGATGCGTCCCCTTCCGGGGACGCATCATGTGCTGCGGCCCACTGGCCGTCGAGGCAGCGAAGGGAGGAGGGCCGCCCGGCTCAGGCGGCGCACTCCTTGCAGATGAGCTGCCCCTTTCGCTGCTCGGCCAGCTGGCTGCGGTGGTGCACCAGGAAACAACGGGAACAGGTGAACTCGTCGGCCTGGCGCGGAAGCACCCGAACGGCCAGTTCCTCACCGGAAAGGTCCGCCCCGGGAAGTTCCATCCCCTCCGCGACCTCGTCGGGGTCGACGTCGATGGTGCTGGTGCCCTTATCGACCCGACGGGCCTGCAGTTCCTGGAGGCTGTCTTCGTTGATGTCCTCGTCGGTCTTGCGCGGGCTGTCGTAATCGGTGGCCATTCTGCTGACTCCATCCCCCTCGGTCTATGCCTCGCTGCGCGGTTGTAACGCTCAAGAGAGGTCTCTTGTGCCCGGATCGGCCGAAAAATTCCCACGGCGTAAGTGGACTGTGACCCCTCCCGGATGCTCCGTCGCACCGCATGGCAGTACCGGCCGTCCGAATCCGGCCGTGTCCTCACACGCTGCCGATCCGTCCGTTCTCATGTGCTACCCAACGCCTGAGGGATTCCGACCTATTTCTTCGTCTTTCCTCGCCCCAGCCGAGTGTGGAGACTCTCCGGGTGGCAAGGTCAGAACGGACACGGTCGCGTCAGGATGCATTCCCTTCGCGTTCGCGCCCGGGAGAGCATACCCACCACCGGCGGGTGCTCTGTCCCGGGGGCGCCGTGTCATAGGACACGTATAGATATCATGGCGGCGCCGACCACCGCAGGAAGTTGGCTCGTTACCTGCCCGTCGTAGTCGGCGGCGGCTCCCAGTGCGCCGCAGGCAGGCTCACGGTGACCACGAGCCCGCCGCCTCCGCGCGGCCAGGCGCTGACCGTCCCGCCGTGCGCCCGCACCACCGAACGCACGATGGACAACCCCAACCCAGCGCTGCGGCCGGAGCTCACCCGGTCGCCCGATCCGCGCCGGAACGGCTCGAAGAGCCCCTCGATCTCGTAGCCGGGGATCACCGGCCCGGAGTTCTCCACCTGAACCGACGGCGCGCCTTCGTAGATGCCGGAGCGCACGGTGATCTCGCCGTTGTCGACGTTGTACCGCAGCGCGTTCTCCACGAGGTTGGCCACCAGCCGCTCCAGCAGCACCGGATCGCCGGTCACAGAGGCAGCGCGCAGGTCGGAGCGGAGCGTGAGCCCTGATTCGTCGATGTCCGCCGAGAGCTGGCTGAGCACTGTTCCGGCGACTTCCCCCAGGTCGACGAGCGTGCGCACGTCCAGTTCGCGGTCGCTCTTGGCGAGGAACAGCAGGCCGTCGATGAGGTGCTCATGGCGGGAGTTGGTCTCCAGCAGAGTGCGCCCCACGGTCTTCAGGTCGGCCGAGGCGTCGGGGTCGCTCAGCGCGACCTCCAGCAGCGTCCGGTTGATCGCGAGAGGGGTGCGCAGTTCATGGGAGGCGTTGGCGACGAACCGCCGCTGGCCGTCGAAGGCGCGGTCGAGGCGCTCCAGCATGTCGTCGAAGGTGTCGGCGAGTTCGCGGATCTCGTCGTCAGGGCCGCCGAGCGCGATGCGCTCGTGTAGGGAGCGCTCGGAGAGCCGCCGGGCGGTCCGGGTGATCTTGTGCAGTGGAGACAGCGCGCGGCCCGCGACCACATAGCCCAGCGCGACGGCCAGCAACCCGACGATGACCAGGGCAAGGACCGAGAAGCGGGTCACCTCGGCGAGCACGTTCTCGATGTAGGTCTTCTTCACCTCTTCGAGTGCGGCCGGATCGTTCGCATAGGGCGAATCCGGCGCGACGGTGAAGGTGAGGCTGTCCAGCAGCCCGGCCACGATGACGTAGTTGAGCAGCACCAGCAGCGACCCCGCGGCAAAGAACAGCATGCCGTAGATCAGTGTCAAGCGGGTGCGCAGGCTGATGTTGTCGGTGAAGCGGTCGACACTTTTGGCCACCGGGCTCTGGGGCACCGGGGGCGGTGTCGCCGTGGCCAGCCGCCGCCACGTCCCGGTGTCGCCGGGCGGGGTCGGCGCGACCTCGCCCGGCGGCACGGCCGGGCCGGTTCCGCCCTCATCCGCGGTCAAATCCGGTACCCCGCCCCCGGGACGGTCTGGATGATCGGGGGCTCACCGAGCTTCTTGCGAAGGGTCATGACCGTGACCCGGACAACGTTGGTGAAAGGATCGGCGTTCTCGTCCCACGCCTTCTCCAAGAGCCCTTCGGCGCTGACGACCGTGCCCCCCGCACGCATCAGCACCTCTAAGACCGAGAACTCCTTGGGAGTGAGCGGGATCTGGCGGCCGTCGCGTTCCACGGTGTGGTTGGCCGGGTCCAATGAGATGCCGTTGCGGCGCAGCACCGGCGGCAGCGGCGGGACCGCCCGGCGACCCAGCGCCCGCACGCGGGCGATCAACTCGGCGAAGGCGAAGGGCTTGGCCATGTAGTCGTCGGCGCCCAAGGTGAGCCCTTCGACCTTGTCCTCCAGTTCACCCGAGGCCGTGAGCATCAGGATACGTCCGGCGTAGCTCTGTTCAACCAGGCTTCTGGCGACGTCATCGCCGTGGACGCCGGGGAGGTCGCGGTCGAGGATGATGACGTCGTATTCATTGACGCCCGCGTGCTCCAGAGCGCTGTCGCCGTCATAGACGACGTCAACAGCCATCGATTCGCGCCGTAGGCCTACAGCCACCGCGTCGGCGAGAACCTGCTCGTCTTCGACCACGAGTACGCGCACTACAGCCCTTCGCTTCCCTGCGGGTCGGGTGGGCCGCTGCCGGCGCATCCCCCAACACACCGGCAGCGGCGTCTACCCCGGCTGCGCCTATCGTTATCGCACACCTTCGATAAGGGCGGAGTAAACCATCGTGGTTCATATCCACTCCGCGGGCCGCACGAAGACGGCCACTCCCTCACCCTCGCACCGATCGAGTAGGCCGGTGTCCGGTGCAGGCAATCTGATAGGTGCCGGGGAACCTCTGGTCGACGGCCGACCCCTAACGGAGCCGGGACGCCAATCCCCCTGAAAGCGAGGCGTCGCTGCCGATGTATCCCCCAAACCATCGGCAGCGACGTTCACCCCGCACATCTCGAATGTGACACATACAGGATAAGAAACAAGTAAGCACCGACGCGAATCGGGGGATGTGGTGTAGCCCACCGCATGCGCGCCCGTGCGCCTCTGCGCCGGCCTCCCTGCTCGCAGCCGGCACCCCTGCCCCCGTCGCGCACCCCCGCCTGAGATCATGGGCGGCGGCCTGACTCGCACCTTCATCACGAATCGGTCACGTCACAGGAGACACGTTTGACCGAGACGGCGCTGCGGGTATGGCGAGCAGGCACGGGCCACAGTCGCCCGGTACGCATTCCCCATCACAATGATGTGATCCTGTGCACACGAACATGGACATTGAGTGAGGTGACATGGGCGAGTTCCTCGCGGAGATCAAAGGACGCATCAGGGAGACTCACAGGTCACTCCAAGCAGCACGGGCCGCTGGAGATGACTTCCTTGCCGACGCGCACGCGTCGGAACTGGAGGACCTGCACCGCATCGCCGCTCGCAACGGTGTCGACCCCAGTTTCGGGTAAGAGGGACAGCAGCGTGAGGGCGGCCGGGTCCCTGATCCGGCCGCCCTCACCTCATCCGTCGGTATCGGCCCCCAGCGGCGCCAGCAGGTCGTGCAATTCCTCGAACAGCCCCGGAGCCGCCGCGATGATGAGCTCCGAATTGGGCGGCGCTCCATGCAGCCCGCCCACGCGCGCCCCCGCCTCCTCGGCGATGAGTGCGGCGGCACTCCAGTCCCAGGGGTTGAGCCCCCGCTCGTAGTAGGCGTTCGCCCGGCCCCGCGCCAACCCGCACAGGTCGACGCAGGCCGACCCTCCCCTGCGGATGTCGCGTACCCGCGGCAGCACCGTGCGCAGCACCTCGGCCTGCTGGGCGCGGCGGGCGGAGCTGTAACCGAAACCCGTGTCCACCAGAGCCATCTCCAGTGGAACAGCCGGGGCGACGTGGATCGGCTCCCCGTTGCAGAAGGCCCCACCGCCCCGTGTCGCCGTGTACACCTCGCCGCGCACCGGGACGCACACGACCCCAGCCACGACCTCGCCACCGGACTCGGCGGCGATGGACACCGCCCAATCCGGACGCCCGTAGAGGTAGTTGACGGTGCCGTCGATGGGGTCGACGATCCAGCGGACCCCGCTGGACCCCGCCTGCCGACCGCCTTCCTCACCCAGGACGGAGTCATCGGGCCGCGCCGTGAGCAGGCGCTTGCGGATCAACTCCTCCACTGATCGGTCCATCTCGGTGACCACATCGGTCGGCGTCGACTTGGTGTCGAGCACGGCGATGCCCGCCTGCCCTTCGGCCGCCACCCGACCGGCCTCCTGTCCGGTCTCGGCGGCCAGTGCCAAAAGTGCGGCCGGATCGTGCGTGGACATCGTCTCCCCCTGTTCGCTCGTCGCACCGGCCCCTCACAGGTGTTCCGGCCGACGTCATCTGTACCCGGTCGGCCTTGGGCCGGTTGCGACCTTACCGATCAAAGAGCCGTGTCAGCGCGGCCCGCAGCAATCCGCCGACCCGCAACGGCATTCGGGAAGACCGCTCAGCCGGACGGGCTCACTCCTGGGATCGGCCTGCTCGGTTATGAGTTCGCGCATCATGGAGACGAAACGCGGGTGGGTTCCCGGGCTCGACGCGCGGACGAAGTCGATGCCGAGCCGATCCGCGGTCTCCCGGGCCTCGTGGTCGAGGTCGTACACGACCTCCATGTGGTCGGAGACGAAGCCGTAGGGGATGACCGCGACGGCCGTGACGCCATCCTCGGCGAGCTCTTCGAGCCGGTCGTTGATGTCGGGCTCCAGCCAGGGCTGGCTCGGCGGCCCACTGCGGCTCTGGTAGACGAGCTCGTAGCGGTGTCCCCCGCCCAGCCGCTCGGCCACCAGGCGGGCGACCTCGGTGAGCTGGGCGACATAGGCGCCCCCCGGGCCGTACCCGTGCTCCGGCGCCCCGCTGGCCTCGGCCATGGCGGTGGGGATGGAGTGCGCGGAGAACAGCAGCCGTGCGTCGGCGCGCCTGTCCTCGGGCAGCCGCTCCAGGGCGGCACGAACGTGCTCCACCAGTGGTTCGATGAAGCCTGGGTGGTCATAGAAGGGGCGGATCAGTTCGATCTCGGGAGCATCAGGGCCCACGGCCTCCCGCGCGGCGGCGATGTCGTTGTAGTAGACACGGCGGCTGGAGTAGTTGCAGTAGGCCGATGTCGCCATGGCCACGACACGGCGCACTCCGTCCTTGGCCATCTGCGCCACGGTGTCGGTGAGCATCGGCGCCCAGAAGCGGTTCCCCCAGTAGATCGGAAGATCCATACCGTTGGCGGAGAAATCCGCGCGAACCGCCTCGATCAGGTCCCGGCACTGCTGGTTGATCGGACTGATTCCATTGAACAGGTAATAGTGCTCGCCGACCTCCGCCAGCCGCTCACGGGGGATATTGCGGCCACGGGTGACGTTCTCCAAGAAGGGAATGACGTCGTCGGTGGACTCTGGTCCGCCGAAGGAGATCAGCAGAAACGCGTCGTAGGGCCTCATAGGTCCCATCCAATCAGCCCCGCGGGCCCCTTCTGAGCACCCCCGGCGTTGCGTCGACCACGCGACCACCGCCGCGGTGCCGCGCACCTCGGTGGTGCGGGAAGGGGGCATTACCTGAGGGGTAGCATCACCGGCAGGGCGGCGAACAGAAAAGACCTGTCCGCTGCTCCACCGGGCTCGACTCGCTCCCGTGTCAAGATGGCACGATAGAGCACCAGACGTTTGTGGGCGGACCCGCCCGGAGGGTCACACAGTTCGGACATGCCGGACGCGGTACTGGCCGAACAGTCGGATGCCGATGAGACTGGTACACGGGGGATGGCCGAAGACCCACCTTCGACGGGACGCGAAAGGGAGGGCGATGCAGGAGCTTCGCCTCGTCGCTGTCAGCGAGGACGGCACCTACCTGGTGTTGGGAAGCGCCGGCCGTGGGACCCGATTCATGCTGCCCGTCGACGACCGTCTCCGCGCCGCTGTGCGCGGCCAGTTCTCCCGGCTCGGCCAGTACGAGATCGAAGTGGAGAATCCGTTGCGCCCCAAGGAGATCCAGGCCCGGATCCGCTCCGGTGAGACCGCGGAGGCGATCGCCGAGCACTCCGGAATCCCGATCGAGCGCGTCCGCTGGTTCGAGAGCCCCGTGCTGCAGGAACGCGAATACGTCGCCCAGCAGGCCCAACGGGCGTCAGTGCGCCGACCGGGCGAGTCCGCCCCCGGGCCGGCGCTCGGCGACATCGTCGCCGAGCGGATCGGCGGCCACCAGTTGGAGACCGGCGACGCTGTGTGGGACTCCTGGAAACGGGAGGACAACACCTGGCAGGTGAAACTCGCCTTCCTGATCGCGGGCGAGGAGCGCGTGGCGCACTGGATCTATGAACCGCGGCGCCGATCGGTCGCCCCCGCCGACGAGGAGGCGGTCCGATTCTCGTCACCGGATGCCGGCGAGCCACTGGGCCTCGGGTCCGGCAGCGCCAACGTGACACCGTTCGTACCGCGCCGCCAGGGTGGGGCCGCCGCCGAACCTCCAACGCCCAAACCGGAGCCGACGCCCCGCCCCGAGCCGACCGCTCTCCGTCCCGATACCCAGACGTCCCCGCCGGAGGATTCACTGCTTCCGTCGGCGCGCCCCGACCGCTCAGCAGCACCGGGGCGGGTATCGGTCACCCCCGAGCGCGCGCAGCCGACCCCGGCCGCCCAGCAGGAGAAGAAGGAGAAGTCGGCCCTCACAGCGGCTCGGCGTGCGCCCGAAGCGCCGACGAAGAAACCGGACCCGGCCGCGAAGACCGCAGAACCGCCGGAACAACCGAAGCGCCCGGAACGCCCAGAGCGCTCGGCCCCGGATCGACCCGCCGCGGAGCCGCCCGCCGCCCAACGCCCGGCGCCCAAGGCTCCCCGTTCCAAGGAGCGTGCGGAGCGGCCTGAGCCCTATCGGCAGGGGCCTTCAGTATCCGCGGCAGCGGCCGGAACCGGAGGCTCTCCTCAGCCCGCACGGCGCAAAAGCCGGAGCCGACGTGCTTCGGTTCCCTCATGGGACGAGATCATGTTCGGCTCCAAGAAGCCCGACTGACCGCGCGGCCACTCACCGCCCCCGCGCCTCCACGCTCTCCTCCGCCGGGCCCGGTCGCAGCAGGAAGGGGCGCACCATATCGGGGGTCACGCTTTCGGCGAAGGACACGGATTCGCCGAAGCCCGCGTCGATCGCTGTGTACCCGCCGTCACCCGCGCCCACGGCGAGCTTCAGATCGGCCAGTCCCGCACGGCGCTGGAGCAGGGTCTGGGACCAGGTCCAGCCGATGACGGCCGCGTCCTGCACAACGGCCTGCTCACGGCGGAGCGAACCGGACCGCACGCTGACCTGGCGGCCGTCGTATCCGTGCCCCAGCGCCCGATAGCGGTCGACACCAAGGGGAACGGCTGCCAGCGCCACAATGGCCAGCAGGGCCGCCGGCCAGTACAGGCCGAACGCCGCGGCCGCCACCGCAGCCGCGAAGAAGGGGCTGACCGCGCGGATCAGCCGACGGGCCAGTGCCGCCCGCGGATGCCTGATGAGTGATCCGCCGAAGGGAGTCAGCGCCTGTTCGACCACACCCATAACGCGCGTACGGGGACCGGCCGGAAGGAGCACGGTGCGGGTGGCGCTCTCCCCCAGCCCGGTCACGATCGCGCGCAACCGCACCGCCCCGCACAGGCGCTCCAACGGGTTGTCGAGCAGTTCGTGGCCGCGGATCCTGCGGTGCTCCAATGTGACGCTCTGCCGGGTGAACAGCCCGCGTTCGGCGACGAGGGACTCACCGCTCCTGCGGAGGGTGAACGCCCAGTAGGCGATGGTGTAGGAGACCACGGCGAACAAGGGCATCAGCAGCACGAGCACGGCGAGTACCGCACCTGCCGCCATGGCGAGCGCGGAGCGCCCGATCCCCTCCAGCCACAGATAGACGGTGTAGAGCGCATCGCCGACCTCGGTCCGGGGGCCGATGTCACCGATGATCTGCGCGGTGAACCCCAGGAGCGTGGCCAGGGCCACGAACGGGGTGAGCAGGTAGCCCAGGCTGAGGACCGCGTAGAGGTACCAGCTTCTCGGCATCGTGAAGTACACGGCCGAATCGGGCGCCTCTGCCCGCATCTTTGCGGTCTCCCGCGCCTCGTCGGTGGGGGCAAGAACGGCTTCTGCGGCCGTGTCGGAAGCATCGCCCCTGAGCACGGCGCGTCTGTGCAGCAGGACCCGGCGCAGCCGCTCCGCCTCGGCCGCGGTGACCGCGTCGAGTTTGCCTTCCTCTTTCTCTCCGCCCCCGGCAGCGGCCTCGACGTTGACGACCGCGAGGCCGAGCATGCGGTGCAGCAGGTGCGAGGTGACGTCGACGCCGCGGATCCGCTCCAGCGGGATGGACCGCCGGGAGCGGTTGACCAGCCCTTTGCGGATCTCCAGCCGCTCGGTGCCCACCTGGTAGCGAAACGTCCGCCAGGTGATGAAGCCGGTGACGAGCATCCCTGTGATGGCGACGGCCGCGCTTCCCAAGACCCACGGGTTGAAGCTGCCCGCCACGACGGCCACGCCGATCGGCAGGATGAAATTGCGAAGGTAGCTCAGCGGAGCGGTGACCATGGTCAGTGGACTGAGCCGGTGTTCGGGCTCGGGCCAGATGCCCGCCATGGCTTCCGGCGGCACCGGTTGCCCGGATGCGCGCCGGCCCGTCTCGGCCTCGGAGGGCTCTGGGTGTTCTCCGTCGCTCATGTCGCGTCGTCCCGCAATTCGGCGGCGCGCACCGCCAGCTCTTCAGAGATCCGCCGGGCCTCCTCCGCGTCGAGCCCCTCGATAGTGGACGATCCCGCGTGCGAGGCCGTCTGCACCTTCAGGGTGGCCACCCGGAAAAGGCGCTCCAGCCATCCCTGCTTGTGGTCGACGGTCTGGACACGGCTCACCGGTACGAGCTGCCACTGGCGGCTGACCCACCCGACCCTGGTGTAGATGACATCGGCGGTCACCTCCCAGCGGTGCACCCGATACCGCCAGCTCGGCGCCACACCGATCCTGACCACGGCATAGATTCCATAGACCGCGGGCACCCACCAAGCGAACCGCCGGACGGGCTCGGGGCGCCATCCCCAGTCGCCCGCGGTGACCCCCCAGGCCGCGGCGCACAGGACGGCGGCCAGGACCACCGCCCCGAGTGCCATCTCCAGAGTCCACATCGGTACAGCGCGAGGCGACACCCGGTGTTCCGGGGGGCGCAATCGGGTGCTCTCCACAGGCCCGAGTCTACGGTGCGGCCTTTCAGTACTTTACTGCCGCGACACGGGACGGCCGGTTCCGCCTGCCGGGAAGCCGGCCCAATACCCGAATGTCGTGCACCGCAGCGGTACGACCATGCACAACCGGCCGGACGGCCCTATCCGCTGAGAGCGAACAGCGGTCGAACAGCGGATTGTCAGTGGTTTGTCAGCACTTGCACCGAGACTAGAGGCATGTACACATGTAGGAGGACAGATGACTGATGCCATCCGCGCGGAGGGCCTGGTCAAAACGTTCAAAGGCGAGACCGCCCTCGACGGGATCGACCTTGTGGCACGCACGGGAGCCGTGCTGGGGGTCCTCGGCCCGAACGGATCCGGCAAGACGACCACCGTGCGCATCCTTTCGACCCTGCTTCGCCCGGACAGCGGACACGCCACCGTGCACGGCCACGACGTCGTCCGCCGGCCGCACGACGTCCGCCGACTCATCGGGCTCACCGGCCAGTACGCCGCGGTCGACGAGGCCCTGACCGGAACCCAGAACCTGGTCCTGCTCGCTCGGCTGCTCGGCTACTCGCGCACGGACTCCCGGGCGCGCGCGGCCGAACTGCTGGACCGCTTCGCGCTGAGCGAGGCCGCCGACCGCGCAGCGAAGACGTACTCGGGCGGCATGCGGCGGCGGCTGGACCTCGCCGCCAGCCTGGTCGGCCGGCCCAGCCTGCTCTACCTGGACGAGCCCACTACCGGCCTCGACCCGCACAGCCGCAACGAGCTGTGGGAGGTGGTGCGCGGACTGGTCGGGGACGGCGTCACCGTGCTGCTCACCACGCAGTACCTGGAGGAAGCCGACCAGTTGGCCGACGACATCGTCGTCTTGGACCGTGGCCAGGTCATCAGCAGGGGTACGCCAGAAGAGCTGAAGGTCCGCGCAGGCACGCAGGTACTGCAGGTCCGCCCGGTCGAGAGCGCCCAACTCGCGCAGGCGGCCAAGACCGTGGAGGCCGTGACCGGGACGGAGGTCCGTTCGGACGAGGCCGGGGCGAGCGCCTCGGTGACCGACCCCAGTGTGCTTCCCGAGGTGGTCCGTCGCCTCGATGACGAAGGGATCGCCGTCGCCGAGCTGACGTTGCGCAAGCCCAGCCTGGACGAGGTGTTTCTGGCCCTCACCGGCCACGCGGCCGACGATCCCGCGAAGAACCCGGCCCCCACTCCCGAAAGGACCAACGCGTGAGCGCCGCGACCACAACGGAGCGCCCGGCCGATGGCGCCGGCCCGCACCTGGCAGCACGGATCGACCCGATCACCACGGTTCGACACGGTGCGCTGCTGACCTGGCGCAGTCTGCTGAAGATCAAGAGCAACCCCGAAGAGGTCATCGGCCTGACGTTCATGCCGCTGATGTTCGTCGCGCTGTTCGTCTTCGTCTTCGGCCAGGCCATGATGGGCGACTGGCAGAGCTACCGCGACCAGATCATCCCGGGCATCACCGCGCAGTCGGTCATCTTCGCGACGATCGGCACCGGCGTCGCGCTCAACACCGACATCGAGAAAGGCATCTTCGACCGGTTCCGCTCTCTGCCCATCGCCCGGTCGGCTCCGCTGATCGGCGCCATCTTCGGCGACCTGGTGCGCTACCTGCTCACCGTGGTCATGGTGCTCCTCGTCGCGATGGCGATCGGCTACCGCCCCGAGGGCGGCATTGCGGGGGTCGTGGCCGCCATCGCCGTCGTCATGGTGTTCGCGTTCGCGCTGTGCTGGATGTCGGCCTTTGTCGGACTGCTGCTGCGCACACCCATGGCCGTGAACATCTTCGGCTCCATCTGGATGTTCCCGCTGACTTTTGCGAGTTCGGCCTTTGTCCCCCCGGAGCGGATGCCCGGCATCATGTCCGATTTCGCGCAGATCAACCCGGTCACCAAGGTCATCGAGGCGATGCGCGGATTCCTGGAGGGAACGCCCTCCAGCGGACCGCTGCTATGGACGGTCGGCTGGACCGTAGCGATCACCGCGGTGTTCTTCCCCCTGGCCGTCCGCGCTTACCGTCGCCGGTCCTGACCGGAGCGGGCGGGCCGGCGGTGCGGGCGGTTCAGGTCCGGGCCTCCCATTCAACGACCCATGCGTCGAAGGTGGAGAGGATCTCGTCTCGCGTACTCGTGGCGCCCGCGGCATAAGCCTGGGCGAAGGCTGCTTCGCCCAGGCTCTGCCGCGCCCGCTCCCGGATGCGCACGATGTCGGGATCGGTCTCGTCCGGTAGGCCGCGGATCGCCTCGGCGTAACCGAGCAGGGCGGCCGCGCGATCCGCGTTCTCGACCAGGGCCACCTCGGCCAACTGTTCCAGCACGTGGGCGATCTGCCCGACGCCCTGCCGCGTTCCAAGGCCGCGCCAGGCGGCCGCTGCACGGCGCCGGGCCTCCGCCCGGTCCCCGGTCTGCACGGCCACCCGCGACAGCATGGCCTGCCGGACCGGTTCGACCGCCTCCAGCGTCGCACCACCGGCGAACACCGAGAGCCGACGCATGAGCGTTCGCTCGGCCTCGTTCAGCAGATCCCAACTCCAGTCGACGACGGCCTGCAGTGTCTGGTGCCGGGGCAGCGCGGACCGGTTGCCACTGGTGAGCAGCCGGAACCGGTCACAGAGCCGGGCAGCGAGTTGGGAAACCGGCAGCGCGCGTATACGCGCGGCGGCCAGTTCCAGCGCAAGCGGCATCCCGTCGAGCTCACGGCAGATGCGGACGATGTGTTCGGCATTACCCTCGTCCACGGCGAATCCTGGTTGGACAGCAGAGGAGCGCTCAACGAACAGCCGCACCGAGGCGTACTCGCCGACGCGCTCGGCCAAAGTTCCCTCCGGTGGCAGCTCCAGCGAGGACACCTCGAGCAGCCGCTCTCCTGCGGCGGCGAGAGGCTCTCGGCTGGTGGCCAGAATCCGCAACCCCGGGCAGGAGCCGAGCAGGCGTTCGGCCAGACGGGAGACCTCCGTGATGAGGTGCTCACAGTTGTCCAGGATGAGCAGCAGTCTCTGGTGGGTGAGGGAGTCGATGACGCGTTCAACGGCGTCCCCCGGCGCGGAAGCAGCGGAAGCGCCGGTGTGCAGCTCCATCACCGAGCGTTCCTGCACTCCGAGAGCAGTGAGAACGGTGTGGGCGATATCGGCCCCGTCACTGACCGGCGCGAGTTCAACAAACCGGACACCGTCCTCGGCGAGAGAAGGATACTGCTCGGCGAAACGCGCACCGGCCTCGATGGACAGCCGGGTCTTGCCCGCACCCCCGGGCCCGATCAGCGTGACAAGGCGCGTGTCCCGCACCAGGCCAACGGCATCGCGTATCTCATCCTCGCGGGCGATGAAGCTGGTCAAGGTGGGCGGCAGCCGCACAGCCGACGGTTTCGCCCTGCCTGGAGCAAGCGCCGGGGACGGTATGCGGAGCTCGCCTCGCAGCAGGGACAGGTGGAGTTCCTGCAACTGGGCGGAGGGGTCGATCCCGAGTTCGCCGGCGAGCGCGCGGCGCAGGCGGTCGTAGGCGGACAGGGCATCGGCCTGCCGCCCGGAGGCGGTCAGCGCGCGCATGAGCAGCTCGACCGGTCGCTCGTCGAGCGGTTCACGTGCGACGAGCTCCTCGATCTCGGGCAGGGCCTCGGCATGGGAACCCGTGTCGAGCTGGAGAGCCAGGCGTTCCGTGGCCACGGAACGCCTCTCCTCGGTCAGCCGGAGGGCGATGTCCTCCATACAGCCGACTTCGGTCAGGTCGACCAAGGCGGGGCCGCGCCACAGGGCAAGCGCCTCGCGGAACAGGTGTCCGGCACCACGCAGGTCACCGTCGACGCGGGCCCGGCGCCCCCGCGCCACCAGTTCCTTGAATTCGCACATGTCCACGTGGGCGGGGGGCACGTCCAACCGGTACCCCATGGTGCCGCCCAGTACGGATACGCGGTCGCCGAGCACCCTGCGCAACCGCGAGACCAGAGCCTGAAGCGCGTTTCCAGTGGCGGCCGGGGCGTTCTCTCCCCAGATCCCGTCGATCAGCCGATCCGTACCGACCGGACTCCCGGGTGTGGACCAGGAGCAGCACCAGCAGTCGGCGCAACCGGGCACCACCGACGGTGACGACTGCGCCGCCGGTGTCGCGCACCTCCAAGGGCCCCAGGATCGAAAACCGCACGGACCCAATGATCCCTGATGCTGTGACCGCACGATCGCAGTGTCAGTACATTTCGCTTGCAGCCGACCACAGCGGAAGGCGTACAAGGGCAGACGCTCTGTGCATACAGGGCTCATCGCCGCGCGGACCGCAGTAAGGTTCGGTGGAGTATCGCCGCATGGTCCCGGCTCCGCCCCGCGGCGCCGGGACCAGCGGCGCCGCTTGGCACTGACGCCCCGTTTCGCAGGAGCCCCATGTTCTCGGTCGAACGCCATCGTTCATCCGGTCCGCGCCGCACGGCCACGCCGCCCTCGGTCCGCGCGCGTGTACGCGCGATGTCAGCCATCGCGGGTGCGGTCGTCCTGTCGGCCACGGGCTGTGGAACGCCTTCGGGAACCGGTAGCGAGCTCGGCGACGACATCAACGTGGCAAGCACCATGATGCAGGAGGGAGAGCCGCTTCCGGCCGCCTACACGTGCGAAGGGGATGGTATTTCTCCGGCGCTGCAGTGGTCCGGGGTGCCCGATGATGACAGGATCGCGTCGCTGGCCGTTGTGGTCGACGCCCCCGAGGACGCAACGGTCTTCTGGGTGCTCTACGACCTCTCCCCCGAGATCACCGAGATCCGGCAGAACAGTGTCCCCCAACCGGGTCGCCAGGGCCGCAACAGTGTCGGCCGGGCCGCTTACGAACCGCCGTGCCCCGAGAACGGTGAACCGCATGAGTACCGTTTCACGGTCTATGCGCTCAATGGAGGCATCGACCTGCCCGAGGATGCTCCGCTGGCCGAGTCCTTGGATGCGATCGCCGAACGCGCGGTGGCTCGGGGCTCACTCATCACTACCAGTGAGTAAGGTATGGCGCGCAATCACACCAGTCCAACGTGTCCACGTTCTGGCTGATTCGGCACACGACGTCTGTGTCTTCTCAATCTCCATTGGAGGAAGCTTCCGTCGCCCTCTGCACTCACAGCACATCTATGCATAAAGTGGGACCGTGCCCCCTGTGTATTTCCAGATGACCGAATCCGGCCAGCACGCAGTGCGGCGCTTGGTCGCCCCAGTCGGCCCGGGCGCCGAGCGCGGGTCACCCCTGCCTCGTGGCCGAATACGCCACACCAGCAGCACAGGGGGCGCTGCTCCATGCCGGACCGACCGATCCGAGCGTTCCCCGCACACGGCGGACCGCGATCCCCGCCACGGCTGTGGGCACGGAGCGCGCCACCTGGCGCACCGCCGAAATCCCGCTCCTCATGATTCCGCACCGGCCAGCCACATCACCCCCGCCGGTGGCACTTCCGTCCGCTATCAGGCCACGGCCCTAGGGTGGTGAACTCACCATGAACATTGCGCTTATCGCCATCATCGCCGTCATCGTGGTCCTCGTCGTACTGGTGCTGATCCTGCTGGGCATGCGTGCCCTGAGCGTCAGCAACGCCGATGGATATGACGACGACTACGACGATGACTACGGTTCCGATGACATCGACGACCGCGACGATGACATCGATTCCGAGCCGGCCCCACGCACGCGCAGCCGTCGCTCCCGCAGCACAGCCGATGAGCCCCGCCAGTCCCGGCGTACCCGAAACCGTCGGGACCGCGACGATGACTGGGGCGACGACTCCGACGCGATGTCGGACAACGACTTCTGGTCGAGCCTCGCCGATGACGAGATGGCCTTCGACGATGACGACGATCGCCCTGCCCGCCGGGACACCCGGGCGGAGTCGACCGAGGCCATGGCCCCCGTCGATGACATCGATTCCGAGCCGGCCCCGCACATGCGCAGCCGTCGCTCCCGCATCGAGGCGAACGACCCCACGGCTCCCGAGCCGGCACCGGCACAGTCAACGGACGACGACTCCGGCCTTGCCATGCTGGCAAGGCTCGGCCAGGGGCCTGCCGCTTCCCCCGATGACGACGCTTCCACGGCGCCCTCGCCCCAAAGCACCGAGTCCGATCCACTGAACGGTCCGCGCGGCCCCCTGGCGCTGCCTGCCGCTCCCTCGTGGGGCTCTGCTGCGACCTCTACCGGAGGCGCTCCGGGGCAGTCGGCGTCCTGGGACTCCAGCCCCTTCTCCCGCGACCCGCTCGGGGATCCGCTCGGCGCAGGCGGCCCCTCGGCCTCCGCCCCCTCCAGCGATCCGATGTCGGCCGCGTCCCCCTACGACACCGGAAACCACACCCGCCCCACCAACGACCCGCTACCGGCCGCATCCCCCTACGACACCGGAAACCACACCCGCCCCACCAACGACCCGCTACCGGCCGCATCCCCCTACGACCCG
>JAJYTD010000054.1 GCA_021793235.1 Actinomycetes bacterium | reverse complement strand
CTGGAGCGGCTCGGCGAGAATGCGGTGGCCGTCCGAGGGGATGTCGCCTCACTGCCCGACCTGGATACGCTGGCCGACAGGGCGAAAAGCGAGTTCGGCACATTCGATGCCCTGTTCGTCAACGCCGGTGTGGCACGCACCATGCCACTCGATTCGACGACCGAGGATTTCTACGACGAGCTTTTTGCGATCAACGTCAAGGGCGCCTACTTCACCGTGCAGAAGCTCGCCCCCCTGCTGAGCACGGGCGCCGGCGTCGTCTTCACCACCTCGGTCGCGAACGTCATGGGCCTGCCGGAGACCAGCGTCTACGCGGCCGGCAAGGCAGCGTTGCGCTCGCTGGCCCGCAGCCTCTCAGGCGAGCTGCTCCCGCGCGGGATCCGCGTCAACGCGATCAGCCCCGGTCCCGTCGACACGGGGATCCTGGAGCGGAGCGGGATGACGGAAGAGGCCGCCGAGCAGTTCAAGAAGGAACAGGCGTCGCACAACCCCATGAAACGCTTCGGAACACCCGGCGAAGTCGCCAGGGCGGCCGCGTTCTTCGCCTTCGATGCCACCTACACCACCGGCGCCGAACTCGCCGTGGACGGGGGCGCCACCCAGCTCTGATCCTCCCCGGCCGCTGAGATCAACGCGGCGAGCGAGACCCAGGACCTACAGGAATTCATCACAGATGCTCTCCGAGCGAACTGAAAGGAACTCTTCCATGAGTAAGGAAACCGTGCTCATCACGGGGGGAACCAGCGGGATCGGTCTCGCCACCGCGCGGCTGCTGCACGAGCGGGGCGCGAACGTGCTGGTGACCGGCCGGAACCCGGAAACGATCCGGTCAGCGCGCTCCGCGCTCCCCGACGAGGTCGCCATCCTGCAGGCCGACGTGGCCTCGCTCGACGACACCGACCGCGTCGTCCAGCACGCGCGCGAGCGCTTCGGATCCCTCACGGGCCTGTTCCTGAACGCCGGGATCAACAAGGCGATGCCCCTCGAAGCGGTCGACGAGAGCACCTATGACGAGGTGTTCGCCGTGAACGCGAAGGGGCAGTTCTTCACGCTGCAGAAGGCATTGCCGCTGCTGGCGGACAAGGCGTCTGTGGTCTTCACCGTAGGTATCGCGGCCGTCCGCGGACTCGCGGGCGCGACTCTTGGCGGGGGCAGCAAGGGCGCGCTGCTGACGATGGTCCCGTCGCTCGCCGTCGAGCTCGCGCCGCGCGGGGTCCGGGTGAACGCGGTCAGCCCAGGCGCGATCTCGACGCCGATATGGACCAAGTCAGGGTTGTCGGCCGAGCAGCTGACCGCGGTCACCGAGTCCATGGCCGCCGGGATCCCGCTCAAGCGGCTCGGTGAGGCCGAGGAGGTCGCCGCGATGGTGGCGTTCCTGCTCTCGGACGCCGCCGGCTACATCACCGGCGAGAACTTTCTCGTCGGCGGGGGCGCCGGTCTCCGCGTCTGAACGGAGATGACCCGGCGTTCCGCGGCTTGTCCGGCACCGGCGGGGGTGAGCTCACGGGTCGGTGTGTCCCCGCCGGCGGTCAGGGCACCGGTGAGAGGGAGGGGGACTCGTACCACGTCTCCTGGCGCAGGAGTTCGAGCAGCACCGTCTCCGCCGGGCCCGCACCGTTGCGCACCACGGCGATGACCGGCTGGGACACGATCGGGAACACCGGGCGCACGAGGTGCTCGTGACCGCGGGGTACCGCGGAGGCGGGCACGAGCGTCACTCCCAGACCATGGGCGGCCCAGCGCACGGCCGTCGCCGTCTGGGACACGCGGCCGGCCGTCACCGGCGTGATCTCGCTGTCCCGCAGCGCCCCCAGCAGCACGCCGTCAAGCGCGCTGTCACGGTCGAACCGCACCCACGGCTCCCCCTTCAAGTCGCGTAGCTCGACCCGGTCCGCGGCGAGGCCCCAGTGCCCGGGGCCCAGGACCACGACGAACTCCTCGTCACCCAGGTGGTGGCCTACGGGGCTCTGCTCGCACTCCGCCATCAGAGTGAGGTCCGGAAGGCCCCGGCGGCACAACCGCTCCAGTTCCGCGGAGCTCGGCTCCTCGAATACGGTGACCTCCAACCGCGGGTAGCGGCGGCGGAGGGCGGCCAATGCGCCCGGCAGTTGCCGCGTGCCGAGGCCCATCTGCACCGCGACCACCAGTTCGCCCGCCAGCCCGTCGGAGCCGGCCCGCGCCATCGCCCGCGCGCGCCGCGCGGCGCTCACCGCCACCTCCGCCTCCCGCAGGAACGCGCGGCCGACGCTGGTGGGCACCAGTCCCGTCGGTGTGCGCGCGAACAGCTCTACGCCGAGGTCCCGCTCGAGACTGCGGATCTGCTGGGACACCGACGGCTGAGCGACGCGCAGCAGCTCGGCCGCCGCCGTGACCGAGCCTTCCGCGGCGATGGCCAGGGCGTACTCGTACTGGCGAAGGCTCATCGGCTCCCGCCTCCCTTCCTGTGGACCTCGGTCCACCCCGTTCTGATCGTCGTACCGGCAAGGGGCCGGGTTCCTCTGGCCGGATTCGCGTGGGCACGGCTGGAGCCGGGCCGCCCGTGAAGCGGCGTGTGCGCTGGGACGCTCACACCGTCCCAGGAGAACCATGGTAACGATCGGTGTACATAACTTGCGACCCATGCGCGCCGACGGATAGCCTAAGTAAACAAGACGGTGTACATAGGATGGGCGTGCGCGCCCGCACCGAAGGAGTGGCAGTGGGGAAGCTCGACGGCAAGGTGGCGGTAATCACTGGTGCGACGAGCGGGTTGGCGCTGGCCGGCGCCAAGCTCTTCGTTGAGGAAGGAGCTCACGTCTTCATCACGGGACGGCGGCAGGAAGCACTGGACGAAGCCGTCAAGCTGATCGGCGGGAACGTGACCGGCGTGCGGGCCGACTCGGCCGGCCTGGACGATCTGGACCGGCTGTTCGACGTGGTCAAGAGGGAGAAGGGCGCGATCGACGTCCTGTGGGCGAGCGCCGGGACGGGCGAGGAGGCCAAGCTCGGCGAGATCACGGAAGAGCACTTCGACAAGACGTTCGCGCTGAACGCGCGCGGCACGCTCTTCACGGTGCAGAAGGCTCTACCGCTGTTCAACGACGGTGGCTCGATCTTAATGACCGGGTCGATCGCCTCGGTCAAGGGCTGGCCCTACTGGAGTGTCTATGCGGCGAGCAAGGCCGTGCAGCAGGCCTACGCCCGCGTGTGGCTGTCCGAGTTGAAGGACAGAAGGATCCGGGTGAACGTGCTGAGCCCCGGCCAGATCGCCACGCCGATTCAGCAGGAGTTGTTCGACGAGGAGACGATGCGGCAGTTCGAGTCCCTGATCCCTCGGGGAAAGATGGGCAGCCCTGAAGAGATCGCAGCGGTCGCGCTGTTCCTCGCGTCGGACGACTCCAGCTACGTGAATGGCATGGAACTGGCTGTCGACGGCGGAACTTCGGCAATCTGATACGTCGCCGCGAGAGCCGGCAAACGGGCGGTGCAACCGGAGGAGGGACCATCCAGGCAGGCAGCGGGCAGGTCGAGCGCACACAGAGCCCGACCCGTCCGCTGTAACAACGAATGCATAAATCAGGTCGGAGTGGACGGTCCGCGGCTACTGCCGGCGGTCCACTACCGTGTCGAACCTCACGATGCTTTAGCAGCCGCCCATTCCGGCGCGACTTAGGCAAGGTTATCCACCTCAACGAGCTAGGCTTGTATTGTGACCGAGTTGGAGAAGGGTCCCCAAGGCCGACGCCGCGGCCGGGGCGCGCGTGAGCGCATCCTCAGCGCGTCTCGGAAATTGTTCCGCGAGCAGGGCATCAACAACACCGGGATGGACCAGCTCTGTGCGGTGGCCCAAGTGTCGAAACGCACGGCCTACCAGCACTTCACCGGCAAGGACGACCTCATCGCCGAATACCTGCGCCGGTTCGATCCCGACATCATGCCCTCGGTGTTCGACCGCACCGACCTCACGCCCCGCGAGCGACTGCTTGCCGCCTTCGACGTGCCCGCGAACGGGACGCAGGACACCACGCCCCTGTGCCCCTTCATCGCGGCGGCCGTCGAGATCAACGACCCTCGGCACCCCGCACGCCGGTCCGTGTGCGACTACAAGAAGGCCGTGGCCGCGCGGTTCATCGAAACGGCCCGCGAAGCCGGCGCCACCAACCCCGAACAACTCGGCGAACAACTGGCGCTGCTCCTCGATGGCGCCTCGGCTCGCACCCGGGCCCTCAACACCGAAACCCTCCCGACCGCGGCCGCCATCGCCGCCACCCTCATCGACAACGCCATACCCGCGCCGGAGCCGTCAGCGCCCAGGACCTGATCCGCTCCCCCGCGTCCCGGCCGCCGCCACAGGAGCGGGCTTCGTCCTCGACCCGCTCGCCGTGCGGGTCGGCTCGCCGTGCGGGTCGGCGAAGTAGACCTCAAGACGAGCTTCCAGGGTCGTGCAGTCAGCCCTTGAGAGGCGATGTACCGTCCGACCCGGGTGATACAGCTTCGGGCATGCGCGGTGAACAGTTTCTGGATCTGGTGTTGAAGCTGCCGGAGGTCACCGAACGCGAAGCGTTCTCCGACCTGACCGGCTTCCGGGTCCGCGGCAGAGGGTTCTGCTACCTCAACGAGGACGAACACGTCGCCATCCTCAAGGCCACCCGGGAGGAGCAGGCCGCCCTCATCGCCGAGGACCCCGCCACCTACTCCGCCTCCTGGGCCAGCGGACGCTTCGCGTGGGTCCAGGTCAAGCTCGCCACCGCCGACCCGGAAGAGGTGGCCGAACTGGTCACCGAAGCCTGGCGGTTGTCGGCGCCCAAACGTCTCGCCGACACACTGTCGGGCTCACGATGGGGCTCATAGGCATCTTCACGGGATGGGCAGAGAGGCCGACACCACTTCAGCACGCTCTTTTGCCGCGTCAGCTGATGCCGTTCCTTGACGACTGCCGCAGACTCGGGCTGCTACGCGCAGTCGGTCCCGTCTACCAGTTCCGCCACGCCGAATTCCACGACCACCTCGCCGCCATCTGCCAACCGCAGACCTGATCGCTACGGGACCGCTCCTTTCTCCGGCGCCGAATTCGACGTTGTCGAGTTGCCGGCGCGTGGCGCGGACATCTGGCGCAGACCATCGCAGTTCCTCAAGATCACGAAATGAGCCGAAGAGGGACGGACAAGCGATGCGTCGTGACTCCCGCGGCCGGGTCTCGTGGCCGAGGCCCCGTCCCGCAAGCACACGCGCAAGGCGCTGGCCTGGGTCGGAGCACCATGCGAGACACCCCCGGTGTTTTGTTCACGGTGCACGAACGAGGTGCCGAAGTTCATGCCTGTTGACTGACGACGCCAGGCGTTTCGCTCATTAGTGTGCTGGGTCACAGGGCACATTGCTGGGTAGAGGTTGATGACTTTGGATTATTTCCCGTGGGTGCTGGCTGCCCGATTCACTGATTCCCCGGCTGTGCGCGATCGTCGGACCGAACTCACGTTCACCCAACTCGATGCCCGCGTCGCTGCGGTGTCGTCGCAATTCGCCGCCCATGGAATCGGTCACGGTGACGTGGTTGCCGTGATGTTGCCCAACCGCGTCGAGCTGGTGCTCGCCATGTTCGCCGCTTGGCGACTGGGCGCAGTCGTCACACCGGTCAATCCGGCGTTCACCTCCGTCGAGGCCGGACATCAGCTCGAGGACGCCGGAGCCGTATTGGTGGTCAACGAGAGCGGTGAGGAGTTGCGTCCGGGGGCTCCGAGCATCGCCGTCGGCGACCTGGCCACCGAACCCGTCGGCCCCGTCGGCGAGCCGGCGCCGGTCGCGCCGACCGACCTCGCGTTGCTGATCTACACCAGCGGCTCCACCGGCCGCCCCAAGGGCGTGATGATCAGCCACGCCAACACCGACGTGATGACGGCCACGATCGGAGAGGCGGTGGAGCTCACGGCAGACGATCATTGCCTGCTGGTGCTGCCGCTCTTCCACGCCAACGCACTCATGGTCAGCCTGCTGGCCACGCTGCGGGTGGGCGGCCAGTTGTCGATCCTCGAATCGTTCTCGGCATCGGGGTTCCTCGACGAAGTCGAGCGACTGCGGCCCACCTTCTTCTCGGCGGTCCCGACCATCTATGCACTTCTGGTCACCAAGGTCGACGGACGGGACATGTCGTCGCTGCGGTTCGTCGTGTGCGGGGCCGCGCCCGCGACCCGGGAACTGCTGGCGGCGTGCGAGGAGAAGCTGGGTGTCCCGGTCCTCGAGGGCTACGGGCTGACCGAGGGCACCTGCGCCTCCACGCTGAACCCGCTGCACGGCCCCCGCAAGGCCGGCACCGTCGGCAAGGCGCTGCCCGGCCAGCGGATACGGATCGTCGATGAGGACCTTCAGGACGTACCGACCGGTACGAGCGGCGAGGTCCTCATCTCCGGCGACGTCGTGATGTCGGGCTATCTCGGCAATCCGGAGGCGACCGCTGAAACCGTCGTCGACGGCTGGCTGCGGACCGGAGACGTGGGCCGGCTCGACGAGGACGGCTATCTGACCCTCGTCGACCGGATCAAAGACATGATCATCCGGGGCGGAGAGAACCTCTATCCCAAGGAGATCGAGAACGCGATCGGCAGCCTGCCCGGAGTCCTCGAAGTCGCGGTCGTGGGCAAGCCCGATGCCGTCCTCGGCGAGGTACCGGTCGCGTTCATCGTGCCCTACCCCGACGCGAACCTCACACCCGAGGACGTGATCGACCACTGCAAGAGCCGGCTGACCAGGGTCAAGGTCCCCACCGAGGTCACGATCCTCACGGAGCTGCCGAAGAACCCGGTCGGAAAGATCGACAAGCCGACGCTGCGGAACACGCTCTCTGCCTGAGCGCGGCCACGCCCGCAGTCACCCCCGTCAATCCCACGCGCCCAAGGAGCACACATGGGATTCAAGCAGGGAGACCTACCTCCCGTTGATCCGGCCGAGTTCGGATCGATGCCCACGATGGCCCGGATGAAGTTGCTGGCCCAGCACTGGATCGATTACGGATTCGGTGCTCCGAAGATCTTCCACACCATCTATCTGGTGAAGGGGTTGTTCTTCTTCGTCGGTGGCTGGCTGGTCATCGGAGTCACCACGCCGGGCCTGCCGTTGTGGGACCTGGGCGCCTGGTGGGGCGAGCTGATCGTCCTGCAGAAGGCCATGCTGTGGGTCGTCCTGTGGTCGGCCACCGGCTACAACGAGTCCTGGGGGCCGCTGGCCTTCAAGTTCATGCCGATGACCGCGGCGCACCGCTACTGGATCCGCACCGGCACGCTGCGGCTGCCGCCCTGGCCCGACAAGGTTCCCCTCACCAAGGGCGACGAGCGCAAGCCGATCGATGTCGCGTTGTACGTCGCGATGGTGGCCGTGCTCGCCCTGGGCCTGATCCATTCCGGCGAGCAGACCGCAGCCGCGTACAGCGAAGCCGGATTGGTGCCGGCCTGGCCGTTCATCGCCTACATCGTCCTGCAGGTCCTCCTGGGGTTGCGCGACAAGGTCGCCTTCCTGGCCTCGCGACCCGAGCAGTACTCCGTCGTCCTGCTCGGCTTCGGTGCGCTGACCGCGATGTCCGGCGGCGCCGTGGACATGATCATCGTCGCCAAGATCGCGATGTTCGCGGTCTGGTGGGGCGCCTTCCTGTCCAAGATCGGCGTGCACTTCACGCCGACGGTCCAGGCGATGCTGAACAACTCGCCCATCAACAGGTTCAAGGCGTTCCGTCACGGGCTCTACCGCAACCCGCCGGAAGACATGATGCCGAGCCGGCTGGCGTTCTTCTTCGCCCACGTCCTCGGCACGTTCGTGGAGTTCTCGCTGCCGCTGATCATCCTCTTCTCGACCAACTGGACCGTCACCGTGCTGGCGACGATCAGCCTGATGATCTTCCACGTGTTCATCTACTCGATGTTCGCGCTGGCGATGCCGCAGGAGTGGAACCTCTTCTACGTGTTCTACACGCCGTTCGTCTTCCTCGGGTTCTTCAACGGCGACGGCTACGCACCGTGGGATGCCAGCTCGGTCTGGATCGTCGTGGGCGCGGTGGTGCTGACCCTGACGGGTCCGCTGATCGGCAACTTCCGGCCCGACAAGATCTCGTTCCTGATCTCCATGCGCCAGTACGCCGGGAACTGGGCGTCAGCGATCATGGCCTTCCGCACCAACGGAGCCGAGGCCAAGCTCGACAACCCGAACTTCGTGACCTCCATCCCGAGCCACCGCCACCAGCTCTACACGTTGTTCGGGCCCGAGGTGGCCGAGATCTTCCTGCAGAAGACCGCGGCCTTCCGGATGACCCAGTCGCAGGGTCGAGGACAGATGTCGATCATGATGAACCACGTCGACGATCTGGACAACTACCACCTGCGCGAGGGCGAGATGATGTGCACGCACTTCGTGGGCTGGCAGTTCGGCGACGGCCACCTGTTCGACGAGTTCACCATCGCGGCCATCCAGAAGCGCTGCAACTTCGAGCCCGGCGAATGGGTCACCGTCTGGACCGAGGCCCAGCCGCTGCACAAGAAGACCCTGGAGTACAAGGTCATCGACGCGGCCCTGGGTGTCGTGGAACGCGGTCACTACGTCGTCGCGGACGCGGTGGCGCAACAGCCGTGGCTGCCCGACGGTCCCATCGACTACACGGTTACCTGGCGGAAGCCGGGCTATGAACCGGGGGTGTTCGCCTCGGGTCAGGCCACCGACGCAATGATCAGTTGATCGATGCCGACAGCGATCGTGGTGGGCAGCGGCCCGAACGGCCTGGCCGCTGCCCTCACCCTGGCCGCCGATGGAGTCGACGTCACGGTGCTCGAAGCGTCCGACTCCATCGGCGGCGGCACCCGTTCCGATGAGGTGACCCTGCCCGGGCTGCTGCACGATGTCTGCTCGGGCTTCCATCCGCTTGCCGTCGACACCGCGTTCAGCCGTGCGTTCGACCTCGGCGCGCACGGGTTGCGATGGGCCCACCCGGAGGTCCAGTACGCGCACCCGCTGGACGACGGAACCGGCGCCGCCGTGTGGCGCTCGGTCGACCGGACCGCGGAAGCGCTGGGGCGGGACGAACGGAGCTATCGCCGGTTGTTCGGCGCACTCGACCGGCGTTTCGACCTGATCGTCGAGGAGTTCCTGCAGCCGATGCTGCATGTTCCGCGCCATCCGCTGGCGCTGGCCCGCTTCGGTGCCTACTCGGTGCTGCCGGCCCAGGTGCTGGCCAAGCGCTGGCGCACCCCGCAGGCCCGGGCGCTGTTCGCAGGCGTCGCCGCGCACGCGTTCCGGCCGCTGAACTCGCTGTTGTCCTCGGCGATCGGCGTCGCCCTGGGCACGGCCGCCCACAGGTTCGGCTGGCCGGTCGCGGTCGGCGGGTCGGCCCGGATCTCTGCCGCGATGGCGAGCGCGCTGGCCGAGCGCGGCGGCCGCATCGAAACCGGAGTGAGCGTCAGCCGGTACGACGACCTCGGCGACCCCGACATCGTCATGCTGGACACCTCACCGGCGGCCGCCGTCGAGATCCTCGGCTCCCGGATGCCGGCACGGATCTCGCGGAGCTACCGCCGGTTCCGGCATGGCCCGGGCGCGTTCCAGGTGGCGTTCGCCGTCGAGGACGGAATCCCCTGGGCCTATGAACCGGCCCGCAGCGCGGGAACCGTCCACCTCGGCGGCACCCTCGAACAGATCGCACTGGCCGAGCGGCAGATCTGGCGGGGCCGCATGCCCGAGCAGCCCTTCATCCTCGTCGGCCAGCAGTCGGTCGCCGACCCGCAGCGCGCCGCCGGCGGCGTACATCCGGTCGACGTCTATGCGCACGTGCCCGCAAACTGGCGCGGGGACGCGACCGAGGTCATCATCGACCAGATCGAGCGGTTCGCACCGGGATTCAGGACGCGGATCAGGGCGACGCGGTCCCGCTCGGCCCAGGAGATCTCCGAGCACAATCCCAACTACGTGGGCGGCGACATCGTCACCGGAGCGAACACCCCACGCCAGCTGGTGTTCCGTCCACGCGTGGCGCTCGATCCCTACGCCACCGGGGCGCCAGGGGTGTTCCTGTGCTCGGCCGCGACTCCGCCGGGGGCCGGAGCGCACGGCATGGCCGGCTGGCATGCGGCCAAGTCCGCTCTGAACCACCTGAACGACTAGCCCGGATCCACCGATCGAGGCCGTGGGAGTGAGTCGGCGAGGCGAAGCGCCGCTCGACGGGCTGGAGGCCCGTCGAGGTGCGGCAACGCCGCCAGGGCGCCCGGATTGTGGGGTGCTTTAGGCGAGAAGTCGGCCGATCCATGTCTAACGTTGGTGCACCCGGCACCGGCACTGAGCAAGGATGGGGGGGAGGCATGGCCACTGCCAGACCTCGCAGCATGTTCAGCGAGTACGCCCAGAACGCAGGCGACATCGCCGCACGGCAGCGAGAAATCGGGCTCAAGTTGCGGGAGAACATCGTCGGGGTCATCGACGGCATGAACCGAGCCATCGAGGACGCGATCGACGAGCTGGACCAGGGATTTCTTCGTCCACCTCTGCACGCCAGCGTCGCCAACAACGTCGAAGTCATCGTCACGATGCTGATCGAGCAGCGTGACGTCACCGAACTCCCGCCAGTGCCGGCCGCGACCGCCTATGCGGTCATCCTGGCCCGGAACAACGTGTCCGGCTCGGCACTGCGCCGCGCCTACCACATCGGTTCGGACCATCTGCTGTCCCACATGTTCGACCTGGTCAACGATCTCGACTGCGACCCGGCCGAGAAGCTGCGCCTGTTCCACTACCTGGCCGGCTGGACCTACAAGTACGTCGACGCGATCACCCGCACCGTCATGGCCGCCTACGACCAGGAAGTGCACAGGTCGCGAGCCGACGCCGCGCACACGGCGGCGACGTACATCGATCGCGTTCTCGGCGGTCGCGACTTGGACCCGGTCGAGTTCCGCATGGCCACGGGCTACCGGCTCGCTCAGGTCCACGTCGGCGGGCTGATGTGGATCGCCGACACCGGCGCCGCCGCCGACCAGACCGAGATCCTGACCTCGCTGGCCCATCGCATCGCCGAACGCACCGGCAGCAGCACGATCCCTCTGACGACCGCGATCGACCGGACGTCGGTGCGGGTCTGGTTCGGCCGCCAGGACAACCTCACTCCGATCACCGCGGACCAGATCAGGGCGACCGTCGACACCGTGATCGGTGCACGGGCGGCGCTGGGTTCGCCGGCTGCGGGGCCCGCAGGGTTTCGTGCCACCATGATCCAGGCCGAGCAGATCAAGATCATTCCCCGTGTCTCGCGGGCCGACGGCGCCCACGTGGTGGCCTATGCGGACGAGGCCATCCCGATGGTCGCGCTGACCGCCGCCGACATCGACTCGACTCGGCGCTGGGTGCGTCAGGTGCTGGGGAATCTGGCTCTCGACAACGAGGCGGCCGAGCGGCAACGGGCCACGCTGCAGACCTATTTCAACTGTGCCGGGAACACCACCGAGACCGCCAAGCAGCTGGTGATGCACCGCAACTCGGTGAAGTACCGCCTCGACCGGGCTCAGGAGGAACTCGGTCACAGCCTCCTCGAACGGACCCTGGAAACGCGTATCGCGTTGAAGATCTGCCAGGTTCTGGGCACCATCGTGCTCACCGCGTCGAACGAGCGAGATGCACGGGCACTGGGAGCGTGATCGTGCGACACGATGCCGCACGAGTCGGGGTGCCCGCCGTTCGTGCGCCAGTACGTCACCCAGCGCAGTCGGCCGAAGGTCGATCGCATTTCGGGGCTCGGCGCGACGCTCAGCAGGACGTGGGCGGCCAGGCCCTCACCCGTGCCGAACCGACCGTTCACGTCACTATGCGACGGCCGCTCGTCACCAATGGCGCCGAGCGGCCGCTTCATCGAGTCTGTCGGGCAGCATGCCGTCCCGATGCGCCCATGCCGCGGTTCAGGGCAGGGACTCCGCAGTGAGCTTTGCGATGTTGGGGGCGTAGACGGTCATCCAGTGCGGATGCAGCCGGTAGTAGACCACGTCGTTGCCCCAGTCGGAGTCGTCGCCGTAGAACTCCTTGAGGTACGCGAGCAGATCCGGCCAGTCTGCGGTCGGCTCGCCGTGCCGGGGGTTGAGGATCTCCACCGTGCCGTGCGTGAACACGCCCAGGTCCTCGCCGCGCATGTACGCGGCGCTGACGGCCGGGCGGGCGGCCAGGTGGCGGGCCTTGACGGCGTCGTGCGCCGTGCCGAAGTGCCACTTGCCGTGCAGGAAGTGCCCGTCCACGCCGCTGATCCGCGGTTCGCCCTTCGCCGTCACGGTGGACAGGGCCAGGGTGCACATACCGGTGAGGACGCCGGTGAGCTGCTCCGCGGTCAGCGTGCTCTCGGCGTTGATGATCGACCGGAGGTGCGAGGAGGAGCGGGACAGAGAGGCGTCCAGCAGGGCCTGCAGCTCTTCGAGTTCTTCCCGCGTTTCGCGCATGCAGTTCCTTGTCCATTCGTAGGGCTCGGTCCACGCTCACCATCGGCGCGGCCGGGAACCCATGATCGCCTCAAAACCTGACAGTTTGCGTCATGTTTTCATGCGACCTGCGGACGACACGGACGTCTGACACCGGCGTTCGTTCTACTTCCGAACGTGTCCCGGCCTCCAGGTGGCGAGCGGTCGGTCGTCGCCTCGATGACGGCCCGTCAGGCTTGTGCGGCGCCACAGACCTGGCGCCGGACCACCGGCTGGCATCGACGACCCCGTCGGGCCGGGGTGAGGCTGTCCGCCTTCTTCGTCGTGATGGCCGAGGCCGAACGCGGGAACATCCGGGAGTCCGCCCTCGAAGGGGTGGTTCTTGACCGTGCTTCTCACAGCGGCGCCCCTACAATCCCGAGGGTGACCGCCTACAGTGATCTCGATGCGTTCGGTGACCTCGACGCCTCCGCTCTGCCCCCGCGCCAGCAGCAGATCCTGGCGGTGATCCGGGACTGGGTGGTCAGGTACGGATATGCGCCGAGCACGCGCGAGATCGGCGACGCCGTCGGCCTGCGGTCATCGTCCTCGGTATCGCGTCACCTGGCGAGCCTGGAGGACAAGGGGTTCCTGCGGCGCGGCCCCGCGCTGTCGCGGCCGATCGACACGCGCGTGTTCCTACGGCAGGAGTCGCCGCGAGAGTCCTCCGACGGTCCGGTGACCGTGCCCGTGGTGGGTGACATTGCCGCCGGCATCCCCATCCCGGCCGAGGAGCACGTCGACGACACGCTGATGCTGCCCCGCGAACTCACCGGGCGCGGCACCGTCTTCGCCCTGCGCGTGCGCGGTGACTCGATGATCGACGCCGCGATCTGCGACGGTGACCTCGTCGTGGTCCGCCAGCAGCAGGAAGCCCACTCCGGCCAGATCGTCGCCGCCATGATCGACGGCGAGGCCACCGTGAAGGTGTTCCGGCGCCGCAACGGCCACGTCCAACTCGAACCGCGCAACCCCGCTTACGACGTCATCGACGGCGACGAGGCCGTCGTGCTCGGGATAGTCATCTCGGTAGTCCGTCGCCTCTGAAACGGCGAAGCCACCGTCCCCGCACGATCCCGTCGGAGAGACCGCCGGCTGCGACGTCCCGGTCGCCGCCATCGACCGCGTCGACCAGTGCGCATCGGCGCCCGGAGCCTCCTCCAGCGTCCTGGTTACCAACCGCCCTACCTGCTCATCGCTGATCGTGCGCGGCCGGCCGGACGCGGCTCGTCGGTCAGGCCTCCAGCCGATCGGCCAGGAACCGCGACCGCCGCTTCGACACCGTGATGCGGGTCCCCGGGCGGCGGGCGCGAGAGACCCGCCGCCCCTGACCGTCCTCCTGCTCTGGGAACGTCGCTGGCACTCTTGACGCGAAAGTACTCGCTAGTGCAAAGTACTTCGCAAGCGAAAGATGCTGGAGGCATCATGGATGCGCAGTCCCCCGACCGGATACTCGACGAGGTGGCCAGGCTGCGGCGGCTCACCCGTGCCCGTGCGCGCGGGGCGGCCGTCCCGCTGATGATCTTCGGCCTGCTGACACTGGCCTCGATCCCCCTGTACTCCCACCCCTTCCACGCGCTGCAGACACTGCCGGACGGCGGCAGTGTGAGCAGACCCGGTTCGACAAGCGGCTATGCGGGGCTGGACGGGTTCGACCGATCGGCAGCCCTCTCGATCGCGTTCTGGCTGATCACAGGACCGCTGAGCTACCTGGCATGCGCCTGGTGGTACCGGCGACGGGCCGCCCGCGTCGGCCTCACCGTGCGGTGGCGGCCCTGGGCATACGTGGGCACGGCCCTGTTCGCCGTGTTCCTGCTCGCCGTATTCGCCCAGGACCACGGCGCACACCAAGCGTCTCCGCCCATGGGAGGGAGTTTCGTGGCGAGCGCCGTGATCAGTCCTCTGCTGGCGATCGCGGTCGGGTTGCTGGTCCTGGCCAAGGTGGAACGGAGTCCGGGGGTCGCGGTCTGCGGTCTCGTGTACGGAGGGCTGTGCGTCATCATGAACGGCTACGGCCTCGGCCAAGTCCCTCCCTGGCTCGTCCCCCCGTACGGCGGCACGATCGACGGAATGCTCAACCCGGCACAGAATCTGATCCTGCTGGCCGCCGTCCTGCTGGTCGGCGCGCTGTTCGTCCAGTTGCGGGCGTGGACGCGACTGCGCTCGGCCACCGTCGCGGCCCAAGTCCAGCCATGAGGGAGACCAGCGGGCCGCCAGAGGCACCGCACCCCACGCAGGGCCTCAACGACACCGTCCACCATCGCACCCGTCTCGGCATCATGACGGTGCTGCACGAGGTCGACCGTGCCGACTTCGGGTATTTGCGCGACACCCTGAACCTCACCGACGGCAATCTGTCCCGGCATCTACGGACGCTGGACGAGGCCGGCTATATCGAGATTCACAAGGGCTACCACGGACGCCGTCCCCGGACCTGGCTCAGTTTGACCCCGAAGGGGTCACGTGCGCTGGCGGAGGAGCTGGCCGCCCTGCGCGAACTGGTCGCCCGGCTCGACGGCGTCGCGGACTCCACGGAGACAGCCGAAGACAAATGATGTGATCGGCCTCTTCGAATCCCGCGGTCGGCACTGCCGGCCGTAAACGACGGCGAACTCAGCCCAGGCGGCGCACAACGCGATGCCTGGGCTGATCCGTTGAAGCGGTCTTGGCCCTTGAGGTTCAGCGCCATCATCGTGACATGGCCGCGTTCCACCTCGAACCGGCACAACGCGCGGTGGGGGCAAGACCACATCCACGCTTGCCTCCGGTACGCCCTGCACGCGGGGTCCCCCGCTCAGCTTCACCTCCTACTCTTATGCACGCACGGGACCTCGCTAATGCCCTTGACGCACGTGCCGGAGCAGAGAATGACCCTCGTCTCCATCCACGCGAACATCTGATACGGCAGCAGCACTTCGCAGGCTGAGCTGCGTGGATAGGGAGTCCCGGGGGCCGTGGTGAGCCGGGCCCGGTTGATGTGGTCTTGTGACCGGAACGCCGGACATGAAGACGGCTGCTCTGTGATCAAGTCTGTGTGAAGAGAACAAAATCCAGAGCAGCCGCTGCGCTCATCGTAGAGGCTGAGCGGGCCGTGGCGGGCCTGCACGAGCTGATGGGCCGGGTCCGGGGCTGCTTCGCTCGCATCGAGCCGTGGGTGCAGGCCCGCGAGTACGTCCGGGCGGTGTCTTCGGACCTGCCCGAACGCAACGGGTGGACGATCGCCGAGTGGATCGGGGACCGCACCCCGGACAAGACCCAGCGGCTGCTCAACCACGCGGTCTGGGACACCGATCAGGTGATGTCCCACATCCGCCGGTACGCGGTCGCCGGGCTGGACGCGGCCGCCGGCCAGGCCGGACACGGGCGGCTCCTGCGCATCGGGGCCCTGGACGAGACCGGGCAGGAGAAGAAGGGGCAGGCCACCGCCGGGGTCAAGCGTCAGCACATGGGATGCGCCGGGGGCGTGGACAACGGGATCAACACCGTGCACCTGGCCTATGTCCGTCAGCGGGTCGGGCACACGCTGATCGGCTGCCGGCAGTGGATTCCCGCCGAGCAGGTGGCCGACCCGGACGTCGCCGCGCGGATGGGCCTGCCCGCCGGGGCGGTGTTCGCGACCAAGGGGCAGCTGGCCGTGCGGCTGCTGGCCGACGCCGCCGACGACGGGGTGAGCATGGACTTCGTCGCCGGTGACGAGGTCTACGGGCACAACCCCGACCTGCGCTCGCACTGCGAGACCACCGGGCAGGGCTACGTGTTGCGGGTCCGTTCCACCTTCACCGTGACACTGGGCGACGGCTCGGGCCGGGCGTGCAAGCAGATCGTCGGGTCGATGCTGTGGACCCACCAGCGGTGGCAGATCGTCTCGGCCGGCCCCGGGGACAAGGGCGCCCGCGATTACGCCTGGGCGTGGGTGGCCACCGCCTCACCGGTGCACTGGCTGCTGGTCCGCAAGCACCTGCGCACCGGCGAGCTGGCCTTCCACTACTGCCACGTCCCCGCGGGGCGGCCGGTGTCGCTGCACCTCCTGGTCGCCGCGGCCGGCCTGCGGTGGCCGGTGGAGGAGTCCTTCGAGTTCGGCAAGGACCTGTTCGGGCTGGATCAGTCCCAGGTCCGCCGCTACGAGGCGATCCGCCGGCACACCGTGCTGGTCATGCTCGCCCTGGCGGTCTACGCGGTCGCCGCCGCCGAGGCCCGGCCCCGCACCGACACCCAGGCACCGCCGCCGACCGGCCCGGACGCCCCACCGCCCACCGACCCCGGCCACACCCCGCTGTCCATCGCAGCCCTGAAGAACCTGGTCAACGCCCTGCACCCCCGCCACCACGGCATCGACCACACCATCCACTGGCAGAACTGGCGAGACCGGCACCGAGCACGGGCCCGCTGGCACCACCAACGAACCCGCCTCCGCCGCCCAATCCAGCACGCATATCCGCAGCTCACCTAAGGAAGTGCTGCTGCCGTACTAGTCGTTGCTTCTGGCGAAAGCGGTAGGGGTTTGCCGGTGAGTGCGGCGGTGACGAGGGCTTCGCCGCGGGTGAGGCCCTGACTGTGGAAGCGCCATTCGCCGATGGCGAGGACCAGGTCAGGGTCTTGGTCGTCGGGCGGTTGCCAGCCGGGGAATTGCTCGCGGACGTAGGCGATGCGAGCGGCCCGCAGCGCGCCGAGGGTGGTGGAGTAGCGGCGGGACTTGGTGGAGAAGTGGCCCCGGAAGCCGAGCATGTGAGCCCACTGGACGAGCCGCAGGTCTGCGAACTGCTCCAGAGCGCCTAGGCGTAGGCACGCGTTCATGAGCCGCCGGGCGTGCGGGGTGATCGGCAAGTCGTCCAGGTCGTCAGTGGGACGTAGCCGCCGGTCGAGGGTGCCGACGCATTCGGCGGCCTTGGTGGCGTATTTGGCGATGTAGCCCGCTACGGCCTCTTGCGTGAGCTCACCGGTGGAGGCGATGGGCCGGATGTCGACTTGCGCGCCCCAGGACAGCGACCGGGCCGGGATGTCCGGGGCGGCCGGAGTGGGGACCGACACGGCACCGGCGGCGTGCCGGACGGCGTCGGCCAGGAGCGGGGCGGTTGCCCAGTCGGGCGGGGAGGTTGCCGGGCCGTCGGGGCCGTCGAAGCGGATGACCGCGTGGAAGTGGACGACGCCGCGCCGCTGGTATTCGGCGACCTTGGCGAACGAGACCGCCAGCGTCTCGCGGAACTGTTTCTGTGTCAGTCCGGCCGATTTGGCCAGGTAGCGGCGTAGGGCGAGGGTGAAGCGTCGCCATAGTTCAGGGGCCAGGGCGTTGAACAGCACCGACCCGGCGTAGTCGTAGCAGTCCGGGCACAGCGGTTCGCCGAGCCGAGGGTCATCCTCGTCATGCCGGACGCCGCAGGAGGCCACCACGCCATGGGGACAGGGCGTTGCGTCCCGTCGGGGGTGGCAGCGTTCGACTCGTCCGCCGTTGCGTTCCCGCCGGGCGTGGACGGGGCCGAACGAGGGCGCGGTCAGGGTGACGAAGGCGGCCGGGTGGCCGGAGACGGTTTCGGGGACGCCTTTTCCACCGGCCAGGCCCGCGCGGATGAGTTGGTAGGTGTCGGCCCGGTAGATCTCGGCGCAGGCCGGGCAGCGGGAGGCCCGCCGGGTCTTGCACGCCACCGGGAGAGCGCCGTCCGGCTCACGGTCGGTGGAGTAGTGGTGAAGCAGTTCCCCGGTACCGGTGTGGATGTGCTCCACGGTGCCGGTGAGGAAGACGGGTTGAGCGCACCCGCCGGTTGCGCGGGCGCGGGCGGCCCAGTGCTCGAAGTCGGGCCGGTCGATGATCTTTGCCATCAGCCGGGCATCGTGCGGCGTGACGACAGGGTGAGGCACGATGAACGGGTCTCCTTACCGGGCTTTGTGCGGGTGGAGGGGATGGCCCCCGACGTGACGGCGTGACTTGGCGGTTGAGCGGTCACGCCGGGGGCGCTTTCAGGTCACTGGCAGTGGCCGAAGCCGGAGCAGTGCGGGCAGGTGTCGCCGTAGGAGTCCAGGCCGGTCCCGCCGCAGTTGCAGCACTGCCACCACTCGCCCACCGAGGCGAGCGGGCGCGGGAAGGCGATGGCCGATCCGGTCGCGGAGTCTTGGGCGGTCACCTCGGCCGAGCCGCAGGCCGAGCACGAGGGACCGCCCCGAAGCGCGAGCAGGGTCACCCAGCCGAGCCCGCCGGTAGTGACGTTGCAGGCCCGGCAGCGAAGCCGCCACGTCGTCAGATTCTCGACAGCCATCAGGCAGCCCGCCCGCCGTCCGGGTCGGTGCCGAGGGTGATGTTGTCGCGGTAGCTGTCGCGAGCGAGGTACGCCGCCCGCTGCTGTTCGGGGATGTGGAAGACGGTGTAGGAGATGCGGCCGAAGGTGCGGGTGGCGAGGTAGTGACCGCCCCGCCGGGTGTCGTGCTCGGCGTCCACGCCCAGCAGCGCCGCCGTGTGGTCGACCAGCGCGGCGGCCGAGGCGTCGTCGGCGGCTCGGATGGGCACGTGGAAGGTCTCGCCGTAGGTGTTGACCGGAACGCCGGGGTTGGCCTCTAGGAAGTCGGCCAGGGCGCGCAGGCCGGTGATGGTCTGGTGGCGGGCGAACAGGTCACCAGGAACGACCGGAGACGTGCGGTCGGTCTGGTCGGTGGGGTTGGCGTGGGTGGTCATGGCGGTTTCCCCTTCAGGGTCAGGCGACGGGCGCGGCGTGGTTGTGTTCGGTGCGGAGTTGGCGGAGCAGGTCTGAGGCGAGCTGGTTGGACACGCCGAGGCGTGCGCGCAGCGCGTCGCGGGTGATCGGCCGCCCATGCTGGGTTTCGTGCTCGACGGCGACGCGGCGCGCGAAGTCGACCAGTGGCGCCGCCGGAGCCGACGAGGGTGGGGACGAGGGCGACGAGGCGGGAGTCTCGGCGGGGACGGGGATGGAGGTCTGGCCGTCCTGCTCGTCCTGGCCCCGCCCGTGGTCGTCCTGGCCCCGCCCGTGGTCGTCCTGGTTCTGCTCCCGCTCCTGCGGGATGGACGCGGCAGCGGCACCGGGAACGTCGGGACGCTCCCAGACCACCCACGGCGACGAGGCCGACGAGGAGGAGGACGGGACGGCGGCCGACGAGTCCGACGAGGACGAGGGCGGGGACGGGTGGCCGAAGGAGTCCGGGACGGACGACACTTCGGCGGCCGGGCGGGACGAGGCGCGAGCCGCCGCGGGGGTGCCGGCTTTGCGGCGTTCGAGCATGGAGACCGCGACCAGGAAGCAGGCCGCCGGAGTGCCCGCGGTGATCCAGCCCCACACCGACGGGTCAGCCTGCGCCAGGTTCGCCGCCAGCGACAGCAGGATGCCCCCGACCAGCACCACCGTTGGCCACGACAGCCGCCCGGTTTCCCGGCCGGTGGTCTTGTCTCGTTGGCGT
>JAJYTD010000053.1 GCA_021793235.1 Actinomycetes bacterium | reverse complement strand
CAAGCAAGGCATCCGCGCCACGATGTTCACCCGCCGCGATGTGGGCGTGTTCTACCTCGTCGGCGACGCCGACCCACAGATCGTCAAAGGCTCCTACATCGACGGGCCCACCGGCGAGGCGATCGCCGAACGGGCGCGGGCCCTGCGCATCGCCCGCGGCACCCTCACCGGACACGCCGCCGGCGAGACCGTCGACGAGGGGCCCCGCCACGACCTCCTCGACGACCTCGCGGCCGTCTGGCCCACGGACGAGGCGAACGTGTGGAACGCCGAACTGGTCGACCGCCTCGCGGCCCTCCGACCCGAGGCGTACGGACCGTGGGCGGCTCTGGCCGACGAGGACAAGACCGAACAGTTGACGGGCGCCGTCAAGCCCTACGGGATCGCCTCCAAAGGCGTCTCGCGCCGCATCGACGGCAAGCAGACCAACCGGCGAGGCATCGCACGGGCCGATCTCGACCGGGCACGCGACGGCCGATAGCAGTAGCGGGCCTACTGCTCCCGGTAGTAAGCCCGATAGCACCCAAAACCGTTGGGGCCCAACATGATTGCCGGTAACGCAAGTTGGTCCCCAACGCCCCTATCAGCCTCGAATGGAGCCATCATGACCCTCATCTTTACTGCTACCAGCCTCATCATCGCCTACGCCCTCCGGTGCTGGGCCTTCCCCTACGGCAAGTGCCTCTGGTGCATCGGCGACGGCATCCGAGGCGGGACCTACTGCCGACGCTGCCGCGGCGAAGGCCACCGCGTCCGCCTCGGACGCCGCGCATACGAGTACATCCGCCGCGAACACCACAACGGCACCCGATAAGCCCCTGACCAGCATAAACACAACCCGCTGAGAGCCGTTCTAAGCGACTTTCAGCGGGTTACCCATACCCAACCAAGGGGCAAAAACCCTCACCTGCTCAAGTCATCGCCAACTCCAGGCCCGAACCCCGCCCGCACCCGCTCGTGCCGAGCCCTAATACGATCCTCACCCGGGATCGCCTCCTGACGACGGCCGCGCCCCGCCAACGCCTCACTCGTCGCCCGCACCGTCTTATCCATCCGCTCCTCCCACTCTTGCCGCTCCGCATCAGCTTTCGGGGCCGGGCGGCCGGTGTCCTTCACCCCCCGGGCATTCACCAACTCCTCGACCGAGGGCACCCACAACGGGTTCTCATCCTGACCCGCCGCCCACAACAGAAACGCCGGCTCCCGAGTCGGCGCCCCATCCTCACGATGCGGCCACGGCGGCGGCGACACCCAACGCTCCCCCCGGCGAACGCTGAACGTGACCTCCTGCTCGCGTACCCGACGCGGCCACAACCCCTCATAGTCGCGGAACTCCCCGACCGTCGACAGCGTCTCACCGAAACCGCCATGAATCCGCCGCCCGCCCGTAGCAGCGGCCACCAGTACCCGTTGCGCTTCCCGCACCTGCCGATACTGGCCAGCCAAGCCCACCAGCTCGCGCCACGCCTCCGTTTCCTTCCGGCCCGCCTCCATCGCAGCATCCCCCGACTCGACCCCGCCGAGGACCGACCGCACCTCACGGGCCCCATCGACGATCTCGACCACCCGCTCATGCAGCCGAGCCAGGCCCGCATGTGCCGCGCGAGCCCGCACCCGAGCCTCCGACGACTCGACCGCCCGTGCCACATTCAGCAGCAACGCCGTCTCACGCTGGTATGTCTCCTCCGCCTCGACCGCGGCTCGAATCCGCTTAGACAGGTCCTTCGGGACCGGCTCGCCTGCAAGCAGGCCATCGACGACCGCCGACGACACCGCGCCGACCCCCGCCGGCTCCTCCCTCGACTCTCGGTAGTCCCGGATATGAGCGCGAGCCGCCCGGATGTTCTCCAAGTGCGGCTCGACCCCCCACGCCGCCTCAAGCTCCGGATTCCCCGTGGTTTTCTTCGTGGCCATGACGCCTCCCTCGTGTCGAAACCGCCGACTACCAGCGGCTTCACCTCTATGGTCACGTGAGGGTACGACAGAATTCAACGGTCGGTGAAATCCCGAAAACGCCACAAAAAAGCCCCCTACAGAGGGCCCATGTGGCGATTACGGAGAGTAATTCGAAATCTCTGGACCCGTACGGCCAAAGAGAGCCCTCCCCCGCGGTCCCCCTTTTGTGGGGGTATGGGGCATACCCCCTGTATGTCCGTTTCAACTGTGTGGTGGGGGTGTGTTGCGGTTGGTTCGCGGCCTGGCGTCGGATTGCGCCTGCTGTGTGGGCTTGGTGTTCCTGGTGTGACTCTCGGGTTGTGTTGCTGTCGAGCGGTTCGGTGGTGTTTCTGCTGCGGTTCGTTGTCGTTGTTGTCGCGGTTGTTGGTGCTTCTGTGTGTGGTGGCGCTGGGGTGTTCGGTGCCGGGTCGTGTGTGGAGTTGTGTTGGTGGCGTTGGTTGTTCGTGGTCGCATGTTCGGCTGTGGGTGGCGGGTGTCCGGGCCTCGGTGGGGGCCGATGGTGGCGAGGTCTGGTGTGTCTGGCCTGGAGGGGTGCTGTGGCCTTGTGGAAGCTCCCGTAGGGGATTCGGGGTGTTTCCCTGTGGGCGTGGTGTTTCTAGGCGCTTAGGGGCGTTTCTGTGGTGTTGCTGCTGGTGTTGGTGGATGGTTTGGGTATGGGGGAGGGCGCCGGGGGTGTGCCCGGCGCCCTGGGTGGTTACGGTGGGGTTGTTGGACCCTCCCTGTGTTGGTTGGCCCCGTGTGTCCGCACGGGGCCTTCCTTTGTTTAGGCGTTCTCTTCGGTGGTGTTTCGGCAGCCTTGGGCGGCTCCTCGCATCCAGGCGATGGCGTCGGTGATGTTGGTGTATTGCTGGATTTCGTTGGTGGCGTATTCGAGGGCGTCGGCTGCGATGGTGGGGCGGATGGCGTTGGTGATGGTGTTGGCGAGGTCGTGGATGTGGTTGGGGTCGTGGTTGGTGTGGAGGGTGAGGATTGTTGCGACGGTGTCGGTGGGGTTGTTCATGGTGTGGTCCTTTCGTTGGTGTGGTCGGGTCCGCCGGGGGATCGGCGGTTACGACGGCTCGCAGTTCGGGTGCATGGTCTGGTCGTCCATATAGACCTGCATCGAGTCACCGCAGACAATGCAGGTAGCAGTGGGAGTTCTGACCAGTTTTCGGATGACCTCGACGTCGTCCGGTTCAGCAATGGAGTACAACCAGCGCTCCTTGCCCTCTCCGTATTCTTCGTAGTCGATTTTGAGCAGGCCGAGAAGGTGTAGCTCCTGCAAGGCCCGGTCGGTGGTCTTACGGGGAACCTGGGTGCGCTTGGTGACGTCCTTGGTGGCCGTCTTCGGGTGCTTGGCGACGTCGGCGAGGATCTGGAGGCGCAACGGCGGCATGGTGTCACCTGCGCACCTGCACGCGGTGTCCATCGCGTCGTCATGGGTCATGCCGATGGCCAGACCGCCTCGGAAGATTTGCGCGAGCTGCTTGGTGAACCGGGTCGGCGATTCGGGATCGTGGGCCTGGACCACGTTGCCGGAGAAGTCCCGCTCTACTGCGGTCCGAGCGAGCGTGACCAGGTTCGCGAGGTCGAGGATTCGATCTGAGTCATCGTCAGTCAGCTCCACTTCGGCGTCCTTGGCCTGGTCGAGCAGGCGCTCAACAGCGGCCTTGAGCTCGGCGCGCATCTTCTCCTCCTTGCCGACGTTGCGCAGCGCCTGCCGCCCGGCCTCGCGACGATTTTCCTTGGAGTTGAACCGCACCAACACGAACCGGTCACCCATCATGGAGATAACCGAGTGCGCCGAGTCCCACGCGGTGGTGACACCGCCGATGACCACGATGCGGCCCTTCCATGAAAGCGTCTTACCGCCTTCGGCGCCGATCTCGCGTTCCCACCGGCCGTCGTAGATCTCGCGAAGCGCAGCGAGGACCGAGGCGCGGGCGTCGCGACTCATGGACAAGATCGAGGTCACATCCTTGATGACCAGGATGCCGCCGTCCCCCATCTTCCGTAGCAGGCCACCGGTGGCGCCTTTGGTGCGTTCGCTCTCGGGTGTGCCGGACAGCAGTGCGGCCTCGCCGGTGATCGTGGACGTCACGATGGCCCGGTCATCGTTGATGCCCTGCAACGGCATGATGGTTTCAGTCTTGGCCGCGCCGGAGCCACCGACGACCAGCAGCCAGGGCGGATCTCCGCCGAGCTGTTCGGCGGCCGCGGCCGCTAGAACGGCTTCGAGGACTTGCAGGTCATAGCCCTTGCCGAACCACTTCAGATAGGCGGTGCGGACGTCGGCGAGAAACTGGCCAGAAATGGCAACCCCCCTGTTCTGCTCGGTGCTCACTGGCCGGTCTCCTCTCGGAAGCGGGCGATGTCGGCGAGGATCTCGCCGTATGCCTCGGCTTCGGCGGCCGCGTCGTCGGCGTCGGTCGGGCCGGTGTCCGTGAGCTGGCCGGCCCGCTCGGCGAGGTATCTGGAGACCTCGTGTTGGGCGTCGGCGAGACCGATGATCGCGACGTGTCCGGCGGCCCATGCGGCACGCCAGATCAGATGCAGGACCTCGAAGGTGAGGTGGCGGTATTCGACGTCTAGGAGGATGAACGCGGTCCCGCCGTGGTCGGTGGCTCCGTGGACGTGGACGTGGCCATGGTGGTCTTTGGTGACCTTGATGAGGTCGTAGCCGGTGATTTTCACTTCGTACCTCCGGCTTCGGTGACGAGCTCGGCGGCGGCGACGAGGTCAGGGTGGGGTTCACCTTGCGCGAGGGCCGCGCCGAGGGCACGGCGAGCCTGCTTGAGTGTGCGCCGGGCGGCGGTTATGCTGGGGCTGGGTTTGCCACCCTTGTTTTCTGCCGCTCCAGTGTTCGCAGCACTGGGGCGGCTTTCTCGTGTCTGGATCATGCTGCGCTCCTTTGGTTGGCGCGGTTGATGTTGGCGGTTTCCGCAGCGAGGAGGATCGCCGCGACGCGTTCGATGGCGGCGGGGTCGGTGACGACCGGGGGGAGTCCTTGGGCGGCTCGGGAGGCGGTGACGCGTTCCTTGATGGTCAGTTCACGGTTGGTGCTGGCCCGGTTGGGCATTAGGCCGCCTCCTCGGTGGTGGCCTGGCGCTTCAACCAGTCGTGAACGTCTTCCCAGTCGTATCGGACGTGTTTCCCGTACCTAGCGAACTTCGGCCCCTTGCCCTTGACTCTCCAGTAGGTGAGCGTCGACTTCGGGACCCGCAAGAAGTTGGCGACTTCGTCGGGTACGGCTAGCGGGCGGTTCATCGTGGATACCTCCACAGATTTAGACTGTTATTGCGTCCTAAAGACGCAACTAGTTGAGGCGACCATACACGACTGAGTGGAACTCCGTCTACTCGCCCGGTACTCTGTCCGCATGACCCAAACAGTTGGAGAAGTTCTAGCCGCCCGTGTCCGCCACTACCGGAAGACGCATCAGCTGAGCGTCCGCGAACTCGCGGAACGATGCGCAGAACTGGGCGCTCCGCAGCTCACCGCAGCGGCTCTGGGGAACATCGAACGAGGTCAAGATCCTCAGGCGAAACGCAAGGCGCGCGAGGTGACCCGTGAGGAACTGTTCATCCTGTCTCACGCTCTCCGTGTGCCGGCGGTGCTGCTGATGTTCCCGATCGGGGACGATACCGAGATCGAGGTGTTGCCGGGGAAGGCTGCGACCCCGTGGGAGGCCGCGAAGTGGTTCACGGGGGAGGCTCGACCGGCCTGGATGGAGGATGCCGAACGTGCCGACTTCGAGGCCGCGTCAAGTGGGCGTGAATGGCACACGACGTCGTGGGGGACGTCGGCTGCTCCGGTGTGGCTGTTCCGTCGGCATGAGCAACAGGTGGCTGAATGGGGCCGGGCGTCGATGCTGGTCAAGCTGATGGCGGGGGGTATTGGTGGGCGTCCTCCGATGATTCCCGAGCTTGAAGATATTTCCGAAGAGTCACAGTCCACGTGGAGTGATCGCCTGCGCGGGTTCTATGAGCAGCAAATTCAGGTCACGCGTCGGGAGATCCGAGGGCACGGGCTTAAACCGCCGCGGCTTCCGGTTGAGCTCGTGCACCTCGACGACTAAGCGCGCCAGATGATCTCGAAACGGTCGGGGTCCCATCGGCGCCGAGGGTCCGCAGGGTGAACGATGATCTTCTCGACGACGGCCGCGACGACGGCCGCCCGCTGCCCGTTCCCCATGTCGTCCCATCGGCGCCGCATCCGCTCGGGTGTGGCGCCGATGAACCCCTGTAGGGCCCTGGTCTGCGTCGAGCGCGCGAGCGTCTCACGGTCTCGTTCCAGCTGCCGGTCGAGTACGTCTTTCGCGGTGCGCCACTCTGAGCGGGTGATCTCTCCTGCGGCCCAATCCGCGGCGAGCTCATCGGCCCGGTCCTCAGCGGCCCGGATGCGTTCGGCGAGCCCGTCGTCAGGAGCTGTGCGCTGCTGTAGCCGCTCGACGAGCTCGGGGGAGGCGAGGGCCGTCAACACCATGTCGCGGATGAGCTCGTCCGTTCTGGCGCCGTTGGTGGCGATGCCTCCACAGTTAGCCCTGCCAGGCATGTTCGGGCACACGTACCGGGGCGTGCCACTGCGGGGCCGGTTGGACATCCGATGCCCACACTTCCCGCATTCCAGGAGGCCAGAGAGCATGTATTTCCTTCCCGTGGGCCCGGCGTGCTTCCGCCGCCCTGGTCGCGTGAGTGCAGCCCTGAGTGCGTCTGAATCCTCGGGGGTGATGATGGCAGGCCATACGGCGGTGGCGACGATCTCGCCGAGCATGGGGCGCGTCTTCCCCTCGTACGATTCTCGCGGCTTGTACTCGCGGCGTCCTGAGATCCTGGCCGAGCACAATAGGAGCTTGAGCGTGTGGGGGATGAAGTGGTTTCCGGCGGTGGTTTTCACGTCCCGCGCCTTGAGGTCGCGGCAGATAGACGACATGGACTCGCCGGCAAGGGCGCGGGCGGCGGCCTCTCGTACGACGGCGGCCTCGTCTTCGTTGATCTCGTCTCGGACGATGCGGCGGGGTCGGTCGGGGTCGGTGGTGTCGTAGATCCGGTTGTAGCCGAAGGGGCGGTGTCCGCCGCCGGCGAACTTCCCTGCCTCGGCGCGTTGCTGGTGTTCGCGGCGTTGCCGTTCGGCCTTGTGCTCTGATTCGTGGCGGGCGGCGGCGCCGAGCATCCTCGCGACCATGCGGCCGGTTGGGGTGGCTAGGTCGATATCGCCAGTGACCGTGGCGAGTTGGAGGCCGAGACGGTCGGCGAGGTCGATCACGTCTTCCAGCTCGCGGGGGGTGCGGGTGAGCCGGTCGACGTGCCAGCACGCGACAGCGTCGACGGTGCCGGCCTCGGCGTCGGCAATGAGGCGTTCCCAGTTCTTACGGGGCGCGCCGGAGTACGCCGAGGTGTCGTTGTCGACGTAGATCTCGGCGACGTCCCATCCTTTCCGCTGGCAGAGAGCGCGGCAGTCCTCCTCTTGGCGGGCGACGCCGAGGCCGGCCCCGGCTCGGTCCTGGGAGATTCTGACGTAGATTCCTGCGATTGCCATAGGTTACATATTGACAGACCCGTAGGAGCGGTGTAAAGCTTATGTGACCGGTCGATTTGGCCGGGAAACAGAGCGGCCCCGACAGGTGCAGTAACACCAGGCCGGGGCCTTGACGGAATTCGAGGTTCCGCCCATGACTAACTTTACCCACCCGATCCCTGGATGGCTCGATGACTGGGAGGGCTGCTACACCGTCGACGACGGCCACCCCGCCTCCTACGCTCACGAGGCCGTCGCGGGCGTCGACGGCGACACTGTGACGCTCACCTGCCAGTGCGGCGACTGGACCGGGTCGGCGCCGGCCGACACCGACGAGGAGCCCGCGGGCCTGTTCGGCGCGTGGGAGACCCACGTCTACAAGGCCACCGGCCGATGGAAGGCCGAGGACGCCGAGACCGGGGGGTCTGCCATTTCTGGCCAGATTCCCGACATCGACGCGATCCGTGCAGGCTCACCGGTCGACGGCTCCACCGTGACCGCGCTGTGCGACGAGGTCGAACAGCTCCGCGCCGAGCTGGCCGCCGAGCGCAAACAGGCCACGGACGCGGCCCGTCTCGGTATGCGGCGGTTCCTGGCCTTGAAAGTCGAGAACAAAGAACTGGCCGCCGAGAACGCACGCCTGGTCGCCGACCTCCCTGATTACGCCGCCCGCATGATGCGGATCTCTTACCGCAAGGGCTACGAGGACGCTACCGCTGGCCGTCCCGCCGAGGGTGGTTCGGTCTGATGAGCACTGTCACGATGACCGAAGCGCAGCGTGCCCAAGCTGAGGCGCGCGAGATCTACCGGGCGTCGCTGGCCGCTGGCGACCCGATCACCGGTGCGGCCCTGGCTGAGCGGTTCGGCCGCAAGGAGCGGTGGGGCCGGGACCGGATCGCCGAGGCCAAGGAAGCGGCCCGTTCTGAGCCGTCGCCTGTGCTGCCCTCTCCGGTCCTGCCGGCGATGTCCCTACCTCCGGTCACCCCACCGAATGCCGAAACGGCAGAGACCGTCTCAGCGGCTCCCGCGGTTGCCGAAACGGCAGACGAGACCCCGGTGGCTTCTGCCGAAACGGCAGACGAGGCCCCCGCCGCCCCGCGCCGCCCGGTAGCGGCCTGGCCGGTGTGGCTCCTCCTGTTGCCCGCCGCGGTCGCCATCTGGTCCGGATGGGTCGGTCTCGGCGAGCTGGCCGGCTTCGGCGAGGTGCAGCCCCTGCCGGGCATCGTCGACGACTTCACCATCAACTCCGCCATCACGTTGCCGATCGGCATGGAGGTGTACGCCGCCTATGCGCTGTACGTGTGGCTGTCGGGCCGGGTGACCGGCCGGGCGCTGGTGATGGCGCGCCGCTCGGCGGTCGCCTCCCTCATCGTCGGCGCCGCGGGGCAGGTCGCCTATCACCTCCTCGCCGCTGCCGGGGTCTCCTCGGCGCCGTGGTGGATCACTGCCGCGGTGGCGTGCCTGCCGGTCGCCGTCGTCGGGATGGGCGCGACGCTCGCACACCTGGTGAAAGCCGAAGGAGAGAACTGATGACCGACACAGCAACTATGTTCGCCGTCGTCGCGGCCACGCTCTACGCCGCTCACGCCGTCGCCGACCACTGGGTGCAGTCCCACACCGCGGCATGCCGTAAAGCGGCCCCCGGGCTCGCTGGTGCGGCCTGGTGCGCCTGGCACGTCACCACGTACCTGGTCACCTGCACGGCCGCGGTCGTCGCCGTCGCGGCGGTCCTGGGAGTCCTCGACGATCTCTCGCCGGTCGGACTCGCCGTTGGGGCGGCCGTGAACGGTCTCTCCCACTACGTCGCCGATCGGCGACGGCCGCTGCTGTGGCTGGCGCGCATCACCGGGCACGGCGAATGGGTCGACGTCGATCCGCAGGCGCCGTACCGCCTCGATCAGTCCTGGCACAAGGGCTGGCTGCTGGTGACCGCGGTCCTGACTGCGGCCCTGTAGAGGCGAAACCGGCCCGCTCTACGGGGGCGGGCCGGTCCGGGCTCGGGTGGCTCCCGACCCGCTGACGATGCCAAGCCGAACACCGAAGGAGAAACCCATGTTCCGCAGCAAAGACAACGGCAAAGGCAATGGGCGGCCCGTGAACGAACGGACGACCCGCAAGCCGTTGAAGGCCGACGACCAGCCCCGTTACGAGGGCAAGTCTGACGCCGAGGTCGCCGCCGACATCGAGCGCCGGCGCGGCCCGATCAAGTTCCGCCGCTAGGCGAAACGCCCGGCCCTTCGGGGCCGGTGCGTCCGGTACGGGGTGGCTCCCCTGCCGCTGACGATGCCAAGCCAGATTACGAGAGGACACACCATGTACAACACCACCGTTCAGGACGGCCCCGACACCACCGACCCGCACACGATCGACTGGGCCCAGAGGCAGGCCCGCGCGCTCATCCCGTTCAAGCTCGACGAGGCCGGCCTCCCCGTCAACCCGCGCGAGCCAGACCTCCCGGCCGGACGCGGGGACCTGTGGCACTGGGGCGAAGCCGTCGCCGCCGACGCCATCGTGACCGCCATCGACCAGGCCGGGGCACGCCGGGTCCTCATGGTCGAACGCGCCGACGGGCACGGGTGGGCGCTGCCCGGCGGGATGCTCGACCCCGGCGAGACCCACGAGGCCGCTGCCGGGCGCGAACTGGCTGAGGAAACCGGCCTGGACCTCTCCCCGGCTCTGTTCGTGTCGCGGCCGCGCCGGTACGTCCCCGACCCGCGGGCCGGACGCGGCGCCTGGGTGGTCACCGTCCCCTCCGTCGCAGTCCTGCACACCGACACGCCCCCGGCCGTCGACGGCCGCGACGACGCCGCCCGCGCCGAATGGCTCCCCGCTGGCACCTATGCCGAGCTGGCCGCTGCCGTCGCCGAGGCCGGCGGCCGCATCTTCGGCGCCCACGTCGACCTGCTCCGCTTCGAGCTCTCACCGACCGCGTCCGTCTAAGACCACACACCACGGGGCCGCCCGCACCAACTCACATGGCGGGCGGCCCCCACTACCTCGTAAGGAAGCACTGATGAGCCTAGATGATTACGACTGGAAACGCGGGGCGGCCGAACTCGCGCATGTCGAGACAATCCCTCCACCGGCCGACGGCCGGGCCGACGCCACCACCGTCCCCGTCGACGACGAGGCGACCCTCCGAGGATGGGACGCACCCAAAACCACCGACCGCCGCCCGATCCTCCCGCCCTGGGCACGGTCCAGATCGAGCCTGCTCGACGAGGTCACCCGCGCCGGGAAACTGGCCGCCTACCGGTGCGCCTACCATGCCGTGCGCCTCCCCCTGTACGGGGCCCGGCTGCTCGCCTGGGCGCCGGTCGGTGCCCTCCGAGCGATCGGTGGCATATGGCGGTGGGCCTCCGATGCCGAAGGCCGCCCCGCCCGGGCCGACGCCGTGGCCGGGGGCGACTGGCAGGCCTACGCCTCCCTCGTACGACTCCGAGACCGCCATGTCCGGTGGCGGGGCCTGGTGTGCGCCGCCGGCCTCGCCGGGGCCGTCGGCGGTAGCTTCGCCCTGGCCCTGGCCTCCCCTGCCGCGGCCGGGATCGTCGGGGCCGGCCTCCTCGCCGCCGCCGGGGCCGCCGGGCGCCCTGCCGATGTCCCCCTGGCCACCCGCGCCGTGGTGAAACACGAACTGCGGCCGCTCACCTCCCGTGAAGTCGAGCGGGCCCTCGAATCGATCGGCATCGCCGCCATCCGCAACGACGGCATCCGGTTCTGCGACCCCATCGCCCGCGACGGCGACGGATGGCGGGCCGTGATCGACCTGCCCGCCGGAGTGACCGCCGCCGACGTCGTCGACCGCCGCGACCGCCTCGCCTCGGGCCTGGCCCGCCCCCTGGGCTGCGTGTGGCCCGAAGGCGTCCCCGAAGCACACCCCGGTCGCCTCATCCTCTGGGTGGGAGACAAAGACCTCGCCGAGACCGGAGCCGTGGCCTGGCCGCTCGCCCGCTCAGGCACCGTGGACCTGTTCGAACCGTTCCCGGTCGGCGTCGACCCCCGCGGCCGCCCCGTGACCGCCGGCCTCATCGAAACCAACTGGCTGGTCGGCTCCATCCCCGGCATGGGCAAGACATTCCTGGTCAAGCTCCCGCTGCTCGCCGCCGGCCTCGACGAGCGATCCGAGGTCTGGACCGCCGAACTCAAAGGCACCGGTGACCTCGCCTTCGCCGAGCAATACGCCACCCGGTACACCTCGGGCGCCGACGACGACTCGATCGAGACGGCCGCCCGCATGCTGGCCGACCTGCGAGGCGAACTCCAGCAACGCGCCAAGACCATCAAGGGCCTCCCGCGGGACCTGGCACCGGAAAACAAGATCACCCCGCCCCTGGCCGACCGCCAAGACCTCGGCTTGCACCCGCTGGTCGTCGTCATCGACGAATGCCAGGAACTCTTCAGTCACCCCGAATACGGCAAGGCCGCCGGCGAGAACGCGGTCAAGGTCATCAAGCTAGGCCGCGCCCTGGGCGTGATCCTCATCCTCGCCACCCAACGCCCCGACAAAGACTCGTTGCCCACCGGCGTGTCGGCGAACGTCGGCACCCGCGCGTGCCTGAAGGTCATGGGCCACGTCGAAAACGACATGATCCTCGGGACGTCGGCCCACAAGCAAGGCATCCGCGCCACGATGTTCACCCGCCGCGATGTGGGCGTGTTCTACCTCGTCGGCGACGCCGACCCACAGATCGTCAAAGGCTCCTACATCGACGGGCCCACCGGCGAGGCGATCGCCGAACGGGCGCGGGCCCTGCGCATCGCCCGCGGCACCCTCACCGGACACGCCGCCGGCGAGACCGTCGACGAGGGGCCCCGCCACGACCTCCTCGACGACCTCGCGGCCGTCTGGCCCACGGACGAGGCGAACGTGTGGAACGCCGAACTGGTCGACCGCCTCGCGGCCCTCCGACCCGAGGCGTACGGACCGTGGGCGGCTCTGGCCGACGAGGACAAGACCGAACAGTTGACGGGCGCCGTCAAGCCCTACGGGATCGCCTCCAAAGGCGTCTCGCGCCGCATCGACGGCAAGCAGACCAACCGGCGAGGCATCGCACGGGCCGATCTCGACCGGGCACGCGACGGCCGATAGCAGTAGCGGGCCTACTGCTCCCGGTAGTAAGCCCGATAGCACCCAAAACCGTTGGGGCCCAACATGATTGCCGGTAACGCAAGTTGGTCCCCAACGCCCCTATCAGCCTCGAATGGAGCCATCATGACCCTCATCTTTACTGCTACCAGCCTCATCATCGCCTACGCCCTCCGGTGCTGGGCCTTCCCCTACGGCAAGTGCCTCTGGTGCATCGGCGACGGCATCCGAGGCGGGACCTACTGCCGACGCTGCCGCGGCGAAGGCCACCGCGTCCGCCTCGGACGCCGCGCATACGAGTACATCCGCCGCGAACACCACAACGGCACCCGATAAGCCCCTGACCAGCATAAACACAACCCGCTGAGAGCCGTTCTAAGCGACTTTCAGCGGGTTACCCATACCCAACCAAGGGGCAAAAACCCTCACCTGCTCAAGTCATCGCCAACTCCAGGCCCGAACCCCGCCCGCACCCGCTCGTGCCGAGCCCTAATACGATCCTCACCCGGGATCGCCTCCTGACGACGGCCGCGCCCCGCCAACGCCTCACTCGTCGCCCGCACCGTCTTATCCATCCGCTCCTCCCACTCTTGCCGCTCCGCATCAGCTTTCGGGGCCGGGCGGCCGGTGTCCTTCACCCCCCGGGCATTCACCAACTCCTCGACCGAGGGCACCCACAACGGGTTCTCATCCTGACCCGCCGCCCACAACAGAAACGCCGGCTCCCGAGTCGGCGCCCCATCCTCACGATGCGGCCACGGCGGCGGCGACACCCAACGCTCCCCCCGGCGAACGCTGAACGTGACCTCCTGCTCGCGTACCCGACGCGGCCACAACCCCTCATAGTCGCGGAACTCCCCGACCGTCGACAGCGTCTCACCGAAACCGCCATGAATCCGCCGCCCGCCCGTAGCAGCGGCCACCAGTACCCGTTGCGCTTCCCGCACCTGCCGATACTGGCCAGCCAAGCCCACCAGCTCGCGCCACGCCTCCGTTTCCTTCCGGCCCGCCTCCATCGCAGCATCCCCCGACTCGACCCCGCCGAGGACCGACCGCACCTCACGGGCCCCATCGACGATCTCGACCACCCGCTCATGCAGCCGAGCCAGGCCCGCATGTGCCGCGCGAGCCCGCACCCGAGCCTCCGACGACTCGACCGCCCGTGCCACATTCAGCAGCAACGCCGTCTCACGCTGGTATGTCTCCTCCGCCTCGACCGCGGCTCGAATCCGCTTAGACAGGTCCTTCGGGACCGGCTCGCCTGCAAGCAGGCCATCGACGACCGCCGACGACACCGCGCCGACCCCCGCCGGCTCCTCCCTCGACTCTCGGTAGTCCCGGATATGAGCGCGAGCCGCCCGGATGTTCTCCAAGTGCGGCTCGACCCCCCACGCCGCCTCAAGCTCCGGATTCCCCGTGGTTTTCTTCGTGGCCATGACGCCTCCCTCGTGTCGAAACCGCCGACTACCAGCGGCTTCACCTCTATGGTCACGTGAGGGTACGACAGAATTCAACGGTCGGTGAAATCCCGAAAACGCCACAAAAAAGCCCCCTACAGAGGGCCCATGTGGCGATTACGGAGAGTAATTCGAAATCTCTGGACCCGTACGGCCAAAGAGAGCCCTCCCCCGCGGTCCCCCTTTTGTGGGGGTATGGGGCATACCCCCTGTATGTCCGTTTCAACTGTGTGGTGGGGGTGTGTTGCGGTTGGTTCGCGGCCTGGCGTCGGATTGCGCCTGCTGTGTGGGCTTGGTGTTCCTGGTGTGACTCTCGGGTTGTGTTGCTGTCGAGCGGTTCGGTGGTGTTTCTGCTGCGGTTCGTTGTCGTTGTTGTCGCGGTTGTTGGTGCTTCTGTGTGTGGTGGCGCTGGGGTGTTCGGTGCCGGGTCGTGTGTGGAGTTGTGTTGGTGGCGTTGGTTGTTCGTGGTCGCATGTTCGGCTGTGGGTGGCGGGTGTCCGGGCCTCGGTGGGGGCCGATGGTGGCGAGGTCTGGTGTGTCTGGCCTGGAGGGGTGCTGTGGCCTTGTGGAAGCTCCCGTAGGGGATTCGGGGTGTTTCCCTGTGGGCGTGGTGTTTCTAGGCGCTTAGGGGCGTTTCTGTGGTGTTGCTGCTGGTGTTGGTGGATGGTTTGGGTATGGGGGAGGGCGCCGGGGGTGTGCCCGGCGCCCTGGGTGGTTACGGTGGGGTTGTTGGACCCTCCCTGTGTTGGTTGGCCCCGTGTGTCCGCACGGGGCCTTCCTTTGTTTAGGCGTTCTCTTCGGTGGTGTTTCGGCAGCCTTGGGCGGCTCCTCGCATCCAGGCGATGGCGTCGGTGATGTTGGTGTATTGCTGGATTTCGTTGGTGGCGTATTCGAGGGCGTCGGCTGCGATGGTGGGGCGGATGGCGTTGGTGATGGTGTTGGCGAGGTCGTGGATGTGGTTGGGGTCGTGGTTGGTGTGGAGGGTGAGGATTGTTGCGACGGTGTCGGTGGGGTTGTTCATGGTGTGGTCCTTTCGTTGGTGTGGTCGGGTCCGCCGGGGGATCGGCGGTTACGACGGCTCGCAGTTCGGGTGCATGGTCTGGTCGTCCATATAGACCTGCATCGAGTCACCGCAGACAATGCAGGTAGCAGTGGGAGTTCTGACCAGTTTTCGGATGACCTCGACGTCGTCCGGTTCAGCAATGGAGTACAACCAGCGCTCCTTGCCCTCTCCGTATTCTTCGTAGTCGATTTTGAGCAGGCCGAGAAGGTGTAGCTCCTGCAAGGCCCGGTCGGTGGTCTTACGGGGAACCTGGGTGCGCTTGGTGACGTCCTTGGTGGCCGTCTTCGGGTGCTTGGCGACGTCGGCGAGGATCTGGAGGCGCAACGGCGGCATGGTGTCACCTGCGCACCTGCACGCGGTGTCCATCGCGTCGTCATGGGTCATGCCGATGGCCAGACCGCCTCGGAAGATTTGCGCGAGCTGCTTGGTGAACCGGGTCGGCGATTCGGGATCGTGGGCCTGGACCACGTTGCCGGAGAAGTCCCGCTCTACTGCGGTCCGAGCGAGCGTGACCAGGTTCGCGAGGTCGAGGATTCGATCTGAGTCATCGTCAGTCAGCTCCACTTCGGCGTCCTTGGCCTGGTCGAGCAGGCGCTCAACAGCGGCCTTGAGCTCGGCGCGCATCTTCTCCTCCTTGCCGACGTTGCGCAGCGCCTGCCGCCCGGCCTCGCGACGATTTTCCTTGGAGTTGAACCGCACCAACACGAACCGGTCACCCATCATGGAGATAACCGAGTGCGCCGAGTCCCACGCGGTGGTGACACCGCCGATGACCACGATGCGGCCCTTCCATGAAAGCGTCTTACCGCCTTCGGCGCCGATCTCGCGTTCCCACCGGCCGTCGTAGATCTCGCGAAGCGCAGCGAGGACCGAGGCGCGGGCGTCGCGACTCATGGACAAGATCGAGGTCACATCCTTGATGACCAGGATGCCGCCGTCCCCCATCTTCCGTAGCAGGCCACCGGTGGCGCCTTTGGTGCGTTCGCTCTCGGGTGTGCCGGACAGCAGTGCGGCCTCGCCGGTGATCGTGGACGTCACGATGGCCCGGTCATCGTTGATGCCCTGCAACGGCATGATGGTTTCAGTCTTGGCCGCGCCGGAGCCACCGACGACCAGCAGCCAGGGCGGATCTCCGCCGAGCTGTTCGGCGGCCGCGGCCGCTAGAACGGCTTCGAGGACTTGCAGGTCATAGCCCTTGCCGAACCACTTCAGATAGGCGGTGCGGACGTCGGCGAGAAACTGGCCAGAAATGGCAACCCCCCTGTTCTGCTCGGTGCTCACTGGCCGGTCTCCTCTCGGAAGCGGGCGATGTCGGCGAGGATCTCGCCGTATGCCTCGGCTTCGGCGGCCGCGTCGTCGGCGTCGGTCGGGCCGGTGTCCGTGAGCTGGCCGGCCCGCTCGGCGAGGTATCTGGAGACCTCGTGTTGGGCGTCGGCGAGACCGATGATCGCGACGTGTCCGGCGGCCCATGCGGCACGCCAGATCAGATGCAGGACCTCGAAGGTGAGGTGGCGGTATTCGACGTCTAGGAGGATGAACGCGGTCCCGCCGTGGTCGGTGGCTCCGTGGACGTGGACGTGGCCATGGTGGTCTTTGGTGACCTTGATGAGGTCGTAGCCGGTGATTTTCACTTCGTACCTCCGGCTTCGGTGACGAGCTCGGCGGCGGCGACGAGGTCAGGGTGGGGTTCACCTTGCGCGAGGGCCGCGCCGAGGGCACGGCGAGCCTGCTTGAGTGTGCGCCGGGCGGCGGTTATGCTGGGGCTGGGTTTGCCACCCTTGTTTTCTGCCGCTCCAGTGTTCGCAGCACTGGGGCGGCTTTCTCGTGTCTGGATCATGCTGCGCTCCTTTGGTTGGCGCGGTTGATGTTGGCGGTTTCCGCAGCGAGGAGGATCGCCGCGACGCGTTCGATGGCGGCGGGGTCGGTGACGACCGGGGGGAGTCCTTGGGCGGCTCGGGAGGCGGTGACGCGTTCCTTGATGGTCAGTTCACGGTTGGTGCTGGCCCGGTTGGGCATTAGGCCGCCTCCTCGGTGGTGGCCTGGCGCTTCAACCAGTCGTGAACGTCTTCCCAGTCGTATCGGACGTGTTTCCCGTACCTAGCGAACTTCGGCCCCTTGCCCTTGACTCTCCAGTAGGTGAGCGTCGACTTCGGGACCCGCAAGAAGTTGGCGACTTCGTCGGGTACGGCTAGCGGGCGGTTCATCGTGGATACCTCCACAGATTTAGACTGTTATTGCGTCCTAAAGACGCAACTAGTTGAGGCGACCATACACGACTGAGTGGAACTCCGTCTACTCGCCCGGTACTCTGTCCGCATGACCCAAACAGTTGGAGAAGTTCTAGCCGCCCGTGTCCGCCACTACCGGAAGACGCATCAGCTGAGCGTCCGCGAACTCGCGGAACGATGCGCAGAACTGGGCGCTCCGCAGCTCACCGCAGCGGCTCTGGGGAACATCGAACGAGGTCAAGATCCTCAGGCGAAACGCAAGGCGCGCGAGGTGACCCGTGAGGAACTGTTCATCCTGTCTCACGCTCTCCGTGTGCCGGCGGTGCTGCTGATGTTCCCGATCGGGGACGATACCGAGATCGAGGTGTTGCCGGGGAAGGCTGCGACCCCGTGGGAGGCCGCGAAGTGGTTCACGGGGGAGGCTCGACCGGCCTGGATGGAGGATGCCGAACGTGCCGACTTCGAGGCCGCGTCAAGTGGGCGTGAATGGCACACGACGTCGTGGGGGACGTCGGCTGCTCCGGTGTGGCTGTTCCGTCGGCATGAGCAACAGGTGGCTGAATGGGGCCGGGCGTCGATGCTGGTCAAGCTGATGGCGGGGGGTATTGGTGGGCGTCCTCCGATGATTCCCGAGCTTGAAGATATTTCCGAAGAGTCACAGTCCACGTGGAGTGATCGCCTGCGCGGGTTCTATGAGCAGCAAATTCAGGTCACGCGTCGGGAGATCCGAGGGCACGGGCTTAAACCGCCGCGGCTTCCGGTTGAGCTCGTGCACCTCGACGACTAAGCGCGCCAGATGATCTCGAAACGGTCGGGGTCCCATCGGCGCCGAGGGTCCGCAGGGTGAACGATGATCTTCTCGACGACGGCCGCGACGACGGCCGCCCGCTGCCCGTTCCCCATGTCGTCCCATCGGCGCCGCATCCGCTCGGGTGTGGCGCCGATGAACCCCTGTAGGGCCCTGGTCTGCGTCGAGCGCGCGAGCGTCTCACGGTCTCGTTCCAGCTGCCGGTCGAGTACGTCTTTCGCGGTGCGCCACTCTGAGCGGGTGATCTCTCCTGCGGCCCAATCCGCGGCGAGCTCATCGGCCCGGTCCTCAGCGGCCCGGATGCGTTCGGCGAGCCCGTCGTCAGGAGCTGTGCGCTGCTGTAGCCGCTCGACGAGCTCGGGGGAGGCGAGGGCCGTCAACACCATGTCGCGGATGAGCTCGTCCGTTCTGGCGCCGTTGGTGGCGATGCCTCCACAGTTAGCCCTGCCAGGCATGTTCGGGCACACGTACCGGGGCGTGCCACTGCGGGGCCGGTTGGACATCCGATGCCCACACTTCCCGCATTCCAGGAGGCCAGAGAGCATGTATTTCCTTCCCGTGGGCCCGGCGTGCTTCCGCCGCCCTGGTCGCGTGAGTGCAGCCCTGAGTGCGTCTGAATCCTCGGGGGTGATGATGGCAGGCCATACGGCGGTGGCGACGATCTCGCCGAGCATGGGGCGCGTCTTCCCCTCGTACGATTCTCGCGGCTTGTACTCGCGGCGTCCTGAGATCCTGGCCGAGCACAATAGGAGCTTGAGCGTGTGGGGGATGAAGTGGTTTCCGGCGGTGGTTTTCACGTCCCGCGCCTTGAGGTCGCGGCAGATAGACGACATGGACTCGCCGGCAAGGGCGCGGGCGGCGGCCTCTCGTACGACGGCGGCCTCGTCTTCGTTGATCTCGTCTCGGACGATGCGGCGGGGTCGGTCGGGGTCGGTGGTGTCGTAGATCCGGTTGTAGCCGAAGGGGCGGTGTCCGCCGCCGGCGAACTTCCCTGCCTCGGCGCGTTGCTGGTGTTCGCGGCGTTGCCGTTCGGCCTTGTGCTCTGATTCGTGGCGGGCGGCGGCGCCGAGCATCCTCGCGACCATGCGGCCGGTTGGGGTGGCTAGGTCGATATCGCCAGTGACCGTGGCGAGTTGGAGGCCGAGACGGTCGGCGAGGTCGATCACGTCTTCCAGCTCGCGGGGGGTGCGGGTGAGCCGGTCGACGTGCCAGCACGCGACAGCGTCGACGGTGCCGGCCTCGGCGTCGGCAATGAGGCGTTCCCAGTTCTTACGGGGCGCGCCGGAGTACGCCGAGGTGTCGTTGTCGACGTAGATCTCGGCGACGTCCCATCCTTTCCGCTGGCAGAGAGCGCGGCAGTCCTCCTCTTGGCGGGCGACGCCGAGGCCGGCCCCGGCTCGGTCCTGGGAGATTCTGACGTAGATTCCTGCGATTGCCATAGGTTACATATTGACAGACCCGTAGGAGCGGTGTAAAGCTTATGTGACCGGTCGATTTGGCCGGGAAACAGAGCGGCCCCGACAGGTGCAGTAACACCAGGCCGGGGCCTTGACGGAATTCGAGGTTCCGCCCATGACTAACTTTACCCACCCGATCCCTGGATGGCTCGATGACTGGGAGGGCTGCTACACCGTCGACGACGGCCACCCCGCCTCCTACGCTCACGAGGCCGTCGCGGGCGTCGACGGCGACACTGTGACGCTCACCTGCCAGTGCGGCAACTGGACCGGGTCGGCGCCGGCCACCACCGACGAGGAGCCCGCGGGCCTGTTCGAACAGTGGCGGTCTCAC
>JAJYTD010000110.1 GCA_021793235.1 Actinomycetes bacterium | reverse complement strand
CCTTCTGAACCCCTCAGGCCCCGGCCGGCCGGCGCGAACCCCGCACCGATCCCGGCGCCGACCGGCTGGCAGGGCGCCCCCGCCGAGCGCACCTCGGCGGGGGCGCCCGCCTTTTCCGGCCCGCGGCGCAGACGTCGCGGAGCGCCGTCCCGGCGGCCGCATGCGGCCGCCACCGGGAAACTTGCCAGTGAACACTGGTCATATCTCCGGGGATGCTTCATAGTGCGGGCATGAAACGATCACTCGCGGGTGCCGTCGCCGTGGCCATGGCCCTGCTCTTCACGCCGGCGGCGCACGCGGACGGGGACACCTTCACATCGGTGCCCCTGCCGTTCTTCTGGCCCGACGCCGAGTTGAGGGACCTGGACGCCGACGACGCGGGCGACGTCTGGATCGCCGGGGCCCAGGGGGCCTACTGCGTCAGTCTGGGCTCCGGTTGTACCCTCTTCAGCCCCGGCAATCCCGTGGTGCGGCGGTGGAACGGGTCATCGTGGAAGGAGTACCCGCTCAAGGGGTGGACGGGCCAGGGGCCGATGGACACCGTCACGGCCTGGGGCGGTGAGACGTGGATCGCCGGCACGCGGATACCCGAGCAGACGGACTACCTCGCCCGTTTCGACGGCACCGCCTTCCGGAAGGTGGAGAAGCCCAACCGAGGCGCTCTCAACACCATCCACACCGGCCCGGCGGGCACGTGGCTCTCGCACTTCGGCGTTGACGAGTCGGGTCATTGGGTGCACAGGCGCACCGGCTCGACCTGGACCGGTTACGACTTCCCGTTGAACACCCTCAATGACCTGCAGGCCCTGACGGCGACGGACGCGTGGGCCGTCGGGAGCCGCTTCGTCGGCCCCGGCCCGGAGGTCGTGCCCACGATGGCCCACTTCGACGGATCGACCTGGACGGCCGTCACGCCGCCCCCGATCCCGGCCAGCATCAGCTCCACATTCCTCAGGGTGGCCCCGGTCGGGCCGAACGACGTCTGGGCCCTCGCGCGCCGCGACCTCGCGCACTGGAACGGCACGGACTGGACCGTCATCCCCCTTCCCAGAGAGTTCACCGCCGGGAGGGACCTGGCCGTCGACGGCAACGGCGACCCGTGGGTGACGCCCTTCACCGGCGCGCGCGTGCCCTACCGCTACAGCGGCGGGACATGGCATCCCGCCACGATCCCGTCCGGGAAGGTGATGAGCTACATCACCGCGGTACCCGGAACATCCACCATCTGGGGCGTCGCCCACAGCGGAGGCTACGTAGACCCCATGGTGCTCAAGAACGGCTAACGCGCCCCACACTCGCAGCTCCGGCGGACTACCAGGTGGAGGGGAACATGCGGTGCCGGAGGAGCGCATCAATGTGGTCGGCGGCCTGCTTGCTGTCACCACAGGGGCAGAGGTAGCCGCGTCGCCCGCGTCCGGCCTCGTAGTAGGCCCAGCCGCCTCCTGGCGTGGCGTGCACGCCGACCGCCACGCGAACGTGGTCACCGGGGCTGAACGCGAAGATCCAGAGCAGTGGTGGACGGGTGGGGAACTCGCCGGCCTGGTAGAGCTTCACGCAGCGGTAGCCCTTGGCCTGGACGGCGACGGCGAGCAGGTCGAGGTCGCGGATCACGGCAGCTCTCCCCAGCCGGGTCCGCCATCGCAGTCGGCGGACGTTCAGCGGGCGCAGCGAGCCCATGTGATCTTCCCTTCCTCGTTGAGCGGCCGGACGCCCCAGTCGTGGACGAGCTGCTCCATCAGCAGCAGGCCGCGCCCGCTCTCGGCGTCGTCGTTCTCGCGCTGGACGCGGGGGAGCGCGTTGCTCTCGTCCCAGACCTCGATGACGGTGAAGGGCTCGCGGGCGTCCGGGAAGATCCGCACGATGATGTGCCCGGTCCCCACGTGCTTGTAGCTGTTGGTGACCAGCTCGGTGACCACGAGCCGGCCGATGTAGTCGTCGGCGTGCCCGAGCTCCCGGAACCGGTCGGCGAGGTACCGGCGCGCCTTCGCGGGCGCCTCGTCGGACGGATCGAGCACAAGCGGCGCCACCTCCGGCGCGAACGTGACCGCAGGCATCGGTGAACCCCTCCAGCCTGGACGGGGCTGATCGCGAACAGGAACCAACCGGCTAAATCGGAAGCATCCGCCGCAATCACCCTGTGTTATCGAACGACCACCATGGAGCCACAGGACGGCGTACGATTTCGGGGCAGTGGGCGAGCAGTTTCCAAACGCTCACTACTGGTGCCGCTCCAGGTACCACTGGTCGGAGGTGGCGGGTCGATGCAGAAGATCAAGCCTGAGTTCCAGAGCTTCGGTGCCGAAGTTCGACGTCTCCGCAAGGCGGCGGGACTCAATCATGAGCTTCCCCCGGTTCCACGGACACCCGATCTGAGTTGAGCTTGATCAACTTGGGAAGGAAGTGTCTCGTGCCACCACCTCACCCGCCGGAGTTCCGGCGCCGCGCCGTCGAGCTGGCCCGCACCGGCGACAAGTCGGTCACCGCGCTGGCCAAGAGCCTGGGCATCAGTCAGTCGTGCCTAAGCAACTGGATCCGCCAGGCAGCCATCGACGAAGGCCACATCGACGGCCTGAGCGCCGGCGAGCAGAAAGAGCTCGTCGAGCTGCGCCGAAAGGCGCGGCAACTGGAGTTGGAGAACGAGATCCTCAAGCGTGCGGCGGCCTACTTCGCTCGCGAGAACGTGCTCCCAAAATAAGGTACTCGCTGGTCCGTGAGCTCGCCGAGAACGACATTCCCGTCGCGGTGGCCTGCCGAGTGTTAGGAGTCTCCCGGTCCGGTTACACCGACTGGCTCGGCCGACCCGCCTCCATCCGCGAGCAACGCAACACCGAGCTGGTTAAAATCATCAAAGAGATTCATGAAGAATCACGCCGAAGCTACGGCTCGCCGCGGGTGCACGCCGAACTGACGCTCGGACGGGGCGAGCAGGTGAACCGCAAACGAGTCGAACGACTCATGCGGGAGGCCGGGATCCAGGGGATCTACCGGCGCAGGGGCCGCCGGAATCTGGTCAACGAGGCGACCGAGGAGGACCTGGTCGAGCGGGCCTTCGACGTCCAAGCGCCCGACCTGCTGTGGGTCACCGACATCACCGAGCATCCGACCGAGGAGGGGAAGCTGTACTGCGCGGCCGTGCTGGACTGCTTCTCCCGTCGCATCATCGGCCATTCCATCGACATCCGCCAGAGCACCAAACTCGTGGTCGATGCGATGGCCGCCGCAGTAGCCCGCCGCAAGCCCGCAAAGGACGCCACGATCCTGCATTCAGACCATGGGACGCAGTTCACTTCCTGGACGTTCGGGAAGCGGCTCCGGGACGCCGGGCTCCTCGGTTCGATGGGCACGGTCGGCGACTGCTACGACAACGCCATGATGGAGTCGTTCTGGGGCTCGATGCAACTTGAACTCCTCGACACCAGGAAATGGCAAACAAAAGCCGAACTCGCAGCCGCGGTGTTTGAGTGGATCGAGTGCTGGTATAACCCATTCAGAAGGCATTCCAGCCTTGAAATGCTGAGCCCGGTGGACTACGAGGAACGACACCGAACCTCGGACGCGGCCACCTGACCCATCTCACCCCAGCTGTCCGTGCTACGGGGGGAACCTCACGTCGAGTGATGACGGCTGTGTGGCGTAAGAGCAGCAGGAGCACCAACCAGGGTGGCGCGT
>JAJYTD010000109.1 GCA_021793235.1 Actinomycetes bacterium | reverse complement strand
CGAAGTCGCCTGCCCGCACGACCTGGCGGCCCTCAACGTGCTGCGCACCGCCGCCCGGCGGCTCCTCACCGACCACTGGTCATGGCTGGCCACGGGCCCGGCCGCCGCCACCCGCACCGTCCCCGACACGGTGCACCTCACCCAGGACGACTTCAACGACTTCTGGGGGACGACCAGCCGGGTCCACGTCACACTTCCGTCCCCTTCCCAGGTCCAGCTGTCCCCGCTGACCCCGCGTCTGCTCACCCTCGGCCCACCGGCAGACTTCGACGGCACGATCAATGACTGGCTCTGGAACGACACCCGCCCGCTGGGCATGCACGACACTCCGCACACCACGCCGCATGACCTCCCCACCGCCGCCTGACCACCCACCCAGCCCAACAGCGGAAACCACCCGGCCCCAACATCCCTCAGGGCAGAAGACAAGTCCCCGCAGCGGCCACCCAAAGACACGCCCTGCGCGACAGCCACAGCAAGGCACCCGCACCCGACCACAACAAGCAGACGATTCCGCGCGCACAACCTCCTAGCCAGGCGACCCACCAGGAACACCTACCGAGACCAAAGGAGCCGACTTCACCCGCAGTCGGCACGACGGGCACGCCGACGGGACGCCCCGCACCAGCGCCCGACCTGGGCCGCCGCCTCGGGCCCGCCTGGACCTGGGTCGGCCGGAGTGGATGCTGCCGTACCGGCAAGGGCGGCACCCATGCACGCCCCCTGGGGCTGGCGCCACAGACGCAGGCTGGACGCGGCGTCCGCACACCTGCGCGCCGGCGTCCGCAGTGGACCGCCCGGCGAGCCGCCCCACGGCGCCGTCACCCCGCCGCGCCGCGAGAGCGTCGGCGCCGAAGCGGTCGCAGCGGAACTGGTCGGCATGCAGGTACCAGAACGCCGTGCTGATCATCTGGCGGAGCGGCCGGGACCAGTCCAGCGCGCCCGCGAGCTGCGCCCAGCCGCTCACCGGTCGGCACGGCGTGCACCGCCGTCGTCCGGGCTCCCTTCGGGGCCCTCACCTGGGATGCCGCAGGACGGGGCCGTCGCACACGTCCATCCCGACCAGTGGGCCACGCTGGTCTGCGTCCTGCATGATCTCCGCGTGGACCGGCCCGGCGGTGAGCACCCGTCCGACCCGGGCGTCACGAACCGCGCCAGGCGAGGCGGCGAGCGCGGCGGCCGAGAGCATCCGGGCGATGTGGCTGCGGCATCCGTCACCCGGTCGGCCATGAAGCTCTGTGACAGCTAGCGTCGCGCACAGTCGCGAGAGATGCGCGGAGTCACTCCAGGTCACCTTGCCATCTCTACAGCCTCCCGACGGCAAACACCTCGGAGTGGCGCTGCGCGCCCGTTCCTACGGCCTCCTCGGGCCGTCGCCAGGCGGACCGTGGTCGACGCGGGCTGCGGCGGCGGCCATGCGGTCGCGGAACTCGCCGGCCGCGGAGCCCGCGCGGCCTGCTGCCCCACCCCCGCACGGGCGCACGCACGGCCCGCTGCCCCGCCCCGGCACCGGTGTCGGCCTGAACGACACATCCCGTGCGGCGGCAGAACCCGCTAGCGACCCCGATCGGTCGTCCGGGCGACAGGCGAACCGCGAATCCGGACACCGTCGCTCACAGAGTGGGCACAAAGTCTGACAGGAGATACGAGTGTCCGACGAAAAGGATGACGGTTCGGCCGTGCCCCGTCCGCTCCGCAGAGTGAGATTTATGCCACTCGAACGCGACCCGCACATGGCTGCTTCCGACCCGTGCCACAGCGGCCAAAGCACGCTGCAGGCCATCGGAAGAGCCTCCGATATCCGGCTAAAACCCGTCCCCTGAAATCCGGGGATCGCCGCGAAACCTGCGGAGATGCCCTTTCTCCGCGACCTCGGCGCCTTCCCGGATCCAGTGAGCGCGGGCGCATCCGAATTCGCACGATTTGCCGCACAAATCACATCGGGGTCGCGACGGAAACGCGGCGGATGATCGAGGATCGACTGTGAGCGAATCTCAACGCTCCGTAGCCAAAGTGACTACGATCGGCATTCTCACGGTGACCGACGCGATCCCCCGGGGCGAAGATGAACCGTTTCCTGGCACTTCCCGGCCTTGCCGCCACGATCCGCGGCTTGCTCTGCTGCATTGGCGGGGTGCTGGGTTGTACCGCGATGGCCGGTGCCATCTCCATCGGCGCCGCCGCATCGGCGGACGCGGCCGCCTTCGTCGACCCGGAGGCGCGCAAATCCCTACCGCCCGTCTGCCGACACGCCATGAACACCGGCGACCGTCGGGCCATGCACAGGTGCAGGCGGGCGTGGCATGCCATGCACGAGAGGTCCTGGCGCGAGAGGTCCCGCAGGAGATACGAGGACGACGGCGCGGCCCACCGCAGGGGAGACCGGACCGACCGGACGCACAGGTACAGGCGCCATCCCACGACCCCCCGATGGCTGGAAGAACTGTTCCACCACTGGCCGACCGCACAAGCCACCCCTAGCTCGCCAACGCCTCGGCCGGCGCTCCCGAAGACGGGCAGGCCGAAGCCGAGCCCTTCGTCGCCCAAGCCGACTCGGACGCACTCCCCCAAGCCGTCCGAGCAACCGACTCTCACACCGACCCCCGAGCCGACGACCACGCTCACCGACGACCTCGACGCAAGGCCGCCCTCATTGCAGCCGGTCCTGCTCCTCGGCCTGCTGCTCCCGGCCCTGGCGGCGATCTGCTACCCCTTCCGGCACCGCCTGGCGGCCGCTGCGGGCGTGCCGCGGCTCCCGGTCTCTCCCGCCACGGAACCGCCGCAGCCTCAGCTGGGCCACCGACCCGGGCTCGACCCCTTCGCCGCTCAGGTGCTGGGCCTGACCGGTCCGGGCGCGCCCGCCGCCGCCCGGATACTGACCGTGACGGCCCTCGACGAACACGGAGACGACTCCCTCGTGGTGATCCCCCGACCCGACACCACGATCCTGTTCGGGCTGGCCGAGGACGAACTTCTCGACGACGACACCGCCGCCCTCTTCATCCCCGGCAATCTGGACGCCGCCCTGGCGTACCTGGAGACCGAACTGGCCATCCGCGAGAACAGGGGCGTGACCCAAGCACGGCGTCTCCTCCTGGTCGCCGACCCGGAAGAGGAGCTCGAGCGCGTCCAGGCCCTCCTCGACCGCCACCCCGGCAGTGTCTCGATGATCCTCCTCGGCGCCTGGCCCGGCGACAGCGTCACCGTCGACCAGGACGGCCTTGTTGACGCATCGTCATCGGTGGCCGCCCGCCTCCCCGACCGGCTCCCCGCCCTGTCCCGGACCGAGGCCCGAGACCGCCTCTTCTCGACCCTGGCCCGCCACAAGAAGGAACAGAAGCCCCCGCCCAAGCGCCGCTCAACCTCCCGCCGCCCCAAAACCATCCCCGACAAGCCCCCCACAACCCGCTAAGCGGGGCAGCCGGAGATCGTCGGCGAGCTCTTCATCAGCGAGGCACCGTCAAGACGCACCTCACCCACCTCTACGCCGAGCGCGGCGTCAGCGACCGCGCCACAGCGGTCTCCACCGCACACGAGCGCCGCCGGCTCCCCCTGACGCCCGACCGGACAGCGGCACCGGCCGTAGCGCAGCACCGCGCCGCCGACCGGGCCGATCCCGTGGCCGGGCTTGTCGTCGGACTCGGCCACCACGGCCTCCGTGTTCACTCCGGTC
>JAJYTD010000052.1 GCA_021793235.1 Actinomycetes bacterium | reverse complement strand
AGGTCCAGGCAAGCGCCTGGAGACGTTCGTGGAGGATTCCTTGGCCGAGCGGCCGAACACCAACCCCCTTACCGATGAAACGGCCGAGGACCGTCGCCGCACCCGCGGCCAGATCGACGCTTTGGGGCGGAGTAGCGAAACCGAATCCGGAAGCTCCGGCGGCAACAGCGACTTCATCGAGGCGCTGCTCCGCGCCGCCATGAACGCGCCCTTCGGCCGCGGGGGCCTCGGAAACTCGGGACTGCTCGCGATGGCGTCGATGTACTACAACCTGCGTCGGCGAAGTCAGAGAGACAGGGGCGAGGAGAAAGGACGCCTCCCGGACGAGCACATGCGCTCCGCCCCCGTGGCCCAGGCGGCGGTCCACCTGCTGGGCCAGGCCGACCCCCGAGTGGCCGCCCGCGAGCTTCCCGGAGCCGATGTCCAACAGCTTCAGGCGGTCCAGCGCAACGCGCGGTTCGAGGACGTCGAAGCCGTGCTGCACAGCGACTTCCTGCGCGGAAGCACGCTGGAGCGGATCGCCCGGGAGAACCTCCAGGAGAAGGGGCCGGACTCCGATACCCCGCCGGAGCAGTTGTGGCGCCGCGGGCTCGACGAGCCCTTGGACACGAGCCGGATGAACGCCCGCGAAGTCGCGATGTACTGGCTGAGCGCCGCCATGTCCACCGAGCCCGGGGCGCGGGACGTACAGGGGGAACTCGCCGACGCGCTGGCCGAGAAACACCCGCAGTTGTGGGAGTCGATCGAGCGCGGCATGGCCCAAGACCCCAACTATGTCGACGACATCCTCTCCTCACGGGTGGACAAGGCCACGGCCCTGGCGGGAGCGGTCTGGCAGGCGGACGGCCGCCCCCTGGAGACCATGGAGGAGTACTGGACCAAGGCGGTCTCCTGGTTCAAGGACAAGCGGGCCGACCTGAACCACCTCCGCGACGCCGCCGAGTCGATGATCACCGCGGTACAGGACGGCAAGATCCCGATCGACCACCTGAACACCGCGATCGACAACGCGAAGCAGAATATCCCCGGGTTCGCGGAGAACTACCGTAAGGCCCTGGACGCGGCCAAGACGCGTACGGCCGGAGAGAAGGACGCCTTCCCCCAGGGCGACGCTTTTCTGGACGCGCTCGACCAAGCGCGAGGCTACCCCGTGAAGGACCAGCCGCGCGACCGGGCGGAGGCCGCCCGCACGGCCAAGGCGACCGCTTCACGCACGCAGGACCCCACGCAGATGGCGGGTCCAGAAGGGGTGCTCCCCGATTCCCGGCTTCCGACGGATGTGGGGCAGGTGGGCCGCGCCGTCAAGGGCAACAGAGCGGCGATCGCCCGGCCACAGGAGCAGCAGCGGACGCGCGAGCAGCGGCGGGAGGAGATGCGCAAGCACAAGAAGAGGATGCGCAACCACAAATACCGCGAGCAGTCGGCGCGGCGCGCCGTGGCCCGGGATTCCCGGCTGCCTTCCTCCTCTGGAAAGCCGAACGAGCGGACCCGCGCGTACCGGGCACACTACGTGCAGGGTTCCCACAGCGCGTCCTGGAGATCGCAGCGGTTCAGGGAGGAGCGGACCACACGGACGCGTAATCAGCAAGCAGCGGCGTGGAAGAACGCGCGCTTGGTGGCCACCGCCACCTACACACAGAGGCGCCGGACCGCCGTCTACACCACCAGTCGGCGTTCCGCGAGCGCCGGTGTCCGGTGACCGATCAGCAAGGCGATGACTCAGGGAGAAACGACGCCAGCCATGAGCACGGAGCAGAACGAACAGACCGGCGAGGTCGTGGAGGAGTCGGCCGGGCCTCGGGCGGACGGCCCGGATAGCGAAGCCGAAGGCGATCTGGTGCTCACATCGGAGGCACCGGACGTCACCACGGCCGTCGCCTCGGTCGACGACGATGACGAGGAGGGAGCCGACGATGCCACCCCCGAGCCGGTGTTCAAGAACGTTGAGGAGTTCGTGCGCCTGCGGTTCCTGCCCGTCTACGTCCGCCCCGAAGGCGGACAGTTCCGCTGGTGCAAGGAGTGGTGGCGGCACGCCGAGGCGGTCTCGCGGTTCCAAGCCCTGTGGCACGCCTGGGAGGTGCTGCGCTGGGAGCCGGGCACGGGGATGGCCGTGTGGTACCGCGACCACCTGGATTTCCAGATGAGCATCCTGCTCGGCGACACCGGCCCATTCCGGGAGTGCACCTCACGCCGCCACCAGGAACCCCGCCCCCTGCCGGCCGACCCCTCCCCCGAAGGATGGTTCGAAGACGAGTGGTAGGCCCGCGTGTGGGGGTTGCGGCGATGGGGCTCCCCCGAGCGCAGCGAGTTGGTGTCGGCTTGCCGCTGAGTACGTCAGGAGCCTGGTAGTCGGGCGGTCATCGTGGGGCCTTCCGGGGATTTCCTCCTGCCCGGCACCGCGGCCGTACTGCTTGTGCGGCGGCAAGCTGGCTTGCTCGCTGCGCGAGCTGTGCCCCATTGCCGCAACCAGGGTGGGTGCGGGTCTTAACGCGAGCTGGGCTCCCATTGCCGCAACCTGGTGCGGGGTTGCTGTTGGAGTCTGGTGGTCGGACGGTCGCCGTGGGGCCTTCTGGGGGTTTCCTCCTGCCCGGTACCGTGGCCGTATTGCTTGTGCTGTTTGTACTGAATGTTCACCCGGGTGTTTCCCCGCGGATTCCGGTATGGCCGGGATCTGTAGCCATGCCTCGGTAGAAATTGCCCTGTCCCGCCAGGGCGGCGGGACCAATGGGCATGGGAGGCGTGTGGGTGGGTCCTGGGCTGGATCCTCTACAGGTGGCGCTGTCCCTCGGCGCCGCTTTTGTCAGCACCTGTGGTGTGCTCATCGCCGCAACCGCGCTGGGTGCCCGCTGGTTCGGGCGGCCCGAGGCGGACCGGGAGATGGCGGATGCCCAGCGCTACCGCCTGGATGTGTTACAGCACCCCGATGTGGTCGAGTACACGGCGCTCAACGCGGTTGCGAACGCCTACCGGGCCAATGACCGGTACTACCAAAAGGAGCTGGACAAGCGCGGGCAGTTGGCCGACCAGGCCAGGGATGAAGTGGACGCCCGCTCCACGCTTGTCCGGGGCTACGGTGAGGCGCTGAACGACGCGGAGGCGGCCGCCGCGCGGCTGCTACCGCTGATCGACCGGCCACGTGGCGTACGCGGTGCGCTTCGGCGGGTGCTCCGCGGGGTGCGGCGAAGCAGCGCACGGCCGGGCCGCGGCAGGACCGTGCTCCTTCAGGAGAACAGGCCGACGCGAGGGGGGAACCGACGGTGACCATCGCCTTGGTGATCGCCGGGGTCGCCGTGCTGCTGGCCGGCACCCGCTGGGGACTGAGCCGCTACCTCACGGCTCAGCGGGTCTATCCCCGGCCGAACGAGCACATGGCCGACCTGGTGGCCCAGGCGGAGCGCTCCCTGAAACGGTCCGAGGACAGTGGCGCTTATCTGGGGCATCTCTGGGCGTGGCGCGATCTGCTGGCCGATACCGCCGAGGAGAAGTCGAGGACGCCCAGCGAGGGCGGGACGGCGACATTCTCCGAGACACAGCGGCGCGAGTTCGATGAGGTCGCGGAGCGGATCCGTGCTTCCCTCGCCGATCTGGACCCGAACCGTTTCGAGGACTGAACCGGGGACCGAGCGGGACCGAAGAAGGAAGGGCGATGGAAGGGTGGATGATCGCGGCCGCGGCGGCACTGGCGGTCCTCTTCAGCGTCGCTGTGGGAATGTTCGCCCGGAGCGTGGTGAAAGCCCGCACCGGAGGACAGGCCAGGAAGAACCGCGCCGCCACGGACGCGGCCAGGATTCGGGCCAGCGCCAGCGCCAAGCTGGTCGAGGCGCGGACGAAACTGCCCCAGGCCAGAGAGGATGTCCGACGGGCGCGTGAGGCGGGGACCCTGCGCCGTACCGCGGCGGACCTCCTAGAGCGGGCCAAGGGCCTTCAGGCGGCGGCGAAGCGGTTGGCGCAGTCCTACAGGGCCTTTTCGAATCGGCACGAGAACCTGCTCGACCGTCTCGACAAGGAGGGAGTGCTGCTGTGGGAGAACGGGGCGCCGACGCTCGACGCCGACCGGTTTCCGCCGGGCACCGAGCGGGATGTGGCCTTCCTCCAGGAGACGCTGCGGACACTGCGGGACTACAGAAACGCGGGTGCGGAGCAGCACATCACGGGCCCGCTGTCCACCCCGGTGGCGATCACCGAGCAGGATGTCCGGGAAGTGCACGCCCACCTCGACAGCGACCGCGTCGACGAGGTGAAGATCCGCGAACTCACCCGGGAAGCCGCCTTCGGAAGCGACATGCTCCACCGCACGGACGCGGAGACCTTACGGGAGATGACACAAGGACGGCGCGGGCTGCCGCGCAGAGTCGAGGTCGGACGTGCTTCGGCCCATGGCCGGTGAGCGCGGACCGTGGAAGGGAGGATGGCCGTGGGAGCGCAAGGCTTCGGTGACGTCGCGGCCCTACTGCTCGCCGCAGCGGCAGTGGCGGTCTGTGCCTGGGTCTGTGTCGAGTCGGTGCGGCGGGTACGCTGCCACCGGTTCGACTACCCTCCGGTGCTGCTCAGCGCGGACGAACAGCGGCACGTCTACACCCTGCGGCGCGGTTTCCTGAACCGTCGGCGCACCCTGCTGGAGACCGCCGAGGCCCGGGTGCTCGCCGAGGCGGACCCCGCCGGTGCGGCCCGCGTGGTCGCAGAACTCGACCGGGACCTGAAGCGGCTGGACGCCGAGTGGGACAGGCAGCGCGAGGAGCTGCGCGCGGAATACGGGGACAGGAAGCAGCGCGCGGCCCGGCTCCGGAGCACGGCTCTGCGGCTGGATGCCGGATTCGCCGTCGCCGGTGTTCTCCTCGCCGGGGCCGCCGGGGTGGGAGCCGTTCTCGTGGTGCTTGGGTGATCCGGCTTCTTCGGACAGGTAAAGGGCGGGTGCGGCGACGACGCTGGCGCCGCACCCGCCGAGGGGAGGGAACACAGGTCCGGACGGTCAGACCTGGGAGGGGTTGTTCCCTTTGAAACGGGCGACGTCTTCCTGCTCCCAGCACTGCACACCGGTGAGGTCGGGCATGCGGTCCTTGGTGAAGACCGGGTCCTTGCCTTCTTTGCGCTGCTGGACGTAGTCGGTGAGAAGACGGCACGCGATCGGTGCCAGGGGCGCCAGCGCGGCAAGGTTGACCAGGGCCATGATCCCCATGGTGACGTCGGCCAGGCTCCAGACCAGTCCGCCCGAGCCGATCGCGCCGAGGAAGGTCACCACGATGACCGCTCCGCGGAAACCGGTCATGACGGCCGGGCTCTGTGTCAGGTAGCCGATGTTGGCCTCACCGTAGAAGGTGTTGCCCAGCACCGAGGTGAAGGCCACCAGCAGGATGACCAGGGTGAGGATGTGCAGCGCCCAGGCGCCGAGGTTGGCCTCCAGGGCGGTCTGGGTCAGCGTCGGGCCGGCTTCCTCGGTGTAGGTGGGGTCGGCCAGCAGGATGATGAAGGCCGTGGTCGAGCAGACGATGAGGGTGTCGAAGTAGACGCCCAGGGTCTGCACGAGGCCCTGCTTGACCGGGTGGCTCACCGAGGCGCTGGCGCCCGCGTTGGGGGCCGAGCCCAGACCGGCCTCATTGGAGAACATGCCGCGCCGCACACCCTGCACGATCGCGGTGCCGATACCGCCCGCGGCGATTTCGCGGAGCCCGAACGCGTGCGCCACGATGTCGGCCACCATCGCGGGGACCTGGCCGATGTTCATCGCGATGATGACCAGGCCCATGAGGATGTAGATCGCCGCCATGAACGGCACCAGCATCGCCGCGGTCTGGGCGATGCGACGGGCGCCGCCGAAGATGATCACACCGGTCATCGCGGCGATCAGCACACCGACCGCGTACGGGATCCACGGTGCGCCCTCAGTGCCGGAGGCCGTCGAAACCGTGTTGGAGATGGCGGCGGAGATCGTGTTGCTCTGCACACTGGTGAACACGAAACCGAAGGTCACGGTGATGACGACGGCGAAGAGCACGCCCATCCAGCGGGCCTTCAGCCCGTGCTGCATGTAGTAGGCGGGACCGCCGCGGTAGCCGGCCTTGTCGCGGACCTTGTAGAGCTGGGCCAGGGTCGACTCGACAAAGCTCGCCGCGCCGACGAGCAGCGCCATGGTCCACATCCAGAAGACGGCTCCGGGCCCGCCGAGCGCGATCGCGGTGGCCACACCGGCGATGTTGCCGGTACCGATGCGGGCGGCTGCGGAGACCGCGAACGCCTGGAACGCGGAGATCGGCTTTCCGCCGTCGTCGGCCAGGCCGGGGTCGTCCCGCATGGAGCGGAACATCTCGGGGATCAGCCGGAGCTGCACGGCGCCCGAGCGCACCGTGAAGTAGAGACTCAGTACTACTAGCAGAGGGATGAGCAGGTAAGCCCAGAACACATCGTTGAGGGCGACGATGCCCGAATCCACGGCGTCCATTGGGGGACTTTCCCTTCGTCGTAGCGGAGACGCTTTGTCTCGCTCCGCGACTGGCCTACGTGTTTACGTGTTCGCGGTGTTTTCCGCGGACGGTTGCGTTGATGTGCTTCGTCGGTAGGTGTGTCCGGACACGCAGGGTGAAAATTCGGTTGAGGTCGGTCGAGGTCGTCGACGGATGGAACTCATAGGACGCCCCGGGTGTGAGGGCCGCGGACTAGATAACGGGAAATTCGCCCGAGCCGCAAGATCCCTCACACGGACACATGGCCTGCCTCTCGCGTCTGTGTGACATGGCCGGTGCCGTGGCCGTCCGCCCGTGAGAGAGGGGCGGCGGAACGGGCCGCGTACTTCGGTGCAAGCTTCTGTACTGCGGGTTTGTCCACAGTGGGGTAGCCGGCCGGGTATCGACGATGGGGTGTCCGAGGGTGCGGACGCTCGTTGTGAAACGGGGTGAGAATGCGGTACAGGACCCGAAGAGTGTGGCGAAGCACACTCCTCGCTAATCATCTGGATTTCCAGTGTTATAGAAACGAGACATGTTTCCGCTGTGTTAACAAGTTCGCTAGGCTCGCCCGTGTGGTACAACTTCGTATAGCTCTGGCCCAGATCAACTCCACCGTGGGAGATCTGGAAGGCAATTGCGACAGCGTCGTCGCTTACGTTCGTAAAGCGAACAACGCTGGAGCCCATCTCGCTGTTTTTCCCGAGATGGTCGTGACGGGGTACTCGATAGAGGACCTCGCCCTGCGGGACGGCTTCGTCTCCGCATCGATCAAGGCCACCCACCGGCTCGCCGAACGGATCGCGAAGGAAGGGCTGGGGCACCTGCCCGTAGTCGTCGGTTTCCTGAACCGGCGGGAAGGGAAGGGGGCCCGGTTCGGCCAGCCCTCCGGCGCCCCGCAGAACTCGCTGGCGCTGCTGCACCGCGGCCGGGTCACGCTCGTCTCGGCAAAGCACCACATGCCCAACTACGGGGTGTTCGACGAGTTCCGGTACTTCATCCCCGGAGACACGCTTCCCGTTGTGCGGCTGCACGGCGCCGACATCGCCTTCGCCATCTGTGAGGACCTGTGGCAGGACGGCGGCCCCGTCTCGGCGGTACGCGAGGCCGGCGCCGGCATGCTCATCACCCTGAACGGGTCCCCCTACGAACGGCACAAGGACGAGGTCCGGCTGGAGTTGTGCCAGCGGCGCGCCCGCGAGACCGGCGCCGCGGTCGCCTACGCCAACATGGCCGGCGGCCAGGACGATCTGATCTTCGAAGGGGACTCCCTCATCGTCGACGCCGACGGTGAGCTCGTCTCTCGCGCCCCGCAGTTCGAGGAAGCACTGCTGGTCACCGATATCACCCTGCCCGAAGCCGAGGACGAGGCGACCCTGCCGGACATTGCCAAGGGCTTCCGGATCATCCGGCACACCGTCTCGACGAAACCCCCCGCACCCTACGAGCCGCAGCCACCGGTGCTGGCCCCCCGCGGGAACCCGACGAGCGACATCGACGAGGTGTATGCCGCGCTGGTCACCGGGGTGCACGACCACGTGCGCAAGAACGGGTTCACATCGGTCCTGGTCAGCGTCTCGGGTGGCATCGACTCCGCGCTGGCCGCCACCATCGCGGCCGATGCCGTGGGGGCCGACCAGGTGCACGCCCTGGTCATGCCCAGCCGGCACTCAGCTGAGAAGACTCTTGCCGACGCCGAGGAGCTGATCAAACGCCAGGGGATCATCCGGCGCCTCTACCCCGTCAACCACCTGCTCGACGCTTTCGAGTCGGCGATCGCCGTCAGCGCCGAGAGAGTGGGCACTTTGGAGGAGCAGGCCCGGGGCGGCCTCCTCATGGCCCTGTCCCGCGAAGAGGGACACCTGGTGTTGGCGACCGGGAACAAGAGCGAGCTGGCCACCGGCCTGTGCGCCTACTACGGCGACTCGGCCGGCGGGTTCGCGCCCCTCAAGGACTGCTGGAAGAGCCTGGTGTGGGAACTCGCGCGGTGGCGCAACGACCAGGCGAGAAAGGACGGGAAAACCCCACCGATCCCGGAGGGGGCCATCAGCAGGCAGCCGAGCAGTATCTGGCCCGACCGGACCAAGAATGGGGCGGGTTCGGTCGCACCGCCCGAGTACGAGGTGCTGGACGCGCTGCTGGACGCCTATATCGGAGCCGGTAAGGGGTTCGCGGCGCTGACCGCCGAGGGTTTCGATCCGGACCTGGTGCGCAGGGTGGTCCGCCTGGTCGAACAAGCCGAGCACAAGCGGCGTTCTTACCCGCCCGGCCCCAAGATCACCAACCGCAACCTAGGCCGCGACCGCCGCATGCCCATCACCAACCGGTGGGCCTGAAGAGGCTGAAAGGTCGGAAAGACCGGAAAAAGCGAAGTACCAGTGACTGTTCAGGTGGCGTGCTGGCCTGAACAGTCACACTTTTTGTGTCCCCCTGGAAACGAATGCGCCGCCGCGGCGGCGCGTGATCCCCGTACAGCGGCCGGTGTCCTGGCCGCCCGCACACTCGAACCGCTATGACGGGCCCGTGGCCAGCAGAGCCACCATGGCACCGACCGACAACACCAGTAGGGCGATGTCGGCGATCAGCACGGTCCGGTGCCGCTTCCGGTGCGTCTTCAGCCTTTCCTCTGTTTCTTCGTCGATACGCGCGTGCTCCTGTGCGGTCTTCTCCACCTCGGAGTCGAACGCCTTCTTCAGCGGCTCCAGCTCGCGGCGGTCGCGGTCCTCACTGATGAGTACATCAGCGTCTGCGCCCTCGGTGGAGAGGTTCTCCACAAGGGAGTCGATGATCCTTTGCCTCTGGTCGATCAGCTTCTTCTCACGAAGCAGCGCGCCCGAAGCAACGGCCTGCTTCTGTTTCAGCTGCTCGTTCTTGATCGATAGCCCGGAGGCTGAGAGGCCGCTCTGGTAGACCCGGAGCAGCGAGTTGCAGGCGATGGCCAGAGAGACCAGGAAAAATGTATAGAACGTCAGTTGATCGATGTCCATCCCATGCTCCTCCGGGCGGTCGGGCAACACTGGGTTTTATGTATGTGGAATACCGGGATCCGGCCAAGGCCGTCCGCATGGGACTCGGATGCCGTCGTGGTCGCTTCACAGACGCGCACGCGGCTTTTCACCATGGACGGCTCCGGATTCAAGATTTCGGTTCCTGCGGGCGGCTTCATCTCCTAATCCGGCTGCTTTTATTTCCTCCTTTGAACTCTTCTTCTGCCTTCCGGTCAACTGGAGTTTTCCGGTTTCTTTAAGGGTGGAGAGAACGCTCCGTGCTTCTTCTAGACCATTATTCTGGATGATGTCCGAGATAGTTTTTGGGTAGTCTTCCAGAATCGCGCCGACCCAGTCCTCGAAACTGGGGACACCTTTCTTCTGTATTGCATCCCATGCATCCACCTTGATGTCGATACCAAGGATTTCGTACGCTTCTTTGAGATGAGAGTCAAGTTGTTCTATATTGTTCCGAACAGATTCTATGGTATTAGCTGTTTCTGCTGCTTCGGCTGCAGAGAGGCGATTTTTCCGGCGGCGGGAATCAACAGGGTAGATATTTATATCCGCGCCCTTGCGCATCATTTCGTCGAAACTCTGGCTCGTCGCTCCCTTATCTTTGCAGTTATCGACGACGGACCTGAGTACGTCCATCTGGTCGGCCAGAACAAAGAGGCTAGTGGAGCACTCAAGGGTTATGCTCTTGCCTTCTTGTGTGAGACTGCTTTCGGTTAGAGGGTGCTCAATTCGGTTCCATACCTCTGTGTTGATCTTTGCTGCGATTTCCCTGATCTCTTCAAGGCGGTCTGCTCTGTTCTCAAGCAGTGCATGTGTGGACTCCTCTTTTCTGAATTTTAAGGGCTTCCCCGTTCGGAGAGTGATCCATGCGCCAATGCCGACAATCCCGAGGAACCCCGTGACTGCGGCCGTAGGAATAAGTGCACTTAGAAACTCAAGCAATTTACTCCTCTTTTCCTTGGTCCGTGACTTTCCTCGTCAGCTTCCCAGGTCATCCGGTGGCCAGTTGTGCGATGAGGAGCAGGCTGAGAGCGGCCATAGACGCAAAGTGGAGGTAGCGAAACCGATCTGGATGCGTTAGGCGATCCACAAGCACAGTAAGGCCCTTCTCCTCTTCGACTTCAGGTGTCTTCCAGTCGACCCCTTGAGAAACCGCGATCTCCAGTTCACGGTCCAAGTCTTGGAGCATCGCAGCGTACTCTTCTGTCCTTTCTTTTGACTCTTGGGATATATCAGCTGTCTCAGACCCGGTAGAGAATCTTCGGAAATTCACCAAAGCCGTCATGTTATCCATGATCAGGTTCTTCTCTCGTGCCGCGCTCTCCCCGAAACTCAAGAAGTCTTCGCGGTCCTCCAAGTCCTGAGACTCTTGTAGAACTGAAGAGAAGTCCGCTATCCTTGCGGGGTATGCTTTGTTTTTTACCGATATCGAGGTGACGGTAAACCTGATTATGTATAGGAGAAAAATTCCTATACAAATAATAAAAGATATGAGACTCACTGTTAGTGCCTAATTCTAATTCGAGATCGGGTCCTTCTTGAAGACTACATTTTAACTCTTGTATTGTGGGATCCCGGCCCGTGGAGTAGGGAGCCTCCTTTTACAGGGATTCCTGACCGGGTTGCTAGGTCGCGGTAACCATTGTTGGCCGCTACAATTTTTTCGGCAACACTAAGTCCGTTTTTCTTGTCTAGGTGATTTTTTATCGCTTCCCGATGGAATGGGATACTCCAGAGGCGGAGGAGTTGCTGCCCGTTATTCTCCACTGCTCCCCGGATGGCCGTGGCGACCCGGGCTGCTCGTTGAACGTAGATATTATTCAGGTCGGCGACCCGAAGGTATGCTGGAACGTTCTCTGATTTTACTTTTCTGAGTGTCCTTCGATTGCCGCGTGTTATTCCACTTTCCAAGTGGTCTTTAAGACTCGTTTTCTGTATATAAATAGACCGAGCCGCCAGTATGGTGGTGCTGGCCACTGCGACTGCCAGTACGTTGGCGTACATGACAGAGCTTGACGCCCAGCTCCAAATGGCGTCTAGAATGTCCATAAAAATTTACCCATTCAGGAAGAATGTCGGGTTATTGTATTCTGCCATCTTTTGGGGTTGTAGTCCGTTGCAGGAATTTCCTTTCCTTTCAGATGGGGCTGCGTCGAAGGATGGCCATCTATGGATCCCGTCTTTTTCGGTGTCTATATGGCGGGTATTCTCGGCCCCTTCCTGCGTGACTGGTAGGACGTCCGTGACGGCCTGTCGCGACATGTATGCCCACACCAGAAGGTGAGTATCCCGCGATCGAGTATGAGGTGAACGGAAGGCAAAGTACAGAGGTTGCCCACAGCACAGTGCGGTTCACCTCGCTTGGCGGCTGCCGCGGGAAAAGGGCCCCGACCGCTACCGTGGCCGGGTACTCATTCCTCGCCCTCTTCCCCGTCGCGGTCGGTGCAGACTTCTGCCGAAGGGGCCATGACGTCGGTGGACTGGACGGCGACCACCCGGAAGCAGTACTCCAGGTCCGGGTTCAACCCGTTGACCTCGGCCTTGGTGCCACCGCTCGCGATGTCGGCCATGGTGGCGACCTCGCTGCCGACCGGGCCGCCGACGATGTAGTGCGGCATGGCCCCGCCGGTGTTGTCCGTCCAGGACAGGGCCACGCTAATGGTGCCGTCGCGCATTTTCACCCCGGTCGGGGCGATGTCCTCAGCGGACGCGGGAGGCGACTCTTCCTCCGCGTCCTCCACCGCGTCGGCGACCTCCTCATCGGCGATCTCCTCTTTGCCTTCCTTGCCCTCCTCGCTCTTCTCGCCCTCTTCCGCTTCCGGAGCCTGCGCGGCGTCGGCGCGCTCCTCCGGTGCGGACGGGGAGCCGAGAAGGTAGGAGGCCCCCAGGCCCAGCAGCGAGACGACGATGAGGGCCACCGCTGCCAGCGCGTACAGGCCCAGGCGCCGGTTGCCCGACCGCGGTTTCTCCTCCATCTGGAGGGCGTGCGGGAACGGCGACACCGTCCCGTTGCCGGGATACTGCCGGTCGTCCGCCAGGGGCTCGGACTCGGCGGACTCGTAGCCGGACTCGGGTTCTGCAGCGGGGGCCGGCGCCGGGTCTTCAGCAGGGGGGAGCGGAACGGCCAGCGCGAACGCCTCCGCGGGTTCCTCCGGCGCTTGGTCGGCCGCAGGCTCCGGCTCCTCATCGGGGGGTTCGGGCGCCTTCTCCCGCCACAGCACCTGGGCGAACTCCTCGGCGCTGTGCATGCGCAGCGCCGGGTCCTTGGCCAGTGCCTGGCGGAGGGCATCGCGCAGCCAGTCGGGCACGTCCTCCCGCGGCAGGGGAGGGGCCGGGGAAGTGAGCAGGCGCGACCGGTACTCCTCCAGGCCGGCCGGCTCTCCGGTGTCGTCTTCGGTGCCGCTGTTCTCAAAAGGCGGGTATCCGGCCAGCAGCGTCCACATCGTCGAGGCGAGGCGGTAGATGTCCGACGCCGAGCCGGGCATCGCACCGCGCAGTTCCTCGGGCGGTGTGTGCTCCAGCGTGCGCCGCGTGTAATACGCGGGCGGGAAGGGGTGGAGCAGCGGTGCCGCCGAGCCGAAGTCGATCAGGGTCGGCCCGAACCGGGCGCGGAGGATATTGGCGGGAACCACCGCATGGTGCAGCAACCCGTAGGTGTGCATGGCCGCCAAGGCCCGGGCCACGGCCGTCCCCACCGCGAGGACCTCGTCGACTGAGAGCGGGCCCTGCCGGGCCAGGATCAGGTCGTAGCTGCCCTCGGGGCAGTCCTCCAGCACCGCATAGGACCGGCCCGAATCGGTGACGCCGAACTGGAGGAGCGGCTGTATCCCCTTGCTCGTGGAGAGCATGCGCCACAGCTCGATCTCGTCCCGTGCGTCGGCCGACGCACGGGAATTCAGCAGCTTGACCACCACCGAGGTGTCGCTGGCCTCGCGTTTGGCGCGGTACAGGACCGAGTTGTCACCGCAGTACAGCGTTGCCGGGGAGTGCACACCCGGTACCGGCCACGGGGCCGGCCGTTTGCGCTTGCTGGTCCGGCTCATGTCGTACTCCTTGCCCGCCCGTGTGAAGTGTGGACGCACCGACTTCGACGCCCGTGCCCGGCGGCCCGTTCCTCTCCGGGCCGACCTTCCGCCCGCCGCACGGATCGACCGAGGATGTGTGCCTTGCGCCGCCTCACCGCGCCTCCCGGCCCATCGCGCCGCCTGTCTGCTCTCCGCCGCACGGCAGCGGTAGCGTGCCGCTCATGGCCGACTCCAGAAGAGCGGCCGGGGATCCAGCCACCACAGCAGCCGACGCGGGCGGGAGAGACGCGAGCGCAGGGCGGCGGTGTAAGTCTGCACCTCGTCGGCGGCCAGTTGTGCGGAGTGTGCGCTGACGCCCGCGGAACCGTCGCCCATGAACGCCATGGCGTTCATGGTGCGGCCCAGGGTCCAGGGGCGCGGCCGCCCATCGGCAGTGGGCAGGAGTCCGTCCGACCGGACGAGTACCTCCGAAACGGTGTCGGAGGGACGGGGAGCGGTGCCCGCGAGGCGCAGCCCATCGTACAGCTCCCGCCAGGCGCCGAGGATCCGCTGCCGCGGGTCCTTCGCGCGCAGCCGCAGCCACCTCCGGGTGCCGCGAAGCACCCCGACCAGGAGCGTTCCCGCGACCAGGGCGGTCGCCAGTCCGGCAGCGGCGCGGCCGACCATGGCCCAGGCGTAGGCGACATCCAGGTAGGCCCCGGTCGACCGGAATATACCGGTGTCCTCCTCCGGCCGCTGCACACCCCACGTGCTGCTTGCGCCCTCGCTTCCGCTGCCGCCCTCGGGCTCCTGGGACGCGCCGTTCTGCTTGGGTTCGCCCGGTGTGACATCGAACGGCGCCCACCCCACGCCCTCGAGGTAGACCTCGCCCCATGCGACCGCGTCACCGGTGCGGATGGTGTGGGTCTGCCCGCCTTCGTCTGTTCCGGGGCCGAATCCGACCACGACCCGGCTGGGCAGTCCCGAGGCGCGCGCCAACAGGGCGAAAGCGCTGGCGAACTGCCCTGAGGTGCCGCCGCCGCCCTTGGTGCCGGGCGAGACGAGGAAGTCGGCGAGGTTGGCGTACCCGTGCCCGCCCGGGGAATCGGGGTCGAAACCGTAGTTGCTCCGCAGGTGGGCGGCCAGCCGGTTGGCCCGTTCGTAGGGGGTGCCGTCGCTGACCGCGGCGGCGATCTCCTCGATCTGCGGGGGCGGGTCCTCGGGAAGCTGGAGGTAGCGTTCGAACTCCTCTTTATCGGGCTCCTCGGCCTTCTTGAGCGCTTCTTCCTTGTACTCCGGAACCTGGCCGGTGACGGTGTACTCGGTCCCCTCGGCGTGGCCGGTGCCGGTACGCAGTGTGGCCGATGCGGGTTCGTAGGCCACCGCGGTCCCGGACACGTGGCGGGGCACGCCGACGACCGGCAGCCAGTGGCCGGGCAGCTCCCCGACCTCGATGGTGACTTCCCGATCCGGCCCGGAGGGCACCTCCCTCTCCGGGGCCGGAAGGACCTCTGAGGAGGCGCGGAAGCGGCTCTCCGGCAGCCAGGTGACGCCGTCGAAGTCCGACAGGGTGACCCACCGCAGTTCGGTCGGTTCCTCGGCGGTGACCGTCATCAGGCGCCGCCCGGGTTCGGCCGCCCAGGCCGGGAGGTAGCTCAGCGGGCTGGCCCCTGCCGTGTCCTCTTCGGGGGGTGTCACCTCGGCCCGGAGGTCAGCGGGGCGAATAGGCGAACCGTAGAGCGCGAGCGGGCCGATGTAGGTGGTGAGCGAGGCGACGAGCGCGAGAACACAGCCCAGGCTGAGCGCGCGGGGCAGCGAACGGGCGAACCGGCCGGTTCGCCCGGTCTGCGTGCCGGCTCCGATCGGAGTCGCCTGTACGGAGCCGGGACCGGGGAGCTGGTCGGTCCGGGTGGATGCGGCGAGCAGCAGGACCGCTCCCAGCGCGAACAGAGCGGTGGGAAAGTAGGCGGGGCTGAGCTCCGGGCCGTTGAGTACGGCCGCGCCGATCAGCGCCAGCAGCGGGCACAGCGCCCCGCTCAGGGGGTATCCACTGCGCACGGCCAGTGTCGCCGCCGCACCGGACAGCCAGACCGCCAGAGCGGGCAGGGCCAGGGTGTCCGCGGCCACGGCGGTCGGCAGCGAGCTGGTCAGGATGCGCGCTCCCGAGTGCACGACCGCGTCGAGCGTCCCGTACAGCAGACGCGGCTCAGGACCGGAAAAGGCGGCCACTAGCGCCGCCACCCCGGCGAAGGCGGGCACAAGCCCGACGATCAGCGCCGCGGACGCGGTGAACCTTCGGTGCAGCAGGCCGGTGATCAGGACCGCGGCCACGGCCCAGCCGCTCAGCAGGCCCCTCACCAGGTTGGGCTCCACATAGGCCGGGGCCAGGGCGAGGCCGGGAGCGGCGGCGACACCGATGAGCGCGACGACGACCAGGATCCGCGTCATGCCGACCACCGTTCGTTGTTCCACCGACCCGCCAGGTCGCGGGAGTCGTAGGCGTTGATCACGGTGACGCCCGGGACAGCGCCGATCGGCGTGCCGTAGCGTCGCAGGGAGATGAGGACGAGCCGGGGGTAGCGGTCCCGCAACTGGGCGAACTGCCGGACCTCGGCACTGTTGATGGAGGCGCTCACCAGGACCAGTGTGTCGCCGGAGGGCCGCTTCCGCAGGCGCCACAGCTCATCCGGGAGTTGGGCGTCGGTGCTGGGCACGGCTTCCGCCAGCAGGTCCAGCAGCGGGGCCAGGTCTCCCGTGCTCTCACTGGTCCGGCCGCTGACGAGGCGCAGTTCGCAGGACCAGCGGCCATGGACCGCGGCGGCGGCCACGGCGGCGGCGGCGCTCGCCACCTCGTCCAGTGCCGCCAGGTCGTCGCCCGCGGCACCGGCCCGGTCATCGGCGACGATGGCCAACCGGGTGTGCGAGGTGTCGACGTTCTCCCGCACCATCAACCGGTTGTGCCGTGCCGAGCTGCGCCAGTGGATATGGCGCACGTCGTCGCCCGGGACGTACTCCCGCAGGCCGCTGAAGCTGACACTGCCGGCGCGCACGCCGTCGAAGATGCCCTGGGGGTCGTCGGTCCGGCCCGTCGGCATGGCGCCCAGCGGCTCCCAGCGCGGATGCACCCACACGCGCTCGGTGGTGCCCGAGCGCCGCCGGGTGGCGACCAGGCCGAGGGGGTCGCGCCGCCGTGATTCCAGCGGCCCGAGGTCCAGCACGCCGCGGCGTTTCGCCGACAACCGGTACCCGGTGGGCCCCGGATCGCCCGGCCGTGCCGCCGGCAGCTCCACCAACCGCACGCCGTCCGGTCCGCTGACCTGGTCGGCGAGAAGCTGCGCGGCCCGTCCGCGACCGTTGTCGGTGGTGCCGAGCAGCACCTCCACATCGTCTCCCGGGGATACGCGCGGCACCGCGACCGTGCGCCACACCGTCATCGGGCGGATCCGGCCGACCAGTATGGCGGCGATCAGGAGAACAGCGAAGGCGACCGCACCGAGGATGACGAGTTCCCGGTAGCCGAAGAGGACTCCTGCGGACAGGAGCCCGACTCCGCCCGCGAGTACCAGCCAGCCGCGTGCGGTGGGGAGTACGGCACCGCTGCGTGCCTGCCGCTTCTTCCGGAACACCTCACCCGTCTCCGATGCGCGCGGGCTGCGGTGTCGGGACATGGTCCAGGATGTCGCGCATCACGTCCGCGGGGCTGCGGCCGCTGATCGCGGATCCGGGGGCGAGCACCAGGCGGTGGGCCCACACCGGCATGGCAAGGGCCTTGACGTCTTCGGGGGTGCTGTAGTGGCGCCCCTCGCTGAGGGCGAACATCCGCAGCGCCCGGATGATCGCGACGGTGGCCCGGGGGGACACCCCCACCTGGATCTCGTCGTGGTCCCGGGTGGCGTGCGCCAGGCTGAGGACGTAGTCGTAGATGGCGCCGTGGATGTGCACCCGCTCCGCTGCGTCGGACATCCCGGCCAACTGGGCGGCGTCGATCACCGGCTTCAGCTCGTCGGTGGCCGTGAGCCGCCGACCGCGCATGATCGCGAGCTCGGCCTCAGGTCCGGGGTAGCCCAGGGACAGCCGCAGCAGGAACCGGTCGAGCTGTGCTTCGGGCAGCCGGTAGGTGCCGTCCATCTCCACCGGGTTCTGGGTGGCGACCACAAGGAAGGGACGGGGCACCACGTGGCGTTCGCCGTCCACGGTGACCTGGCGTTCCTCCATGACCTCCAGCAGGGCGGCCTGGGTCTTGGGCGAGGCCCGGTTGATCTCGTCGGCGATGACGACGTTGCTGAACACCGGACCGGGGTGGAATGTGAACTCCCGCGTGTCCTGGTTGAACACCGGGACACCGGTGACGTCGGAGGGCAGCAGGTCAGGGGTGAACTGGATGCGGCGCCACGAGCCGTCCGTCGCCGCGGCGATGGCGCGGGCCAGCGTGGTCTTGCCGACGCCGGGAACGTCCTCCAGCAGGATGTGCCCCTCGCACATGAGGGCTACCAACGCGAGCCGGACCACGTCGCTCTTGCCGAGTACGGCCGACCCGATCTCGGTGGACAGGCGCGTGAAGTGGTCGGCCTGCTCGACGGCCTCGGCTTCGGTCAGCGCGTCTGGTTCGGGGCCGTGCGATCCGGCATTCGAATCGACTTGGGGGATCGAAGTGGTCACTGTCTCTTCTCTGGTCGGATCGTGGAACGTGAGAACACCGTGCTCCCGCACCCGGCTCCGGGCGGGGGAACACGGTGTGTCGGCCAGTGAGGCGCGGGCCTACTGCTCCGGGGCCGGCTCTTCCGGTGCGGGTTGCTCGGGCTGGGGTTCGGGCTCGGGTGCGGGCTGCTCCGGTTGGGGTTCCGGTTCCGGTGCGGGCTGCTCGGGCTGGGGTTCGGGCTCGGGTGCGGGCTGCTCGGGCTGGGGTTCCGGTTCCGGTGCGGGCTGCTCGGGCTGGGGTTCGGGCTCGGGTGCGGGCTGCTCGGGCTCGGGTTCCGGTTCCGGTGCGGGCTGCTCCGGCTCCGGTTCCGGCTCGGGTTCCGGTTCCGGCTCGGGTTCCGGTTCCGGCTCGGGCTCGGGTTCCGGCTCGGGAACGGGGCCCGGCCATCCGGGCTTCTCCGGCTTGTCGTCATCGTCATCGTCGCCCGGCCCGGGAATGTCGGGCAGGTCGGGAAGATCAGGCTTCCCGGGCCCCTCAGGGTTTCCCGGTCCATTGGGGTTTCCCGGGTCTTCAGGCCTTCCCGGCCCCTCAGGCCTTCCCGGATCCTCAGGGTGCCCCGGCCCTTCAGGACGTCCCGGTTCCTGCTGATCAGGCCACGGCCTCTCAGGCCGCCCCGGTTCCTGGTCCCCCGGTGTCCCGGGGGTCTCGTCGTTGGGTCGGCCGGGCCGCGACTCCTCTTCGTCCTTGTCGCGGTCCCGGTCCTTGCCGTCACCCGGCTTGCCCGGCATCTCCAAGCCGAGGTCGGCGGAACTGGCGTCGTCGAGGTCGGGCGGATCGGGAACATAACCGTCGTCGACATCCGGGTCCTCGACGTACTGGTCCCCGCGGTCGCCCTCGCCGTTCCCGTCCTCGTTCCCCGAGCCCTCTTCAGGCTCCGGGTCGTACTTGCTCACTTCGCGGACATTGCCCTCGGAGTCGACGACCAGCGCCGACTCCGACTCGGGTGCGTTGATGAACAGGTGGTCGTCGCGGATGTCCATTTCCAGAGGGCTGGAGCCGGAGTCGGGAACCCTGATGGTGCTCTGCTGATCGCCGCCGTCGCCGAACTCCCGGACCACGCCCTCCTCGGAGTAGGGAACATACACCCGGCCGGCGAACGCCAGTGCGGTCTCGGGGCGGGATCCGTGGACCGGGAACGTGTCCGTCTTCGGCGTGCCCTGGAGATCGGAGAGGGTGATGATGGCAGGTGAGTCCGTGACCGTGACCGTGGCCATCTCCCCGAAAGTCCGCTCGGGGACTTCGGCCCCGCTGAGACTGGTAGGTGACTCCACCGATACGGCTTCGCCGTCGCCGACGACGCTGAACTCATCGGTGTCCTTGTTGACAACGAGCGCGCCGGAGTCGAGCACGCTCAGGCCGAGGGAGGCGCCGGGGTCGCTGATCGCGATGCTGTCGACGACCTCGGGCTGTTCTTCTCCCACGCGGACCGCGATGGCCGTGCCCTGGGAGGGCGAGGCGACCCACAGGACGCCCTCGTTGTCGAACTGCCCGCCGACAAGTGGCCCGGAGAGCTGCAGTTTCTCGCCCATGGGCTGCAGCGTCTCAGGGTCGACACGGCGGATCTCGCCCCCGTTCCGGTCAACGATGACCGCTGAGTCGTCGCCGAGCACGAAGTGGTGGTCATCACCGGAGTCGACCTCGGTCTCGCCGGTGAAGTCCAGGTTGACGAGGTCGACCGAGGCCATACTGCCCGTTTTGAGGTCGTGCAGTACGAGGTACTTGTTGTTCTGGGCGAGCCGGACCGGGTGGTCCGCGGAACCGTCCACTTCCTGGACGAGGTCGACCTGCCCGTTGTGCGCGTTCACCCGGATGACCTCGCCGGTGACGCTGCTCCACAGCCAGGTGGTTCCGTCGGAGAGCTTGTCCCAGTGGCTGAACGCGCCGACACCGAAGACCGCGGTACCGACAAGCCCGGTCGCCAAAGCCGTGACGGCACCGACGGCTGCGCCTTTCCCGAGACGTCCTCGTTCAGCATTGAACTGGTGTCGCACGGTTCTTCCTGCCTCCTGTCGTTCCTCGGGGGGGTGAAGACATGGCGGGTCAGGGCCTGCCACGGCACCACCGTTCGGGGTGCCCGCCGGGTCGGCCGTCACCGGCTACCACGCCGAAAAGAGAAGAGGAAGCCTTGCCCGGCACAGGCATTCCGTGGCGTGTAGGCCATCGAGTGTGCGGAATCCGTTTTGCGAAGGCGTCGCGGAAGGAACTTTACCTGGAACCAGTGGCTGAATGAAGGGGGCATGGCCCCCTGTGGACAGTCTTAATCTCGTTGCGATGCATGCCCACATTCTCCACAACAGCAACGGAGAGCGATTCTGCGTATCCGATACGTTCTTCTGCGTGGTGAAAGGGCTGGTGCGGGCGCCGGGCGAGACAAGGGCGAAGGGCGCGTTGGGCAGGCTTCGCACCCCAGGGCGGTGGCCGACCTAGATGTACTGACCTGAGAGGTTAGGAACGCGGGAGGCGGGAGGGCCGCTGATCGCGGTGTGGAACCTGTGATGATTGTAGTGATGCAACCACCCGGTGAACGCCTCCCG
>JAJYTD010000108.1 GCA_021793235.1 Actinomycetes bacterium | reverse complement strand
CCGCGGCGAGGACGTGGAGCTGATGCTCGTCGAGGGGGCGCTGCTGTTCGAGCGTGCGGCCGAGTGCCAGCCCAGCAAGGACCGCCCCATCCTGGACCGGCTGGCCGGGCTGCTGCGGGACGAGACCGTCCCGGCCATCGAGCGGCTGGAGGCGGCCGGCGCCCCGGACGTGGCGGAGGTGCTGGAGCGGCATCCGCTGCGGGAACTGCTGACCCTGGGCGACTGGTACCCGCTGATCGTGCACCGCCAACGCGCCCTGTTCAGCGCCTGGTACGAGTTCTTCCCCCGCTCCGAAGGCGCCAGCATCGACCCGCTGGGCCGCCGCGGCCCGACCTCCGGCACCCTGCGCACCGCCGCCAAACGCCTGCCCGCCATCGCCGACATGGGCTTCGACGTGGTCTACCTGCCCCCCATCCACCCCATCGGCACCACCAGCCGCAAAGGCCCCAACAACACCCTGGACGCCGGCCCCTACGACCCCGGATCCCCCTGGGCCATCGGCTCACCCGACGGCGGCCACGACACCGTCCACCCCGACCTGGGCACCCTGGACGACTTCGACGCCTTCGTCGCCCACGCCCACGACTGCGGCCTGGAGATCGCCCTCGACCTGGCCCTGCAATGCTCCCCCGACCACCCCTGGGTCACCCAGCACCCCGAATGGTTCACCACCCGCGCCGACGGCACCATCGCCTACGCCGAGAACCCGCCCAAGAAATACCAGGACATCTACCCCCTCAACTTCGACAACGACCCCGAAGGCCTCTACACCGAGATCCGCCGCATCATCCACCACTGGATCGACCACGGCGTCACCCTCTTCCGCGTCGACAACCCCCACACCAAACCCGTCGCCTTCTGGGAACGCCTCCTGGCCGACATCCACACCACCCACCCCCACGTGCTGTTCCTGGCCGAAGCCTTCACCCGCCCCGCCATGATGCACACCCTGGCCAAAATCGGCTTCCACCAGTCCTACACCTACTTCACCTGGCGCAACACCGCCGACGAACTCCGCACCTACCTCACCGAACTCACCACACCCCCCACCGCCACCTACATGCGCCCCAACCTGTTCACCAACACCCCCGACATCCTCAACGAATACCTCCAGCACGGCGGCCGCCCCGCCTTCGAAATCCGCGCCATCCTCGCCGCCCTCATGTCACCCACCTGGGGCATCTACTCCGGCTACGAACTCTGCGAGAACACCCCCGTCCGCCCCGGCAGCGAGGAATACCGCGACTCCGAGAAATACCAGTACCGCCCCCGCGACTGGGACACCGCCGCCGCCACCGGAAACACCATCGCCCCCCTCATCACCCGCCTCAACACCCTCCGCAACACCCACCCCGCCCTCCAGCAACTCCAAAACCTGCACTTCCACCACATCGACCAACCCGAACTGCTCGCCTTCTCCAAACGCCACCTCGACGACGTCATCCTGACCATCGTCAACCTCAACCCCCACCACCCCCGCGAAGCCACCGTCCACCTCGACCTGCCCGCCCTCGGCCTGCCCGACGACCCCCACCACCCCTACACCGTCACCGACCAGCTCAACGGCGCCACCTACACCTGGCACCGCTCCAACTACGTCTACCTCGACCCCCACACCCAACCCGCGCACATCTTCACGATCCAGCGGAACGAAGAGCACGCGCGAGCCGATGAGGGCCGCGACTCCGGAAACAGGATCGCCTGATTTCCGGCGCGAAAGTCAGAGCAGAAGAGAAACCGGAACCGGGAACGAGCCGGAATCGCATCCATGACGACGTCTGACCCGGCGGCGGCCTCGACGGCCGCGCCGGGTCAGGCGGTTTCCATCTCAGACCGGCTCTGTGCGGACCGGCCGCTCAGATCGGTTCCGTGCTCAGATCGGTTCCGTGCTCAGGCGGTCCTTGATGGAGCGGCAGCCGGCGAACACCGAGCCGAGCCCCTCCCGGTCGATGACCCGGCGGAGCTTGGCGGGCAGCGACGGCAGCGCCAGGCAGCCGCCCTCGGCGGCGACCCGCCAGCGGATGCCGAGCAGGATCGGCAGCGGGTCGCTGCGCACCCCGAGCCGGTCGTGCATCCGCACCATGAGGTGCCGCCGGTCGCCCTCGACCAGCCTGGTCAGCGTGTCCCCGAGCCGGGGCACCGTGACCTCGTCGAGCACGCCGGCCAGGTGGACCACCGTGTGGTCGCCGTCCCCCGCCGCCGTCGTGGTGATCATCAGTTCGGACGGGGCGGGCGGCGTGGGCGTGAGCCCCGCGTCCCCCGGGTGCAGCGCCCGGATCGCGTCCAGCGCGTACGCGGTGTCCACGTCCCTCGCCGCGCGGGGCGGGACGGGCTCGGCCGCGGCGGACGCGGCGTCGGTGAACACCGGCACCAGCCGGCTGAGGCCGGTGAGCCGCAGCGCCCGCCGCACGTGGGCCGACTCCTCCGGGACCACGGCGCGCAGCGTGCGGCCGAGCAGCCGCGCCCGCGTCTCCGCGCGGGCCAGCAGCACCAGCCCGGCGGCGTCGAGCAGCACCGCGTCGCCGAAGTCGAGGATCACTCCCCCGCGGCCGCCCGTCGCCGGGGACAGGGCCCTGCTCACCTCCTCCCTGATCCCGGCGTAGTTCTGCCAGCTGATCTGCGCGGGCATGCGCAGCACGGTGAACCCTCGCCGGGTCCCGGTGCTCAGGCCCGGCACGGTCGTGTCCTTCATGCGTCACATCCCGATCGGGGTTCGCGCGCCCGCGGGGCGCTCGGCGGTGGCACGGGAGCCGGGCGGCATCGAGCCGGCGCGGCCGTCCGGATACGGCGGGCGCCCTCCCCGCACGACGCCCGTCAGCCGGGACGCCGCGAGGCGTTCGATGGCCCGTTCCTCGGGCCGCACCCCGAGATGGGTGCAGCAGCACCACAGGTCGTCCACGCAACGGCGCACGTTCTCCACCGGAACATCGGCGAAGCGGACGCGCAGCCGCGCCACGAGGTCATCGCGCGTCGGTACGACCGATGGCGACATCTCCCAGCGCTCCACTGTCCCTCCGATCGCTTTGGACGAAGCTTTCTCGTCCGGACTTGTCACTTTCGTCAGAGCCGGCCTCCGGCAGACCCGCCGGCCGTTCCGCCGCGGCCCGCGCGGGCGCCCGCCGGACAGGCGTCAACCGCACGGCCGTCATTTGCGCGGCAGGTTCTGAGGTTGGAAATGGCCTACCCGAGGCATGCGACAGAAAAAGCGCCGAAGCTAAAAACACGGACATGACACAACCGTCGCGAGGCAAGTATTCGGAAGGTCGGAGGCCAGCCGCACGGCCGTTCATCGCCGTGTTTTTGCGCTACTTTTCTTCGCCTTTCCGGGACGCTGCCGGACGATGACCTCGCGAAGCGGGCCCGGTCGTCCCGGGGACGTCCGGGCGGCGCGCGATCTTTCCCGCGCTTGGGTCCGGCCGCCCCCGTCCGGCGGGGGACGCGGGGCCCGAAACCGGACGGACGGTCACGGAGCGTACGGAGATTTTTACGTATGGTTGCCTGTCGTGAACGTCCCCCGCGGCGGTGGCGGGCATTGCTGATCTAGATGTCTCCGACCACGACCCGGGGTGACCCATGCACGGCCAGCCGAAGAACCTCACCAGCAGCACGTCCGGCGAGGTCACCGCGCCGAAGACGGGCGCGGCCGCGACGCGGGCCGCGGAGCCCGGCGCCCGGCCGCTTCCGGACGCGTTCAATCCCGAAACGCCCCGGGACCCGCACTGGTTCAAAACCGCGGTGTTCTACGAGGTGTCGGTCCGCGGCTACGCCGACTCCAAC
>JAJYTD010000107.1 GCA_021793235.1 Actinomycetes bacterium | reverse complement strand
ATGCCCTTGCGGCACTGCACGGAGTCACACCCGCAGAGTTGGAGGAACAACGCGCGGCCAAGGCAGCCGAACGAGGAGGCTTCGCGGGCCGCCTCGTCCTACGCCTCCCAGAGTGAGACCCATGAAGCAACCCCTCATCGCGCTCGCAGCTGCCGTGCTCTCGGCAGCGAAAGCGGTGCTGAGTGGGCAAAGCGGTGCTGAGCGGGCACTGCGCGAACCTCGGCGGCCAAACAGCAGCGCCGAACGCCCAGCTGCGACCATTCCCTCGGTCCGCAGGGCAATGGACCCCGGGCACGGCACGCCCCGTGGCCCCTGCAGGAGCATCGGCCTCTTATGAGTCCCGGTCGCGCACAACCGCAGCCGTGCGAGCGCGGGCCTTGTCTGAGTGCGGGGCCGTGCGTGCGCGGCCCATGTGTTCGAACTTCGGCCGCAGCCGGGTCTGGATGCCGGTCGCTTATCTATGTGGGCGGCGTCTGAACGCGCGTCCGCGTCCGAGCGCGGATGGTCTACCTGCTCTTAAGAGAGCCCGCCTCCCGCTCCGTGGCGGCGATCATGGTGGCGGCGGACACGCTCGCCCCGGCGGGGCACCTCGCGCTACGTGACCAGCGCGGTGTGGGGGCGGGATGACCGGGTATCGCGGTTGGCCTGTTTGTGGGGGCGGCGGGGCGGCCCGGTGCGAGGGGCGGTAGTGGTGTGGGTGCGCTGGGACGGGGACGGCGGCGCCCCCTGGTGGGTGGCACCGCCGGTCTGTGTCGAGGTTCAGCTCACCTGCGGGGAGGTCGCGCGGACCGCGAGGCGCTCGCGGAGCATGTCGATGGCCTCGTCGATGCGGGGTGCCGCGGCCTGGGCGCGCACGCGGCGGCCGTTGAGGTCGACGATGGCCTGGGCCAGCGCGGGACGCGGCAGTGACGGGTCGGCCACGACGCTCAGGGTGACCTGGACGGACGTGACACCGGTGACGCCCGCCAGCGCGGACTGGACGGCCCTCTCGGCCGCCGCGCGCTCGTGCGCGGTGACGTCCCCCGAGGTCAGGAACCGGATGTCCGGCCGTTCGCGGGTGGCGTTCATATGTCTCTCCCAGATATGCGTGATGTGTTCGCCTCTGCGAAGCGGTGAGGGTGATCGACCCTCTGTTCCGTTCAACGCGGTGCGCTCCCCGGACCACACCAGCCCCGGACGAGAGCTTCATCACCCCGGCCGGACCGGGCGGGGCAATTCGCCGATTGACGGCTCCGGGTCACCCCGCCGTCACGTGTCCTTCAGCGGGGCCGCCTCGGAATGACCACTACGGATTGGTCGTCTGCGGCACGGGAGAACGAACGGTAATTCGTGTGCCAGCGGAGGCCCCCGGGGACGAAAAAATGACCACCCGGCCAACTCGGGTTTCGGGCCGATCACCACGTTCCGCAGCCGTTCGGACACCTACAGCACAGGTCACGGCCCTGCGCGGTTCCGGCTCCGAACACCGCGGCCAATTCCTCCGCCGCGAGCGGGACGGAAGCCGACGCGATTTCATACTTCCCAAAAACCCGTCCGCATCCTCTAACATAGGGCGGTGCTGTTCCATCCCCGAACTGACCCGTCGACTGGCTGGTGACCCCTTGGCCCAGGATTCAGCTGCTCCAACACCTCCGCCCGAAGGTGCGCCGGCCGGACGGCTGATCGATTATCCGCGGCGCGGCGGGCCCACCGTCCTGCGCATTCTGCTCGGCGCCCAGCTGCGCCGGCTCCGGGAGGAACGGGGGATCTCCACCGAGGAGGCCGGCTACGAGATCCGCGGCTCGCACTCCAAGATCAGCAGAATGGAGCTCGGGCGCGTCGGCTTCAAGGAGCGCGACGTCGCCGACCTGCTGACCCTCTACGGCGTCCACGACCCGGAGGAGCGCGCCCCGCTGCTGGAGCTGGCCAAGGAGGCCAACACTCCGGGCTGGTGGCACCGCTACGGCGACGTGCTGCCCAGCTGGTTCGAGGTGTACCTCGGGCTGGAGGAGGCGGCCTCGCTGCTGCGCACCTACGAGCTGCAGTTCGTCCCCGGGCTGCTCCAGACCGAGGACTATGCGCGGGCCGTGGTCCGGCTCGGGTTCTCCGACGCCGCCGAGGACGAGGTCGAGCGGCGCGTGCAGCTCCGCAAGACCCGGCAGGAGCGGTTCGCCTCCCCGGGCGCGCCGACGCTGTGGGCCGTCGTGGACGAGGCGGTCGTGCGCCGTCCCCTGGGCGGACGCGACGTGATGCGGCAACAGATCAAGCATCTCCTCGAGATGTCCGAGCTGCCCAACGTCACACTTCAGATCGTGCCGTTCGGGGCGGGCGGTCACGCCGCCGCAGGCGGCCCGTTCACGATCCTGCGCTTCGCCGAGCCGGGTCTGTCCGACGTCGTCTACCTGGAGCAGCTCACCAGCGCGCTCTACCTGGACAAGCCGACCGACGTCGACACGTACATGCGCGCGATGAACAACCTCTGCATCACCGCGTCGCGCCCCGACGAGACCACGCGGCTGCTCAAGGATCTGCTCAAGGAGATCTGACGGGAGTCGCGCCGGCTCGAGCGGCGGGCGCCCCGTCGCGCGGCTTCCCGGACGACCACGCCGGTCATGGCGCCGGGTCTTCGAGGACGCGCTGGTCGCGGCTGCGGCTGCCGCCGCGGAACTCGGCGATGATCGCGCCGTCCGCGACCCTCCGGACCGTCACGTCGTAGATTCCGCTGCGCCCGTAGCGGGTGCGTTCCACCGCTGACGCCTCCAGGACGTCCCCTGCGCGGGCCGGTGCGACGAAGACGACGTCGGCGGACGCCGCGACCGTGACGGCGTCATGGGTGTTGCACGCGTAGGCGAACGCCGAGTCCGCCAGCAGGAACACGTAGCCGCCGTGGGCGATGCCGAACCCGTTCACCATGGAATCGGCGACGGTCATCCGGAGCCGCGCCCGCCCGGGAGCGATCTCCGCGATCTCCATGGCGAGGTCCTGCGCCACGTTGTCTCTGGCGTACATCGTCTCGGCGCATCGCCGCGCCACCTCGGCCGCGTCGGTCACCAGCCCAGGGTAATGATCGATCCGCATCGAAGGGCATCGGCTGGGAAGGTGATCGGTAGCCCGGAGGTTATGAGTACCGGCCGCGTTCACGCGGCCGGAGCGGGAGCCTGGACATGAGGAGGCAGCCATGCTGTTCGGCGAGGAGCACGTCAGGCGTTACCAGGAGACCGACGGTGAGGTGGGCCACGAGTGGGAGGGGACCGTCACCCTGCTGCTCACCACGGTCGGCCGCCGCAGCGGGAAGGAGCGCACCACCCCGCTCATCTACCAGCCCGAAGGCGACGCGTACGTCGTCGTCGCGTCGAAGGGCGGCGCGGACGACCATCCGGCGTGGTACAAGAACCTGCAGGCCAACCCCGAGGTGAAGGTCCAGGTGAAGGGCGACAAGTTCACCGCGCGGGCTCGCACGGCGACGCCCGAGGAGAAGCCCTCGCTGTGGCGGAAGATGACCTCCGTCTGGCCCCAGTACGACGAGTACCAGCAGAAGACGAGCCGGGACATCCCGGTCGTGGTTCTCGAACGCGTCTGAGACGCGCGGTTCCCTTTCGCGGCGCGGGACGGGCGTGTAGCGTCGCCGTAGAACATCCATTCGACCGCCCCGTCCGACGCAGCCGAGGTGCCGAGGTGCCGACGTCACACAGTGCCGACACCCGCAGGGCCGACACTCCCAGTGCCGACACCCCCAGTACCGACACCCGCAGTGCGGGCGCTCCAGGCATTGGCACCCGGAGGACGGAGGACGACGGCGCACCGCCCGCGCGGCTGCTGAGGCGCTGGGACATCGGCGCTCCCG
>JAJYTD010000051.1 GCA_021793235.1 Actinomycetes bacterium | reverse complement strand
CGCATCCCCCTACGACACCGGAAACCACACCCGCCCCACCAACGACCCGCTACCGGCCGCATCCCCCTACGACACCGGAAACCACACCCGCCCCACCAACGACCCGCTACCGGCCGCATCCCCCTACGACACCGGAAACCACACCCGCCCCACCAACGGCACCGGAACCCGAAGGTCCGGCAGCGGCGACCCGTTGACCGATCCGACGTTCACCCCACCCCCGGACTCGGAATCCGCCTCTCCGATCTGGTCGAGTATGGATACCGGCAGCTATCAGCGTCCCTCCATGCCGCCGACCTCGCCCACTACTCAGGGCACCCCTCCTGCGACCTTGGGGCCGGAGCAAACACCGATGCCCCCGAGCGCGGGCTATGAGCCGCCTCCGTCCTACAGCAGCGGCTCCTACCCGCCCGTCTCCGAGCCGCAGCAGGCTGATATTCCCCGCGTCGCCGCCCCTCCGCCGGCGGCCGCAGGCGGCTACCCCGAGTACGGCTACAGCACACCCGCGCCGTGGAACCGGCCCGGTTGGGGGCAGCCGAGCGGAGAACAGCCCTCTATGGTGCCGCAGACGAGCTTTGGACCGCCGTCGCCCTACAACAGCACCGGCTCATTCAACCGTGGCCCCTACGACGCCGCCCCTTACGACGTCGATCCCTACGCAGCCATGCCCGGCTCTCAGGGCGGCTATCAGAACGCCACCGATGGAATAGCCGACGTCTCTGTCCCCACAGGTGCCCAGCCGCCTTACAACGGTTACACCGATGTTCTAAGCGGCTATGGCCAAGAGCCTGAGCACAACGGCGGCTACCCGCAGGGGTTCGGTTATGACGCCTCCTCGGGAGAGTGGCCGCCGCCATACCAGGACCACACCGGTCCCCACCGCCCGCCGGAACCCCCCATGCCGCCCTACGATCCTGGGGCATACGGCTACGGTGACGGACACTTCCGCTAACCGTTGATGCGCTTGCGGGCCTCTTCGCGCCGTCCTCGGCTGTTCGCTGCCGTCCCGGCGGACGGATGGGCCGGATGAGCCGGATGCGGTTCATCGGCCTGCGGCGACCGTGGTAGCGGGGTTGTGCGCCATCCTCCAGACGGGCACACCCGTCTGGAGGATGGCGCGCCTCCGGCCGAGAAGGCCGTGCGGGCGTGTTGCGACCGGAAGGTCCGGCAGCTTCAGTGCGGGTGCGGAGGCACCGAAAGCCGGAGAGCGCCGGATCTTCTTTACCCGTGCCGCCATCGCCGGCGCGGTAGCGGCAGCCTCGGGGCAGGGTATCGACAGCCCGATCGACACCGGATCGGGCCCATTTCGCCGGACAGATCAGCGGGAAGGCCATACTGACCCCCGCTCCGCCCCCGCCCCCGTGCGCGGCCGCCGCGTGTCAGGCGCCCTGGCTGTCCTCCGGCTGGTCATCGCGCCCGTCCTGGCGCACCTCGGACGACTGGTAGTAGGCGAATCCGATGATCGCAATGATCACAACGACCGGCAGAGCGTACAAGACCACCCAGACCGCAGAGAATTCCATGTAAACCGACACCCGATTCGCGACCGACACGGGCACCCGGGTGCCCGCAGTTCGTTCCCGCTCGCCAGCGTGCGGGGACGACATGACCCACCCAATCTAGCGCCGTTTCGCGCATGCTGCCGAGCAGCACACCCACCACCCGGGGCCCGACGCGGATGAAGACCGCGTATCCGCGTGGATCGCTGCTTCGCAGAGCCGCCCCTCGAAAAAACGGCAGCGCATGCGGCGGTGCACTCCTTGCCCTTGGGCCGACCACGAAGGGCTCGGGTGCGATCGGGCGAGGCGATACCGAACCCTCGGAGGGAATTTTCCGGACAGCTTCCAGACCATGAGGACTCGGGCCGCGGCGCCATGGACGCCGCGCTGAACTTCGCCGCATAGCGCCCGGTCCGGAACAGAGCCGGAACACGGGGCCTGCACAACTGAATAGGCGCAGGCCAGGGGAAGAGCCGGCCGGTAAGCCGGATTCTGTCGGTCCCTGCGGACCGGACGGCCATCCATCTGGGACCGCCGTTGCCGGCAGCCTCGTGCGGTCTACCCGCGAACCTCGGGCGGGCCGCCCTCGAACGTTCGCGCGGGGAACCGTAGTCCCCCTTTTTGACCTTGCTCCGGGCGGGGTTTACCTAGCCGACCGGATCACCCCGGCCGCTGGTGGTCTCTTACACCACCGTTTCACCCTTACCGCCGCATGATACGGCGGCGGTCTGTTTTCTGTGGCACTGTCCCGCGGGTCGCCCCGGGTCGGTGTTACCGACCACCCTGCCCTGTGGAGTCCGGACTTTCCTCGGCACCGAGTACGGTGCCGCGGCCGCCTGGCCGACTCTTCCCACTCTGATTCTACGCCGAAACCGCCGCCTGAATTCCCTGTTCCGCGGACGCGGTCAGGTCAGGTGGCCGGTGTCATTGAGCGAGCGGACGACCATCGGGCCGTCACTGAAGCAGTCGATCTCCGACAGGCACCCCACGTCCAGGTGCATTCGGTACAGCGCCTGAGGCGGAGCGAGCAGAGCATGCCGCAGCAGCACCTTGATGGGGGTCACATGGCTGACGATCAGGACCGTCCGTCCCGGGTGGCGTGCGAGGATCTTGTCCCGGGCCTCGCCCACGCGGCGCGCCACCGCCGCGAAGCTCTCGCCGCCCCCCGGTGCCACGGCCGGGTCCGCGAGCCACCGATCGAGATCGTCGGGCCACCGCGTCCGCACCTCACCAAAGGTCATCCCCTCCCACTCGCCGAAGTCGGTCTCCCGCAGCTCATCGGCGACCTCCGTGTGCACAGAGAGTTCCTGCGCCACGTGGTCGGCGGTGTCGCGGGCGCGCCGCAGTGGCGAGGAAACGATCACGTCGATGCCACGCCCGGCCAACCGACGGGCGACCGCGCGGGCCTGCTCGTGGCCGGTCTCGGTGAGCCCGACGTCGCTGATCCCCGCGAATCGCCGTTCCACCGACAGCGGTGTCTGGCCGTGCCGCAGCAGTACCAGCCGGGTGGGCGTGGTATCAGGAGCGGCCCACCCGATCGGCGACGGGTCAGCAGCGGGAATCTCTCTTTGCGCGTCTGCCTCCTCTTGCACCGGATCGGCCATGGTGTCCGGACGCACCTCGCGGCCTGCAGCGGCGGCGTCCATCGCCTCATTGGCGAGCCGGTCCGCATGCGCGTTGCGCGCACGCGGAACCCAGGTGAAGGTCACGCCTCCCAGGCCGGCGGCGAGGACGCGGGCCTGCTCTGCCAGAGGCCGCATGTCCGGATGCTTGATCTTCCACCGGCCCGACATCTGCTCGACGACGAGTTTGGAATCCATCCGGACCTCGACCTCAGCCGCCGGATCGATCCCCGCAGCGGCGGTCAGGCCCGCGATGAGCCCCCGGTACTCCGCGACGTTGTTCGTCGCCACCCCGATGGGTTCGGCCACCTCGGCCAGCAGGTCCCCGGTCGCGGCGTCGCGGACCACGGCGCCCAAGCCCGCCGATCCGGGGTTGCCTCGGGATCCGCCGTCGGCCTCCACGATCAGACGCCGGACCATCTAGACTCCCTCTTCCCTGGTACCGCAACCACTCCAGCACGGCTCAAAAGCCGGACTCGTCCGTACGGACGAGGATGCGGCGGCATTCCTCGCAACGCAGCACTTCGTCGGCGGAAGCCTGCCGGATCTGGCCGATTTCGGCGGTGCTCAACGCCAGCTTGCAGCCCTCGCACCGGCCATAGCGCAGCGCTGCGGCACCCACACCGCTGTGCTGGTCGCGCAGCTTGACATAAAGGCCGAGGAGGTCCTCGGGGATCTCCGCCAAGATCCGTTCGCGGCGCCGGGCCGCAGAGGACCGGTCCGCATCGATCTCCACCATCGCAGAGGAGCGCCGCTCCTCTGCGTCCTCGCGCTCGGCCTGCGCTGCTTCGAGCTCCTTTCGCAGCCCCGTGTCGCGTGCTTCGGCGGCCTCGCGCCGCTCCATGATCTCCAGCACGATCTCCTCCAGCTCGGACTGGCGGCGCTGCAGCGAAGCGATCTCCGACTGCAGTCCTTCCAACTCCTTGGGAGAGGAGACGTGGCCCGCGTCCAACCGCTTGGTGTCGCGCTCGGCACGGACGCGGACCTGGTCCACATCGGCCTCAGCCTTGCTCTGCTCACGGTCCAGGTCCGACAGTTCGGTCGCGGTGGCGGCCAACTGATCGTGCAGCTCGCCGATACGGGTGTCGAGCCGCTGGAGCTCGGCGATCTCCGGCAGGTTGCGTGCGCGATACGCCAGCTGGTCCAGTCTGCTGTCGGTCTCCTGTAGGTCCAGCAGGCGTATCTGGTGAGCGGGTTCTGCTTTCACTTGGGTTCAAGACTCCTTTGGGGCACTGCACTGGCGTGCGTGCGGCTGAAAACCTGCGACCAGGCGTCGGTGACAATCGTGGATACGCGGGTCTCCACGTTAGCCCGTTCTCCGCCCAGCGCGATGGTGAGACGTCGGGCCCCGTCGGCGAGCCAGGGCCACTCGCTCGCCCAGTGCGCGGTGTCGATGAGGGCGATGTCGCCGTGTTCTGCGAACTCCGAGGCCGGATGGTGGCGCAGGTCGGAGGTGAGGAAGACATCGACGCCTGCTGCGCGGGCCGCCCCGAGCAGGGAGTCGCCGGACCCTCCGGACACGGCCACGGTCCGCACCATCTGCTCCGGGTCGCCGGAGACGCGGATCCCCACCGCGGTCGCTGGAAGACCCGCGGCGGCCTGCTCGGCGAACTCGTGCAGCCGCACCGGTTCGGGCAGCGTCCCGACCCGGCCGATCCCCCGCCGCCCCGTAGGGTCGGCCGGGTCGGGGTCGAGCGGCCGGAGGCCGCTGTTGAGCCCCACAGCGGCGGCGAGCGCGTCAGAGACGCCCGGGGCCGCGGTGTCGGCGTTGGTGTGTGCGGTGTAGAGAGCGATGCCGTCGGTGATCAGGCGGTGCACGAGGCGGCCTTTGGGGGTGGTGGCCGCGACGCTGGTGACACCGCGCAGCAGCAGGGGATGGTGCGTGATGATCAGGTCGGCACCCCATTGCGCGGCCTCGTCGACGACCTCGGCGACGGGGTCCACCGCGAACAGGATCCGCTTCACCTTCTGGTCGGGGTCGCCGCACACCAGACCGACCGCGTCCCAGGAAGCCGCCCACGCGGGGTCGTAGGCGCTTTCGAACGCCGCCATCACATCATGCAAGGTCAGAGAAGCACGCTCAGCAGTCACGGTCCGCAGGTTAGCGCTTCTGGCGCAGCCCGGCACCGATCATCGGCAACCCCGTGCCGATGCGGCCGCGATAGGCGCTGGTTTTGGCCTGCGCCTCGGCCCGGCCGGGCCGAGGCGGGCACCGCCGCCCGGCCGGCCGCGACTGGTCGGGCGGCGAACAGTCCAATACCGTCGTTGTCGTCCCGTTTGGGGTAAGGCCAACACGGAAGGACGGCCGTCGTGAAATTCCTGGTGCGCGAACGCGTATTCGACATCGGCGAAGACTTCTGGGTCGAGGACGGACAGGGAGAACGGGTTTTCTTCGTCGACGGCAAGGCGCTGCGGCTGCGAACAACGTTCGAACTGAAGGATCCCGACGGAAACGAACTGATGGTGATCCGCAAGAAGCTGATCAGTATGCGCGACACCATGCACATCGAACGGGACGGGGACACCGTCGCCACGGTGCGCAAGCGCATGTTCAATCCCATCAAGGACAAGCTCGTCGTGGACTTCGACAAGGGCGACGACTGGGAGATCACCGGTGACTTCTTCGGCAAGGAATACGTGATCAGCGACAGGAACGGCACGGTCGCCCACATCAGCCGCAAGTGGTTCCGGCTGCGCGACACCTACGCAGTCGACGTCAACACCTACCGCAACGACGCGGGCGGCGACCCGGCGCTAGTGATCAGCGTCGCGGTCTGCGTGGACACGATGACCGGCGACGACGATCCGGGAGAGGACGGCTGACCTGCGCTGGGCCGTGACACCGGCGGGGACACGGAGTACGGTCGGGACCCGCGGCGCCACAGCCGGCTCTGCCGCACGTTCTAAGCTGGGCGACCATGACGAATTTCCCCTGGTCGCTCATTGGGGCGCATGTCCCCGTCTCCGGTGGCCTCGCCACGCGCGGCCTGGCCTATGCGGCCGAGATCGGGGCCGAGGCCGTGCAGGTGTTCGTGACCAACCCGCGGGGGTGGGCGACCACCCCCGGCGTCCCCGAGGAGGACGCGCGGCTGCGTGAGCGCGCCGACATCCCCGTCTTCATCCACGCCCCCTACCTGATCAATCCGGCCTCGCCGGACACGGCCGTGGCCGAGAAGTCGGTCGCGTCACTGCGGCACGCCCTGCGGCGCGGCGCGCAGATCGGAGCGCGCGGAGTGGTGGTGCACACCGGGTCCGCGGTCCGCGGCACGCGGGCCCAAGGGCTGGAGCGGATGCGTTCACGGCTGCTGCCGCTGCTGGACGAGCTCGGTTCGAGCGTTCCGCCGGTACTGCTGGAACCGATGGCCGGACAGGGGCGGGTGCTGTGCGCGGCAGTGGAGGATCTGGCCGGGTATCTCGACGCGCTGGAGTGGCATCCCCGAGCCGGTGTCTGCCTGGACACCGCGCACGCCTTCGCCGCCGGCCACGACATCTCCACAAGGGCGGGTATGCGCACCATGCTGGACCGCTTCGGCGAAGTCGTCGGAGCCGACCGGCTGCGGCTGGTCCACGCCAACGACTCCAAGACCGCATGCGGCAGCGGCAAGGACCGCCACGAGAACATCGGGGCTGGTCTGATCGGTTCGTCTCCCTTCGCCGAACTCTTCTGCCACCCTGTGAGCGCGGGCGTCCCGGTCATCCTGGAAACCCCGGGACCGGCCTCTCCGCACGCGGCCGACGTGGCGACGCTGAAGAAGGCACGAAGAACCGCAGTGGGCCGCTGGTGACGCGGAGTACGGGAAAGGCGGGCGCCATGGCACCCGCCCTCCCCTGGCCCCTGTCCTTCCTTTTCGCCCCAACGGTCAACAGGTCAGCCCATCGACTGCTCGTGCCTGCCCGGCCGCTCCCGCGCCATACCGCTCTCGGCCGCCTCGTCCCGCGCCGTCGCGCCACGCGCGTCGGCCTGTCCAGCGGCATAGGCCCCGGTACGGCGGGAGGTGTCCGGCCAGCCGGCGGTCATCGCGTAGATGACCAGCACGTCGATCGCGATCACGATGGCCGACCACAGCGGGAGGGACGCGAAAAAGCCCAACTGCGCCACCGCGTTGATCGCGGCCAGCGCGACGGCGACGACCCGCGCCCACGTCTGCCCGGACAGCAGCGCCAGGCCCGCGGCCCACAGGGCAAGTCCCCAGATCGCCAGGAGCAGGCCCCACAGTCCCATGCTCAGGAGCAGCGTCTGCCCACCTGCCAGCAGGTAGTGCTCGGGCCTGAACATCGCGACCAGTCCTTGCACGATGTTCATAGCGCCGACGATGAAGAGCAGCGTCGCGCCGAAAGCCGCCCAGCCGTTCGCCTGTGACCGATTCATATTGTGTTCCCCCTGGGATCGATCGACTTCAAGAGGGGCCGACCGGCCCGATCTCTCCGCCTGGACTCGATACCGCTCCACGATGCACGATTCCGCGGGCAAGGGCCATCATGACCCTGCCATGCAGGAGCAAAACACCGTAAAAACTGCATAAGTCCAGCGGGCACGGCCTCGCAGTCGCCTCCGAGGCGGCCATGCGCCGGATCGGAAAAAACACGGAACGCGGGATCCCGATGGGTATGAGCACCCGGAATTGGGCCACAATGAAAATGAAATCGGCGGTAACGGAGGACGGTGGGCGACATGGACCCTGGGAGCCTGGTACTCGGAGCGGCCATCGCGTTCGGCGGTATCATGATCGGGCGGCTGCTGCCCCGGCGCTCATCCCAACCGACGCAGCATCCCCACCAGGCCGTGCCCGCCGCGCCACGCGACCCCCAGCCCATCTGCGGTTGCGGCCACCATCTCGTCTTCCACGACCACGACTCCAAGATGTGCCAGGCCCAAGTCGTCATCCCCGGCCGCTGGACCGGTCAGAGCGGCGGCACTTACCGCAAGTGCATGTGCCAGGGCTACCGCGGCCCCATCCCGCTGGACGAGTACTACGCCCCCGACCTGCTCAACGGCGACTCCTGAGCGGATCGGTGGGCGGCCCCCGCGCATGGCACCCTGGTCCAGTGAGCGAAACGCACGAGGATACGCGCGAAGTCTGGGTAGTGACCGGGGCTCCTGGTTCCGGAAAGTCCACGGTCGCCGCCCTCCTGCTTTCCCGGTTGGCCCCCGTTCCCGCGCTGCTGGACAAAGACACCCTCTACAGCGGGTTCGCCGCCGAAGTACTGGCAGCACACGGGCGCCCCTACGGGGAGCGCGAAGGAGCCTGGTACGACGAGCACATCAAAGTGCACGAGTACGGTGGAATGACGGCGACCGCCCGGGAGATCCGGGCCGCCGGATGCCCGGTTATGCTGGTCGCCCCCTTCACCGGGCAGATCCGCGACACCCGCCGGTGGCATGCCTGGGTGGAGGAGTTGGGCGGTGCCCCGGTGCGGCTGGTGTGGGTGCGCAGCGACGCCGCGACGCTGCGAGCGCGGATCAAAACACGTGGACGCGCCCAGGACACCGGCAAGCTCGGCGGCTTCGACTCCTTCATCGCACGCACCCGACCCGGTGATCCGCCCGCGGCACCGCACTCCGAGATCGACAACCGCGACGGCGCCCCACCACTGTCCGCGCAGGTCGCGACGTTACTCCGTCCCCGTTCTCCGGAACGAAGCCCGTGATTCTGCGCGGACTGTGGGTAGAGGGGACGGCATGGACATCGGAACAGCCGAGATCATCGCCATCGTGCTGCTGGCCATCGGGATCCCGACGATCTTCCTGACAGCCGCGCTACTGATTAAGCGCCAGTCCAAGCGCAATACCCGCCGCCGTTGAGCCGCCGCCGGCGGTGTCACCCGCGGCGGCTCAGGGCCGCTGGCGCCAAGGGCGGACCGGCACGTTCCCATTGACGAACAGGCCGACGGCGCTTGGGGCGGGACCGATTCTGCGCCCCGCCCCGCGCCAGGAAGTCACCAGCGCAGGAGCGCGGCGACTCCATCGTCCTCGGTGAGGACGTCAGCGGCCTCGGGAGGCAGCACCGTCACCTCGGCTCCGCTGATCAGGCCGAGTTCGATCATGCGCTCCCCCAGGTCCCCCTCTTCCGTCATGGCGTCGGCCCCGGCGCCCGGCGGTGTCTCGCTCTGCGGGTAGTATCCGCCGTCAGGGCCCCGGCACCCGCGCAGTTGCCGCGCCCCGTCCAGCAGTAGATGGTTGATCCTGTTCTCCCGGAGGGCTCCGAGGGTGTCGCTGAGTCCGGCGGTCCCCTGCCCTCCGGACATGGCGGCATCGCGTGCCTGCTCGGCGAGTGCGCGGCAGCGACGCACGCGCGCGGCCCGCAGCTCCGGACGCACCACCGCGGCGACCTCGGTCGGGGACAACGCTTCGACGACACGGTCCAGCAGGATGATATCGCGGTGGCCGTTGCCCGCCGCCAGCCCCTTGCGCACGACGTCCAGCAACCGGGTACTGCCGGCGACGACGACGGTGCTCCAACCGTGCTCGTCGGCCATATCCCTGATCCGGGGGCGCACCGACTGCAGGTAGCGGAGAAGGCGTTCCTCGACCCGGCGGTCGAAGCGGTCGTAAACACCCGAGGCGCGGCCGGAGATACCCGGCTGGCTCGGCGCGCTGCGCGAGGGACGCCAGTCCTCGTTGTCGAGTTCGAAGGTGAACCGGGCGAGCTCCCGCGGTACTCCGAAGCGCAGATCGAGCACACGCGCGCCTTCCCGGGAGACAGCCACCACTCCCGCGGGGCCGTCGGTGGTGAGAACCGCCGCAAGCGGCCGGAGATAGGGGCGGCGTTCCAGCACCGCGCAGTCCTCAAGAGGGGTCTGCACCGATACGGTATGCACCTCATCGCTGCTCACCGGGGCGAACAAGGCCCGCCCCACACCCGATCCGGCGGTGCCGAGCACCCTATCGATCTCCGGTTCCAGCTTCTCCAGCCGGGCGAGTACCGCTGCCTTGCGCTGCCTGTCTCCATTGGAGGCGACATCGTTGCGCAGTGCGGTGATCGCGTTGCCGACCGCCAGCTGCCATGTCGGGGAGGCCGACCTGTCCCGCGGGTCCGCGGTCGCATAAACGGACAGCACTCCCATGTCGTCCGTCATCGTGGCCAGGTCCCGCAGTGACGTCTGATCAAGGATCACAGTCATCCCGCCCATCTGTAGATGTGCATCCTCCGGCGCACCGGAGGATGGCCTCTCATCCTCCCTAACAGGAGACCAGGGACCGCATCAATGGCCGGTCGCCCTTTGCCCACGGCCGCGTCAAGACCTGGTCGGCCTTCCTTCTCCAGCGAATAGGGCGCACTACCCGCTCCGGACGGTTCCGAAACGGTCACCGTTGGTCGTGCCCCGGCCTCTTCGCCGCGCGTGGTGTGCCAAGCAGGCACACGGTCAGGGGAGAATGCATCGGTGGACCTCATCGACAAGGCGGCCAAATTGACGATCTCCATCGACCAGCGGATCGCCGAGGAGCTCGGCGTAAGCGAACAGCAGGTAACCGCGACCATCAAGCTGCTCGACGACGGGGCCACCGTCCCGTTCATCGCCCGGTACCGCAAGGAGGCGACCGGCGCCCTCGACGACGCGCAACTGCGCACCCTCGAAGAACGCCTGCGCTATCTGCGCGAGCTCGAAGAGCGGCGGGCGGCCGTCCTGGAGTCGATCCGTTCCCAGGGCAAACTCGATGACGCGCTGGAAGCCCGGATCAACGAGGCCGACTCCAAGGCCCGCCTCGAAGACATCTACCTGCCCTACAAGCCGAAGCGCCGCACCAAGGCGCACATCGCTCGCGAGGCGGGGCTCGAACCACTGGCCGACCTGCTCCTGACCGACCCCGGGCAGGACCCGCAGACGTCCGCCGCCGACTACGTCGACGCCGACAAGGGCATCGCCGACACGGCGGCGGCTCTGGAGGGCGCCCGCGCCATCCTGGTGGAGCGCTTCACCGAAGACGCCGATCTCGTCGGGGCACTGCGCGAGCGCATGTGGGCGCGCGGCCGCCTGGTGTCGCGGGTACGTGAAGGGCACGAGGAGGCCGGCGCCAAGTTCGCCGATTACTTCGACTACGCCGAGCCCCTCACCGCCCTGCCCTCCCACCGGGTCCTGGCGCTGTTCCGCGGCGAGAAAGAGGAGGTCCTCGCCCTCACCCTGGAGCCCGAAGAACCCGCGGGCCCACAGGCCGAGCCGACCGGCCCCAACGACTACGAGCGTTCCATCGCCGAGCACTTCGGCGTCGACGACCGCGGACGCCCCGCCGACCGGTGGCTGCTGGACACGGTGCGCTGGGCCTGGCGCACCCGGATCTTTGTCCGCCTCGACATCGACCTGCGCATGCGCCTGTGGCAGCAGGCCGAAGACGACGGCGTGCGCGTGTTCGCCGCCAACCTGCGCGACCTGCTCCTGGCCGCACCCGCCGGAACCCGCCCCACGATCGGGCTCGACCCCGGCCTGCGCACCGGTGTGAAGGTCGCCGTGGTCGACGCGACCGGCAAGGTCGTGGCGACCGAAACGGTCTACCCGCACCCGCCACAGCGGCGCTGGGAGGAGGCCTTGACCGCTCTCGCGCGCTTGGCGCGCGACCACAGCGTCGAGCTGATCGCCATCGGCAACGGAACCGCATCCCGCGAAACCGACAAGCTCGCCGGTGAACTGGTCAGGCGACACCCGGAACTCGCACTCACCAAGGTCATGGTCTCTGAGTCGGGTGCCTCGGTGTACTCGGCCTCGGCCTATGCCTCACAGGAGCTGCCCGATCTGGACGTGTCGCTGCGCGGTGCCGTCTCCATCGCGCGCCGCCTGCAGGACCCCCTGGCCGAACTCGTCAAGATCGACCCGAAGTCGATCGGGGTCGGCCAATACCAGCACGACATATCCGAAACGAAGCTGTCCCGATCACTCGACACGGTGGTCGAGGACTGCGTCAACGCTGTCGGCGTGGATGTGAACACCGCATCGGCGCCACTGCTGACACGGGTCTCCGGTATCAGCTCAGGGCTTGCCCAGAACATCGTGGACCACCGCGACGCCAACGGCCCCTTCCACACCCGAACAGAACTCAAGGATGTCGCCCGGCTCGGCCCGAAGGCGTTCGAGCAGTGCGCCGGCTTCCTCCGGATTCCCGGCGGCCAGAACCCGCTGGACGCCTCCAGCGTGCACCCGGAGGCCTACCCGGTGGTGCACCGCATCGTCAGCACCGCCGGAACCGACATCGGCTCGCTGATCGGCAACAAAGCAGTGCTGCGCACACTCGATCCGCGTGGCTTCGTCGACGACGCGTTCGGCCTGCCCACGGTCACCGACATCCTCGCGGAACTGGAGAAACCGGGCCGCGACCCGCGCCCGGCGTTCACCACCGCGTCGTTCAAAGAAGGGGTGGAGACCCTGGCCGACCTGGAGCGCGGCATGGTGCTGGAAGGCGTCATCACCAACGTCGCCGCGTTCGGCGCGTTCGTGGACGTGGGCGTGCACCAGGACGGACTCGTGCACGTTTCGGCCATGTCAAAAACATTCGTGAAGGACCCTCGCGATGTGGTCAAACCCGGCGACATCATCCAGGTAAAAGTCATGGACGTCGACACCGCCCGCAAACGCATCTCGCTCAGCATGCGGCTGGACGACGAAGCCGGAGAGGGCGCCGGTGGGCGCGCGGGCGCACCGAAAGAATCCGCGCGCCGGAACGGGGAGCCCCGCGGCGACCGCCGGCGCACCGAGTCCCGCGGCAGCGGGCCGCGCAAGAACCGCGGAGGGGCCGCCCCCAGTGGCGGAGCGATGGCCGACGCCCTGCGCCGTGCAGGACTCGACAAGGGCATCGGCTGACCCGGTCGACCGGAAACCGCGGCACCGTTGCCGGTAGGCCCGCGGCGCGGGCCTACCGCTCAGCCGCCCTGTCTTTGGTCGCGGTGCAGCCGGATACCGATCCAACTGGCCGTGAGCAGGACCGCACCGGCCAGAAGAAGCACGGCCGCCACCGTGACCGCGCCATCCGTCCAATCCCACACCATTTCGGGAACGGCGACCGTGATGCCCAGGATCCCGAAGACGAGCAGCACACCCGCGCGCTCCCAGCGGTAGTAGACCAGGCACAGCAGCGCCACCCCCAGAGTCGGCCAGTAGGCCCACGGGGATTCCAGACCGACGACGAACATCGACTGCACGCCGGCCGGCGCCATGCCCGCGCCCAGTCCCAGGCCGAGCCTGCGGTGGTGCAGGAGGCCACGGGAGGCCAGCACGCCCCACAGCACTCCGAGCGCGAGAAGGGTCAGCGCGAAGGGAAGAGCGTCGTGCTCCCATATCGGCACCACCTCATCGACAGCCGCACCGGCCAGCACCCCGCTCATCACCCATGCGGTGACCAGCCCCACCGCGGAGGGCAGCAGCGCGTACCCGGTGGCGGCCACGGCCAGCCCGACCGCTCCCGGCAGCAGCAGCGACGGATCCGTGAGGGCCTCCCCCACCGCGAAAGCGGTAGCCGCGGCCGCCAGCGCCAGCAGCATTCCGGTGACCCGCCGCCTGACGGTAGGCACCCGATCGGTGCGCCCGACCATGGCGCGCGGCCCGCCCGCCATGACCACACCCCCGACTATCGAAGCGACGGCCACACCCAGCAACAGGGCGACCCGCGCTGCCTCGGCGAGGTCGTCCCACGATGTGGCCAGGAGAGCGAAAACACCGGCCAGTACCAGCCCGCCGCCGATGTAGCCGGCGACCTCCGCCCAGCGCACGCGCGGCTGGTCGGCCCCCGCCGCGTCCAGGGCCGCGCGCACCGCCTCCGCCTGCTCGAGCGTTATCACGCCGCGCTCGACGAGACCGCGCAGAGCCTCCTGCCGGACACTGTCCGAATCCTTCACAGGCAACCGTCTCTTCCCGATACGCCGTCGTTTCCGCATCTTTCCCCTATCCCACCGCGGAAACGGTCTGCGGCGCCTGAGCACCCCTGCTCACTCCTGACCGGAAACCGTCTCGGGGCCGCCCCCGCGGACACCGGGACCCCCGCTACCGGGGCCGCCGTCAGCGCCCACGCAGCGGCGCGCCGACACGATGCATGTGCCGCAGCGCTTCGGCGTGGGAGCGGACGAACCCGGTCTGGTGGTAGGAGACGCCGATCTCGGCGCAGTAGCCGCGCACGATCGGCTGCGCACGCCTCAGGTGCGGCGACGGCATGTTCGGGAAGAGGTGGTGTTCGATCTGGTAGTTGAGGCCGCCCAGCGCGATGTCGGTGAACCACCCGCCCTTCACGTTGCGTGAGGTCAGCACCTGCTTGCGGAGGAAGTCGAGTTCCTCGCCGTCCTTCAGGGTCGGCATCCCCTTGTGGTTGGGCGCGAAGACGGTGCCGAGATAGACGCCGAAGAGCCCCTGGTGCACCGCCAGGAAGACGAGGGCCTTGCCCGGGGAGAGCACCAGGAACAGGGCGCCGAGGTAGACGGTGAAATGGGTGAACAGCAGGATCGCTTCCAACGCCCGCTGCTTCAGCCACGGCCGGAACAGCGCCCGGACACTTTGCACGTGCAGGTTCAGGCCTTCGAGGGTGAGCAGCGGGTAGAACAAGAACGCCTGCCAGCGCCCAAGGAACCGCGGCAGGCCTTTGGCGTTGCGTGCCTGCTCCTTTGACCACACCAGCAGTTCGGCGCCGACGTCGGGGTCGAGCTCCTCGTGGTTGGGGTTGGCGTGGTGGCGGGTGTGCTTGTCCTGCCACCATCCGTAACCCATGCCGATCCCGAGGTTGCCGACGAGCCTTCCGACCAGCTCGCTGGGCTTGCGGGTGCGGAAGATCTGCCGGTGCGCCAGATCGTGGGCCGCCAGCGCGACCTGGCCGAACACGGCGGCGAAGTAGACCGCCACCGCGATCTGCCACCAGGAGTCTCCCAGCAGCAGGAACGCCGCCCCGCCGACGGCCAGCGCCAGGCCCAGCAGGCTCAGTCGCAGCGCGTAGTAGCCGGGGCGGCGCTGCATCAGCCCGGCTTCGGCGATCCGCTTGGACAGCCGGGAGAAGTCGCTGCCGCGCGCTTTGTGCGGCCGGACGACGGTGGCTGCCGCCTCCTGCCAAAGTTCGCCGGGTACTCTCCCGGCAGTGTTCGTTCCGGTCATGGCCTGTCCCCTCAAACGATCGGCTGCCGCCGCCCGGATGAGCCCGGGCGAGACCGTGCGGGACCGGATCCAGCGGCCGATCGTCCTGCGGCGGGCGCGCGTGTCCATGCCCCGTGGTTCGGTCCGGCTTCGGTCTGGCCGGTCCGTGCCGTGCCGCCGTAACCGGCACCATCAACCTATGGAGCGCGCCATGGCCGCGGCCATGGCGCTCACACGCCGCCGTTGGGTGGTGGTGGCACCCCCTTGGGGATGCTCAGCAAGGTAGACGACGAACGCGCACCTCCCGCCATCAGCCCCCGTACTCTGCGCGGATGCGGTCGGCGAAGCGCGCGAACTCGCAGCCGTGCAGGAACGCCGACCTCATGGTGCCGGGATCGGCGACGCCCTGCCCCGCGATGTCGAACGCGGTTCCGTGGTCGACAGAGGTCCGCAGGATCGGCAGGCCGACAGTGACCGAGATGGTGCCGTCGAAGTCGAAGGTCTTGGCGGCGATGTGGCCCTGATCGTGGTACTGCGCCAGCACACCGTCATAGCGACCCTGCAACAGCTGGTGGAACACGGAGTCAGCGGGGATGGGGCCGACGACATCGGCGCCTGCCGCGCGCACGCGCTCCACCGCCGGGGCGAGGTGCTCGATCTCCTCGTCCCCGAACGCCCCGTTCTCACCGCCGTGCGGGTTGATCGCCGCGACGGCCAGCCGCGGCTCGTCGTGGCCGAAGACCCGCAGCGCCGTCAACGCCTCCTCGACACAGGCGACCTGCTGGTCCTGGCCGACCTGGTCCAGTGCCTTGCGCAGCGACACGTGGCGGGTGGCGAAGAAGATCTTCTTGCCGCGCACCACGAACATGGTGTTCTGCCGGGTCACCCCGGTCAGAGCACCGAGCATCTCGGTGTGGCCGAGATGCTCGCTGCCCGCGGCCCAGATCGCCTCCTTGTTGATCGGCCCGGTGACGATTCCGGCGACGCGGCCCTCCATCGCCGCCTTCGTGGCGACCTCGATCGCCCGCACCGCGGCGGCCCCCGCACGCTTGTCGACCACACCCCACGCGAGGTCGGCGCCGCCGAGCTCCTCGATGTCGAAGCAGTCGATGGTGCCCTCCTGCTCGGGCGGCAGGTCCCACGAGGACACGGCGCGGATCTCGGTGCTGAGCCCGCAGACGCGGACCGCGCGGCGCAGCACCGCCGGATCAGCCACGACCACGCCGCGAGCCGACGCACCGGCCCCGACCTCGGTGAGGGCGCGCACGGTGATCTCGGGACCGATGCCGACCGGGTCGCCGACAGTGACGGCCAAGGCCGGACGTTGTGTCATAGCAGGTTTCCTCCCAATGGATGTGCATGGTGCGGCGAACCGCGCCCATGCGGGTTGTCGTCGCTTCCCGGGCCTCCTGTCAACGAGGCCGCGCGCTCAGGGAAGGACGTGTTCGGACACCTCGGCCGGCACGGTACGCATCCGCGCCTGAACCTCGCGGCGGAGCTTGCCGAAGCATTCCAGGATGGTGCTGTCGTCGCCGATCAGGCCGCCCTTAGTGACGATGGGCACCCCGTCCAGCGCTCCGCCGTTGAGTCGGCCGTGCACGGCCAGCGGGACGACCTCGCCGCCCACCTCGAAGGCACGCACGCCAAGGGCGTCGAGCACCGCGGAGGTGACGTCGCCGCCGCTGGTGTAGAGCCCACTGGGCAGCGCGCCACCGGGTGCGCCCTTCCCCGACCCCAGGAGGGCATCGACGACCAGGTCGGCCAGTAGCCCGGGCACGGCGCGCTTGGCCCCGGCGGGGAGTTCGACGACGTCCTGCGCGGAGGTGGCGGTACGCACGATGACCGCCTCGGGGAAGACTGCCGTACTCAGGTGCCCGGCGAGTTCTCGCGCGAGTTCGGCGCGGTGGCCGGCGTCGCCGGCGGTGAAGCGGGCGACGTCGACGTCGACGAACCGGGCCGGGCCGGTGCGGGCCACGGTGTCGAGCTGGCGCCGGGTCAGTTCGGTGGCGCTGCCCACCACCGCCAGCAGCGGTCCGGCCGCGGCTGCGCGGCCGCGCAGCCGCAGAGCATCGGCGAGCAGCGCACCGGCCGGCCCCGGATCGACGGCCACCCATACCGTCCCGTCACGGCGGTGCGCCTCCGCGGCCGCTTGGGCGATGTCGGCCAAGTGCTGTTCGGTGAGCGCGTCGCACAAGACGATGGGTTCGTCGCCGGCCGTGAGGTCGGTGGTGAGAATGGACCGCGTGACCTGACGGATCGGCACGTGACGCACTGCGAGACCGGTCTGGCGGGCCACGATGTCGGCGACGACGCTGGTGCTCATCGGGCTGAGCGGGTCCACCGCGAGTTCGCTGCGCTCCAACGGGACGCCGTCGAGCAGCTGCACGCCGTCGACGGTCACCCGCCCCGACGCGGGAAACGCCGGTGCGAGCAGGACTCGCACCGGGGTTCCCGCGGGAACGCGCTCCCGAACCGACCGCCACGCCGCCTCCGTTTCGGCGCCGACGTTGCCGCGCAGCGTGGTATCGGTGCGCTTGACCACCAAGGCCACCGGCCAGACCGCCTCGATGACGTCGGTGACGAGGTCGGCGGCCTGCCTGGGCGGCAAGTGGCGGCTGTCGATGTTGGCGACGACGGCATCGTACTCGGCGACCGCCCGGGTGACGTGCTCGGGCGTGACGGTGGCCACCCGCATCCCGTTCCGGGCGAAGCGGGCACCGGTGGCGTTGGCGCCGGTGAGGTCGTCGGCGACAACAAGGACCTGGGCCACGTGCGGACTCCTATCCCAGAATCAACGCGGCGACACCCAGCAGCGGCAGGCTCGCCAGCCACAGCAGGGTGGTCATGCCGCTCCACATCTTCATCGCCGCTCCCCCGGACAGGCCGGTGAAGCGGGTCACGACCCAGAAGTAGGAGTCGCTGACATAGGAGAAGACAAAGGAACCGGCACAGGCGGAGAGGACCGCCAGCGTGGGGTCGACGCCCGCCGAGTGCACCACGGGGGCGCTCAGCGTTGCGGCGGTGATGATGGCGACCGTGCCGGAGCCCTGGGCGATCCGCACGAATGTGGCGATGGCGAAGGGCATCAGGAACATCGGCACCGGCCACCCGGAGACGGCCTCGGCGAGGGCGTCGCCCACACCCGACTGGCGCAGGACTTCACCGAAGGCGCCGCCGGCGCCGGTGATGAAGACGATCATGCCGGCCGAGGCGGCCGCGGCGGTGAGCCAGCCGATGACGGTCTTGCGCGGGGTGCCTCGGCGCGGCAGCGCATAGGTGGCGATGACCAAGCCGATGAGCAGCGCGACCGCGGGATCGCCGACGAAGGAGAAGACCTCGGCGATGCGCGAGCCTTCGGCCACGGCTCCGGTGACGGTGTTGCCGACGATCAGCAGCAACGGGAGCAGCAGCGGCACCAGCGCCAGGGAGGCGCTGACGGGCGGGTCGGCCGGCTCTGCAGAGATGTCGCGCCCGTCCTTGGTGGTGCCGACCGGCGCCTCTCCCCCGCTGCCCGGCCCGTCGGCCGATGCCGAGCCGTTCACGGAGGCGGACTCCGGCACGAGGGCGCTCTCCAGGTGCGGTTCCAAGCGCGGCCCGATGAAACGCGCGTAACCGACGGCGACCGGGGCGAGCACCACTGCCATCAGCAGGCCGGCGGAGATGACCGCGCCCAGGTCGGCTCCGAACAGTCCGACGGCGGCCAGTGGGCCCGGCGTGGGCGGCACCAGGTGGTGGGTGACGGCAAGGCCGCCGGCCAGAGCCAGGCTGACCGTCACCAGGGGCTTACCGTAGCGCCGGGCCAGCGAACGCGCCAACGGGTGCAAGATGACGAACCCGGAGTCGCAGAACACCGGAACCGACACGACGGCCCCGGTCGCGGTCATGGCGACGTCCTCACGGCCTTTCCCGAACATCCTGACGAACATCTTCGCCAGGGCATCGGCGCCACCGGTCTCCTCCAGGATCTTGCCGATCATCACACCGAGGACGATGACGATTCCGATCCCCGCCAGCGTGCTGCCGAAACCGGTGGTGATGTGCTCGATCAGCTCGGTGGCCGGGACACCCGCGACGGCGCCGGTGACAAGGGCGCCGGCGAGCAGTCCGACGAACGCGTCCAGCCGCGACCAGACGATGATCGCGATCACCGCCGCGACACCGAGGACCAGTGCCGCCAGTAGCTGCAATTCCATGCTTGCGCCTTTCGTGGGGTCAGTCCGTTGACGCCGGCGGGCCGGGGACGCCTGCGGCCGGAACAGTATGGAGGGTGCACCCCGGGTCGTCGTCGAGGGAGCTGCGCGCCGCCTCGTCGAGACCGTCATCGGTGATAAGCGTGTAGGGACCGGGGATGACCGCCCAATGGGGGTAGGAGTCGCCACCGATCTTGCTGGAGTCGGCGACCACGGCCACCCGCCGGACGCTGCGCATCTGCAGCTCCTTGACCTCCGCCAACTCCGGGCTGGAGCAGTTGACGCCGCGGCCGGGAACGAAGCCGTCCGCCCCGATGAACGCGATGTCGGCGGTGATCCGCTCCAGCACGCCGCGGGCGTAGTCGCCGACGATGGAGCCGCGGCGCCTCCGCACGCGTCCACCGACCAGGATCAGTTCGATCCCTTCGGCATCGTGGAGCGCCGTCATCGGCCCCAGGCCGCTGGTGATCACGGTGGGCCCGGAACGTGCGGCCAAGCGTTCGGCGATGAACGTCGTGGTGCTGCCGGAGTCGAGCAGGATCACGTGGTCGTCCTCGACGAGGTCGGCCGCGCGCGCTGCGATCTGCCGCTTGGCCGGTGCGTTGCGCAGGCTCTTCTGGGTCCAGGACAGTTCGCCGCCTACAGCGGTCGGCACCGCACCACCGTGGGTGCGGACCACCTTTTTGGCCTGCTCCAGTTCAGTGAGGCCGCGCCGCACGGTCGAAGGGCTGATGCCGAGCGTTTGAGCGAGGTCCTCGACCCGCTGCACGCCGTCGTTGACGGCGTCCAACAGCTTCTGGTGACGCACCTTCACCCCTCTGCTCACTTCACGCATATAAGGGTTCAATACTGACTGAAACGCGCATATTTTGCAAACCCCGGACAGGGAAATGACCAAAACACGCAATGCATCGAGAAAGTGCTCTGAGTCACACCAGTGCGGTGGGAGTGCGGCCGCGCCCCGCTGCGGGGTCAGGGAGTGCGACCGCCCACGCCTCACCGAACAGCTCAGCACTCTTCGTTGATCACGGCGTGCGGCCAGTGCAGTCAGTGCGGCCGACTCTGCTGCGGCCCGCGCGGGAGAACCGACCGACCGCGGATGGCCCAGCGCCTGCTCCAGCAGGGCATCGGTTTCCTTCTCGCTCCAAGCCCGTCCGCCCGCGTACTCCACGAGCCTTGCGGCCCGGACCCTCTCGGTGCGGACAGCGGCCTGCGGCTGCGGCGCGGCCCAGCAGGGCCGCGGTCTTCTCCTCGGCCCTCGTGCGGCATTCGACCATGCTGACGTCGAGGCGCTCCTCGAACGCCAAGTCCGCGCTCTGGCCGTCCACGAGCCGACGCACGGCAGAGTCGAGCCGCCGTGCGGATGATCGCCGCGACGGTCGGCCGCGGCTCGTCGTGGCCGAAGACCCGCAGCGCCGTCAACGCCTCCTCGACACAGGCGACCTGCTGGTCCTGGCCGACCTGGTCCAGTGCCTTGCGCATTCGCGGGCATCGGCGAGCACCTCATGTGCCGACAGCCCTTCGGTCACGTCCCCAGTGGCGGACATCAGCCCGGCTCCCTTCCCGCAGCGCCCGATCCCGGCATCGCCCACACGCCGAGTAGGCCCAAGGCGGCGGCAACCGCTGAATATCCGACCGGTCGGCGCTGGAACAGGTCCGGCCGCCAATGCCGCGGGAGCCGGTCTCGCGGAAGCATTCGGAAGTGCCGGGCGCCGGAATCATCAGACTAA
>JAJYTD010000106.1 GCA_021793235.1 Actinomycetes bacterium | reverse complement strand
GCGCGGCGGCTCGTGCGGTGAGAGAGGCCCCCTTCACGGGGACGACGTACGCGCCGGGCCCGACGGGAATGATCGAATCGGCGGCCGTCCGCTTCCAGGTGAGGCTGAATCCGTCCATGCGCACCGATGGTGGCCGGTCCGGCGACCATGCGTAACAGGGTCACGACGATGTGGATAACCCCGCAAAGCCGCAGATCAGAGTGGTGCACCAACGAGGACGGGCATAGATGCGGAGCTGCGGCCGCGGGAGGAGAGCTCAGCCAGCGCAGCGCCCGATAAGGGGGCGGCAGGCGCCCCTCACTTGCCGACCGCGACCGCGGCCCAGTCACCGATGCGTTTCGTGAGGTCGGGCGTGACCGCCGCCTCTGCGTGACCGAACCCAGGTTCCACCCACAGCTCACGCGGGTCCTTCGCGGCTTCGTACAACTGCCGACCGTGTTCGAGCGGAAAGAACGCGTCGGCGTCGCCATGGACGATGAGGAGGGGCACCGGGGCGATCCGTCCGGCGACCTCATGCGGCGCTTCCGGGACGGGATCCCATCCTCTGGGGGAGACCCTGGTTCGGCGGGCCAGCCGCACCGCCAGCCGCCCAGCGCGACGTTCGATAGCCCAATGGACGCGCCTCATAGGCACCGTGTCGCGGTAGTACCAGCGGGCCGGGGCACTGACCGAGATCACTGCGTCGATCCCACCGTGCAAGGCCGCGTGCCTGATGGCCACGGCGCCGCCCATGGAGAAACCAGCGACGACGATCCGCTCGTAACCTCTCTGCCTCGCCGCCGCGACCACGGCGTCGATGTCCAGCACCTCACGGTCACCCACGGTCGAGTGGCCACCGGACCTTCCATGACCACGGAAGTCCAAGCCGATGACCCCTCCCTGCCGGTTGAGGACATCGGCGATCCGGAGCAGCGCGGGCTTCCGCCACGAGCAGGTGAAGCCGTGCGCCAGGACGAAGCACAGGTCGTCGCCGCCCGGCAGGTGACCTGCATCGATCCGTACGCCATCGGCGGTGTGCACCGTGAGAGATTCGGGGATCGCCACGATGACCATGATCGGGCATCCTCCCCCGCTCGGCGACGGCGAGCCGTCTTCCTTGACGCGTCTGAGGCCCTTCTTCGGCTATGACCAGGGCGGACGTCTCCCAGCGCCGGGTCGCCGAACAAGTTGTCCAAAGTTTTTGGCGCCCACCCGTCGGAGAAGCGCGCCGCCGAACGATGGAGGGATATGAACCATCCGGGACGACTCCAGCCCGACCCCGGAGCGGCGTTGCTCGACCTGTACGACGCGGCGCTTCCGGAGGTCTACGGCTACCTGCTGTCTCGGTGCGGCCGGCGGGGGCTGGCCGAGGACCTCACGAGACGTTTCCTGGCCGCCGTCGAGGCGGTGCGCAAGAGACCGCCGCCGGCGAAGCGTCCGTCCTGGCCGCACCGCCGCCATGGGGGTTGGGCAAAGGTCGATGCGGGATGAACTCTGCGCGGTGAGGCGTGGGGCGAGGCGTGCGGGTTGGCGTGGACGTGGACGCGGTTGGCGTGCAGCGGGCGCTCGGTCAGCCTGGACTCGTTGATCGCCACCTCGGCCAGTTTCTCCGCGAGCAGCGTGCTGAAGCCCGTTTCCGGTGCCCCCTGGGCGGGCTGGAAGACGCCATGACCGGTGTCCCCTCCCTCGGCGGTTTTGAGGCTTCCCTGGAGGTCTTGGGGTTGTGGGGAGGGTGGGGCCGCGGGGCTGAATGGAAGGGGTGGTGGGTACGTAGTTGGACGTGCGTGCAGGGGTGGGTGAACGGCGGACTCGGGCATGGCCGGTATGGGCAGCGAAGATCGTGCGGATCGGGTGAAGGCGCGCGACACCCGGCGGAGGGACGAGGACGACCCCGTGCCGGTCCGGGACGGCGTCAAGAGGTACGCGCGTCAGGCGATGGTGTCCTCCGCGCAGGCCCATGAGCGGGCCGCGCAGATGCTGGAACGAATGGCCGGGACCCATCCGGAGGAGGCCGACCTGCATCGGCAGGTGGCCGTCCGCCACCGCAGATGGGCCGAGAACGATCGAAAGCTCGCGGAGAGATATGCGCCCCGAGGCGGCGACCCGGACGACCCGTGAATCGTGCGAGGGTTAAGCATGACCGTCGATCGGCAAACCCTCGCGACGACCCGCCGCGCCCTGCACGGAGTCGCCGAAAACGTCCTCGCCGGACCGCAGTACAGGCACAGCGGAACGATCAGGCTGGGGGTCACGGAGAGCGGTTTCGGAACGGTCCGAGAACCGTTCTTGCGGGTGAGCGGAGCGGAACTCGCGGCAGGCGACCGGAAGATACCGATCAACGGCGCCACCTGCCGGGAACTGGCCGCCGCGGCAGGCATCGACGCGGGAGCGCCGGAGGGGCTTTACGGCGACGGCAGCGGCGTCGGCGTCGACGAGACGCTCGGCGTGGACGCGGAGGCCGCGCAGCACATCGCGGATGTCTTCGACCGCGGGCATGCGGCTGCAACGATTCGCGCCGGAGATGTGGAACACCGCTTTCGGGGCGGCGCGGCCTTTGCGCCTGCCGCCCGGAACCACGGCCGTGCTCGACTTTTTCATGGAAGCGAGAGACCGGGCGGCCAGAGACCCGATTCGCGGGCGCTGACGCGAGCGGCGGCAGAGCCGATGTGCAAAGATCCAATGGGATCAAACAGGAGGTCGTTGTGCGTATTGGGGCTCTGTTGGTCGAGCGCGGCGAAACCGACGCGCTGAGCAATCTCGCGGACGATGTGCGGCGCGCCGCGGACGACGGGTTCTCGTCGGCGTGGATCTCGCAGATCTTCGGGCTGGACGCGCAGACCGCGCTGGCCGTCGCCGGGAGGGACGTGCCGGGCATCGAACTCGGCACCGGGGTGGTGCCGACGTACCCGCGTCACCCAGCCGCGATGGCGCAGCAGGCGAGGACGACGGCGCTGGCGCTCCAGGGGCGGTTCACCCTCGGCATCGGCCTCTCCCACAAGATCGTCATCGAGGACATGTACGGGTACGACTTCGACCGGCCGCTGCGCCACATGGACGAGTACCTGTCGGTGCTGCTGCCGCTGCTGGCCGGGGAGAACGCGTCGTTCAAGGGCGAGACCCTCCAGGGCCACATCGGCCTTTCGGTCCCGAACGAGGGGCGGGTGCCCGTGCTACTCGCGGCGCTGGGCCCGAAGATGCTCAAGCTCGCGGCGGAACGAACGGACGGAACCGTCCTGTGGATGACCGGCCCCGTCACCGTCCGCGAACATGTCGCACCGACCATCACCGAGGCCGCCAAGGCCGCGGGACGACCGGAACCACGGGTGGTCTGCGCGCTGCCGCTGTGCGTCACGAACGACGTCGAGGAGGCGCGGGAGCAGGCCGGCAGGACGTTCGAGGTGTACGGGACGCTGCCGTCCTACCGGGCGATGATGGACCGCGAAGGGGTCGACGGCCCGGCCGACCTGGCCATCGTCGGCGACGAGGACACGGTCGCGTCGAAGCTGGAGGAACTGGCCGAGGCCGGCGTCACCGACTTCGTCGCCAACGAGTACATGCCCGGCGAGAGCCACGGCCGCACCAGAGCCTTCCTCAAGTCCTTCATGGAGCGCTGACCCGCACAGGAGTCGATGCTGGGGCTCCCCTCAGCGCGCCTTCTGAACGCCACGACCGCCGACGACCATCCACGCGCACGCGGCTCACGCCCGCACCACACCGGCCGTAGGCCGGAACCTCGAGCGCGCGCCAGCGCGCCCGACAACTCCCGCATTGTCCAGCGGGCCGCCGCAGCCAATAGCGCGGCGCACCCGTGGAACCGCCGACGCCGATGACGGCGGCGGCGTTGACGATGACGTTGTTGCGGGCCTGG
>JAJYTD010000050.1 GCA_021793235.1 Actinomycetes bacterium | reverse complement strand
CAGCGGGGGCCCGCGAGCGGCCGTCCAGGCAATCTCTCGCAAGACGATTCGCGCAGATCATCCTGGTTTGGCTGGGCAAGCGACATCGGCGCAGCGAGAGGCCCCTACTGCGCGCGCTTCGCGATTATCGCGCAGCGGGGGCCCTGCCTGGCGGCCGCGAGCCCGAAATGATTCGGCAAACACGACCTAAAGGACCTGGATGCCTTCGCGGGTGATCGGCGAGGTCGTGCGCTGCCCCCCGGGCACGGACGGGCGGCGGCGTAGGACCCCGCGGGTGTCCAGGAGCAGCCGTGCGTGCTCGGCGAGCAGTTTGGGCTTGTAGTCGGTGTGGTCGGTGAGCAGGATCGTCAGATCGGCTTCGGTCAGCGCCTGCTCCAGGTTCTCGGCGCGCTGCACGGGGGCGCCGTTGACCTCCCAGTTCTCGACGTGGGGGTCGTGGTAGGCGAGCCTGGCGCCCTTCCCGGAGAGTTTGCGGGCCACCGGGCGGGCCGGAGACTCGCGCTGGTCGGCGATGTCGGCCTTGTAGGTGACACCGAGCAGCAGCACATTAGAGCGCGACAGCGCCAGTCCGGCCTCGTTGAGCAGCTCTTGGGCGCGCTGCAGCACGTAGCTGGGCATGCGGGCGTTGATCTCCTGGGCCAGCTCGACGAACCGGAACGGGTAGCCCAACGTCTTGACCTTGTACGACAGGTAGTTCGGGTCGATCGGAATGCAGTGCCCGCCCACGCCAGGGCCCGGGTAGAACGCCTGGAAGCCGAAGGGCTTGGTGGCCGCGCAGGCGATCGCGTCCCACAGGTCGACGCCGAGCTCCTGGCAGAAGATCGCCATTTCGTTGACCAGGGCGATGTTGACGTGCCGGTAGGTGTTCTCCAGCAGTTTCGCCATTTCCGCCTCGCGGGTGCCGCGGGCCTGGACCACGTTGTCCACGAACTTGCCGTAGAACACCGCCGCCAGTTCGCCGCAGCGCTCGGTCATACCGCCGACGACCTTGGGCGTGTTGGCCACGCCGAAGGCCGCGTTGCCCGGGTCGATGCGCTCGGGAGAGAACGCCAGGTGGAAGTCGGCTCCGGCGACCAGGCCCGACTCCTCCAGGATGGGCCGGACGACCTCTTCGGTGGTGCCGGGATAGGTGGTGGACTCCAGCACGACCAGTGTCTCGGGGCTGATGTGCGCCGCGATCGACCGTGCGGCAGCGGTGACCGCGCCCAGGTCGGGGCCGCCTTCGGCGGACAGCGGTGTGGGAACGCAGACGACGATGGTTCGGGCGCCGCCCAGGACTTCGGGATCGGTCGTGGCGCGAAAGCCGGCCGCGCGCATTTCGGCGATGTCGGTGTCGCTGAGGTCGTCGATGTGCGACGATCCGGAGTTCAGGCCGTCGACGACCCTGGAGCTGACGTCCAGGCCGACCACGCTGAGACCCGCCCGGGTCGCCTCGTGGGCCAGGGGCAGACCGACATAGCCCAATCCGATGACGACCAGATCCGACGGTGAGGTAAAGGCGTCCACAGGGGATCCCCCTCGTGTTCATTCTGCGGTGGTGGAAGCGAAGTAGCGGGGATTGCCATTGTGGTGGTTAGACGCCCGAGCGTATTCGGAATTGGCCAAGGTCACCGGGATATGGCCTGGTTCGGACATTCTCAGCATTTGCCGCGCTCCGACTTCGATATCGCGTTAGAGACGCGGTCGGCCCCGCCTGCGCACAGCCCCGCAAGGCACTGTCCTTCGCGTTTTCCGACTGTAAGCCGGTTTCTCCGGGTCTGCGGCGAAGGTGGAGAAGTCGTCCGGAGGAATTAACCCACCGGCCACTCCCGGTTCCGCGGTGGGTCCGCCAGCGCCCCGTAGGCGTCGAGGTACCGGTGGGCGGCGGCTGTCCAGGTGCGGTCACGCCCCACGTGCTCGTGTCCCGCGCGGCCGTAGGCCCTGCGCGTGTCCGGGGCGGCGGCCAGCTTCTCCAGGCGGTCGGCGAGCGCCGCGGGATCGCCCGGCGGGACGAGCTCACCGGTCACACCGGGGTGCACGATCTCCCGGAGCGCCTCGACATCGCTGGCCACCACCGGCAGGCCGCCGGCCATGGCCTCCACCGGCTTGAGCGGGGTCACCAGGCGGCTGACGCGTTCGTCGCGGCGCGGTACCGCGAACACGTCGAGAACGGCATGGTGGCGGCGTACCTCGCCCGCCGGGACACGGCCGGGGAAGTGCGCGACCCCCTCCAGGCCGATGCCGGCCGCGTGCTCGCGCAGCGCCCCCAGTTCCGGGCCGTCCCCGACGATCAGCGCGTGCGCGGGCACGCCGCGGCGGCGCAGCTCGGCCACCGCGTCGAGCAGCGTGTCGAGGCCTTCATAGCTGTAGCAGCTGGTCGTCGTGCCGACCACGAAGTCACCGGTGCCGATACCGAGATCCCCGCGCAGCCCGGCGCCGTCGGGCAGCGGTTCGCAGAACGCCTCGTCGACCGCGTTGGGGACCACGATGACCTTGTCCGCGGCGACGCCGCGCGCCACGATGTCGGCGCGCATGGTCTCGCCCAGCGTCACCACCAGATCGGCCGCCATCATGCAGGCGGTCTCCCGGGCGCGCTCGTCCCGGTAGAACGCGTCCTCGGTGCTGCGCGACGGGTCGCGCGAGAGCCAGGACTCCTCCAAAAAGCCCCGCACCTCGTAGACGACGGGCAGTCCGCAGCGCCGGCCCAGCTCCAGGGCCAGGCGGGCGTTGCGGTGGTTGCTCGCCGCGTGCAGCACATCAGGGCGGAGGCGGTGCACCAGCGGGACGGCGCGGCGCAGAGCCGCGCGCAGTTCCCGTTCGGGTCCCGAGGGCGCGACCCAGGGAAGCAGCCGGTGGTAGGCGACACCGTCGACGTCCACGCGTTCGCGGGCGTCGAGGACACCCGTGGTCAGCGGGTAGCCCAGGCGGGTCACCACGTGCGGGTCGAGTCCCGCTGCGCGCTGGCCGAGCGCGATCCGGTGCGTCCTCTGCGTGTACCCGGCGTTGGTGTGCGGTAGCGCGTTGGTGACCATGTGCAGTACCCGGAGGCCGCCGACCGAGGATCTTCGACCGTTCACCGCCTCGTAGTGTTGCGTTCTCCGCTCCGGCGTTACCGTAATGGGGAGCCGCTGGTCGGCTGATTCCGCGGGGACCACACGTCCCGTGGTCAGCGCCAGACGGCGGGTCAGCCCGGCCCTGCGCCGGTCTTCGGGAAGTCTCTTGAGAAGTTCCTCCGCGACACCGGGCTGTTCGACGGCCAGCGCGAACGCGGTAAGGCGGGCCAGGCGACGGGGGGAGGCGCCATGGGCACAACGACGGACCACCTCCAGTGCCTCCGTGCGGCGGCCCGCGTCCCACAGCGCGTACGCCCGGGGCAGTGCGCCGACACGGCCGGCGGCGCTGCGCGCACCGTCGCGCAGACGTCCCGGGAGCAGCCGCAGGGCCAGCAGGGGCAGTCGTGCGGGTTCGGCCCGCAGATGCCGCCAGGTCAGGGTAGCGGTGAAGGAAACAGCTCTCACGATGTTGCGCACGGTGGTGTATCAAACCACGTCAGGGTGGCCTGCCGGTGACGCCGCGGCGTCGCGTACGGGACGTGGGAGCGATTTGTTCGGCGAAGGGAACGTGAATGTCGGCAGCATCGGCTGAACGTGCGGCCAAGCACAACACAGCGCCGGAGAACGCGGTCGCCGCCGCGTCCTTCGCGGCCGAGGGCGCGCCCTTCGTGCACGTCATGGGGGCACGGCCGAACTTCGTGAAGGCCGCTCCCGTGGTCGCCGCGCTGGATGCGCGGGGCGTCCGGCAGGCGGTGGTGCACACCGGCCAGCACTACGACGACCGCATGTCCGCGGTCTTCTTCCGCGAACTGGGACTGCCCAGGCCTGACGTGGACCTCGGGGTCGGATCCGGTTCGCACGCCGAGCAGACCGCCGCGCTCATGGTCGGCCTGGAACGAGAGTTCACCGCCCGTTCACCCGGGCTCGTCATCGTGTACGGCGACGTGAACTCCACCCTTGCCGCGGGACTCGTCGCGGCCAAACTGCACATCCCCATCGCCCACGTGGAGGCGGGGCTGAGGTCGTTCGACCGGTCGATGCCCGAAGAGGTCAACCGCCGCGTCACCGACCAGCTCTGCGACCTGTGCTTTGCCACGAGCCCGGAGGCCGTCGGCCACCTCGCGAACGAAGGGGTCCCGGTGGAGCGGGTGCACTTCGTCGGCAACCCGATGATCGACACGCTGCTGGGCAACATCGACCGGTTCGACACCGACGCCCTGCGCGCCCGGCTCGGCCTTCCCGCCGCCTACGTCGCGGCGACCCTGCACCGCCCGGCCAACGTCGACGATCCGGCCGTCGTCGCCCGGCTGGTGGGGCGGCTGCACGAGGTCGCCGACCAGGTCGACGTGGTCATGCCGGTACATCCCCGGGGGCGCGCGGCGCTGAACGAAGCCGGCCTCGGCGACCACCCCCGCATGCGACTGCTGGACCCGCTCGGCTACATCGACTTCGTCACCCTGGTACGCGGCTCCACCGCCGTCATCACCGACTCCGGCGGGGTCCAGGAGGAGACCACGATCCTCGGGGTGCCCTGCCTGACCCTGCGCCCCAATACCGAACGCCCGGTGACGATCACGCACGGCACCAACCGGCTCGTCGTCGACTCGGAACTGCCGGGCCTGATCTCCAAAATCCGCGCTGGAGAGACCTCCGGCGCGGCGACCGTCGCCGACGTGCCCCCGCTCTGGGACGGCCATGCGGGCGAGCGGATCGCCGGCATCCTGGCGGACCAGTGAGAGGGCGGCGCACCGATGCGCGGCCGGACCACTCAACCTCGCAAGGTAGGAATCTTCCGTGAAACGGCGTGAACAGAGCCAGACCGAACAGCTTCGGCACGCGCTCTCGGAGCGGGAGGCCCAGCTCCACGAGGCGCAGGCACGCCTGGCCGCATTGGAGGGCTCCACCTCACTCCAGGTGGGGCGGGCCCTGACCGCCGCTGCCAAGCGGCCCGGACGCGGACTGGTGCGGTTGCCGCGCGACCTGTTCCGCCTCTGGCGCAAGAGCGGGACCGCACAGCAGGGGACGGGCCGCCGCCGCAAGGCCGAGCCCGTGCGCTCATTCGATGCCGAAAGGCAGGAGGCCCGGCTGCTCTCCGGGACGATCGGGGACAGCGGCGACCGGCTGGTCGTCGCCGGGATCCTCGCGCCCGAGGTGCGCGCCGCCATCGACCCGTACGTGCGGGTGGTTCCGCTGCGGCCGCAGGACGCGCAGATCGTGTTCGAATCCGTGGACGTCGATGCCGTACTCGTCTCGGCCTCCGCTACAGCACCGGGGACGCTGTGGGCCCACGCCGGCGACCCCGCGGTGGCCGACCGCACCCGGGCACTGAACTGGGTCGTGGAAGCGGCCTCCGCACGAGGGGTGCCGGCCATCCTCATCGCCGACACCCCGGCACCGCCGGCCCTTGCCATGCTGGGCTTCGACCACGTCCACCACGGCGATGTCGGCGTCCCCCTGCACCGCTTCAACCCGATCGCGGTGGAGCCCGAACGCGACCCCGCGCCCGTGTACCTGCCGTCAGCAGGCCCGGGAACGCCCGTGGTGGACCGGCTGGTCGGCAGGCTGGACGGGGTGCGCCGCGTCGAGCCCCGCTGGGACAGTCTGCCCGACGTGCTGCGCAAGGCCGCGGGCGCCGTCGTCGACAATCCCGGCGCGGCCGACCGCGCACTGGTCTGCGGGGCCCGCGCGCTGCTCCTGGGCGGCAGCCCAGACAACGGCCAGGGGGCACTGCACACCGTTGCGGCCGACGTCGGCACACTGCGCTCTGGTGCCGCGGAGGCCGAACTCGCCCGCATGCGCGAAGCCGGGGCGCTCACCCCGGAGGAGCTCCGGCTCGCGCTCCGCTCGGTCTTCCTCACCGACGCCACACCGGTCCGGCTCGCCGAGATATTCGGCCGCGCCTCCTTGGCCCCCGGCTCGGGCAGCGCGTCGCTGCCGCTCAAGGGCCGCGAGGTCGCCCTGCTCGCCATGCCCGCCGACGACAGCGTGTCGCTCGCCTTCGCCGGCGACGTCCTCGACCAGGAGCACCCGCCCGCCGAAGTCGTGGTCCCCGAAGGGGCGGCGCACTTCGCCGGGATCGAGCGGCTGCGCTCCCACGGCGTCCCCCTGCGCACCGTCGCCGGTGTCGAGCCGACCGTGGCCGGCCCCGGCCCCGGCGACTGGGCGCGGCTCGCCTCGGCCGCCGCAGCCACCTGGGTGGCGCCGTGGCGCGCCCCTCGGGGCTCAGCGTTCCTCGCCGATGTGCTGTGCGCCGCCGAATGCTCCGGCGCCGACGCCGTCGGACCGGCCGTCGCCTCCTGGCGCTCCGCGCCGTCGGTTGACATCGATGTGGTGGACCAGGCGGTCGCCGATCAGGAGTACGTTTTCGTCAGCGCGATCCAGCCGGACCTGGCGCGCCGGGAGCTGATCCGGCGCGGCCTGCAGCCCGGCGTGTGGACCCGGCACGGTGCGCGGCTCCTCGCGCTCGGCTCCGCGCAGGACGCCGGTCCGGAGACATCCCCCTACCGCGCTCGGTCCCGCCCCAACGCGGGGTGACGGCTGAGCAGAACAGTAGCCACCGCGCACCGGCCGCGCGGGCGTCCACCGGGATGGATCCCGACGCACAGGTTTCGAAGGGAAGCACGTGAGCAACCACCAACGCGAACGCGATCGGGCGGGCGGAGCAGGCGGCGCCGATGGCCGCGTGCCGTCCGCATCGGCGGCGGAGCAGGCGAGGAGCAAGGGCGTGCGGGACCCGGGACCGCGCGCGCTCGTCTACGGTGACGTCGACCTCAATATCATCGACGGCTCGGCGATCTGGGCGCAGTCCATGACCCAGGGCCTGGCCGCCGCCGGCTGCGACGCCACCCTGCTGCTGAAGGCGCCCGTGGAAACCGACCGGCTGGTGGCCCCGCTGGTGTCGGCGCGGGGGGTGACCGTGCGCCGCCCCTACGAGGAGAAGCTCCTTTCCGATCTCGGGCCGCGCGGGCTCACCCCAGAACAGGCGATCGCCCTGATGACCCGGCTCGACGCCGAGCAGCGCTTCGACCTGATCGTGGTGCGCGGGCGGCGGCTGGCCGCGATCGCCGCGCAGACCGAGGCGCTGGCGGGGAGGTTGTGGACCTACCTGACCGACGTGCCGCAGAACGTCACGGAGATGACCTCCACCGCCGTCTCCGAGCTCACCGACATCGCGGTGGCCTCCCGCTTCCTGCTCTGCCAGACCGAGGAGCTGCGCGGCTTCCTGGAGTCGTCGATCCCGGCGGCCTGCGGCAAGAGCGTCCTCTTCCCGCCCGTGGTGGTCACTCCTGAGGGCGTCGCCGGTTCCGGCGCCCCCCACGAACGGCTCAAGCTCGTCTACACGGGCAAGTTCGCCCCCCGCTGGAACACGCTGGAGATGACCGAGCTTCCGGCGGCTCTAGCCGAGCGCGGAGTGTCCGCTGAACTGCACATGATCGGCGACAAGGTGCACCGCGACTCCCCTGAGTGGGCCAAGCGGATGAGCAGGGCCCTGGAGGACACCCCCGACCTCGTGTGGCACGGCGGGAAGCCGCGGGCCGAGGCGCTCCGGCTGTCGGCGGAGTGCGACATCGGCCTGTCCTGGCGCGCTCCCGAGATGGACGCCAGCCTGGAGCTGTCCACCAAGGTCCTGGAGTTGGGGGCGCTCGGCCTGCCGGTCGTGCTCAACCGCACCCCCATGCACGAGCGGCTCCTCGGTACCGACTACCCGCTCTTCGCCGGTGCGGACGTGGCCTCCGTCGCCGACACCCTTGCCCTCGCCGCGGACCCCGAGATCTACCGGGAGGCGGCCGAGCGCTGCCAGGACGCGGCCGCCGCGTTCACACTGGAGCGCGCGGCCGAGCGCCTCCGCGGCTACCTGTCCCTGGCCCGACCCGCGGCGCCCGCCGGAACCGACCCGGACCGCCCCCTGAAGGTGGTGGTCGCCGGACACGACCTGAAGTTCTTCACCCGGCTCGCCGACTATCTGATATCGCTGCCCGGCCTGGAGGTGCGGCTGGACGAATGGGAGTCGCTGCGCGCCCACGACCAGTACCGCAGCAAGGAACTCTCGGCCTGGGCCGACGTCGTCATCTGCGAATGGTGCGGTCCCAACGCGCTCTACTACGCCCAGCACAAGCGCCCCGGCCAGCGCCTGGTCGTCCGGCTGCACCGGTTCGAGCTGTACGCGGAGTGGCCGCGCAAGCTCGACATCGACAAGGTCGACGCCGTCATCTGCGTCAGCCCCTACTACGCGTCGCTCACCCGGGAACTCGCCGGATGGCCGGCCGACAAGGTGATCGTGCTGCCCAACTGGGTGGACGTCGCCCAGCTCGACCGCCCCAAGCTTTCCGGAGCCGAGTTCACACTGGGCATGATCGGTATCGCTCCGTCGCGCAAGCGCCTGGACCGGGGCCTGGAGGTCCTCGCCGAGCTGCGCCGCCGGGACCCCCGCTTCACCCTGGCGGTGAAGACGAAGCAGCCGTGGGACTACTGGTGGATCTGGAACCGCCCGGAGGAGCGGGAGTACTACGAGCGCACCTACCGCACCATCCAGCGCGACGACCTGCTGGCCGAGGGCGTCGTCTTCGACCCGTTCGGCCCCGACGTGGCGACGTGGCTGCGCAGGATCGGGTTCATGCTCTCCACCAGCGACGACGAGAGTTTCCATCTGGCGCCGGCCGAGTGCGCGGCGTCAGGCGGGGTGCCGGCCGTGCTGAACTGGCCCGGGGCCGACACGATCTACTCGGGGCGCTGGCTGCACGAGAGCACCTCGGACATGGCCGAGGCGATCCACCAGATCGTGGCCGAAGGCCGCTTCGACGCCGCCCGGCGGGCCGCGCAGGCCGAGATCACGGCGAATTACTCCCTGCAGCGGGTCTGCGACCTGTGGACCGACCTCATCGTCCACGGAAAAGTCCCCGAGCCGGTCGACCTCACCGGGGCCGTGGCGGTCTAGGGCTGCTGCCCCGCGCTGAAAAGCGCGGGGCAGCAGCGTTCTTTGGGCAGCGGCGCCGGCGGATCAGCGGATCAGCACGAGGTCTCGGCGTCGGCGGCGCTCTTGCTCTCCACGGAGGCACCGGAAGAGCCCGACCCGGAGTCGCTGCCGCCGGCCGCGAGGCCGTCCCAGTCGGCGGAGAGCACCAGTTGCACGGTGGCGCCCAGGGCCGGGTTCTCCTCGGTGGTGGCGTTGGCCAGCTTGGCCGCGACGGCCTCGGCGTGGGCGGCCTGGCCGCTGCCGTAGTAGACCGTGGTCTGTGCGGGGACCTCGCCCTCGGGGTTGCCGGTTCCGGCGACCTGGAACCCCTCGCCGCTCAGCCCGGTGGCGACCTCGTCGGCGAGCCCGGTGATGCTGGTGCCGTTGATCACCTCGACGGTGACGTCACCCGGATCGACCTTCTCTTCGCCGCTGTCCCCGCCGCCTTCGTCCTCCTTCTCGTCTTTCTTCTCGCCCTCGCCGGTGATGTCGCCGTCCTGGGCGATGGTCTCGAACAACTGGGTGGCGTCGGGCTCGCGCCAGATGAGCCGGTTCGGGTCGGCCGGGTCCTGGCCGTTGGGCACGGTGACGAAGTTGACGTTGGCCATGTCGACCTCGCGCATGGCGATCGCGATGTCGGTCATCGTGTCCACGGTGAGCTCGTCATCGGTGGTGATGGTGTCGGCCACCGATCCCAGGAAGTCGTAGAGATTGCTGGGGCTCTTCAGGATCTCCCCGTTCATGACCTCCTTGAGCATCGCGCCCAGGAATTCCTGCTGGCGGCCGATCCGGGAGGTGTCGCTGCCGTCGCCCTGTCCGTAGCGGGAGCGCATGTAGCCCAAGGACTGCTCACCATTGAGGGTCTGCTCTCCGGCGTCGAGGGTGAGATGGGCCTTGGGGTCGTCGATGGGCTCGGGAATGCACATCCGCACACCGCCGATGGAGTCGACGATGTTCTTGAAACCGCCGAAATCGACGCTGACGAAGTGGTCGATGTGGATGTTGGTGGTCTGCTCGACCGCCTTCCACTGGCACTCCACACCGCCGAAGGCCATCGCTGAGTTGACCATGCCGCGCTGGGCCTGCATGCCCGGCTTGCCGTCTTCGGTGGAATCGCACGCGGGAAGGTCCACCATCGAGTCGCGCGGCAGGTTGATCAGCGTGGCGCTGCCCTTCTCCGGCGAGACGTGCGCGATGATCAGGGAGTCGGGCCGCTCGCCCTCGGCCTCGCCGTAGTCGGCGTTCTCGCCGCTGCGGATGTCGGAGCCGATGATCATGATGTTCAGCGCCCCCTCGACCTTGGTGGGGCGGTCGCCGAAGGCGTCGGTGTCGATGCTCTCCTGGCTGAGGTTGCCGTAGAGGTCGTAGTAGGCGCCATAGGCGGTCAGGCTGGAGCAGATGACCAGTCCGGTCGTGATGACGGCGATCCAGCCGCCGACGGACAGGCTTCTCCGTGCCGCATGGGTTTTCGGGGAACCTCGGGACGAGCGTTTTCTGGACAAATCTGGCACCAAAGGGGAGGGGTCAATGCAATAGCCGGATGTCGCCCGTGGGCATGGGGGTGCCGGGCCGCGCGCCGATGATCGCCGTGACGCGCTCCATACCAAGCCGTGAACGCAGGTCGGCCGCACCGGTACTCGGGGTCAGTACGAGCGGCACGGCGGCGGCCACCGGAGCGAGGAAGCAGGAGAGGTCCGCTCCCAGCACCGAAAGGGAATCCGCCGCCGAGGTGATCATAGCCACGCGATCCGCGGATGTCAGCTCCCAGCCCTTCGCCTTTTCGCGGGCGCGGGCCACCAGATCAGAACCGGAGAACCGGGCGTCGCCGTCCAGTGCGGCCGCCGCGGGGTCCACCCGCGCCATGGGAGTGAAGCGGTCGCCGTAGCCGCGCACCTCCACCGCGTAGTCCAACGCAGCAGGCGGGCAGGAGGCCAGAGGCGCACCCAGGGGGTGCAGGGACGCCCCGACGACCTCGCGTGCTCCGCTGTCCAGTGCCGCGTCGATCCGGGAAGCGTCGGCGACCACGATGTCCCCCGCGTCATCGGGAACCTCCGCGCCGGTGACCGGTACCACCGTCATCCCCGTGGACCAGCAGGCCAGCAGCCACACGAGGCTCTGCCAGTGGACGGGGAGCGCCAGTGCGACGCGTTCGCCCGGTTCGGCTCCGAGCCCGTCCACGATCATGTTGGCCGTCTTGGCGACCCAATTGTCGAAAGTGGCATAGGAAAGCTCCACCCGGCCGCCCGTGTCCTCGTCGTAGGCGGTGGCGAAGGGCCGGGCGGGGTCGAGGTCGGCGGCGGCCCGCCACAGCTCTCCCGGGGTGTCCGCGGACGCTGCCACTCCTACTCCTCCTTCTGCCGGCCGGCGGCGCCGGCCCGCCGCGCGGCGGACCGCACGGCCTCCCGATGGGAAATACGCGCAACAGCAGGCTACTGGCTCTATCGGCAGCGCTTCGCCGACTTCCCCCGCCGATGCGGGACCGGACGCTTTCCCGTCCTGTACGGCGGCCGTGCCCGACCGGGACCGCCGCGCTTCAGCGCGAGGCGGAACGCGCGACGCGAAACCCTACGTCGTCGATTCGCAGGGTCGGGTGGCTGCGGCGGCGCACCGAGGCCCGGCAGCTCCAGTGCTCGTCAAACCACCCACCACCGCGCAGCACCCGATAAGTGCCATAGACCTCGGCATCGTAGATGTCCCAGCACCACTCCCACACGTTGCCCAGCATGTCGTACAGGCCCCACGCGTTGGGCCGCTTGCCGCCCACGTCATGGATCCGTTCGTGCGAGTTGCGGCGGTGCCAGGCGATCTCGTCGAGCGGCCCGTACCGCGCGCCGGCCGTACCGGCGCGGCAGGCGTGCTCCCACTCGGCCTCGGTCGGCAGCCGGTACCCGTCAGCGGACGCGTCCCACTCGATGTCCGCACCGCCGGCATGCAGGCGGTACGCGGGCGCCAGCCCCTCGCGCCGCGACAGGGCGTTGCAGAACCAGACCGCGTCCCACCAGGAGACGCCCTCGACGGGCGACCGGTCGCCGTGCGCGGTGCTCGGCCGCCAGCCGGTGACCTGTGCGTACTGAGCCTGGGTGACCGGGAAAGCGGTGAGCTGGTACGGCGCGAGCTCGACCGGCCATCTGCGCTGCGTTCGCCGGTCCGACAGCATCACCTGCCCTGGCGGGACGGCGACCATCCCGTTTCCCGCGCCCACGTCCACGTCCATGGCAGGCGATCCTACCGGTGCCTTTCTTCGCGGGCCGCGCGGCCGACCCACCACGGAACCTGTGCAGCGACCGCTCACCGAGCGATTGAAAACCTGAAGTGAAAACGTGAACGGCCGTCCGCGGTTAACACCGCACATCCCGATGCTGAGAAAGTTGCTCTCATGCGTCCGACCCCCGCGCACCTGTTCGCCCGTATCACCGCGGTGCCCGCCATCGCCGTGGCCGCGTGGCTGCTGGTGGCGTTCCCGCTGCTGCTCATCGGACAGTTCACCCCGCTCATCGCGGCCGTCACGGGAATCCCCGCCGTCATCGCGGCGACCGCGACCGTGCCGCGCTGGATACCAAAGCTGCCCGAAGACGACGTCCCGTGGTGGCCGCTCGCCGCCACCGCGCTCATCGTGGTGGCCTTCGCCGCCGTGCAGGTCGCCTACCACGCCGAGGCACTGGTCATCCGCCGTGACCCCGCCTCCTACGCCCAGTTCACCGCCTGGATCGCCCAGCACGGCTCGCTGCCCATCCCGCAGCAGCGCGAGCTGATCGCCGGTGACGACCCCGCTCTCTCCTACGGCAGCCTCGCCTACTACGAGGTCGGCGACGTGGTCTGGCCGCAGTTCCTCGCCGGCACCCCGCTCCTCCTATCGGTGGGGTACTGGATCGCGGACCTGCGCGGGATGCTGGTCACCGCGCCGCTCATCGGCGCACTGGGCGTACTCACCTTCAGCGGACTGGCCGCGCGCCTCATCGGCGCGCGCTGGGCACCGCTGGCCACGCTGCTGCTCGCCGTCTGCCTGCCGCAGCAGTGGGTCAGCCGCTCCACCTACAGCGAACCCCTGGCCCAGGTGCTGCTGCTCGGCGCTCTCGCCCTGGCGGTCGACGCGCTGTCGTGCCGCGCGCAATGGCGCGGACGGTGGCGGGCGCCGCACGCGCTCGCCTGCGCGGCGGGGGTGGTGTTCGGGCTCGGCCTGGTGGTGCGCATCGACGCGATCCGCGACCTGCTTCCGGTCGTGGTCTTCCTCGGGCTGCTGCTGGTCGCCCGGAGGGGCCAGGCCGTGCCGATGCTCGTCGGACTCGCGGCCGGGCTCGGCTACGGGTTCACCGCCGGGTTCGGCCTGTCCCGGCCCTACCTCGACTACCTCTCGGATTCGCTGGACCCACTGCTGCTGCTCAGCGCCGGTGTGGTGGCGGCCACCGCGGTCGCGACCGCGGCCCTGTGGCGGCGGGGCCTGCCGCAGCCGGGCCGCCCCCCGTGGCTGCCCATGGCCGCGGCGGTGCTGGCGCTCCTGGTCATGGCCGGTCTTCTGCTGCGCCCCCTGCTCTTCACCCAGTACGGGCACGGGGCCGAGGCGACCGCCATCTACATCGGCCAGGTACAGGAGATCGAGGGCCTGCCGGTGGACCCCGACCGCACCTACGAGGAGATGAGCCTGCGCTGGGTCGGCTGGTACGTCGGACTGACCACGGTAGTGTTCGCGTCGCTCGGTGTCGCGCTGGTCCTGCACCGGGCACTGCGCGGCACGGAACCCCGGTGGGTCCTGCCCGCCATGCTGCTCATCTGGACCGTCGCGACGACACTGGCGCGCCCGGCCATCACCCCCGACCACCCCTGGGCGAGCCGACGCCTCGTGGTCCTGGTCCTCCCCGCGTTCGTGCTGTTCGCCGTCTGGTTCCTGGCCTGGCTCACCCGCCGCCTCCAACAGCTCGAAGGCCACGGCGCGCCGACCCGGCCGCCCGCGGTCGGCGCCGTGGTCGCGGCCGCGGCCGGCGCCGTGGTCATGCTGGTCCCCACCGCGATCACGGCGACCGGGGTCATGACCTACCGGAGCGACATCGGCACCGTGCAGAGCACACGCGCCCTGTGCGAGGCCGTCCCCGATGACGCGAGCGTGCTCATCCTCGGCGACCTGGACAGCGGCTACATGCAGCTCATCCGCGGTATGTGCGGTGTTCCGACGGCGTCGGTCGCCTCCGCCGCGCCGGAAGACGACGTGCCGCGCGTCATCGGCGAGATCCGCGAGCGGGGCCGCGTGCCCGTCCTCGCGGCGTCCTCCCCCGAGGAGATCCGGCCCTACGCCGCGCGGGGGAGGCCGCTGGAGCACCCGTTCAACGTGTACGCCGAGCAGGACTCCAGCACCCTCACGGAGCCCCCGTCCGGCCCCTGGAGGTTCGACGGCGAGGTCTGGATCGCCGTCCTCGCCTGACCCCGGCCGCACACCCACTACTATCCTGAGCCCACATTGAGCGAGACATCCCCAGACCCCGACGGCGCGCCGGAGCCGCACCCCCGCGTCACCATCGTGCTGCCCTGCTACAACGAGCAGGATCACGTCATCAAAGAGGTCGAACGCATCTGCGCGGCCATGGACGCGTCCGGATACGGCTATGAACTGCTCGCCGTCGACGACGCCTCGACCGACGACACGCTGCTCCGATTGCGCGAAGCCGAGCCGCTCTTCCCCCGCTTGCGCGTCCTGGCCTTCCCGCACAACGGGGGCGCCGGAACCGTTCGGCGGATCGGGACCCAGCAGGCGCGCGGCGAGTTCGTCGTGTGGACCGACGCCGACATGACCTACCCCAACGAGCAGATCCCCGAGCTGGTCGCCATGCTCGACCAGGACCCGGGCTCCGCCCAGATCGTCGGCGCCCGCACCCAGGAGGCGGGCACGCACAAGTTCCTCCGCGTCCCCGCCAAGTGGCTGATCCGCAAGCTCGCCGAGCGGCTCACCAACACCAGGATCCCCGACCTCAACTCCGGCCTGCGAGTCTTCCGGCGCGAGGTGGCCCTGCCCTACCTGCGGCTGCTCCCGCCCGGGTTCTCCTGCGTCACCACGATCACCCTGGCGTTCCTGTCCAACCAGCACCCGGTGCGCTATGTCCCGATCGACTACGCCAAGCGCGCGGGGAGCTCCAAATTCCACTTCGTCCGGGACGCCTACCGGTACATCCTGCAGGTGCTGCGGATGGTCATGTACTTCAACCCGATCAAAGTGCTGATGCCGCTCGCGTTGTGGCTGATCGGTATCGGAGCGGCCAAGTTCGTCTTCGACATGGTCCGCCAGCCCCTCTACGTCCCGAACAACACGATCATGCTGCTCATGACCGGGCTCATCATCGCCTCCATGGCCCTGCTGGCGGATCTGATCGTACGGTCCAGGAACGGGGCGTGACGGGCGTGCGCATCACATTGGTCGGACCGGCCCACCCCTACAAGGGCGGCGGTGCCCGGCACACCACGGAACTGGCGCACCGGTTGGCCGAGCAGGGGCACGACGTCGCCATCGAATCCTGGCGCGCGCAGTACCCGTCGATGCTCTACCCCGGGCAGCAGACCATCGACGTGCCCGAAGCCGACCCCTATCCGCGGACCCGGCACGAACTCGCCTGGTACCGGCCCGACGGCTGGTGGCGGCTCGGACGCAGCAGCGGACGGGAAGACGACCTCGTCGTCGTCACCGTGTTCTCACCGGTGCAGGTGGTTCCGTATCTGGGCGTGCTGGGCGGCGTCAGCGGGCGGACCCGCACCGTCGCCCTCTGCCACAATGTCCTGCCGCACGAACGGCGCCCGGTCGACATCACGCTGATGCGCTCCCTGCTGCGCCGCACCGACATGGTGCTGGCTCACTCGCCCGAGCAGGCCCGCCTGGCACGCGGCCTGGTCCGCGGCTCGCGGACGACCGTGCGGTCGGCCGCACTACCGCCCCACCTGCCGCGCTCCGGGGGCGGCGGCACCGTGCGCACCACCGTCGACCACCGACTGCTGTTCTTCGGGATCGTGCGCCCCTACAAAGGGGTCGATGTGCTGCTGCGGGCGCTGGCCCACGGGGCGCCACCCCAGGTGAGGCTGACCATCGCGGGCGAGTTCTGGGGCGGGACCGCGCGCCTCCAGGCGCTCGCCGCGGACCTGGGCATCACCGAGAGGGTCGAGTTCGCCGACGGCTACGTCCCCGCGAAAGACCTGCCGGACCTGTTCTCCCGCGCCGACGCGGTCGTGCTGCCGTACCGGTCGGCGACCGCCACCCAGAACGTGTGGCTGGCCCACGAGCACGGCCTGCCGGTGATCGCCACACGCGCCGGAACTCTGCCCGACCAGGTGCGGGACGGGGTCGACGGGCTGCTGTGCGCACCGGACGATCCCGTCGACCTGGCCCGGGCCGTGCGGGAGTTCTACACGCCGGGAACGGCGCGGCGGCTGAGAGCAGGCGTGCGCAGGGTCGACCCGCAACAGCACTGGGACACCTACCTCGCCGCGCTGACCACAACGTAGGCGCGCACCGCCGCGGCACCGCTTCGCGGGGCTCTGCGCCGCGCGCGATGGGCTCTGTGCCGCGCGCGATGGGCTCTGTGCCGCGGATCGCCTAGGGTTGGCCCCATGACGTTCGACGGGTTTGAAACACTGGCCATCCACGCAGGCCAGGAGGCCGACGCTGAGACGGGAGCGGTCGTGCTCCCCATCTACCAGACCAGCACCTACGCCCAGGACGGCGTCGGCGGACTGCGCGGGGGATACGAGTACTCCCGCACGGCCAACCCCACCCGCGGCGCGCTGGAGGAGTGCCTCGCCGCCCTGGAGTCGGGTACCCGCGGGTTGGCGTTCGCTTCCGGCATGGCCGCGGAGGACACGCTGCTGCGCGCTATCGCCGGCCCCGGCGATCACGTGATCATTCCTGGTGACGCCTACGGCGGCACGTTCCGGCTGTTCTCCACGGTGCTGCAGCGGTGGGGGGTGGCCTGGGAAGCCGTTCCCCAGTCCGACCCCGAGGCGGTGCGCCGGGCGGTGCGGCCCGAGACCGTCGCGATCTGGACGGAGACGCCCACCAACCCGCTGCTGAACATCAGCGACATCGAGGCGCTCGCGGGCATCGCCCACGACGCCGACGCACTGCTCGTGGTCGACAACACCTTCGCCTCGCCCTACCTGCAGCGCCCGCTCACACTCGGCGCCGACGTGGTCGTGCACTCCACCACCAAGTACCTGGGAGGGCACTCTGATGTGGTCGGCGGGGCGCTCGTGGTGACCGACCCCGAACTGGGGGAGCGGTTGGCCTTCCACCAGAACACCATGGGGGCCGTTGCCGGACCGTTCGACGCCTGGCTGACCCTGCGCGGCGTGAAGACGCTCGGTGTGCGGATGGACCGGCACTGCGCCAACGCCGAACGCATCGTCGATGAGCTCGGCCGGCATCCGGAGGTGAGCGAGGTGTTCTACCCCGGGCTTGCCGACCACCCCGGGCACGCGGTGGCCGCGCGGCAGATGCGCGGGTTCGGCGGGATGGTCTCATTCCGGCTGCGCGGCGGAGAAGAGGCCGCGCTCAAGGTCTGCGAGCGGACCAGCGTGTTCACGCTCGGGGAGTCACTGGGCGGCGTGGAGTCGCTGATCGAGCATCCGGGGCGGATGACCCACGCGTCGACCGCGGGGTCGCCGCTGGAGGTCCCGGCGGATCTGGTGCGGCTCTCGGTCGGCATCGAGTCGGCCGATGACCTGGTGGCCGACCTGGTGAAGGCGCTGGACGGCTGATCCGCGCCGTGAGCGGCCGCTTCCGGGAGGCGGCCGCCTTGCCGGTGCCTCAGTCGCCGGAGTCGGTCCCGACCGGTGCGTAGGCCGCGAGGCGGGCGTCGAACCCGTCGCCGTAGTCGCGGAACGACCGGTACACGGGGCGGTCCGCCGCACCGGTCAGGGAGCCGGCGAGAACACGGCCGACCATGTCGGCGACCTGCCCGGGCGGAGGAAGCAGCCCGCCGGGCAGGTACCGGATCCGGTCGAGGGGCACCCACCCCTCGGGGTCCATGGGACCGTAGCGCCACCCGCTCTCCTCGTCCCAGACGAAACGGAGCCGGTCACCGTCATGACGGCGGACGATGACAGTGACATCCCGCGGGTCCATGGGGTCGTTCCAGTAGTCGGCGACGTCCATACCGCGCGATGCGAGCCGCCGCGCGACGGCGTGGACATAGGGTTCGGGAAGCCTGACCCACTCGGGTGAGTAGGGCGGGGGGAGGGGACCGCTGTCGTTCACGGCACAGTCCTATCTAGGCGAATGACGCTGGAACAGGGGTCGGGAACGTGTGCGGACGGCCGCTGTGGCCGGACCGTCCAACCCCTGCCTGATGATGGAAAGCTAAAGGGTAACGGGGGAAAGCCGAGGGACCGTACGGCGCGTGTCGCAAAGCCGCGGAGCAGGTTTCCACGGGAGCGGCCCCGGGTGCGTACCCGGGAGGCCGGGTACGCAAGGCCGCTGGTCGGGTGGGGTGCGGGATCGGGATCAGACCAGGGCCGGGGGGTGGTCGGATGGTGTGTCGCCGTCTTCGCCTGCCTCGCCGGCCCCAAAGCCGCGGTCGTCGCTGAGGAACCGGAGGCCGGAGAAGCTGCGGCCGGCGCCTGAGAAGGGCCGGCGGTGGCTCCCGTTGCGCAGGGCGCGGTAGTGCCCCCGGTCATTGGATTTGATTCCGATGGTCGCCGCGATGAGCATGCCGAGGATCGCGCTGAAGAACACCACGAGAAACAGCACGATCCCGCCGATGATTACGGGCATCTTCCCCTCCTTTCGCACATGCGGGCGCCCGTCCAACGCCCGGCACGGTCTTGGGCTGCTCCCAAGAGGGTGAAACGAACCCCATTCACCGAGAGAAACGATCAATGCGACCTAGACGACTATGTCTCCTGTTCAGCTTCATGAGATTCATTCCTACAATTCCCACCATGCGTCTTGACCGTAGATGCGTCAAGGCCTTTGGCTAGAATCATCGGAACGAATCCGTGAAGAGGTGGAGCCGCTATGGAGCCCCGGCACTTGGAAATCGCCCATGACCTGATGGAGGGGATCGACGAGGGCCGCTACGCTCCAGGGGCGCCGCTGCCGACCGAAGACCAGCTCATGAGCTTCTACAGCACCTCGCGGAACACGATCCGCAGAGCGCTGCAGGAGCTGTCCAACAGGGGGCGGATCGACACCAAGCAGGGGAGCGGGAGCACGGTCCGGCAGTACCGGCCGACCACGCACCTGGCCTCTCCCGTTGAGGGGGAGGCCGATGACGAACGGTATACCCGCTACGTCGAGCGGATGAAGGAGGAGCAGGGTGTCGAGCCCACACAGAAGCTCCGGGTGATCGTGGAGGCGGCCACCGGGACATTGGCCGCCCTGCTGCACCTGGATCCTTCGGAAACCGAAGGGTTCGTGGTGATCCGGCGCTGCGACCGGTACGTCGGCCCGCGGCTGTGGCAGCGCCAACTGTCCTACTACCCCGACCACATAGCGATGGGTTCGTCCGAGGGCGCTCAGCTCATGCAGCCCGAGGACATCCCCCAGGGCACCCGCACCCTCCTCGCCAAGATGGGGTATCCGCAGACGAAGTCATGGGACGTGGTCGGCGCGAGGATGCCTTCTCTGAAGGATTCCACCCTGTTCGGCCTCGGCCCCGGTATTCCGCTGCTCGTGCACGAGCGCATGGCCTACTCGGGGGATACCCCGATCCGCTTCACCAAGACGTTCATGCCGGCCGACCGCCATCAGCTCCTCTACGCCGATGGCGAGATGACGGCGGATGCGCTGCAAATGGCGACGGATGTGAACATCTACGACCATTGATTCGGAAGACAACCGCTGGTGAGGGGTGGAATTCTGGAAGACCGCTAATCGCATAGACGCGGGATCCCGGTTCTGCACTGCCGCTGGCGGAATGTATTGAACACCGGAAGAAGTAAGGAAAAAGTGCGTGCTGGGGTTGGTCGTGCTGCGCTTTCGCGGGGTATAAGCACCATCAATTTCACCTCCCCGATGAAAGGTGCTCTCCGTGACCCAGGAGTCCTCTGCCTTCCGCTACCCCGCGACCCGGGAACGGGTGCGTGAAGGCACGGTCGAACACGATGCCCTGGACCAGTTCGTCATCGAGGCGCGCAGACGCCCCGGCAAAGAACTCCGGGTGCGTGTGGACGAAGCTGTTCCGCCGCAGGTCGAGGACCGGTTGGCAACGCGGGATGTGCTGGTCCGCCGGGCCGTGCGCGCCGTCGACGGCCGGCCCGCCGCCATCGAGACCTCGTATTATCCCCGCGATCTCACTTCGGGTACGGAACTCGAGGACCCCGCGGACATCTCCCGCGGGACCATCCAGGTGCTGGCCGAACTCGGCCATGCGCAGACCGGCTACCTCGATGAGGTCGCGGCGCACACGCTCAGCGCACGCGAGGCCGCCGACCTCGAAACGCCCGAGGCGGCGCCGGCGCTGCGGCTGGTGCGTACGGCATGGTCCGGCGAACGTGTGCTGCGGGTGACCATCACGGTCACGCCTCTGGGCGGCGGCATGGTCCTCTGCTATGAGATCGGCGGCCCGGCTCCGGCCGGGGCCGCGGTGTGAGACCACGCGAAGCATGAGGGTGCGGGGGGATGCGGGCCGGTCCGGGGGCGGCGCGGTATCCGGGCCGGTCGCGTGCTGGCGGGGGTGCGGGAGGGCCGACCAGGTGCTGCGGGAACTCGGCTACGAGGAGGAGTGGTCCTGGGACATCGTCGGGGCGCGGATGCCCGATCCAGCCGAAGTCACCAAAACCTCCTGGAGGAGGTCCCGGCCTTCTGACCGGGGGGAATCCGGGGCGTGAACGCCCCGCATGGCTTACCCATGCCGCACCGTTCTGTAAAGTGGGGTGTATGCGGACGGCGTACACGTGCCGGGCCTACCCCGACCCCGAACAGCAGGCCCAGCTGGGCCGCACGTTCGGCTGCGTGCGCCTGGTATGGAACAAAACCCTCGCCCACCGCCACACCGCCCACCACCAGCACGGCCAGAAGACCTCCTACACGCAGACCGACCAGGCGCTGACCGCGTGGAAGAAGACCCCGGACCTTGCGTTTCTGTCCGAGGTGTCCTCGGTTCCGTTGCAGCAGGTACTGCGCCACCAGCACACCGCCTTCAGCAACTTCTTCGCCGGCCGCGCCAAATACCCCAGGTTCAAATCCCGTAACGGCCGCCAGTCGGCGCACTACACCCGCTCGGCGTTTCGCATCCGCGAGGGGAAGCTGTTCCTGGCCAAACAGGACAAGCCGCTGGAGGTGGCCTGGTCCTGGCCCCAGGTGGACCTGGCCACGCTGAACCCGACCATGGTGGTCCTCTCCCGCGAGCCGGATGGTCGTTGGTATGTGACCTTTGCCGTGGAGGTCGATGACCCCCAACCCGCACCCAAGGCGCACTCGGAGGTCGGCGTGGATCTGGGGGTGAGGGACGTCGCCGCCCTGTCCACGGGCGAGAAGATCGCCAACCCCCGCCACCTGCAGCGCAAGGCCGCGAACCTGGCCCGGTACCAGCGGCGTATGGCCCGCAAAGCCAAGGGGTCCAACAACCGCGGGAAGGCCAAGCGCAAGGTCGCGGC
>JAJYTD010000105.1 GCA_021793235.1 Actinomycetes bacterium | reverse complement strand
CGGCCGGCGGCCGCTCCGGCAGCAGCGGCTCCACGATCTCCCACAGCCCATCGGGCAACACATCACTCACAGCACGTGATGATGGCAGCTCCCAGTCACCCACGCAGGCTATTGAGACAAGTTCTAAATCTTCTCTGTAGGGTGCTTTCCGCAGGCGCGCACGCCTCCCCTCTTTCTCCGTCGGCTCGGGGACTTCTCCGCGGACGTGCCGGGCGGTTTCCCGGCGGAGGAGCGGTACCGCCCGGCCGCACCGCCGAATCCGGAAACCGCCGGGAGGCAAAGCGCACCGCGCCGCCCGCCGGAATGACGGCGCATCGGCGGGGCCGCCGTCAGCTCGCCTGGATCTCCCCTCCGATGGGGGCCAGCGTCTGGCCGGAGTAGTAGGACGACAGCTGCCCGCTCGCGAAGAACACGTAGGAGGGGGCGATCTCGTCAGGGTCCGCGGGCCGCCCCATGGGGGCCTGGCCACCGAACCCCTCCACCTTGTTCTCGGGCAGCGTGGCCGGGATCAACGGCGTCCACACCGGCCCCGGAGCGACGCAGTTGACCCGGATCCCCCGGTCGACGTAGTGCTGGGCCAGGCAGTCGGTGAGGTTCATCACCGCGGCCTTCGACGTGGCGTAGTCGATCAGTGTCTTGTTTCCGCGCAGCCCGTTCACCGAACCGGTGATGATCACCGATCCCCCGTCGGGAAGGCGCGGAATGGCGGCGCGCAGCAGCCAGAACACACCGAAGACGTTCACCTGGTAGGTGCGTGTGAGTTGGGCGGTCGTGAGCTCGGCGAAGTCCTCTACCGGCGCCTGGGTGGCGTGGTGGGCCACGACCACGTCGAGCCCGCCGAACTCTGCTGCGGCACGCGCCACCACGTCCTCGCAGTGCTGCTCGTCGCCGAGGTCGCCGGGCATGATCAGACAGCTGCGCCCCGCCTCCTCGACCAGTTCGGTGGTGTGCCGCGCGTCGTCGTGCTCTTCGAGGTAGGCGATGGCGACGTCGGCCCCTTCCTTGGCGAAGGCGACCGCCACCGCACGTCCGATCCCGGAGTCGCCGCCGGCGATGAGCGCTTTCTTGCCCTCCAGCAGCCCCCTGCCGACGTAGTCGCGCATCTCATCGCGCGGGCGCGGCTCCATCGGCTCGGTGCGTCCGGGATAGGGCTGGTTCTGCGCGTCCGGCTGCGTCATTCGGGCACCCCCGTGGCCTCATCCGAATCGTCCGTCCCGACAAGGGCTAACCCGCCCTTACCGGGGTAAACCTCAGGAACGGCGCTCGGGGGCGGCCGCCGCGGCGCACCGCTCCTGTCGAAGAAACCAGAGGGCTCCATCCGAGGAACCTGCGGAGAACAGTGCGCAAAAAAGAACGGCACCCGCCCGGAACAAGAATAGTAAATTCTTCAGAAAAGATTATACCGGGCAAAGAAAAAACACATGCGGACACATTATTCTACACTGATCCCCGAGTGCAAAATACGGATTGTGATTTCGGTGACCGGCCCCCGAAACGGCGCACCCGATCCCGGCCGCACGCCCCGGACACCACCGGTTGCGACACATCCTCGGCGAAGTCAGGTGTTTGAGCAGCGCACACCCGGCGCGCGCGTGGCCCCCCGCACACGTGGCATGCCATTGGTCCGCTTTATCACCAACGTCTTCCATCCACTCCCTCGGTACCCGCCCGCCCTTTCCTTCGCGGCACGCAAAGGCGGAGCGAGAACCGCGACACGCCGGAGAACCTCCGGTAACGGTACAGCCGTTGACACAGACCTCGGGCATTGAAATACTCGCAGTTCTCTGCACCGAGAAACCGGTCCGCGCAAGAAGCGCCCGGCCGGAAGAATTTTCCCGAAAAGAGACCAAGCCCCGGGCCGGCTCCCCGTGCCCACGGGGGTGGCTTGTCGCGCGGAGGCGTCCCGGTACCACGGCGGATCCGCGCTTCCCCGTGGAATACGGCCCTGGCCCGGCCTTCGTCCACAGCCGAAAAGGACGATGCAGATGCTCACCAATGACCAGTCTCCTTCTCCGGAAGGCTTCGCCGATGTCGTCCGGTCGCTGTTCGCCGAGCCGGACCTGCGGGACACCCTGCAGCGCATCGTCGAACTCGCGGTCGTCACCATCCCCGGATGCGACTACGCCGGGGTCTCCCTGATCGAGCGCAGAGCGAAGGTGTACACGCCCGTCTCGACCGACGATGTGGTGCGCAGGAGCGATGCCCTGCAGTATGAGCTGCGTGAAGGGCCCGCACTCGACTCGATCTGGTCCACGGATTACGTCTACCTTCCTGATCTGCGGAAATCGCAGCGGTGGCCCCGCTTCGCCGAGGCGGCCGCGCAGCTTCCGATCGGGAGCCTGCTGACGTTCCGGCTTTTCACCGCCCAGGAGACGCTGGGAGCACTCAGTCTCTATGCACGGGCCACACAGGCCTTCCATGAGCAGGACCATGACGTCGGTGTCATCTTCTCGGCGCAGGCGGCCTCGGCGCTCGCCGCGACGCGGCGCATCACCAATCTGAACCGCGCCCTCGACACGCGCGAAACGATCGGACAGGCCCAGGGCATCCTGATGGAACGCCACCGCATGACCGCCGACCAGGCATGGGAACATCTGAAGGCCGCCTCGCAGAACCTCAACATCAAACTCGCCGAACTCGCCCGGACCATCGCGCTCACCGGGGAGGAGCCCGCGAGCAGCAGTAGGGGGTGACCGGGGCGAACTGACCGGCTGGTCCGCGGGGACCGTGGCGCACCAGTGGGGTTTCGGGCATGAAGACCCCGCACTCTCGACCGCGGATCCGCGAGGCCCCGCCACTTCAGCGAGAACGCCCCGCCCCAAGCGGGGATGGCACGGCAGAAGCACAGCGAGCGCCCGGCCGTCGGGCGTCCGGCTGCCGGTTCAACCGACATAGCGCCGCGCGCGGGAGTGCCTCTGCGGCTTCTCCAGCAGCCGTAGTCCCTGCTCGATCCGGTGGGGCACGGGTCTGCGGTTGCACAGCACCCACGGAAGCCCGGCAAGCGCCTCGGCGACCGCCGACACACTGGCGGTGTCCCGGGGGACCGACCGCAGCACCGCCCATGTGCGCCGCGCCGCGCCACCGACCGGACGCCGCAGCCAGGCCGTCCAGAGGGTGTTGCGGATCCCCAGGCACCTGCGCCGGGTACCGTCGCGCTCGGTGGAGGGCGCGTGGTGCACACGCATGTCCTCGATCCAGCACATCCACCAGCCCGCGGCCGCGAGATCCAAGGAGAGCAGCTCCTCCTCACCGCCCAGCCACAGCCGCGGCGAGAAGCCCCCGACATCGGTGAACGCGTCGACCCGCAGCACCGACGCCCCGGCGAGGATGCCCAGCAGCGCCGGCCCGGGCAGCCCCTGGCGCCCCGGAACCGGGGAGTCGCGCAGCTCCGGGGTGATGGGGTCCTCCCGCCCACCAGGTTCGACCAGGATACGGCCGGTGAGCACGGCCACGTCGCAGTGGCGGTCCAGCAGGTCGGCGGCGCGCGAGAGCGCACCCGGCTCCCACCAGGTGTCGTCGTCGCTGAACGCCACATAAGGGGTGTCCAGCAGCGCGACACCGATGTTGCGCCCCACAGCTCCCAGGTTGGTCCGCGACCGCACCAGCACCACCTGTGGATGGGCAGCGGCGACCGCGTCGGCCGTACCGTCACGCGAAGCGTTGTCCACCACGACGATCGGCGGATCCTCCGGCAGGGCCGTGAGGCGGTCCAGGACCCGCAGCAGCTCGGCCCGGCGATCCCGGGTGATGACGACCACGCCGATGCGGGGGTCGGGGGTCATGCCCCCTCCAGGACGCGCAGGTCCTGTTCGACCCGGGCCGGCAGCCGGCGCCGCTGCAGCACGGCGCGCGGCGTGTCGCGGAGGACATCGCGCAGGGCCGCCCGCGCCTCGGGCGCGGCGGGTGCGGTGCCGGCCAGCCGCACGGTCTCCCGGACGGCCCGCCCCACCGGGCGCCGCATCCAGTGGGCGAGCACCGTGTTGCGCATTTCCAGG
>JAJYTD010000049.1 GCA_021793235.1 Actinomycetes bacterium | reverse complement strand
CGGCCTCCTCGTCCCTGCCGAGATCCCGGAGGTTCGCCACGGTGTTCGCCGCGGCCCCCAGGGTCGTCGGATGGGTATCGCCCAGCAGCGCCTTGAGGCGTCGCAGACTCCCGGAGGAGAGGCGGAAGGCCGCCTCCGTCTCACCGAGGGCCGCCAGGTCGCTGGCCAGGTTGACGGCGACGGTGAGGGAGTAGTGGTGATCGCGGCCGAGCTTCAGCTCCAGGCCGGTCAGGGCGTCCTCGTTCATCTTCCGGGCGATCTCCGGATCACCGGTGATCCGTCGCAGAAGCGCCAGGTTCCCGGCGCAGGCGTGGTTGTACGGGTGCTCGGGGGTGTAGACGCGGGGGTAGCGGCGGACGGTGTCGTCCGCGAGCACCAGGGCCTCCTGAAACTGCCCTGTCGTGCGCCGGATGTTCGACAAACAGATGGCGGCCGCGAGCGTGTCGGGATGGTTCAGCCCGAGGCTTCTCACGTAGCGCTGGTGGATCTCCTCAGCCAGCTCCATGGCGCGGTCGTAGTCGCCGGCCCTCCGCCAGGCGATGGACAGGTCCTTCCCGGTGCGGAGCGTCCAGGCGTGGTCAGGGCCCAGCTGCTCGATGCCGTAGGCGTAGGCGTCCTCGCCGAGGTCGCAGGCTTCGGAGAAGTCTCCCCCGAGCCGGACCGCTCTCGCCAACCCCGTGTAGATGTTGAGGTAGGAGGAGGGGTCTGAGACTTCACTGGCCCGAATCTTGCGGAAGACCTCCTCTAGAAGCTCCCGGGCTTTTCGGTAGTCACTCTTGAGACCGTGGTCGAGCGCGATGCTGTTGATTCCGCGCCATGTGTTCCAGTCTTCATCTCCGAACACCGACCTGAAACGGCGAAGTGCCTCCTCGTCGATCTCGTATGCCTGCCAGAAGTCGCCGGTCGCTCGGAGGTCTCCTGCTCGTCCGCGCAGGGCCCGCAGCGTGATGTTGTGATCGGGGCCGAGGGACTTCTCGGCGGCCTGGAGTGTTTCCAGGGTGTTGGTCCCGGCTTCGTCGTATTGGCCTAGCTCGCGCAGAAGGTTTCCCAGCTCCACCCTCATCGCCAGGACGCGGTCGTTTTCTGGGCCGGAAGCAGACGTCCACTTGTCGATGAAGGTCTGCGCCAAATTGTTGGCCGATACGTAGTCTGCCGACGAGTACAGGAAGCTGATCATGTTGATCGAGAAATCCTGCACAGCGGGATTCTGGCAGCGCGCCACTCCGGACGGCTCGATATGACCAAGGGCATTAAGGTACTTATCCCAGTTGGCTGAGTCGTTCGGGTCGCTTGCAGCGTAGTTGGCCAGCAGCAGATGCACCTCATGGCGGAGCCGGTCCTGCTCAGCTTCTGACAACTCGTCGCGGACGAGGGCCTGGATCAGCCGGTGAACCTGGATTGTTCGGGCGCGGATGTCCAATTTGGCCAAGGCGAAGCGGCCGAGTTCGGCAATGGCCCGACCCAACCGGATCGGGTCGGCGATGAGCTCGGCGAGCTTGGGACTCAGACCGGGCAGGACCCTGCTGAAGGCATCTCTCGGAATCGGCTCCGGACCGAAGAACGCGCAGTAACGCAGCAGGTCTAGGGCCTCGGGGAGCTTCTCCTCGAGGCTGGCGACGGAGAGGGCCCAAGCGGCCGTCATCGAAGCGGGATACTCGCTCGGCCGGCCTTGAGAGAGCAACTGGCTGGTGCGCTGTTTGAGGAGCCGCAGATACTCGTCCACGGCGATGCCGGTCTCGGTATGGAGTGCGCCCGCCTGCTCCAGGGCGAGCGGAAGATCCCCGAGTTCCTCGGCCAGTCGGTTCGCGTCCTCACGACTGATGCCTCTGGGCACACGTCGGTTGAGGAACTCCACGCTCTCCTCGCGCGAGAACACGTCGACCGGAACCGCATCGACGACACTTGCCCACCGGTGATTGCGGGACGTGATCAGCACATGCCCGGGACCCTGCGGCAGGATGTCGGTCAGTTCCTCCGGCTCGTCGGCGTTGTCGAAGATCAGTAGCCAGCTGGCATAGGGCTCCCCTCTCCGCAGTGCCTCCAGCACCGCGTTGGCCGCCTCCTCGACGCCGCTCACGGACGCGGACGGAAGGCCGAGGGACGGTGCCAGGCTCGCGAGTGAAGATCGCACCAGAACGGGCTGGTCGGCCGGGATCCACCACACCAGTTCATAGTTGGACTGGTACCGATGTGCGTACTCCACGGCCATCTGGGTCTTTCCCACGCCGCCCAGGCCGTGCAGAGCGTGCGGCAGCACCGCCGTGACCCGGCCCAAGCCTTGATGGAGCCGCTCGAGCAGATCCGCGCGCCCGGTGAAGTTCTTGTTCCGGGGAGGGATCTTGCCCCAGACCTGAGGAATCCTGGAGGGCGGAACGGGCTGCTTGTTGGTCACTCGATCCCCTAGCGTCACACCGGAGCCTGGGAGCAGGCTGTATCGCGTCGTGGTCAAGCAAATGCGCCTCTCAAGACAGTATCTTGAAGTCGCTGATTAAGCATGTGTCGCAAGACACGGAGTCATGGGGCGATTTTCGGGCCGCTGGTTCCGCGGCTTTCTGTTGAGCCGTATCGGCCTCCCGGCTTGCTTCTGGCGTTGGGCCTTACCGTCTGCGATGATGGTTGCGGCCGCAGTTGGTGGCTCGACGCGATCAAGGGCCGCAATGCGCGGTCGCCGACACAGGGAGAGGCCGATGCGGAAGACCGCCTTCGTGCTGTCCAGCGAAGACGCAATGCAATCGTCGATCGTCGACCATCCCGGACTCCGGCGGGTGCGGACGGAGCTGGCGAGACCGGGTTCTCTGGGGCGCTCGTTCGACAACAAGTGTGCACACGACTCCCCGAACCGGTCTCCGGCGGTCGCGCTCGGCAGGGCCGCTCCGACAGTTGAGGCCGGCGCCGAATAACGGTTAACCGACTCGCGCAATTCGGATGGCATGCCGGGACACGGCTTCGCCGCATCGCTCGGCCGTTTCAGGCGACCATGAGTTACCCTCGGGTGAGCCGGCTGGCATCATCTGCCAGCGAGTGCCTGCTCATGGGACGGAAAGATGACAGCGCAGTCTCCTCTCGGCCCACGGGTTCCCCGCGTGGGCGTGCGCCCGTTCGATGAGGCCGATCGGGAGATGTTCCGCGGCAGGGGCCGGGAGACTCGCGAGGTCGCCGAAGCCTGGAAGCGCAACCGGCTCGTGGTGCTCCACGGAAGCGCCGGTATCGGCAAGACATCGCTGTTGCGCGCCGGCGTCGTCCCGTTGCTGCGGGGAGAAGGCGCCCACGTACTTCCGGTGGCCGACTTGGCGCATCGGTCGTCGTTCCCAGTGGCGGCGTTGGCCCAGCACGACCCCTTCCGGCTCGCCGTACTGGCCGCGTGGCACACCCCTGTGTCGCCTGTCCATATCTCCGAAGTGCCCATGGGGAGCTTCTTGCGGCGAGACCCCCGTATGGACCGGTTCGGCAATGCGCTGCCGATACTCGGGGCCATCGACGGCGCAGAGATGCTTCTTCGCCGGTCGGAACGCCATGAACGGCACCGCCGGGACTTCCTGGCGGAATTGGCCCAGGCAATACGGGAGGTACCTGATCTGCACCTCCTTCTCGTCGTCCGCGACGATATGCTCGCCGAGGCGATCGACGCCGCCGGTGGACTGGGCCCGGCCGAACCCACCGCCTACTCGCTCGGTCCCCTGTCTCCTGAGGCGGCTCACGAAGTCCTCGAGGCGCTCCCTTGTCTCCCGCCCAGGCCGCGGAGTGGGGTCACGGCGGGTGCGTTGCTCGACGAGCTCAGGACGGTGCGACTTGAGCGCGGTGTGCAGCGAACCTCGCATGTGCACCCCGTTCTGCTGCAACTGGTTCATCGGCACTTCTCGCAGCGGCTGTCCGAGGACGCCGAGATCGCTGCCGAACGCCTGCGCGCCGAGGTCGACTCGGCGCTGAAGGATTTCTGCGCGCAGAGTCTTTCCACGATCGCCGCCGATCACAGCTTCCCGGCGAGCACACTGTTCCCCTGGTTCCGTTCCGTTTTCGGTGGGCCGCACGGACGCGCGGGCGTCTCCGTCCAGTCATGTGGGGACGTCCCCGGAGGCGTGGTCGACGCTCTGGAGGACTCGCATCTCATTCGCGCCCGTATGCGGGACGGAAGCGTGTACTACGAGGTGCTGCACCCCAGACTCGCCGAGCCGATCACGCAGCTCGGCGATCACGCCGTCCCCATCCACAGACCCGGACCGCCGGCGCGGCTGCGCCAGGCGCACCGGGCACTGGCCGACGGCGATGCCGAACTCGCGCGGCGCCATGCGGAGGCGGCCGTCCGGGCCTGCGGCGAGGGTGATCTCAGAACCAAGGCGAACGCCGCATCCTTCCTCGGCGACATCGCCTACGAGCGCGGTGACGCCGATGCGGCCGTGGCGCACTACCGGGAGGCCGCAGCGATCTTCGAGGCCGTTCCGGACAACGCAGCGGTCGGTTGGCTCCTGGCCGGAATCGGTCGAGTCCTTTTGGAGCACGATCCCAGGCAGGCCGTACGGCAACTCCGAGCCGCTGCCGGCAGGCTTCCTCATGAGCTGTCCATCCAGACCGCTCTCGGACGTGCGCTTCTGGAAAGCGGACGAACCCACGCAGCCCGTGCCGTCTTCGAGGACGTCCTCGGACGTGACAGCAAGAACCGCGAGGCACTTCTCGCAAAGAAAGTCATGTCCGGCATCGCATAGATCAGGCTGGTCTGGGGCTACGTGCACTTAAGGCGATCTTTGTAGGTCGAGATCCTTGCATGTCCTGTTTGCGGCGTCGGCCATTGCGGCCATCCCGCCGCCGGCGCAAGATCGAAAGTGTGCGTATTTACGGCCGTTGCTGCTACGATTCCTGCTCATCAGGGCCATCTCTCGCCTGTCAGACCCGAAGGCTGTGCATGGGAGCTTTGGTAATTCCTGATGAACTCTTGTATCCAGTCTGAATCTGTTTTGCATTGGCCTGGGCATGTCGCATATGAGCCGCCGAGGTTCGACGGGCCGGGCGGCGACTACCGTCCGGAACGAGGAGAAGGCAGAAGGTGACCGCCACCTCACCAGAGTCGGTCCCTCAGGATGGTGGCGGAGGAGCCGGGGACAAGGGCCGGGACGATGATGTCTGGCGCCGTGATTTTCGACTTCTGCTAGGCGGATCGGCGCTCTCGCAACTGGGTACGCTCGGCGCAGCCGCCGCCAATCCATTGCTCGCCCTGGCGCTGACGGGGTCGCCGATTGTCGCAGGCTGGGTGGCTGCGGCGACAACGCTCCCCGGATTGTTCCTGCATTTGCCGGTCGGATTGATCGTCGACCGCTACGACCGCTGGCGGATCATGCTGTTCAGCCAGGTGATCCGGGTCCTCAACTCGGTCGTCCTGGTGATCGGCCTCTGCCTGATCGATCAGCCCTGGCACCTCCTCGTCGCGGCGGCAGTGGTGGACGGATCGTGCGCGGTCTTCTTCCGGATAGCCGAGCTCGCGGCGGTGCGGTACGTGGTGCCCGACGGCGAGGCGGAGCAGGCGATGGGCAAGAGCGAGGCCCGACATCACGTGGCCGTGGTTCTTGGACGCCCCGTAGGGGGGTTGCTGTTCTCCGTGGGACGCGCATTTCCCTACGTTCTGGACGCGGTCACCTCACTCGTTTCAGTTGTTTCGTTGCTGCTCCTGAAGACCAGGCCACTACAGTCCTCCAAGTCGACGAAAAAGCCATGGAAAGTGTCAATCGGTAAAGCGATTCCTTATTTTAAGGAGGGCTTCCGTTGGCTATGTCATGACAAGGTGATCTTTGTTTCCCTCTGTGCCTGTGCGCTCGCCAACATTGGCTTTCAGGTCGTTATTCTCTTGCTGGTCGTCGAAGCCGAGCGCCGACAGCTCCCGGGATCGGTCATCGGTGCCATGTTGGCGACGTCGGGCGTGGCAGGGTTTTTCGGGGCTCTGACCGCTCCTCGCGTGGTGAAGGTCCTCACGCCTGCCGTGACGGTCAAGTACTGCATCTTTTCATGGCTCCCGCTCTTGTTCATCGTCGCCCTCGTGGGAAATCCGTTGATAGGAATGATCGCCTGGGGGGTCTGCAGTTTCACGGGAGCTTACGTCAATGTCGCCATCGCAATGCGACAGAGCACAGTCATCCCCTGCGGGGTCTTGGGGCGAGTCGAGGGTGTCAGCCAGTTCCTGACGACGGGTGCGGTGACGCTCGGAGCCGGGGGCGGCGGCTATGTCATCGCGGTGCTCGGCACCCGGTTGACGGCGTTCCTCGTCGCCTTGGCGTTCCTGGCGATCGTGATCGGAGTCTTCGTTCTGATCCGGAGTGCGGACCAGGTCGGCGAAGAGAGGTCCGGGGAAGTAAAAGAAGCGAAACCGGGGGAGACGGAGGGGGAAGAGAGCGGCAGGGGCGAGCTCGCCGGAACCGCGTCCCCCAGTGAGAGTGCCCCCATCGACGGTGTGCCCGTACTCTCGGAACCCGACTACGAAGTGATCCCCGCAGAGCCTGACGGTGTCGCGGTGCTTGAAGCCTCCGACTATGCGGACATATCGGCGGAACGGGAACGCGTGGCCGTGCGTTCGTGAGCTTCGGTCTGCTCTTCGATGCCGGATCCGCGTCACGTGTGCTGTGCCGGGTGACACATTGTCGGAGGCCTATTCCGGCCGCCCCGTCCCGCCGATTCGACATCTGTCCTGCGTGCATTGCGGAGGTAGGCTTTCCGCGTCTAGCTTGGCCGGTATTCGGTCCGGCGGTCCTTCGGGCGGAGGCGGAACGCTTGAGCACGTCGCTGAATGTCGAGGATCAGCATCGGCTCGTCGAGGCGATCCTGCGCATCGACGCGATGAGCGTCCGGCGGGAGCGCGCGGTCCATCTGGCGGCGCTCGAACGCGACCTCGGGCACCGTCTGCACTACGCCCAGCACGACCGGGAGATGCTGGACGTGTGGGCGCTGGTCGACGCGCTCCTCAACTATCCGGGAGCCGCGCAGGCCCTCGTCCGCATCCTGCAGACCTTCTACCCGAACAGCCTGTCGGTGCGGGCGCTCGACGAACTGGTCAGCGAGCTGCTGCCCGAGCCGTGGCTCGACCAGGCCGACCGGCGCGAGCTGCACGAGCTGATCACGTGGCTGGAGCGGGTCGATCCCGGGCTGACGCATCTTGGCAGGTTCCCGATGCTCTACCGGCGGGCGGTCGGGCCCGCCTGGCCGGCGCTGGACCGGGAGATCCGCAGCATGCACGACGTGGTCGCTCTCCTGGAGGAGATGCCGGCCGGGCCGGAGGGAACGCCCCCGCTGCTGGTCTTCGTCAGCGATCTGGCGGAGGAGGCGGGTCACCCGACGGCTCCGGCCCTGCGCGACTGGGTGCGCCGCCAGGCGGAGACGCAGGGGCTGGACAGGGCGCTCTTCGAGCGCCGGTTCGCTCCGATCGAGGCGCGGAGAGAACCGGAGCCCTCCGAGAACTACCTGATCATCGAGTGCGCTCCCGACGCGCTGGAGGAGGACCGCTACCTGGTGACCGCGTGGCTCCAGGTGGGCCGCGAACCCGGCAGCACCCTGCAGTGCGGTGACGAGGCGCTGCCGCTCAGCCGGATCCCCGAACTGCTGGAGTGGCTCCTCACCTCGGACAGTTCCGTCGTCGGCCGGCGCAACCCGGACCTCACCATCGAGTTCATCCTGCCCCGTCCCTTGCTGGACCACCCGTTCGAGCAGGAGATGGTCAGCATCGCCGGGGTCGAGTACCGCATCGGCATCCGGTACCCGGTCGTCGTGCGGAGCCTCGACAGGATGCGCCTCGCGGCCGTCCACCCAGACTGGCGGCACAAGTGGGAGTGGCTGTCCGGCCACTCCGTCGACGCCCCCGTGTGCCTGGTGACCCGGCGCGGCGAGTACGGCAAAGAGGAACTGCTCTCCCATTTGTCGGAGTCGTCCAAGGCCGTTCTCGCCCTGGCCTTCCCGCCGTGGGGCGGCGCGAACGACGAGACGGACGAGCACTGGGTCGGGCTGGTCGCCGGCATCCCCGTCGTCGCCTGGTGCCGGGACGGGCGCGACCCCGCCCAGTTCGCCAGGGAGGTGAAGGGCCTGCTGTCAGACGACCTGATGGACCTGCCGCGCAGGGCGCTGGAACTGCGGCGGCAGGCGCTGAAGGGCGAGGGCGCCGGGGCCGGCCACCTCGGCCTGCATCTGACCCTCCTGTTCGACGATGCCGACCGCATCCCCGAGCCGTACGTGCGGCTCCGACCCCCCGCATAGGACCGTACTTCGGAAGGCGTCCATGACGACACGACCTGAGACCGGCGGCCTCGACGGAGACTGGCGCATCTACCGGGGCGACAGCCGGCCGCACGACCGGGTGCGGCGGCTGCCGCCGCCCCCTCCGTGGCGCCGCTTCAGCCCCGAGGCCGGGGCCGACGGCCGCCGGGAGCGGGACCTGCAGCAGGCGATCTCCTACCGGCCGGACGAATCGGTGATCGACCGGGTGAACGCCGCCATACTGCTGCGGCGTCCGCTGCTGGTGACGGGCAAGCCGGGGTCCGGGAAGTCGACCCTCGCGCACAACGTCGCCTACGAGCTGGGGCTCGGCTCGGTCCTGTACTGGCCGATCAGCAGCAACACCACGCTGCAGAGCGGGCTGTACCACTACGACGCGATCGGCCGCCTCCACGAGACCAGCCTCCGCGGGGCGGGCGGCCGGGAGGACACCGCCGAACCGCCCGACATCGGCCGCTACATCCGTCTCGGGCCGCTGGGCACGGCGCTCGTGCCGGGTGACCTGCCGCGCGTCCTGCTCATCGACGAGCTGGACAAGAGCAACATCGACCTGCCGAACGACCTGCTCAACGTGTTCGAGGAGGGCAGGTTCACCATCCTGGAGCTGCAGCGGCTCCCGGAGGAGCAGTCGCGGGTCCACGTGATGACCGCGGACGGCGGGGCCAGGGTGCCGGTCGACCGCGGTGAGGTGCGGTGCGGCAACTTCCCCATCGTGATCATCACCAGCAACGGGGAGCGCGAGTTCCCGCCCGCGTTCCTGCGCCGGTGCGTCCGGCTGTCGATCGAGCCGCCCGGCCCGGAGCGGCTCGCCGAGATCGTCGAGGCGCATCTCGGGGTGGACGCCAGGGCCGCGAGCGAGGAGCTCATCGAGGAGTTCCTGGTCCGCAGGTCGGAGGGGGCGCTCGCCACCGACCAGCTGCTCAACGCCGTCTACCTCGCGACGTCCGGGAGCAGGCCGCCCGAGACGAAGTTCAAGGAGATCCTCGACACCGTCCTCCGCCCGATCGAGCGGCCCGGCGCGGGATGACCGAGCAGTTCGCCGAGGTGATGCGGGCGCTCAGCCCGGAGCCCACGGCGGTGGAACTGGCGGACGCGCTGTGGCTCGCCGGCTGGCTCCGGTCCCACGACGGTCCGGCAGGTGAGGCCGCACCCGGGCCGGAAGAGGCCGGGGAGAGCGGTCCCGCCGACCCGGCGGGGTCTCCGCCGAGTCCGCACGAGCCGCGGCCCGCGCCGGAGCCGGAGCCCTCACCGCCGCGGACGGTGGAGGCGGGCCTCTACGTGGCCGAGCAGGAGGTGCCCGCCACGGCCTTCCCCGTCCGGATGCCGGCGATGCCGGCGATACCGCGCTCGCTCGACCTGTCCCGCGCCCTGCGTCCGCTGCGCGCGACCGTCCCCTCGCCGACCCGCAGGAACCTCGACGAGGAGGCGACCGCGGAACGCATCGCCGAGACCGGCGTGTGCTGGCCCGTCATGGTGGCCGCCCAGGAACGCCGGCACGACCTGGCGCTGGTCGCGGACGTCGGCCCGTCGATGGTCGTGTGGCGGCAGACGGTCGAGGAGTTCCGGATGCTGCTGCAGCATCTCGGGGCCTTCCGCGACATGAGGACCTGGTACCTGGACTCGGGGGCCTCCCGGCTGTCCCTGCGCACCGGTTCCGCGTTCGGGCCCGGCGCCGACCGCGACCCCGACGAACTGGCCGACCCGACGCACCGGCGTCTCGTCCTGGTCGTCAGCGACTGCATCGGGGCGGCGTGGCAGGACGGACGGGCGGCCGCGCTGCTCGACCGGTGGGGCCGCACGAGCACCGTCGCGATCGCCCAGCCGCTGCCGCAGCGGCTGTGGCGGCGGACCGCGGCGGCCATCGAGCCCGTCCGCTTCGGCGCCTCCGGTCCGGCGGTCGTCAACGAGCGGCTCGCCGTGACCCGGACGCACCCGCAGCTGCCCGACGACCGTCCCCAGGGCATCCCGATCCCGGTGGTCGAGCTCAGCGAACGGTGGCTGCGGTCCTGGGCGGAGATGGTCGCGCGCGGCGGCCGGAACCTCAAGGGCATGGCGCTCTTCACCGGGCGGCCGGTCGTGTTCCCGCCGCCCGCCGAGACCGGCTCCGAGGACGTCTCGCCGGAGATGCGGGTCAAGCAGTTCCGGGCGTCGTCGTCGCCGGCGGCGTTCAAGCTCGCCACGTACCTGGCGGCCGCCCCGCTGCGGCTGCCGATCATGCGGCTGATCCAGCAGGCGATGCTTCCGTCCTCCACGTCCGCCGACCTCGCCGAGGTCTTCCTCAGCGGAATGCTGCGGACGGTGAGCCGGCCGTCCGACGGCGACGTGGAGGAGATCGTCTACGAGTTCCACGACGGGGTGCGGGAGATCCTGCTCCAGGGGCTGCGCCGGCGCGAGGTGCTCCAGGTGCTGCGCGCGGTGTGGGGCGTCGTGCGGGACCGCATCGGGTCGTCCATGGACTTCCCCGCGTTCCTCGCGGCGGTGCAGCGGGGCGAGGCGCAGCTCCCGCCGGATCTTCCGTTCGCGCAGGTGGCGGCCCAGGCGCTGGCCGGGCTCGGCGGCAGGTACCGCGAGCTGGCGAGGCGGCTGACGTCCGAGGCCCCGCCGGACGCGTCCCCGTACGAAGAGGTGGTGGACGAGGACGCCGGGACGAGGCGCGCGAGCGAAAACGTCGGTGTCGACCCGCTGCCTGTGCCGCGCAGCGAGCTTCCCGCCCGCAACCGCGACTTCGTCGGGCGTGACCGGCTGCTCGCCGGGGTCCGGGAGGCTCTGGACGCCGGGATGGCGGCGCTCCTGCCGCACTCCGAGCTGGGCATGGGCGGAGAGGGCAAGTCCAACCTGGCGCTGGAGTACGCCCACCGCCACCTCGATGACTACGACCTCGTGTGGTGGATTCCCGCCGAGCAGACGACCTCGGCGCGGGCGGCGCTGGCGCTGCTGGGGCGTCAGCTCGGCCTGCCGGTCAACGACGACATCAAGAGCACGGTGGACGGCGTCCTCTGGGCCCTGCGGGCGGGCAGACCCTACGGCCGCTGGCTGCTCATCTACGACAACGCGAAGGACCCCGATCAGACCCTCCCGCTGACCCCCCTCGGAGTCGACGGGCCCGGCCTCGGACCCGACCGCCACGTCCTGGTCACCTCACGCGAACGCGGCTGGGAACGGCACGCGTCGGTGGTCGAGATCGGCGCCTTCGAGCGGCCGGAGAGCATCGCGCTGCTCCGGCGCCTGGTGCCCCGCCTGTCGGAGACCGAGGCCGATCTGCTGGCCGAGCGCGTCGGCGACCTTCCCTTGGCGGTGCATCAGGCCGCGGCATGGCACGCGGTCACGGACGGCACCGTCGAGGACTACCTGCGCCTCTTCGACCGGCGGCTGTCGGAGCGTACCGGGGCGGACTCGTCCGGCGAGGAGCTTCCAAGGCTCCTGGCCGCGGGGGTGAGCCTGAATCTGGACCTGCTCCGGGAGCATGACCCCGTCGCCTGGGCGCTGCTGGAACTGTGGGCGGTCTTCGATCCCGAGCCGGTCTCCTGCGGGCTGCTCAGCGCCGGTGGAACGGCCGACCTTCCCGACGAACTGCGGGAACTGCTGGCCGACGAGACGCGCCTCCGCGATGCCATGCGCGACATCTCGCGCTTCTCCCTTGCGAGATTCGACGAGGAGTCGGGCACTCTTCAGGTCCATCGGCTGGTCCGGGCGATCCTCAATGACCGGCTCCTCGAGGAGGATCTGCGACGGGCGAGGGAGCACGTGCACGCGATTCTGGCCGGGGCCACTCCGAGCAAGCCGCCAACGGTGGAATCGACGTGGGCGCGCCGCGCGGAGATCACTCCCCACATCATCCCGTCAGGTGTGCTCGATTCGGACGACTTCGATATCCGCGTGGTGGGCATCGACCAGGCGGACTTTCTGTATCAGTCGGGAGAGTACGAGGGCACCCGGCGGCTGGCAGAGACCGCGCTGGGCACCTGGCTGGACCGCTACGGCCCTGACGACGATCTGGTGCTCGACATCTCCCGGGTCCTGGCGAACGCACTGCGCGGCCTGGGTGACAACAGGGCGGCCGCCGAACTCAGTGAGGACAACCTCACCCGCACGCGCAGAAAATTCGGCGTGGACCACCCGCAGACACTTCTCGCCGCCAATGGGTTCGGTGCCGATCTGCGCTTCCGCGGGCACATTCGAAGAGCCTACGAAATCGACCTTGAAGCTTGGCGTCGCATGGGACGTCTGCATGGACCGGACGAGCTCGATACACAACGCGCCGCCAGCAACCTCGCGCTCGACCTGCGCATCCTAGGGCGGTTTCAGGAGGCGTACGAGATCGATCTGGCGGTTTGGCGAAGACAGACGGAGCTCCATGCTCCCTACCGGCAGCGCTTCCGTACAGTCCACAACCTTGCGCGTGACCTGCACGCGTTGGGGCGGTACCACCAGGCGTACGAAAGGCAGGCCGAGAGCCTGGGCACCTTGCTCCCAGTCCTTGGGCCAGGGCACGCAATGGTGTTGCAGGCGAAGATGAGCCACGCGGGAACGCTGCGGAAGCTCGGGCGATACGAGGATGCGCACCGCCTCGCCACCGAGACGTTCGCCGCTCATGTCCGGCGCTTCGGTGAAGAGCATCCGAACACGCTCGCAAGCAAGGTGTGCCTGGCCCTTGCCACCGACTCAATCGGGCGGCCCGCCGAGGCGTTGTCGCTCGTCGACGAGGCGCTGGACGGCTACAGCCGGGAGATGGGGGAGGACCATCCCTTCGTTCCGATCTGCGCCGTGAACAAGGCGGTCGTTCTCCGGGGGCTGTCGGAGGCGTACGAGGCGCAGGCGACCGACCAGGATGCTTTGTCGAAGCTCGAAGCCGGCGTCCTCGGCGCCAACCACCATTACGCATTGTGCGCCAAGGCAGGACTGGCCAAGGACTACTACCTCTTGGGCGAGCTCGATGCTGCGGTCCGGTTGCTGAGTGAGGTGCGGGAGGCGTTCGTCGCATCTCTTGGGGAGCGGCATCCGTACTCGCTGGCCGTCACGCTCAATCTGAACCGTGCCCGCGCCGCGATGGGAGACGGCGAGCACGACGTCGGCTCGGTGCTGACCTCGCTGGTGCACGTGCTCGGTCGCGACCATCCGGAGGTGCGGGCCGCCCAACGTGGCGAGCTGCTCGAGTGCGACATTGAGCCCACCGCCCTCTGAGAGGCGATCAGCTGAGGTCAGCGGCTCTGCGCGGGCTGCGCAAGGGCGAGATCGTGCTGGACGGTGCGGCCGATGTGGGTGATCAGCTTCAGGAGGTCCGGGCAGTACACGGACGGGTTGAGGTAGCCGTGGCCTTCCCGGTAGCGATGCGCGTACAGGCCGCCGCCGCAGATGTCGCGTACCGCGCACGTCCTGCACATCGGGGCCAGTGCCGCGAGGCCGATCTGGCGCGCGACCACGCCCGGGTGCCACATCGCGTCGTCGAACCGGTGGTCGAAGACGGTGAGGCCGGTCTCCGGCGCACCCGCGTACGAGGTCTTCAGTGTGTCGACCTGCTGCAACGTGCCGTCGGTGTCGACCACCAGCATGGCGACCGGGGAGAGCCCCACGCCTTCACTGCGGCTCTGCCCGCCGAGCAGCAGATTGAGGATCTCCTCGAACAGGCGGACGCCGGTCTCCCTTCGGGGCGCGTGGTACCAGCGGTCGAACACCGCGATGAGCCACTCGGCATAGGGGGTCCCGCCGCCCTCGACGGGACGGCGCGGCGGCGGTGCGGTCCAGGTGCCGTGAGGGAGCAGGAAGTCGATGCGCGGTGGCCGCGTCTCCAGAAGCGCCTCGTACGTCCTGATCGGATCATTGTCGAGGTCCACGGTGCAGAGCAGACCCCGGTAGAGCCTCCGATGGGAACTCGCGAGCCGGTTCAGTCCCCGCATGACCTCCGCATGGCTGCCGCGCCCGTTCGCGCGGATCCGGTGCCGGTCGTGCCCGGCCTGATCGCCGTCGAGGCTGACCGACACGCCCACGTCATGCTCATCGAGCATCGCCAGCATGTTGTCGGTGAGGAGCACTCCGTTGGTCTGGGTGCTCACTTCGACTTCGCAGGAGGGCGGAACAGAAGCACGGAACTGGGAGATGGTCGCCGCGAGAGCCGCCTCTCCCGCCAGGAGCGGCTCCCCTCCGTGGAGGATGACCGTCACTTGGGAAAGGTCATGGCTCCGGATGTACTCGCCCAGCCTGAACGCCGTGGCGGCGACGACCTCGGGCGGCATGGCCGCAGGCCGTGCCCGCCAGGTTTGGTCCGCGCTCTCGAAGACGTAGCAATAGTCGCACGCCAGATTGCAGCGGCCGTGAACCTTCAGAACGAGTTCCGAAAAGGGGACAGGCCGCCAGCCCCCATTCCTCAGGGCGGGGATGTCGAGGCCGCAGTAGGGCCACTCTCCGGACCCGGCCGACGGCATCAGTGGAGGCGATTGTCGAAGCCCGCCGTGACGACCCGGGGGTTGCGGCGCTCGGCCGTGACGCGGCGCAGAGCGTGGCTCAGGGGCGACCCCTCGGGTACTTTCACGGCGTTCAGCTCATCGAGCGTGAGCATGGTCGAAACGAAGGGAACCGCGGTGCCCTCGGGCCCTGGTGTGCTGCCATGAGTGACCGGCACGGCCGACTCCCCCTCTATTCCCCTGAATCTCAAAGGTGTCGCGATCCCTCTGTAGGGCTCAGGGGCAACAGCCTAACCGCGAGGACGATCATACGGAATGGAAGTCCTGCATGCGGCGTGTTCCCATTACGGGCCGTCGATGTGCCGCTTGCGGGCTGGGGCCGGAGGGCCCAGAGTGTAGTCGGCGGCGACCATCGGTGAGGTGCTCGTGACGGAGACCGTGCGTCCGGCTTCGGGGCAGTGGCGGCCGAGGGGAATGTGCTCGTTCTTGGTCTGTGACATCGCTCGGTTCAGTGACCCGTCTCGCGCCGATCCGGTGCGGACGCGGGTGCGGAAGGCCATGTACGAGGGGCTCGAGCGGAGCCTGGCGGACCTCGGGCTGCGGCCGCACGAGTGGTACCACGAGGACCGCGGGGACGGGGTGATGGTCGTCCTGCCGCCGGAGGTCGCGGTGGATTCGCTGCTGACGACGGTGGTGGGGCGGCTGCGCGCGGAGGTGCGGCATCACAACGGGGCGGCGAGCGAGGCGGCGCAGATGCGGCTGCGGGTGGCCGTCAACGTGGGGGAGGCCGAGTCGGACGGGCGCGGCATCGTCAGCACCGCGTTGACGCACGCGTTCCGGTTGCTGGACGCGGAGCCGCTCAAGGAGGCGGTGGCCGGGGCCGAGACCGCGATCGCGGTGATCGTGTCGCGCCGGGTGTACGAGGACGTGGTCAGCCATGGCCGGGGGCTGGTCGATCCAGGCGACTACTACCCGGTCGAGGTGAAGGTCAAGGAGACCTCCGACCAGGCGTGGATCACGGTGCCGGGGGCGCGGCCGCCTCGGCCGGCCGGGGTGCCCGCGTCGGCGGGCCCGGAGGGGCCGGTTGCGCCGGCGGGGCGGGAGGGTCCGGTCGGGGGAGGCGGCGGGCGTCCACCGATGGCGGCGGACGTGCGGCCGTCGTCGCTGTTCCGCATCGTGGACGCCCTCCTCGACATCGAGCGGTTCCGGGCCGAGCGCGGCCGCGACCAGCTGGTCGGCGCGTTGTCGGCGGACATCGCGGGCGCGGTGCCGCGGGCGGCGGAGGCGCGGGCCGACCTGTACGCCATCGTGCGGACGTGCCTGGACTATCCGGGCGGTCTCCAGGAGTTCCTCCAGGCCGTCCGGGGGTTCGTGGGGGGATCGATGGCGGTGCGGCGTCTGGAGCAGACGATCGCCGGGTCGCTGATGCCGCGGCAGGACGACTCCTGGCCCTGATCAGGGTCTGGTGAGGGTCGCCATGGCGCGGTCGGGTTCCCAGTGGGCGCGCAGGGACGTGATGAGGCCGTCCTCGTCGACGGTGTAGACGAGGACGCAGTCGATGGTCATGGTGGAGCCGTCGCCCATGGTGGTGGTGATGGTGGCGACGTTGGCGCAGCAGTCGCCGTTGGCGAAGGAGTCGGCGACGGTGAACCGGAAGCCTTCGATGGTGGAGACGAACTTGTCCCAGAAGGCGCCGATGCCGTCGTGGCCGCGGTGACCGTCGCCGGACGGGTCGAGGAAGGACGGGCCGACGGGGTCCTCGACGAGGGCGTCGGGGGCGAACAGCTTCAGCCAGGCGTCCTTGTCGCCGCCGATGACGGCCGTCATGGAGGCGCGGGCGGCGCGGCGGGCGGGATGGTCGGCGTCGGGCGCGTTCCAGGTGATGGCGTCCATGGCTCGTACTGCAACCTGTTCTCGTTCAGGAGACCTTGGCGATGACCGTCTCGGCGTAGCGTTCGAGGTGCTCGATCTTCTTGTCCAGGGGCTCGGTGTCGGGACCCTTCACGTAGGGCATCCGGAAGCCCACGATCACGTCGGTGACGCCCTTGTCCTCCAGCCGCCTGATCCCGTCGGGGGTGTAGGCGTCCGCGGAGATCACGTGGATCTCGAAGGGGCGGTCCGCCGTGCCCTCGGCCTCGCGGATGCGGGCGAGCCTGGCGAGGAGTTCGTCCAGGTCGTCGCCGCCCGCGTGCATCCAGCCGTCGCCGCGGACGGCGGCGCGCCGCAGGGCCGCCTCGCTGTGCCCGCCGACCAGGATCGGGAACGGCTCCGCCGGTGCGATCTTGATGGCGGGGATGTCGTAGAACTCGCCGTGGAACTCGAAGAACCCGCCGGCGCTCAGGCCGCGGACGATGTCGATGGCCTCGTCCATCCGCCTGCCGCGCCGCTCCCAGGGGACGCCCATGACCTCGTAGTCCTCCGGCCAGGGGCTGACGCCCACGCCGAGGCCGAGCCGCCCGCCGGTCAGGCGCGCGACCGACGTGGCCTGCTTGGCCACCAGGACGGGCGGGCGCACCGGCAGCTTGAGCACGAACGGGGTGAACCTGATCCGGCGGGTCACCGCGCCCATGGCCGCGATCAGCGTGAACGTCTCGATGAACTCCTTGTCCTCGAGGAACTCGCGGCTTCCGTCCTCGGTGTAGGGGTACACCGAGTCGGACTCCTTCGGGTACGCGAGCGAGTCGGCCACCGCCATGCTCGTGTAGCCCGCCGCCTCCGCGGCCTTGGCCAGGGGCAGGTAGTGGGACGGGTCTGTCATCGCCTCGGCGTAGGTGAACCGCATCCCCGCATGCTAGAACGCGTTCCACCCCCCGCCAACCGTCACTCCCACCGGCCGGGACCGGGGCGGCGTTGGGCGGTTCGGGTCATTCTGAGCGGGTGGCGGCACTAGGGTTTGGCGGCGTGGGTGAAGCGTTCGTGCCGGCGGGGCGGCCGCAGGCTCCCGTCGCCGGCGGGCCCGGAGTCGTCAAGGATCTGTTCAGCGGGGTCGGGTACCTGCTGCGCGGCCTGGGGTGGGTCGCCCGGCGTCCGCTGCAGTGGCTGTTCGGGCTGATCCCCGCGCTGATCGTGCTGGCGGTGTACGCGGCGGCGCTGGTCCTCCTGGCGTTCCAGGTCGGTGACCTGGCCGGGTGGGTGACGGGCTTCGCCGACGACTGGTCCGACGCCGCGCGCACGTCGGCGCGGGTGATCGCCGGGATCGCGATCTTCGGGGCGGCGCTGTTCCTCGCGCTGGTGACGTTCACCGCGGTGACGCTGCTGGTCGGGGACCCGTTCTACGAGGCGATCTCGGTGCGGGTCGAGGAGTCGCAGGGCGGTGCGCCCCCGGAGCCGGACGTCCCGCTGATGGTCTCGATCGGGCGGGCGGTCAAGGACACGGTGGTCCTCGGGCTGGTCGCGCTGGGGTTCGCGGTGGTGTTCTTCGCGTGCGGGTTCATCCCGATCGTGGGGCAGACCGTCGTGCCGGTCGTGGCGGGACTGGTCTCCGGATACTTCCTGGCGGGGGAGCTGACGTCGGTCGCGATGGACCGGCGGGGCCTCCTGCGCAGGGAGCGGTTCGCGCGCATGCGGCGGAACCGCGCGCTGTGCGTCGGTTTCGGCGCCGCGACCGTTGTGGTGTTTCTCATCCCGCTGGGCGCGGTGCTGGCGATGCCGGGCGCCGTCGCGGGCGGCACGCTGCTGGCCAGGGAGCGGCTGGCGGACGGCCCGCGGGCCGGGGACGCGCTGGTCGCGCCCGGTGGCGGCGGACCGGCAGTGAATCACTGAGGCGATAGGAAGATGTGTCCAGAGCGTGATTACACGCCGAAACCCAAGCGCTGATCTTCGCGTAACGTGTGGCGCATGTCCGATCAGGGGGAGCGCGGTGTGCGCTGGACCGACATGAGCGAGAGCGAGCCGCGGGACGAGTCCCGCGAGGACCCGCGGACCGGTGAGACGACCGGGCCGCAGGCGGCGTTCCCCGATTCCGAGGCGTTCCCCGAGGCCCCCGAGGGCTTCCCGTCCCCCGCCGGTGCGGAGTCCTCCGGGAGTGCCGCGGCGAGTGCGCATGACGTGTGGGGCAAGGTCGAGGAGCCGCGGCAGGCGTCCGCCGAGCCGCAGGCCGAGCACCCCGAAGACGTCCGGGTCGCGCCCGCCGAGAGGGCCGCGCCCGCCGAGAGGGCCGGGAGGCCCGAGGCCGGGGAGCCCGCCGGAGCGCGGGCGGAGGCGCCGCAGTGGGAGGGCGACCTGTTCGACGAGGAAGGTCCCTCCGGCGACGGCCCCGGGGACGAGCGGTACGTGCCGGCGGTCCCGACCGGGTCGGGCGCGCCCGCCAAGCCGGGCAAGCCCAGCAGCGGCAACTGGCAGATGCCGGAGTGGATGGCCGACGAGGCGTCCGCCGACGCCAAGCTCGGAGCCGGTGGGCGCGACATCCTGGACGAGGGCGGCGGCCGGTCGCGGCTGCTGCTGTTCGGCGGGGTCGGGCTGCTGGTGGTCGCGCTGATCGCGGCCGCCGTCGTGTTCCTGCTGAAGGGCGGCGACGACGCGGCGGAGGCGGACGGCAACGCCGGCCGGACGGTCTCGGAGCGGTCCGAGGCGCCGCAGGCGGAGCTGCCGCCCGACAAGAAGCTCGCGACGTTCGCCGGCCGGCCGAGCCGGGTGAGCGGGCAGGTGGAGGACGCCCATTCGGGGCTGTCGTACCCGCGGATGGCGGCGCCCTGGCAGGTGCCGACCAAGCGGAACCGGCTGGGGACGCCGGGCTGGTCCGGGCAGCAGATCCTGGTGACGGAGAACCGGGGCGGGCAGCTCTGGTACGGACAGCTGCTCACCGGCACGCTGCACCCGAGCATGCAGGCCGCCTACCAGGGGCCGGAGAGCGTGAAGAACGCCACGGCGGTGGTCGCGCAGAGCCACCAGGAGCAGTACTACGCGTTCCCGCACGAGAAGAAGCCGCTGGCGTCGCAGGCGCTGAACGTGGGCGGGCGTCCGGGCTGGCTGGTCGCGTCGTACCTGACGTACCAGCGCGAGGGGGTGCGGGCGACCGGCGAGATCGTCGCCACCGCCGTGATCGACACCGGCCGCGAGACGCCCGCCGTGGTGTTCGCGTCGATGCCGAACACCCACAAGCAGATGTGGCCGGACGTCAACACGTTCTTCTCCCGCCTGAAGATCGCGTCCTGACAAACCGAATGACGTTCTAATAGGCTGTGGCCACTTCTGAGAGAGGTGGGGACCATGGCGATCGGACTGACCGAGGAGCACGAGGCGCTGGCGGCGTCCGTGCGCGGGTTCGCGGAACGGAACATCACGTCGCAGGTTGTCAGGGAGGGCGGCGAGGGCGTCCTGGCGGGGCTCGCCGCGCAGGGGCTGCCCGGCCTGCATCTGCCGGAGGACGCGGGCGGCCAGGGTTTCGGGATCCTTGAGCAGGCGGTGGCGCTGGAGGAGCTCGGCCGCGCCCTCGTGCCGGGGCCGTACACGCCGACCGTTCTCGCGTCGGCGGTGCTGCACGCGTCCGGTGCGTCGAAGCTGCCGGCGGGCCTGGCGGACGGTTCCCGCACGGCGGCGGTGGGGCTGTCCGGCAGCCTCGAACTGGACGGTTCCACCGTCTCCGGGACGGTGGAACCGGTGCTCGGCGCTCCGCTGGCCGACGTGTTCGTGCTCCCGGCGGGCGAGCGTTGGGTCGTCCTTGAGCGGGACGAGGTAACGGTCGGTTCGCTCGAGTCCCTGGACGTGACCCGTCCAGTGGGTTCCGTCACGGTCGACGGGGTCGCCGTCCCGGACGAGCGGATCTTGGACGCCGACGTGCGGGCCCTCGCCGTCGTCCTCCTGGGCGCCGAGGCCTGCGGTGTCGCTGGACGCGCTCTGGACGACGCCGTCGCCTACGCCAAGCTGCGCGAGCAGTTCGGCCGCCCCATCGGGCAGTTCCAGGCCATCAAGCACAAGTGCGCCCGCATGCTCATCGACGTCGAGCGCGCCAGGGCCGCCGTCTGGGACGCGGCGCGCGCGCTCGACGAGCCGGAGGAGCAGCGCGCCTACGCCCTCGGCGTCGCCGCGGCACTGGCCGCGGACGCGGCCGTCACCTGCGCCGAGGGCAACATCCAGGTGCACGGCGGCATCGGCTACACCTACGAGCACGACGCCCACCTGATCTACCGCAGGGCCCTGACGCTGCGCGCGCTCCTCGGCCGGGCGAGCGCGCACCGCGCGGAGGTCGCGGCCCTGGCCGTCGCGGGCGTCCGCCGCCCCATGAGCATCGACCTGCCCGAGGAGGCCGAGCCGCTGCGGGAGGAGATCCGCGCCCGCGTGGCCGAGCTCGCCGCGATGGAGCCCCTCGAGCAGCGCGCCGCGATGGCGGAGGGCGGCTGGGTCACCCCGCACCTGCCGAAGCCGTGGGGGCGGGACGCCGGGCCGATGGAGCAGATCGTCATCCAGCAGGAGCTGAAGGCGGCGAAGGTGCGCCCGGTGCCGCTGATGATCGCCGCGTGGGTCGTCCCGTCGCTGGTCCAGTACGGCACGCGCGAGCAGCAGGAGCGGTTCCTGCCGCCGACGCTGCGCGGTGAGATCATCTGGTGCCAGCTGTTCTCCGAGCCGGGCGCGGGCTCGGACCTGGCGGGGCTGCGGACCCGCGCCGAGCGCGTCGAGGGCGGCTGGAAGATCACCGGCCAGAAGATCTGGACCTCGCTGGCCCGCGACGCGCAGTGGGGCATCTGCATCGCCCGCACCGACCCCGACAGGCCGAAGCACGACGGCATCACGTACTTCCTCGTGGACATGACGTCGCCGGGCATCGACGTCCGGCCGCTGCGCGAGTGCACCGGCGACGCCGTCTTCAACGAGGTGTTCCTGGACGGCGTGTTCGTGCCCGACGACCTCGTGGTCGGGCCCGTCAACGCCGGGTGGCGCGTCGCCCGCACCACGCTGGCGAACGAGCGCGTCGGCCTGACCAGCACCTTCCAGCTCGGCGGCGACCTGCCGAAGCTGCTGGAGCTCGCGGCCGCCCTCGGCCTCGCCGACGACCCGGTGGTCCGCGACGGGATCGGCCGCCTCGCCTGCGACGAGCACTCCTTCAACCTCCTCGGGCTGCGCGCCACGCTGAAGCAGCTGTCGGGCACCGACCCGGGCGCGACCGCGAACGTCCGCAAGCTGGTGGCGATGGAGCACGGCCAGCAGGTCACCGAGTTCGGGTTCACGCTCCTCGGCGAGGAGGGCGCCCTGACCGGCGGCCGGAAGGACGAGCTGCGGCGCCGCTGGACCCGCTACCTGCTGGCGTCCCGCGCCATGAGCATCGGCGGCGGGACGACCGAGGTGAACCTCAACGTGATCGGCGAGCGGATCCTCGGCCTGCCCCGCGACCCGGAGCCGGGGCGGTAGCCGGGGCGTGAACGGGCGGGCGCGGCACCTGGTGGCCGCGGTGACCGGGCTGGGGCTCGGGCTCGCGGCGCTGGGGCCGGGGCTCGCACCCGGGTTCGTGCTGTCCTACGACATGGTGTTCGTGCCGGACCCGGCGTTCACCGCGCTGACGTTCGGCACGACGGGGATCGTGCCGCGGCACGTGCCGAGCGACGCGTTCGTCACCGCGCTCGCCTCCGTCGTCCCGGCGGACGCCGTCCAGAAGCTCCTCCTGCTGGCGATCTTCGTGATGGCCTGCACGTCGGCGGCGTCGCTGGTGCCGACCGCCCGGCTGCTGCCGCGCCTGGCCGCCGGGGTCTGCTACGCCTGGAACCCGTTCGTGGCGGAGCGGCTCCTGCTGGGCCAGTGGGCGCTGCTCCTCGGCTACGCCGCCCTTCCCTGGGTGGTCGCGGCCGCGGCCGGGCTGGACGGGAGGGGCGGCGGGAGACGGCTCGTCCGCGCCCTGCTGCCCGCCGCGATCGGGGGGTTCGCCGCGCTGGCCGTGTCGGCGCTGACGGCGCTGGCCGTGGCCGTCGTGTCCGCGGGCTCCGGCGACCGCGCGGGCGTGCGGGCGCGGGCGCGGGCGGCGGCGCGGGCGGCGGCCGCCGCGGGCGTGCT
>JAJYTD010000005.1 GCA_021793235.1 Actinomycetes bacterium | reverse complement strand
GCCGCCTGGGCATCCGCTGGGAGCGCAAGGCCAGCAATTTCCTCGCCATGGTCGCTATCGGCTGCATCAAAATCTGCTACCGCCATCTGACCAAGCACAACCCACGGTATTGAGACACACTCTAAGTCCTACCCTGATGCCAGTGCCTGGCACGCTGAACATGGGATGTGGTCATGGGGTCCTCGGCGGAGATTCCGGTCGGTGAGCGGCTGCGGTTCTACCGGACTGGACAGAGGAAGACGCAAGCCGTCGTGGCCGGTCTGGCCGGGGTGAGTGAAGATTACCTCTCCCAGATCGAGCGCGGGCTGAAGTCGCCCACGATCACCCTGCTTCACCGCTTCGCCCGCATACTCGGTGTGCCTGTTTTCCGCCCTGGTGGGGGAATCCCCTCTTCTTACTTCGCCGGGTCCAGGGTTCGGCCGTTGTGGCTGCGCACGTGTGGGCCGTTGGAGTCCAGGGCGTCCAGGAGTCGGATGGCGTAGACCTCGGACATGCGTTCGCTGACTTGTTCTGGGGTTAGCCATTCGACGGCTGTGGATTCCGATGTCGGGTGTTCTATGCCGCCGGAGGGCTTGCAGCGGAAGACCAGAGCGACGATGCCGCGGGTGGTGTTCTTGTAGACCCCGGTGAGCTGGTCCACCTCGACATGGATGCCGGTCTCTTCCCAGACTTCCCGGGTAACACCGTCTTCCGGCGCCTCGGCGATTTCCAGGACTCCGCCGGGTAGCTCCCATGTCCCGTTGTCCCTGCGGCGGATCGCCAGCAGTCGGCCGTCCTCCCGGATGACTGCCCCTGCTACAGACACCGAGTGCAGCGGCGTTGACGGGCCTTCTCCGGTGCTGTTACTCATGTACAGGAGCATAGGAGGAACTGAAGGACTATGGCGAGTACAGCAGGAGCGAAGTCGGCGAAGCCTATGTATCTCCAGATCGCTGACGATATCGAGGAGCAGATCAGAAACGGGTGCCTTGCTCCTGCTGAAGAGGTCCCGAGTGAGGCCGCGCTGATGGAGCGCTACGGCGTGTCCTCGGGAACGGTCCGTAAGGCTGTTGCCGAGTTGCGCACGGCCGGGCTCGTGAAGACCTTTCAGGGCAAGGGTTCGTTCGTGAAGTCCCGGCCGCCGGTCACCCGCAAGTCCTCGGACCGGTTCCGGCGCTCGCACCGCAAAGCGGGCAAGGCTGCCTACATCGCCGAGACGGAACAGGCCGGGGTGAAGGCGGCGGTCCGTGTGCTGTCTGTTGGCCCGGTGCTTGCTCCTGCGGAGATCGCTGAGCGGCTGGCTGTCGAGGAGGGTGCCAAGGTGCTCGCCCGCCGGCGCCTGTACTTCAGTGACGGCACACCGACTGAGGAGGCGACATCCTACCTTCCTTGGGATGTGGCTCGGGATATCCCGGAACTCTTCGAGGAGAACCCGGGCGGCGGTGGCATCTACGCACGGCTCGAAGAGCACGGGCATGAGTTCGCGGAGTACACCGAAACGGTGCGGGCGCGGCTGGCCACCAAGCAGGAGGCGACCGCGCTGAGCCTGAGTCCAGGGTCGCCGGTCATCCACTTGACCCGTAACGCGGTCACTACCGGCGGCCGCGTGGTCGAGGTCTGCGACACCATCATGGCCGCTGACCAGTTCGTACTCGACTACCGCATTCCGGCGACCGACTGACCCTTGCGGTAGAGCAGCCAACTCTTCCCGCGGAACCGCTTGACTCATGTACATAGGTGAGTCACTCTTAGATCCAAGCAGCTTATGTACATGAGTGTTGATCGAAAGCTTATGTACATGAGAAGTGTGTTGGCCCCCTTGGTGCGGACTTCCTGAGCGTGGTAGCTCGTCGGGTCGCCGCACGGTCAGGAGAACATGACGTGGACTCCGTGCCCGCAACCGGACCCCAGCGCTGCCAGTCCTGCCGCGGGCGGGGCAGTAAGACGCTGCGCCCGCGAAAGATGGTGGTCGTCGGATCCGCCACTGCCGGAAGCCGGATCCGCGTCGTTGCCTGTTCGGTCTGCTGGGGTACCGGCACGGTCGCCGCCGCGTGACTCCCGCGCTGCTGTAGCTGCTCGGCTCGTTGCGACCCCGGGTGCGCCTGGATGCCCGACGCGTGCGGCTCCCCGGCCCCGGTGCGGGTGCGGGCTGGGTTCGTCACCGATACCGACATCGATGACATGGCCTCCTCGTTCGGCTCCTCGCCGGGGGTGGGGCCTGATGCCCACCCCCACGAGCAAGACCACCCAGACCGAACGCATGACCCAACCCCTGACCCGTGAGGTGGCCGAACAGCTCGCCACAGACAAAGGCGCCTGCATCCGGCCCGTGGCGCGCGGCTCACCGAAAGGCCAAGGTGGGAAAGGTCACCGCCGCCAAGGCGTACCGATTGATGGGGGCATTCTGAACACAGCGGTACGGGATGAACTTATCCGTCAAGACCCGGGCCAGTGTGCGGACGATCCTGCTTCCGGTGCTCATCCTGGACGACCTCCGGCGGCACCTGGACAGGTTCGCCCACCCCGGGGAAGAGGGCCTTTGTTCGTCGGCCAGCGCGGAGCTCGTCTACCTCCACGCGCGCGACGAACGGTCACGCGAGCTGGTCGACACCATGGGGGAGCGGGCGGCGCGGGAACTCCGGAAGGCGCGGGGCGGCAGCACCGGCGGAGGCCGTGGCGAACCCGGCAATCCTGCCGATGATCCCGCCGATTCGGACCCGCTGGGAGAGGCATCGGGCACGTGTGTGGCACGCGGCGGTCGGAAGGGCTCTCACGACTAAGGGCCAGGTCACCGGGGTTTCCCGGGTGGCCTGGCCCTTTGCTCGTGGAGCGGGCGACGGGAATCGAACCCGCATGGCCAGCTTGGAAGGCTGGAGTTCTACCATTGAACTACGCCCGCATGGCGCCATGACTCCGGAGTTTCCTCTAGACTCGTGGAGCCGACGGAGACAAGACTACCGTCTCCACAGCGTGGTTGTGCACCTTTGGTGGTGCAACCACGGTTCAACGGGGAGTAGCGCAGCTTGGTTAGCGCGCATGCTTTGGGAGCATGAGGCCGCGGGTTCGAATCCCGCCTCCCCGACGAAACGGCTGATTCGCAGAGGGCTCGTAGATAGGCCATGAGCCCCTGTCCGTCTGCCCTAGACTGGCGTGATCAGCAGGAGATTCCCGAAACCCAGCGCGCCGAGCGCGCGGGGTCGTCCCGGACAACAGCCGGAAATCTAGGAGTACCGCCCCGTGAAGACCGATGTCGAGGAGCTCAGCCCGACCCGGGTCAAGCTGACCATCGAGGTTCCCTTCGAGGAACTCGAGCATGCCTTCGACGTGACTTACAAGTCGCTCGCCAAGCAGGTCCAGATCAAGGGCTTCCGCCCGGGTAAGGCGCCGGCTCGGCTGATCGACCGCTACGTCGGGCGCGGAGCGGTGATCAGCGAAGCGGTGAACCACGCCGTTCCCGAGCTTTACAACGAGGCCATCCAGAAGGAGGAGATCTTCGCGCTGGGCCAGCCTGACGTGGAGGTCACCAAGCTGGAGGACAACGACGAGCTCGCCTTCACGGCCGAGGTCGACGTCCGCCCCAAGTTCGAGGTGCCCGACTACGAGAACCTCGAAGTCACCGTGGACGACGCCGAGGTCACCGAAGATCAGGTCGAGGACCAGATCAACAATCTGCGTGAACGGTTCTCCACTCTGGTCGGCGCGGGCCGTCCGGCGGAGAAGGGCGACCACGTCTCCATCGACCTCTCCGCCGCAGTCGACGGTGAGAAACTGGAGGACGTCCAGGCCAGCGGGCTGTCCTACGAGATCGGGACCAACACCATTCTCGAAGGCCTCGACGACACCCTTGAGGGCATGTCCGAGGGCGAGTCCGCCACCTTCGCCACCAAGCTCGTCGGCGGCGAGTACGAGGGCCAGGACGCCGACGTCACGGTCACCGTGCACAGCGTCAAGATCAAGGAGCTTCCCGAGCTCGACGACGAGTTCGCGCAGTTGGCGAGCGAGTTCGACACCATGGAGGAGCTGCGCGCCGACGTCCGCTCCCGCTTGACGCAATCGCGCCGCCTCCAGCAGCTCTCCCAGGGCCGCGACCGCGCGTTGGAGAAGCTGGTCGAGTCCGTTGAGATTCCGTTGCCGGAGTCGGTCGTCGAAGAGCAGGTCAAGCGCCGCCGCGACAGCCTTGAGCAGCAGCTCGCGCAGAGTGGGCTGACCAAGGAGGCCTACCTTGAGTCGCAGGAGCAGACCGAGGAGGAGTTCGAGGAGGAGCTCACCAAGGGCGCCCGCTCCTCGGTCAAGGCCGGGTTCATCCTGGACCAGATCGCGCTGCAGGAGGAACTCTCCGCCGACAACAGCGAGCTCAGCCAGTACGTGGTGGAGCAGGCCCAGCGCATGGGTGTCGCCCCCGACCAGCTCGCCCAGCACCTGGTCGAGTCCAACCAGCTTAATATCGCCTACACCGAGGTGGTCCGCTCCAAGGCCATGGACCTGATCGTGGAGAAGGCGACGGTCACCGACGAGTCCGGCAATGTGATCGAGCAGGAGACCGAGAGCGATACAGACGAGGCCCCCGAAGCAGAGGCCGAGGAGTCCGAAACCCCGCAGGCGGAGGCCGCGGAGGCCGAGGCGGGCGAAGCCAAGCCGGCCGACGAGTAGGGCGCACCGAGCGGGCCAATCGCGGCCCAGCAGGTCTAGGCGGTGCCGGTGAGGGGTTCTCACCGGCACCGTCGGCGTATAGGCGAGTTGACCGGGGATGCGGACGACCTATTCCCCCTTGTCGGCCCCTGCGCCAACAGCGAACAGGGCGCTGTGGTGCCGCATGCGGTGGTTGTCGCGCGCTACTGTCAGTCGCGGGAGACGAACGACTCGCCCGTCCGAAGTGAAGCGGAATAGGTGAACAGTGACTATGCATCCACTTCTGACTGGTCGCGACGAAATCATGAGGGCCCCTGAGGCGCCGTCGATGGGTTTCGCCGACCAGACGGCCCAGAAACTGCTCCGCCAGCGCATCATCGTGCTCGGAGAACAGGTCGACGAGGAGACCACGAACCGTATCTGCGGACAGATGCTGCTGTTGGCCGCCGAGGACGGCAAGAGCGACATCACCATGTACATCAACTCCCCGGGCGGCTCCGTCGACCACGGCCTGGCGATCTACGACGTCATGCAGTACATCCCCAATGACGTGGTGACGGTAGCGATGGGCCTGGCGGCCTCGATGGGCCAGTTCCTGCTGACCGCGGGGACCCCTGGCAAGCGGTTCGCTCTGCCGCACACGCGCATCATGATGCACCAGCCTTCCGGCGGGATCGGCGGTACCGCGACGGACGTGAAGATCCTCGCGGAGCAGATGAAGTACATGAAGCGCATCCTCGCCGAGCGCATCGCCCAGCACTCCGGTGTCCCGGTAGAGCGCATCGAGGCCGACTCCGACCGCGACCGCTGGTTCACGGCGGAGGAGGCCAAGGAATACGGCCTGATCGACGGTGTGGTGAGCTACTCCGCCCAGGTTCCCTCCAGCGACATCACCGCATGACCCTCGAACCACGCACGGAGGTACCCGCCGTGAACAACCTTTCCACACCGCAGAGCCGCTACGTGCTTCCCTCCTACGTGGAGCGCACGTCCTACGGCGTCAAGGAGATGAATCCGTACAACAAGCTCTTCGAGGAGCGGATCATCTTCATGGGCTCGCCGATCGACGACACCGCGGCCAACGACATCATGGCGCAGTTGCTGACGCTGGAGCAGATCGACGCCGATCGCGACATCCAGATATATGTCAACTCGCCTGGCGGTTCCTTCACATCCCTGATGGCCGTCTACGACACGATGCAGTTCGTCCGTCCGGACGTCCAGACAGTCTGCTTGGGGCAGGCCGCCTGGGCTTCTGCGATCCTCGTCGCCGCGGGGACGCCCGGTAAGCGCGGTGCCCTTCCCCACTCGCGGCTGGTCATCCACCAGCCCGCGACGGAGGGAACCCACGGGCAGGGCAGCGACCTGGAGATCCAGGCCAACGAGATCCTGCGCGTGCGTTCGCAGATGGAGACCCTGCTGTCCAAGCACACCGGACGTCCGGTCGAAGAGATATCGAAGGACATTGAGCGGGACAAGATCTTCACTCCTGAAGAAGCCGTCGAGTACGGACTGATCGATTTCGTCCTTCCGTACCGCAAGACGTCCCTGAAGAAATCCTGAGGGAGGCAGGGGCGCTCGGGGCTTGGAGAGCATCGGTCGAACGCCGATTCGGGCCGGTGGATCACACGCCGGGAAGTGCCGCGTGGTGAAGCCGGTCCGCATCTTCGCTTAGGCTCAGGAGAACGACGCACAGATCGCCTCGCCCGTTGTTCCACCGGGAAGCGCATATCCTGCAAAAGCGGTAGCTTGCTTAGAGGCACGCCACCGCCTGTCGCAGGAGCGGGTGGTCGGTGGCGGGGTGGCCTACGTTTTAAGGAGTAGCTGGGTGGCACGCATCGGCGACGGTGGAGACCTGCTGAAGTGCTCGTTCTGCGGCAAGAGTCAGAAGCAGGTGAAGAAGCTCATTGCCGGCCCCGGCGTCTACATCTGCGATGAATGCATTGATCTGTGCAATGAGATCATCGAAGAGGAGCTCGCGGATTCCACCGAACTCAAGTGGGACAGCCTGCCCAAGCCGCGGGAGATCTATGAGTTCCTCGACTCCTATGTGATCGGCCAGGAGCAGGCGAAGAAGGCGCTGTCGGTCGCGGTTTACAACCATTACAAGCGGGTGCAGTCGGAGAGCGAGCGTCCACGCGACGAGGACGTGGAGATCGCCAAGTCCAACATCCTGCTGCTGGGGCCCACCGGGTCGGGCAAGACGCTGCTGGCCCAGACGCTGGCCAAGATCCTCAACGTCCCGTTCGCCATTGCCGACGCCACCGCGCTGACCGAGGCGGGCTATGTGGGCGAGGATGTGGAGAACATCCTGCTCAAACTGATCCAGGCGGCCGACTACGACGTCAAGAAGGCCGAGACCGGGATCATCTACATCGACGAGGTCGACAAGGTCGCCCGCAAGAGCGAGAACCCCTCGATCACCCGCGACGTCTCCGGCGAGGGCGTGCAGCAGGCGCTGCTGAAGATCCTGGAGGGCACCACCGCCAGCGTGCCGCCGCAGGGCGGGCGCAAGCACCCCCACCAGGAGTTCATCCAGATCGACACCACCAACGTGCTGTTCATCTGCGGTGGCGCGTTCGCCGGGCTGGAGAAGCTCATCGAGTCGCGCGTGGGCAAGCAGGGCATGGGCTTCAACGCCGTGCTCCGGCCGACCAGCGTGGAGGACGCCACCGACCGCTTCTCCGAGGTCATGCCCGAAGATCTGCTGAAGTTCGGGATGATCCCGGAGTTCGTCGGGCGGCTTCCGGTCATCACCAGTGTGCACAACCTGGATCGGGCCGCGCTGATCCGGATCCTCACCGAGCCGCGCAACGCGTTGGTGAAGCAGTACCAGCGGTTGTTCGAGCTGGACAACGTGGAGTTGGAATTCAGCGATGACGCGCTTGACGCGATCGCCGAGCAGGCCATCATCCGCGGCACCGGGGCGCGCGGGCTGCGCGCGATCATCGAGGAGGTTCTGCTGTCGGTGATGTATGAGGTGCCCAGCCGTGAGGATGTCGGGCAGGTCATCATCACCCGCGAAGCCGTTCTGGAGCACGTCAACCCCACCATCGTGCCGCGGACCGAGATCGGCCCGGAGCGCGAGGAGAAGAGCGCCTGAGAAGCCGGGTGCGGGACTGCCCGCAGCGGTCCCCGCACACGCCGGGCGGCCATGGTCGCACGCGATTGATGCCGCGGCCCGCTGCGTCTACTCCTCTGCCATCGGGAGGTGCCGGCGTCCCGGAGGACCGGCGGCTCAGGCACGCGGGAAGGCAGCCTACGGCGAGTCCGCCCCGCAGAGTCGGCCGCGTTACCGGCCCGGTCCAGTGCTTCCTGCTGAGAACCGGTCGGTGCGGCCACCGCAGCGGCGGCCGCGCTTTCCTGGGTGCCGGCTCCTCACCCGGGCCGGTGCTCACGCTTAGGCGGCGCCTTCGGCGCTGAAGAGCCGCTCGGTGTCCGCGCCGATGAGATCGAGTACCCGGCCGGTGAAGTAAACGGTGCCCAGTACCAGGACGTAGCTGCCCATGCCGGTCAGCCCGTCCCGGGTGAGCCGGTCGGCCTCGACCCGGTCCCAGTGGCCGGGCAGTGCGCGGGTGAAGCGCAGGTGGGACTCGGGCAGGGTCGCGGCGGTCACGGGCAGCGACCCGAGTTCGCGCGCCGCGCCACCGACATCCTTGTGGTCGGGTAGGCAGATCAGTACGCGGTCGATCCGGGGCCAGCGCTGCCGCGCGTGGCGCACAGCGGCGCGGACACCGGTGCCGTTGATCGCCGAATCGACGATCAGTTCGGTTTCCGCCACCCGGTGGGCCGACAGCCGACCAGGCAGCCGCACCGTCGACAGCACCTCGTGCGTCCGTGTTCCCGGTGCCCGGCCCAGGCACCGCAGCAGTGCGCCGGCAGCGGCGCAGCCGAGATCGGCGGAGTCCGCGGAGAGCCCCGCGGGCCGCAGTCCGGGCGGTACCGGCCCCGGAGAGTCCGGGACCGCGTGCACCTCCTCGGGGCGCACCCGTCCGGCGGTCGCCTCGCGCACCGTCGACTCGACCACGGCTTGCACGGGTGGGGTCTGGGGCAGATGGACGAACGCCTCAGTGGAGTCCCCGGCGACCGAGGCCTTCTCCTGGGCGATATCGGCCACCGTGTCCCCGAGGATGCCGATGTGCTCGGCGAAGACGGATGCCAGCGCGACGACGCGCGGGGCCGCCAGACGCAGCTCGTCGCCGCGGCCGCCCATGCCCGCCTCCAATACGCAGACATCTGCACCCCGGCGTCGCGCCTCCAGCAGCCCGGCGATGAGGAACAGGCCACTGGGCCCCAGGTAGCCGCCCTCCGGTGCCGGAAGGCGGCTCCGGGCGGCGTCGATGGCGGCGGCGTGCCCGGACAGCCCCTCTTCGTCGATCGCCGCACCGTTGAACCGGATGCGCTCCCGGTGGCTGCGGTAACTGGGCCCGGTGACCGTGACCACGTCCAGTCCCGCTGCGGCCAGGCAGGCCGAGGCGTAGGTGGCCGTCGTCCCCTTTCCCTTGGATCCCACGACTCCGATGACGGGAAGCTCGGCGGGGGAGATGTCCAATTCCCGCATGAGGTCCGCCGCCCGCGCGAGGTTGCGCCGCTCGCCGGGGCGGCGCCGCCCCCATTCCTGGAAGAACACGTCGGTACCGGTCATGATCCCAGTAGTACAGCAGCCCCGGCGCAAGGAAGTACGCTGGATTCGTGTTCATCCCGACTCAGGATCCATCGTGAACCGGAAAGGCGCCCACGAGCGCTACGCCGATGTTGTGGCCCAGATCAGCGCCAGGCGAGTCGAGACCGACATCGACCCGTCGACCGACCGGATCAGTGCGCTCATGGACTTGCTCGGTGAGCTGCAGCGCGCCTATCGGGTGATCCACCTGACCGGGACCAACGGCAAGACCTCGACCGCGCGGATGATCGACGCGCTGCTGCGCGAGCGTCAGCTGCGGGTGGGCCGCTACACGAGTCCGCACCTGCGGAGCATGCGGGAGCGGATCGTCATCGACGGCGAGCCCGTCTCCGAGGGGGGGTTCGTCGCGGCCTACGACGACATCCGCCCCTATATCGAGATGGTCGACGCCTCCGGCGACATTCCCCTGTCGTTCTTCGAGGTGCTCACGGCCATGGCCTACGCCGTGTTCGCCGACACCCCGGTCGACGTCGCGGTCATCGAGGTCGGCATGGGCGGGGCCTGGGACGCGACCAACGTGGTGGATGCCGACGTCGCCGTGGTCACCCCCATCGCCATCGACCACACCGAGTTCCTGCCGGACACGGTGGAGGGGATCGCGGAGGAGAAGGCGGGCATCATCAAGCCCGATTCCATCGCGGTGCTGGCTCAGCAGCCGCTGCCGGCGGCCGAGGTACTGATGCGCCACGTCTCCGAGGTCGGCGCGCGGGTGGCCCGGGAAGGGCTGGAGTTCGGCGTGGCTGAGCGCGAGCTGGCCGTGGGGGGCCAGCAGGTGTCGCTGAAGGGACTGCGCGGCGGCTACGAAGGGCTGTTTCTTCCGCTGTTCGGCGCCCACCAGGCGAGCAACGCGGCCGTGGCGGTCGCCGCGGTCGAGGCGTTCGCCGCGCCCGGTGAAGGCGACGAGCAGCTGGACCCGGAACTTGTGGGCGCCGCGCTGGCCGGAGTCGAGACGCCGGGTCGGCTGGAGGTCGTGCGGACCAGTCCCACCGTGCTGGTGGACGCCGCGCACAACCCCGCCGGGATGGCCGCGTCTGCGGAAGCAGTGGAGGGGGAGTTCGGGTTCACCCGGCTCATCGGCGTGGTGGCGGTCATGGGCGACAAAGACATCGAAGGTATCCTCGAACCACTCGAGCCGCTGGTCGCCGAGCTTGTCGTGACCTGCAACTCCTCGCCGCGCAGCCTGGAGCCGGAGGAGCTGCGCGCGGTCGCCGAGTCGGTCTTCGGCGCGGACCGGGTGCGGGTCGCCGCCCGGCTGGACGACGCCATCGACATGGCTATCGGGTTGGCCGAAGAGGGCGGTATGCCGATTGGCGCCGGCGTGCTCATCACGGGGTCGGTGGTCACGGCCGGCGACGCGATCCACCTCATCAGGGGGGTATGAGGATGCGGACGATTTGCTCTGTCGTGCTTGCGTTCGAGGTCGTCGTCATCGGCCTCGCGGTTCCGGTGGCCATCCGGCTCGGCGGATACTCCCCGGCCCTGGCCGCAGGGGTGTGGGGCGGACTGGCCGCGGCCGCGCTCGTGCTGGCGGCCCTGCAGCGGTTCCGCTGGGGCCACTACGCCGGCTGGGCGCTGCAGGCGGCGTTCTTGGTCAGTGGTTTCCTGGTGCCGGGACTGGCGGTCCTCGGTGTCGTCTTCGCCGGGCTGTGGATCGCCGGCGTGCTGCTCGGGCGCCGTACGGACGCCATGAAAGCGGCCTATGCGCGGCAGGAGCGCGAGAACGCGGACCCTCAGGAACAGCAGGCGCGGTAGGGTAACGCGTGTCCGGGGCCGCCCGCCTTCCGCGCGTCGCCGCGCTGTGAATCGCCGGCCCTGTTGATCGCTATCCCACAAGCCGAGGAGAGAATCACCGTGGAGCGCACCCTTGTTCTGATCAAGCCCGACGGCGTGCGGCGCAGCATCATCGGCGAGATCATCTCCCGTATCGAGCGCAGGGGCCTCAAGATCGTCGCGATGGACCTGCGCACGCTGGACGCCGATACCGCCAAGACCCACTACGAGGAGCACTCCGCGCGCCCGTTCTTCGATTCCCTTGTCGAGTTCATCACCAGCGGCCCGCTGGTCGCCATGGTGGTCGAGGGGGATCGCTGCATCGAGGCGTTCCGTGCGCTGGCCGGTGCCACCGATCCGGTCTCTGCCGGCCCCGGCACGATCCGCGGGGACTTCGCGCTGGAGGTCCAGCAGAACATCGTGCACGGCTCCGACTCCACCTACTCGGCGGAGCGCGAGATCAAGCTGTTCTTCCCGGAACTGGCGGTCTGACCGGTCCCAGGAGCACTTTGCGCGTCGGGTTCGCCCGGCGCTTTTTTCGTGCTCAGAAACCTGTCGGTGTGTTTGCGTAACGGTACAAGTGCGCAGCGTTACGATACGGGTGCTGGATCCACATCCGTGCTGGAACGAGACCGTATTGACCGCCCTGCGGGTACCACACCGATTTGGTCTGCTGAGGACGCTTTCATGACCAATAATCTCGCCTTTCTCGGCCGCGACATGGCGGTCGACCTCGGGACCGCGAACACACTTGTGTACGTACGAGGCCGCGGCATCGTCCTGAACGAGCCGTCGGTGGTCGCACTCCAGGCTTCTACGGGAAGGATCGTCGCGGTCGGCCTCGAAGCGAAGCAGATGATCGGCCGCACTCCCGGCGACATCACCGCGGTCCGGCCGCTCAAGGACGGGGTCATCGCCGACTTCGAGATCACCGAGCGCATGCTGCGCTACTTCATCCAGAAGATCCACCGGCGGCGGCATTTCGCCAAGCCGCGCATCATCGTCGCTGTTCCCAGCGGTATCACCTCGGTGGAGCACCGGGCCGTCAAGGAAGCCGGGTACCAGGCCGGGGCGCGCCGCGTCCACATCATCGAGGAACCGATGGCGGCCGCGATCGGAGCCGGGCTCCCGGTGCACGAACCGACCGGGAACATGGTCGTCGACATCGGCGGCGGGACCACCGAGGTCGCGGTGATCTCCCTGGGCGGCATCGTGACCTCCCAATCCATCCGCGTCGGAGGAGACGAGCTCGACCAGGCGGTCATGACCTTCATGAAGAAGGAGTACTCCCTGATGATCGGGGAGCGCACCGCCGAAGAACTGAAGGTCGCCATCGGCTCGGCCTACCCCACGGATTCGGAAGAGCTGCATGCAGAGGTCCGAGGCCGCGACCTGATCAGCGGGCTGCCCAAAACCGTGGTGATGTCGGCCGCCGATGTACGGCAGTCGATCGAGGAGTCCGTCACCTCGATCATCGACGCGGTGCGGGCCACGCTCGACAAATGCCCGCCCGAACTCTCCGGAGACATCATGGACCGCGGTGTCGCGGTCACCGGGGGCGGTGCTCTGCTGAGCGGGCTCGACGGCCGCCTTCGGCATGAGATCGGCATGCCGATCCACGTCGCCGAGAACGCGCTGGACTCCGTCGCCATCGGTTCGGGGACCTGCGTGGAGAACTACGAGCGGCTGAACCGGGTCCTCGTCCCCGAACGGCGGCACTGATGTCTCGCAACAGCTTCCGATCCCGTTTCGTCCTCGGAATTCTGGTCGTGACCTCGCTGGTCCTGGTGGTCCTCGACTCCGGTGAGGGCGCCGAACCCGTCACCGAGGGGGCCAGGACCGCCGGCGATACGGTCTTCGGCCCCGTCTCCTCCGCGGTGTCCGTTGCCGCGCGCCCGGTGGAAGCGGGCTACCGGACACTGGCCGCTGCACCCGGAGCCGCCGAACGCATCCAGGAGTTGGAGGCGCGGAACAAAGAGCTCGCCGCGGAACTGGACTCGCGCAGCCTGGACGAGGGCCGCGCAGAGGACCTGGAACAGTTGCTGCATCTCTCGGGGCTGGGCGGATACGAGATCGTCCCGGCACACGCGGTGACCAAGGTGACGTCGCGCGGCTACTCCGACGCCATCACGCTGGACGTCGGCGAGCGCGACGGCGTCACCGACGGTATGACGGTCGTCAACGGTGACGGGCTCGTCGGACGGGTCACCCGCGCGGGCACGGACACGGCGACCGTCCTGCCGGTCACCGACGCCGCCTCCGCGGTCGGGGTGCGGCTCGAAGACTCCAGGAAGATCGGCGCCGCCGAGGGGACCATGAGCTCCCTGGGGACCGCCGAGCCGCTGCGGTTGGAGCTGATGGACGCCGACGCGCAGGTGGAAGAGGGCGACCGGGTCGTCACGCTGGGATCGCACAACGGGGTGCCGTTCGTGCCGGGGGTGCCGGTCGGGTCGGTCACCGAGACCCACAGGACCCCGGGCGGACTCAGCCGCACAGGGGAGATCGCACCGGCGGTGGACCTGGGCTCACTCGACATTGTCGGGGTAGTCGTCGCCGAACCCGCGGAGGATCCGCGTGACTCGGTGCTGCCGCCCCGGCCCGCCGATGAGCGGAGGGGGAGGCGTTGAAGAAGACGGTGACCGTACTGGCCATCTCCATCGCGGTGGTGCTGCAGACCGCGGTGGTGAACCGGTCCCCGCTGCCGTGGGGTGTCGCTCCGGATCTGGTCGTGCTGACCCTCACCGCGATCGCCCTGCGCTCCACCCCGGTGGTGGCCGCGGTGACCGGGTTCTGCGCCGGGCTGGCCCTGGACGCGCTGCCGCCGGCCGACTCCGAGATAGGCCGCAACGCCCTGGTGCTGTCCCTGGCGGGCTACCTCGTCTCCGCCCTGCGAGAGGCCACCGTGCGATCGGCGGTGCGGCCCTACCTGGTCGCCGCCGGCGCGGTGCTCGGCGTGTCGCTCGGTTTCGCCTTCGTGGGCCTGGTGTTGGGCGACCCCCGGGTGACGGTGCCGAACCTGATGGTCGGGGTGCCGCTCACCATGGGCATGACCCTGGCGGTGAGCCCGCTGGTCCTCACCCCGCTGAGCGCGCTCTTACGCCGCCTCTCGCCGGAGGAGTACGAGCTCGTCGGAGCGTCCTGGTCGAGTGGGGGAGGGGCGAAATGAGACGACTGGCCCGCGGGCAGACCGGGCTGCTACTGACGCAGATGCTCGTCATCGCCCTGTTCGCCACGCTCATCGGGCGTATGTGGTACCTGCAGGTGCCGATGGCCGAGCACTATCGGGCACTGGCCGAGGCCGGCCACACGGAGGCGCTCATCGTCCCGGCGACACGGGGGCACATCCTGGACTCCGTCGGCCGCTCCATGGTGGGAAACCGCACTGAACTCGTCATCTCAGCCGATTACCACCAGCTGCTCGCCCAGGACGACGGTGGCGAAGCGGTGCTGGGCCGACTCGCGAAGGTCCTCGATACACCACCCGAGGAGCTGCGGAAACGCACCCGGCTGTGCAGTCCCGAAGTAAGCCGCCCATGCTGGCAGGGATCGCCCTACCAGCCCATACCGCTGGCCGAGGACGTGGAGCCGCGCGTGGCCCTGCAGATCAAGGAGCGCCAGGAGGACTTCCCCGGCATCTCCGCGGAGCAGCAGGCCGTCCGCCACCACGTCCGAGGCCGCGACGCGGTGCAGACACTGGGCTATCTGCAGCCGATCACGGCGGATGAACTGGAGGAGCGCGAGGATCTGCGGGTCCGGTTCAGCGGTGTGGACCGGGTCGGCCGCGACGGACTGGAGGCCGTCTACGACGAGCAGCTGCGCGGAACGGCGGGCGTGCGCAGATACGCCGTGAACAACATGGGAGAGGTCACCGGTGTGGCCTCCGAGACCTCTTCCGAGCCGGGCATGCACCTGGTGACCCACATGGACGCGCGCGTGCAGGGCATCGTCGAGGACGCGCTGGCCAGGGGCATGGAGAACGCGAGGAAGGAGGGGGAGCCGGCGGACGCCGCGGCGAGTGTCGTGCTCGACGTCCGTACCGGTGGTGTCGTTGCCATGGCCAGTCTGCCCAACTACGATCCGTCGGTCTGGAAAGGCGGCGTCGACCAGGACACCTATCAGAACCTCCTCAGCGAGGAGGCCGGAAAGCCGCTGGTCTCGCGGGCGCTGAAGGGCGAGTTCCCGCCGGCGTCGACCTTCAAGGCCGCTTCCCTGTCCGCCGCAGTGGAGGACGGTGCCTCGTTGAACGGCCGCTACTCCTGCCCGAGCTCGATCACCGTCGGCGGCCGGTCGTTCCAGAACTACGAGGGCGACGCGCACGGCAGCCTCAGCCTGCACAAAGCGATCGTGGTCTCCTGCAACACCGTCTTCTACCAGCTCGGCTACGACATGTGGCGTGAGGACGGCGGTATCGACCCCGTGGACGATCCCGAGGACGCGATGGCGAATATGGCCAAGGCCTACGGGTTCGGTGCGCCGACCGGGGTCGACCTGCCGCACGAAGCGGCCGGCCGCGTCCCCGACCGCGAATGGAAGCAGGAGTACTGGGAGGCGGGCCGCGAGGACAGTTGCGAACGCGCGAAGAACGGCTACCCGGAGGTCCGCGAGGAGGATCCGGGACACGCCGCCTACCTGAAGAAAGCAGCCGAGGAGTTCTGCGTCGACGGCTATACGTGGCGAGCAGGCGATGCCGTGAACTTCTCGATCGGGCAGGGCGACGTGCTCGTCACCCCGCTGCAACTGGCACGGGCCTATGCCGCCATCGCCGACGACGGAACGCTGCGCACGCCGCAGTTGGGCAAGGCGTTCGTCTCCGCCGACGGCAAACAGGTGAAGCGGATCGAGCCGGGCGAGACCGAGAAGCTGCCGATCGAGGAGAAGACGCTGGAGTACCTGCAGTCGGCACTGGCCGACGTCCCCGAGGAGGGCACCGGGCGCTACGCGTTCGAGGGGTTCCCGCTGGACGAGGTGCCCGTCGCGGGCAAGACCGGAACAGCCTCGCTCCTCGGTAGGAAGGAGTCCGCCTGGTTCGCCTCCTACGCGCCGGCCGACGACCCGCAGTACGCCGTTGTGGTGCTGATCTCGCAGGGCGGCACCGGCGGTGTGGCCTCCGCGCCGGTCGCACGTGAGATCTACGACGGAATCTACGGCTTTGAGACGCCCGACAGGTCGGGCGGGGACTCCGAGGACGGTGAGAGCGGCGAAGACGGTGAAGACGGCGAGGACGGGACGGAGAGCGGACCCGCTGTGCCGAACGGGGCACCGCCCGAGGAACTGCCCACCGTCCAGCCGGACGGAAGCGTGCAGCCTCCCGACGGATACCGCAAGTAGCCCGGCCCTGTCCGGACTGATCCGGGAGTTGAGGAGTCCCCATGACCGCCACCACCCGCTTTCCGAGCACGCCTTGGCGCAACCGCACACGGTGGCTGGTCGGCGCCGTTCCGCGGCGCATCGACTGGACACTCGTTCTGTCCGTGGCCGCACTGTCCGCTATCGGTGTGCTTCTGGTCTGGGCGGCGACCTCGGGCACGGGCGACCCGCGGGACGCCACAGGCCACGCGCGCAGCCAGCTGGTGCACATCGCCATCGGCGCGCTGGTCTGCGTGGCCGTGGCCGCGGTGGACTACCGGCTCCCGTCCGCCTACGCACCGGTGATCTACGCGGTGGCCGTGATCGGGTTGGCGCTTGTGCTGACTCCGCTCGGCGAGGTCATCAACGGATCCCGATCCTGGCTGGTGATCGGCGGCTTCCAGGCGCAGCCGGGCGAGGTCGCCAAGGTCGGCCTGGTCCTGGGGCTGGCCATGCTCCTGGGTGAACCGCGCGCCGGCGAGCACCGGCCGACCACCCGCGACGTACTGTTCAGCCTGGTGGCCCTGGCCGTTCCCCTGGCGCTGATCATGGCTCAGCCCGATCTCGGCACCGCCCTGGTGCTCGTGGCGGTCTATATGGGGATGCTCGCGCTGTCGGGAGCGCCCGCACGGTGGGTGGTCGGGCTGCTCGTCTGCGGAGTGCTCGCCATGGCCGCGGTGTGGTGGTCCGGGCTGCTCAAGGACTACCAGATCGCCCGCTTCACCAGCTTCGTCGACCCCGCTGCCGACCCCCGCGGTACCGGCTATAACGCCAACCAGGCGAAGATCGCCGTCGGGTCGGGCGGGTTCAACGGAACGGGACTGTTCCAGGGAGAGCACACCAGCGGACGGTTCGTCCCCGAGCAGCACACCGACTTCATCTTCACGGTCGCAGGGGAGGAACTCGGCTTCATCGGCGGTACGGTGATCATTGTCCTGCTGGCCCTGGTGATCTGGCGGGTGCTGCGGATCGCCGCTGAGTGCTCCCAGCCCTATGGTCGGCTCGTGTGCATCGGAGTGGCGACGTGGCTGTGCTTCCAGAGCTTCATCAACATCGGTATGACACTGGGTATCATGCCGATCACCGGGCTGCCGCTGCCGTTCGTCTCCTATGGGGGGACCGCGACCATCGCCCACCTGGCAGCGATCGGTCTGGTCCTGGGTATTCACTCGCGCGCACGGGGATTCGACTGACGGGCCTAAGCTGAGAAGACCGTTCCGCAGGAGACTGCCGATCACTGTGTCCGCGACGGTCAAGCGGACGCTGTACGCGGGCGGACATATCCGTGCCAGGACGTGGAACCCTCGCCATCGGGCGGGCTGAGAAGCGTCAATCACCCTGGACCCGCCATGTGCGGAGAAAGGGAATCCCGGGCACTTCAGACCCGGGGGATGTCAAAGGGGTCGACCATGCCCATCGAAAGTGTGTTCCCGCGATTGGAAGCCCTGCTTCCCAACGTGCAGAAGCCGGTCCAGTACGTGGGCGGCGAACTCAACTCCATCGTCTCGGACTGGGACGAGGCGGAGGTCCGCTGGGCCCTGATGTACCCGGACGCCTACGAGGTGGGCGTGCCCAACCAGGGTATTCAGATCCTCTACGAGGTGCTCAATGAGCGCGAGGGAGTCCTCGCCGAGCGGACCTACGCTGTCTGGCCCGATCTTGAGAAGCTTATGCGCAGCCACAAGATCCCGCAGTTCACCGTGGACGCCCACCGGCCGGTGGGCGCATTCGACATCCTCGGCCTCAGTTTCGCCAGCGAAATGTGCTACACCAACATGCTCACCGCGCTGGACCTGGCCGGGATCCCCCTGCATTCGGCCGACCGCGGGGAGGACCACCCGGTCGTGCTGGCAGGGGGCCATGCGGCGTTCAACCCGGAGCCCGTCGCCGACTTTCTCGACGCCGTCGTCCTCGGCGACGGCGAGGAGATCGCCCTGGCCATCACCGAGGTCGTCCGTGAGTGGAAGCGCGAGGGCCGCCCCGGTGGACGCGATGGCCTGCTGCTGCGCCTGGCGGGAAGCGGGGGAGTGTACATCCCCCGCTTCTACGACGTCGAGTACCGGCCGGACGGCCGTATCGAGCGCTACACACCCAACCGCGCCGGCGTGCCGTGGACGGTGCACAAGCACACGGTCATGGACCTCGACAACTGGCCCTATCCGAAGAATCCGATCGTGCCGCTGGCCGAATCCGTGCACGAGCGCTACAGCGTCGAGATCTTCCGCGGGTGCACGCGCGGCTGCCGCTTCTGCCAGGCGGGGATGATCACGCGCCCGGTACGCGAACGCGGCAAGGAGACCATCAGCGCCATGGTCGAGCAGGGGGTGAAGTCCTCCGGTTTCCAGGAGGTCGGCCTACTCTCGCTGTCCAGCGCCGACCACAGCGAGATCGGCGGCATCGCCAAGGGGCTGGCCGACCAGTACGAGGACACCAACACCGGGCTGTCGCTTCCCTCCACCCGGGTCGACGCCTTCAACATCGACTTGGCCAACGAGCTGACCCGGAACGGCAGGCGCTCCGGCCTGACCTTCGCTCCAGAAGGCGGCAGTGAGCGGATGCGTCGGGTGATCAACAAAATGGTCACCGAGGCCGACCTCATCCGCACCGTCACCGCCGCTTACGCCGCGGGGTGGCGCCAGGTCAAGCTCTACTTCATGTGCGGGCTCCCGACTGAGACGGACGAGGACGTCCTCGCCATCGCCGACCTCGCCACCGAGGTCATCAGGGTCGGCCGCGAGGTCACCGGGCGCAAGGACATCCGTTGCACCGTGTCGATCGGCGGGTTCGTGCCCAAGCCGCACACCCCGTTTCAGTGGGCCGGGCAGACCCCGCACGAAGTCGTGGACGCCCGGCTGCGCAAGCTCAGGGACGCGCTGCGCTCCGACCGCCGGTACGGAAAGTCGGTGGGCCTGCGCTACCACGAGGGGCGCCCCTCCATCATCGAAGGACTGCTGTCGCGTGGCGACCGCCGGGTCGGTCAGGTCATCGAGGCCGTGTGGCGCGAGGGCAGCCGGTTCGACGGCTGGAGCGAGCACTTCTCCTATGAGCGGTGGCGGGACTGCACGGAGAAGGCGCTGGCGGCCGATGGCGTGGATCTCGACTGGTACACGGTGCGCGAACGCGATGAGGACGAGGTGCTGCCCTGGGACCACCTCGACGCCGGACTGGACCGCGGGTGGCTCTGGCAGGACTGGCAGGACGCGCTGCACGGCGAGGAATCCGTGGAGGTCGACGACTGTCGATGGAGTCCCTGCTACGACTGCGGCGTGTGCCCGAGCATGGGAACCGAGATCCAGATCGGGCCGGGGCCGACGGGCAGACTGCTGCCGCTGACGCCTATCTGAGCCGGCGGAGGAAGCGAGAGTATGGCCCGGCGCCCCGCTCGCGCCGGGCCATACGTGTGTTAAGACGAGCAGGTGCGTCCGGAGGTTTGCACAGAGCCGCGAATTACCGCAAAAAATTTCGGTGGGGCCGGGCCCCGCAGGTCAGCGCCGCCTGTTCGCCCCGTTCTTGGCGCCGGAGGCCTCTCAGCGCGTGCCGCACCCGTTTCCAGGGTCAAGATCGCGCATCTGACGAAGCGATCGCTTTTCAACCGGCTTCCTGAGGGGAAGAGCACATACGTGTGTGATCCGGCACGGAACGCTGTGTCATCCGGTCATCGGCCGAACCGTTGTCAGGCAACGCGGAGCGGCTCTTCTACCGGGTCGATGGCGCGCGCGCCTCGACACGCACCGTACGCTGAAGTAATAAGACGTGAATCTCCCAGGCGGGTGTGTCGCAGAGGATATGGCGCATCCGCACAGAGGGACATCGAGGAAAGGAGCAGCGCTGCCCCCCGCATCTGAGGGCACTACCTCGCCCTCCACCGGACGACCAGGCCAGCGGTTGCGCCTCCGCTACGCCAAGCGTGGCCGAATGCGGTTCGCGAGTCATCGCGACATCGCCCGCGCGCTGGAGCGGGCGCTCCGCCGGGCTGAGGTCCCCGTCGCCTTTTCAGCGGGGTTCACGCCACATCCGAGGATCTCCTACACGGGGGCCGCCCCCACCGGGGTCGCCAGCGAGGCGGAGTACGCTGAGATCACGCTGGCCGAGCCCTGCGATCCCGGACAGGTGCGTGTCCGGCTCGATAACGCCATGCCCGAGGGCATCGACGTCATCGAGGCCGTTGAGGCGACAGCGGATAGTCTGACCGACCGCCTGGAGGCGTCGGAGTGGAGGGTGGAAATGCCCGGCGTCGCCCCCGACGACGCCGCGGAGGCGGTGGCCGTGTTTCTCGCGGCCGAGACCGTCGAAGTGGAACGGCTCACCAAGAAGGGCCGCCGCCGTTTCGACACCCGTGCGGCCGTCCTACACCTAGAGGTGGACGGGCGAGCCGTAAAAGAACAACAAGAGACATATGCCATAATTCGGATGGTTGTACGGCACACAACACCTGCTGTGCGACCGGACGACGTGGTGACCGGCCTTCGTCGCGTGGCCGGCCTGGCGCCGCCGTCATCCCCGCGGGTGACTCGGCTGGCGCAGGGGCCGCTCGACGGAGCGTCCGACGCGATCGCCGATCCGCTCGCAGCGGATGGCCAGGCCGATCCGGCCGGACGCACGGCGCAGCCGCCGCGGCCGTCGTTGCCCGCACGGAGTGCACCTCATGCGTGACCTCTCTCGGGGGACGCGGGCGACCCATGACGACTTTGCTCCGGTGGCGATGACAGTGCCACCGGAGCCGACATAGCGACGACAGTCCTTGTGCGCAGCGGCGGCCGCCGCTGAGGCGGTACCGCGCCTGAGGACTCTGACGGGAGACCGCCCGGATGCTCGAAAACGAGCCCAACAACGGTGCCGACGGCACCGCGGGTACAACTGAAACAACGGAGACCACCGATACCGGCCCGGTTACGCGGGTGGCCGGAGACCCGCAGGCGAGTGAGGTCACGGTCAGCGCACCCGGCGAGCGCAGTGGAGTCCGGCGTCCCGCCGGCCCGCCGCCGGAGCCCGAACCTCTGGCAGAGGGCACGGACGGCCCACTGACGACCCTGGCCGGACCGGGAGACACCGAGACGGTCGTGGTCGAGGCGGCCGAGTCGACTGGCTCGGTCGCCTCGGTGCAGCCGACCGAGCCGGAGCCCGAGGCGAAAGCACAGCCGAAACGCGCACGGACGGCCGGGACCACGCGCGCCCGCGCCCGCGCTGCGGTCGAGCCGGAACAGGCCGAGCCCGAACCCGGGACGGAAGAGGACGCGGAGGCGGTCGCCGACCCGACCAGCGTCTCCTTCCAACCGCCCATGGTGCTGTTCCAACCGCCGATCGCCTCGGCCGGACCGGCCCCCCAGGAGCCGACCAACGGCACGGGACCGGCTGCCGTCGAAGACACGGCCGATACAACGGCCGAGCAGGGCTTGGCTGAGGCCGACACCGGCGCTGAGGACGAGTACGACGATGAGCGCCCGTCGCGCCGTCGCCGCCGCCGCGGCGGCCGCGGCCGGGGCAGATCACGTACCGGCGAGGAGGACACCGAATCGGAGCCGGTCGCCGATCAGTCCGTGGCCGAGGAGGACGAGAACGGCGACGAGAACAGCGGGGAGAGCGCGAGAACCGAGACCGAGCACACCGAGATCGGGACCAGTCGGCGGCGTCGGCGCCGACGCCGCCGGTCGGCCGGAGGTGGAGACGAGGCTCTTGACCAAGACGATCCGCCCAACACCGTCGTTCGGGTCCGCGAGCCGCGTTCCGACAAGCCGATCGAGGACGAGGTCCAGGCGGTCAAGGGGTCCACGCGGTTGGAGGCCAAGAAGCAGCGGCGCCGCGAGGGCCGCGAGCAGGGCCGCCGACGCGCCCCGGTCATCACCGAGTCGGAGTTCCTGGCGCGCCGGGAGTCGGTCAAGCGCGACCTGGTGATCCGCCGGATCGGTGAACGCACTCAGATCGCGGTGCTGGAGGACGACGTCCTCGTCGAGCACTACGTCGATCGCGTCGCGCACCGCTCCTATGTGGGAAACGTCTACCTGGGGCGGGTGCAGAACGTGCTGCCGTCCATGGAGGCGGCGTTCGTCGACATCGGCAAGGGCCGCAACGCCGTTCTCTACGCCGGCGAGGTCAACTGGGACGCCTCCGGGCTCGAGGGCCAGCCCAAGCGCATCGAGTCGGTGCTGAAGTCGGGCCAGTCGGTGCTGGTGCAGGTCACCAAGGACCCGCTGGGCCACAAGGGTGCACGGCTGACCAGCCAGATCAGCCTCCCGGGGCGCTACCTGGTGTATGTGCCGGACGGTTCTATGACCGGCATCAGCCGCAAGCTTCCCGACAAGGAGCGGGCGCGGCTCAAGCAGATCCTGAAGAAGGTCATGCCGGAGAACGCCGGCGTCATCGTGCGCACCGCCGCTGAAGGAGCCAGCGAGGAGGAACTGGAGCGCGACATCTCGCGCTTGGCCTCGCAGTGGGATTCGATCAAGCGCAAGGCGAAGTCGGCGAGCGCGCCGTCGCTGCTGAACAGTGAGCCCGATCTCACCGTCCGCGTGGTGCGCGATGTGTTCAACGAGGACTTCTCCAGTCTCGTGGTCTCCGGCGGCGAGGCGTGGGACACCGTCCGCGAGTACGTCGACTACGTCGCACCGCACCTGGCAGAGCGGCTCTCGCACTGGACCGAGGAGCGCGACGTCTTCGAGGCCTACCGGGTCGACGAGCAGATCGCCAAGGCGCTGGAGCGCAAGGTGTGGCTGCCCAGTGGCGGATCGCTGATCATCGACCGGACCGAGGCGATGACCGTGGTCGACGTCAACACCGGAAAGTTCACCGGTCAGGGCGGCAACCTTGAGGAGACGGTCACCAAGAACAACCTTGAGGCGGCCGAGGAGATCGTCCGGCAACTGCGGCTGCGCGACATCGGCGGCATCATCGTGATCGACTTCATCGACATGGTGCTGGAGAGCAACCGGGACCTGGTGCTGCGTCGGATGCTCGAATGCCTGTCGCGGGACCGCACCAAGCACCAGGTGGCCGAGGTCACCTCGCTGGGACTCGTGCAGATGACCCGCAAGCGGGTCGGGCAGGGGCTGCTGGAGGCGTTCTCGCATTCATGCGAGCACTGCAACGGGCGCGGCCTGGTGGTCTCCACCGAGCCGGTCGAGGCCAAGGGCGGTAGCGGAAACGGCAACGGGAACGGCCGGAAGAAGAAGGGCAAGGGCGGTCAAGAGAAGCCGTCCGAGGGCGAAAAAGCGGAGCAGCGCAGAGCCGAACCGGCCGCGGAGCCGTCTGCTGAGGAGCCCGCGGTGGCCGGTGCGGCCGCCGACGGCGAGCAGGCAAAGCCCGCGGAGCCTGCTCCGGAGGCCGTGCCGGAGGAGCCCGCGAAGACACCGGCCCGGAGCCGGAAGACGACCGCGAAGAAGACCTTCGGCAAAGGCAAGGCCAAGAAAGAAGAGCCGGCGGCTGAGACGGGCGACGCGGGGGGTGTCGCAGCCGAGGAGGAGACCGCTTCAGCGGCCGGCACCGCTGGCGACGCTGCGACCGACACCGCCGTCGACACCGCTGGCGACGACATGGGCGGCGCGGGTGGCGCGGGGGGTGCCGCAGCCGAGGAGGAGACCGCCTCGGCAGCCGACCCCGCGGGCGAGCAGCGTCCCCGCAGGCGCCGCACCCGGCGGACGAAGACCACCGGGGCCTCCCCTGAGTCGGCCGTGGCCGAGGCGGGATGACGGAAGGGCGGGGCCGGGCTTCGAGCCGGCCCCGCCTCGTTGCGTGCTGGTCGCCGACCCGCGGATGGTAACCTAGAGGGCGGTGCGTCGGCGCGCCCCCATCGTTCGCGCGCCCGAGACCTACTTACGATCCCCGGCCCTTTGCCGAAGGCGGGCGGATCTGCGGTCGATTTTGAGCGCATTATGGTCCCCGTGGATGCGGGGATGATCCACGAGCAGGAAGAGAGTTCCCCGGTGTACGCGATCGTGCGAGCGGGCGGCCGACAGGAGAAGGTGTCTGTCGATGACGTCTTGGACATCGACAGGGTCTCCGGCGAGGCCGGTTCGACACTGACATGGGAGCCGCTGCTTGTCGTCGACGACGGCAAGGTCATCAGCGACACCGCACAGCTGAGCGGCTACCAGGTCACCGCCGAGGTCCTCGGCGAGACCAAGGGCCCCAAGATCAACATTTTGAAGTACAAGAACAAGACCGGTTACAAGAAGCGCCAGGGGCACCGCCAGAAGTACACCCAGGTGCGGGTCACCGGTATAGAGGCGAAGTAGGGGAGGGCTCGACATGGCACACAAGAAGGGTGCGTCGTCCAGCCGTAACGGGCGCGACTCCAACGCCAAGCGGCTCGGTGTCAAGCGCTTCGGCGGCCAGACCGTCAAGGCCGGCGAGATCCTCGTTCGCCAGCGCGGTACCCGCTTCCACCCGGGCGACAATGTCGGCCGGGGTGGAGACGACACTCTGTTCGCGCTCGTCGCGGGCCAGGTGGAGTTCGGTAACCGGCGCGGTCGCAAGGCCGTGAACATCGTCCCGGCTCCCGTGGAATAGGACCGGCGGCGCGAGGCGGCATTCGTCAACGCGTAGGGCGGGCCAGCGGGACTGGCCCGCCCTACGTGCGTTCGCAGTGAAAACCCTGGGCGAACGGTAACCACGGGAAGAGGACACATGCCGGACTTCGTCGATGAAGCGGTCTTGCACATCAAGGCCGGTAATGGCGGGCACGGATGTGCCTCTGTGCACCGCGAGAAGTTCAAACCGCTGGGCGGACCGGACGGCGGCAACGGAGGGCGGGGCGGCGATGTCGTCCTGGAGGTCGACCCCAACGCCGCGACCCTGCTGGACTACCAGCGCCGCCCGCACCGCAAGGCCGGCAACGGCACCCCTGGCCAGGGCGGGCACCGTTCCGGAGCCAACGGCGCCGATCTGGTTTTGCCCGTTCCCGACGGCACGGTCGTGACCGAGGTCGACGGCGAGGTCATCGCCGACCTGGTGGGCGCCGGGACACGGGCCATCATCGCCCAGGGCGGCAACGGAGGCCTGGGCAATGCCGCGCTGGCCTCTCCGAAACGCAAGGCCCCCGGTTTCGCGCTCAAGGGCGAGGAGGGTGAGGCGTTCGACGTCCGGCTGGAGATCAAGACGATTGCCGACGTCGGGCTTGTCGGCTTTCCCAGCGCGGGCAAGTCATCGCTGATCGCTGCCCTGTCGGCGGCCCGCCCTAAGATCGCCGACTACCCGTTCACCACACTGATTCCCAATCTCGGGGTGGTCGAGGCCGGCGCTACCCAGTACGTGGTCGCCGATGTACCCGGACTGATTCCCGGTGCGAGCCAGGGCAGAGGACTGGGCCTGGCATTCCTGCGGCATGTCGAACGCTGCTCGACCCTGGTGCATGTCCTGGACTGTGCGACCTACGAGCAGGGCCGCGACCCCATCAGCGACCTCGACGCGATCGAGGAGGAACTGTCGGCCTACGGTGAGCGGACCGGGATCGACCTGTCCGACCGGCCCCGCATCGCCGTATTGAACAAGGTGGACGTGCCGGACGGCCGCGAACTCGCCGAGCTCGTCACCCCGATGCTGCGCGAACGGAACCTGCGGGTGATCTCCGTGTCCGCCGCCACGCACGAAGGGCTGCGTGAACTCTCCTTCGCCATGGCCGAACAGGTCCGGGCCGCACGCGCCGCACGGCCGGCACCCGAGCCGACCCGGGTCGTGCTGCGGCCTCGTGAGATCGGTGCGGCCCCCTTCGAGGTCGTTCCGCTGGGAGACAATGCCTTCCGGGTACGCGGCGACAAGCCCACGCGCTGGGTGCAGCAGACCGACTTCGCCAACGATGAGGCCGTGGGCTATCTCGCCGACCGGCTCAACCGGCTCGGTATCGAGGAGGCGCTGGCCAAAGCCGGCGCCACCGAGGGCGCCGAGGTCTACATCGGAGCCGAGGACGATGCTGTGGTGTTCGACTGGGACCCGACCCTGGACGCTGAGCAGACGCCGCTCGGCCCACGCGGCACCGACCCCCGGCTGGACTAGACCATCGGGAATACGACGCGGACAAGGAGTTGCGGACGTGCACACGGTGGGCTCACACGAGGGATCGGATCGTGCGGAGCTGAAGCGGGCACGGCGGGTCATCGTCAAGGTGGGGTCGTCCTCGCTGACCGCCCCCGATGGCCGAATCGACCGGGAACGCATCCGGGACCTCGCCGACGTGCTGGCCGAGCAGCGCGCTTCGGGCACCGAAGTGGTGCTGGTGTCATCGGGGGCGGTCGCCGCCGGAATGGCCCCGATGGGACTGAGGACGCGTCCGCGCGATCTTGCCACCCAGCAGGCAGCGGCCAGTGTCGGACAGGGCCTGCTGGTCGCGCACTACACCGCGGCGTTCGCCGCGCACGGGCTGACCGCCGCGCAGGTGCTGCTCACGGTCGAGGACCTGATGCGTCGGGTGCAGCACCGCAACGCCCAGCGCGCACTGCGGCGGCTGCTCGCCATCGGGGCGATGCCCATTGTCAACGAGAACGACACGGTCGCCACCCATGAAATCCGCTTCGGCGATAACGACCGGCTGGCGGCGCTGGTCGCACACCTGCTGCGGGCGGACGCGTTGCTGTTGCTGTCCGATGTCGATGCCCTCTACGACGGCGATCCCTCCCGCCCGGATGCCCGGCGTATCGCAGAGGTCGCCGATGTGCACGACCTGAACGGCATCGACATCGGCAGCGCGGGAAAGCGCGGTGTGGGCACAGGGGGCATGGTGACCAAGGTTGACTCGGCGCGTATCGCGACAGAGGCGGGGGTGCCCACGATCCTGACATCTGCGGCCAACGCCCGCGCCGCACTGGCCGGGGAGGTAGTGGGGACGCTGTTCAGGGCAACCGGCAAGCGGCGCCCGTCGATTCGGCAACTCTGGCTGGCGCACGCGACAGCGGGCCGCGGCAGCGTCGTGCTCGACCCGGGAGCCGTGCGCGCGGTGGTGGGTAAACATGCCTCACTGCTTCCGGCGGGTGTGGTGAAGGTGGAGGGCGACTTCGCCGCGGGCGACCCGGTCGACCTGCGCGGCGAGGACGGCCGGATCGTCGCCCGCGGCCTGGTCAACTACGATGCGGCCGAGATTCCCGAGTTAATGGGCCGCTCTACCCGTTGGCTGGCCCGCGAACTCGGTCCGGAGTACGAACGCGAGATCGTGCATCGCGACGACCTGGTGCTGTTGATGGCAGGGCCGGAGGATGGTGCTTCGCCGGGAGAGGCGCAGTAGGGTTGGGCGCATGCGGCGCGCACCTCACGAATACGACACCGAGCTGCTGTACAACGGCGAAGTGGTCACGCTGGGTGCCATGGCCTATCGGGGGCGCACAGTGCTGCCACCTGGACCGAACCAGTTCGTGCCCCTGGAAGAGTGGGCGCGAGGTGTCGCGGAGCAGCTTGGCGGCCCGGTGAGCTGGCGGGCCAGCTCGGAAGGGAGAATCATCGAGGAGGGCACGGTCTACCCCGCCGGAGACACCGAGCAGTGAGGGACACGGCCACGGCGCACCGGCGGGGCACACGCCAGGTCCACTGAGCCGGAAATGCCGTCGACCGGCGGCTCAGAGTCGCCGAGCGCTCTCGGCTCCACACTTGGAGCAGTGGAACTTCCGGTCAGTACCGAGCACCCAGTCGTGCTCTCCTCCGTTGGGACACGCGGACATCACCACCACCTAGGCTCTCTGCGAGCAACTTGCGCCGATACCGTACAGCTCGCCGTATCCCCCCGTCCCGAAAACAGCAGAATCCGTACTTGCCCCCGGCGCTCGCCCTCGGCATGCCGCGTCGTGGCGCAATGGACGTAACGGTGGCTGTGATCCCCGCGCTACCGCACCTACTCGACCAACTCGTCCATCAGCTTCCGCAACTGCTCATCGTCTCCATCACGCCGGTTCGCCAGGCATGCCGCATCGTTGCGTTCGCGATCGATCCGTTCCCAGGCGATCCGGTGCCCGGCGTGTCGGGCGAGCAGGCCGAGGAAAAAGCGCTGTGCGCGCCCATTGCCTTCCCGAAAAGGGTGCAAGGCGTTGATGTCACCGTAGAGCGCGGCGACGGCGGGCACGAACTCCGTACGGCTCCGCCCTCGTAGCAGACGCTGTTCGCTGAGGCGGCCGAAGACATCGTCGGCATACATCCGGATGTTGCGCGCTGGGCAGAAGTACGGCCCTTTGGCGATCTCCACCGTTCGGATCTCACCGGCCCAATCGTAGAGGTCCTGGAAGATCAGCCGGTGGCATCGGCAGAGATGAGCGAAGTCGAACTCCCCGTCGACCCCCCGCAATGACAGCTCATAGAGCCGCGCAGCGCTGATGTCGGTTTCCGCGCGGTCCAGGACGGCCGGGTCCTCGATGCCCAGCAGGTTGCGCAGTACCTCTCCGGTGGGACCGAGGTAGGGGTCAGCCATCCTGGTAGCGCTTCAGCGTCCGTGCGACGAGGTCCTCGGTGGTGAATTCCCCGGCGATCGCACTCTGCAGGTCGGCGGCGAAAGCCGGAGTGGGTTCCTTGCCTTCGGCGCGCACGGAGGCGAGCGCCTCCAGCGCCGCCCGTGCTCGCCCGCGCTCTTCCTTTGCGGCGAGAAGATCTTCGTACTCCTCGATCGAGAGGATGACCCCCTGCGCCCGTCGGTACGGGCCCACAGGAACGGCTGCACAGCGGCTGTGGGATGCAAAGCCTCTCAGAATCGACGGCAGTCGCTCGCGGGCTTCGTCCACCCCCAGAGGCCTCGGCATGTTGGTGCTCATGCCGCGATGGTACCCGGAACGGACCCAAAGTCGTACGACATATCGGCTCTGTTCCGTACGGCATTCGAAAACCATAATCCTGTCGGACGCTGGCTCCCCGCCGACCGTGTGCTCGTGGTCGCCGCGGGCATTCCCGGCGGCCACGAGCACACGGCGGGGCCGCCGAGTGGGCCGCGTTCCTGGGCGCCCTCCGCGGCGCCGTACTGAACGCCTGACCTCATATGCTGGGTTTGCGACCCTGACGAAGCCCGGCGAATCTGGAAAGCGAACCGACATCATGAGTGACATCGAGCGCGAGGTCCGTACGACAGCGGAAAAGGCCAGGGAAGCCGCGGCCGACCTCGCGCCGCTGAGCCGGGCGGTGAAGGACCACGCCCTGCTCGGCATGGCCGACGCCCTGGTCCAGCACGCCGAATCCATTGTCGCCGCCAACGCCGAGGACGTCGCCCGCGCCCGCGAAGACGGCGAGAGCGAGGCGATGATCGACCGCCTCTCCCTGTCGGTCGAGCGCATCGGTTCGATCGCCGACGCCGTCCGCGAGATCGCCGAACTTCCGGACCCGGTCGGGGAGGTCGTCCGGGGCAGCACCCTGCCCAACGGCCTCGAACTGCGACAGATCCGGGTGCCGCTGGGCGTCATCGGCCTCATCTACGAGGGCCGTCCCAACGTCACCGCGGACGCCGCAGCCCTGTGCCTGAAGAGCGGTAACGCCGCCCTGCTGCGCGGCTCCTCCTCCGCCTACTCCTCCAATACCCGCATTGTCGAGGTGCTGCGCGAGGCGTTGGACAAGACCGAGGTCCCCACCGACGCCGTCCAGCTCGTCCCCGGCACCACCCGCGACTCCGCGAAGGCGCTGATGCGGGCGCGCGGACTGGTGGACGTCCTCATCCCGCGCGGGGGCGCCACCCTCATCCAGGCTGTTATCCGCGACTCCACGGTCCCCGTCATCGAGACGGGCGAGGGCAACTGCCACGTCTACATCGACGCCTCCGCCGACCTGGACAAGGCGGTCGCCATCGCCATCAACTCCAAGACGCAGCGGTTGTCCACGTGCAACACCGCCGAAACGCTGCTGGTCCACTCGGCCATCGCCGACCGCTTCCTGCCGCTCGGCCTGAAGGCGCTGCGGGAATTGGGCGTCACCGTGCACGGCGACGACCAGGTGCGAGAGATCGACAGTGAGGTGGTGCCGGCGACCGAGGCCGACTGGAAGACCGAGTACCTCTCCGCAGACCTCGCGTTCAAGGTCGTCGACTCCATCGACGACGCGATCGCGCACATCCGCGCCTATTCCACCGGGCACACCGAGGCGATCGTGACCGACTCCCAGGCGGCCGCGCGGCACTTCGTGTCCCGGGTGGACTCCACCGCGGTCATGGTCAACACCTCGACCCGGTTCACCGACGGCGGGGAGTTCGGGTTCGGCGCGGAGATCGGCATCTCTACGCAGAAACTGCACGCCCGCGGTCCCATGGGCCTGCCGGAGATGACCTCCACCAAGTACGTCGTCACCGGCGACGGGCACGTGCGTTAGGGGCCGGGGCTCTCCTTCGGCACCGTGGCGAAAACGTAATCACAAGATCAACACGGAGGGTGATTTGTCCGTTCTCGCCTGTCCGGGGAACGCTAGGATGCCCGTGATTACGGCGTTTTCGTGTTCGAGGAGCCCCGCTATGTCCGATGTCCCCACCTCTGCTGACTCCGCCGCAAAGCTCGATCTGGGAGTTCCCACGGCGGCACGCGTCTACGACGTGATGCTCAACGGCAAGGACAACTACGCCGTCGACCGCCAGGTCGCCGAGGCGAGCCTGGCCGTCATGCCCGAACTGAAGGACATCGCCATCCACAACCGGGAGATGCTGCACCGGGTGGTGCGCTACTTGGCCGCAGAGGAGGGCATCACCCAGTTCATCGACCTGGGATCGGGGCTGCCGACTGCGCGCAACACCCATGAGGTCGTCCACGAGGCCAACCCCGATGCCAAGGTCGCCTACGTCGACATCGATCCGCTGGTGCTGGTGCACGGACACGCGATCCTCGCGGACAATCCGAACACGCAAGTCGTGACGGCCGACATCCGGCAGCCCCAAAAGGTCCTCGGCCATCCCGATATTCGGGCGCTGATCGATTTCGACCAGCCGGTATGCGTGATGCTCGTCGGCATCCTGCACCACCTCATGGACGAAGAGGACCCCAAGGGCATCATCGACACGTTGCGGGACGCGGTGCCGTCGGGCTCTTTCTTCTTCATCACCAACTTCACCCGGCTCGGCGACGCGCCGGAGAGCGTGGAGCTGGAGCGGGTTCTCCTCAGCCAGTTGGGCACCGGCCGCGTCCGTACCCCCGAGGAGCTGGAGCGGTTCTTCGACGGCCTGGACATCCTCATGCCGGGCCTGGTGCCGCTGCCGCTGTGGCGTCCGGACCGCATCGTCCGGGACAGCACATCGGTCGCGGCCCGCTTTATGACCGGCGGGGTCGCCCGCAAGCCCTGACGCTGCCCTATTCACCGATCTCGGGGGGATGGGCCTCTCAGGCGTGGTGAGAAGTCCGTCTTCCCGAGATCGGCGGCGCGGGTATCAACCGGTGCTGGTGTTGTCGCGGCGACCGGCGTTCTGCCAGCGTTCGGCGACGGTGTCGAACAACCGCCCGCCTGCGTTGGCCGCGCTGCCGGCGACATTGCGCAGTGTGCCTACCAGCGGGTCGGCCGACCGTTCCCACGACTCGCGGTAGGAGTTGGCCGCGTTGCGGGCCTCCTGGCCGACAGAGGCGTCCTTGTCGGTGTCGCGGAGCGGGTAGTCGCCGTTGAGGATGCGCTGGTAGTCGCCGCCGTCGATCCATCGGTGCAGTTCCGCCATGCGGATCACGGCGAACGGGTGAGTCTGGCCCACCAAGCTGAGCATTTTGATCAGGCTGTCGCGAGCATCACCGCCGCGGTCGTACTCGTTGGCCTGCTCCAGGAACGAGTCAGGGTTCATCTCGGCGAGGCGGGAGCCGCCGGCCAGCTTCATCAGGGCGCGCTTGGCGGCGTCGGGGTCCTGGGCGGCCAGCAGCCCGGCACGGTCGCACGACAGCTCGGACTTGCGGTACCACTCCTCCAGAGCGGTAACGATCGCACGGATGCCGATGTAGCCGAGCGGGATCCATGCGACCCGTGCGGCCAGCCGGACCAGGGCGAGCAGCATGGTGCGGTAGACAGCGTGCCCGGAGAGGATGTGGCCCACTTCGTGGCCGACGACGAACCGCTGCTCTTCGGGGTCGAGGAGGTCGAAGAGCCCGGTGGTCATGACCATGAACGGCTTCTTGCTGCCGATCGCCATGGCGTTGGGCCGCGGGTTCATCTGGATGTAGAGCTCGGGGACCTCGTCGAGGTCGAGGACGTAGGCGGCGTCGCGGACGTAGTTGTGCACCTCGGGGAACTGCTGCTCGTTCACGCGGACGGCACTGGACAGGAACATGAGCCGCAGAGCGCGCTCATTGAACAGTCCCGACAGCTGTCTGAAGATGTCGTCGAATCCCCGCAGTGAACGCAGTGCGACCAGCGCGCCCCGATCGGCCGGGTGCTCGTAGGCCCGGGAACTGATGTTCTCGAATCGGATGCGGGTGCGGTCTGGAGAGTTGGTGGCCATGTCGGCATGCTATGCGCCGAGATCGCGCTACGCCATGATTTCGGGGAACGAGATATGACGCGATTTTCCCGGAGTGGTCGGGTAGGGGGTGGGGCACGGGCCGGTCGGGTCGGTTAGCCTCGGCGGTGCCGCAGGAAACCCGACATCACGGACGAAATGGAGTGGACGGTGTCGAACGAACCGATGAGCGTGTCGAACACACCGGGGGAGCGACGTTCGCGCTCCCGGCGGGTGGGCATCATGGGCGGCACGTTCGACCCGATCCACCACGGGCACCTCGTGGCAGCCAGCGAGGTCGCCCACCTGTTCCGCCTGGACGAGGTGGTGTTCGTACCCACCGGGCGGCCATGGCAGAAGGACCTGGCCAAGGTGACTCCGCCCGAGGACCGATACCTGATGACGGTGATCGCCACCGCGGAGAATCCGCAGTTCCGGGTGAGCCGTATCGAAATCGACCGGGACGGCCCCACCTACACCATCGATACGCTGCGCGAAATGCGGCAGTTCTACGGCAATGAGGTGGAGCTGTTCTTCATCACCGGCGCGGACGCTCTTGGCGCTATCCTGAGCTGGCGCAACGTGGACGAGCTCTTCGAACTCGCGCATTTCGTAGGCTGTAACCGTCCCGGCCATCGGCTCACCGATACGGGACTGCCTGACGGGAAGGTCAGCCTCGTGGAGATCCCGGCACTGGCGATCTCTTCGAGCGAGTGCCGGGAACGCGTTCGTAGAGGCGAACCCATCTGGTACCTGGTGCCCGACGGCATCGTCCGCTATATCAACAAGACCGGGCTCTACCTCGACGACGGATCGGCGGGGTGAACGCCCTGGGGAGGCAGCTGCTACATCGTGACCGCCACGGACCGGGCCGTCGAGCTCGTGAACATCGCTGCTGAGGCAGCGGCCGACAAACTCGCGCAGGAGATCATCGCCTACGACGTCAGTGACCAACTGATCATCACCGACGCCTTTCTCCTGTGCTCGGCTCCCAACGACCGCCAGGTGCGCTCTATCGTCGACGAGGTCGAGGAGCGACTACGCGAGGCCGGCGCCAAACCGGTGCGCCGTGAGGGGGAGCGCGACGGGCGCTGGATCCTGCTGGATTACACCGAGATCATCGTGCACATCCAGCATGAGGAGGAACGAGGGCACTACGGTCTGGAACGGCTGTGGAAGGATTGCCCTGAGATCGCCCTCCCCGACCGCGCCAAGGGTCGACCGCGCGGCGCCGACGACGTGTGACCGTCCGTCCTGGTCGTCCCCTTCGCCCTTACCGCTCTGGAGACAACTGTGACCGAGACACGCCGTGTCATCCTCTGGCGCCATGGCCGGACGGCCTGGAACGTCGAGAAGCGATTCCAGGGACAGACGGACATTCCGCTCGACGCGACCGGATTGGCGCAGGCGCGGCGTGCGGCAGGGCTGCTGGCCACACTCGGCCCCGATGTGATCATCTCCTCGGACCTGCGGCGCGCCGCCGACACCGCCGGCTTCCTCGAGGAGCGCACAGGGCTGCAAGCGGAGTTGGACAAAGGGCTCCGCGAGCGCCATGGCGGCTCCTGGGAAGGGCTGACGATCGCCGAAATCCGCGAGCGCTGGCCTGAGCAGGACGCCCGGATGGACATCCCCGACGGTGAGGACCTCCAGATCGTGGGCGAGCGGGTCGCCGAAGCCGTCACCCGCGGACTGGCGCGGGTACCCGAACGCGGCCTGCTGGTCGTGGTCGGCCACGGAGCGGCTCTGCGGGCCGGTATCAACCGGCTGATCGGTTTGGGGCCGGAACAGCACCAAGCGCTGGGACCGATCGACAACTGCTCCTGGTCCCTTCTCGGCCCCTTGCGCACGGGAGGCTGGCGACTGCTCGAACACAACGCCGCCAGCCTCCCCGAGGAACGAGTCCTCAGCGACGACCGCTGAGGACCCAGGCCCGCAGAACAGTGGCCGTGCCCGTCATTCGTTTCGACCAAACGGCCCTGATCCGCTATTCTTCTTGAGAGCCGCCGGGACACCCGGACGGAACTCGAACAGGGGCTATGGCGCAGTTGGTAGCGCGCTTCCATGGCATGGAAGAGGTCTGGGGTTCGAATCCCCATAGCTCCACGAGGCGGCCCCGCATGCTCGCCGACCTTCGGTCGGCTGCGCCGGGGCCCGCTGTTTTTTTCGGGGGTGCGACCCCCCGAGCCCCCCGGGTGCGGGGCTTCGCCCCGCGAAGCCGGGGCTGGGGGAGATTTCCGCGGGCGGGTCTGCTCGCAAATGATGTTTGCTCGCCGGGTCGCCTCGTCGCTTTTTCGGCAGAGAGACTCAGAGATACAGGCCGGTGCCGTACTCGGGATGCTCGTTGGCCACCGCATGGACATCGCGCTCCCGCAGCACCACGAAACGCTCCGCCTGGAGTTCGACCTCGCTCTGATCCGCAGGGTTGTACAACACCCGGTCACCGGTCTTGACGTGGCGGGCTCCGGTTCCCGCACCGCAGACCTCGCCCCAGACCAGGCGGGTGGCCATCTTCACCGTGTCCGGAATGACCAGTCCGGCACTGCTCCGCCGTTCTCCCTTTTCCGGCACCTCACGTACGAGCAGGCGGTCGTGCAGCATCTGGATCTCAAGCTTCGAATGGGACATCTCTCCAGATTATTGCGCCTTCGGGGTTGGTACGGGCAGGTGAGCGGCCAGTGCCTCGTGGCATGAGCAGCCCCTCAGATCCGGTAGAGTTGCCCTGTAGCTCGGGGCTATGGCGCAGTTGGTAGCGCGCTTCCATGGCATGGAAGAGGTCTGGGGTTCGAATCCCCATAGCTCCACAATTGAAGACGTACTAGAACACCTGACATCAGTCGAATCCGGTGTTGGTGTGAGGGCGGCGAAGGGCTCGGCGAGTCGGATCGTCGCCCTTTCGTCTTCGCTGATGTCGATGCCGTTGGTGAGTGCCTGGTTGGCGAGCCGCTTGCCGTGGGCGTTGGTGCGGGCGTAGAGGGTCGCGCAGTCGACCAGCAGGCTGAGTGCGGTGCTCAGTTGTTTGCGTGCTCCGGTGTGGTGATCGTGTTCGGTGGCGAGGCGGCGGTCGATGTCGGCGAGCCCGGTGCGGATGCGGTCTTGGTGGCGCTTCAAGGTCTCCAGGTCGATGGCGTCGGCGAAGTGCGCGGCGAGGAGCTTGTCGCTCTCGATCTGGAGCCGCTTGCGGTTCTCAGTCAACTCGGCCAGTTCCTGGGAGCGGGAGGCCAGGCGTTCGTCGAACGCCGCCTCGACCTGCGTGGCGAGGGTGGCGTACTCGGCCTCGGTGATCGCGATGTCTCTGTAGCAGTCGGCGACGAGTTGCTCGGCGACGCCGACCGGCACGGCCCGCCGGGTGCAGTTCTTACGCTTGGAGGCCCGGCCGGAACAGACATAGTAGCCGTAGCGGACGCCTTGCTTGTTGGCTGGGTAGTCCAGTTGCATCCGTGATCCGCACGATCCGCAGTACAGGGTGCCTTTGAGGTAGTGGTCGTGGGAGCGGCGTCGTTCGGAGGCGATCTTGCGCGAGTCGAGGAGTCGTTGGACGTGCTGCCAGGTGTCAATGTCGATCAGTGGCTCGTGGGTGCCGGGCTGCTCGGCGCCTTTGTAGCGGACGATGCCGATGTAGTAGGGGTTGCGCAGCAGTTTGAAGAACCCCGACCGTGCCACCGGTCCGGAGGGTCGCTTCGGCGTCGGCACGGTGGTCAGCCCGCGGGCGGTGACTTCGGTGAGCAGGTCGACGACGGTGCGGTCTCCGGTGGCGTACTGCTCGAACACCCACCGTACGAGGGGTGCGCGTTCGGGGTCGATCTCCACCGTGCGGTACTCGCGGCCCTGCTCGTCGCGTTTGCGGACGTTGAGGTAGCCGATGGGAGCGCGCATCGGGGTGCCGCCGGTCTCGAACTTCTGCGTCAGGCCCTTGGTGACTTCGGTGGCGAGGTTCTTGGAGTAGAACTCGGCGATGGAGGACATGATGCCGTGCAGCAGCATCCCCGAGGGGGTCTCGTCGATGTTCTCCGTCGCCGAGACCAGCGTGACCCCGGCTTCGACGAGGCGGCGGTGGATTTCCACGTCATCGACTCGGTTGCGGGCCAACCGGTCGACCTTGTGCACGATGCAGTAGGTGACCTGATGGGTCGCGATATAGTCCAGCATCCTCTGCAAGTCCGGCCGGTCGGCCGAACGTGCGGACTCGCCGGCGTCGACGAACTCCGCGACGATCCGCGCCCCGAGGGATTCGGCTTTACGTGCGTTGGCCTCACGCTGGGCGGGGATGGAGAACCCCTCGTCACGTCCGCCCTTGGACGCTTGCTCTTTGGTGGAGACCCGCTGATAGGTGACCGCGGTCAGGACCGGCAGCGTCTCAGTCGCCAGTACGGGGGCCGGGGCGACGTGTGGGGTCATGGGCTTCCGCTCCTTGCTCACCCGCCTCCGGTGCGTCGGGTGTCGAGTCTTGGTCGTTTTGTTGAGTGTCGATGTGGCGCTGGTGCTGGTCGAGTTCGTGGGCGTGGAGTTCGTCGGCGAGGTGCAGAACGAGCGCGACCAGACGCTTGTGGTCAGGCGCTGTGCGCAGCCGCGGTTCGGCTGAGATGCGTCGGCCCGTGCTCGTGCTGCGGTAGTGCCTCATATTCCGCAGGTACGCGCGGAGTCCGCCAGGGCTTGGCGAGGCGTTCCCCGGCCTCGACGCGAGCTTGGCGGCGCTCGCTACGGCGAGCCCGGATCAGCCGGACGAGGCTGATGGGGCCGTGGATGAGGAACTTGAAGGCGTTGATGATGCACAGCAGCACGATCAGGTGCAACCAGCCGGGTGCGCCTGCGTCGATGAGGGTGGTGCACCAGTAGGCGATGGCGAAGTAGACGACGGCCAGCAGCATCGCCAGGACGCCCCAGTGCAGGCCGCGTCTGGTGCGTAGGGCGTCGAGCAGGATGTTGGTGGGCATCCAGACGCGCATGAACGTGCGGATGCGGATGCTGGCGTTCCAGATGAGTCGGAGCATGGCCGAGTCCTCCCAAGGGGCGACCCTTGATGGGGAGGACTCACTGGGCGGGATGCCCGGCTTGTCATGCCGCCTCCGTGGAGGGTGGCGGCCTAGCTGATGTGATGTCGCCTACGGCGATTCTACCGGCTCGGCCTACGGGCTGGGAAGGGAAGCTCGTAAGCCGAGCTACCGGCGACCCTGTAGGGCACGAATACGGGGCTGAACCGTGGTGGGAAGGTCCAGCCCCGTACAAGACTGCTTCGGTCAGGTGATTTCGCCGATATCGAGGTTGAGGGTGGCGTAGTAGTTCTGTTCGATCTGGCGGCGTCGTTCGACGTCGGCGGTGACGAAGTCCACGAAGTCCTGATCTCGGTCGGTGATGGGGGTTTCTTCGATTGGGCCGGTGTCGTCCTCGCCGGGCCAGATGGTCTGGCGGGTGGGGCGGTCGCGGTCGAGGCGGGTGCCGCTGGCGGCGACCCAGTCGCGCAGCCGCTGCCGGGTGTCGGCGAAGTCGCGGTGCCAGCCGATGGGTGCTGAGCCGTTCTGTTGCGGGTCGTAGGCGTTGAGCCAGTGGGTGTGCAGGGCGGAGAGTTCCCAGTGCAGTTCGGGGTGGCGATGCCACATCGGGGGGATCACCGAGGCGGGCAGCCCGTAGGTGGTGCGCAGCCAGTTGACCCACTGGTTCAGCTCCAGCCACGCCTGTTCGGCGTCATGGGCGCTCAGCAGGTTCCAATTGATCGGGCCGGGCGGCTCGTCCAGCATCGGCCCGAGACCGCCGTGGGGCTCAGGTGTCTGATCGGGGTCGAGGTCGGGGTCGGGCCGCTCGTCAGGCTCGTCGCTGAGGGGGCGGGTGTCGTCGTCGTTCATGACCATGCTCCGGTCAGTGGCCCAGCGCCGCGGGCTCGCGTGTCTGCGCGGGCTGCTGGGGACGCTCGAACGCCTGAGCGCGGTCCACCCCTGGGGTTTCACGGTCAGGGCCGTTGCGTGGTTCGCGGTCGATGTTCAGGCGAGTGGAGACCGGGTTGGGTGCGAGGGTGTCGGCGCGGAACTCTTCGCGTTCGGCGCCGGTGGTGTCGGTGAAGGTCTCGAACCGTCCGGTGGCGATGATGTCGTCGCCCTTCTTGAATAGATCCATCGCTGCTTCGGCGGCCTTGTATCGCAGCGCGAGGTCGTGGAAGGTGCGGTCGGTCTTGGTGAAGGTGCCGTCCTCCTCGCGTCGCCAGTGGTCGACGCCGATGCGTGCGTAGAACCTGGGTGTGCCGGTCTTCTCGCTGTAGGTCAGCTTCGGGTCTCCGGCGATGTGACCGACGATGATCGTGCCGTTCTTGATGCCCATCGTGCGTCCTCCTGTCCTCTTCCACGCCCGCATTCGTGCGGGGTGGTGTGGCAGGCAGGTGCACGCTCACAACCCGCGCGGGCGCATATCCCGAGCCGGACTGCTCGCGGTCGGGAGCGTCGCCGTCGACGCAGTTGGGACGCGGTGCGGGTCGGGCCGTACACCGAGAGAAGGCCGGTGCGCTCGCACGGTCTCGACGTTCAGCCACGCCGGCTCGTTGTCGGGGGCGGGTTCGGATTGCTGGGCTTGGTCGATGTCTTCTCGCATCGCGGCCAGTTGGGTCTCGATACGGGCGAGGTCTTTCTCGGCGTCTGCGAGGGCTGGGGCGTGGCGGAAGGGCTGGCCGATGCGCTGCTCAGCCTCAGCTCGCTCCGTTTCTGCCTCGGCGAGGTCGGTGCGGGCTTGTTCCAGGAGGGAGGGGATTCCTGCGGCGCGGTTCTCGATACGCTGGATGAGCCCGACGCCCCCGGCAAGGAACGACTCGCGGGAGATGGTGAAGCCGCTGCGGGGCACTCCGTCGAGGCGGATGTGCACCATCGGCTCCGCACCGAGGGCGGGGCTGGTCGCCACGGTGACATCGAACCCGCTGATCTGTCCGATCGCCCCGTAGTCGCGGGAGGCGTAGCGGGGTGCCCATTTCAGGTCGGAGTCGTGCGCCCAGGACGCGAGTGCGTGGGCGGCGTCGGCGCGGGAGGTGTAGGTGCGGCCGCGCAGTTCGATGCGGAACCTCTCCCCCGAAGTGTCGGTGACCCGTGGCAGCACCTGTTCGAGGGCCTCGATGTCGGTGGCGGCGCGGCGGGCGTGATCCCCGGCGCGGTCGCGCGCGTGGGCGAGCATGGACTCGTTGCGGTGGTAGGCGCGCTCCAGTCTGCGGAGTCGTTGGACTTCGGTGTGCACGGTGGAGTGCTCCAGCAGCAGCGGATTGCCTGAGCTGATGGCTTTTGCTTCGGCGGCTGACAGGGCGGAGGAGTCGATCTCTTCGATCTCGCGCGAGTCCAGCCGTCCGCGCATCAGCTGGGCGATGAACGTGGCTTTGCGTTCGACGCCTTGCCACATGTAGGAGTCGAAGGATCGTTCGGTGACGAATCGGACGATGCCGACCTCGGCGTTCTGGTTGCCTTGGCGCAGGATGCGGCCTTCGCGTTGGGCGATGTCGGAGGGTCGCCACGGGCAGTCCAGGTGATAGAGCGCGACGGCGCGGTTCTGGACGTTGGTGCCCACACCCATCTTCTCGGTCGAGCCCATGAGCACGGCGACGTGTCCGGCGCGGGCGGCAGCGAACAGGCGTGCCTTGTCCACGTCGGCCTTGGCCTCGTGCATGTATCGGATCGACTCAGCCGGCATCCCGCGTGCGACCAGTTGCGCGCGGAGTTCTTCGTAGGCGTTCCACCTTGTTGGGTTCGGGGTGCCGATGTCGGAGAACACCAGCTGCAACGCCCCGCGCACCGGCGATTCCTGCCCGGTGATCGGGTCGAGGTAGGTGTTGTCTCTGGTCTGCTCCCACACCTTGTGGATGCTGTCGGCGGCCAGATCGACCTTGGTCGGCCCGGACGGGTCGCGCGGCACAATCATCCGGATATCGAGCGCGGCTTTACGCCCATCGGTGGAGATGGTGAGCATGTTGTCCTCGCTCTGCGACACCGACCGCGAAGCGACCTTCTCCGCGCGGGCACCGAGGCTCTCGATGAACTGCTCCAGCTCGACCGTGGGCTGGATCGCCACGGTCGCCGGTGCCCGCCGGCCATCGTCACGTTCGGCGATATCGGGGATCGGGAGTTGCAGGTCCTCGGCGGTCTTCACATCGGCGAAGATCGACCAGAGTTTCAGCATCTCGGGCACGTTCTGGAACTTCGCGAACCTTGTCTTCATGCGGAAGGTGTTGTTCCCGGTGGGGGCCATCTCCATCTGCGTGATCGTCTGCCCGAACGTCGCCGCCCACGCATCGAACGCCCCGATCCCGGCGGCATCCAGCAAGTCCGGGCGTAGGTACTTCTGCATCACGAACGCCTCGGTGACCGAGTTCGAGATCGGGGTTGCCGTGGCACCGGTGACGACCCGCTCGCGGCCTTGGGAGCGCAGGTATTCGAGTTTCATGTGCAGGTCGCTGGCCCGGTTGGAGCCCTCGATCGCGGCGTCTGCGATGTTGGAGTCGGTGGCGAGGTTCTTGTACAGGTGCATCTCGTCGACGACTACGTAGTCGATGCCGGTGTCCTCGAAGCACACCCCGGCGTCCCGGCCCACGTCGATGCGGACCTTGACCTTGTTCTCCAGTTGCAGCAGTTTGCGTTGGATGCGTTTGACGCTCATCGCGTTCTCGCCCGTCGCGGTGGCGAGCACTTCCCGCATGTCATCGACCTGGGCTTGGATGTACGCCTGCTGGGTCTCGGCGCGCAGTGGGATCTTCTCGAACGCGCCCTGGGTCATCAGCACGCCATCCCACTCGTTCGCCGAGGCCCGCGCGACGAACAGGCGACGCTTGTCAGCAGTCAGGTCCTTGCTGGACGCGGCGAGCACCCGTGCTTGCGGGTAGATCTGGAGCCATTCACGCGAGAACTGCTCCAGCATGTGGTTCGGGATCACGAGCACGGGCTTGTTGATGAGCCCCATGCGGCGCATCTCCATCACGCCCATGATCATCTCGGCGGTCTTCCCGGCCCCGACCTCGTGAAACAAGCCAGCGGAAGGTTCGGCGATCATCCGCGCGACGGCGGAGCGTTGGTGCGGGCGCGGGGTGAAGTTCTCCGCCAGCCCGGGCAGGCTCAGGTATTCGCCCGCGTTCGTGTAGTCACGTAGCACGATGGAGTTGAAGCGCCGGTTGTACTCGGCCACGAGCGTGCGGGCGCGTTCGGGGTCCTCGAACACCCACTCGGAGAACCGCTCTTGCAGTGCGTCGGCTTTCTCCTGCGCGGCGGTGGTCTCCAGCGGGTTCAGCACGCGACGCTTCTTGCCCTCTGCGTCTTCGATCTCGTCGTAGACCAGCAGTGTCTTCTGCTCCATGATCGCTTGGGCGATATCAGGGGCGGGGCGGCGCTCGGTGCCCCATTCGCTGGTCGCCAGCAGCCCTTGACGGCCTCCCCGCACTTCCCACATCCCCGGCAAAGGGTTCTCCACCTTTACCTCGCGGGTGCGCAGCAGCTCGTTCAAGAACTGCGCATGAGTCTCGGCGCTGATCCACACTGCACCCATCCGTGCGCTGATCTCTTCCACGCCGAGAGCTGCGGGGACGACCTCGGTGAGCGCGTCCACGTTGGTCTGGAACGCCGGGTCCTCGGCGGCGCGTGCGGTCGCCTGCTCCAGCTTGATGCGCACGTCACCGGAGAGATACGCGGGCGCGTGGATGAGTTCATGGGTGTCCGGATCGGTGAACACCAGACCGGTCAGTGAGTCGCGCGCTTCGGGCTCGTCCATGCCGAGCATGTCCGCGATCAGCGGCAGGTCGATGCCGCCGGTGCGATCCAGGCTCACCGCGATCGCATCGGCCGGGCTGTCCACGCCTTGAGTCTCGGTGCGCGGAGAGACGACCCGGCGGGTCATGATCGCCGCCGGGGTCGCGGTCTGGTCAGTGTCGTCGAACTGCTCCAGGGCGAGCACGAGTGCCCCGAACGGGTCAGAGCGCAGCAGCCGGATCGGGGTCGGCACCGTGCGGGCGTAGGTGTCCTCCCCGGCATCGTTGGTGCGTCCGGTGCGGCGCAGCGTGTAGCGGTTCAGCGGACCGTACCGGCCCACGTACTTGCGGTAGTCGCGGTGCAGACCCTCGCGTGCGTCGTTGATCTCCTCGGTGTCGTCAACGGTCGCCGCTTCCAGTTCGAGCAGCCGGTGCGCGCCGTCGCGCAGCACCAGCAGGGCACGCAGCTCACCCCCGGCGGACCTCGGCACCTCCAACGGCTCGATCGAGCCTTGAACGACCGTGCCGAACCCGGTGTCCGTGGCGACGATGCTGCCGTCCCACAGTTGCGGCGGCGAGGGCACCCGAGCCGCCTGCCGTGCCTGATACTCCGCGGTCGGCGCGGTGAACGTCATCCCGGCGCGGCGCGCGGTGAAGGTGATCTGGTCGAGTACATCGGCCAGGTCGGTTTCGAGGCGGTCAAGGTCGCCGTCGACGGTGAGCGCCGGGCCGTACATGCCATGCCCGAGCCTCAGTTCACCCAGGATGTGTTCGGGGCGGTGGTCGAAGTAGGCGTTGATCTTCGCCCTCTGCCCGTCGAGGCTGATCGGGGTGACCGTCTCCCACAAGCCATCGTCGGCGGGCGGCAGGCCGGGTTCGCGGCGGCGCAGGATGAGCATGTCGGTTACCACATCGGTGCCCGCGGTGCGGCGGTGCGCCCCTGCCGGGAGCCGGATCGCGCCCACGAGGTCGGCGAGCATTGCCATCTCGCGTCGTGCGCCAGGGTTCTGCGCGTCCATCGTGTACTGCGAGGTCAGCACCGCGACCATCCCGCCCGGCCGGGTCAGGCGCAGGCTCTTGAGGATGAAGTGGTTGTGCATCGACTGCCGGGTCGGGTTGTGCACTGGGTCGTGCAAGGTCACATCGGAGAACGGCACGTTTCCAATCGCCGCGTCAAACATGCCTTCGGGCAGTCGGGTGTCGGCGAACGACTCGCCGCGCACTTCGACGTGCGGGTACAGGGCGCGGCTAATCTGCGCGGTCACCGGGTCCAGTTCCACCCCGGTCATCGGAGAAGCGGCACAGAGTTGGCAGATCCGGCACAACGTTCAGACGCTCTGCATGCCCATCGTGCGGTAGCGGCCGGGGCTGACACCGACGTACTGACGGAACAAGCGGGTGGCGTGGGAGCGCGAGCGCCAGCCCACTTGCTGCATCGCGGCGGTGACGGTCAGATCAGTCTCTCGCAACAGCGTTGCGAGATGTTCGGCGCGGATCATCGTCAGGAACGCCAACGGGGTTTTGCCGTACGCCTCCACGAACACGCTGGACAGCCGCGACGGCGACAGGTGAACCTCTGTGGCAAGGTCTTCCAGCGTCCACCGCCTTGCAGGGTACTCCCGCAGCAAGGCAGCGGCCCTCCGAACTTCAATGCGCAACGGTGTAAAGCGACGATCCCTAGGCAACGTGGGCCGGATATGCGCACGCTGCGAGGGTGAAATGCGCACAGGCGAGACTTTGACAAACGGGGCGATGACGTATGCGATTTGGAACCACAGCGCCTGCATCCGGTAGTAGTGGCTCACGAAGTCGCCATCGACGCTAAGTGCCACCAACTCATCCAGCCACGGCATCATCATCCCGGCCCGATCCTCGCCGAGTCGGAGCAACTGCGAGGGTTCGGTATAGATCGTCTCTGCGAGCCCTCGCGCGTCAAGCCGGTCGTGCAGGAATGCAGCGTATTGCCAGCGCACCTGGTCGAGCACATAGTCAGTGTCGAGATAGATCGTGGTCACGGTGATGTGTCCCTCAGGCTCCGATCCTGCCAGCACGTTTGCGCCCAGCAAGATCACATCACCGGACTTGACCGGCTGCCGACCGAATTCACTGAACACAAATGCGGAACCGTCGCGGACGACGATGACCTTCACACAGTCATAGGCCACCGGCCCCACAGGACGGTGCACCGCCTGAGTGCGCGCCGTAAGCGGGCGAAAGAACTGCACGGCATGGCCTAATCATCATCGGCTGCCGGTACAGGGACGAGCTTGCTTCGGGAAACAAATGCCAACAATAGAAGCGCCGAAACGGCGAAGCCTGCTGCCGTAAGGGGAAGCGCGCCCACCCCTGCGACGGAGAGGATGCTGCCTCCTGTCGCAGCTCCTATGGACACTCCGAGGTAGGTGCCGGAAGTGTTCAGCGCCAGCGCTTGCCCGGAGACCGGACCGGCGAGGTGATGCAGGCGGGCTTGGATTGCCGGGGAGTTCCAGAACGCCATACCGCCCCACAGCGTCGCGACGACCAGCACGAGCGGCAGTGGAGCGGGTCTGGCTGTCCAGAGCACCCAGAGGACGATCATCGTGGCAACGATCGTGCCGATACCGATCAGCAGGGTTCGATCCGCACCGAGGCGGTCGGTAGCGATCCCACCGAGCCAGATGCCCACGATGCCGGCGATCCCGGACAGGCTGAAGGCGAGTGCGCGTTCCTCGATGCCTGCTGTAGTGGTCTCGGCCAGGTAGGGGGCGAGGTAGGTGAGCATCATCATCGAGCCGGTCATGAGCAGGCAATTCGCCATCAATCCGAGTGAGATCGGAGCTCGCCGCAGGATGCGGAACTGCTCGGCCAGCCGTGGAGTGTCGTCGGTTCCCTCGGAGCGGGGCAGCGTGCTGAGCACGAGGACGAGGACGAGAGCCCCTGCGATGGCCATCGTCGCGAAGGTCGCTCGCCAGCCGAGGACACCGCCGATCCAGGTGCCAAGCGGCACTCCGGCTGCGATTGATCCCGTGACGCCGAGAGAGACGATGGCGAGGTACCTGCCGACCTTCTGCGTTGGTGCGTGGCGGGCGGTGAACGCGAACAGTGCCGGAGTCATCGCCGCTGCCGCCAACGCAGCGGCAACGCGCAGCACCGTCAACACCGCAAACGAATCAGTGGCCGCGGCGGCGACGTTCGCGGCGATGAAGGCAAGCAACGCGGTCGTGAACAGTCTCCGCCGTGGCACCGCCGCGAGAACGACTGCCGCGACCGGTGCAGCAATGGCGACGCTCAGGGAGAACACGGTGACCAGTTGTCCGGCCTGTCCCTCGGCGACCCCCAGATCGGCCGCGAGTTCAGGCAGGATCCCGGCGATCACGTAGTCGTCGGTGTAGAGCACGAACGCAGCGGCCAGCAGTGTGAACAACCACGCAGGCATACGCATCACCCAGGACACGCTTTCGCGAGCAGCATCCGCAGATGCGCCCGTAGGACGGCTCGCATGCGTTCGACGCTCAGATCGCCGTGCGGCGTCACGGTGTCCAGCGTCAGCCCGCCGATCACGGCGGCGAGCTGCGCCGCAGCGAGGTCAACGTCAGGCACGTCGAGGAAGTCGAGCGCTTCGCGTAAGACAGCAGCGAGGTCGGCGGCCATGCGCGCGGACATTGCGCGGAACACCGGCATGGTCCGGGACGCCATGATCAGTTCGACCACCACGATCGCCTCGTCACGACGCGGCTCATCGACCGGCATGACCGCCTCGACCAGGGCTTGCAGGGCGTCGAGTGCCGCCTCACCGGTGAGCCCGCGCAGTCCTTCGGCCGCATGGGCAGCGAGACGGCGACCCATCCGGGCGCCCGCCTCCTCCGCCGCGGCGGTGAGCAGATCGTGATGTCCGTCGAAGTAGTGCCGCACCGAGCCGATGTTCAGACCGGACTCATCGGCCACCTTCCGCAGCGACACACCCTCGATGCCCTCGGCCACCACGAGGCGGAACGCCGCCTCGATCACCTGCTGACGCCGTTCCTCCGGATCGATCCGTGCTGGCATGACTCCTACTTCCTCTCCCTGGTGACGCGGGCTTCGTCCCACACGGGCTCGCTGCTCTCGTAGACGTCCCCGTCGGCTCCGAAGATGAGGAAACGATCGAAGTCACGTGCGAACCAACGATCGTGCGTCACGGCGAGCGCCGTGCCCTCGAACGCCCCGAGCGCGTGCTGGAGGGCTGCGGCGGAGACGAGGTCGAGGTTGTCGGTCGGCTCGTCCAACAGCAGCATCGTCGCCCCACCGAGTTCCAGCAGCAGCACCTGGAACCTCGCCTGCTGTCCTCCTGAAAGCGAGTCGAAGTGCTGTTCGGCGGACGTCGCCAGTTCGTAGCGGGCAAGCACCCGCGAGGCGTCCTCTCGGGGAAGGCCGGTGCGGTGCTCATCACCGCGGTGCAGGATGTCCAGCAGTGCACGGCCCGCGAGGTCGGGGCGGCTGCGATTCTGAGCGAACCATCCCGGCCGAACCCTCGCACCGAGCCGTGCTGCTCCCCGGTGCGGCACGGGTTCGATCCTCGCGTCGGTCACGGGCTCCTGCCCCGGGGCAGGGTCGGTGCCCCCGGCCGCGAGCAGGCGCAAGAAGTGCGACTTGCCCGACCCGTTCGAGCCGAGCACCGCGACCCGATCACCGAAGTACGCCTCGAAATCGAACGCACGCATCAGACCCGTCAGCTCCAGCGCCTCGCAGGTCAACACCCGCTTCCCGGTGCGCCCCCCGCGCAACCGCATCTGAAGGCGCTGCTCGCGAGGCTGCTCCTCTGGAGGCCCGGCCTCCTCGAACCGCGTCAGCCGGGTCTGCGCTGCCCGATACCGGGAGGCCATGTCAGAGTTGTAAGCGGCCTTCTGCTTGTACATGAGCATGAGCGAGCGCAGCTTCGCGTGCTCTTCGTCCCAGCGGCGGCGCAGCTCGTCCAACCGCTCGAACCGCTGCTCCCGCGCGCGGTGGTAGGTGTCGAATCCGCCCGGATGCGTCCACGCGGTGTTGCCCGCCGCACCGAGCTCCAGTGTCACGATCGAGGTCGCGGTCCGTGCCAGCAGCTCACGGTCGTGACTCACATACAGCACGCCCTTGTCCGTCGCGCGCAACTGCTCTTCCAACCAGCGTTTGCCCGGCACGTCCAGCGAGTTGTCCGGCTCATCCAACAGCACCAGATCATCCGGGCCGCGCAGCAGCGCCTCCAGCGCAAGCCGCTTCTGCTCACCACCCGATAACGTCGACAACGACCGGTCGCGACACCGCTCGAACGGCACTCCGAGTGCGGCGACCGTGCAGACATCCCACAACACCTCGGTGTCATAGCCGCCCACCTCGCCCCATGCGGCGACAGCCGCCGCGTACGCCATCTGCGACTGGGTAGTGCCCTGCTCTTTCATCACGACCTCAGAGCGAGCGAGATGTGCGGCGGCATCGCGGATCACAGGCTGCGCGACCGACAGCAGCAACTCGCTGACCGTCGCGCCCGTGACGAACTGACGCATCACGCCCAAACTGCCGCCACGAGTCACCGCGCCGGAGTCCGGTGAGAGTTCGCCCGTGACGATCCGAAGCAGTGTGCTCTTTCCAGCGCCGTTCGCGCCGATCACGGCGACCCGCTCACCCGCCCCCAGGCTGAGCGAGACGTCGCGTAGCAGCGGGCGACCATCCGCCAGCGTGTACGCCACCGAGGCGACATCAAGATGAGCCATAGCTCCAAACTATCACACCTGTGATAAATAGTTCGCCATGCGCGCCTATCAGGTCTTCGTTCGTTCGCTCACCAGCGCGTGATGCGCGGTGCCAGTAGCGGCCTGCTTCAGCCCTCCACACGTCTGGCACTAGGAGTGCGAGCCGCGCGCTGCGCGCGCACCTGACCCCCGAGACCGCCCTTCCCGTGACGGTCTCGGGGAGGGGCGGTCATGGTGATGACCATCCGAGTCATGTCGTCAGGCAAGGGCTACGAATACCTGCTGAAATCAGTCGTTGTCGGTGACGGCGACCGCGAGATGAGCAGCCCGCTGACCCGGTACTACACCGAGACCGGGAACCCGCCCGGAACGTGGGTCGGCACCGGCCTGATGAGCCTCGACGACGGACGCACGCCAGCGTTGGCCGAGGGCGACACAGTGACCGAGGAACACCTGGCCCGATTGCTCGGTGACGGCATCCACCCGGTCACCGGGGAGAAGCTCGGCAAGAGGTTCCCCTCGTTGCAACCCCCACGCGAGCGGATTGCGACCCGCGTTGCACGACTCGACCCCGACTTGCGGGGCGAGGCACGAGTAGAGGCGGTGCAGCGCATCCGTGAGGAAGAGGTTGCGAAGAAGCCGCGCACCGCGGTTGCAGGTTTCGACCTGACGTTCTCACCACCGAAGTCGGTCAGTGCGATCTGGGGCGTGGCCGACGCGGGCACACAAGCGCTCATTGCGCAGGCGCATCACGCCGCGATGCGCGACACGATCGCGTTGCTGGAAGATCGCGTCGCCGCAACCCGTGTCGGTGCGGGTGGTATCGCGCAGATGCCGATCATGGGTGTGATCGCCACCGCTTTCGACCACTACGACAGCAGAGCCGCCGACCCGCAACTACATACCCATGTAGTCGTGTCTAACAAGGTGCAGGGCGACGACGGACGCTGGCGGACCCTCGATTCGCGCCGCCTGCACAAGGCGGCTGTCGCTCTCTCGGAGTCCTATAACGCCTTTGTCACCGACCACACCGCGCGGCTGCTCGGCGTGACGTGGGTGCCCGTCGACCGGGGCAAAGACCGCAACACGGGGTGGGAGATTGAGGGCGTTCCGGCCGCGTTGATCGCGGAGTTCTCGCGTCGCACGCCCGGCGGCAGCGACGGTGCAGAGGGTATCGAGCAGGTCAAGAACCGGCTGATCGAGCAGTACGTCTCCGAGCACGGGCGGCAACCTTCGGCGGCGACGATTGCGAAGCTCCGCCAGCAGGCGACCTTGGAGACGAGGCCCGAGAAGGAACTGCACTCGCTGGCCGACCTCACCGCCGACTGGCGGGAGCGTGCCGAGGTCGTGCTCGGCCATGACGCACCCACCTGGGCGCAACACCTGCTCGACCGGGGTGCGACCGAAGCCCGACTGCGCGCGGACGATCTTGGTCTGGAGCAGATCGAGGATCTCGCATCCGTTGTGCTGATGGAGGTAGCGAATCGGCGTGCAACCTGGGGGCGATGGAACCTGCACGCCGAGACGATGCGGCAAATTATGGGCGTCCGGTTCGCAACCACCGACGACCGGATCCGGGTGCTTGATCAGATCGTCGCGCTCGCCGAAGCCGAATCGCTCCGGCTCACCCCGGACTACGGCCGGGCCGTGCCAGCCCACTACGTCGAGGGCGAGGGCAACAGGTTCCAGCCGGTCGATCAGATCGCATACTCCAGCCAAGACATCCTTGACGCCGAGCAGCGGCTCCTCGCGCACAGCCAGCACACCAGCGGGCCAGCACTGACAGCGCGACTCGTCGCGCGCCACACCTCCCGCAAGATCAGGGGCGTACGGCTCGACCCCGACCAGGCCGTCGCAATCACCTGCATCGCCCGCTCCGGACTGACCCTCGATCTACTCGTCGGCCCCGCCGGTTCCGGCAAGACCACCGCTCTACGTGCCCTGCACCGGGCGTGGACAGCCGCGCATGGCCGCGACTCGGTGATCGGCCTCGCGCCGTCAGCAGCTGCCGCCGAAGTGCTCGGCGACTCGCTCGGCGTGCGGGCGGAGAACACAGCGAAGTTCCTCTACGAACACGCCAAAGGGCGCTGGAACCTCGAAGCCGGGCAGCTCGTGCTCGTGGACGAGTCCTCCCTCGCAGGAACGCTCGCGCTCGATCGCATCGCCGAGCACGCTGCCGAGGTCGGAGCCAAGGTCGTGCTCATCGGGGATTGGGCGCAGCTGAGTGCCGTCGAGACGGGCGGGGCGTTCGGGATGCTCGTGCGCCACCGCGATCAGGTTCCCGAACTCACCGATGTCCGACGCTTCGCCAACGAGTGGGAGAAGACTGCCAGCTTGGGCCTGCGGCACGGAAGCACTGATGCGCTCGACGAATACGACGAGCGGGGCAGACTGCTCGACGGTGACGCCGAGACGATGCTCAATGCGATCTACGAGGCATGGCGCACCGACCGCGACGAAGGCCTGCGCACGCTGATGATCGCGGGCACCGGCGAGATGGTCGCCCAACTCAACGAACGAGCCCGCACTGACCTGATTGAATCCGGACAGGTTGAGGCCGATGGCCTGCGTCTGCACGACGGCACTACCGCAGGCGTCGGCGATCTCGTCGTTACCCGGCTCAACGAGCGTCGCCTGTCGATCGGCAGAACGTGGGTTAAGAACGGCGACCGTTGGCAAGTCACTCACCGCTACGACGATGGCTCGCTCGCCGTGCGGCGGCTGGGGCGCGGCGACCAGCCTCACGGCAAGGCTCTCGTCTTGCCTGCGAAGTACGTGCGCGAGGAACTCGAACTCGGCTACGCCTCCACGGTTCACCGCGCCCAAGGAGCCAGCGTCGATACCGCGCACGCACTTGTCGATCCCGAGGCCTCGTCGCGAGAGTTGTTCTACGTGACGATGACACGCGGCAAGCACTCCAACCATGCCTACGTGATGGTGCCCGACCCGCACGAGGTCGAGCCGCATCTCGACCAGCGGGGGCCGCTGACGCTTCTCGACCGCCTGGCCGAAGTCCTGGGGCGCAGCGACGCTGACCTGTCGGCCACCGAGACGCTGAAACTCGAGGTCGACCGCCACGCCTCGTTGTCCACGCTGATGGACGAGTACGACGTGCTCGCCCGCGAAACCCAGATCGACCGCTGGGCGACCCTGCTCGACATCGCACCCTTCGCCGAGGATGTGGCCGACGACGTGTTCACCAGCCCCTACTACGAACGCCTCGAAGCAGCGCTCGCCCGACACGAAGCCGCCGGACACCTCGCCGCCGTCGCGCTGAACGCGCTCGCGCCCCGCCTGACGCCCGGCGACGAGCAGATCGACCCCGCCGCCCAACTGGCGACCATGCTCGACCAAGCCACCAGCCAACTGGCACCGGGCAAGAACCGCAGACCACGGGTCGCCGGGCTCATCGCGACGCCTGCCGAGCCCATCACCGGCGACATGCACACGGCGCTCGTTACGCGGCAGACCCTCATCGAGGCTGCCGCCCGGCGACTCGTCCAAGAAGCACAGGACGCCGGTACCGCGTGGCTCTCGCGACTTGGCACGCCAACGGCGCAGCCGAGAGCCCGAACACGATGGGAGAACGAAGCGGCCGCCGTTGCGCTGTACCGACACCGCTACGACATCAGTGACCCAGCGCCACTGGGAGATGCCAAGACAATCCGCAACCCCGAGCAAGCCGCCGAACACCGAGCAGCACAGGTCGCTCTCGCCCGACTCCGACGTCTCACGGAACCTGCTAACGGGGCCCTCCAGAGCCGCAGCGTTCCTCACGTCAGTCGACATCGCCTCCTCTAGAGAGGGCAGTCACCGACAAAGCAGGGCGTCAAGGCCCCCGCTGATGATGGCTTCGGTGTCTACCTCGTGCGCCGCGTGGAGTGATGCGTAGAGCGGGGCGACCTCGCTGTCGACAGCCGCCTCTCGCTCATGACCCGCCGTCGGGGTCGTGGTCGCGCTCCCGATGATGAAGTTCGAGAGAACGTAGGCATCACCGAGCGGGTCTGTCGAGCCACGCTCACCGAGCAGGACGCACATGCGCTCGGAGAGGAGCAGATAGTTGGGCCCTCGGGGTGCGCGCATGGCGATGACTTGGCAGGCCCAGGGGTGCCGGACGAGGTGGTGGTAGTAGGCAAGCATCAAGGCGTGCAGCTCCGAGTGCTCCCTGGCTTCCTGTACTTGCACGTCGTTCCCGAGCGCTTCGTCGAGTGCGAGGTCGAACAAGTCGTCGACCGTCGTGACCCTGGAGTACAAGCTTGCGGGCGCGACGTCCAGCCGAAGTGCAACGGCGCGGATGGTGAGCGCACGCAGACCGCCCTCATCCAGCAACTCGACGGCGACGCGGGCGACGTCGCGCACGTCCACGGCCCGCGTCCTGCGGACGGGCTTGCGGTGCTCCCAGTAGCTCATGCCCACCACTCTATCCGAAATATGTTAGTTTTGTTGTATGTTGGATGTCGGCCTTCTCCCACTTCGCAGCGACCATGCGGTGCTGCGCACGATGCGCTCGGTCGACGCGAGCGCGTATGCCTCCGGCGCGTCCGACCCGGCGGTGCGTCAGCACGCGCACCTTCCGGAGCCGGAGTACACCGAGGCGTCAGTGGTCGCGCTGATCGAGGGGGCGATCCGCGAGGGCCTGGAGCGCGGCGACCTTGCGGTGTTGACAATCGCCGACCCCGCCACTGATGCCTTCACAGGCAGTCTGGTGCTGTTCGGAGCATCGGAGGGTTCCGTGGAGGCCGGTTTCTGGATGCACCCCAACCATCGAGGCAAAGGGCTGGCCGCGGGTGCGCTCGCTCTCGCTGTCGAACTCGCTCGGCGCAGCGGCTTCACTCGGCTCGTGGCTCGTACTGTGCCTGAGAATAAGGCGTCTCAGCGGGTGCTCGAACGGGCGGGTTTTATCCAAGGGGAGGCGACCCGCGATGTGGCTCCCTCGGGTCAGGAGGTCGTCCTGATGCACTACCTCCTCGATCTCAAACCGATCACACCGGTTCCCGTGCAGACCGAGCGGCTACGGTTGAGGCTGCACCAGCACGCCGACGCACCAGCATTGCAGCGCATCTACTGTCGTGCCGACGTCGCCCGCTATCTGCTCGACGAACCGTGGTCGGAGACTGACGCTTCGCGTCACGTCAGCGAGCGGATGACGAAGACCGGCCTCAACGGCGCGAGTACCGCTCTTGCGCTGGTCATCGAGCATGAGGGTGCGGTCATCGGCGATGTGCAACTGTGGCTGACCGATATTAAACGCCGTGTAGCCGAGATCGGCTGGGTGCTCGACCCCGCGCACAGTGGGCGAGGGCTTGCGACAGAAGCCGTACGAACGGTGCTCACCCTGGGATTCGAGCAGTACAGCCTCCACCGTGTCGCAGCGCAGATGGATGCTCGCAACGAGGCTTCCGCGCGACTCGCACAGCGCGCCGGGATGCAGCACGAAGCGCACCTGCGACAGGACTGGTGGAACAAGGGCGAGTGGACGGACACGCTCATCTACGGCGTCCTCGCCACCGAGGTCTCTCCCGGAAGTCCTCGATGAGCGATGGGGGCGGGTCGACCTGGCCTACACGCCGACTGCCCCTCACACACGAGGCTGGACAAGCCGGAACCACGGCCATATGCGCCCATCGTGGCCCGGTCACGGGTAGTTCATCGACCTGTCGGCCCGGTGGCGTATGACTGCGTGAAGATCATCGTCGTCCGCGACGGATCCGCAATCCTCTTCTCTGAGTTCGGACAGAAACCCGTCAAACCCGGTGATGTGATCTTGCTCGGAGCCAACGTGCTCTGCGGGTCCGAACCCGAGGGACACATCACCGCCACCACGGTCTACGCCGACACCGACTACATGCTCGACCAGGTGCGCTGGCAGTACGCCGGATTCCTCGAAGACCGGCTCGACGCTCAAGGGTTCGCGGAGACGATCTACTCCGAGCCTGCGCAGATACTCCGGCTCGGGGAAGATCGGGTGGGCATGTTGATGCCGTGGCTGGACGAGCTGGTCGCGCTGAGCGTGGATGGGAATTTTGTGCGGCACTACCTGCGGATGCAGGCGCTGTGGTTCCAGATCGCGTATGTGATCGCCCCGTTCATCAAGGTGTCCCCGGTGCGGATATCGCCCTCCCAGCGTGCGCATATCCGGCCCACGTTGCCGAGGGATCGCCGCTTCGCGCCGTTGCGGGTCGAGGTTCGGCGGGCTGCTGATCTCCTGCGTGAGCATCCCGAACGGCGGTGGACGCTGGAGGAGATTGCGGCCGAGGTGCATCTGTCGCCGTCACGATTGAGCAGCGTGTTCGTCGAGGCGTATGGGAAGACTCCGCTGGCGTTCCTGACGATGCTCCGTGCCGAACAGCTGGCAAAGTACCTGCGAGAGACCGATCTGACCGTTACGACCGCGATGCACAAGGTGGGCTGGCACTCTCGCTCCCATGCCACCCGCTTGTTCCGTCAGTACGTCGGCGTGACCCCTGGCCACTACCGGCAGATGCGCGTCCAGACCGCCTGAATCAAGCGCGGAGGAGTTATGTGATCAGATCCTTCGTGTGCGTCCACACTGTCATCCGGTGGACGCCGAACCGCCGTGAGATCGACACCACGCTCTCGCCGCTCATCCGGGCAGTTCGGATAGAGTCCACTTCACTCTCCGTCAACGGTGTTCTAGTTCGTCTCCTTGGGGTTGTGACGACACCAGGCTCGCCTTCGGGGGCGTCCACCGCCTCATCGCCGATACCGAGTTTCGCCTGTTTCCAAGCGGAATCGAGCCGCTCAAACCTCTGCCAGGTGTTCGGTTTGAGTCCACCCGCGTCCACCAGAGAATGAGCCCGTCGATCGTGGACTTTCTACCGGGATCCGCATTCAACGCGGAAATACGAGCACGGCGGACGCACGGAACACCCCGGCGCGGTACTGTCGCATCCGTGACTGAACTTCCCGACGTCGAAACCCTGCTGGATGCCGCGGTACGCGCGCTCGGCGGTTCCCGCCGAGCCGGCCAGGTCACCATGGCCGAGGCAGTGAGCGCCGCGATCGACGCCGAGGAGCACCTGGTCGTCCAAGCCGGCACCGGTACCGGAAAGTCGCTGGCCTACCTCGTGCCCGCGATCCGCCATGCCATAGCCGAGGACACCACGGTCGTGGTCTCCACCGCCACCATCGCACTGCAGCGTCAGCTCATCGACCGCGACCTGCCCCGGCTGGCCGCGGCGCTGACACCACTGCTCAAGCGCGAGCCGACCTTCGCCATCCTCAAAGGACGGCGCAACTACCTGTGCCGGCACCGGCTGCAGAACGCGGCCGACACCGAACCCGACGAGGTCGAGCTGTTCGACCCGCGCCAGCTCTCGTCACTGGGGCGGCAGGTGAAGCGGCTGCACGAATGGGCCGAGGAGACGGTCACCGGCGACCGCGACGAACTCGCCCCCGGTGTCAGCGACCTCGCCTGGCGGCAGGTCTCCGTCTCCGCGAACGAGTGCATGGGCGCGGCCGCCTGCCCCTTCGGCCAGGAATGCTTCGCCGAGCAGGCCCGCGCCGACGCCGGAGGCGCGGACATCGTCGTCACCAACCACGCCATGCTGGCCATCGGCGCCATGCAGGGCTACCAGCTGCTGCCCGAGCATCGGGTACTGATGGTCGACGAGGCCCATGAACTCGTCGACCGGGTGACTTCCGTGGCCACGGGCGCCCTCAGCGAGCGTGCCGTAACCACGGCGGCCAAGCGTGCGGCACGGTTGTGCGAGGCCGACATCACCGAGCGGCTGGGCGAGGCCGCCGATGGTCTGGCGCTGATGTTCACCGAGACCGAGGCCGGCCGCATCGACCACATCCCCGAAGGCCTGGCCGGAGCCGTGGCGAGTGTCCGCGACGCCGCGCACGCCTGCCTCACGGCGGTGAAGTCCACCGGTGGCGAGAACGACCCCGACACCGCCACGTCGCGCAAGCGCGCACTGGCCGCTCTGGAAGAGGTGCATGACGATGCCGTGCGGATCCTGGAGTCGTTCGAACCACCGCTGCGCGATCGCGGCGATGTCGTCTGGCTGGCCAAGGGAGCCGGGCAGGCGCCGACCCTGCACGTGGCCCCGCTGGCCGTCAGCGGGCTGCTCCGGGAGAAGCTGTTCGGCGACCGCACCACCGTTCTGACATCGGCGACCCTGGCGCTGGGCGGTTCGTTCACCGCGCTGGCCATGCAGTGGGGGCTGGGACGCGAGACCACGGACGGATCCGCGGGGCCGGGGGCTGCTCCCCCGCCGGAGAAGGCGGCGGCCGATGACTCCGCCACCGCGGAGGGGGAGCCGCGCTGGCGCGGGGTGGACGTCGGTTCGCCTTTCGACCATGCGCGCAGCGGAATCCTCTACGTCGCCCGGCACCTGCCGCCGCCCGGCCGCGACGGCCTGGACCCCCGATACATCGATGAGATCGCCGGTCTGGTCGAGGCCGCGGGTGGTCGCACGCTCGGCCTGTTCTCCTCGATGCGCGCCGCCACGCAGGCCACCGATGAACTGCGGGAACGGTTGCAGGTGCCGATCTTGTGCCAGGGTGACGACTCCACCGGCCGACTGGTCGCCGAGTTCGCCGAGGACGAGCCGTCCTGCCTGTTCGGAACCTTGTCGCTGTGGCAGGGAGTGGACGTTCCGGGGCCTTCGCTGCAGCTGGTCATCGTGGACCGGATCCCGTTCCCGCGGCCCGACGACCCGCTGGCCTCGGCGCGTCAGCGCTCGGTGGGCGCACGCGGCGGCAACGGGTTCATGGCGGTGGCCGCCACCCACGCAGCACTGCTGCTCGCCCAGGGCACCGGACGGCTGCTGCGGTCCATGTCCGATCGGGGTGTGGTCGCGGTGCTCGATCCCCGGCTGGCCACCGCACGCTACGGCGGATTCCTGCGCTCATCTCTGCCGCCCTACTGGGGTACGGCCGATCCGGAAGTGGCCCGGGCCGCGCTGCGGCGCCTTGCAGCGGCACCCGTCGCCGGGTGAGGTGCGCACGCCCGTGAGTCAGCGGCGCACGCGGTAGCCGAAGAGCCGGACGGCATAGCCGGGGCGGTCGTCGTCCGCAGGCTGGATGTACCAGCGGTCGTCGTTCTCGCCGATGGACAGTTCGTTCCACATCAGGTCGATGAGCTTGAGCCGCGCGACCACCGAGGAGCCGGGGTCGAGGACGATGGCATAGGAAAGGTCGGTGAGCCGCTGGGTGACCATTCCCACAGGCTGACCGTCCCAGATGGCGGGTACCGGAGCGTGGCCGATGTCGATTCCGCACAGCCGTAACTGCTCGATCTCCTCGTCGAGGGCTTCGGCGGCAAGGGCATCGTCGAGTTTGAGGGCGTCTTCGAGTTCGTCGCGGTCGTCGTCGCCGCGCAGGTAGGCGTGGTAAGTGCGATGACCGCAGGGTCGGCACATCCGCCAGACCACGCACCGTGCGAGCCCGTAGGCGGATTGCGCTTCGCCGATGCCGCGATAGGCGCTGACCTGGCGGCTCGCGCCGCACTCGCAGCACAGAGCGGTGAGATCCTGCTTCATCTTTCAGTCCCCCTCCCAGGCGAGTATGCGATGGAAACCCCTTTGTAGGGAACCGGTTGGCTGAAGGAGTTCCTACAAACTGTCGTCATTAACGGCCAAAGACGTGCGCACGGCCGGTACTGTCCGGCGGGATCCCTGGTGCGCACGGCCATTGTGCGATACGTTGCCTTCTTTCATTCGGTGGTCAGGAGCTCCCGCCCGGTGAATCGCCGCGGTTCTTCTTGCGCGGTGCCCGTTCTTTGGCAGAGGGGGCCTTTGGGCGTTTCCCGTCCTCGCTTTTTCCGCTTCCGTTGTCCTGCTCCTCGCGGGGATCGAGCAGGGGGTGCTGGGCCACCGTGTAGCGCTTGATGTAGATGCTCAGAAACGCCTGCATACTCGCCCCGGCGGGCAGCGCCAGCAGCGCCCCGGGGGCGCCGAGGATGGCGGCGCCGGCGATGACCGATCCGAACGCTACGGCCGGGTGCATGTCCAGCGTGCGCGCTGTGATCCTCGGATGCAGCACGTAATTCTCGAACTGCTGGTAGAGCGTGATGAAGATGAGGATCCACAGCGCAGGCCACGGTCCCTGGAGTAGCGCCACCAGGACCGGGAGCGCTCCGCCGATGTAGGTGCCGACGGTGGGGATGAACTGTGAGAACACCCCCACCCACAGGGCCAGCGCGAACGCGTAGTGGATGTCCAGAACGATCAGCGCCAGGTAGTGCGCGAGCGTGGCCACCAGCGCGAGCAGTGCACGCGAGTAGATGTAGCCGCCCGTTTTGTCGATCGCGATTTCCCAGGCACGCAGCACCTCCCGCTGGGTGCGGGGCGGAAGGACCGAGCAGATGGTGCGGCGGAAGCGCGGGCCGTCAGCGGTCAGATAGTAGGTGAACAGCGCGATCGTCAACCCGTTGAACAGCAGGACGAGCAACGTGGTCCCCGCGCCCCAGGCGTTCTCGGCGACGCTGGAGGCGTACTGGTCGATCAGGCCGGTGGCGTCGGTGATCTCGCTGAGCAGGGTGTTGGGTGAGAAGGATGTGTTGAAGGTGTCGTTGACCCAGCTCAGCAAGCCGCGGCTCATGGCGGGCACCTGGTTGATGAACTCCAGGATCTGACCGACCAGCATCGATCCCAGGACGGAGAAGAACAGCACCACGGCGACCAGCCCGGCCAGCATGACCGCACCGGTCGCCAGGCCCCGTGGCCACCGGTGCCTGCTCAGCCAGTTCACCGCGGGCTCCAGGGCGAGCGCGAGGAACAGGGAGATGAGCAGGAGGATGAGCAGGCTGCGGAGCTGCAGGAACAGCCATCCCGCGACGCCGAAGGCGATCACCGTCCACCCGGCGAGGAGCATGGCCCGGGGCAGCCATGAGGGCATGCCGTTCTTGTTCGGGGTGCTCATGCGGGTGCAGCTTCCTTGGTTCGATTCGCAGCGGGCCGTCCCCGCTGATCCCCAGGTGTGTTCAGTCGTCCATGGACAGGCCGCGCTTGTTCCGCGCGGTCCACTCGCGCATGCGCCTGGGGTAGCCCACGGCATGCACATCGTAGACGGGGGCCGCGAGCTTACGGGCGACCCGCTTGATCACTTCGGGCGATCCCACCCGGCGCCGGATCCATTCGCCGTCGGTGGCCACGGCGACAGCGGTCGTACTGGTGGCAAAGGTCTCGGGTTCGACGAAGAATTCCACGCCGACCCTGCTCTTGGCGAACTCGATCAGGGCTTTGATGTCGGAGTTCTCTGCGGCGCGATCAAAGCGCGCCTTGCCGTGCCGCTTCGCTTTGCGAAGTCCGAACCGGTCTCGCCATCCCATACCGTCGCGCTCCCATCCCCGCATTGGTGTCGGCGCCATCGGGTGTGCGGCTCTTTCACCTCCGGCGAACCGAGTCTATCGGTACTGCCGCACGGGACTTTTCGCTTTTCCACTACGTGATAGTAATCGAATTGCTACGCTCGGTCGCGGATGTGAGGAGGGGCGCCGATGACTCTGTGGACGTGGGTGGCACAGGCCGCTCAGGAACTCCGGGACGGCGGGCAGGGGGAACTGGCCGATGCCGTTGTGCGCATGCCGCAACTGGCGGCCGAGGGAGACACCGCACGCATCGCGAGCACGGTGGCCAAGCTCGGCGGTGCGGCGCGCGGCATGGGCGGGCCGACATGGATGGGCGCGTTCCTCGCGCACTGGCCGATCGCCGCCCGGGTCGGTGACCGCGCCGAAGGGGAAACCGTCCTTCCCGAGGCCATGGCGCGGCTGTGGGCGGCGCACGCCCCCCACGGCGAGGGGGCGGGGTGCCCGCCGGCCGCATGTGCGGCCGAGAACGTGCTGAACTGCTACGCCAACATCGACGGCCCCGGATACGTGGTCGACCGGGCGACGCTGCTCACCGAATCCCTGGTGCATACGCGTCCGGGGACGCCGGCCTGGGAAGCGCTCGCTTCGACCCGCGCCGACATCCTGGTCGACGACGAGCGGCCGGACGAGGCGGTGGCGGTGCTGGAGGTTCGGGCGGCGGAGGCGCGTGCTGCAGGCACCGCCGTGAGTTTCGACTACGGTTTCGGCTACGTTCGAGCCCTCCGCCACCAGTACCGCCACACCGAAGCGCTGAAAGCCCTGGACCGCCTGGAGGCCATGGGGCTGAACACATGGCCGCCCGGCATTCCCCGCGCGAATGCCCACCGGCGCATCAGGTTCGAGCGTGCCCGGCTGCTGGCCTGGCTCGCCCGCGCGGGGGAGCGTGCGGGATCGGCGGCGCTGGCCGCTCTGCCCGACGTCAGGGAGGCTGAGGCCCATCCTGCCCTGCGCCGAGCCTGGGCTGAGGCCGCCGAGAACCTCGCCGCCGAGGGGACGCTGCCCAACGACTGGCGGCTCGGCGTGACACTGACGGCCTGGTCGCGCTACTGCGAACGGGTGGGTTCCCACCGACCGTGCCTGGAGCTGTCGCTGAGCGCGGCCCGGCTCGCCGCGGCCCGCGGTGCTCGGTGGGTGGCCGACGGCGCCGTCCGACGCGCACGGCGGTCCCTGTCCCGGATCCGGCGCGGTGACGAACTGGCCGCCGATCTCAAGGAGGCGCGCGGCATGGTCGCAGCCGTCCCGAGCCTGCACCTGCCGACATCCCCGGAGGTCCTGCTCGATCTGCTCCGGAAGGAGCCGCCGGATCAGGTCGATCCCGAACGCCAGGCCGATCTCCTCATCGCCGCGCTGATCCAGCGGCCCGGCGACGCACCGCTGCTCAACGCACTCGGCCATGTGGGGAGGACGCTGGTGCTCACCGACTCCGCGGCCGAGGCCCAATGGCAGCACATCCGCCGGGTCCCCGGTGACCAGAAGGCGGCCCTGGCCCTGCTGGAGACCCTGCTGCACGACAACGACACCGCGGGAGTCCGCGCTCTCGTGCGTACCCTCACCAGCGCGGCTCTGGTCAGGAGCGGGGGTTAGCCGACGAAGGAGTCTCCGTGGCCGGGCGGGCGAGAGCGGCGCCGGCCGGGTAGCGCAGGGCTGCCGGGGGAAGGGTGGCGGGGCGGCCGCTGGCGAGTACGGTGACGGTGCCGGTGCGGGCCGAGTCCGGTGCGGGGCGTGCGTCCAGCCGGCGCAGCGTCTGCGCGGCGACGGCCTCGGCCGCGGTGAACAGCGAGGCCCGGTGGTCCAGTGCCGCGGAGATCTCCTCGCTCACCAGGTCGTAGTGCGTGCAGCCGAGGACGATGCCGGTGACGTCGGCGGGGGTGTGCGCCGCGGCGTAGTCGACCGCGTCGGTGATGGCGGCGGGATCGGCCGACTCCACGGCCTCGGCCAGACCGATGCAGGCTACCGCTGCCACGTCGATATCGGGCGCGAACCGCTCGATGAGGTCGTGCTGGTACCGGCTGCGGGAGGTGGCCGCAGTGGACCAGACGGCGATGGGGGCGCCCCGCGCGGCGGCCGGTTTGATCGGCGGGACCGTGCCGATGACCGGGATCTGCGGTTCGAACTCCTCCCGCAGCGCGGCGAGCCCGTGTACCGAAGCGGTGTTGCAGGGAACCACCACGGCATCGGGACCGGCGTCCGCGGCCGCGCGAGCCCCGGCAAGGGCGCGTCCGATGACCTCCTCGGGAGCACGCGGCCCCCAGGGCATGTGATCGGGGTCCATGGAGAGGATCAGGTCGGCGTCCGGCCGGGCCGCACGCAGTGCGGCGGCGGTGGACAGCATTCCGATCCCGGAATCGACGAGGGCGATGCGCACGTCAGATGATCCTATTCGGATCCTGAAGGAGCGGAGCACCCATCGGCTGCTGAGACAGATGTTCGAAATGCCCTGGATGTTAGCTGGTTCGCGGACCACAATGGGATGCGGGCGCCGACCGGAGGGGCGCGGCGGCCGGCCCGAAAACCAGGCCGGAGTGTCGAATCGAGCGCCCGCCTGATATTACCGAGAAGTAGACATAGGATGTCCGAGGTCGTGTCGCATGGCGGTCTCGGGCAGGCGATCGAAGGTGGCGCTGCGGCGCCGGAGTGGGTGAGAAGCGGGTGAACGTGAGTCGTCAGCCTTTGCAGCGGGACTTCGCCGATCACGTCGAGGCCGTCCAGCGGCTTCGACGCGACTATGCGCAACTGCCCGCGGACGCCCCGGTCCGCCTGGCCAAACCCACCTCCAACCTGTTCCGTTTCCGCGATCCCGCGGCCACGCGCACGCTTGATGTGAGCGCGTTCACGTCAGTGCTCTCGGTCGACCCAGTGGAGCGGATCGCCGAGGTCGGGGGGATGACCACCTATGAGGACCTGGTCGCCGCGACGCTCGAACACGGGTTGATGCCGCTGGTGGTCCCGCAGCTGCGGACCATCACGCTGGGCGGCGCCGTCACGGGCCTGGGGATCGAGTCGTCCTCGTTCCGCAATGGGCTGCCGCACGAGTCGGTGGAGGAGATCGAGATCCTCACAGGGGCCGGCGATACCGTGGTCGCCCGCCGCGACAACGAGCACCGGGAGCTCTTCCACGGCTTTCCGAACTCCTACGGAACGCTCGGCTACAGTCTGCGGCTGCGCATCGAACTGGAGCCGGTCAAACCCTATGTGCACCTGCGGCACCTGCGTTTCGGCAGCGCCGGGGAGGCCATGGACGCGTTCGCCCGGATCTGCGCCGAGGCCGAGTACGACGGGGAGCGGGTGGACTTCGTCGACGGGGTCGCCTTCGCCGCCGATGAGCTGTACCTGACGCTGGCCGCCTTCGTCGACACCGCTCCGTGGACCAGCGACTACACCGGTCACGACATCTACTACACCTCCATCCCGCGCTATGCCGGCACCGGGCCGGGCGACTACCTGACCATCCACGACTACCTGTGGCGCTGGGACACCGACTGGTTCTGGTGCTCCCGCGCGTTCGGCGTGCAGCATCCCGCGATTCGGCGCTTCTGGCCGCGCTCCCTGAAGCGGTCCGACGTCTACCGCAGGCTGGTCGCACTGGACCGGCGCACCGACTTCAGCCGACTGCTCGCCTACTACCGCGGGCGGCCCCAGCAGGAGCCGCTGATCCAAGACATCGAGGTCGCAGTGGAACGCGGCGCGGAGTTCCTCGACTTCTTCCACGCGGAGATCGGTATGACCCCGATCTGGATGTGTCCGCTGCGGCTGCGGGAGAAGGCGGACACAGGGGCAGGAGAGGCCCACCCCTGGCCCCTCTACCCCCTTGAACAGGACCGGCTCTACGTCAACTTCGGCTTCTGGGGCATGGTGCCCATGCGGCCGGGGCAGCGCAGGGCCCACCACAACCGGCTGGTCGAGGAGGAGGTCTCCCGGTTGGGCGGACACAAGTCGCTGTACTCCGACGTCTTCTACGAGGAGGAGGAGTTCTGGCGGCTCTACAACGGCGAGGGGTATCGGCGCCTCAAGGGCGCCTACGACCCGGACGGTCGGCTCCTCGACCTCTACGCCAAGTGCGTCAGTAGCAAGTGACACGCCGGCCCGCCAGGAGGGGCGGGCCGGCGTGCGGGGAGAAGGGAACGAGCATGCGGCTTGCGGAGATCTTCGAACGTGTCGTCGGTACCGACGCGCCCGTTCGGTTCCGCGCCTATGACGGCAGCACCGCAGGGGACCCGGACAGCGACGTGGCGCTGGTCGTGCGGACCCCGGCGGCGCTCAACTACCTGGCCCAGTCGCCCGGTGCATTGGGGCTGACCAGGGCCTATGTGTCAGGGCACATCGATGTTGAGGGCGACATGTACACCGCGCTCAAGCGGATGTCGGGGGTCGCCTTCAGCGAGGGCAGCCGGTTTTCCCCGTTGGAGTTCGCCGCGATCGCCAAGAGCATCGGGTGGGTCAAGTTCGTCAACCGCGTTCCGCCGCCCCCGCAGGAGATGCGCCGGTCGCGGCTGTTCGGGCGGGGGGTGCGGCACTCCAAGAGCCGTGACGCCGAGGTGATCAGCCACCACTACGACGTCTCCAACGCCTTCTACGAGATGGTCCTCGGGCCGTCGATGACCTACACTTGCGCTGTCTTCGAGGATGGGGACACCGCGTTGGAACGCGCCCAGTTCTACAAGCACGACCTGGTCGCCCGGAAGCTGGACCTGCATCCGGGAATGCGGCTGCTGGACGTCGGATGCGGCTGGGGCGGCATGGTCATGCACGCGGCGCGCGAGTACGGGGTCAAGGCGCTGGGTGTGACCCTGTCCAAGCAGCAGGCTGAATGGGCGAGCAAGAAGATCGCCCAGGAAGGCCTCTCCGACCTGGCCGAAGTGCGGTACATGGATTACCGGGACGTACCGGACGGCGTCTATGACCGCGTCAGCTCCCTCGGTCTGACCGAGCACATCGGCGCCAAGAACCTCTCGGGCTACTTCTCCTCCCTGTACGCCAAGCTCAAGCCGGGCGGACGGCTGCTCAACCACTGCATCACGCGGCCGCGCAACGACCTGCCGCCGTTCCGCCCCAACGGGGTGATCAACCGCTACGTCTTCCCTGACGGAGAGCTGGAGGGGCCCGGCGTACTGCAGACGGAGATGAACGACGCGGGATTTGAAATCCGCCATCAGGAGAACCTGCGGGAGCACTACGCGCTGACACTGCGGCACTGGTGCGACAACCTCCAGCGCAACTGGGACGCGGCGGTCAAGGAAGTGGGCGAGGGCACCGCCCGGGTGTGGATGCTCTACATGGCCGGATGCATCCTGGGCTTTGAGAAGAACGTGGTCCAGCTGCACCAGATCCTCGGTGTCAAGCTCGACGGCACCGATGCCCGTATGCCGCTTCGGCTGGATTTCGAACCGCCCGCTGAATGAACACCGCCCGCGCCGCCTGTCAGGCGAGCGGGCCGACCGGGAGCACCGCGCCCGGAACCGCCTCCTCCGGGTGCGGCCGTTCACGGGGCATCATGGGGGTATGCCTGCAACAGAAGACGCTGACCGCATCAAGCAGCTCGCGATCACGCTGATCGACTCCTATGTGCGCAAGGACCGGGACGGACTGGACCGGACAGTGGCCGATGTCGGCAGTAAGGTCGCCGACGTCATTTCCGAGCTGAAGGTCTTCGCCGCCTTCCTGACCCGCCGAGTGCAGGAGACCGGGGTGGCGTGGAAGCCCGCGGACTCGCGCGAGGCCGTGGCCGCGACGGCGGCCGACATGCTGCCGCCGGAGGTGGAGTTCGCCGTGGTCACGGCCTGGGAGGCGCACTCGGTCGGTGAGGAGGAGACCGCCGAACGCTTCACCAATGGTGACCCGATGGTCCGGGTGCACATGCTGGCGGCCTTCTGCGCGGCCATCGGCCGGGCCGTCTACAAACCCGCGGAGCTCATCTCGACACTGCGGATCGCGACCGGCTTGACTGACTGACTTCAACGTCACTTGACATGAAAGATCACCGTGTAAAGGGTGGGGTGGGGTAGGACACAGCGCTGGAAAGGGGCGGCCCCATGACTCAGCCGGCACGGGCGGAAGCTCCGGCCGACATCGCCGACATCAACCTCTCCACCATGAAATTCTGGGGTCGACCGCTCAGCGAGCGCCATGAGGCTTTTGCGCGCCTGCGTCGGCATCAGCCCGTGTTCTTCGGTGAACCCGACCTCGGCCCCATCCCGACAGGACCCGGCTTCTACGCGCTGGTCCGCCACGCCGACGTGGTGGAGGCCAGCCGCACCCCGCACGTCTTCGCCTCCGAACCGAGCGCCGTCTCCATCCCGGACCTGCCGCAGGAATTCAACGAGTTCTTCGGGTCGATGATCAACCTCGACGACCCCCGCCACGCGCGGTTGCGCCGCATCGTCTCGCGCGGCTTCACCCCGCGCATGCTCGCCAAGCTGGAGGGCGACATTCAGCGGCAGGCCGAGCAGATCGTGGACGACCTGGTGCGCACGGGGCCCTGCGACTTCGTCACCGAGGTCGCGGCACGCCTGCCGCTCGTCGTCATCTGCGAGATGATGGGCATCCCCGAGGACCGGCGCCGGATGGTCTTCGAGAACTCCAACACCGTCCTCGCCGGCAATGACCCCGAGTACCTCGGCAACGATGTCGACACCGCGGTGACCCGCCTGCTCACCGCGGGCGCCGAACTGGCGGACCTGCTCGCCGAACTGGCCGCGAAGCGCCGCGAAAAGCCCACCGACGACCTCACCTCCGCCCTGGTCAACGCCAATATCGACGGAGAATGCCTGACCGACCGGGAACTCGGCTCCTTCTTCATCCTGCTGGCGGTCGCCGGCAACGAGACCACCCGCAACGCCATCAGCCACGGGCTCCGGCTGCTCACCCGCAACCCCGACCAGCGCGACCTGTGGTGGTCGGACTTCGAGGCCCGCGCCGGCACCGCGGTCGAGGAGATCATCCGCTACGCGTCCCCCGTGGTATGGATGCGCCGGACCGTCACCCGCGACCACGAGATGAACGGGCACCTCTACCGTGCGGGCGACAAAGTCGTTCTCTACTATGCCTCCGCCAACCGCGACGAGACGGTCTTCGACGACCCGGACACCTTCGACATCACCCGCAGCCCCAACCCGCACGTGGGCTTCGGCGGCCCCGGACCGCACTTCTGCCTCGGCGCCCACCTGGCCCGAAGAGAGATCACGGTGATGTTCCGAGAACTGCACCGCCGAGCCCCGTCGATCCGCTCCACCGCCGAACCGCAGCGGCTCCTCTCAAGCTTTGTCAACGGAATCAAATCGATGCCGTGTGATATCTGACGGAGAGTATCCGTATCGGTACGGTCTCACTCGGGTGCGCAATGCCGGTGGCCGCGAATCCGCACGCGTTATCGTGATTTGCTTCACAGTCACCTGGTTTTTGCGTAAGTTTCCTACAACACCCTTTGGGGGGCGTGAACGGACGGGAGAACGCCGATGAAACGTACACACGTCCTGTCCGCCGCCGCGCTGGCCACAACCCTGGTCGCAACGGGCTGCGGCGGCGAAAACGCAGGCGGAGAGGGCGACACCCTCGACGTCTGGATCATGGAAGGCACCAATCCCGACGCCTCGGCCTACTTCGACGACATCGGTGAGCAGTTCACCGAGGAGACCGGCGCACAGGTCAACGTCGAGTTCGTTCCGTGGGCCGATGCCCACAACAAGTTCGTCAACGCCATGGCCGGCGGCACCACCCCCGACGTCGCCGAAGTCGGGACCACCTGGACACTGGAGTTCGCCGACGCCGGCGGTCTGGCGGACCTCACCGAACACGCAGGCGACACCGACGCCTATGCCCAAGGCCTTGCCGAGGCAGGCATGATCGACGGGCGGCTCTACGGCCTGCCCTGGTACGCCGGCGTGCGATCCATCATCTACCGCACCGACGTGTTCGAGGAACTCGACCTCGAAGAACCCACCAACTGGGAAGAACTGCGCGAAGCGGCGACCACGATCGCCGAGGAGAAGGAGGACATGACCGCCTTCCCCGTCGCCGGCGACGCCGAGTACTCCGTGCTGCCGTTCATCTGGGGCGCCGGCGGCGAGATCGCGGAGCAGGACTCCGACGGCACGTGGACCTCCGGGATCGACAGCGACGCGGCACGCGAAGGAATCTCCTACTACACCGACCTCGCACTGGAAGACGACGTCTCCACCACGGGCGCCACCACGTGGAAGGAGACCGATATCCAGGACAACTTCATCGACGGCACCGTCGCGATGGCGATCTCCGGCAGTTGGACGCCCAAGGCGATCCTGGAGGCCGCGCCGGACCTGGAGGGCAAGATCGCCGCGTTCCCGATCCCGGGCCCCGAAGGCGGATACAGCCCGTCCTTCCTCGGCGGGTCGCACCTGTCGATCTTCAACGGCACCGAGAACGAGGACCTCGCCTGGTCCTACATCGAGGTGCTGACCAACGACCGCAACGCCGAGCTCTGGTCGGAGCAGACGACCTACTTCCCCGGCAAGCAGGAACAGATCACCCCCTTCACCGAGTCCGACGACCCGCTCGTCCAGCCGTTCGCGGTGCAGATGAGCGAGGCCGGCAAGGGAGTCCCCGCCACGCAGAACTACGGCAAGGTACAGGGCGAGATGGTGCTGCAGACGATGACCCAGTCGATCCTGAACGAGAAGTCCTCTGTCGATGCGGCCACCGCCCAAGCGGCCGAGGACATCGAGTCGATCCTGAACGAAGACTCCTGACCCGGTGAGCGGGACCGTTCTCACCCGGCCGGCCGCTTCGGCGGCCGGCTCCGCACCCCCGCCCCGCCGGCGCACCCTCCCGCGGCTGCGCAAACAGGCACGGCCCTGGCTGCTGCTCGCACCGGCGCTGCTGGTCATCGGGACCCTGCTGGTGTACCCGCTGGGGCGCGTGGTGTGGCTGTCCGTCCAGGACTACGGGCTGCGCAACGTCGTCTCCGGCGAGTCCGACTACATCGGCGCCGACAACTACGTCCGGCTGCTCAGCGAACCCTACCTGTGGCAGATCGCGCTGCCCAACACCGTCGTCTTCGCCGCCGCCGCGGTCGGCGGGACCGTCGTGTTCGGCACGCTGGTCGCGCTGCTGCTGCGCACCCTGGGCCCAGTAGTGCGCACCATCGTCATCAGCTGCATCATGGTCGCCTGGGCGATGCCCGCCGTCACTGGAACCTACGTCTGGATATGGATCTTCGACGTTGACCGCGGCATCGTCCGCCAGGCGCTGGTCGCCCTCGGCCTGATCGGAGCCGACGGCGTCAACTGGTTCACCGAGCGGCTGACCTTCTATGCCATCGTCACGCTCAACATCGTGCACCACGGCTTCCCGTTCGTAGCCGTCACCGTGCTAGCCGGCCTGCTCACCGTGCCCCGCGAACTCTACGAGGCGGCGATGCTGGACGGCGCCGGCGCCTGGCAGCGCTTCCGCCACGTCACCCTGCCCACCCTGCGCCCCGTGTTCGCCGTGGTCACCATCCTGTCCACGATCTGGGACTTCAAGGTGTTCGCGCAGGTCTATCTGATGCCGGGCGGATCCGGCTCCAATATGGAAGTGCTCAACCTCGGCGTCTGGTCCTACATCCGCTCCTTCGGACGCCAAGAGTACGGCCTCGGATCGGCGATCGCGGTGATGCTGACACTGATGCTGCTCGCCATCACCATCGTCTACCTGCGCGCCCTGTTCCGAGATGAGGAGCTGAGATGACCACCCGCGCGCCCCGCCGCCGCGCACGGCGCACCGGCCACACCCTCGCCAAGGCCCTCGCGGTCGCCGGCGTGCTGCTCTTCACCCTCTTCCCGGCCTACTTCATGGTGGTCAGCGCCGCCTCCGTACGAACCACCTCCGGAACCGACGCGCTCCTGCCCGACGCGCTCACCCTGGACAGCTTCCGCTACGTGCTCTTCGACGCAGGATTCCTCACCTACCTGGGGAACTCGCTCTATGTCGCGCTGGTCACGGTCGCGGGCAGCAGCCTGCTGGCCCTGTTCGCGGCCGTCGCGGTGGCACGGTTCCGGTTCCGCCTGCGCACCACCGTCCTGCTGATGGTGCTCGTCGTGCAGATGGTCCCGCTGGAAGCGCTGGTGATCCCGCTCTTCTTACAGGTCCGCGATCTGCAGATGCTGAACACGCTGCTCGGGCTGAGCATCGTCTACATCGCCCTGTCCCTGCCGTTCGCCATCTGGATGCTGCGCGGGTTCGTCGCGGCGGTACCGGTCGATGTCGAGGAGGCCGCCTACATCGACGGCGCCTCCTGGGGCCGGATGTTCTGGTCGGTGCTCCTGCCGCTGGTCGCGCCAGGCCTCGTGGCCACCGCGATCTTCTCCTTCATCACCGCCTGGAACGAGTTCATCCTGGCGCTGACGTTTCTGAACGAGGACGACAAGTTCACCGTCGCGGTCGGGCTCCGCCAGTTCTACGGCCAGTTCACCACCGACTGGGCGTCGGTGATGGCCGCCTCAACGGTCGTCACCCTGCCCGTGATGGTGTTCTTCCTGCTGGTCCAGCGCGGCCTGGCAGCCGGGCTGGTGCAGGGGGCGGTGAAGGGATGAGCACAATGGCCGGACCCGGTACGCGAAGCGATCCCCAGGTGGCGCGGATGGTGCACACGGTGATCCTTCCGGGGTTTCGCGGAACCACGGTTCCGACATGGTTGGCCAGAGCCATCGAGAAAGGCGTGGGGGCGGTGCTCTACTTCGCCGGCAACCTCACCGCGGATCCCGCGCACCTGTCGGACCGGCTGCACGGGCTGCGCCCGGACCTGCTGATCGCCTCCGATGAGGAGGGCGGCACCGTCACCCGGCTGCACGCGGGCACCGGATCCCCCTACCCCGGCCACAAAGAACTCGGAGCGGGCGGCGACACCCGGCGCACCCGAGAGGTCGCGCACGCCATGGGGCGCGATCTGCGTGCCGCCGGCATCGACGCCGCACTCGCCCCGGTCATGGACGTCAATGTCGACTCCGCCAACCCGGTGATCGGACCACGGGCGTTCGGAGACGACCCGGTGCTGGTCGCCGAGCACGGAACAGCGTTCATCACCGGTCTGCGCGCCGCGGGCCTGGCCACCGCGGCCAAGCACTTCCCCGGGCACGGCGACACCAGCGTCGATTCGCATGTCGCCCTTCCGATCGTCGATGTCGACATGGTGACCCTGCACCAACGCGAACTCGTCCCCTTCGCGGCCGCCGTCGCAGCCGACGCCGACATGGTGCTGGCCGGACACATCGTCGTTCCCGCGCTGGATGACGCGCCGGCCAGCGTCTCCCCGCGCGCTTATGCCCTGCTCCGCGGGGAACTCGGATTCCGCGGGGTCGCGGTGACCGACGCCCTCGACATGCGCGGGCTGGCCCGACACACCGGGGCGAAGACAGGGCCGGCGGCCATCGCCCGCGGCGCGGTGGCCGCCCTTGCGGCAGGAGCCGACCTGCTGTGCCTGGGAAATCCGTACACGGCCGGGCACGACGACAGCGCCGTGTTCGGCGCCGTCCGGGACCGGCTACTGGAAGCGGTGAGCAGCGGCACCGTGCCGGTGGGGCGCCTAGCCGAGGCCGCTGAGCGGGTGGACCGGCTGCTCACCCGGCACAAAAGAACTCTTGACCAGTGAGAACCCCTTCCGAGAGGGTCGCGGAAGACGAGCGGCCGACACACATGGGGGAGGAGGCATATGAACGCCGACGTCGAGGCACACCCGATCGAACCGGACGCCCCTTGGCCCAAAAGCCCCACCAATGTGCTGATTCGCTGCAACGTGTGCATGGACCTGCGGTTCTTCGCCGACCGGCACGCCGAGCGCCTGTACAACTACGGCCCCGGACCGCACTGCAAGACCTGCGGCAAGCGGATCGAGTTCCGCTGCACCGTATGCGACTTCCGGTGGAGGCCGCTGTCGTGAGACCGCGCGGGTTCGCACCCGAGGGGGAGCGGACCCGCGGCGATCGGGAAAGCCGGGCCCGAGCGAGTCGGAGGGGCGGGCGACGCGGGAGGACATCGGCGCGCCCCTCCGGCTGCACGAGGGCTCAGCGCAGTTCGCGCTTGAGGATCTTGCCGGTGGCCGTCATCGGGAGTGCACCGCGGAACTCCACGATGCGCGGGTACTTGTAGGCGGCGAGGCGCTCCTTGGCCCAGTCGATGAGCTGGTCTTCGGTGACAGAAGCCCCCTCCTCACGGATGATGTAGGCCTTGATCTCCTCACCGTGGCTCTCGTGCGGGACGCCCACCACGGCCGCGAGGCTCACCTCGGGGTGCGTCATCAGCACCTCTTCCAGCTCCCGGGGGTAGACGTTGTAACCGCCGCGGATGATCATGTCCTTGGAGCGGTCAACGATGAAGTAGAAGCCCTCGTCGTCGCGGCGGGCGATGTCGCCCGTGCGGAACCATCCGTTCTTCAGCACCTGGGCGTTGGCGTCGGGGCGGTTGTGGTACCCCTTCATCACGCAGTGGCCGCGCACCGCGATCTCACCGGGCCCTTCGCCCTCGATGTCGTTGAACTCGTCGTCGACGAGCTTCATCTCCACACCCCAGACCGGCCTGCCGATCGATCCGGGCTTCGCCTTGACCTTGGGGTTGTTGAACGAGACGACCGGGGAGGTCTCGGAGAGGCCGTAGCCCTCCAGGACGTCCACGCCGAACCGGTCCTTGACCTTCCTGAGCAGCTCGCCGGGCAGGGCCGAACCGCCGGAGACCGCCGTGCTGAGGTTGGCCACGATCGTGCCCATGTCATGCTCGTCCTTGGCACCGAGCAGCCCCCAGTACATGGTGGGCACGCCGGCGAATATGGTCACGCCCTCCTTCTCCATGAGGGACAGCGCCTCGTCGCCGTCGAAGCGCGGCTGCAGGACGAGGGTGCCCTGGCGGTACATTCCGCAGTTCATCATCGTGGTCTGGCCGAAGATGTGGAACAGCGGCAGGACGGTGAGGTAGACGTCGTGGTCGCTCCTGTCGAACAGGGAGTCGGAGACCACCGCGTTGAACATGAGGTTGCTGTGGGTGAGTTCGGCGCCCTTCGGGCTGCCGGTGGTCCCACTGGTGTAGACGATCACCGCGGTGTCGTCGGCACTGGTGCGCACAGTCTCGAACTCGCCCGGCTGCCCGTTGAGCGCGGCCCAGAAGGTCTCGGCGCCCTCGATGGTGGATTCGGTCGCACCGGGGGTCGCGGGCAGGTCGATGTAGAGCTCGCACCCGTCGACTTCTCCGAACGCGGCGAACGCACGCTCGCCCAGGGGGAGTTCGGGCGAACCGGTGAAGGCGAACAGCGCTTTGGCGCCGGAGTCCTCCAGATGGAAGGCGATCTCACGTTGCGTGAGGAGAACGTTCAGCGGGACCACAACGGCGCCGGCCTTGAGCGCGCCAAAGTAGACGAAGGGAAAGTAAGGCGTGTTCGGGCTGGCGAGCGCGACCCTGTCGCCCGGCTGGATACCGCGGGACACCAGAAGGTTGGCCACCTGGTTGGCGATCATGTTGGTCACCGCGTAGGAGAGCCGCAGGTCACCGAAGACAAGGCAGTCCCGGTCCGGTACGTTCCGAGTGCTGTCCTCCAGCAGTACGGACAGGTTGAGCATCGTGCCTCCTACGGTGCACACGTGTTGTCGGTCACTGTTCTACCGCACAGTAATAAATGTGGAAAGAGCGGGGGTCCAGGTGTCGTGGTAGGCCGGGCTGTGATGCGGGCGGGGCAATGCCCGTTGGATCACCGCCTTTTGGGGCAGCGGCCTGGTGACGGGACACCTGACCAAGGAGGCGCAGATGCCCTCATGGGTGTGGGCCGGAGGCGTACTGACCATCGCCTGCTCCGTCTTTGTGATCTGGCGGCTGGTGGTGTGGACCAAAGGACCTCGCAAATACTTCCGGGCGGGCAACGCCGACCCCCAACGGCACCGCTTCGCACCCGAGGAGCGCGGACCGCTCGCCCCCCAGACCGTGGAGGAGCCCTCCGAGCGCGGCGTGTTCGAGAGGACCCTGGACGAAGAGGCCGCTCTGCTGCTCGAAGGCCCCCGGCACTCGGAGACGCCCATCACGACCAGCATCGACCGGGAAACCGAACGCGCGATCGAGGAGGAGGCACGCGGAGTCTCCATCGACGACAAGGCCGATGTGGTGCACCGGCCCGCCGGGCCGCCCGGTCGGCCCGGCCCGGACGACGGCGATGGCGAACGGCGGCGCCGGCTGGCGGCCGAGGAACACCGCAAAGCCGCCGAGGAGCACCGCCGCGCGGCGGAGGCCCTCGCACCCGAAAAGGAGAAGGGCGTCCCGGCCGACGAACCGGCCGACGGCCGCGTCCGCCCGCCACGGGACCGCGGACACTAATAAGTCGAAGACCTTCCGGTAACCGCGCTAACCTTGAAGTCCAGACACTCGGCTGCGGTGGCACCATGGTGGACCCGCTCGACGCGGCGGGGCCCTGAAGATTCGCCAGGCGTGCCGTGCTCCATGCGTGAACCGGTAGAGGACAGTTCCAGCGATGACAGCGGTAAACGGAGACCAGGTGGCGAGCGACTCCTACGACGCCCGCGCCCTCCAGGACAAGTGGCAGGCCCGGTGGGCGAAGGAGGACCCCTTCACCGCCAGTGAGGACCCGGCCGACGACCGTCCGCGCCGCTACGTGCTCGACATGTTCCCCTACCCGTCCGGCGACCTCCACATGGGCCACGCCGAAGCATTCGCCATGGGTGATGTCGTGGCGCGTTACCGATTCCAGTTGGGCGAGAACGTCCTGCACCCCATCGGCTGGGACTCCTTCGGCCTGCCCGCCGAGAACGCCGCGATCCAGCGTGATTCGCATCCGGCCGAATGGACCTACGCCAACATCGAGACCCAGGCCGAGTCCTTCAAGCGGTACGGCGTCTCCCTTGACTGGTCCCGCCGGCTGCACACCAGCGACCCGGAGTACTACCGCTGGAACCAGTGGCTGTTCCTGCGCTTCTTCGAACGCGGCCTGGCCTACCGCAGGCACGGCCTGGTCAACTGGTGCCCCAAGGACCAGACCGTGCTGGCCAACGAGCAGGTCGTCCAGGGCCGGTGCGAGCGCTGCGACACCGAGGTCGTGCGGCGCAGCCTCAACCAGTGGTACTTCAAGATCACCGAGTACGCCGACCGGCTGCTGGACGACATGGCGCAGCTCGAAGGCAAATGGCCCGAACGCGTCCTGTTGATGCAGCGCAACTGGATCGGCCGGTCCGACGGCGCCGACGTGGAGTTCACGGTCGAGGGCCGTGGCGAACCCGTCACCGTGTTCACCACCCGGCCCGACACGCTCTACGGCGCCACGTTCTTTGTGGTCGCCGCCGACGCCGAGCTCGCCGATGAACTGTGCGCCCCCGAGCAGCGCGAGGAGTTCGAGGCCTACCGTGCGCAGGCGGCCAAGCTGACCGACATCGAGCGCCAGTCCACCGAACGCGTCAAGACCGGTGCCTTCCTGGGCCGCTACGCGATCAACCCCGTCAACGGCGAACGTATCCCCGTCTGGGCCGCCGACTACGTGCTGGCCGAATACGGCCACGGTGCGATCATGGCGGTCCCTGCCCACGACCAACGCGACCTGGACTTCGCGCTCAAGTTCGAGCTGCCCGTGCGTGAGGTCGTCGACACCGGTGAGGGCGACCCCGCCGAGACCGGCATCGCCACCGCGGGCGAGGGTACGCTGATCAACTCCGGCCCGCTGAACGGACTGGCAAAGAGCGATGCCATCCCGCGGATCATCGAGATCCTGGAGGAGCGCGGCACCGGAAAGAGCGCGGTCAACTTCCGGCTGCGCGACTGGCTGCTGTCCCGCCAGCGCTTCTGGGGCACCCCCATCCCGATCATCCACTGCCCCGACTGCGGCGAGGTCGCCGTCCCCGACGACCAACTGCCGGTGAAGCTGCCCGAGAACCTGAAGGGCGCCGACCTCGCCCCCAAGGGCACCTCCCCGCTGGCCGCGGCCGGCGACTGGGTCAACGTCGACTGCCCGAAGTGCGGCGCCGCGGCCAAACGCGACACCGACACCATGGACACGTTCGTCGACTCCTCCTGGTACTACCTGCGCTACTGCTCGCCCAACCTGGACACCGCCCCGTTCGACACCGAGAAGGTTCGCGCGTGGGGCCCGATCGACCAGTACGTGGGCGGAGTCGAACACGCCATCCTGCACTTGCTCTACAGCCGGTTCTTCACCAAGGTGCTGCACGATATGGGCATGGTGGACTTCACCGAGCCCTTTACCCGGCTGCTTAACCAGGGCCAGGTCATCAACCAGGGCAAGGCCATGTCCAAGTCCCTGGGCAACGGTGTCGATCTGGGAGACGAGATCGACAAGTACGGTGTCGACGCGGTCCGGCTGACCGTGGTGTTCGCCGGTCCGCCCGAGGAGGACATCGACTGGGCCGACGTCTCCCCGGCGGCGTCGCTGAAGTTCATCAACCGCGCGTTCCGGGTGATGGCCCAGGCCGGCGCCGCCTCCGAGCCGGGCGCCGACCCCTCCACCGGTGACCTGGCGCTGCGCAAGGCCACCCACCAGACCATCGACAAGGTCACGGCGGCCGTCGAGGCCTACCGCTTCAACGTCGCCATCGCCCGGATCATGGAGCTGGTGACGGCGGCCCGCAAGGCCATCGACTCCGGGCCCGGTGCCGCGGATCCCGCGGTCCGCGAAGCCGCCGAGACCATCGCGATCACGCTGTCGCTGTTCGCTCCCTACGTCGCCGAGGAGGGCTGGGAGCGGCTGGGGCACACGGGCTCGGTGGCTATCGGCAACTGGCGCACCGCGGACCCGGCACTGCTCGTCCAGGAATCGGTGACCTGTGTCGTCCAGGTGGCCAGCAAGGTGCGCGACAAACTGGAGGTATCCCCGGACATCTCCGAGGAGGAGCTGGAACGGTTGGCTCTGGCCTCGGAGAAGGTGCAAGGCTTCATCGGCGGCAAGACGATCCGCAAGGTCGTGGTGCGCGCCCCCAAACTGGTCAACATCGTGGTGGGATGACATTTGGTGAAGCCGCTGGTGGAACGCCTGTCACGGGTGGAGGCCATGCCGAAGACCCAGCGTCGGCTCCTGATAGCCGCCACAGTGGGGGTCATCGTCGCCGTGGCGGTTACCGCGGGAGTGGTGTGGGGCGGCAGCGGCCCGGCCTTGCCCGCGGACGAGGCCGACACCTACGTCACCGCACCCGGCTGCGCCTCGGTCCCGGACGCGGCCGTTGACTCCGTGATCCCCTCGGCCGAGCTGGAGACCAACGAGCACGGGGTACTGGACGACGCGGACAACGCGGTCTGCGCGTGGACGTCGGTCGGTGCCGAAGGGGAAGCGCCGCGTTCTCTGCGCGTCGACTTCACCGCGTACTTCACCGACAAGGCGGATGCGGCCAGCGGCGCACAGACCGCGGCCGAGCAGGTCAGTCAAGTATCCTCGGTCAGTGCACTGGAGGGGGCAGCGCCGGCCCCCTCGCTGGGCGAGGACGCGCTGGTGTGGCCGAGCAGCGTCGGGGATGCCTGGGCCGAGGCCGTGTTCCGCCGCAGCAACATGGTCGTCCGCGTCTACTACGGCGGAAACGAGGACACCGGAGGCGACGGACTCTCCTACGAGGCCGCGCGGGACGGTGCGGTGTCTGTGGCCGAGCAGGTGGCCGAAGAGCTGTAGGGGCTCGGGGGCGGCTGGGACAGGGCGGTACCGTAGCCCGCGCGGGCGGCGATACGTGAGGACGGGGAGGCGTACATGACCCAGCCACCTTCCGGCGGCCCGGGGACAGGGCCCGCCGGACCGCAGGGCGGGTCCTTTGGTCAGGAGCCGCCGTCCGCCCGGGGAACGGAGTCCGCCTCCGGCACACCGTCCAGCGCTGAACCGCCGCGTTCGCCGGACGGGGAGCAGCCGCCCCAGCCCCGAACACCTCCGCCCACGGCACCGGCGGGAGCACCGCAAAGCCCCTCCCAGGGGCGGTGGTACGGACAAGGACGACCGCAGCAGTCCACCGGATCGTTCGAACGCCCGCCGTACCCGGCCCCGCAGCCACGCCCACCGGTGCCCCCGGGGTATGCCTTTGCCGCGCCGGGCGCGAACCCTCCCGCTCCGGGCAGCACCACCCCCGTGGAGTCCGCCCCGAGGCAGAGCCGCGGATGCGCGACGGCGGCCATCCTCGCCCTGGCTGCTGTGGCCCTCGTCCTGCTGGTCGCCGGAGTGTGGGCCATCGTCGCGCTCACCGGCGTCGGCGGCGGCGACTACGGAGCAGCCCCTGACTGCTCCGTTGCCGACACGGCGACCCTGGACGGCCTGGTGCCCGAGCACGAGACCGAGCTGGACCAGCCGCTCGGCCTCAAGGAGACCTGGAGGGATGGCCACGAGTGCCGGTGGGGCACTGCCGCGGACGCGGCGGCGGTTCCGGCCGCGGCCCGGCTGGTGCTCGTGCGCAGCGACGACCACACCGGCGGCGAGGGAGAGCAGGAGGCCGCCGACGCACTGGAGGCGGCGGCACAAGAGCACGGCCCGAAGGCGGTCGAGGACCTCGGCGATGAGGCGCTGTCCTGGAGCGAGACCAGTCGGAACTTCACCTGGGGATGCGTGGGCGTACGCATGTCCAACCTCTACACGCTGAGCTGCTACACCGCCTCCATCGACTTCCAGGCCAGTGACGCGATCCCCGAAGAGGAGGCCATCGCCGGCGCAGAGGAACTCGCCCGCACGACCATCGCCCGGATCGAAGAGAGCGGATTTTGACGCCGCGGTAGGAAAGATGCAGTCAAGCACGTAGTAGCAAAACAGTGCGTCTCACGACCAACGTCCCTGACCGTAAAGACTTTGGAGGGGCCACTCAAGGTTGGGCGGGAGTAGCGGAACTCGGTATCGAAGGCCTCCGTGAACTACCGCATACCGTAGAAGCGGGTGCGTGAGGTGCCGCAGCGGCTTGCCTGTTCTGTCAGAGGAGGCGCAGGGTTTCCTCGAAAGCCTCTGGGCCATCGTCGATGATTGTTACACCGGGCAGGCGGTCGGAAACTGGCTCCTCGCTGTCCGCGGGCTGATCAAAGCGGACAAATTCACGCTCGGCGTCGGCCTTGTCATAGACGTCGGTGGCGCGGTCGGAGGCGTTTTCGTGCATAGTCCACAATACTAAGTTCATCCCGCCATGGCCGAGGAGGACTTTGCTCATGCTGCCCGATCTGACCATGAAGAGATCCCACAGCGCGGCCGGCGCGGCCATGCACGAAGCCGGCCACGCATGGTTGACCATGGTCTTCGGGGGCGAGGTCAAGATGATGCGGATCGACCCCCCTGCTCCAGGCCGTGCTTTCACCGGGGTGACCGACGCCAAACTGGGCCGGGTCAAACGCGATCCTCAACGGTTCGCCATCGTGCTCCAAGGCGGTCTCGCAGCTGAGATACCGCTTCTGCACAAGCTGGGGTACACGGAGAAGAGCCACCCCGAACTGCTGAAGAGGGTCCGAGAACAGGGGGGCGCGCACGACCTGCAACGTATCGCGAAGCTGGTGCGCAAATATCCCGGCATGGTCGATGCGGACCGGGCGGCCGAGGACGCCGCACGCATCCTGGAGCACCCGCGCATGCACGAGGGAAAGCGCCAACTCGCCGAAGAACTGATACGAAACGGAAGGCTGAACAGTGCCCAGGTTGCACGAATAGCAGAACCGTTTCAGCCGCAGGAGTTCCTTCAGGAGACGGGGCTGGAGTTGTGGAAGCCTTCGCCGGTTGAGATCGCGCGGGCGCGGGCCGACCGGCTTCCTGACCTCAAGCAGGGCCTCGGCAGGGCTGTCGGCAGGATCCGTACAGGCGGATCGCGTGCTGGACGAAGGACCGGCGTCCCGAAGCAGCCTGTTCCTAGGCGGCGCCGGTGAAACGAGTAGAGGCGCGCCAACTGTCCGGAAGGCTTGAAGCGCCTCAGACCGGAATGTCTTCCTGGTGGCGGCTCAAAGCTGCTGAGTTGTAGGGACCGAAAGGTCTGGGAGCCGGGCCCCTACACCGCCGTGTCGAGGAAGGAGTCGAGCGCGGGCTCGATATCGGGGGAGAACTCGCGTTCGGAGTCGAGGACATCAGCGCCGGGCGTGTCGTCATACATCCGGAAGACATGGTCGGCGCCTTCCAGATCCACGCGCTCGGCGCTGTCCAGCCCGGTCATGAGGCGGTCCACGTCGCTCTTTGCGACCTGGGAATCAGCGGTGCCCCACAGGACCAGCGTGCTGACACCGGAAGGCAGTCCGCGGCCCAGCTCCACCGGATCCAAGGTATCGATGTGGTGCAGGAAGGGCACGAAAGCGGGATCGAAGAGTCCGCCGAGATCGGGCACGGGATCGGCGTCAAAGCGCTCCTCGGAGCGGATCCGCGCGATCGCATAGCGCGTATCGGAGAGGAGCTCGGTGGCTTCCGCGGTGTCGATGGTCCCCGCGCTCTCCTGCCGACGGACGTTCTCGGTGACCTGGCGGTCGACGGTGTCCAGGTAGCGCGTGCCGACCGGAGCGGCGAGGACGAGGGCCGCAGGCGGGTGCTCCTGGACGACCTCGGGAGCGCGGAGGGCGAACAGTGAGCCCTCACTGTGGCCGAGCACCAGCAGACGCTCGGGATCCACCTCGGGCCGGGCTGCGAGCTCGGAGTAGGCATCGATCATCTCCTGTTCGAAGACGTCGTAATCGGCCTCCTCGTCCGCGTCGCGGGAGGCCATTCCGGTCTCACCGCTGCCCAGTTTGTCGTAGCGCAGCGAGGCGACACCGGCATCGGCGAGCAGACGTGCGAAGTTCCTGTTGGTTCCGGCGTCGGGGCGCGTGGGGTTGTCGCCGTCGCGGTCGGTCGGGCCGCTCCCGGAGATGATGAGCGCGCCGGGGACCGGGCCGTCGGTCTCCGGCGGAAGCGCCAATGTGCCATGGACCGTGTCGGGGCCGCTGGTGAAGGTCACCTCCCGTTCCTCGGGGGTGATACCCGGCTGTTGCGGGCCGGAAGCGGTGCCGGAGCCGGGGGCACAGCCGGAGGCGGCCAGCAGGGCGAGAGCGGCGAGGGCGGCGGCACGCACGGCAGCGGACGGGAGGAGCATGTCCCTTACCGTATTGCTCCCGGCTACCAGAGATGCGCCGACGGGGCCGCCGGTCAGGTTCCGGTCAGCGGGTGGTGCAGCGCTCGGTATGCCGGGTTCCGTGCGTACGTCGTGCTCGTATTTCCGCTTTGAGTGCGGATTCCGGTAGAACGTTCACGGTCGATGGGATCCGGGCCGCCCGCCGGGATGAGCACGGTTCCGTAATCTCCACCGAAGATCACAGAGCCGTACCAAAGCGAGGCTGAGTCGTTATCGATGGCGGGCCGCAGCTCAGACGCGGCGCAGGACCGCGACCACCTTGCCGAGGATCGTGGCTTCGTCGCCGTTGATGGGCTCGTATGCGTCGTTGCGGGGCAGCAGCCAGACATGGTCGCCATCGCGCTTGAATGCCTTGACGGTGGCCTCGTCGCCGAGCAGTGCGGCCACGATGTCGCCGTTGTTGGCTTCGGGCTGTTGGCGGACGACGACCAGGTCACCATCGGTGATGGCGGCGCCGATCATCGAATCGCCGACGACGTTGAGCATGAACAGCCGACCCTCGCCAACGATCTGCTTGGGCAGGGTCAGTACGTCCTCGACCGACTCTTCTGCCAGGAGGGGGCCACCCGCGGCGATACGGCCGATGACGGGGACGTCCGTGGTCCGCGAGGCGTCGGCCCCAGGGTCTGTCTCCAGGTGATCCCAGGAGCGCACCGGAGGCTCGCCGGGAATGCGAATTTCGACCGCTCGTGGGCGATTTGGATCGCGGCGGAGGTATCCCTTACGTTGCAACACCTTCAACTGGTGCGCGACACTGGACGGGCTTGACAGCCCTACCGCGTCACCGATCTCTCGGATGGACGGTGGGTACCCGTGCTGCCGTACGTAGCGGTGGATGCAACTTAGGACACTCTGCTGGCGGGCCGTAAGCTTTGGTGCACCGCTCGCCTCGGATGTGGGATCCTGCGCATCCACGGTCTTCGTGGCGGCGGACCGGAGTGCGGTGACGGATGCCCCGTCCGCGTGAGGTTCCTTCGTTCCGTGGTTCTCCTCCGGCACGGCCGGCCTCCTCGGCGGTCGGTGTTCTGGGCGTGGGCTGTCGGTGCGATCGTTGTCCGGTCGACCGCCTGGTGCGGTATCGAGCGTGTCGCCGCCGAATGGTGGTACTGCCGATACCGCAGTGAAACATGTCCAACGTTAGTGCTTACACAGGGCAATATCAAACAAACGTTCGAGATGGTGATGAAAAAATCCCCTGGATGCGGTAGTAGTCGAACGTCAGTTCTAATGAACGGGCGTTCGAAGGTGAGGACCATGTCTGAACCATGTGTTCCGCGGCCGTCGGAACCCGCGGACTCCGACCGCCGCGCTGCCCGTATCCCCCGACGGCCGCACGGGCCCGCGCTGTTCGACTGGGAGGTGGAGATCCCCGAATGGCGAGCGGGGAAGCGGGCGCATCCGAGCCGTCTGCATCCTCCGATCGGCCGGAATGCCCTGCCGGAGCTGCCGGAGCTGCCCGCGCTGGACGGAGCCGCGGCCCACTACGGGGGCGGTGCGCTCGCGGCACAATGGGCACGGCTCACCCGCCGAGGCCGTGTGGTGCTCATCTCCGTGGCGTCGGCCGCTGTCACCGCCGTGCTGTCGTTGTTGTTCCTGACCGCTGCGGCCGCGGGAGCCTCCGCCTCCGGGGCCCCCACCGAATCGCTGCTGCTGCGGCCCGAATCCACAACGGTGACCGTGCGCGACGGCGACACCCTCTGGGAGATCGCCGAGCGGGTCCGGCCCGATGCCGATCCGCGCCGGACGGTGCACGAGATCGTGCGGATCAACGAACTCACCGATCCCGAGCTCACCCCGGGACAGGAACTCACGCTCCCCGAATCCTGAAATCGGCTTCCGCTGCCCCTGACACGCCGGGACGCTCTTTCGCGGCCCGGCGTTTCGTGCTGGCGTGCCCACCGTGGTGGTGGGGCCGGGAGGCGAATTCGAGCCGACACGCCCGGTGCCGAGCCGTAAAGCAGTCCTGACCTGGGGCGGAGCCTGCCATCGGCGACACGACTTGCATAGGGCGGACGACGGTCGTAGGTTGACCACAATATCTAGTGCTCGCTATGAACAAGCGACCTAGAACTTGTGCTTTAGCAGATGCCGGATCTCTTCGGACCTTCCTATCCGGAGTGGTGCGAATCAGTTCCGTAGCGGAACGTCCGGCATGAGCGTGGGTATGCCCGCAGCGGTCCTGCGGGAGTTCGACCAATGCCGTTCTTGGGGAGGCGCACCGGTATGCACTGTCCGTTCTGCCGCCACCCTGACACCCGGGTGATCGATAGCCGGTCCACCGATGACGGCGCGGCGGTCCGCCGGCGCCGCACGTGTCCGGAGTGCGGGCGCCGCTTCACCACGCAGGAGACCGTCCTGCTGATGGTGGCCAAGCGCTCGGGCGTGACCGAGCCGTTCTCACGCACCAAGATCATCGCTGGTGTGCGGCGGGCCTGCCAGGGGCGTCCCGTCACCGAGGACGCGCTGGCCAAACTCGGCCAGCGCGTCGAGGAGGAGATCAGGGGACACGGGACCGCCGAGGTGCCGGCACACGAGATCGGACTGGCCATCCTCGGACCGCTCCGCGAACTCGACGAGGTCGCCTACCTGCATTTCGCCTCGGTGTACCGCGGGTTCGAATCGCTGGCCGACTTCGAGAACGAGATCGCGATGCTGCGGGCCGACCGCGCCCGATCGGGGCCACAGGAGTAGCGCGCGGCCTGTCGGCCGGACGCGTGATGACGTGATGATCCGCCGCCCATCGGGCTGATGGTGCCGGTGTGATCTGGGTAGCAGAAAAAGAGCAGGGGGAACCGGACATGACGGAGACCGCTGGCGCGTCAGCGCGCAAAGGCAAGGGGCAGCGCAAGGGGGTGAAGATGGAGCGGATCTTCACCTCGCCTGGTGTCCACCCGTATGAAACGGTCGAGTGGGAACGCCGCGACGTGGTGATGACGAACTGGCGTGACGGTTCGATCAACTTCGAGCAGCCCGGTGTGGAGTTCCCGGCCTCCTGGTCGATGAACGCCACCCAGATCGTCGCCAGCAAGTACTTCCGCGGAGCACTGGGAACCCCCGCGCGCGAGTGGAGCCTGAAACAGCTTGTCGACCGCGTCGCCGGAACCTATACCGAGACAGGCCGGGCCAAGGGCTACTTCGCTTCCGACGACGACGCCGAGATCTTCGATCACGAACTCAAGTACGCGCTGGTGCACCAGCTCTTCAGCTTCAACTCCCCGGTCTGGTTCAACGTCGGAACGGACTCGAAGGCCCAGGTCTCAGCGTGTTTCATCCTCTCGGTGGACGACACCATGGAGTCGATCCTCGACTGGTACAAGGAAGAGGGGATCATCTTCAAGGGCGGATCGGGCGCGGGGGTGAACCTCTCGCGGATCCGCTCCAGCAAGGAGCTGCTGTCCTCTGGTGGCACCGCTTCGGGCCCGGTGTCGTTCATGCGCGGAGCCGACGCCTCCGCGGGCACCATCAAGTCCGGCGGCGCCACCCGGCGCGCGGCCAAGATGGTCGTCTTGGACGTCGACCACCCCGACATCGAGGAGTTCATCGAGACCAAGGCGCGCGAAGAGCACAAGATCCGCGCCCTGCGCGACGCCGGATTCGACGTGGACCTGGGCGGCGCTGACATCGTCAGCGTCCAATACCAGAACGCCAACAACTCGGTGCGGGTCTCCGACGCGTTCATGCGGGCGGTGGACAGCGGCTCGGATTTCGGGCTGACCTCGCGCACCACCGGCGAGGTCCTCGCCACCGTCGACGCCAGAGAGCTGTTCCGCAAGATGGCCACGGCCGCCTGGGAGTGCGCCGACCCGGGCCTGCAGTACGACGACACCATCAACGACTGGCACACCACCCCCGAGAGCGGCCGGATCACCGCCAGCAACCCGTGCTTCCCTGCCGATCAGCGGGTCGCCACCGACAAGGGGCTCGTTCCCATCGGGAAACTGGTCGAACGCGCGGCCCGGGGAGAGGCCTTCGGTGTCTACACCGACGACGTCACCGCCGACACCGGCCCCCGCAGCGGGGTGGTCGCGACCACCCCGACGCAGTACATGGTCACCGGTACCAATGAGATCCTGGAGCTGCGCTTCTCCGACGGGTCGCGGCTGCGGTGCACCCCGAACCACCGGGTGTGGACCGAAGAAAAGGGCTGGGTCCACGCGGAGGAGCTGACCGAGGACGACAGGGTCGTCCGGTCGTTCCACTACACGCCGCGCCCGTACGCGTCTCCGCTGATTCCCGAGCAGGCTGTGCAGGCGGCCCGGCTGCAGGGCGCACACGGCAGCAGCCGTTCGCTCAGCCTGCCGGCCAAGTGGGACGAGGACGCGGACCTCGCCCACTACCTGGGCTGGCTCGCCGGCGATGGCGGCGTCTTCGATAGCGGGCTCGTCACCGGCTATGGAACGGCCGAAGCGCAGAACGAGGTCCTCCCGCGCCACCAGCGCCTGCTCGAACGCCTGACCGGGGCGCAGAGCAAGCCCGGCGCGCAGGAGAACGGACCCCGTCAGCTCCGCGCCACGCGGCGGTCGCTGGTTGCTTTCGTCCGGGAACTGGGATTCCCCGACAGCGGTGCGGCCGCGGCCGTGCCCCAAGCGCTGTTCGAGGCCCCCGAAAAGACCATCGTCGGCTTCCTGCAGGGCCTGTTCGACGCCGACGGCCGCGTCGTCGACCAGGTGGACAACGGCACGCGCTACATCGGCTTGGGAAGCCGCTCCGAAGAGCTGCTGATCGGTGTGCAGGAGCTGCTGGCGTCCTTCGGCATCATGGGCCGCATCCACCGGACGGCTGCCGCGAAGCAGAACTCGCTCTCCCACCTCCGCGAGGACGGGACCGAGGCCTCCCACGGTAGCGATGGCCCGTTCTATGACCTGCGGATCTCCAGTGGCCATATGCGGGAGTTCTCCGCTCGCATCGGCTTCTTGCTGGAGAGCAAGCAGGAGCAGCTGCGGGCGGCGCTCGACTTCCGAAAGGCGGACTCGGCGGACTCGACGGTCCGCCTGGTCTCTCGCGAGTCCTGCGGGTTCGAGACGACCTACAACCTCACCGAGCCGCGCAACCACTCCTACATCGTCGGTGGAACGGTCGTCGCGAACTGCTCGGAGTACGTCCACCTGGACAACTCCTCCTGCAACCTGGCCTCGATCAACCTGCTGAAGTTCCTGCGCGAGAACGACACATTCGACGTCGCGGGATTCACCAAGCTGACCGAGCTGGTCATCACGGCGATGGACATCTCGATCTCCTTCGCGGACTTCCCCACCGAGAAGATCGGGGAGACCACGCGGGCGTTCCGCCAGCTCGGGATCGGCTACGCCAACCTGGGCGCGCTGCTCATGGCCACGGGCCACGCCTACGACTCCGAGGGCGGCCGAGCCGTGGCCGCGGCCATCACCTCGCTGATGACCGGCACCGCCTACAAGCGCAGCGCCGAACTCGCCGGGGTGGTGGGCCCCTACGAGGGGTACGCCAAGAACGCATCCGCGCACAAGCGGGTCATGCGCAAGCACGCCGCCGCCAACGACGACCTGCGTACCGTCGGCGCGATGGACAAGACCATCACCGCCGCCGCGTCGAAGGCCTGGCAGGAGTGCCTGAAGATCGGCGAGAAGAACGGCTGGCGCAACGCCCAGGCCAGCCTGCTGGCTCCGACCGGTTGCCTTACCGGTGACTCTCTGATCACCACCGACCGCGGGCTGGTCCGCTTGGCGGAGCTCGGGGACGTCTACGGCAGCCGATGGCAGGAGTTGGACGTCACGGTCTCCACCGACGACGGCCCCCGCAGGAGCACGAAGTTCTTCGTCAATGGGGAGGAGCCGACACGTCGCCTCACCACCCGGGGCGGCTATCGGATCCAGGGCACCCTTGCCCACCGGGTCAAGGTCGTCGACCAGGAGTCGGGCTCCTGGGAATGGAAGCGATTCGCCGACATCAGCGCCGGAGATATCGTTCCGCTGCAGTTGGGGACGCTGGTCGGGGAGCCGCGAAAGGTCTGCCTGCCTGTCCTCGACCAGGCGTACTCCGCGGGTGACCGGGCAGTCGACGTTCCCGACAGCGTCGACGCCGAGCTCGCCGAACTCGTGGGCTACTTCATGGGAGACGGCAGCCTGCACGCCGAGGGAGTCCGCCTGTGCGTGGCCGACTCCGACCTCGATGTCGTCGAGCGGATCCGCGTGCTCGCCAAGGGCCTGTTCAACCTGCAGCCGGAGGTAACGCAGAAGCAGGGGTACCACGAGATCCTGCTCTCCTCCGTCCGGCTGGCGCGCTGGTGGAAGGCGGCGGGTTTCGCCGCGGACCTGCCGGGCCGCGACCATGCGGGCAAGGGGTGGACACCGCGCGTTCCCTCGGCGGTGCTCGAGACCAACGACGCCACGGTCTACGCGGCTTTCCTGCGCGGCCTGTTCGAAGCGGACGGAACCGTCCTTGAGGGGGTGCCGAGCCTGGCGACCGCGAGCGAGTCGTTCGCCGGAGAGATCCGCACCCTGCTGCTGGCCTTGGGTATGGCGTCGACGACGCGCCGGACCGAAAACGGCCGGGGCGGCGACTCCCATGTTGTCCGGCTCCGCGACATCGACCACGCGCTGCGTTTCGACGAGCTCGTCGGTTTCCTGAGCGGCCGCAAGAACAATCTGCTCGTGTCCGTGGAGCCGGAGCGTTCCGCGGAGCGGGATCTGATCGTGCTGCCCCGGGAGGCCTGGGAAAGGGTGGTCCCGCAGGGGCACCCGTCCCGCGACGCTGTGCTGCGGTCGCTGCGGACGTCCGGGGGGGTCGCCCGCCGGCTGGCCGCGGTCCTCTACACCGAGACGCTCGACCCCCGGCTCAAGAACGCGTTGGGGTACCTGTTCGAGCAGGTCGAGGTGAATGAGGACGGCGGGGTCCAGCCCACCTACGACATCTCCGTTCCCGACAACGTGACGTATGTGGCGAACGGGCTGGTCAGCCACAACACCATCGGCTTCATGATGGACTGCGACACCACCGGGATCGAGCCGGACTTCTCGCTGGTCAAGTTCAAGAAGCTGGTCGGCGGAGGGTCCATGCAGATCGTCAACCAGGCGATCCCGCGGGCGCTGCAGAACCTCGGCTACCAGCAGGAGCAGATCGAGGCGATCGTCGAGTACATCTCCGAGCACGGCCACGTGGTCGATGCTCCAGGGCTGCGGCCTGAGCACTATGAGGTGTTCGACTGCGCCATGGGCAGGCGCTACATCAAGCCCATGGGCCACGTCGAGATGATGGCAGCGGTGCAGCCGTTCCTGTCGGGGGCGATCTCCAAGACGGTGAACGTGCCCGAGGAGGCCACTGTCGAGGACTTCGAGCACATCTACTTCCAGGGGTGGAAGCTCGGTCTGAAGGCGCTGGCGGTCTACCGCGACAACTGCAAGGTCGGCCAGCCGCTGTCGACGGCCAAGAGCGAGGAGAAGACGCAGGAGCGGCCGGAGCCCGAGGTCGTCGAGGTCAACCGGCCGGTCCGGCGGCGCCTGCCCAAGAAGCGCCCCAGTCAGACGGTGTCCTTCTCGGTGGGCGGGGCCGAGGGCTACATCACCGCAGGGTCCTATCCCGACGACGGCCTCGGCGAGGTCTTCATGAAGCTCGGCAAGCAGGGCTCGACGCTGGCCGGGGTCATGGACGCCTTCTCCATCGCGATCTCCATCGCGCTGCAGTACGGGGTCCCGCTGGAGACCTACGTCGAAAAGTTCACCAATATGCGGTTCGACCCGGCCGGGATGACCGACGACCCGGACATCCGCATGGCGCAGTCGGTGGTCGATTACATCTTCCGCCGCCTGGCGCTGGACTACCTCCCCTATGACGAGCGTGCCGCCCTCGGCGTGCTGTCGGCGGAGGAGCGCCGTGCCCAGGCCGCCGGCGAGGATCCGGCCCAGGTCGCCGCCCAGGTCGAGTCCTATGCCCAGTCGGCCCCGGTGGCGGGGCGGGAACCGAAGGAGGAGAAGCCGGTCCGCGAGGAGCAGGAGAGCGCCGAGGCGCACACCACCACGGAGCTTCTCGAACAGAAGCAGGGCTTCACTACGGATGCTCCGCTGTGCGTCACCTGCGGCACCAAGATGCGCCCCTCGGGTACCTGCTACGTCTGCGAGGGGTGCGGCTCCACCAGCGGCTGCAGCTAGTGAGCGTGCTCCGCACACGGTGAGGTAGTCGCACAGGGCGGTGGTCCGGCATTCGGCCGGGCCACCGCTTTTCTTATAGGAACCGCCGGTTGTGTTGAAGGCGGCATCATGGCTCTGTGGACGGTCCGATCGACCACATGGGGCGTACGTGACGTACTTGACGTACTTAAGTGGGGGCGGCAGGCTGGAGGTACATCCCTATGGAGGTGCCGCTATGCCAGCCGTTCACTATGACAGCTTTACCGATGCCCGATCGCACCTCAAAGCACTCCTCGACGCGGCCGAGCGTGGCCGGGTGGCCACGGTACGCCGCGATTCGGCTCGAACCGCCATCGTGGACGTCGAGAGACTGCGCCACTACCTCGCTTCCGTCACTCCCTCTCGTGCGCAGGTGGTTCCCGAAGCCGATGGCTGGTCCATTCTCATTCCAGGGTTGCCCGTGGCCGCGGACGGTGCGACCTTCGACGAGGCTGTCACGGAGATGGTCGGCGCACTTCGGGAATATGCCGAGGACTGGCAGGATCACCTGCTCGATGCACCCAACCACCGGGAGAACTGGGGGCTGGTCCAGTTGATCAGCCTCAGCGACGATGAGCAACTGCATGACTGGCTCGTGGGGAAGGCGCGGTGACCTGGCCGCGGCCCACGCGCGAGGATCATGAGCGCTTCTGCGAAATAGAAGGATGGCACCTGGTCCGGAGCGCCCGTGGCAGCACCGGGACCCATCACGTCACCTATGAGCTGGGTCTCTTGGATGGCCGGATCCTGCGGACCCGGATCTCCCACCCCGTGGGTGGCACCGACTACGGCAGGAGTATCTGGGCGCATGTTCTCCGCGATCAGCTCCACGTGGACGAGGCGGCGTTCTGGGCGTGTGTCCGGGACGGCGTCGTTCCCGATCGGGGCACGCCCGCACCGCCCGCCGCGGCTTTGCCTGCTGACCTCGTTCACCTGCTCATCTCCAAGGTCGGTCTTGCGGAGGCCGAAGTCGCAGCGATGAGCAAGGAAGAAGCCGTTGCCAGGCTGCAGCGGTACTGGATCGAAGGCGGTTGATCCGGAGGTACCGCGCACTAGACTTCTGCCCTCCTCGCACCGGTATCCGCCGGCTGTGCTTCGCCGACCGCTGACCTCGGAGAGGAAGGGCGGCCCGGTACGGGAACGAGTGGGCGGAACGGGCGCGGACGGCGGTCGCCGATGACCGGAGTCGGACAGCCGGCGGCCATGGGCGAACCGCCGTCCCCTCTCTTTGATGTGGGAGGATTCGACCACTCTGACCAGGATCAGCGGAACCGCCGGAAAGGCACCCCCGTCATATCCGCAGTTCCGCAACTATCAAGGAGTCACACCTATGTCCTTCGCACAGACAGTGCGTGGGGCCGCCACCGCCATCGCCCAAGGGGGCGATCCGCGGGAAGCGGTCTCCAACGCGTTCGGCGAGGCAGCCGAAGGGGTCGGGCTCGATCCGGGCGATTTCCTGGCGGCACGCGACCAGGGCGCCTCAGTGGGAACCCGCATCGAACAGCAGAACACCTCGCTGGACAATGCCGGAGAGGCGCTCAACAGCAGTTCCTTCGAGCGCGGCCGGGGCGGCCCGGTGCACGTCATCTGCCCCATGGTCATTCCCAAGGGACGCACCTTCACCGCGATGCTTCCGGTGATCCTGCTGCTCATCGTCGGCGTCCTCGGCCAACTGATGACCATCCCGGTCTCGTTGCAGACCGGCGCCCTCCTCAACCCCTTCTTCGGCATCCACTTCTGGATCGTGCTGATCGCCTTCGCCGGCTTCATGTGGTGGCGCCAGGGCATGGTCATGGTGCCCGACGGCTGTGCGGCGCTGATCACCAAGTTCGGCAAGCTGGAGCAGATCGTCGGCCCGGGCCGGGTCACCCTGTTCAACCCGTGGAAGCGGGTCTCCTACATCGTCAACACCCAGCGCGAGTACCCGTTCAACGCGCCGATCCGCGAGGCCCCGACCAAGAGCGGCGTCAAAGCCTCGATCGACCTGTTCGTCCAGTTCAAGATCGAGGACCCGGAGCAGTTCATCTTCGTCCTCGGCGCGGTGCAGGGTTTCCAGGAGAAGCTGAACAACGCCATCAGCGAGACCACCCGCAGCCTCATCTACGACCAGCAGGCCGCCGAGATCTACGACATGGTCGGTGAGAACACCGCGCGCCTGCTGGAGCAGCTCAACCAGCAGTTCCTGCCGGCGGTACGGCTGACCAGCGCCAACATCACCCACGCCGAGCCCTCCAGCCAGGAGTACCGGATGGACCTGGCGGCGCCTGAGATGGTGCGCGTCGCCAAGGAGGCCTACACCTACGAGTATGAGCTCCAGCTCCGCAAGGAGCAGAACGAGGGCGACCTGAACAAGGAGCTCGCCTCGCTGAACGAGACGCTGTCGGCGATCCAGGCCGACATCGCCCAGTATCAGGCGCAGATGGACACCGCGCTGGAACGCGAGACCAACCGTGCACGGGCGCTGGCCCGCCAGCGCTTCGTGGAAGCAGAGAGCACCGCAAACGCCAACGCCGCCCTGCTGGAGGCGCAGGCACTGGACATCCGCGCGGTCAGCGCGGCCGAGGCGCCGGAGATCCTCAACTACCGTTACCAGCAGGACCTGCTGGACAAGCTGGAGGGTGTCGCCGACAGTCTGCCGCAGGTGCTGCACATCGGAGACGGCGATGCTTCCAGCGTCAACTTCCTGCGGGTCGCGCAGGGGATCATCGGGGAAGCCGACGCCGTGCTGTTCTCCGACGATGACATGGCGGCCATCCGGGACCGGTTGGCCGAGATCTCCGAGCGCATCGCCGAGCGCGAGGCCGAGATCTCCCGACTGCTGGAGGATGAGGACGGCACCGTCGAACCCCCCGAGCCCGAGGGTATGGAGGTGCCCGGAGCAGACCGGGTCGAGGAGATCCGCCAGTCGGTGGCCGATGAGGCCATTGACGAGCGGCTGAGCGCGGTCGCCGAAGACGTGTCCACGTCGGCGTCCGATCCCGAACCCGGCGGGTTCCCGCCGCCCAGCGGCCCGCCCGCGCCGTGGCCGCAGTCCGGTCAGCCCGGTCCGTACGAGGGAGGTCACTGATGAACCAGCCGACACCGGAGCCGGGCAAGGGCGGCTCGAGCATCAAGGAGGCGCTCGCCTCATGGGGCGACATCGCCCGCCTGCTGCGCGGCGGCGACCAGGGCGCCCTGGTGCCCGTTGTGATCCCGCGTGACACCCGCGGCCTCAAATGGACCATCCTGGTCTGGCTCGCGGTGTACCTGCTGTTCTCGGCGCTGCTGCTGACACTGGTCGGCGGATTCTTCTTGAGCTGGGCGGCGATTCCGGCCCTCCTGGTCGCACTCATCGCGCTCGCTCTGGGGGTGCTGTGGTGGTGGCGCTCGGCCATTGTGGAGATCGAGCAGGGCACCGTTGGCGTCCTGACCAAGTACGGGGCCGTTGTCGGGCACCTGGACCCGGGACGGCACTACCTGTGGCACCCGTGGGCCCGGGTGGACTTCGTAGTGGACATCTCCACCGAGATCCCCTATACCGCTCCCGTGCTGGCCTGCCCCACGCAGGAGAACGTGCCGCTGAAGTCCATCGAGTTCTTTCTCAAGTTCCGGATCACCGACGCGGTCGCGTTCGTGCGTACGATCGGCGCCAGCAACTTCGACCTTGTGCTGTCCAACGCCGTACAGGACGCCATCCGGCAGCGCAGCCGCAAGGTGCAGACCGAAAGCGCCTACGACCTGCGGGGGTCCAATGTCGCCGACATGCAGGACCTGCTGAACCGGCAACTGAGCCGTTACGGAGTGCGCATCATGGGCTGCAACATCCCCGATGTCCAGCTGCCCAGCCAGTACCAGCAGCACTTGGCCACCCGCGAGCGGGTCGCCAAGGAGCTGACAGCCTATGAGCAGGAGTGGGAGCTGACCCGCAAGCGCCGCATCGACACCCTGCTCATGGACATCGAGCGGTCCAAGAAGACCCGTGACGCCAAGATCGTCGAGGTCAACGCGGCACTGAACAAGGCCCGCAAGGACGTCGCGCAGATGCTGGAGGAGCAGGAGACCGAAGCGCAGCGGGTGCGCTACGAGATCGAGACGCGGGGCCGCGCCGACCTGGTCGCTGCGCAGAACGAGGCCAAGGCGCAGCGCCGCCTGGCCACCTCCTACCGGGACAACCGGGCCGTGCTCCAGTACGAGTTGGCGCGCCGCCGACTCGACGTCGGCGCCACGCTCGCCGAGCACGCTCCGCAGCCGGTGGTGGTGCGCACCGAAGGCGGCAGCGGGGACTCCTCGGCGCTGTCCACGCTCCTTCTCGCCCAGCTGTTGCCGGAGCTGGGCAACAAGTCCGGTGGCCGCCGCCCGATGCTCAGGTCGGGCAACGGCCGTGAGCAGGCGGGCGAGGCGGTCTCTGATGTGTTCGATCAGACGCAGGGAGCCGTGGCCGCAGCTGCGCAACGCCAGCAGCGGGTGGCCCAGCAATACGCGCAGGAGCAGCAGGAGGCCATGCGCCGGCAGGGTGAGGGTTAGGGTCGGCGACGCTGAGGCGTGGGCCGAAACCGGCTGAAACACCGAACGGGGGAGACCGCAGCGGCCTCCCCCGTTTTCTGCTGCGCCGGTCCTACCCGGCCTGGACGAGCTCTTGGTATCCGCTGTCGATGTCGATTCCGTGCCGGGCCGCGATCTCTACCAGGTCTCCGATTTCACCGGCCTGGACCAGGCACTGGTCCTCATCACCCCTGGCGCGCGCCTGCCGCAGTGCCCGCACCGCGTCGTAGATCCGCAGATGCAGCGTTACCAGGAACTCGCTCATGTCTCGCCCCGCTCGTGGAAACGTCCTCGATTACAGTCACGGCACATGTCTATCGCGCCCGAATAAGAATCGAGTGAGAAGCGGCCCTGAGTTCAGGGAGCACACCGGAAGGGCCACCGGTGGCGGGGCTGCGCGGGAGTCAGTACTCGGTCCAGGAGTACCAGCGGCCAGAGATGTGCTCATAGACCACTCCACCGTGCCCTTCCAGGAACACATCGGTGGGCAGCGGTTCGGCGCTGTAGGCCAGTCCCGAGCTGTTCAGCACACCCGCGCCCTGCACGGTGTAGCGGGTGATCCCCTCCGACACCGAGATGGCCTCGAGTGGATACAGCCCCGTCCATGCGCCGTTCATCGGGATCGTGGTCGAGCGGTTGGCGGTGTCGCGCGCCTCCAGCAGTTGGGGGGCGGAGGCCTCGACCCGTGTCTGCAGCGGGATGTCGGTCACCGACAGCGCGATGGCGATGGCGGCGACCAGCGGGGCCGAGACCCAGCGCAGCCAGTAGTGCCGGATCATGGGGCGGGCGACCGTCAGCGCGATGCCCAGCCGCAGCGCGCCCATGGCGGCCAGGAGAGCCCCGCCGCCCATGCCGGCCAGAAAGCTCGGCAGGTGGCCGCCGGGGATACTGTCCTCGTACAGCAGCACCAGGCCGACGAACACGCATGCCGGCAGGTAGAGCCGTCCCGGAGGCCGCGATGCCCAGGAGATGAGTCGCTGACCGGGTGTCGGCCGGTGTGCGATCTCGATCAGCTTGGCGACCGGACTGTCCTCGGCGGCGGACATGGAAGGCTCCCCCACTGCGTGCGGAAATGGTGACGGGATGGCGGGTCCGGGTGGGTACGGCCCGCCCCCAAGGATACGGGAATCGGTGGGGTCCCTCAGGCCGTTGTCGGATACGTCCCCCGGGTTTTTGATGTGGGAGCTTGCCGTGGACGCCGCACTGCTCACCCGCGCCGCCGCGTCGGCCCCACCGCCGATTCCCTTAAGCTGGCCGGGTGGCAGTCACCTCTTCGCGCACCCCGCCCACATACGACCTCGAACACGAACTTTACGGGCACGGAGCAGCCCTGGTCGCCGGTGTCGACGAAGTGGGACGAGGCGCCTGGGCCGGGCCAGTGGTGGTCTGTGCCGCCGTTACCGACGGGTCCGTACCGCCGGAGGGGCTGACCGACTCCAAGATGCTCAGCCCCAAACGCCGCGGGGCCATGGGAGAGCTGCTGCGCCCCTGGGTCCGCGACCATGCGTTCGGCCGGGCCGAACCCGCTGAGATCGACGATGTCGGGATGACCGAGGCGCTGCGCCGGGCCGCCTGCCGGGCACTGGAAGGCCTGCGTGAGCGCCCTGATGCGGTCATCCTCGACGGCAGGCACGACTATCTGGGGCACCCCTGGAAGGTGCGGACCCAAGTAAAGGCCGATCTGTCCTGTGTGACGGTCGCCGCGGCCTCGGTACTGGCCAAGCTGCACCGGGACGCCCTCATGGCCGCGCTCGACCCGGAGTTTCCCGGTTACGGATTCGCCAGGGCCGCCGGATACCCCTCGCCGGTTCACCGGGCGGCTCTGGCCGAGCAAGGCCCGACCCCCCATCACCGGATGAGTTGGGCCTACCTTGACAACCTGCCGAAATGGCGACATCTACGCAAACCGCGCCCGGGAACCGACGTGCGGACACCACTCTGGTGAACCGGGCGGGTGTGCGACACGCCGGACTCCTGCTGGGCGGTTGCTTATATCGGGCGCCGATTGGCGGCAGTATAGGACAGGCCGCGCCAAAGCGTGGGCCGCGGTCGCGGACGGTGGCAAAGGCGGACGCGTCCGCACCGCCATGGGATTCGCATGCCGGACGGGATACAGGGAGGGGCAGGGATGCCGCGCGACGACCGGTCCCGGACCACGGAGAAAGCGCAGGCTCCCGCGCCCCTGGACCGCGCGCGTGCCGCCTACTACCGCTATCCGCTGCGTACCCGGCTGGTGGCCGGGCTCGCCACCGTCACCGTTCTGGCCGGGCTTGCGCTCATCCTCGGCGTTCCGGTCCTGTGGACGGTCGTCGTGTCGGTCGCCGCTCTCTCCGTCGTCGCAGCCCTCATGCGTTCCTCCGATGCCGTGGCCACGACGCTGGTGTGCCTCGCCTGGCTGGTACTCGCATACCTGCTGTTCCATATCCCGATCCCGGTCGCAGACTCCTCGGTTCTACTGCTCCTTCCGCTGCTGCCGCTGCTGGTGTCGCTGGCGGCTACGCGGATCCGGGAATTCCCCGTCTGGCACACGACCCTGCTGGCACTGCTCATCGCACTGATCGTGGGACTCGCGGTCGCGCTGGCCGGGATGCTGGTCGCATCCGCCCCCCCGGCCCTGGGGATCGTCTGTGCCGCCGCGGCAGCGGGCGCGGCCCTGGTGTGGCGGGGGATCGCCGCCTATCGGCTACGCCGCGGCATGCAGGAACTCGGCGCAGCACAGCCGTCCCGCGGCATACGGCCGCCGGAGCCCGATGCGCCCACGGTTCCCCGGCAGCGCGCCACGCAGACCGCGCGCCCCCCATCGGCTGCGAAGGACAACGACGCGGCAGAACCGCCCGTCCCCGTCGACGAGGCTCTGGCCAAGCTGGAGGACATGATCGGGCTGGACCCGGTCAAACAGCAAGTGCGGGCCATCGCCGCGTCCATCGAGGCCACCCGGCTGCGCGCCGACGCCGGCTACTCCGTCGACAAGCCCCTGCGCCACCTTGTGTTCTCCGGGCCTCCAGGCACCGGAAAGACGAGTGTCGCGCGCACGCTGGCCACGATCTTCCACTCTTTCGGACTGCTGCCGACACCGCGGGTGGTCGAGGCACAGCGCGCGGACCTGGTGGGCGAGTACCTCGGCGCGACAGCGATCAAGACCAACGAGTTGGTCGACAGCGCGCTCGGTGGCGTCCTCTTCATCGATGAGGCGTACTCGCTGGTCAACGAGGGGGATGGGCAGCCCGACCGATTCGGCAACGAGGCGGTGCAGACCCTGTTGAAGCGGGCGGAGGACGACCGCGACCGATTGGTCGTCATCCTGGCGGGCTACGAGGCGGAGATGGACCGCTTCCTGGGCTCCAACCCGGGCCTGGCATCGCGGTTCGCCACCCGTGTCACCTTTCCCAGCTACACGGCGGAGGAACTGCAACGCATCGCCGAGTTCCTGTTCCATCAGCGCGGCGATCTGCTCGGCGACGAGGTGCGGGCGACGCTGCGGCACCGGTGCGAACAGGTCGTTCAGCGGGGGGTGATCGACGACCTCGGTAACGGCCGCTTCGTGCGCTCCCTGGTGGAGAAGGCGGCACAGGCACGTGATGTGCGCGTGGTGACTGCGGGAAAGGGCGAGCGGCAGCCGGCCCCCGAGGAACTGGTCACCGTGCGTCCCCAAGACATCGCCGACGCCTACGAGGAGCTGACCGGGCGGCTGCCCGGGTTCGGCGAGGCGCCCGACGTCGACGAGGCACTGGCCGAGCTGGACGAGATGATCGGGTTGGATCCGGTCAAGCGGCAGGTCCGGTCGATCGTGGCGCAATTGCGGGTCGCCCGGTTGCGGGAGGAGCAAGGGCTGCGGAACCAGCCCCCGATGCGGCACTTCGTGTTCTCCGGCCCTCCGGGGACAGGTAAGACGTCAGTGGCGCGGATCCTCGGGCGGGTATTCGCCGCTTTGGGGCTGCTCAACCGGGCGGAGGTCGTCGAGGCCCAGCGAGCCGACCTGGTCGGGGAGCACTTGGGGGCCACCGCGATCAAGACCGGTAAGCTCATCGACCGGGCGCTGGGCGGTGTGCTGTTCATCGACGAGGCCTACGCCTTGGCCAATCCGGGCTACAGCGGTGGGGACGCTTTCGGGGCCGAGGCCATTCAGACGCTGCTCAAGCGGGCGGAGGACGACCGTTCCCGGCTGGTGATCGTGCTCGCGGGCTATCCCGCGGAAATGGAGCGGTTTCTGGCCAGCAACGCCGGGTTGTCGTCGCGGTTCAACGTGCGGGTGGCCTTCCCCAGTTACGCCCCTGGGGAACTGACCGAGATCGCGGAGGCCGTTGCGGCGCGGACCGGCGACGCCTTCGATGGACCGGCACGGGAGGACCTCCGGCGCATCTTCGGCTACGTGTGCGAGGAGGGCTGGATCGATGAGTTCGGCAACGGAAGGTTCGCGCGGTCGCTCTTTGAGAAGGCGTGCTCCTACCGGGATCTACGTGTGGCGGAGGACCTGGGCGATGCCGCGACGGCGGCCGAGCTGACCCTGGTCACCAGTGCCGATCTGCGCCAGGCTTATGCCGAGGTGACCCAGCGTTGACGGCGGGCCCGCGGTGTGCCCGCCGCCCGCGGTGTGCCCGCGCGCCCTGCTAATGTCCGCTCATGACTCGATCCAATGCCCCCATCAGCCAGGCCGTCATACTGGCCGGCGGCCAGGCGACCCGCCTGCGGCCCTACACCGATACCCGCCCCAAGGCGATGGTCGAGGTCGCGGACCGTCCGATCATCGACTATCAGATCGAATGGCTCACCGGGCACGGCGTTGAGCACGTGGTGGTCTCCTGCGGTTACAAGGCGGAGGTGCTGCGCGAGCACTTGGCTGCCCGCGTCGGCGGACCGGAGATCACCCTGCTGGTCGAGGACGAGCCTTTGGGGCGGGGAGGCGCGCTGCGCTATGCGGCCTCGGGGCTCTGGGAGTCCGACGCCCCCTACTACGCGCTCAACGGCGACGTCCTCACCTGGTTCCCGCTGGACGAGTTCGCCGCTTACCACCGGGCGAAGGGCGGCCTGGCGACTCTGGCGCTGGCGCAGTACCAGACCAGTTGGGGCATCGTGGACGTGACCGAGGACGGAACCATCGAAGGTTTCACCCAGAGCCCGATGCTGCCGTTCTGGATCAACGCCGGTGTGTACGTCTTCGAGAGGGCCGCCATCCCGTTGCTGCCCGAGAAGGGCGACCACGAATCCACGACGTTTCCGGACCTGGCGGCACAGGGGCGGCTGTTCGGTTATCGGATCACCGGTTTCTGGCGCGGTGTGGACACCGTAAAGGACGTCAAGGAGGCGAGTGAGCAGATCCCGGCTCTGGGCGGGCGCGCGGCCGCGTCCTGACGCCGGGAGTCACTACCGCGCGAACCGGCGTGGAACAGAAGGAGACACCTGCCCGGGCGCGTATTTGGCTGGATATGGTCGCTTTCGTGATGAATGACGAGCCGAAGCTGATCGGTGCCCCCAACTTCCGCGATCTCGGCGGCCATGTGGCAGGCGATGGAGCACGCGTACGGCGCGGTCTGGTGTACCGTGCCGACGCCATGGCCGGCCTCCACGACGCCGACATCGCGGTTCTGCAAGAGATCGGTCTGCGCCAGATGATCGACCTGCGTACTGATGTGGAGCGCGAAAGGGGCGCCGACCGGGTGCCCGAAGGTGTCGAGCACGTGGTCCTCGACGTGCAGGGCCGCCACTCGACCGGGGGTGACCTTGCGACCATCCTCACCGATCCCCGGCGTGCTCTTCCGCTGCTCGAGGACGGCGGGGCGGTGCGGTTCATGCACGCGGTGAGCCGGGCGCTTGTCACCAGCGGCGACGCCTGTGCTGCCTACGGTGAACTCGTCCAGCGGGCCGCGACCGGACCGACGGCCGTGGTCTTCCACTGCAGCGCGGGCAAGGACCGCACCGGGTGGGGAGCGGCCCTCATCCTGACGCTTCTGGGCGTGCCTCGGGAGGCGGTCGTCGCCGACTACATGGCCAGCAACGATCGGCTTGCGGGCGTGCGGGAGTGGCTTGCGGCGAAGGCCGAGGGCAACGGTATCGCCCCCGACCTCTTCGCCCCGATGCTGGAGGTGCGGATGGAGTACCTGCAGACCGCGTTCGCCGAGATCGACCGGGTCTACGGATCGTTCGAGACCTATGCCGCCGAAGGACTGAACCTCACCGCAGAGACCATCGAACTGCTCCGCGCACGCATGCTGGAGTAGGGCTGGAGCAGGGACCGAGCCGTGCCGGTTCAGAGGTCTTCGAGCCGTGCGCTCAGCTCGTCGTCCCCCGCGTCGGTGTTCTGGAGGACCTCCATCAGCATCCGCAGGACCACCGGGCGGCTGTGGCCGCGGTCGAGGAGGCGCTCCGCGGCCGTCCAGAGGGCGGGCGGTTCGCCGTTCCACAAACGTTCGGCCAGGCGTTCGTGCGCGGTCAGCTCCGCCTCGATGTCGGGGCAGTCCTCGCTTTCGCCGCGCTCGTCGCCCTGTTCGCTGCCGCTGGAGTGCTTGCCCCGGCGGGCCACCGGCGCGTCGTACTCGCCGAAGTGGTCCAGGAGCAGGAGGGCCCGGCGTCCTTCTCGGGTCCCCGGATCGAAGGTGCCCGCGGATTCGGTCAGCAGATCGCTGGTGAGCAACGGGAACGCGAACATGCGGCGGGGGAGAGCGGACAGGTCGCCGTCGGGAAGCAGCCGGCGGATCACTTCCTGGTCCAGCCCGAAGGACGCGGCGAGGTCCAGGTAGGAGGTACTGAAAGCAGAGGTCGCCTCCCACAGCGCGTCGAGAGTCGCCCCCACTGCGACATCGGGAAGGCCGTGTCGCGGTCCTGCCCAGCGGATCCATGCGGCCAGTACGTGGGGCATGGCCTCCTGCTCTTCCGGCAACAGGATCACCCGGCGCGGCAGCCAGGTGAGCAGGAACGCCTCGACCTTGCGAGGGCTGACCCGCAGTGGGCGTCCGGCGTCGACGTCGCAGCCGTAGGCGATGATGTGGTCGACGCAGCGGCTCGCCGCGAAAGAGTCGGAGAGTTCGGCGGCGGTGTCGGAGGCCAGGAAGCGTGCGGCCAGTGTCGCTCGACGGTCGCGCCGCCAGGTCGGGCTGGAGTGCGCCGCAGCGGCGCCGGAAGCTTTGGGCAGTATCCGCACGCGGGCCCGGACCAGGGCGTGGTGCGCCGCCAGGGAGCCGCCGGTGAATTCCCGCGGGCGCTCGCCGGCGGTGCCGGCCAGTACCTGGTCGGTCCGCTTGATCGCGTTCTCCAGCAGTGTGCGGGCCCGTTCGAGGCGGAGCGTGCTGAAGGTGGCCATCGGGTCGCCTCCGTCGGCCTCCCTGCGGCAGTGCGCGAGCATCCGCTCCACTTTGGTCGTCACCCAGGCGTCGCGCAGGATACCGCCGCTGTTGTGGTCGATGACCGCGATGAGGGCGTGCCCGGCTTCTCCGGCCTCGGCCGGGGGCTCGTCGTCGTAGCGGAAGGTGCAGATCACGTCCTCGGTGTCGCCGAATCTGTTGGCGGAGACGTAGCAGGCGACCGGGTGGACGCGGCCAAGGGAGGCGGCCCACCCTGGCCGGGTGACCCCGCGTGCGTCGAGATCCTGCATCGCCTTTTCGGCCAGCACACGTTGGTGCTGTGATGTGCCCAGAACGGTGATACCCGCCAAGAGCGCGAGGCCGGCCGGTGACCCCGACTCCGCGGCATGGGTAACCAGCCCGTCGCCGAGGAAGCGGTCGACGTCGACCCCGGGCACCCGCCGCCCCCACCAGGACCCGAGCATCTCGCTGACTCCGAGTTCGGCGTCGAGGGGGTGCCGCATGGCCAAGAGGGCGCGCGCGGCACGGAGCATCTCGGTGAAGACGGCGGCTGGCATCGGCCCCGGGCCGGGGCGTCGTGTGTGGGGTGGTTCGGACACCCAACAGAGCCTATGGCACATGCCTCCGGGCCTGTCCCAGCCCTAAAGGCCGAGGCGGCGCCTAAGGAATTCGTTCGTGATCGTAGGCGCGTGGGCGCACGGCCAGGGCAGAAGGAGGGCGGGACTTGATCATGGCCCGTAGATGTTCTCTGGCGATGCCTTCCACAAGGCCCGGTGTGACCTGAAGACCGAGGTGCTCGGCGCATTTCCACGTGTCGCTGACACAGCGTTCGACACACCGATGGGGCAGGGCATTGAATTCATCACGCAGTCGAACTGCGATCTGTTGGAGGTCACCTACGGGATGGATGTGCAGCATCCTGGTTCACGCCCCTCATTGGCGGTGGTCGTAGACGGCGGCCACCATCCATTTCACTTCGTCGTGACAGGGTGTCAACCCCTCTTCGGGCCGCCCTTACAGAGGTTTTGCCTCATAGTGGGGCGGCACAGATTCGGCTGCTCCTCTCGGGCGGGCCGGCTGCTGATGCAAAGCCGCGACGCAGGGGAGGCCCGTTCGGAGGCTGTTTCGGACAGACGCGCCTGCCGGAGGCGCCTAGTGTCTTATAGCATTTTCCCTGGATATAGCGGCAAAGTACAGAAAAAGGCTAACCGAAACCGGAAGTGGTCCCCAGTCCGCCGTGTGACGGCGTATTATTTTCCTTCCGTTCCGCCCGTTGACTTTCTGCTGCGATCGGGTCGGCGTGACCGGACGGTAGTGGCTTATGCTGAGGCGGTGGCGGTGGCCGGCCCGGTCCCCGCGTGGCTTCTCCGCCGGATCTGATTGCGTGCAAGGTGCGTCTTGGACAAGAGGGAGTGAGCAGCGCGATCGCGGACGGCGGCCTGTGCGGTGAGGGCGAGTCCCGCTCCCATTCCCGTACTGTCCATATTGGTTAAGCTGCCGGCGCTCGCACAGGCGAGCCCCCTCCAATGGGGGAAGGAACCCGGAGGTGTCATCATTGAGCACCGAGACGCCCGTTCCACTCCCTCGCATGTCCGGACTGGCCCCTCTGGATTCGGCGCTGCTGGAAACGCTGCTCAAAGAAGTCCCCATCGGGTTCGCGCTCTTCGACGCCTCGCTCCGGTTCCAGCGCGTCAACCAGACCTTGGCGGGCGTCTACGGGCACAGTGAGGACGAGCTTCGCGGACGCACCCCGCGTGAGGTGCTGGAACGTGCGGACGCCAGCGCCCACGAAGCCGCCATCGCGGCCGTGCTCGCGGGGCAGACCGTGGTCGGCGACCACGCGCTCATAGGGCCTCCCGACTCCTCCGGGGACCGACCGCATTGGGTGATGTCCTGGTTCTCCACCCAAGGAAGCGACGGCACCGACGGTGTGGCCCTCATCGCGGTGAACCTGGGCGACAGGCATAAGACGGAGGTGGCGTTGCGCCGCAGTGAAGAGCGCTACCGGTCCCTGCTCGCGGCGACCAGCCAGGTTGTCTGGGCCGCGGGGCCCGACGGCGACATCTCCGAGGATTGCCCCGAATGGCGGGCCATCACGGGCCAGACGGTGGAGCAGTACCTCGGCCGAGGCTGGCTCGACGCCGTGCACCCCGACGACCACGAGATGGTGGCGCGGGCCTGGAACGACGCAATCGCCGACCGGGACACCTTCGACGAGATCTTCCGGGTGCGCACCCAGTCCGGCGACTTCCGCTACTACCGCTCGCGGGCGGTTCCGATCATGCGCGGCGACGAACTGCTGGAGTGGGTAGGCGCCAACACCGACGTCACCACCCAGCACGAGGCCGACGACATGCGCCAGCGCCTCACACAGCAGTTGGGTGAGGCGGCGCTGCGTACGGTGCGGTTGCAGAAGGCCACATCCGACCTTGCCGAGGCCCTCACCGTGTCCGAGGTCGTCCGCGCCATGGCGGAGATCGGCGAATCGGCGGTGGGTGCCGACCGCACCACCGTGGGCGAGCTGGACAGCGAGCGGCTGCGCCTGCACCTGCTCGATGACGATGCCCGCCACGGTCTCCCCGGGGCCCAGCCCGCCGACTCCGGCCTGGACTTCCCCGGCACGATGGCGATGGCCATCCGCGAACGCAAGCCGTTCATCGCGGGGAGCCCGGCCGAACTGCGTGCGCTGCTGGAGGAGGATCCCGCGGTCGCGACCTTTCTGGAGCACACCGACGAACGGGCCTGGGTGGCGCTTCCGATGCTCAGCGCCGGCCTGCCCATCGGTGCGCTCCTGTTCGCTTTCGCCGGTCCCCGGGATATCTCCGATGAGGAGAAGGTCTTCTTGGAGGCTCTGGCCGGGCAGTGCGCGCTCGCGCTGGAACGCGCCAAACTCTATGAACGCGAGCACGGCACGGCCGAAGCCCTGCAGAAGAGCCTGCTGCCCGAGGCGCTGCCGGAAGTCAAAGGCATCGCCATGCAGGCCTTCTACCGCTCGGGGACCCAGCACGTGCAGGTGGGCGGCGACTGGTACGACGCCTTTCCGTTACCGGACGGCCGAATCGCCGGTGTGCTCGGCGATGTCATGGGCAAGGGCATCAAGGCCGCCACCGGGATGAGCCGCGTGCGCAACGCCCTGCGCGCACTCGCCTTCAGCATGCCCGAACCGGCCGACGTGCTGACCGGGCTCGACCGGATGTTCGATGCCACAGAGAGCATGGACCAGGTGACCACTCTGGTCTACTTCGTGCTGGACCCTGAGACCGGACAGATCGATCTGAGCAACGCGGGACACCTTCCGCCCCTGGTCGTATCGGAGATCTCTGCTCCGTGGCTGCTGGAGACCGACCCCGACACACCCCTCGGTGTGCGCTCGGAGCGCGGGTACCACAAATTTTTCGTGCATCCCGGTAACACCGTGGTGCTCTATTCCGATGGACTGGTTGAGAACCGGAAGCGCGCCGTCGCCTCCGGTCTCGAGAAACTCGTCACTGTGGCGTCACAGGCGCCATCGGAGGTGGTGGGCGATCCACAGCACATGCTCGAGTACCTTGTTGAGAGCATGCTCACCGGGTATGAGCAGGACGATGACGTCACGCTGCTCGCCGTCCACCTACCGGTGATCGAGGCCGCACCGGACAAGTAAGACAACAAAAGCAGACCGTACGAAGAAGTCCGCCACTTTGCCTAAGGTGGGGGAACCATCAACCCCGCTTAGGCGGGGGGTGGGTTCGAGGACCCGACGGTGGGGTTGGATCCGCGCGGCCGCGGAGAAAATCCTATCGGGCGGATGTGCCCAGACGCCAGAGAGGGCACATACGCTGAAGAAAAATCGGCTTCCCCGCCCAGGCGGGGATGCTCCCGGGAATCAGCGGGGACGGGGCGACACCCTTCCTCGGGGCTCCTCGGGCCGCCGGGTCCAGCAAGCTCGCTACACGTCCGTTCGAGAGGTGTTTGTGTCACCTGCCAGTTCGACCCGCTCGAAGCAGTCGGAGTCGCTGCACGAGCCCGTCATCCAGCAGCTGATCGAGCGTGGGCGGTCCCAGGGGTACCTTGAGCCCGAGGACGTGCGCCGTGCCTTCGAAGAGGCCGACATTCCGATGTCGCGGGCCCAGGCTGTGCTCCGCAGCCTGACCAAGGAGGGCGTGACTCTCGTTGTGGGCGCCGAGGAATCCGCGCCCGCGCGACGGAAGTCCACGCGCCGGAAGTCGGCCACCCCGAAAAAGACCGCTACCACCAAGGTCAAGCGCACAGCGGCGGCGCAGGAGCAGCCCGACACCGTGACAGCGGTCGTCGACTCTGGTGCTACGGCGACCACGACTGCTCCGAAGAAGAGCGGTGCGGCCGTGCAGAAGCGCGGGGAGGACGTGCCTGTGAGTGCCGAGCCCGCCAAGAAGGCGACGAAGAAGGCAGCGAAGAAGGCGACCAAGAAGGCCGCGCCCAAGGTGGCGATCGCGCCCGAGCCGGGGGCGGCTGCCGTGGCGGCGGCTCCGGCCAAGAAGACCGCGGCCGCGGAGAAATCCGCCAAGGACGAGGTTGTTCTCGAGGTGGCCGACGAGCAGGACCTCGACCTTGAGAGCGCCGACGACCTCGAATCGACCGGCGTTGAACTGGAGCTTGTCGAGGACACCGACGACCGGCCTGCCGCGGCCGATGGGCCGATCGCCGGTTCCGGCGTCAAGCCCGAAGTCGTCGGTATTCCGGAGAAGGCCGCTGCCAACACCTCCGAGGACGAGGCGTTCGTCCTCTACGACGATGATGACGACGCTCCCGCAGCGCAGGTTGTCGCCGCCGGTGCCACCGCGGACCCGGTGAAGGACTACCTCAAGCAGATCGGCAACGTCGCACTGCTCAATGCCGAACAGGAGGTCGAGCTCGCCAAGCGGATCGAAGCCGGCCTGTTCGCCGAGGAGAAGCTCGCAGACGAAGGCGACTCCCTCACCCGCGAGTTCCGCGACGAACTCGAATGGATCGCGGAGGACGGCGGGCGCGCCAAGAAGCACCTGCTGGAGGCGAACCTGCGGCTCGTGGTGTCGCTGGCCAAGCGCTACACCGGTCGGGGCATGCTCTTTTTGGACCTGATCCAGGAGGGCAACCTGGGGCTGATCCGGGCGGTGGAGAAGTTCGACTACACCAAGGGCTTCAAGTTCTCCACCTATGCCACCTGGTGGATCCGGCAGGCCATCACTCGTGCGATGGCCGACCAGGCCCGGACCATCCGCATTCCGGTGCACATGGTCGAGGTCATCAACAAGCTCGCCCGTGTCCAGCGGCAGATGCTGCAGGACCTCGGCAGGGAGCCCACCCCGGAGGAACTCGCCAAGGAACTCGACATGACCCCCGAGAAGGTCGTCGAGGTGCAGAAGTACGGCCGCGAGCCGATCTCTTTGCACACTCCGCTGGGCGAGGACGGCGACAGCGAGTTCGGCGACCTCATCGAGGACTCCGAGGCGATCCAGCCGGGCGAGGCCGTCAGCTTCACCCTGCTGCAGGAGCAGCTCCACTCGGTGCTCGACACCCTGTCCGAGCGCGAGGCCGGTGTGGTCTCCATGCGGTTCGGCCTCACTGACGGGCAGCCGAAGACGCTCGACGAGATCGGCAAGGTCTATGGCGTGACCCGAGAACGGATCCGCCAGATAGAGAGCAAGACGATGTCGAAGCTCCGACACCCGTCGCGTTCGCAGGTACTCCGCGACTACCTGGACTGAGACGGCGAAGCCGAAACGATCGCTTTCCGCGTGCGCTGCGCGGTCGGATCGGCCCTCGTGCGACCACGGGGGCCGATCCGACCGGCGGTATCCGCAGTGACCCCGGCCTCGCCCGTACCCGCGAGTGTGGCGAGGCTCGCGGGAGGGGCAGCGATGAGGGGACTGCTCGATGTGTCTTCCTCCGTGGTTCTTCATCCGTTGCGCACGATAATGCCCTACGCGGTGTATGAGCGGGATAAAGTGGCGAGACCGCTTCGTTATCAGCGGTGAGCCGGGCGGCCGGTGCGAGACGACGGCCGGGTTCAGTCGGCTCCGCGTTGATTCCGCACAATAACGTCCAGCGTGTACGGTCGGCCCTTGCGCGCTGGATCGTTGAGCTCGGTGGTGTGCCCCAGGTCGTTCAGTGCCTCGGCCAGGTCCCGCGGCGTCTGTGCGGTGGCGTGCTCGGCGAGCAGGGTGTGTGCGACAGCGCCCCGCGCGGCCTTTGCCATGTGGCTGACCACCGAGCGCGTCGGTGTGCCGCCGCGCATGGTCTCACGGAATACGCGTACCGATACGGTGCGCTCGGCGATGGTGCCGGTGGGCTTGAACGCGGCGGCATAGGCCGCGGACCGGCAGTCGACCACGAGCTCGTCATCGGCGTGTTTGGTGAGCATGTCGGTGAGGTGTGACCGCCAGAAGGCGCCGAGCGCGCCCAGCGGCGGCAGCTTCAACCCCATGGACAGGCGGTAGGGCGGCAGGGGGTCTGTGGCGCCCACCACGCCCCACAGCCCGGAGAAGACCAGTACGGATTCCCGGACGAGGGCGGCGGAGTCGCTGTTGAGGAGTTCGGGCAGGCGCAGGCGGTCGTAGAGCACTCCGGTGTAGAGGTCGGCGGCTCGCAGGGTCGACGCGGTGCGCACCGCACGGTTGCGCTCGATGGCGTCGGCCTGCGCCGCCGACAGCCCGAGAACCTCTCGCGCTGTTTCCGCGGCTCCTGAGCACAGTTCTTCCAGCGTGTCCAGAACGGCTTCACGCGCCGTTGAGAGCTCGGGGAACGTCAGCGCCTCGAGGTCCACCGGCGGACCTCCTCCGGCGGTCGCCTTGCCCTCGGAGGGCGGGAGCAGGATGAGCATGGGCGTTCTTTCCGAAAGCCGGCGTGGGCGGGCCGAGAACGACATCAGCGGTGGCCTCCGTGTGGAGGCCACCGCTGGACGCCTTTCCTTATATGACCTAACGCTCCTCGTCGGCGGACGTGGCCGGTGACTCCTGCAGTCGGCTTGTCTCGTCCTGGATCTCCGAGGCGATCTTGCGGATCGAATCGTCGTGCTTGCGCATGTGGTGTGCGCAGAACAGCAGGTCGCCGCCGGAGTTGAGAACCACTCGGACGTAGGCCTGCGCACCACAACGGTCGCAACGGTCGGCAGCCGTCAGCGGCTGGGTGGGGGCAAGGGTTCCAGTCACTTCGCCTTCCTCAATACTCGGCGTTAGTCACTCTGGACAACATCTAACCGGACGTAGAGCTTCCCAACCAGCTCTTGTGTACGCCGACAGCGGAATCGTCGGGTGTGTGCGGCGACTCATCCGGTCCAAATGGAAACTCCCTCCTTTCTGGTGTTCTACCCGGCGACGCACCGGACTATCGGACGCGGGGCGACGACCGGGCCATCCACATCAGAGGTGGTAATGTCGCGTGGGTGCGTGGAATGATCCGTCCCGTACAGGGGCGGGGACCACGCGGAAGCCTCGTTGCGACCGGACGTGCAGTACGGGGCACATCGCGTGATCGTGGCGACAGTCTGTTCCAGACGGGCCGGGTGCGCAAGGCCACGGCCCCGTGGACCGGTTCCGCCCGGGAGGGATGCCGTTCCTGTCATACCCGTGCGTCAAGCTGGCCACCGTCACCCCCACCCCCAGTCCGTCCGCGCACCGCACACGCCGTAATCCCCGCGCGGTGCCGCGCCCGGCCCTTCGAACGCAGGAGATCTTTACGTGACCGCCCTCACCGCAGCCGTCAATGAGCCCGAGGACTACTCCGCGCGGCATCTTTCGGTCCTGGAAGGCCTCGAGGCGGTTCGTAAACGTCCCGGTATGTACATCGGGTCGACGGACAGCCGCGGACTCACTCACTGCATGTGGGAGATCATCGACAACTCCGTGGACGAGGCGCTCGGGGGCTACTGCACCCGCATCGACGTCGTGCTGCACAGCGACGGGTCGGTCGAGGTGCGCGACAACGGCCGCGGCATTCCGGTCGACGTCGAGCCGAAGTCGGGCCTGTCCGGTGTCGAACTGGTGATGACCAAGCTGCACGCAGGTGGAAAGTTCGGCTCCGGCTCCTACACGGCCTCTGGCGGCCTGCACGGCGTCGGCGCCTCGGTGGTGAACGCGCTCTCGGCCCGCGTGGACGTCGAGATCGACCGGCAGGGCCGCACCCACGCCATGAGCTTCAAGCGCGGACTCCCCGGACGGTTCGCCGACGCGGGCCCCGACGCCGACTTCGCCGCGGGTTCCGGCCTTGACGAGGTGCGGCGCGTGGCCAAGAAGGTCACCGGTACCCGTATCCGCTTCTGGCCCGACCAGCAGATCTTCCTCAAGGAAGCCGAGATCGCCCGTGATTCCCTGCTGGACCGCGCGCGACAGACGGCGTTCCTCATCCCCGGTCTGACGATCGCCGTGCGCGATGAACGCACCGAGGGCGAGCCGGCCTATGCGGAGGAGTTCCGCTTTGACGGCGGCATCGGCGAGTTCTGCACCTATCTGGCCCCCGACGAGCCGATCAATGAGGTGCTGCGGATCCAGGGCGCGGGACACTTCACCGAGACCGTCCCGGTGCTCGACGACAACGGCCATATGGTGCCCACCGACGTCGAGCGGCAACTGGATGTGGACATCGCGCTGCGCTGGGGGAGCGGTTACGAGACCACCGCTCGCTCCTTCGTCAACGTGATCGCCACGCCTAAGGGCGGTACACACGTGGCCGGCTTCGAGCGGGCCCTGGTGCGGGTCATCAACGACCAGTTGCGTACCACGAAGCTCCTCAAGGCCAACGACGACCCGGTCACCAAGGAGGACGTGCTCGAAGGGCTGACAGCGGTGATCACCGTCCGGCTGCCCGAGCCCCAGTTCGAAGGGCAGACCAAGGAGATCCTCGGTACCTCTGCCGCCTCCCGAATCGTCTCCCAGGTGGTCGGCAAGGAACTGCGCACTTTCCTCACCTCCACGAAGCGCGTTGAGAAGCAGCAGGCCCGCGGGGTGCTGGAGAAGGTCGTCAACGCGGCGAAGGCGCGGCTGGCGGCCCGTCAGCAGCGGGAGACCCAGCGGCGCAAGAACGCCTTGGAGAGTTCGGCGCTGCCGGCCAAGCTCGTCGACTGCCGTAGCGAGGGCTTGGACCGCAGCGAGCTGTTCATCGTCGAGGGGGATTCCGCCCTGGGCACGGCCAAGCTCGCCCGCGACTCAGAGTTCCAGGCGCTGCTGCCCATCCGCGGCAAGATCCTCAACGTGCAGAAGTCGTCGGTGGCCGACATGCTGAAGAACGCCGAATGCGCGGCGATCCTGCAGGTCATCGGCGCTGGTTCGGGGCGGACCTTCGATCTGGACATCGCCCGGTACGGGCGCGTGATCCTCATGGCCGACGCCGACGTCGACGGCGCGCACATCCGCTGCCTGCTGCTGACGCTGTTCTACCGTTACATGCGGCCGATGCTGGAGGCCGGGCGCGTTTACGCCGCTGTGCCGCCGCTGCACCGGATCGAGTTGACCAACGTCCGCAAGAAGCGCGGGGCCAAGCCCCAGGACCGCTACATCTACACCTACAGCGATGCCGAGCTCCACCGGAAACTGCTGGAGCTGGAGAAGAAGGGCATGAGCTGGAAGGAACCGGTCCAGCGGTACAAGGGTCTGGGCGAGATGGACGCCGACCAGCTTGCCGAGACCACGATGGATCCGCGCCACCGCACCCTGCGCCGTATCCGCGTGGAACACGCGGAAGAGGCCGCGAAGGTCTTCGATCTCCTCATGGGCAACGAGGTCGCCCCCCGCCGGGAGTTCATCTCCAAGGGAGCGCAGGAGCTGGACATGGCCCGGATCGACACGTAAGGGACCTGGTCCTGGTTTTCCCCGTTGCCGCAGCTTGTAAGGGGCCGGGGTGCCGTCTCACACTTTGGGCGGCACCCATTCGCCGGTGGCCAGGAAGCGCTCCAGCGCGGCCGTGTAGGGCGTGAGGTCCATGCCTCGGGCCGCCACCCAGTCGTCGTCGTAGTAGCTGTGCCGGTAGCGGTCTCCGCCGTCGCAGATGAGGGTGACGACGCTGCCGCGGCGGCCTTCCCGCAGCATCCGGGCGACCAGGTGCCACACGCCCCACAGGTTGGTGCCGGTGGAGCCGCCCGCGCAGAACCCGGTGACGTCGTTGAGGTGGCGCATGGCCGCGATGCTCGCGGCGTCGGGGACCGGGACCATCAGGTCGATGACGGAGGGCACGAAGCTCGGCTCGATGCGGGGGCGGCCGATACCTTCGATACGCGAGGGCATGCCGGTGTTGTAGTCGGCGGCGCCGGTGACCCAGCCGGGGAAGAACGCGGAGTTCTCCGGGTCGACCACGGCCAGCCGCGTGTGGTGCCTGCGGTAGCGGATGTAGCGGCCGATGGTGGCGGAGGTTCCGCCGGTACCCGCTCCCACCACGATCCAGTCGGGGACCGGGTGGCGCTCCATGGCCAGCTGCCCGAAGATCGACTCGGCGATGTTGTTGTTGCCCCGCCAGTCGGTTGCCCGCTCGGCGTAGGTGAACTGGTCCATGTAGTGGCCGCCGGTCTCGGCGGCGAGCCGTTCGGCCTCGGTGTACATCTCGGCGGGGATGTCCACGAAGTGGCATGTGCCGCCGTGGCGTTCGATCAGCTCGATTTTTTCCGGGCTGGTCTTGCGCGGGACCACGGTGATGAAGTCCAGGCCGATGAGGCGGGCGAAGTAGGCCTCGGAGACGGCGGTGGAGCCGGAGCTGGCTTCGACGATGGTGGTGCCCTCGCGGATCCACCCGTTGGCCAGGCCGTAGAGGAACAGCGACCGCGCCAGCCGGTGCTTGAGGCTGCCGGTGGGGTGCACCGACTCGTCCTTGAGGTACAGGTCGATGCCCCACTCCGGGGGGAGCGGGAAGACGTGCAGGTGGGTGTCTGCGGAGCGGTTCGCGTCGGCGATGACGCGGTGCGTGGCCTCGTCCGCCCACGCCTGGGTGGTGGGACAGGAGCGGTCGACCCAGGCGTTTCCCGGCTCTTCAGGTGGAACGGTCATGGTCAGCAGGTTATCCGCCAGCGGGCCTGGCGGGTACGGATGCCCGGCCGGTGGGGCGGCACCGACCGGGGCGCCCCACCGGGTGTCAGTCGAGGGAGCCGCCGGACATGGCGGCGTGCATCCGCCGGTGGGGCGCGGCCTCATCGTCGCGGCTCTGGCGCTCCAGCGAGCGCGCCAATGCGATGTGCGCCCAACTGTCGCAAGGGTCGAGTTCGATGATCTTGCGGAAGGTGTCTTCGGCTTTGGCAAGTTGAGCGGAGTGGAAATAGGCGCGGCCTAGGAGTTCCAGGATCGAGCGGCTTCCCGGCTCCTCCTCGGCCAGTGGGGCCAGGATCTTGGCCGCACCGATAGGATCGCCCAGGTCAAAGTACATCTGACCGCGAGCGAACTTCTCGTAGGTCGTCTCCTGCACAGGCACTCCCTTCGTCCGGCATCACAACCGAGCGGGGAGGCCGGGTATTCCCGGGCGCCGGTATCCGGGCCTGTCAGAGGCCGGCCGGGCGCACCTCCCCGGTATCGACGTCATAGATCGCGCCTTCGACAGGCAGTCCCTGCGGCAGCAGCGGATGGTGCCGGATCCGCTCCAGGTCGTGGTGCAGCGCGCCCAGCTGGTCGTTGTCGGTGTGGAACTCCAGGCTGCGGGTGTCCACCCCGTAAACCCGGTGGATCGTGTCGTGCACTTCGTCGTCACTGGCGACCGAAGCCATCTTGCAGCGGGTGTGCGGCAGCACCAGCACCCGTTCCACGCCCAGCATGTAGACGGCGAGGACGAGGGTGCGCAGGGTGTCATCGGTGACCCGGGCGCCGGCGTTGCGCAGGATCTTGGCGTCACCGGGTTTCAGGCCCAGCATGTCCAAAGGTTCGATTCGGGAGTCCATACAGGTCACCAATGCGATTCCGCGAGCGGCGACGGGTTCGAGCCCAGCCAGGTGGAAATCCTGGACGTAGGCGGCGTTGGCGCTGAGAACATCGCGGAAGGCACTGTCCACGTTATGGCTCCTCTGCGGGTGGATCGGGTAGGCCCGTGCGGAAGCCGTGCGGCCGCGAGCCGCACGGCTTGTCGGGGTCAGGTCGCGGCGGGTGCCGCCAGTCCGGTATCGGTCCGGCCGCTGCCCACGGTAGCGATGGCGCGCGGGAGCGGCTCGCCGGATCCGTCGCGCCGGTGGTCGGGGTCGGGAAGCCGGAGCGGGCCGCCGTCCGCGCGGTTGGCACGTGCGGGAGCCCGGCCGATCCAGGCGAAAACCAAGGCGTCCTCGCCTTTGAGGAAGCGGTGACAGCGTACTCCGCCCGTGGCACGCCCTTTCGCGGGGTAGACCTCGAATGGTGTGACCTTTGCGGCGCCCCCGCCCGTATCGGGCAGCGCCGCGGAGCTTCCGGAGACCGTGATCACCACGGAGTCCTTGGGCAGGGCCACCGCGCCGAACCACAGTGCTCGGGCCCCGTCGGGCAGGCGTATGCCGGTCACCCCGCCGGCGGGGCGGCCTTGAGGGCGGACGGTCTCCGCTGAAAAGCGCAGCAACCGGGCCTCGGAGGTGATGAAGACGAGGTCTTCCTCGCCGGTGGACAGTTGGGCGGCGCCGACGAGTCGGTCTCCGTCCTTCAAGTTGATGATCTCGAATTCGTCCTTGTTGGGCGGTGATTCGGCGGTGACGCGTTTGACCACGCCCTGGGCGGTGCCGAGGGCGATCCCAGGGCCGCTGCCATCGAGTACGGCCAGCGAGAGCACCTGTTCGCCCTCGCCGAGCTCGGCGAATTCCTCGACCGGCAAACCGGAGGCCAGAGGCGGGGCATCGTCGCCTTCGTCGGGGAGTTCGGGGAGCTCGAGGACAGGCACCCGGATCACCCGGCCGAGGTCGGTGATGAGGCCGATGTCGGAGCGCGAGCTCGCGGGAACGGATACGGCGGTCGCGTCGTGCCGGGTGCGCAGCCCCTCGTACATGCGCGGCAGGGCCGCGCCCTTGCTGCGCCCCAGCATGCCGCTGGAGCTGAGCAGCACGTGGCAGGGTTCATCGCTCATCTCCAGCGGGATGACCGCGCTGCGTGCCGCCCCGGAGCTTTCGCGCAGGGCCGTGCGGCGGGGGGTCGCGTACTCCTTGGCGACCTCGGCCAGTTCTTTGGAGACGAGCTTGCGCAGCTTGGCGTCGGATTCCAGGATCGCGGTGAGTTCGGCGATCTCGGTGCTGAGCTGGTCGCGTTCGGCTTCCAGCTCCAGCCGGTCGTACTTGGTGAGCCTGCGCAGCGGGGTGTCGAGAATGTAGCGCGCCTGGGTGTCGGACAGCTCGAAGGTGGTCATCAGGCGCTGGCGCGCCTGGGCGGAGTCCTCGGAGTCTCGGATCAGCGCGATGACTTCGTCGATGTTGAGCAGCGCGATGAGCAGGCCGGCGACCAGATGGAGCCGCTCCTCCCGCTTGCCGCGGCGGAATTCGCAACGCCGCCGTACGACGTCGATGCGGTGGTCGATGAAGACCTGGAGCAGTTCGACCAGGCCGAGCGTCTGCGGCTGGCCGTCGACCAGCGCGACGTTGTTGATACCGAAGGTCTCCTCCATCGGCGTGAGCCGGTAGAGCTCTTCGAGCACGGCCTCGGGGTTGAAGCCGTTCTTCAGCTCGATGACCAGCCGCAGGCCCTGGTTGCGGTCGGTGAGGTCCTTCAGGTCGGAGATCCCCTGGAGCTTCTTGGCCTGGACCAGCTCCTTGATGCGGCTGACGACCTTCTCCGGGCCGACGTTGTAGGGGAGTTCGGTCACGACCAGACCGGTCCGGCGCGGCGAAACCTTCTCGATGGAGACGGTGGCGCGGGTCCGGAAGGTGCCGCGGCCCTTGGCGTAGGCGTCGCGGATGCCGTCGAGGCCGGTGATGGTGCCGCCGGTGGGCAGATCCGGGCCCGGGACGAACTCCATGATCTTGTCCAGCGTCGCCTTCGGGTGGGCGATGAGGTGGCGCGCGGCGGCGATGACCTCGCCCAGGTTGTGGGGGGCCATGTTGGTGGCCATGCCCACGGCGATCCCGGAGGCGCCGTTGACCAGCAGGTTCGGGAAGGCCGCTGGGAGGACTTCGGGTTCGGTCTCCTGGCCGTCGTAGTTGGGGCGGAAATCGACGACGTTCTCGTCGATGGAGGTGACCAGCAGTTGGGCGGCGCGGCCCATGCGCGCCTCGGTGTAGCGCATGGCCGCGGGGGCGTCGTCGCCGCCGAGGGAGCCGAAGTTGCCGTGCCCGTCGACGAGCGGGACGCGCATGGTGAAGGGCTGGCTCAGCCGCACCATGGCGTCGTAGATCGCGGCGTCGCCGTGCGGGTGCAGCCTGCCCATGACCTCGCCGACCACGCGGGCGCACTTGACGTGGGCGCGGTCAGGGCGCAGACCCATCTCGTTCATCTGGTAGAGGATGCGCCGCTGCACGGGTTTCATGCCGTCGCGGGCGTCCGGCAGCGCGCGCTGGTAGATCACCGAGTAGGCGTACTCCAGGAAGCTGCCGCGCATTTCCTCGGAGACGTCGATGTCGATGATCTTCTCAGCGAGTTCCTCGGGAGGTTGAGAAGTAGTACGGGCCATGCCGGTAATTCTGGCCGACGTGGCGACCACCGCGAACCGGGAGTGCCCAACACAGGACCGGGTGGGCCGTACGGAAGGTGTGCCCCCGGGCGTTAAGATAACGTCAAGATGCGCGGAAACAGCCTTTCGGGCAGGAAGAAGGCGGTTGCCTCACGGCTTTGGCGCCTACGGTGTGTGACCGATGGGTGAGCCGGGTTTGCGGGGCGGGTTCTGTCTCCGGAGTCCCGGTGGTCTGTCACACCTGATGCTTGGTGAGATCAAACACGGGAATTCCGGGAATGCGCCGGGCCGCCGCACGTCTCCCGCCGGTGTCTGTACTGGTGACGGGCTAATGTTACGCAAAGTAACAGTCCGCGGTGGCCGAGATGAGAGGTGCGAATGATACACCGGGGCGCGTGGGAGTCAAGGAAACGGATTCGGCCCCCGGTACTCTTTGAGATGTTCCACCTGACCGTTCCACGCTCGGCCCTGCCCGTCCGCTGCCCGGTGGTGAGACAAGCGCACCTCCGGTCCGACCGCCGATAACGACGTGTCTATGCTGATCTTCGCTCTCGTGCTGCACGCCGCCTTCGCCGTGCTCCTGCCACCACTGGTGCGTGTGCTGGGCGCGCGCGTGTTCTTCGTGGCGAGTCTGCCGCCGGCCCTGGCCGTGCTGTGGGCGCTGTCCCAGGCCCCCCGGATCGTTTCGGGGCGCCCGATCTCCGCGTCGGTCGCCTGGGTTCCCGCTCTCGACATCTCCCTCGACTTCCGCGTGGACGCCCTCGCGCTGGCCATGGTGGTGCTGGTGAGCGGTATCGGCGCCGCCATCTTCTGCTACAGCGTCGGCTACTTCCACGCCGACGAACGCGGGATCGGTCGGCTCGCCTCCGTGATGGTGCTGTTCTCCGGTGCCATGCTCGGCGTCGTCACCACCGACAACCTCTTCGCCCTGTACGTCTTCTGGGAGTTGACCTCGGTCACCTCCTTCCTGCTCATCGGCCACGACGACCGCAAGGAGCAGGCGCGGCGCGCGGCTCTGCAGGCACTGGTCACCACAGTCGGGACCGGCCTGTTCATGCTCGTCGGGTTCATCCTGCTCGGCGGTATCGGCGGCACCTTCCGGATCTCCGAACTGGTCGCCGACCCGCCCACGGACAGTCCGTGGCTGCCCGTGGCGCTCGTGCTCATCCTGGTCGGGGCCTTCGCGAAATCCGCCCAGGCGCCCCTGCACTTCTGGCTGCCGGCGGCGATGGTGGCCCCGACACCGATCAGCGCTTACCTGCACGCGGCCACCATGGTCAAGGGCGGTGTGTACCTGGTGGCCCGGCTGGCCCCCGGGTTCGCCGACGTCGACCCGTGGCGCGCTCTGGTGCTGACCGTCGGCCTGGCGACGATGCTCGTCGGCGGATGGCGGGCGCTGCGCCAGGACGACCTCAAGCTGCTGCTGGCCTACGGCACCGTCAGCCAGCTCGGCTTCCTCATCGTGCTGGGGGGCACCGGAACCCAGGTGGCGGCCGCCGCCATGATCGGGACGCTGCTCGCCCACGGGTTCTTCAAGTCGACACTGTTCCTTACGGTCGGCGTCATCGACCACCAGACCGGAACCCGCAGCATCGCCGCGCTCACCGGGATCGGGCGCCGGATGCCCGTGCTGGCCGGTGCGGGCGCCCTCGCCGCGGCGTCGATGGCGGGACTGCCGCCGCTGATCGGCTTCGTCGGCAAGGAAGCCGCTCTGGAGGCGTTCCTGCCCGGCCACGTGCCGGCGCCCTCTCCCGCCGCCGCGGGGGTCATGCTCGCCGGCCTGGTGGTCGGTTCGATCCTCACGTTCGCCTACAGCGCGCGTTTCGTCTGGGGCGCCTTCGCCGACAAAGAGACCGTCTCCGAGCGCCGCTTCCAAAGCCCCTCATGGGCCTTTGTCACCGCTCCCGTACTGCTGTCAGCGGCAGGACTGCTGCTGGGCGTCGCCCCGCAGGCGGCCGACGCCGTCGCGCAGAGCTACGCCGCACCGCTGCCCGTGGGGGACAAGCCCTACCACCTGGCGCTGTGGCACGGGTTCGGCCCGACACTCGGGCTGACCGCTCTGGTCATCGCGGCGGGCGCGCTGCTGTTCGCCGCGCGCAGGACCGTGGAACAGGCACAGAAGGCGCTGGCGCGCTGGCCCGAAGCCGAACTCGGGTACCACCTGTTCGTCCATGCGATCTATGCCGCGGCGCTGAGCGTCACCCGACGCCTGCAGAGCGGGTCGCTGTCTGTTTACCTGGGCGTCATTTTGGCCACGATGCTGGCGCTGCCCGGTGTGCGCTTAGTAGCGGCACTGGTCAACGGAGACCTGCGGCTGCCCTTCGGGAGTGAGGAGTTCCGGATCTGGGACAGCCCGCTGGAAGGCGTGGTCGCGGTGGTCCTGATCGTGGCGACGATCGCGGTCGCCCGCGAGCACCGGAGGTTCCCCGCGCTGATCATGCTGGGCGCCTTGGGATTCGGCGTCGCCGGTCTGTTCGTCCTGCACGGTGCCCCCGACCTCGCGCTGACACTGATCCTGGTCGAGACGCTCACCATGATCATCCTGGTGTTCGTGCTACGGCGGCTGCCCTCGACGTTCAATGTCCGGCCCAACGGCTGGACCAAGCGCTTTACGGTGCTGCTGTGCTCGGCCGCGGGCACCTTCATCGCCGTCACGCTGTGGCTCATGACCGACGCGCGCACCGCGACGCCCATCTCGGGGGGGTTCGCCGAGCGCGCCGAGGAGGTCGGCGGGCGCAACCTGGTCAACGTCATCCTCGTCGACTTCCGGGCACTGGACACCTTCGGCGAGATCGTCGTATTGGCGACGGCCGCTGTCGCGGTGGCCTCTCTGGTCCTGCTGAACAGGCGCTCCCGCGTCATGGAGCAGAACGGTGCGGAAACGCCCGAGGAGAACGGAGCGGAGACAGAAGACGCGAAGGAGGGTACGGCCGGGCCGCGCGCAGGCATCGGCACCAAGGAAATCCTCGGCAATGACCTGCGCCCGGACGGCGCGCATCAGCCGAACGAAGGGGGAGAGTGACGGTGACCACCGCTGATGGCGCCTGGAGGGCCGGGGCCGACGGAGACGGCCAGGGTGACGGTGCCGCTCCCGAGGGGTGGGAGGCGCCGCGTGAGCGCTGGCTGAGCACCGTCGTTCGGCCCGCGTTCGGCCCGCGTTCGGTACTCCTGGAGATCGTCGCCAGGCTGCTGATCCCGGCGATCCTGACGTTCTCGGTGTTCCTGCTACTGTCCGGCCACGACCGGCCGGGGGGCGGATTCGTCGGCGGACTCGTGGCGAGCATGGCCTACGTGCTGCGCTATGTCGCCGGGGGCAGACATGAACTCGCGGCCGGGCTGCCGATGCGGCCCAACGGGCTGCTCGCATTGGGCCTGCTCGTCGCCTGCGGGACCGCGGGAGCCCCGCTGCTGTTCGGCCGCCCGATCCTCGAGACTTTCTCCTTCTCCACCGTGCTCCCCGTCTTCGGCACGGTCAAATTCGCCAGCTTCCTCCTCTTCGATATCGGGGTGTTCCTCATCGTCGTCGGTCTGGTCCTCTCTGTCGTCGCCGCGCTCGGCGCCCGGATGGAAGCAGAAGAAGAGGAGGCCCGCGTCCGCCGGCCGCGACGAGAGGGAGGGCGGTGATGAGCGCACCCGGATTCATTCTCGTCATCGCGGTCGCGGTGCTCTACTCCAGTGGGTTCTACCTGCTGCTGCAGCGTTCCCTGATGCGGGTGGTGTTCGGTATCACGGCGCTGGGCCACGCCGCCAACATCTCACTGCTGCTGACCGATGAGGCCATCACCCTCCCGCCGCTGCTCACCGGCCACGAGGGTGAGCTGTCCGACCCGCTCCCGCAGGCCATGACGCTGACCGCGATCGTCATCACCTTCGGTGTGACGACCTTCCTACTCGCGCTCGCCTACCGGGTGTGGCTGGGCGACGGCAATGACGAGGTCCCCAATGACGTGGAGGACCGCCGGATCAAACAGTTGAGCGAACCGGAGGACTCCGCGTGAACCTCCTGCTCGTCATCCCCTTCCTGGTGCCGCTGGTCGGTGCGGCGGTGACGCTGCTGCTGCGCCGCACACCCCGCGCCCAGCAGGCGGCCAGCGTCCTGGTGCTGGCCGCCGTGGTGGTCGACGCCGCGCTGCTGCTGGCAAAGACCGCCGGCGGTACGGTCGCGACCAGCCAGGCCGGTGCCTGGGAGGCGCCCCTGGGCATCACCATCGTGGCCGATGCGCTCTCCGCGCTGCTGGTGCTCGTCTCGTCGGTGGTACTGCTCGTCGTACTGCTATACGCGATCGGGCAGGACATCGGCGGACTCAGCCGCGCCATGCCGCAGGTGTTCCACCCGATCTACCTGGTGCTCACCGCAGGCGTGTGCCTGAGCTTCCTCGCCGGGGACCTGTTCAACCTGTTCGTCGGGTTCGAGGTCATGCTGACCGCCAGCTACGCCCTCATCACGCAGGCGCCCACGCGGGCGCGCGTGCGGGCCAGCATGATCTACACGGTGGTCAGCCTCACCTCCTCCATCCTCTTTCTCACCGGGGTCGCGCTCGTCTACGGACTGACCGGCACGGTCAACATGGCCGACATCGCCGAGAAGCTGGGGGCGGCCCCCGAAGAGCTGCGGATGGTCCTCGCGCTGCTGTTCCTGGTGGTGTTCGGGATCAAATCGGCGCTTGTGCCGATGCACTTCTGGCTGCCCGACAGCTACCCGGTCGCGATCACCCGCATCTCCGCGATCTTCGCGGCGCTGCTGACCAAGGTCGCCGTCTACGCCATCATCCGCTCCCAGACCCTGCTGTTCGGGCGTGACGACATATCGGCCGTGCTGCTGTGGATGGCGATCGCGACCATGATCGTCGGGATCCTGGGCGCACTCGTCCAGGACGACATCAACCGCGTCGTGGCCTTCACCCTGGTCAGCCACATCGGGTACATGATCTTCGGGCTGGGGCTGAACACGGTGGCCGGCATCGCCGGAGTCGTGATCTACCTGGTGCACCACATCGTCGTTCAGGCATCGCTGTTCCTGGTCAACGGACTGATCCGACAGTACGTAGGACACACCTCGCTGCGTGCGGTCCGCGGCCTGACCACGGTGTCGCCCGCGCTCGCGCTGTTCTTCCTCCTGCCGGCGATGAGCCTGGCCGGGCTGCCGCCGATGTCGGGTTTCGTCGCGAAGGTAGCGCTGTTCAAAGCGGGGATCGAGGCCGGAGGGTGGCTGGTCTACCTCGGCGTCGTCGCGGGCGTGCTCACCAGCCTGCTCACCCTGATGGCCATCTTCCGCATCTGGGTCCGCGGGTTCTGGGGTACTCCGATGCCGGACATGGTCGAGGCCCGTGCCCAGCTCAGGAGCGGTTCCAGCCGGGCGGGGCTGCGGTTCACGACGGCGATGACCGGGGTCATGGTCGGGGTCGGCATCACCGTGGCGGTCATGGCCGGACCCCTCACCGACATCGCGTTCACCGCCGCGCGCGAGCTGCTGGACCCCAGCGCCTACATCGACGCCGTCCTGCAGAAGGGACCATCTTGACCAGCATGATCGTGCGAGCTCCCCTTCATTGGCTGGCCGCCCAGCTGCCCACGGTGCTGTGGTTGACCACGATGTGGGTGCTGCTATGGGGCGACCTCGCCATCGGCACCATCATCGCGGGTGCCGTAGTGGCGTCGCTGTGTTATGCCGCCGCCCGGCTCCCGGTCATCCCGGTCCGGTTGCGGTTCCGCCCTCTGCGCGTGCTGCGGCTGGCCTCCGCCATCGGCCTCGATCTCCTCACCTCCAGTGTCCGGGTGGCGTTCCACGTGCTGTGGCGGCCCCGGCAGGTACGCGGGGCGATCGTCGAGGTGCCCATGCGCACCGACTCCGACTTCCTGCTCGCCATGACCAGCAGCGCGCTGTCGCTGGTCACCGGAAGCGTGGTCATCGAACTCAACCGGAGCGAGGGGGTGGTCTACGTGCACGGGCTGCCGATCGAATCCGAGCGGGCGGTCGCCCGGCTGCGCCGCCAGGCCCGGACCACAGAAGAGCTCTTCGCCCATGCTTTCGGCACATCCGAGGACATCGCGAAGTTCGAGCACGAGGCCGAAGGTACCGACAGGAAGGAGGAACGGTGACCATTCTCGACTACGCCTACACGGCCACCTTCGTCATGCTCACGCTGGGCGTCGCCTTCACCCTGTTCCGGTTGGTGCGGGGACCGTCGGTGCTGGACCGGATCATCTGCCTGAACGTCATCTCGGTGCTGCTCGTCAGCTTTGTGGCCATCGAGGTGGCGCTGCGCGGAGACGTCACCTACCTCGGGCTCATGGTCACGATCGCGCTGCTGGGGTTTGTCGGTCCACTGATCGCGAGCCGGTTCGCGGAGAGGAGGGCACATGACCGCGGCTGACTGGGTCACCGCCGTCCTGATGCCGGTGGGCGCGCTGTTCTCCCTGATCGGCATCATCGGCCTGGTCCGCTTTCCGACCCTGCTCAGCAGGCTGCACGCCGCCACCAAACCCGACACGGTGGGGGTGATCCTGATCTTGGCCGGTGCGGCCTTCCAGCTGCCCGACATCCGGTCGGCGGCACCGCTGGCACTTGTTGCGCTCTTCCAGTTCGTCTCTGTTCCCACCCTGGGCCAGACCCTGGGCCGGGTCGCCTACAGCCGCGGAATGGCCGCACCCGAGCATTTGGTCGTCGATGAACTCGCCGACGCGCTCAAGGACGCCGAAGGAGCAGAGCCGGAGCAGCCGGAAACAGGCTGAGGACACAGGATGTGCGTGCCGCCCGGCTCTGGTACCAAGGAGCACATGGTTACCTCCATCCCCTCGTCCGCCACTGGTACCGGCATGCGGGAGGCGGCCGAGCGCCACCTGCGGGCGCTCGCCGGGGAGTCCGCACGGCTGCGCGAGGACCAGTGGAAGGCCGTGCGCGCCCTTGTGGCCGAGCGGCGGCGGACCCTGGTCGTGCAGCGCACCGGGTGGGGCAAGTCTGCCGTGTACTTCGTGGCGACCGCCCTGCGCAGAGCGGAAGGGGCGGGGCCGACGGTCATCATCTCGCCGCTGCTGGCGCTCATGCGCAACCAGATCGCCGCCGCTGAGCGCGCGGGCATCCGGGCGCACACCATCAACAGCGCGAACCTCGACGCCTGGGAGCAGACCTACGCCGACATCGCCGCCGGCGCCGTCGACGTACTGCTGGTCAGCCCGGAGCGGCTGAACAACCCCGATTTCCGCGACCGCGTGCTGCCCGAGCTCGCCGCGGGTGCCGGCTTGGTGGTGATCGACGAAGCGCACTGCGTCTCCGACTGGGGCCACGACTTCCGGCCCGACTACCGGCGCATCCGCACGCTGCTGCAGGAGCTTCCAAGACAGGTCCCGGTCCTGGCCACCACCGCCACCGCCAACGAGCGGGTGACCCGTGACGTCGCCGAGCAGCTGGAGACCGGCGACGACAACGAGACGCTGGTGCTGCGCGGGCCGCTGGACCGGGAGAGCCTGCATCTGGCAGTGGTCGACCTGCCCGACAGCACCGCCAGGTGGAGCTGGCTGGCCCAGCACCTGGACGACCTCCCCGGCTCCGGCATCATCTACACGCTCACCGTCGCCGCCGCCACCGAGACGGCGGAGTTCCTCGCCGCACGCGGGCACAGCGTCGCCGCCTACACCGGGCAGACCGATCCCGAGGAGCGGCGGCAGGCAGAGGAGGACCTGCTGCACAACCGCGTCAAAGCACTGGTCGCCACCAGTGCGCTGGGCATGGGCTTCGACAAGCCCGACCTCGGTTTCGTGCTGCACCTCGGCGCGCCGCAGTCGCCCATCTCCTACTACCAGCAAGTGGGGCGCGCCGGACGCGGTGTCGCCCGGGCCGAGGTGGTCCTGCTGCCCGGGCGCGAGGACCGCGAGATCTGGGCCTATTTCGCCGGGCTGGCGTTTCCTCCGGAAGAGACCGTGCGCGAGACACTCGACGTGCTGGCCGCGGCCGAGGGCCCGATGTCGCTGCCGCGTCTGGAGACCCGGGTCGACCTGGGACGCGGCAGACTGGAGCAGATGCTGAAGGTGCTCGACGTCGACGGTGCGGTACAGCGGGTACGGGGCGGCTGGATTGCCACCGGGCGGCCGTGGACCTACGACGCCGACCGCTACGCCGCGGTGGCCGCGGCCCGCAAGCGGGAACAGCAGGCGATGCTCGACTACATCGCCACCGACGGCTGCCGCATGGAGTTTCTCCGCCGCCAACTGGACGACCCGGAGGCCGCGCCGTGCGGCCGCTGCGACACCTGCACCGGACGTGTGTGGCCCGCCGATATCGACCCCGAGCAGCGCGAAGCCGCCGCCGAGCACCTGGGGCGGCCGGGTACCACGATCGCGCCGCGCAAGCAGTGGCCCACGGGCATGGCCGCGCTGGGTATCGAAATCTCGGGCGCCATCCGCGCCGACCTGCGGGCCGAAGAGGGCCGGGCACTGGCCCGCCTCACCGACATCGGCTGGGGCACCGTGCTGCGCCGCCTGCTCGCCGAGGACGCACCGGACGAACCAGTGAACGACCAGGTGTTCCAGGGGGTGATCGACGTGCTCGCGGCGTGGCCGTGGCGGCAGCGCCCGGTGGGCGTGGTCGCCATGCCGTCGCTCACCCGGCCGCGGATGGTCAGCGACCTGGCGGCCCGGATAGCCCGTGTCGGTCGGCTCGCTTCGGTGGGCACCCTCGACTACACGCGCCCCGACGGGGTGGGACCGCGGCGGCACAACAGCGCACAGCGCTTGGCGTCGGTCTGGCGGGCACTGGTGGTCGGTGAGCAGGTCGCGGCCGAACTGGCCGGAATCAGCGGCCCGGTGCTGCTGGTCGACGACTACACCGACACCGGGTGGAGCCTCACCGTCGCGGCGCGCCTGCTGCGCGAGGTAGGAGCGCCGGAGGTCCTGCCGTTCGCATTGGCCACACGCGGTTGAATATCCCGGTCGGCGTTTTCCGATTTCCCCCCGTCGATCTTGACGTTGTGCACCCCTTGACCGCGGTTGAGGGGTGCACAACGTCAAGATCAGCGGGAAACTTATCCGGCGGAAGCGCCTGGGCGGCTACGTGGGGTGGCGGGGGTGGGACCGTTGATCACTTTAGGTGGCAATTCGCATGGGGCGGATTGGCCAGGTCGGCAGGCCGCATTCCCATGCCTTGCGGTAGGCGCCCCGGCTGTGTAAGTCTTCAGAGGTTCCCGGGTGGGATTGTCTGTACAGGAGGAGGATAAATGGCTAAGAATCCGCGTGAAAGAACAGATAAGAAGTATCAAAAAGCGAAGGAGGCGTCGGACCGCGGTGGTGCGGGTCAGAGGGAAAAAGAGGCGGCCGCTAAAAAGGCTGAAAAGTTGACGGGTGTCAAACCGGGGTCACTGAAAAGGATCGATCCCAGTGTGGCGAGCGCGAAGCAGCCAGAGGCTGAGGCTGGCCTGTTCGAAAACTTCGGAGGTGCCGTCGCAAAAGCGAGGGAGGGTATTTCTCAGGGAAGAAGCCACCTCCGCTCTAGAAACCCCCTGGGACGGAAAGCCGGTCCAGGCCTCTCTCCTGCCTGACCTTCCTTCGCGGGTGCCGCGGTAGCGGTCCCCATTGCGACTTGACCGGCCCGTGGTCCTGCCACGGGCCGTGCCGCTGCCGCCCGCGCGGCCTGGCCACGATCGCGGGTGCCGCTCACACCGGTTCCCCGGAGATCCCGGACCGAACGGCCACTAGGTCCTCAGGAATCCCCGAGGTCGGGGCGGGCCCCCGGCTGCTGCAGGGCGCGCGCGGCAAGGCGCTGGGCATACGCCAGGGAGTCTTTGGGGTGTTTGCCGGCCAGCCACGGTGGCAGGAACCCGGCGATGAAGGCGTCGCCCGCGCCGATCGACTCGGGCGCGGGCTCCACCGGCTCGGCGGGCACGGACACGAGGTCGTCGCGGGTCTTGGAGGCCCACAGCGCACCGGCGTCGCCGAGCTTGATCACGACGTTGGGGTACCAGGCGGTGAGTACCTTGGCCGCGGCCTCGGGGTCGTCGCGGCCGGTCAGTACCGCCGCCTCGTCGAGGTTGACGAGCAGCAGCCGGGTTCCGCTGGTCCAGTCCAGGAAGTTCTCCGCGCCGGCCCGCTCCAGGGGGGCGTGGGATCCGCCGTCGACCGAGATCGACATCCCGCTCTCCCGGGCCATGCGCAGCGCCATCCGCGCGGCGCGGCGGGAACTCTCGTTGATCAGTGTGAAGCCGGAGACATGGAGGTGGCCGTCGGGGCCGAAGACGTCCCGGGGCAGGTCTTCCGGCTGCAGCCGGGCGTTGGCCCCAGGGTCGCTGAGCATGGTGCGGTCGCCCCGGTGAGTGATCATCACTACGCAGGTGCCGGTGGGGCGCTCCGGGTCCATGACCAGGCGGGAGTCGATGCCGTACCCCATGAGCTCCATCTCGCGGGTGCGCCCGGTGATGTCGGAGCCGCGGCGGCCGACGAACGTGGTTTCGGTGCCTTCGATGGCCAGCCACGCGGCCACATTGGCGCCCGAACCACCGCCGTAGGTGATGACGGACGCGGGAGTGTCGCTGCCGCGGGCCAGAGGGTAGAACGCCCGTGCGACGGCGTCGGTCATGAGATCGCCGATCACGACCACTCGTGCCATTACGTCACCCACCACCTTGCTGCCCCCCGTAACGGGGGTTCTGCGCGCGACCGTGCTGAAGCTCTGCTCGTCCGAAAAACGTTAACAGGTTCCGGGGGGACAGCGGGTAACGAAGTGGCGGATCCCGGTTATCCACCGAGACCGCCGCGGACCGCCGTGGGACCGCCCCTGTTCCCCGGATCTCGTCTAGGCTCAAAACCGTGCAGTCATACCCGAACCATTGGGAAGCCGACGTCGTTCTCACCGACGGCGGCACCGCGCATATCCGTCCCATCACGCCTGATGACGCCGATCTCCTCCAGGACTTCCACGCCCGCCTGTCGCCCGAAACGATCTACTACCGGTTCTTCGCACCGTATCCGAAGCTCTCCGAACGCGACCTCAAGCGGTTCACCACGGTGGACTACGAAGACCGGGTGGCGCTCATCGCGACCATCTCGGAGGTCATGGTCTCGGTGGTCCGCTACGACAAGGTGAGCGAGGACGAGGCCGAGGTCGCCTTCGTCGTCGCTGACGCCCACCAGGGGCGCGGACTGGCGTCGGTGCTGCTGGAACACATCGGAGCGGCCGCGCGTGAGCGCGGAGTGCGGCGGTTCATCGCCGATGTGCTGCCGGAGAACCGGCGGATGATCAACGTCTTCCGCGAGGCCGGATACACCGCGCAGCAGACCTTCGACGAAGGGGTCATCCGGCTCACCCTCGACCTGGAGCCCACCGCTTCGTCCCAAGAGGTCATGCGGGCCCGCGAGCAGCGGGCGGAGTCGCGCTCCATCGCCCGGCTGCTCTTCCCGGAGTCGGTCGCGGTCATCGGTGCCAGCCGCACCGCCCACACGATCGGCCAGACCGCGCTGCGCAACCTGCTCGCCGGAGACTTCCAGGGCCCCGTCTACCCCGTCCACCCCGAAGCCAAGGCGGTGGCGGGGGTCCGCGCCTACACGAGTGTGCTGGACATACCCGACCCCGTCGACTTGGCGATCGTCGCGGTGCGCGCCGACATGGTCGCCGGGGTGGTCGACGAGTGCGCGGAGAAGGGCGTGCACGGGCTCGTTGTGGTCAGTTCCGGGTTCGGCGAGGCCGGCGCCGAAGGCCGGCGCCGCCAGGACGAGCTGGTCCGCACCGCGCGAGCGGCCGGCATGCGGGTGGTCGGCCCCAACTGCCTCGGTATCGCCAACACCGACCCGGGGATCTCCCTCAACGCGACCCTGTCACCGCACATCCCGCCGCGCGGTCCGATCGGGTTCTTCTCCCAGTCCGGCGCTCTGGGCCGGGCCATCCTGCAACGGGTCGCCGAACGCGGCATGGGGCTGTCCACGTTCGTCTCGGCTGGCAACCGCGCCGATGTCTCAGGCAACGACCTGGTGCAGTACTGGCAGGAGGACCCGGCCACCGAGGTCGTCCTGCAGTACCTGGAGTCGCTGGGCAACCCGCGCAAGTTCACCCGCCTGGCCCGGCGCCTGGCCCAGCACAAACCCGTCGTGGCCGTGCGCAGCGGCGGATCCTCGCAGGGGGTGCCCACCGGCCACGCCGCCGGCGCGCTCTCCCTCCCCGACTATGCGGTGACATCGCTGTTCCAACAGGCGGGGGTGGTGCGCGTGGACGACATCACGCAGATGTTCGACGTCGCGCAGCTCTTCGCCTACCAGCCGCTTCCCGCGGGGCCGCGCGTGGGCATCGTGGGCAACTCCGACTCCCTGGGCCTGCTGGTCAAAGACGCCTGCGTGCGATCCGGCCTCAAACCGCACGATCCCGTCGACCTCGGCCCCACGGCCACCGCAGCGGACTTCGACGCGGCGCTCACCGAGGCCATCGCCGACGAGACGGTGCACGCCGTCGTCGTGGTGTTCATCCCTGCGCTGACCCCGATCTCCGACGATGTCGCCGAGGTCATGCGGGCCACGGCGGCGACCTCGGACAAACCCATCGTCACCAGCTACCTCGGCTACCAAGGGCTGCCCGAGGAGCTGCGCCGGACCGGCGACAACGGGGAGACCCTCCGCGGTTCGATCCCCTCCTACCCGGCGCCCGAGGACGCCGTCCGCGCGCTCGCCCACGCCACGCGCTACGCCATGTGGCGCGGGCGCGACGTCGGCCGCCACCCCGAACTCACCGACGTCGAGGGCGACCGGGCGCGGGAGATCATCGACCAGACCCTGGCCGGGGCCGAGGGCGCCGAAGCCGACGCGCAGCCGGTCTGGTTCAGCAGCGAACCGGTGCACAACGAAGAGACGGCGATCGAGCAAGAGACCGCGCGCCGGCTGCTCGGGTGCTATGGGATCAAGGTCTGGCGGAGCATCCCCGTGGCATCGGCCGACGAGGCGGTCGCCGCCGCCGAAGAGCTCGGCTACCCGGTCGTCGTCAAAGCCAACGCCCCCGATCTGCGGCTCCGCTCCGGGGGGAGCGGCATCCGCGCCGACCTGCGCTCACCCAGCGATGTCCGCGGCGCCTTCACCGCCCTGTACGACCGGCTCGGCGACGAGGCCATGCTGGTCGTCCAGCACATGGTCGTGCCGGGCGTCCCCACCGTGATCCGGGCCGGGGAGAACCCGTCGTTCGGTTCGGTGGTCGCGTTCGGCCTGGCCGACGTCACCGCCGAGCTCCTCGACGACCGCGCCTTCCGGCTGGCCCCGCTCACCGACGCCGACGCGGCGGACCTGGTGCACGCCGTGCGCGCGTCCCCGCTGCTGTTCGGATTGCCCGCCGGCGCGACATCGCTGGCCGAACAGCCCAATGTCGAAGCGCTCCAGGACCTGCTGGTCCGCGTGTCCCGCCTGGTGGACGCGTTCCCCGAGGTGGCACACGTGGACCTGGACCCGGTCACCGTCAACGCGGAGGGGGCGCACGTGCTCGGGGCCCGTGTCTGGCTGCGCGAAGCACCCGACCGCCGTATCGACGCCGGACCGCGCAGACTTCGGGGGGTGACCTTCTGAGAACGGCCACCCTTGGAAAAAAGCCCGGTCAGGCGGGTTCGGGCTGGGGTTCTGGGTTAGGCGGCAGCGGCCCCGGCTCGGGCCGCCGCCCCGGCGGTTCCGGCTCCGGAGGAACGGGGATCGGGTCCGGGTCGGGCAGGGGCCGCCCCGGTGGCGGCGGGTGCGGTACGGGCGGCACAGTTGCGTCCATAAAGGCGCACTACCCGCACAACAGCTCGTTACCCATGCCGCGCGATCGGCCGCCGCGTGTGCGACCGGTCAGCGGAAGGGGGCAGGATGGAACCATGAGGAAAACGCGTGCCGTGTCCGCCGACTGGCGTTCGGAGATCGAGCGCAGCGGCTACTACCCGGGCCTGGTGATCGACGCCGTCGCAACCGCGCTCGGTACCGAGACCGCCGAAGCCTTCGTCGTCCACCACGAGGCCACATTCGATCCCGCGATGGAGATGCGGCGGCACATCACCGTTCTGCTGCTCACCCCTACGCGACTGATCGTCTGCCACACCGATGAGCACCCGCCGGCCGAGGACGGAGGCCGTCCACACGCCTCGACCACGACCGACGCCATCCAGATCGGCAACATCCAGTCCGTCGCGCTGACACGGGTGGTCTCCGACCCGGCGAACTACGTCCCCGGCACGCTGCCCAGCGAGGTCGTTCTGAGTATCAGCCTGAACGTCAACTGGGGCGCCATCGCCCACATCGATCTCGAACCGGCCTCCTGCGCCGACGAATCCTGCGAGCTCGACCACGGATACACGGGCGCGATCACCGCGGAACCGCTCACCCTCCGGGTCAGCCAGGCGGCCGACGGCCCCGACCTCGTCTCCCACATGGTGAACTTCGCTAACGTACTCTCCGAAGCCACCATCCGCTGACAGTGAGGAGGCACCTCGTGAACGACACCTCCTTCGACCTCCCCGGCTACGGGCGGGCCTCCCTGGCCGACCTCGCTCCCTCGGTGCTGGCCTCGCTCGGTGTGGCGGGCGAACCCGACCTTTTGGGTCTGGCGCCGGCCCGGCGCGCCTGCGTACTGCTGATCGACGGTATGGGGTGGGAACTGCTCGTCCGCAACCGCGCCCGCGCCCCATTCCTGTCCTCGCTGATCGGCGCGTCCACGACCATCACCGCGGGCTTTCCGACCACGACCGCGACCAGCCTCACGACATTCGGCACCGGTCTGGCCCCCGGCCACCACGGCGTCTTCGGCTACCAGGTCGCGGTCCCGGGCAGCGACCGCATCCTCAACCAGCTCCGCTGGGACCCGGATATCGACCCTGAGACCTGGCAGCCGCGGGCCACGGTCTACCAGCGGGCCGAGCAGGCGGGAGTGGCCACCGCCTATGTGGCGGCGGGCGCCTACGAAGGGTCGGGGCTGAGTCGGGCATCAGCGCGCGGCAGCCGCTACACGCCGGCCAACGACATCACCGAACTCGCGGTCAAGGCCGCAGCCGCACTCACCGCCCACGAGCGGGCCCTGGTCTTCGTCTACCACTCCGACCTCGACACCTACGGTCACATGTTCGGTGTGGACTCCGATTACTGGCGGCTGCACCTGGGGCATGTGGACCGGCTCGCCGAACAGATCGCCGACACCCTTCCGGCCGACACGGCGATGTACATCACCGCCGATCACGGCATGGTCGATACCTCACCCGCGAGCCGGGTCGACGTCCAGTCCGATCCCGTGCTCAGCACAGGTGTGCGGGTCCTCGCGGGAGAACCCCGGGTCCGCCAGGTCTACACCCGCGACGGCGCCACCGCTGATGTGCTCGCGGCATGGCGGGAGCGGCTGGCGGATCGAGCCGTGGTCATGGAGCGGGACCAGGCGATCGCGGACGGGCTGTTCGGCGATGTCGACGACGGACTCCGGGACCGCATCGGCGACGTGCTCGCTCTGGCCCGTGCCGATACCGTGCTGATCACCCCGCGCACCGAACGTGTGGAGAGCACGTTCATCGGCCACCACGGCTCCCTGACCGCGGACGAACTCCGCGTCCCCCTGCTGCGCCTGCCGCATACCGACTGAGGCGTCCACCGCCCGGCACACCGCCCCGGACCGCGCCGCTTCGGCCCGGCCGGGCGGGACCGCCGACCGACACGAGAACGGAAAAGAGGTGGCCGGAGATGGCACAGGCCACGGGGCCGCTGGTACACCGGAGCACCGACCGGGGGATAGCGATCCTCACTCTGGACTCCCCGCGCAACCGCAATGCCCTGTCCGCGCGGTTGCGTACCGAACTGGCCGAGGGCCTGGCCGCCGCCGCGGCCGACGGCGACGTGCGCGCAGTGCTGCTCACCGGGACCGGACCGGCGTTCTGCGCCGGTGCCGACCTCGCGGAGGTCGCCGCGGAACGCGCCGGCCAGGCACCCGACCCGGACGCCCCTGATCTGCCGGAGCTCTTCTCGGCGATCATGGAGGCGCCCAAACCCGTCATCGCGAAAGTGAACGGGCCCGCGCGGGCCGGGGGCATCGGCCTGATCGCCGCCGCCGACATCGCGATCGCCGCGGAGGGCACCACGTTCGCGTTCACGGAGGTGCGCATCGGCGTGGTCCCGGCGGTCATCTCGGTTCCCGTCGCAGCCCGGATGCACGCCCGTGCGCTCAGCCGCTACTTTCTCACCGGCGAGACCTTCGACGGTGCGGCCGCGGCGGATGCGGGGCTGCTCACCAGCGCTGTCCCCGCGGACCAGGTCGACGCCGCGACTGAAGCGGTCCTGGACGGACTGCGGGCAGCCGCACCGCGGGCGCTGGCCACGACCAAGGAGGTGGTGACCAGCGCCGGTTCCGTTCCCGCGGGAGACCGCACGGCCGCGCTCGGCCGCATGGGCGAGCTCTCCCGGGAGTTCTTCGCCGGCGACGATGCCGCTGAGGGCCGCGCCGCGTTCTTCGAGAAGCGTCCGCCCCGATGGGTGCTGTAATGGGGATGTGAGTTACTCCGGAGATACGCGGGTCGGTGGACCCGCCGACGTACGTGAACTGTCCGAGCTCACCGTCAGCAAGCTCGCGGTGGGACCGATGGACAACAACGCCTACCTGCTGCGGTGCCGCCGCAGCGGTGAGGCGGTGCTGATCGATGCCGCGAACGAGGCCGACCGCCTCGCGGAACTCATCGGCGAGACGGGCCTGGCCCGCGTGATCACCACCCACCGACACCAGGACCACTGGCAGGCGCTGGCCGAGGTGGTGGGTATGACGGGGGCGCGGACCGTCGCCCACCCCGCCGACGGCGGCGAGCTGCCGGTCTCGGTCGACGAGCCGGTCGAGCACGGCGCGCGGATCCCGGTGGGAGAGTGCGAGATCACGGTCATCCACCTGCGCGGGCACACGCCGGGATCGATCGCGCTGCGCTACGACGACCCGACGGGGCACACCCACGTGTTCACCGGCGACAGCCTCTTTCCCGGCGGGGTCGGCAAGACCTTGACCCCGCAGGACTTCCAGTCCCTGCTGGCCGATGTCGAAGAGCGCGTCTTCGCTGAGATGGGCGACGACACCTGGGTCTATCCCGGCCACGGAAAAGACACGACACTCGGCGCGGAGCGCCCGCACCTGCCCGAGTGGCGCGAACGCGGGTGGTGATCGACTCCCCGGACCGCAAAGGCCCGGGGAGTCACTCCAGTTCGGAGTCGTCCACCTCACGGACGGCCTGCTCCTCGGCGCTGTGGGCCTCGCGGCGCTCAAGCCGGTCTTCAGGGCCCGGAGGCGGGACCTCGTCCTCTGAGCGGGCCGTGCTGCCGCCGGCGTGGCTGGTGTCCAGGCGGTCCCGGGACAGGGCGACGTCCAGCGGCTCCCCGGCCTCCTTTTCCGTTCCCGTGGTTCCGAACTCGTCCATGGCCAGGGGCCACTCCCGGTCGGCCGGCACGATCTGATCCTCAGTGCTGTCCTCCTGCGACGGTCGCCCGGCCTCCTCCCAGTCGGAGGCGTCGGCGTTGATGGGGTCGCCGGGATGCCCCGGGTGCTCGGAATGGCTCTCGCTCATGACCGGCCGCTAACCGAACCGCGGTGCTCTATGCGCCCCTGACCACGCCCCGCACCATCGATGACCGCGAATGGCGCGCGCCAGGGGCACCGCGACGGGCCCGCTCACCCGGCGCCGAGGCAGAGGAAACCCGCGGCGGACAGGTGGTCGGCGACGGCCTGCGCGGGGGCGGTACCTGAGGCCAGGGCGGTGTGGAAGCCGACCATCGCCGCGGTGATGTCGTGGTCGCGGATCGGGAGCACCCCGGCGACGACCGCTGCCGATCCGAGTGCCAGCAGGGCCGCGGCCAGCCCCAGGGGGACGCCCGACGGTGCGGGCGTGGAACCGCCGACCCAGCACGAGGAGAGGACCGCCAGCCGCGGCATCCGGGGCAGCTGCTCCAGGTCGTAGGCAAGGAGGGGGCCGTCCGCCAGGAGGAGCCCGGACAGCATGGGGTTCTCGGCGGAGGTGAAGCCGTGCGCCGCGAGATGTGCGAGATCTGCTCGGCCCAGCTCCCGCAGAACCGTGGGGACGCGGGCGGCAGGCCCGGTGAGCGCCACCGCCCCGGGATGGAGGCGAAGCAGCGACCGAATCTCAGCCGAAGCGCCTTCCAGATCCCGGCCCGCGGCGAACATGGCCCGGTGGTGGAGCCCGTACCCGACGCGGCCCGCACGGGTGAGCCAGGCCCGCGCTGAAGGGACGACGCTGATCGCCCGACCGCGCATCCCGGGCAGCAGCCCCCACGGAAGCGCCTGCGCATAGGGGGCGGGCGCGATCACCAGTGGACGGTCGCCCACCGCGGCACTGACGGGCTCGATGAGCAGCCGGTCGACCAGCGCGGCGGGGCCTGCGGGACCGTGCTCGGGAAACGGAGCGTTGGAGAGTACGTTCATCCGGGCGGAATAGGCCAGTTTGGCCACGGCGTCCTCCACCTCGGCCGCAGGAGGAAGCGCGTGGACCTCGGTCCGGCCGTCCACGACGGTGATCGCCGCGTGCGTGTCGGGAAGCCGGATGTAGCAGAGGAAAGCGCGTTCACCCAAACGCTCGGCCAGCTTGGTGGCGACAGAGGAGCCCGGTCCGGCGGGGAGGGCGGGCGCTGTGCACCCGGTATGCCACTGTGCCGCCGCGAGCCGCGCCGCGACACGCCCCAGTTCCTCGCGCGCACTCTGGTCTCCGGCGCTGATCCGGGTATGCGCCGACCGGTACCGGTCCAGCAGCCCCGTCCACGAACTGTCCCGGCAGGGGCCGGGAACCGGGGCGAGCGCCTGCCGGCGTTCGAGCCACTCCAACGCCATCGCGGCGTCCCCGTTGCCCAGCGCGATCTTTGCGCCGGCGGCGGCCACCTCCCGGTGCGGCGTGCGTGCGTGCGCCAGAAGTTCGATGTGGCGAGCGGGCGAGGGGTGTCCGGTACCGGGGGAGGGGCGCACCAGTTCGCGGTAGGCGACTCGGTGGTCACCGGCGGCAAGGGCGCGCAGGGCGGCCATGTGGGGGGCGGGAAACACCAGCGGCAACGGGCCCAGGGGCGCACTCGGAACGCAGCGAGCAAGTACCCGGGCCGTCTCCTCGGCGCCTGCTCCACCGCTGCCGTGGTCGCCGAGAAGACCACGGGGGCCGCGCCACCGGGCACGGTCCTGCCCCTGTTCGGGGCCGTGGTCGGCGACATGCCGTGCCGACCACTGCACCAGATCGGCCAACTGCGCCCACAGCGAATCGGCCGCGAAGCCGCACCGTACCTGCTCTGCCCGGGTCCAGGCGGAGTCCCGCTCACCCCGCGCCAGGTCGATCTTGGCCTGGAGCAGCAGGGCGGTGGCTCTTTCGGCGGGTTCCTCACGGCCCGCATCGGACAGGGGCGACAGCAGCCTCGCGGCTTCGCGGACCATGCCGGCGGCCAGCAGGGCGTCGGCGTGGTCGAGGCGCAGCGAGGCGCGGCGGCTTTCGGCGACCAGCCCATCGGCATCGGTGAAATGGGAGACGGCCCTGGGAAGGTCGCCGCGGCGCACCGCCAGGCAGCCGAGGTTCTGCAAGGTGACGCCGCGCAGAGAGCCGAACGCGTGCTCCTCGGCGAGCCCGAGCGCCCGCTGCAGGGCCTCGGCCGATTCGGACAGCCGCCCGGAGTACATCAGCGCGAGCCCGAGGTTGCAGAGCAGCCCGGGGAGCAGGTGGTCATCCACGCCCGGGACCAGCCGGGCGATGGCCGCGTCGAACTGAGCGGTCGCCGCGCCGAACCTGCCCTGCTGGGCCGCTGCGATCCCGCGGTGGAAGAGGACGAGCGGCTGTGCGGACGGCGTACCCGCGACCAGCCGAGCCAACGATGTTCCGGCCATCCCGCCACCGCCGCGCAACGCGAGCAGGCCGAGGCGGGAAGCCCTGGCGTGGGCCGCGGGTTCGCCGAGCCCGGCACGCGCGGCCACGGCCGCGGCCTGGCGCAGCAGACGGTGCGCAGCCGCGGTGTCGCCCAGTTCGCGCCGGGCCATGCCGAGGAGCCGCAGAGCGGTGGATCTGGTCTCGGGGTCGGGGCGGCCGCTGAGCACGTCTTCCGCGTGGTTCTGAGCTGCCGCCGGGTCCTGCGCGATGAGCGCGAGCGGATGATGGACGTCGCGGGACCGCGAAATCGTCATGTATCAGCGCCTCACTGTCGATGCTCATGGGCGGCCGTGCGGGCCGCACCGCGGAATCACCGACAGGATTAGCACTTTGCTGACTTCACCGACAGAGACTTCGACGTCCGTGCCCAAGGATCGCGTATCGGTTCCCCGGAAATCCCGGTAAAAGGGACGCTGCTCTCGCGTGTGTACCCATCCGCAACCGCCATTGCGGCGGATCCGGTTCTTCCGCACTGATCTGTTCGGCGGGACGGGGCCGCGCCGGCACCGGCCGGGCACCGGGGCGTTGCCTCGTGAGGGTGTGGCGATGGGTGCGGCCTGCGCGGGTGGGAGTGAGCGGTCCTTTGCGGCCGACGCTGTTCAGACGCACACCCAGCGGGTGGTGATGGGGGAGTCGGTGCGGTGGTGGAAGACCATGCTCACCGGCCCCCGGGGGAGGCTGCGGGCGATGAAGGCCCCAGCAGCGTCGACGTCGGTGTGGCGGGTGATGCCGCGCGGGCAACGGATCTCGACAGAAGAGGCCCCGGGCGGAGTGAGGCGGCCGACGATGTCACGCCGATCGTCGAGGACGGTGACCTCCAGGCTCACCGTAACGCCGGGGGCGTGGAAGCGCAGGTAGCGCGGGGTACCGGCAAGGTCGGCAGCACTTCGCAGGCCTTTTGGCGGGGTATCCGCGGAGTCGTCGCCGATGTCGGCGAAGACCGCGTCTCTACGTCGCATCGCGTAGGCGGCGCGTGCCGCCGCGCGCACTTTCGCGGCCATCGGCCCTACGGGGGCGCGGCCCTCGCGCAGCGCCTCCATGAAACGCTCGTCCGCAAAGTCCCCGTCTTCGGCCGCCCTGCCCTCGACCCCCTCGAACAGCGGATCCCCCGTGTTCCCGCCGCCGTCGGCCGGTTGGCTGCTGTCATGGTTCATCTCGCGGGCCCTTCTGATCCTCATCGGCGAGCAGGCGGCGCAGCCGCCGGCGCACCCGGCGCCGGACGCCGGGCACTTCGCGCTCGTGCAGGCCGGTGAACTCGGCGATCTCGGCCGCAGGCGACCGTGGACGGTAGAGCTCCAGGGAGGCCACGGTCCGGTCGGGTTCGCCCAGTCCGGCGATGGCACGCTGCACCCGGCGGTCGCGTTCGGCCGCGAGATGCAGCGCCTCGGGACTGCGGTGGTTCACGACGTCGAGCCGCGCGGGGTCCTCCGGGGTCGCGTGCCGGGACAGCCGCAACTGCCTGCGGCATTCGTTGTGCGTGGTGGTGGCGAGCCAGGCGCCGATATGTTCGGGGGCACGCACCCGGGAGAGGTGCTCGGCGAAGATGGACCAGACCGCCTGCTCCGCGTCCTGCGCGTCGTGCACGGACAGCCCGTAGGAACGCACCACCTTCTGCACTCGGAGGCTGAAGCGGTCGATCAGCGCCTCCCACGCGGAGGCGTCCTCGTCCAGGGCCCGTTTCACCAGCTCGGCTGTTGCGACCTCGTCGCAGGGCTGGTCAGTCACCCATACCCCCAGTAGACTCTCAGCTCCCGCCTCGCGCGCTACACGTTAACCGCTGAGCCCGGGGAAAACGGGGAGAACACCAGATCCGGCCAGAGAGCCCTGGTGCCGATGATGCCCATGGGGCACAATGAGGCAAGGGAAAATAGGGACGGACAGCTCCTCTGCGGGTACGAGGGCGTCGGGGAAGCGCACTCGTTCGTATCGGGAGGTTCGGTGTCCGCACGTGGCGTCTTGTACGTTCACTCCGCACCCGCGGCGCTGTGCCCACACGTCGAGTGGGCGGTCGCGGGTGTGGTCGGCGTACCCGTGAAACTTGAGTGGAGCGCCCAGGCGGCGGCTCCCGGTACCCAGCGTGCCGAGCTGAACTGGCAGGGTGTGCCGGGCACGTCGGCCGCCATCGCTTCAGCGCTGAACGGCTGGCAGCGGTTGCGCTTCGAAATCACCGAGGAGGCCACTCCGGGCTGCGATGGTGTGCGCTACAGCTATACGCCCACACTGGGCATCTTCACCGCTGTGACAAGCGCCTCGGGAGAGGTGCTGGTGCCTGAGGGCCGCCTGCGCAGCGCGATGGACCGCGCCGCGGCACAGGAGGCCGACCTCGCCGAGGAGCTGGACCGGCTCACCGGCCGCGTCTGGGACGAGGAACTGGAACCCTTCCGCTACGCCGGCGACGGCGCCCCGGTGCGCTGGCTCCACGCCGCCGGCTAGTCGTGCCCGGTACCGGACATTTCCGCAAGGGACAAGGTCGTGCGCGGCCTTACCCTTCGTCGCCGTCCCTGCGGTCCGGGGGACGGCAGTGCCGCGACGGGTCGCCGCCTCCGCTGATAGCGCTCGCCAGCGTGAACATGAACATGAAGCCGACCGGGATCAGCGGCCAGAACGGTAGCGGAACACCAGCGATGACACTGGTGATACCCCAGATCCCGACCAGGACGGCCGAGAACGCGGCCAGGCCCCGCCACGGTTCCAGGCGCTCTTTCCGGGCGGCCGCCTTCTCCTCCGCCGGTATGCGCTCTACCGCCTGGTTTTCCGCCGCCGGTTGCGGCAGGGGCAGGTCGCGGGTCAGCGGCACGAGCTCCCCCATGGTCTTAGCACGCATCGCCGAGTTGAGACGGTCCTGGTACTCCTCCAGGTCGAGGCGGCCTTCCTGAAGGGCGCGGGCCAAGCGCTCAGCGCAGGCGTCCCGGTCGAAGTCCGCGGCCCGCATCTGCTCCGGCGGCAACTGTTCATCATCCATGCCCGTCATTCCCTCCGGCAGCGGGTGACGCTCACCTGCGGGTCCCGGTGTTCTCATCCGGCCAGATAGCGGCGGCGAGCAGAATCGCGGCCCAGATCCCCAGAGGGACCAGCGGCCAGAACGGCAGCAGCACCCCGCCCATGATGCTGGTGACGCCCCAGATTCCGGTCATGATGACGGCTCCGCCCAGCCACCACCGCCACTCGTCTACCCAGTCCTTCCACGGTGACACAAGGGCCGATCTGTTCGTGGCCGGCGCAGTGGGCTCGGTGCCGTCCCGCTTCGCGGGGGGTGCGGGAAGATCGGCTGTCAGCGGCCAAAGGTCTCCCACCACCACGGCGTGCATGGCGGCGTCGAGACGGCGCTCGTACTCGGCGAGGTTGAGCCGGCCCTCGGTGAGCGCGTCCGCGAGGCGTTGGGCACAAGCGTCACGGTCCGCGTCCGAGGCGCGCATTCGGCTTTCCGGGACGCGTTCGTCGTCCAACGCCCACCCCCTGCCGGCCCGATGATGGGTTAATCCACGATACGCGTCGTGGCGGCGGCAGGAAAGCGGTCCGGCTCCCGGCCTCGAAGAAGGGGCCGGTGCGCTGCGAAGTCGCCTGCTGACCAGCTAGTCGTCGTCCTTGTCGGGGAAGAACAGGTCGGCGATCAAGACCGCGGCCCAGATCCCGAGAGGAATCAGCGGCCAGAACGGTCGGAGTTCTCCGTCGGCGATGCTGGTGGTGCCCCAGATCCCGATCATGATGACGGCTCCGCCCAGCCACCACCGCCACTCGTCGAACCACTTCTTCCACGGCGACGGGCTGCTGTCCGTATCGGCGACCTCGGCCAAGTCGACCGGGCCGTCCTGCGGCCGATCGGGTTCGGGCAGGTCCGAGGTAAGGGGAACCAACTCCCCGATGGTGGCGGCGCGCATGGCCGAATCAAGCCGCAGGTTGTATTCGTCGAGGGTGAGGCGGCCCTCGGAGAGCGCGGTCGACAGGCGCTGGGCCGTCGTGTCCCGGTCGGCGTCCGATGCCCGAATCTGCCGCGGGAGATCGGTACTCACCTGATACGTCCCCTCATCGCAACCTTGTTGAGTGTCAATGTTAGACGCGGGGAAAGGAGCGGCAGATCCCTCTCGGGGACAGATTCACGTACTGCTTTCGAAGTATGCCGGGCCCGTGGAGCGTGTTCAGCCCGCCTCGTCTCCAGCGCCCCCACCGTGCGGCCGCGACCGGTGCCAGGCGACGACCGAGGCCAGGGTGGCCGGGTCGGCGGCCGCGACCAGACCAGGGTGCTCGAACCCGCCTGAGTAGCCGAACGCGGTCCCGTCCGGCTGGGCCAGGGCGGCCCCGGTCTCCTCCAGCACCAGATCCGGGGCTGCGACATCCCAGTCCCGCACCGGTACGTCCTTGATGAAAAGGTGCGCCGACCCGTCGGCGATCCTGCACAGTTTCAGCGCGAGGCTCCCGCTCTCCACGTACTCGGTGTAGCCGAAATGTTCGTAGGCGGCACGGGCGATGCCGTGCGGCCGGGGCGTGTTGTCGATGAGGGCTCCCTTCCCCGGCGGGGCGGGCGCCGTGGTCGGGAGGCGGCGGCCGTTGCTCGCCGCGCCGGTTCCGCGGACGGCCGTGTACAGCACGTCGGGTTCGGGGGCGTAGACCGCTGCGGCCGCGGGTCGCGCACCGACCATCAGCGCGGCCTGGGTGACGTATCCCGCGAAGCCGTGCGCATAGCTCGCGGTGCCGTCGATCGGATCGATCAGCCAGTACCGGTCGGGCCGCTCATCGACCAGGGAATCGGGATCCTCCTCACTGAGCACCGGGAGTCCCGGGTCGATCGCCCGCAGCCGGGTGCTCAGCACGTCATGGGCCATCGCGTCGGCGCGGGCCTTGAACTGGTCGCCCTCCCACACACCGCTGGTCGCGGACGTGTCACAGCGCCACTCGCGCAGCAGCCCGCCCACCTCCAGCACCGCCTTCGCCGCCGCATCGACGAGGGACTCCGGCCGTGGGTCGAGCGAGCGCCCGCTCATCGGAGCACCTGGGCGGTATGCGAAACCTCGTCGCTGAGGGGAGCGTCGGGAGTGACGCCGACCGCGGTGAAGCGCGCCTCGTCCATGAACTCGTCGGCCCAGCGCCGGACCATGACCACACCCTCACGCCACTCGTCGGACATCCGGGGGCCGCCGCTCGTCGCCTGCCGCAGCAGACCGGTGACCTCGTCCACGCCCGCGGCGGCCGTCAGGGGCGCGGTCGAGGAGAAACGCGGATTGATCTCGAAGACGCGGGGCTCGCCCTTGGAGTCGAGGGCGAGCTGGACGTTGAAGGGGCCGTCGGCCCGCAGCTCCCGCTGGATGGTACGGCACACCTCGGCCACCCGCACCTGGCGCCGGGTGACCGCGAACTTGGTGACGCCGCGCTTGAGGATGACCTCCTTGGGCACGACCGCCTGGACCTCGCCGTCGCGCCAGACCACAACGGACACGGTGAACTCGGTGCCCGCCATCTGTTCTTGGACGATCAACTCGTCGGCGGAATAAGGGCTGGTGGCGATCAGCTCGCCCAGGTCCTCGGGGGCCACGGAGAGGGCCACGCCGCGGCTGCCGCGGCCCGACCGCGGTTTGACCACCAGCGGCGCCGCGGAGGAGCCGTTCCACTCGGAGACGAGACCGGTGGCGGGGACGGGGACGCCGACCTCGGCGAGCCGCCGCATCAGGAGATGCTTGTCCAGGCAGGCGGCGACGAATTCGGGGCGTGGCAGCAGCACCACCACTCCGTCTCCGGTGAGCGTGCTCACGGGGACCAGCTCCTCGTCGACCAGCGGGATGAGCGCGATGGCGTTCTCCCGCCGGCAGATTCCGCGGATCCGGGGAAGGTAGCCGGCGCTGTCGCCGGGAGGGACCAGATAGCTGCGGTCGGCCAGGTAGAGGCCGGGAGCGGTGGTGTCGATGTCGGTCGCGACGACACGGTATCCCTGCCGTTGCAGGTGCAGGATCGTTCCGGAGGTCTGAGCCGAGCCCGCGGTCGTGACCACGACGGTCGGTCGATCAGTTGGCTGTTCAGCAGACACCGATGGCCCTTTCCTTTGAAGTCGACCGGACCGGCCCGGCACTGCGTAGTGAACCGGTCACGCAGCGATGTCGATCCGTTGCCTCTGAGCCTAGACCGGGTGACCCATTAGGCAGGTGATGATGGCCGATTCCGGTTCCCAGGACAACCGGTCAGGCGTCTCAGGCGTGTCCCGCCGGACCTCTCTCCGCTGAAACCCGGTCAGACCGGGCCGATCCGGTCAGTCAGGAAGGCCTCCAGCTCGCTGTGCCCGCAGTAGTGGTGGGCATCGATCCCCAACTGTTCGGCGGCGAGGACGTTCTCTTCGCGGTCGTCGACGAACACGGTCTCCTCGGGCGTGGCGCCGAGTTCGCGGAGGACATGGGTGTAGACGGCGGGGTCGGGTTTGCAGATCCCCAGGTCGCAGCTGAAGAACAGGGAGTCGAAGGAGGCCAGCGCCGGCGAGTGCCGCAGCGCGCCGGCGATGTCGTGCGGTGCGTTGGAGAGCAGTGCCAATCGCACGCCCCGTGCGGCGAGCCGGTCGAGGAGGTGTGCGCTCTCGTCAGAGGTGGCCAGCCAGGATCCCACATCGGTGGCCCAGAGCCATTGCCGCAGCGCGGGGTCCCAGTCTGCACCGAGGCGCCTGGCTACGCGGCCCCAGTACTGCGCCGCTGTGCAGCCGCGGTCGTATTCGCGGCGCTCATCCCAGAACACGGACCAGAAGTCCGTTGCGGGCACGCCGGCGAGGCGCTCCAGGGTGGCCCGAGCTTCGGTGGAGGGAGGCAGGGAGAGGACCTCTCCGTAGTCGAAGATGACCGTGGTGATGGAGGCTCCAGCAGATCCCATGCGCGTTCACACCTCACCCGTGTTCGAACCGGCGTTTTTCGGACAGATGCTATGCGAAGGTGATGGGGAAAGCGGTGGCGCCGCCCTCTCGGATACGGCACCACCGCGCACGCTCACTTCTGCTCGTAGACCGGGGCGATGATCGCGCGGCCGATCGCGTGGAAGAACAGGTTGAAGCCGAGGAACGCCGGGCTTGCGGAGTCGTCGATTCCCAGGGTCTCCACGTCCAGGGCGTGTACCGCGAACATGTACCGGTGCGGGCCGTGGCCCTGGGGCGGTGCGGCGCCGATGTAGCGCTTGCTCCCGGCGTCGTTGCGGAGCGTGATCGCGCCGGAGGGCAGCCCGGATCCGTTCTCGTCACCCGCACCCGATGCCAGCTCGGTCACAGACGCCGGGATGTCGCACACGGCCCAGTGCCAGAACCCGCTGGCCGTGGGCGCGTCCGGATCGAAGCAGGTGACCGCGAATCCCCGGGTGCCCTCAGGGAAACCGCTCCACGCGAGGTGCGGCGACACATCCTCGCCGCCGGCGCCCATGATGCCGCTGACCTGGGCTAGGGGAAGCGTCTGGGCATCGGCCACGTCGTTGCTGGTCACGCTGAACGACGCGACCTCGGGCAGAAAATCGTAGGGAGATGGCGGCTGGGCCACGCGGTCCTCCTGGTGTCGTCGGTGTCATCGGCGGTATCGGGGATCTCCTCCCCGCTACCCCACGATTATCGGACGGCGCTGCTTCTCGCCACCGATGATCGCGCGGGAACACGCTGGTCCGCGGATCGGCAGGCCTCAACGCGTGTCGACGACCTGGAACACCTCGGCGAGTCGCCCCTGAGCAAGACCGCCCTTTTCGGCGTTGGCCGCCAGCCAGCCGCGCACCATGGCGCCCAGTTCACCGACATCGCCGATCTGGCTGGCGTGCGCGGCAAGGGCGGTCAGCTTGCGGTCGACCACATCGGTGACATCGGAGTAGTGGTCGGGAAAGCGCCCGTGTGTCAGCCACACCTCCCGCACGGTCCAGGGCTCCAGGCCTTCCTCCGCGAGAAGCTCCGGGTGGGCATAGGGATTGCGCGCATCGGGGTAGACCGCGTTGATCGCGGCCTCGCCCGTTGCCAGATGGTCGGGGTGGCTCGCGGCGATCGCCGTCCAGTCGCGTTCCGGGCTGGGAATGAGCATGCGCTGTGGGCGGACCTGGCGGATGACCCGCGCGATGTCGCGGCGCAGTCCCATATCCGCTGCCAGGCGGCCGTCCGGGCGGCCGAGGAAGCGGACATCGTGCACGCCGACGGCGGCGGCCGCCTCCCGCTGCTCGGTACGCCGAACTTCGGCCAGCTCCGGGCCTGCCGGAACCGCCCCATTGCCGCCTCCCGCTTCACCGTCGGTGACCAGAAGGTAGGTGACGTCGACTCCGGCGTCGGTCCACAGCGCGACCGTCCCCGCGCAGCCGAAGTCGACGTCGTCCGGGTGGGCCATGACGACCAGCGCCCGTTCGATCCCGTTCTCGATCGGCATGTACCGCTCTCCTCTCGCATCGGGGCGGCCCCAACGGCCGCTCCACAGGCAACAGCGTCCACGGTCCCGGGCGGACTCCGGACCGGATTCCGGACCGGGCGGCTCCTTCGCCTCCTTCCCGGTGGGATCCGCGGTGAGCGATGCCCCGCCCCACGCATATCTTCGGTCGATCCGGGCAGCGGCGGCGCCATGTGCGCTGCATCCCGACACCTTTCCGACCGCATCGCGGATGTATGGGGCGAGCGGACCCCCTACGGCCCGGGCGATCCGTGGCCCGTGCGCGTGGACGCCTTCCTGGACGACTCCATCGGCGAGGAGGAGGTGGACGCGTGGTTCCGGTCCGCCTCCATCCTGCACTCCAACGGCGACGCCATGGACATCGGCGTCAAGGACGGTCGGATCGTCGGCGTCCGCGGCCGGGCGGTCGACCGCATCAACCACGGGCGGCTCGACCCCAAGGACCTCTACGGATGGCAGGCCGTCAACAGCCCCGACCGGCTGACCCGGCCTCTCGTGCGCGAGGGCAGCGAACTCGTCGAAACCGACTGGGACACGGCGATGGACCGGATCGTGTCCCGATCCCAGGACCTGCTCGGCGAGGGTCCGGGCGGATGGGGGCACTTCGGCTTCTACACCACCGGCCAGTTGTTCCTGGAGGAGTACTACACGCTGGGCGTCATCGGAAAAGCCGGGATCGGCACCCCGCACATGGACGGCAACACCCGCCTGTGCACGGCCACGGCGGCGGCGTCCCTCAAGGCCAGCTTCGGCACCGACGGGCAGCCGGGATCCTACATCGACATCGATCACTGCGATGCCCTGGCGCTGTTCGGCCACAACGTCGCCGAAACCCAGACGGTGCTGTGGATGCGCATGCTCGACCGCCGCCGCGGCCCTGAGCCGCCGAAGATGGTCGTGGTCGACCCGCGCCGTACACCTGTGGCCGATGAGGCCGACGTGCACCTCGCGGTGCGCCCGGGCACCAACCAGGCGCTGATGAACGGCCTGCTGCGGGAGCTGATCGTCAACGGCTGGTACGACGCCGACTACGTGCGCGACCACACCCTCGGATTCGACGAATTGCGCTCTGTGGTCGAGGCCTACCCGCCCGAGCTGGTCGCCGACATCTGCGACGTCTCGGTGGAGGACATCCAGGAGGCCGCGCGGATCCTGGGCACCGCGCAGCGGCTCGTCTCAACGGTCCTGCAGGGCTTCTACCAGTCGAACCAGGCCACGGTGGCCGCGTGCATGGTGAACAACCTGCACCTCATCCGCGGCATGATCGGACGTCCGGGGGCCGGCATCTACCAGATGAACGGGCAGCCCACGGCGCAGAACACCCGGGAGACCGGGGCCGATGGAGACCTGCCCGGCCTGCGGAACTGGGAGAACCCCGACCACATCGAAGAACTCGCCCGGTTGTGGAACGTGGACCGGCAGAAGATCCCGCACTGGGCGGCCCCGACCCACGCCATGCAGATCTTTCGCTACGCGGAGCAGGGGTCGATCAAACTCCTGTGGGTCTCGGCGACCAACCCGGCGGTGTCCCTGCCGGAGCTGTCCCGCATCCGCGACATCCTCGCCAAGGAGGGCCTCTTCCTCGTCGTCCAGGACCTGTTCCTAACCGAGACGGCGCGCCTGGCCGACGTGGTCCTTCCCGCCGCGACGTGGGGCGAGAAGCTCGGTACCTTCACCTGTGTCGACCGCACCGTGCACATCTCCGATAAGGCCGTGGAACCACCCGGTGAGGCGCGCTCGGACCTGGACATCTTCCTCGACTACGCGCGGCGTATGGACTTCCGGAACAAGGACGGGGCACCGCTGATCACCTGGGACGACCCCGAATCGGCGTTCGAGGCATGGAAGGAATGCACGCGGGGACGGCCCTGCGACTACACGGGGATCACCTACGAGCGCCTGCGCGGCGGGAGCGGCATCCAGTGGCCGTGCAATGACCGGCACCCCGATGGCCTGGAGCGCCTCTATTCCGACGGGGTTTTCAACACCGACCCCGACTACTGCGAGACCTTCGGCCACGACATGGTCACCGGAGCGGTCCACACCGAGGCGGACTACCGGGCCAAGGCCCCCGCGGGCCGGGCCTTCCTGCACTCCGCGGAGTACCAGCCCTCACCGGAGGTCCCCAATGAGCGGTATCCGTTCACGTTGACGACCGGGCGGACGGTCTACCAGTTCCACACCCGGACCAAGACCGGTCGGGCACCGCAACTGCAGGACGCGGCCCCGGAGGTCTGGGCGGAGCTGCACCCCTTGGACGCGCAGGCGCTGGGCGTGGCAGAAGGCGACGTGCTGCGCATCACCTCGCCGAGAGGAGCGCTGAAGGCCAGGGCGCGCGTTTGCGGAACCCGCCAGGGGACCGTCTTCGTGCCCTTCCACTACGGCTACTGGGACAAAGGCGAGGCGGCGGCACCACAGGAACCGGAGCGTGCGGCCAACGAACTGACCCTCACCGACTGGGACCCCGTCTCCAAGCAGCCGCTGTTCAAGGTCGCCGCCGTTCGTGTGGCCAAGGCCGCCAACGCGAACGGAACCTATGCCCCCGCGCCCGTGATCGGTGCCTCCGCGCCACCGGACGGTAGCGCCCGGACCCGCGGCGGTCCGACGGCCGTGGCGTCATCGCGAGTGGAGGAGTGACCGTGCAGCTCGCCCATTACCTCGGGCTCCTGCTCCAGGCCGAGCACAGCCTCAGCGACGCGTTCCAGGAGGTCGGCAGAGCCCACGCGGCAGAGGCGGATGTGTACTTCATCTGCCAGAAGCTGGTGCGCCAGTGCGACGAGCACGCCGAATCCCTGCGTCCTTTTGTTCAGCGATACTCGGAGCAGGCGCCCGATGAACCCGAGCGGCTGCACTCCGAACTGTTCCAGGGGTCCCGCAGCGGCGGGCTCGGCCTGCTGCGCGACCTGCAGGATCTCTACCTCATGACCGCCGAGTGCGATATCTGCTGGGTGATGATGGGTCAGGCCGCGCAGGGCGCCCGCGACTCCGAACTGTACGAGGTGGCCACCCGGTGCGGCGTCGAGACCTCGACGCAGGCCGCGTGGCTGCGCACCCGCATGAAGCAGGCCGCGCCCCAGGCACTGGTGGTCTCGTGAGTGGTGGGAGACCCGGCTGACGGCGGACCACGGGATAGCCGATCCGGGAAAAGCGGCGCCGCCGCTGGGGCAGCGCTGAGGAGTGCGGCTCGGTACGGGAGGCCCCGCCGGATGCCGCCGCATCCGGCGGGGCTGGTTCACCCGGTTCAGGTGAAGTTCACGTCACCGCACAGGTAGTAGGTCTGGTCCAGGTGCGCGGCCTTTGGGTGTGAGGCATTGTGCGGCCTCCCGGCCTCGGGTCGGGGCCCGGCAATGGGAGCGCTCCCATGCTGGGGGATGTTACCCGATGGATTCAGCCGGAAACAATACGTCGGTAGGTGAGAAGTTCTTGCCGGAGCGTGGGGGCGACCTTCCTGGGGTGCGGCAATGGGGCGGGCCGGTGAGCAGGTCCCTTCCAGGTTCCCGCGCCACCTGACTGGCGGACCCGGCGGCGACTGCTCCGATGATCGCCCGCCATGTCGGCCGCCTGGCTGCGCGGGAGTCAGGCCGGGCCCGGCGCAGGTCAGGGGGTTCGTATTTTGTGCGGCCGGCGCTGCTGTCGCTACCCCTTCGCCGTGCACAGATTAGTACTGGGCAGTCTAGTACTTAGTAGAGTACTGTACCGTCCAGTTTTAGCGAGGGAAAAGGGAAAGCCCATGAACACCGTGCGTTCCAGTGACGGCACCGCCATCGCCTTCGACCGGGTCGGGGAGGGGCCGGCGGTCATCCTGGTAGCAGGTGCGCTCGGCACCCGGGGGTTCGACCCGCTGTCACCGGCGCCACTGCTGGCGGAGCGGTTCACCGTGTTCACCTACGATCGGCGCGGCCGGGGCGACAGCGGCGACACCCCGCCTTATGAGGTGGAGCGCGAAGTGGAGGACATCGCGGCCCTCATCGCGGAATCCGGTGGGGAGGCCTGCGTCTACGGCATCTCCTCCGGGGCGGTGCTGGCCCTGGAGGCGGCCGAACGGCTGTCCGGCATCACCCGGCTGGCGCTGTACGAGCCGCCGTTCATCACCGACGACAGCCGCGCCCCTCTGCCGGAGGACTACGTGGACCGGCTGAACGAGCTGGTCGCCGCGGGACGCCGGGGCGATGCGGTCGAGCTGTTCATGACCGCCGCGGCGGGCGTGCCCGCCGAGTACATCGGGCCGATGCGCCAGGACCCGTCATGGGCGGGGATGGAGAAGGTCGCACACACCCTGGCCTACGACGGCGCTGTCATGGGCGAGACCATGTCCGGCAGACCGCTGCCCCGCGACCGGTGGGTCACGGTCACGGCGCCCACGCTCGTGATGGCCGGCGGGAACAGCGAACCGTTCTTCCACAGCGGGGCGCGGGCGCTGGGCGTGTCTCGTGCCGGGTTCTTTAGAGGCTCGGAACCAACGCATCAACGGATGTTGATGCGGGATTGTGCTGCCATGCGAGTGGCTCGTTCACGCAGCTCATCGGGGTACTTCCTCGGTGCTGCCATGACTCTCATCCTTCCCAGGTTTGAGAGCCTCCATCACACCCGGCACGAGACACTGCTGACCGTCGACAAGAAAAGGAGGCTCCGTGATGGAGTCGGAGCAAGATCGGCTCCATCACCGAAGCTCGCGATAACTGAACAAGACCGATAGACAGCCTCTGATCTGCGGTGTTACTGGTGGGCGATACTGGATTCGAACCAGTGACCTCTACCGTGTCAAGGTAGCGCTCTAACCAACTGAGCTAACCGCCCGTAGATACTGCTGGAGGTGGAGACGGGATTTGAACCCGTGTCGACGGCTTTGCAGGCCGCTGCCTCGCCTCTCGGCCACTCCACCGGATTCAAGGAGTGATGCGCCATCTGTCTCCGAGCGGACGACGGGATTCGAACCCGCGACCCTCACCTTGGCAAGGTGATGCTCTACCAGCTGAGCCACGTCCGCGTGCTATCCGGCGACGGTAGCGTGTCCTCGCTCCGTGCCGTCCCACACGTAAGAACTTTAGCGGAAAGTCAGCAGACGGCAAATCCGATCGTAGTGGCGGCCGCGGCTGAGAGGGTATCCGACGGTATACAGGAAGAGGTGCGGTTCCACCGGGACCCCGGTGCAGAGCGTGAGGAGTGCGATGGCCCACTGCGGGAACGCGGCCATGCCATGGGCGCGGGCGCGTGATACCGCGCGCGAACTGGGCGCTCGCCGTACAACGGTGGCAGCCCACGTCCCCATCTCTGCGGCCCTCGGTGCGACACTCGGCGCGGAGCTGACCGCTCTGGTCGGTGTCCCGTCCTACGACGCCTCCGCCATGGACGGGTACGCGGTCGCCGGCCCCGGGCCGTGGCGGGTGCGCGGCCGGATCCTCGCCGGTTCGGCCGCCTCAGTGGCCGAACTGCGGCCGGGAGAGGCCGTGGAGATCGCCACGGGGGCACGGGTTCCCGCGGGAACCGTGTCAGTGCTGCCCTACGAGCACGCCCGGGTCGAAGACGGCCGGGTCAGCGGGCACATCGAGCCGGGACGGCACGTGCGCCGCAGCGGCGAGGACACCAGTGCCGGGTCTTCGGTGCTGCCGGCGGGGACGGCGGTCACCCCGGCCGTGCTCGGGCTGGCCACGAGCCTGGGGCACGACACGCTCGCGGTGCGCCGCCCGCGCATCGCCGCCTTCGTCACCGGAGACGAGCTCGCACATTCCGGCCGTCCCGGACTGGGGCAGGTGCGCGACGCGATCGGGCCGATGCTGCCCGGCCTGGCGGCCTGGAGCGGCGCTGCCGTGGAGGCGGTCCACCACCTCGGCGACGGCTACCGCGCGGTGCTCGACACCCTGCGTTCGGCGATCGACCGGCCCGCCACCGATGTCATCGTGGTCTGCGGCGCTTCCTCCCAGGGGCCGGCCGACCACCTGCGCGCGGCCCTTTCCGATTTGGGCGCCACGGTGGCGGTCGACGGTGTCGCCTGCCGTCCCGGCCACCCCCAGCTGCTCGCCCATTCGGGGTCGGCGCAGGCGCCCGAGACCGTGGTCGTGGGTCTGCCCGGCAACCCCAACGCCGCCCTCGTATCGGCCATGACACTGCTCGTCCCGGTATTGGGCGCGATGGCCGGGCGCGTTGACTCTGCTGCCGTGCTTCCGCGCACCCTGCCGGTCCTCGGCGATGTCCGCCCGCACCACCGCGATACCCGGCTGGTCGCGGTGCGCGTCGCAAAGGAGCGGGCCGAGCCGGTCGGCTACGACCGGCCCGGCATCCTGCGCGGAGCCGCCATGGCCGATGCCTATGCGGTCATCCCCCCGGACTGGAGCGGCCCCGATGCCGAGCTGGTCTGGCTGCCCCGCTGAGCCCGGCGGCGCTGCGCCGCCTTCCTGTTGCGCCGCCTGGCCTAGACTGCGGACGGAAACCCCGGTGACCGTGGCCGCTCTGCCGCGCCGACGACGAAAGCCGTGCTTGATGACTCCACCCCGGCTCGACAAGGGTGTGCTGGCGAATCCGGTCCAGCGCCCCGCCCCTCTGCGTGACAGCGTGTATGAGACCCTGCTGGAACTCATCACCCGCAGAAGGCTGCCGCCCGGACGGCACCTGGTTGAGAACGAGCTCGCCGAGCAGCTCGGTGTGTCCCGGCAGCCTGTCCGCGAGGCGCTGCAGCGGCTCAGCAACGAGGGATGGGTGGACCTGCGGCCGGGTTTTGGGGCCTTCGTGCACCAGCCGAGCGAGAACGAGGCCGATCAGCTCCTCGCTGTGCGCACCCTGCTGGAGACCGAGTCGGCCAGGCTGGCGGCGACCGCGGCGAGCCCCGAAGGGATCAAGCGACTGCGCGAGCTGTGCCGCGAGGGGGCCGCCGGGCTGGAGCGCGAGGACCCCGAAGCGATGGTGGATCTCAACGCGGACCTGCACCGCTGTATCACCGAGCTGTCGGGCAACGCCGTGCTCGCCGACCTCGCCGGGCAGGTCGCACGCCGTGTGCGCTGGTACCACGGGCTGGTCGTGCAGCAGCGCGGCAAGGAGTCCTGGGACGAGCATGCCCGGATCATCGACGCCATCGAGGCCGGCGACGCGGACGAGGCCGCACGCCTGATGCGCGAGCACACCGACACGACACGGCGCTTGTACCACGAGCGTGCCGCTGAGGGCGCGGAGCGCGGCGAGCAGGCGTGATCTGCGGGATGGCGTGCCCGCGGACGGGAAATCCGCTGAATATTCGCCAAAGACTGGCGCGGATGTGGTGACAGACACCAGAATATGTGACCGGCCTCTCGTTGAGGCCGGTGATGGCGGGTGCCGCGCCGGGCACGGCCGACGCCCGGTAGCGACTGCGATCACCGCCGCCGGAGCCGGACTACCCCTGGGTCCGGCCCGGCGGCCCCGCCTCGGTGCTCCCGGTCGTTCCGGGCGGATCGTTCGGGCGGCCTGCCCTGCGCAGCAGCACCCCGGCCTGGACCGCGGCGGCGATGACGATCACCGCGGCGATGGCGCTGGTGAGGTGTATCCCGTCGGTGAAGGCGGACCGGGCGGCGTCCATCAGCGCCGTACCCGTGGCCGGGTCGAGCCCGGCCGATGCGGTCACCGCGCCGCCCAGCGTGTCGCGGGCGGCCTCCATGGTGTGCTCTGCCACGCCGGGCACATCGTCGATCCGGAGCCGGTAGATGATGGTCAGCACGCTGCCCAGTAGTGCGACACCCAGCGCGCCGCCCAGCTCGTAGGCGGTCTCGGAGATCGCCGAGGCGGCACCGGCGCGTGAAGGGGGCGCCGCGGTGAGGATGGCGTCGTTGGTCACCGTCTCGGCCAGCCCCATGCCGATACCGATCAGGGAGAACGCCACCGCCACCAGCGGGGCGCCGCCGTCCAGCGGTGCCCGCGTCATGAGCAGGAACCCGAGGGCGACCAGGACCAGGCCGATGACGATGACCGTGCCCAGGCTGAGCCGGCGCGATACCGGAACCGCCGCAAAACCCGCGGCCACGGCCAGCACCAGCCCGGGGACGAGGACGAGTCCGGCGCGCAGCGGGTTGATGCCCTGCACGATCTGGAGGTACTGGGTGAGGAAGAACAGGGATGAGACCATCGCGAAGACGATCATCAGGTTGGTGAGGACGGCCACGCTGAACCGGCGGACCGCGAACAGGCGGACGTCGATCATCGGGTCGGCCAACCGCAGTTGGCGGCGGATGAAGACCCAGCCCAGCACTGTGCCCACCGCGATGGTGAGGAGGGGGAGCAGAGCGGGCCCGGCCTCGGCGAGTCTCTTCACCCCGTAGACGGCCGGCAGCAGCGCGCCCAGGGACAGTACGACGCTGAGCATGTCCAGCCGGCCGGGGTCGGGGGTGCGCGACTCCCGGATCAGCAGCGGGGTCAGTACCAGGAGCAGTGCCACGACCGGGACGTTGATGAGGAAGACGGAGCCCCAGTGGAAGTATTCCAGCAGCCAGCCGCCGAGGATCGGGCCGAGCGCGGCGCCCGCGGAGAACCCCGATCCCCAGACCGCGATCGCGAGCAGGCGCTGCCGATCGTTGAGGAAGATGTTGCGGAGCAGCGAGAGCGTTGACGGCATCAGCGTCGCTCCGGCCAACCCGAGCAGGGCGCGCGCCGCGATCAGCACCTCGGGGGTGGGGGAGTAGGCGGCGATCAGCGATGCCGCACCGAATCCGGCCGAGCCCATCAGCAGGAGCCGGCGCCGGCCGATGCGGTCGCCGATGGCGCCCATGGTGATCAGCAGCCCCGCCAGGATGAACGAGTAGATGTCGATGATCCACAGGAGCTGACCGCCGGTGGGCGCCAGGTCCGAGCTGAGGTGGGGGGCGGCGAAGCCGAGCACCGTCATATCGATGGAGATCAGCAGGACCGGGAGGGTCAGAACGGCGAGGGCGGCCCAGGCGCGTGGTCCGGCCGTGGGCGCGCCGCTGTTCCGGGTCGCAGCGGACCCGGTTGCTGCGGAATTCATGTCTGCCTGCCGAGGGTCGGTGGTCGGTGGGGCGGCGGAGTCGGGCAGGGGGCAGCGAACCTTTCGCGGCGACTCCTTCTGTACCGTCCAGACGGTATAGTACCAATGTGGGCGCTTCGACAACGCGCGACCGGATTCTGGACGCGCTGCAGGACATCGTGATCGAGGACGGCGCATCAGCCGTGACGCTGGAGGCCGTGGCCGCGGCCGCCGGTGTGTCCAAAGGCGGGCTGCTCTACCACTACCCCTCGAAGGCGGCCCTGATGATCGGGCTGATCCGCCGACTGGCGGATCGGGTCGAGGACGAGTTCCGCGAAGCGGCCGAGGGGCCCGAGGGGGTCGTCCGGGTGTTCCTGCGGACGTCCCTTCCCGAATCATCCGAGGAGGCCGAGCTCTACTGGTCGATCATCGCGGCACTGCGCAGCAAGGAGGGCATGCCGCCCGAAGCCGAGGAGCTGATAGGCGAATTCTTCGCCGAGTGGTCCCGGCTGCTGCACCAGGAGGTCGGCGACCCCGTGCTCGCGGAGATGATCCGGCTGGTCGGCGACGGCCTCTACCTAACGAGCATCGCCGGGCTGCCCCGGCCCGACCCGGAGATCGTGCGCCAGATCATGGATCGCCTCATCGCCGAGGTGGACGCCGCTCGCCGAAAGGGCTGAGCCCCGGCAACCGCAACGGCACCGGGCCGCCGCAGCCGTCGGCGGGTCCGCGCCCGCGGCGGCCCGCCTTCTCTGCCGGGCGATCGGTCCTCACCCGGAGCGGTCCACCCACAGCGCCAGTTGCGTACGGTCCCGCAGCTCCAGTTTGCGCAGGATGCTGGAGATGTGGTTCTTGACGGTGCCTTCGGTGATGAACAATCGGCGGGCGATCTCGCGGTTGGAGTCGCCGCGGCCGACCAGCCGGGCCACCTCCATCTCGCGCTCCGACAACGGGGCCGGGGGAGCGGGGGCGCCGGCCACCGGCGCCTGCGGGACGCGCTCGGGCGAGCGCAGTGCCGCGACGACGCGCTCCGCCGCGGGGCCGCCCAGGACCGTCTCGCCCCGCGCGGCCCGCCGGATCGCTGATACCAGTTCGTCGGGCGGTGTGTCCTTGAGCAGGTAGCCCTTTGCGCCCGCGCGCAGCCCGCCGAAGATGTAGTCGTCATCGTCGAACGTGGTGAGCACGACCGCGGCGATCCGCGGATACTGCGCCGCGAGCCGGGAGATCAGCGCGACACCGTCCATGCGGGGCATGCGGGCGTCGACCAGCGCCACATCAGGCATCAGGTCGGGTCCAGCCGCGGCCAAGCGCTCCAGCGCCTCCATACCGTCGGCGGCGTCGCCGACGATCTCGATCCCCTCTTCGATCTCTAGCAGTTTGCGCAGGCCGTGCCGGAGCAGCACCTGGTCATCGACGATGAGCACGCGCACAGAGCCGGCCGCCCCGTCTGCGCCGCCCATCACAGTGCCACCGGTTCCGCGGTCGGCGCGGCCGGGTGAGCGGAGCGCCACGGGACGCACACGCGAAGTTCGAAACCACCCTCCTCGCGCGGTCCGGCGAGCAGGGTTCCGCCCGCCGCCTCGACCCGCTCGCGCAGTCCGCGCAGCCCGAAGCCCGTGCCGACGGCGTCGGGGCCGCAGCCCCGGCCGTCATCGGCCACATATACGGTGATGCTTTCGCCGGTGCAGACCACGGCGGCCTCGACGCGTCCGGCAGCGGAGTGGCGCAGGGCGTTGGTCAGTCCCTCCTGCAGTGCCCGGTAGCAGACGAGTTCGGTCTCCTCGCCGGTGTCCGGCCAGGTGCCTTCCGCGGTGAAGCCGACATCCGTGCCGGTTCCGGCGAACGATTCCGCCAGTGCCCGCATGGCGGCGATACCGGCGCGCCCTTCCAGGCGCAGCGGTTTGAGCGCGCGCACCCACCGCCGGGTGTCGGCCAGCGCCTCCCGGGTGAGCCGCTGGGCGTCGCGCACTTCCTCCCACGCCGCCTCGGGGCGCGCGGTCCGGAAACGCTGGGCGTTGGCCAGGTCCATGTTGATCACGGTCAGGTAGTGGCCCACCGAGTCGTGCATCTCGCGGGCCATGCGCGCACGTTCGTGTGCCACGGCCAGCTCGCGGGCCTGGTCGGCGTAGCGCCGCAGCTCCTCATGGGCGTCCTCCAGGGCGGCCAGCAGGCGCCGGGTGGCCGCGGCCTGGTCCCGGGCGGCGAGCAGCGCCCGGAAGGCCACCGTCACCCCCAGGCAGAGGGAGAGGAGTGTTGCGGCTTCGAAAAGCCCCTGCCATGCCGTGTGCGTGTGGTCGAATGCGTGCAGTACGAAGCCTGCCGCGCTGATCACGGCGGCGAATGTGATCGCGGCCCGCGGCCCCAGGACCGTGACCGCGTTGCCCACGGCCAGACTGGTCAGCACGAATACCGGTGCTCCGCCGCCGCCCACCACCAGAAACGCCGCGCACACCAGGAACAGGACGGTCGCGGCTTTGCGCGGCCGGGGGGCCGGCGCCTGCCAGACCAGCAATGGCCACAGCAGACACGCCGCGGGAAGTGCTGCGCCGGAGGTGAGGTAGAACAGGCCGACGACCGGGTCGGCCAGGAAGGAGAGGGTCTGCAGGCCGTGCAGGATGGTGATGGAGTTGGTCGCTGCGGCGGTCCAGAAGAGGATGGTGAGCACCCGTGGCGGGTGGGCGCCGTCGAAGGCGACCCACCGTCCGGGATCGCGGCGTGTTCGCCGCATGTCCGTACCGGTCGCGTCGGTCCTGCCGTGTTCGTTGCCTGCTGTGCCCCTGTGGTCCTCGGCGCCCATGGTGTGAAGCTAGCACCGCAGGAAGCGGCGCGGACGGGGCCGGGGGTCATGGGCGCGGCACATGACCGAAGTCATGGCCGGATGGCGGCCGCCGTCGGCATGGGGACGAGCAGAAGGTGACCGTCATGTGCCTGAGGCTCGATGCCCGGGCGGCCGCGGCCTCCGTACGGTCCGCATCATGGCGACAACCTCCGTGGACAGAACCGACCACCCGTTCATCAGACAGGGCGCGAGCGGCGCCCGGGTGACGCACCCCGTGCTGGTCATCGTGCTCGCCCAGCTCCTCTACCTCGTCGGCGTGCTGCCCGGCATGCTGCTGCTCATGCCGCTGGCGGAGCGCCTCCGCGAGGCTTCGGGGCCCGGGGCGGCGACGGCGGTGATCGAAATCGCGGCCATGCTGCTGAACTACGTCTTCCCCTATGTCGCGCTGTGGCTGTGGCTGCGCTATGTCGAGCGCCGCACCTTCTTCTCCTCGACCGGTTTCGCCTTCAACCGGAGAGCGCTCACCGGGCTGCTCGCCGGGTGCGGCCTGGCCCTGGTATTCGTGGCGGCCTGGATCGGCATTTCCCTAGCGGCCGGCACCGTCGTCTTCGAGGGCGCCCTGGCCTCCGGCGGCGCCGGCATGGTGTGGATCCTGGTCGGCGGCATGCTCATGCTGCTGCTGCGGATCGTCATGATCGGTATCGAGGAGCAGCTCTACCGCGGCTGGATGCTGCAGGCAGTGGGGCTGCGCTGGGGCAGGGCGGCCGGCGTCCTGGTCTCCTCCGTCTTCTTCGCCCTGATGCACTTCTTCTTCATCGGCACCTATCTGCTGCCGGACGGACGCAGCCACGAGCCGCACTGGGTGCTCATGCTCAACATCACCTTGTGGGCGGTCTTCGCGGCCCTGGTGACGCTGCGCACGGGTTCCCTGTGGGCGGCGACGGGGTTCCACGCGGCCGCGCTGATCCTGCCGGGTTTCCTACTCGGCGTCTTTCCCGCCGGGCAGGCCGAGCAGGCGATGGGCTTCCTGGTGTTCCTCATCGAAGAACCCGGCTACTACACCGGTGGGGCGGGGTTCGCCGGACTGTTCGAAGGGCTTCCCGCCACGCTGGTACTGGCGGTACTCGTCGCCGGAACGGCGGCGTTGGAGCGGTGGCGGCCGCGCCGGCACCCCGCGACCGCACCGGGACAAGAATGAGTTCCCTCTGCCGCGGCCCGGTGCTCAAACGGTGAGCGCGTCGGTGTCCGGTGCGCTGTGTGCGGCGGGCAGCCCCAGATCGGAGCGCAGGCGGGCGATGGTGTCGTCGTGCCGGAAGTCGGCGATGTGCAGGCCGCGCACCCCGGGCAGGGACAGTGCGTGCTCGGCCTGCTCCAGGGCCAGCCGATAGGCGGCCTCGCCCGGGTCGGCGGCGTTCTCCACCCGCTCGATCACCGGTTCGGGGATATGGATGCCGGGGACGTTGGCGGTCATGTAACGCAGCGCCCGGGAGCCTTTCAGCAGGGCGATGGTCGGCAGCAGGGCCACCCGGGGCGTCAGTCCGGAGTCGCGGGCCAGTTCGGCGAACTCGGCGAGCCGGTCGGGGTGGTAGCAGATCTGCAGTTGCAGAAAGCGCGCCCCCGCCGCGGCCTTCTTCAGCCCGCGGCGCACCCGGTAGGCGAACGGCGGCGCCGCCGGGTTCTCCACCGCCCCGATGAACAGCGGGGGAGCGGGATCGAGCGCGCGTCCGGACAGGTAGCAGCCCTTGGCCAGCGACGAGGCGGCGCGGATCAGTTGCGGTGAGTCGAGGTCGAACACCCGGCGCGCCTCGGGTTCGTCGCCGGCCGTCACGTCGTCGCCGGTCATGCAGCAGACGGCGGTGATGCCGTGGAGCGCGGCGCCGACGATGTCGGCCTCCAGCGCGAGGCGGTTCTTGTCGCGGCAGGCCACTTGCAGGATCGGCTGGGCGCCGAGCTGCTTGATGGCGATGGCCATGGCCACGTTGGAGACGTGGGCACGCGCGGCCGGGTTGTCGGTGGCGTTGATCGCGTCGGCGTGGGGCGCGAGGCGGGCCACATGCGCGGCGACGGCGGAGATCCCGCCACTGTCGACCGCGGGGCACTCCGCGGTGATGACGGGGCCGTGCGCAGCCGGATCGGCGAGCAGGTCCGCCAGGTCGCCGCGCGGAGATCCGGTGACGGGCGCGGCGTCGGCAGGCGGGCGGGACGGGTAGGACACGGCGGCTCCTTTCTCACGCGTCCGGCTGCCAGCCGTCGGGCACGACCCGGTCGCGGCCGGACAGCAGGTTGGCCCACGAGGATGTGTCTTGGAGCCGGTTGTCGACGGGCGGGCGGAGGTCGTCGAACTCCTTGCGCAGCGTGCGCGGCATCCGTTCCGACCGGTTGTGGGCCTTGAGCCACACGCAGGTCATGCTCGGATCGACCTCGCAGGCCCCGTCTTCGCGCACTCCGCCGCAGGGGCCGTTGCGCAGCTGTTTCGGGCAGGTCATGGGGCAGGTGAGCCCGGTCGAGTGGAGGACGCACTGGCCGCACATGCGGCAGTCCCAGATGGGTTTCTTGACGACGTGTTCGATGGTGGCGAGCAGTCGGGCCATGGGTCCGCCCCGTTCTCTTCGGCGGCCGCCCGGTCGGACGGTCCGGGCGGCCACGGCGATCGGCGTGGGTGAGGTGCGGCATGCGGCCGCGGCGCGAACTGGGACCTGGAAGGTGGCTGGGCGGCCGCAGCCACCCCTGTCTCGCAGGTTGCTGGATATGCAACGTTGTTCGTATCGAGAAACTTTCCCGCGTAACAACAGGCTAGAACCGGCGAATTCGTTGCGTCAATAGATTCATGTTGCGTAAGAAGCAACCAACGTGCCGTCTCGTCCCTTGACAGCGCCCTCATGGAAAAGGGACGCTCTGTTGCGTATGGCGATCCTCGTTGCACCAAGTGATGGAGGACCAGATGGCCGTCATCGAGAACCCAGAGATCCTGCTCTACTCGCGGATCCGGAAATCCCCGTACTTCTACGCCTCGCGCCGACACGGCGTGGCCAAGTACAGCGTGTACAACCACACCTACCACCCGCGGCACTACGGCGATCCGGTGGCCGAATACTGGCACCTGCTCAACGGTGTGACCCTGTGGGACGTCGGAGTGGAGCGCCAGGTCGAGATCACCGGACCTGACGCGTTCACCTTCACCAACATGCTGGTGCCGCGCGACCTCAACAAATGCAAGGTCGGGCAGTGCAAGTACGTGTTCATCACCGCGCCTGACGGCGGCATCATCAACGACCCGGTGCTGCTGCGCCTGGGCGAGAACCACTTCTGGCTGTCGCTGGCCGACAGCGATGTCCTGCTGTGGGCCCAGGGCCTGGCCTACAACAGCGGTCTGGACGTGACGATCCGCGAGGCCGACGTCGGCCCGGTGCAGGTGCAGGGGCCCAAGTCGCGCGATGTCATGGTCGACCTGTTCGGCGAGCGCGTCCTGGACATCCCCTACTACTACTGCGCCGAGTACGAGCTGGACGGTATGGACGTGGTCGTCTCGCGTACCGGCTACACCTCGGAACTCGGCTTCGAGATCTACCTGCGCAACGCCTCCCGCGACGGCGTCAAGCTGTGGGACAGGGTGATCGAGGCCGGGACCCCGCACGGGATCGAGGTCATCGGACCCTGCCACATCCGCAGGATCGAGGGGGGCATCCTGGCCTGGGGCTGCGACATCGGGCTGGACACCAACCCCTTCGAGGTCGGCTACGGCTACGAGGTGAGCTGGATGGTCGACCTGGAGCAGGAGGCCGACTTCGTCGGCAAGGAGGCGCTCACGCGGATCCGCGACACGGGTATCGACCGCAAGCTCGTCGGCCTGGAGATCGGCGGGACGCCGTTGGGAAGCTACAACGACGGGTCGATGATCGACTTCTTCCCGGTCCGGCTGCCGGATGAGGAAGCAGCGGTCGGCAAGGTCACGTCGGCGTGCTTCTCCCCGAAGCTGGAGAAGAACGTCGGGTTCGCGATGGTGCCGATCGAACTGGCCGCACTGGGGACCGAGTTCGCCGTGGAGCGCCCCGACGGCGTGGTGACGGGGACGGTCGTGGAAAAGCCGTTCGTCGATCCCCAGAAGGCCGTGCCCAAGCAGGACCTGCGGGGCCTGGCCGCCGAGAGCCTGGCTGCCGACGGCCTGGCCACCGACGGCCTGGCCACCGACGGCCTGGCCGCCGACAGTCTGACCACCGGGTGAGGCCGAAGGCGGAGGCGGCAATCGGCCGCCTCCGCCTTTTCGCGTTCAGGTGAACACCACCGTGCGGCCGTCGTTGAGCAGGATCCGGTGCTCGCTGTGCCAGCGCACCGCGCGGGCCAGCACCTGGGCCTCCACGTCCCGGCCGATGGCAGCCAAGCGCGCGGGGTCCATGGAATGGTCGACCCGCACCACGTCCTGTTCGATGATGGGCCCCTCGTCCAGATCCGGGGTCACATAGTGGGCGGTCGCGCCGATGAGTTTGACACCGCGCGTGTGCGCCTGCCGGTACGGGCTCGCGCCCTTGAAGCCGGGCAGGAACGAGTGGTGGATGTTGATCGCCCGGCCTTCCAGGCGCTTGCACAATTCGGGCGAGAGGATCTGCATGTAGCGGGCGAGTACCACCAGGTCGATCTGGAAGTCCTCGATCAGCTTCAGCAGTTCGGCCTCGGCGTCGGCTTTGGTCTCCGGCGTCACCGGAATATGGCGGAACTCCACCCCGTAGGAGGCGACCAGTTCGGCGGTGTCCGGATGGTTGGCGACGACCAGCGGGACGTCGATGGGCATCATGCTCAGTCGGCGGCGGAACAGCAGGTCGTTGAGGCAGTGCTCGTACCGGGACGTCAGGATCAGGGTGCGGGTGCGGGTCGCGGCGTCCAACAGGTGCCAGGACATCGCGTAGGCCTCGGCGAGCGGCCCGAAGGCCTGGGTCAGCTCGCCCAGTCCGTAGGCGGGATCCAGCGCTTCCATGTGCAGCCGCATGAAGAAGCGCCCGCGCTCACGGTCGTTGAACTGCTGGCTGTGCACGATGTGCACGCGGTGGAGGAGCAGGAACTCCGTCACCGCGTGCACGGTGCCGGGCCGGTCCGGGCAGTCGAGCGTGAGGATGTAGTCACGTCCGGGATTCGGTGCGGTGCTGGTGTCGGCCATGTCGCCTCCTGGTAGTTGCGCTATGGGCAACAAGTCCTTCTATGTGAAACAGTGCGGCGAAGATTGATGGTTCGTCAAGATGCCGGACCCGTCTGAATCAGATCCGCGCGGCTCCTTGACGCCGCCTCCCATGCGACGGATCCTGTTGCGTAACTCGCGGTTTGTTGCGCTTGCAGAAACATCGACGGCGAAGCTAGGAGTGCCATGGCTGCTCCCCGTTCCGCTCCTGTGACCGTCCCCGAAATCGTGCTGATCGGTGCCGGCATCGTCGGCTGCGCGCTGGCCGACGAGCTCACAGCGCGCGGGTACACCGACGTCACCGTGGTCGACCAAGGGGACCTGTACCGCACCGGAGGTTCGACCTCCCACGCGCCCGGACTCGTATTCCAGACCAACGCCACCAAGGTCATGTCCGACTTCGCCCGCTACACCGTGCGCAAATACAACGAACTGCGGTCGGGCGGCCGGTTCTGTTTCTCCCCAGTGGGCGGCCTGGAACTCGCCGCCACCCCCGAACACCTCGACGAGCTGCACCGTAGGTGCGGCTGGGCGCACTCATGGGGCATCCCCGCCCACGTGATCGGACCGCAGGAGTGCGCCGCGGCGCACCCTCTTGTCGAGGCAGACCGAATCCTCGGCGGGCTGCACACCCCCACCGACGGACTGGCCGACGCCCTGCGCGCGGCCCGTGCCCAGGCCGAAGCGGCCATCAGGCGCGGCGCGCGCTTTCTGCCGCGGCACGAGGTGCTCGACATCGAAACCCGCGGCGGCCGCGTCACCGGGATCGTCACCGACCAGGGACGGATCGGCGCCGACATCGTGGTCTCCTGCGCCGGGATGTGGGGGCCGCGCATCGCCGCGATGGTCGGGATGACGCTCCCGCTCACCCCGCTCGCGCACCAGTTCGCCTGGACCGGACCCGTCCCCGCTCTTGCCGGGGCGGACGCACTGGTACGCCACCCGATCCTGCGCTACCAGGAGCGCGACCTCTACTACCGCGAACGCGGCGACCGCATTGGTGTGGGCTACTACGGCCACCGCCCCATGCCGATCGACGCCGCCGACATCGGCACCCCCGACAGCACGACCGACCGGCCGATGCCGTCGATGCTGCCCTTCACCCCGGACGATTTCGCACCGGCATGGGAGGACAGCATCCGCCTGCTCCCGGGCCTGGGAGCGGCCGACATCGCGGAGGGCTTCAACGGACTGTTCTCCTTCACCCCGGACAACATGCCGCTGCTGGGAGAGTCCGACCAGGTGGAGGGCTTCTGGGCGGCCGAGGCCGTGTGGATCACGCACTCGGCCGGGGTGGCGCGGGCCGTTGCCGAATGGATCGTGGACGGGGCATCGACGTTCGATCTGACCGGGTGCGACATCAACCGGTTCCACCCGCACCAGCTCGCACCCGGCTACCTGCTGGAGCGCGACTGCCAGAACTTCGTCGAGGTCTACGACGCACTGCACCCGCTGCAGCCGATGGAGAAACCCCGGCCGCTGCGCGTCGCCCCCTTCTACCAGCGCCAGCAGGAACTGGGCGCCTTCCACTTGGAGGCGTCCGGCTGGGAGCGGCCGCACTGGTACGAGACCAACGCCGGGCTGGCCGAAGGACGCGACATCCCCGCGCCGGGCCCCTGGGCCGCACGGTACTGGTCGACGACCATCGGAGCCGAGGCCCAGATCACCCGGGAATGCGTCGCGCTGTACGACATGTCGTCGCTGATGCGGCTGGAGGTGACCGGCCCCGGCGCCGCGGCGTTCTTGGACCGCATGACCACCGGCCGCGCCCACCGGCCGCCCGGAGCCGTGAGCTACTGCCTGATGCTCGACGAACGCGGCCGGCTGCGCGGCGACATCACCGTCGCCCGAGTACACGACGACTACTTCCAGGTCGGCGTGAACAGCCCTCTCGACCTCGACTGGCTCCGCCGCCACCTGCCGGCCGACGCAACGGTCCAGGTCCGCGACATCACACCGCAGACCACCTGCATCGGGGTGTGGGGGCCGCTCGCCAGAGACCTCGTGCAGCCGCTGGCCGACCACGACCTGACCAACGACGGGCTGCGCTACTTCCGCTGCGCCCGCATGCACGTCGGCGACGTTCCAGTACTGGCCCTGCGGGTCTCCTACGTCGGCGAACTCGGCTGGGAGCTCTACACCACCCCCGACCTGGGATTGTGCTTGTGGGACACGCTCTGGCAGGCCGGGCGCCCCCTGGGCGCGATCGCGGCCGGGCGGGGCGCGTTCAACAGCCTCCGGCTGGAGAAGGGCTACCGGGCGTTCGGCACGGACATGACCGATGAGCACGGCCCCTACGAAGCCGGACTCGATTTCGCGGTCCGGTTCGACAAGGACGACTTCATCGGGCGCGGCGCGCTCGAAGCCCACGACCCCGACACGGTGCGGCACCGGCTCACCTGCCTGACCGTCGCCGACCCCGACGGGACGGTCATGGGCGGCGAACCCGTGTACGCCCCCGGCTCCGCCTCCGCCGCGGGCTATGTCACCAGCGCCGGATACGGCTACACGATCGGCACCGGGATCGCTTACGCCTGGCTGCCCGCCGACCTCGGCGACCCGGGTACCGCGCTGGAGATCGGCTACTTCGGCCGCCGCGTCCCCGCCACCGCCGCCACCGACCCCCTGTACGACCCGGAGATGAAGAGGGTGCGCACATGACCGCCGCCCAGGGATGGCGCTCTCGGGAGCCGCGGAGCCACTACGACACCGTCATCGTCGGCTCCGGCGGACACGGGCTGGCCACCGCCTACTACCTCGCCCGCGAGCACGGCATCACCGACGTCGCGGTCCTGGAGCGCGGCTGGTTGGCCGGCGGGAACATGGCGCGCAACACCGCCATCATCCGCTCCAACTACCTGTGGGACGCCAGCGCGGGCATCTACGAGCACGCCCTGCGGCTGTGGGAGGGGCTGGAGGACGAACTCGAACGCGACCTGCGGTTCAGCCAGCGAGGGGTGCTCAACCTCGCCCACACCACCCACGACGTACGCGAATCCGTGCGCCGGGTCAACGCCGACCGGCTCAACGGCATCGACGCCGAGTGGCTCGGCCCCGAGGAGGTCGGCAAGCTCGTCCCGATCCTCGACACCGGGCCCGGCCTGCGCTACCCGGTCATGGGCGCCACCTACCAACCGCGGGCCGGGATCGCCGAGCACAACAGGGTGGCGTGGGGCTTCGCGTCGGCCGCCGACCGGCTCGGCGTGCACCTCGTGGAGAACTGCGAGGTCACCGGCTTCCACATGCGCGGCGACACCGTCGTCGGCGTGCACACCACACGCGGCCCCATCGCAGCGGGGCGGGTCGCGCTGTGCGCCGCGGGCCACACCTCGGTGCTCGCCGACACCCTCGGCCTGCGCCTCCCGCTGCAGAGCCACCCCTTGCAGGCACTGGTGACCGAACTCTTGGAACCGGTGATCGACACCGTCGTCATGTCCAACACCGTGCACGTGTACGTGAGCCAGGCGGACAAGGGCGAACTCGTCATGGGCGCCGGGATCGACGCCTACAACGGGTACGGGCGGCGCGGATCCTTCCGTACGATCGAGCACCAGATCGCCGCGGGCGTCGCCCTGTTCCCGATCTTCGCCCACGCCCACCTGCTGCGGAGCTGGGGCGGGATCGTCGACGTCACTCCCGACGCCTCACCGATCATCGGACTCACCCCGTTTCCCGGGCTCTACATCAACTGCGGCTGGGGGACCGGAGGGTTCAAGGCCACACCCGGCGCCGGCCACGTCTTCGCCCACACCATCGCCCACGACCGGCCGCACCCGCTGGCGGCGCCGTTCGGGCTCGACCGCTTCACCAGCGGGGCGCTGGTCGACGAGCACGGCGCGGCGGCGGTCGCGCACTGATTCCAGGGAGGACGTGAACCGTGCTGCTCATCCCCTGCCCGTGGTGCGGACCCCGCGACGAAGCCGAGTTCCGCTACGGTGGCCAGGCCGGGATCGCCCACCCGGAGGACCCGTGGGCGCTGGCGGACACCGACTGGGCCCGGTACCTGTTCGTCCGGGACAACCCCGAAGGCCCCTTCGCCGAGCGCTGGTTCCATACCTTCGGTTGCCGGCGCTGGTGCGACGTCCGGCGGAACACGGTCGACAACCGCATCACGGCATCGGCCCCGCCCGGCGGCCTCACCGCAGAAGAGGGAAACGGCGCCTCCGCAGAGGCCGGGCCCTTCGCAGATCCAGCACCGCCCCAGGACGCCGCTACCGCATCCCGGACCGGCCCTCCACAGGCGGACGGGCGCAATGGCCGCGCGGATGCCGGAGCGGGTGGAATTGAACGAGGGGTCGTCCCCCCCGAGCCGGACCCCGCCCGCCCCGACGACAACGGGGCCCTGGGCACGGGACCCGACGAAAGCGCCGAGGAAGCGGGCCGACGGCACGGCGCCGCGCGGGGCAGACGGGTCACGATCCTCTTCGACGGCCGAGAACTTCCCGCCTACGAGGGCGAACCGCTGTCCGCGGCACTGCTCGCCAACGGTGTGCACACGATCGCGGCCGGCACCTACACGGGGCGGCCCCGCGGGGTCTTCAGCGACGGCGCGGAGGAGCCCTGCGCGTACGTGCGGGTGGACTCGCCCCCCGGCGAGGCCATGGTGCAGGCCACACGCGTGGAGGTGCACGACGGCCTGCGCGCCGCGGGCCTCGCCGGGTTCGCGGCGCTTCCCGAGGCGCGCGAGGCGCCCACCGGCGACACGATGTGGGCGCACTGCGACGTGCTCGTCGCCGGAGCCGGGCCCGCCGGACTCGCGGCGGCACAGGCCGCGGCAGAAGCCGGGGCGCGCGTCATCCTCGCCGACGACCGGCCCGGCCCGGGCGGCCGCCTTCCCGGCGCGCGGCGCCGGATCGACGGCCGGCCCGCGGGGCAATGGGCGTCCGACACCGCCGCGGCGCTCGCCGGAACACCGGACGTGCGCGTCCTGATGCGCACCACCGTCACCGGGCACTACGACCACGGTGAACTCATCGCCCTGGAGCGCCGCCCCGCCGCCGGACGCCGCGGCGCCGCCGCGCACCGCCTCTGGCACATCCGGGCCCGCGGCGTCATCGTGGCGACGGGCGCGGTCGAGCGGCCGATCGCGTTCGAGGGAAACGACCGGCCCGGCGTCATGTCCGCCGGCGCGGCCGTGCGCTACACCTGGCGCCACGGTGTCCTTCCGGGGCGGCGCGCCGCGGTGTTCGGCTGCGGCGACGAGGCGCTGTGGTCGGCCGTGGACCTGCACGATGCCGGGGTCACGATCGCGGCTGCGGTCGACGCCCGCCCCACGGCAGGAACGGCCCCCGCGGCCGCGCTGCGCGAACGCGGCATCGACGTGCTCTGTGGATACGGCATCGTCCGCACCGCAGCCGGGGCGGACGGGCGGTTGAGCGGGGTCGCCGCCGCCCCGATCGACAAGTGGGGGCGCACCACCGGGCCGGAGCGCGTCTTCGAATGCGACCTGCTCGCCGTCTCCGGTGGGCACGACCCGGCAATGGACCTGGCCCTGCACGCCGGGGCGCGGCAGCGGTGGTCGCCGGAGCACGCCGCGTTCCTGCCCGCCGCGCTGCCCGAGGGCACCCGGTGCGTCGGAGCCGCGGCCGGCACCCGCGACCCGCAGGCCGCCCGGACCGAGGGCCTTCGGGCGGGCCGCGCGGCGGCGGCAGAGGCGCTGGGGACCGGGGACGGTGCCCGCCACGAGGCCCGCGGTGCCGCTGAGCGGACGGCAGCAGACCGGGACGGAGCACCGGCGGGCGGAGGGCTCCACGACCCGGCCCCGCCCATGGTGCTGTGGACGGTCACCGGCCCCGCCACCGATACAGCGGCGGCCTTCGTCGACCCGCAGCGCGACGCCACCCTCGCCGACATCCGCGCGGCCCTTGACACCGGGATGGCCTCCATCGAGCACATCAAGCGCTACACCACGATCGGCACCGGGCCCGACCAGGGCCGTACCTGCGCAACACTGGCCACCGGAATCACGGCCGGGCTGCTCGGCCGCGGCATGGACGAGGTCGGCACGACCACCGCGCGCCCGCCCTGCACCCCGATCCCGTTCAGCGCCCTGGCCGGGCGGGAGCGCGGCTCCCTGTTCGATCCGGTGCGGCGCACCCCCATGCACGAGTGGCACACGGCCAACGGCGCGGTGTTCGAGGACGTCGGGCAGTGGAAACGGCCCCGCTACTACCCCGGCGACGGCGAGGACATGCGCGCGGCCGTGCTGCGCGAGTGCCGCGCCGCCCGGGAGAGCGCCGGTGTGCTGGACGCTTCCACGCTCGGCAAACTGATCGTGGCGGGCCGCGACGCGGGGGCGTTCCTGGACCGCGTCTACACCGGGACCTTCTCCACCCTCAGACCCGGCCGATGCCGCTACGGGGTCATGTGCACCGCGGAGGGCATGGTCCTCGACGATGGCGTGGGAGTGCGGCTGTCCGACGACCGGTACCTGGTCACCACCACAACGGGCAATGCCGAAACGGTGCGGGCCTGGTTGGAGGAGTGGGCGCAGACGGAGTGGCCGGACCTGTGCGTGCACATCACCGATGTCACCGACCACTGGGCGACCGTCAGCGTGGTCGGCCCCCGTTCCCGCGCCATCATGGAGCGGATCGCCCCTGGGCTGGACGTGTCGGCGGAGGGGTTCACGTTCATGTCCGCGCGCGAGGCGACCGTGGCCGGAGCGCCGGCGCGCGTCCTCAGGGTGAGCTTCACCGGCGAACTCACCTTCGAGATCAATGTTCCCGCCTGGTACGGCCCGGACGTGTGGACGGCGGTCCTGGAGGCCGGACGCCCCTTCGGCATCACCCCCTACGGCACCGAGGCCATGCACGTCCTGCGTGCGGAGAAGGGCTTCATCGTGGTCGGCCACGAGACCGACGGCAGTGTCACCCCGGCCGACGTCGGCCTGGAATGGGCGTTCTCCGCGCGCACGGACTTCGTCGGCAAGCGGTCGCTGCGGCGCGCCGATACCGCGCGCCAGGACCGGGAGCAGCTGGTGGGGCTGCTGCCCGAGGACACCGGCCACGTACTCGCCGAAGGCGCGCAGATCGTGGCCGACCCGCCGGCCGTCCACCGCCCTGACGGCGATGGCCCGTCAGCGGTGCGCTCCCGGGCGCCCGTACCGATGCTGGGCCGTGTCACCTCCTCCTATGAAAGCGCGGCGCTGGGGCGCTCCTTCGCCCTCGCCCTGCTGCGCGGCGGGCGCGGCCGACACGGCGAGCGGCTGTATGCGGTCCATCTCGATCAGGCCGTTCCGGTGCTCGTGACGGACCCGGTGTTCTACGACAAGGAGGGGGCCCGCCGTGACGGATGAGATGCGCACGGGCGCGATCCCGCTACCGCGCAGCCCGGTCGCCCACCTCGCCGACCAGTGCGCAGCGGCCGGTTCGGCGGACTGCGCGGCACTGCGCGAACTGCCGCTCCTGGCGCAGGTGGAGCTGCGCGTGGACGCGGAGGAGGCACAGGCCGCCTCGCGGATGGCCGCGGAATTCCTCGGCTGCGCACTGCCCGGCCCCGGGCGCGCGAGCGGCGACGGCCACCCGTACACGCTGTGGTGCGGGCCGGGCTGGTACCTGGTCGTGGACGCGGCCGCCACCGGGCACGGCCTCACCGCCGGACTGACCGCGGCCCTCGGCGGTGAGTACGGTGCGTTGTGCGGCAGTGTCGTCGACGTCTCCGCGCAGCGGACCGTACTGGAGCTGCGCGGCCCGCGGGCCGGTGCCGTGCTCGCCCGGGGGTGTGTCCTCGACCTGCACCCCCGGGTCTTCAGCCCGGGAGACTACGCCCAGACCGTGCTCGCCGGGGCCGCTGTCGGCATCCACCGGGCGGGAGAGGCCGCGGACGGCCCGGCCTACCGGATCCTGGTCCGGGCCTCCTACGCCGACCACCTGGTCCGCTGGCTGCTGGACGCGGTGGCGGCAGAGGCGGCCGACCAGAACTGATCTTCGGCCGCATGCGCGCGCCTCACCTGCGGTGATCACGCAGAGATGCCTCCTGTCCAGGGAACACTAAGGTGCGCCTACTATCGTGGTCGTTATGGTTTCCAACGACCACCGCACAGGAAAGAGTCAGAGTACGTCGGATTACGAACGAATCGAGCGGGGGTCGGGTGGTGAGGCCGAGCAGGGGCGAACAGCCCCTGGTAAGGATGGTGCGCCCGTCCAATCAGTTGACCGGGCGATCACGGTGCTGGAGATTCTCGCGCAGCACGGCGAGGCCGGTGTCACAGAAATCGCGGTCGAGCTGGGTGTGCACAAATCGACGGCCTTTCGCTTGGTCGGGGCGTTGGAGCGACGCGGCCTGGTCGAACAGCCGGGACTGCGCGGCAAGTACCAGTTGGGTTTCGGCATCATCCGCCTGGCCGGGACGATGGCGGCGGGGCTGGACCTCACCCAGCAGAGCCGCCGGGTGTGCGAGGATCTCGCCGCCGAACTCGGCGAAACCGTGAACATCGCCATCCCCAGCGGGGACATGGTCGTCAACATCGACCAGGTGCGCGGCTCCTCGGCCGTTGTCAGCCAGAACTGGATCGGTCGACAGACCCCCCTCCATTCCACCTCCAGCGGCAAGGTACTACTGGCCCACATGCGCCAACCCGACCAGCGCCGGGTGCTGCGCGGACGGCTGGAGGAGCTCACCCCCCGCACGATCACCGACCCCGAAACCCTGCGCGCCGAACTCGAGGAGACCCTGGATCGCGGGTACGCCACCGCGGTCGAGGAGCTCGAGGTCGGCCTCAACGCCGTCGCAGCCCCCATCCGCGGCCTCACCGGCGAGGTCATCGCGGCACTCAGCGCCTCAGGGCCGTCCTACCGTATGGAGGAGGACAAACTCGAGTCGATCGGCGAGATAGTCCACAAGGCGGCGGTGGAGATCTCCACCCGGATGGGGCACATGACGCCCCGCTGACCCCTCCACAGCGGAATCGAGTCAGCCCCCGTCAACGCGGCCGAGTGCCGCGGCCACGATACCGGTGGCACGCTCGGCGGTCTCCTCAATGGGGGGAGAGATGTCGAGCGTGGCGCCGCTCTCGTCGGGGCCGAGCCGCTCCAGGGCGGCCTGCTGGGAGTCGAGCAGGCCGGGCGGCATGAAGTGGTCGGAACGCTCGCGGAGCCGGTCTGCGATGAGGGAGGCCGGACCGTCGAGGTGCAGGAAACATACATCGGGCGCCCCCGCGCGCAGGATGTCGCGGTAGCCGCGCTTCAGCGCCGAACAGGCCATGATGGTCGATTTCCCCCTCTCTTCATGGTCGCCGATCCACTCCGCGAGCAAGGACAGCCACGGGAGGCGGTCCTCGTCGGTCAGCGGCACCCCCTCCGACATCTTGGCGATGTTGGCCTCGGGGTGGAACTGGTCCGCCTCCGCGAAGGGCAGGTCCAGGCGCTCGGCGACGCGCAGAGCGATGGTGCTCTTCCCGGTGCCGGAGACACCCATGAAGACGACGTGCATGTTCTGTCTCTCCCTGTCGAGCGCGTGAATACAGTGTGGCGTGCGCGCTGCGCCTTAATAGTGTTACCAATAACGTGTCCCGGCCATATCGGGTGCCCCTGGTGGTGCAGTGGTCGGCAGAAGGAGCCCCAGTTGAGCGTAGACACCGACCACCGAACCCTGCACAACCGTGTGCTCGCGGAGCTAGGCCCGGCGATCGCGGCCGGTGAATACGGTCCCGGGTACGTCTTCACCCTCGATCGCCTGGTGCAGCACTACGGGGTCTCCCGCACTGTGGCGCGCGAAGCCGTACGGGTGCTGGAGTCGATGCGGCTCGTCGTGAGCCGGCCCCGTACCGGCGTCCGCGTACGCCCCCCGCAGGAGTGGAGCGTCTACGACCCTCAGCTCATCCGCTGGCGGCTGGAAGGCCCCGGCCGCATCGCACAACTGCGCTCCCTGACCGAGCTGCGCGCGGCGATCGAACCACTGGCCGCCGCCGCGGCGGCCCGGCGCGCTCCCGCGGAGGAACGCGCCGAACTGGCCGACCTCTGCACCCGTATGGTCGCCATCGGCGAGAAGGGGGACCTGGCGGAGTTCCTGCGGCTGGACATCGAGTTCCACCGGCGCATCCTCTTCCTCTCCGGCAACGAGATGTTCGCCGGGCTGTCGGGGGTCGTCGCCGAAGTCCTCGCCGGCCGCACCGAGTACCACCTGATGCCGCACTATCCCCGGCCCGAGGCGCTGCGCCTGCACACCCACGTCGCCACGGCGGTCCATGGCGGCCTCCCCGAAGTGGCGGAGGCCGCCATGAATGCGATCGTCGGCGAGGTCGTGGCAGCGCTCGACCAGGCCGGGGCGGTGCTACAGCACCAGGCTGAGCACGAGGGCGAAGGCGAAGCCGATCACACCGATCAGCGTCTCCATGACCGTCCAGGTGCGCAGCGTGGTCGCGGTGTCCATCTTCAGGAAGCGTCCGACCAGCCAGAACCCCGAATCGTTGACGTGCGAGAGCACCGTGGAGCCACACGCGATCGCGATGACGATCAACGACAGGTCGATGACGGACAGGCCTGAGGTCGCCTCGACCGTGGGGGCGATGAGCGCGGCGGCGGTGGTCAGCGCCACTGTGGCCGAGCCCTGGGCGACACGCAGGGCGGTCGCGATGATGAACGCGGCGACGATCACCGGCAGGCCGGTCGACTCCAGGCTGGAGGAGAGCGCTTCGCCGATGCCGCTCGCCCGCAGCACGCCGCCGAACATGCCGCCCGCACCGGTGATCAGGATGATCGCGCATACCGGGCCGAGCGCGTCGTTGACGAGCTGCTCGACCCCCGCGCGCGAATACCCCGGCGCCCGAGGGCCGCCATCGCGACGAGCGCTGTGGTGAGCAGGGCGACCGGGGTCTGGCCGATCAGTACCAGCGCCTGTGCCCAGGCCGCCTCGCCGTTGATCGCGCCCGTGGTCGCGAGTGTGGTGACCCCGGTGTTGCAGAAGATCAGCAGCATGGGCAGCAGCAGGATTCCGAGCACGGTGCCCAGCCGCGGCAGGTGGTCGTGCTCGGCACGGTCGCTGCCGTTGGCGGGGATGACGTCGTCGGGGACGGGGAGTTCGAACCTGCGCCCGGCATAGCGCGAGTACAGGTAGCTCGCCAGATACCAGGTGGGGACGGCCAGGACCAGGCCGACGATGAGCGTGACACCCATGTCGGCGCCGAGCAGGTCGGCGGCCGCGACCGGGCCCGGGTGCGGCGGCACGAACGCGTGCATGACGGCGAAGGCGCCCGCGGCTGGCAGCGCGTACAGCAGCACGGACCCGCCGACGCGGCGGGCCACGCTGAAGATGACCGGCAGCATGACGATCAGACCGGCGTCGAAGAAGATCGGGAAGCCGAAGAGCAGCGAGGCGACGCCCAAAGCCAAGGGCGCCCGCTTCTCACCGAAGGCCCTGACCAGGGTGTTCGCAAGAACGGCCGCACCGCCGGTGGCCTCCAGCATCCGGCCGATCATCACCCCCAGTCCGACGAGCAGTGCGACGCTGGCCAGAGTGGAGCCGAAGCCGTCGAGCAGAGTCGGGACCACATCGGCCAGCGGGATCCGGGTGGCCAGCGCGACCAGCAGGCTGACCAGGGTGAGTGAAACGAAGGCGTGCAGCCGCACCTTCATCACAAGAAAGAGCAGAACGGCGATCGAGGCCGCTGCGATGAGCAGCAACGGTCCCGTCCCGTAGGCGGGTTCGATGGCTTCCAACGGGGCCTCCGTGGCAGGGGATGGTGACGCGCACGCCGATGACGTGCGTGTCATGACACTGGCGGAATGGTAATACCATTTGTGGTCCTGTGTGACCCCTGATGTTTGGAATTGTTATGCGGTGCCGGACACCTGTCCGCGGACGGGCCACGGCGGTGCGGCCAAGGGGAAGGGGCGGAAGGCGCTCCAGGCAGGGTTCCGACGCGCCAGTGCCGACCGCGTCCCACCGCTCTATCGGGGCCGATCCGGCATACGCCGATGTCTGGATCCGCTCGCCCGGGACCCGGCCGAGGCGCTGCTCTGCCACGGCACTGGACAGAACATCGAGATGACAGGTAAACCAGTCGGTAACTTCGTGGAGATCGCCCGACGCGGGCGCAAGGTAGGGATCGCACCACCGGCAGGGGTGGCGTTGGCCCGGCAGACACAGCAGAACTCGATCCGGGAGACTGAGGCCGACAGCGGAACCGGCGGGACGCCGAACGGGAAGAGCAGGGCGATGCACAGGCTGATCAACCAGGTACGCCCGTACGCGTGGGGGGCCAGGGACGCCATCCCGCGGCTTCTCGGCAAGGAGCCCGACGGCCGCCCCCAGGCGGAGCTGTGGCTCGGCGCCCACCCGGGTGCGCCGAGCAGCGTCATCACCCAGGACGGTGCGGTCTCCTTCGAGCAGGCCATCGCCGCCTCGCCGAAGGAGTTCCTCGGAGAGGACGCGATCGGCCGGTTCGGTGAGCGCCTGCCGTTCCTGCTGAAAGTCCTGGCGGCCGAGGCGCCGCTGTCCCTCCAGGTGCACCCCGATGCCGTGCGGGCCCGCGCCGGCTATATCGCCGAGGAAGCCGCGGGCATCCCCGTTGACGCCGCGCACCGCAACTACCGGGACCCCTACCACAAGCCGGAGCTCGTGCTCGCGCTGGAGCCGTTCGAGGCGCTCTGCGGATTCCGCGACCCCGCCGACGCCCGCGCCGACCTGGACGGGCTGACCTGCGATCTGGCCCGGACGCTCCGTGCGGACCTGGCGGCGCTGGACCCGCACACCGCGCTGCGTACCGCGCTGACCCGGCTGCTCACGCTGGAGGGCGCCGAGCGCGAGCGGTCGCTGGCGGACTTCGTCAAAGAGTGGGCGGACGCAGGCCAAGGGGCCCACCACGGCACCGTTGTGGAGCTGGCGGAACGCTACCCGGGCGACGCGGGCGCGGTGGCGGCCCTGCTGCTCAACCGGATCACGGTGCCCCCGGGCGAGGCGCTGTTCCTGCCGGCCGGCAACGTGCACGCCTACCTGCGCGGTACCGCCGTCGAGGTCATGGCGAACTCGGACAACGTGCTGCGCGCCGGACTGACGGGCAAGCACGTGGACACCGAAGAGCTCCTCGATGTCGTGGACTTCTCCGTGCTTCCCATTCCCTACACCCGGTCGGCCGGTATCGGCGGGCGCAGCGAGTTCCGCCCCGGTGTCCCCGAATTCGCGTTGACGGTGATCGGCCCCGGTCCCTTTGACTCCCACCTGCCCGGCGGCGCCCCCTCGATCCTGCTCGTTCTCGAGGGGAGCGCCGACCTGCGGTCGGAAAGCGGTGAGAGGCTGGCGCTGTGCCGCGGGGAGTCGGTGTTCGTTCCGGCCTGCACCGGCAGAGTCGACATCCAGGGCCGCGGCCACCTGGTGGCCGCCACGGTGGGGGACTGAAAGGAGCGGCCCGGGGCGGTGCACCGCAGGCGGGCGTGGCGGGTCCGGCTTTTCGCCGGCCGGTCACCTCAGCGTTTCGCCGACCTTCACGTGCCCCTTGAGCAGGTCGCGGGCGATGGTGCGGCGCTGGATCTCGTCGGTGCCCTCGAAGATCCGCAGCAGGCGGAGGTCCCGGTACCAGCGTTCGATGGGCAGTTCGCGGGTGTAGCCCATGCCCCCGTGGATCTGCATCACCCGGTCGACGATCTCGTTGGCCTTCACACCGCCGTAGAGCTTGGCGATGGACTGGGCGTGCCGGGAGTCGCGGCTGGAGTCGACCTGCCAGGCCGCCTGCAGGACGAGCAGCCGCAGCGCCTCGATCTCGGTCTGGGAGTCGGCGATCATCCACTGGATGGCCTGGCGGTCGGCGATGGGCGCGCCGAAGGTCTCCCGCGTCTTGGCGTACTCGATGGCCATGCCCAGCAGCCGCTCGCAGCCGCCGAGGGCGCGGGCGGGCAGCAGGTAGCGGCCTTTGCCGATCCACTGCATGGCCAGCGTGAAGCCGTGGCCGATCTCGCCCAGGACGTTGGCCGCCGGGACGCGCACGTCCTCGAAGATCAGCGCGGCAGGGCGGCGTTCGCCCATGGTGTCGATGGGCTCGGAGCGCCATCCGGCGTCGCGGTCGACCAGGAAGCAGGTCACCCCGCCGTCGGCGCCCAGCTGCTGGTCGGTGACCGCGAAGACCATGGCGAAGTCGGCCTCGTTGCCGCCGGTGATAAAGGTCTTCTCACCGTTGATGACCCACTCCGAACCGTCCTTTTCGGCGCGGGTGCGGATGGCCTTGGCGTCGGATCCGGCCCCCGGCTCGGTGATGGCGAAGCAGGACGTGCGGTCGCCGGCGATGGTGGGCAGCAGGTAGCGCTTCTTCTGCTCCTCGTTGGCGTGGTAGAGGATGTTGTCGGCCTCGCCGCCGAACTTGAAGGTCAGAAACGTGCGGCCGAGCTCGGTCTCGATGAGGGCGGCGGTGACGGAGTCCAGGCCCATCCCGCCGTACTCGGGGGGTGTCTGTACGCCCCAGAAGTCGGACTTGCGGGCGATCGCCCGGAGTTCCCGCACCTCGTCGGCGTTCAGCCCGGGGGCGGCCCCCTCGCGTTCCCGCCGCAGCACCTCGTTCTCCAGCGGCATGATCTCCCGCTCGACGAAGGTGCGCACCCAGGCGCGGATCTCTCTCTGCTCGTCGGTCAATCCGAAGTCGACCATGTTCTTCAGCCTTTCGCGCACCCGATACGAACCTAACAGTGTTCGGTTTCGAGGGTAGGGTGTTCGTGCCGCTCATCGCAAGGGGCGCCTGCGGCCGAAGACGCGGGCATGGCAGGATTCCATCGTTTGGTCGTGCGGCGAACGAGGACGGGGGAACACTGGTGGCCAGACCGAAGACGCCGATCCTGAGCACACAGGGGATCCGCGCGGCCGCGCTCTCTCTGGTCGATCGGAACGGGCTCGAAGGGCTGTCCATGCGCAAACTCGCGCAGGAGCTGGACGTCCAGGCCGCATCGCTGTACAGCCACTACCGCACCAAGGAGGAGCTGCTCACCGACATCGCCAACGAGATCATGGCCGACGTCGACGTCTCGGGCTTTGCTTCGGGCGATTGGCGGCACGGGTTGACCGTCTGGGCGCGCTCCTACCGTGCGGCCCTGGCCGCCCACCCCAACCTGGTCCCGGTACTCGCGGCAGGGCCCGGACGCCGAGAGGAGGCGCTGCGCCGCGCAGACGCCGTCCACGGAGGGCTGGTCTCGGCCGGCTGGCCGGCCCGCCACGCCACGATGATCGGGGCCTCCACCAAGTACCTGGTGGTGGGGGCGGCGATCAACTCCTTCAGTCAAGGATTCGCCGATGACGTCCAGGTCTACCGCGACCGGTACCCCAACCTGTCCCAGGCCCACCGGCTCGCCGAGCACGCGGCAGAGATCGACCACGACAGCTTCGAGCTCGCACTGTCGGCCTTCCTCGACGGCCTGTCCCAGCTCTACGCGAACGTGTGCGCGCGGTGACCGCGACACCGGCCGCGGCCCCAGCGGGAGGGAAACGCGCGGCCGGGACCGCTAGACCGCGGCCAACGGTGGTAGCGGGAACCGCATGAGCTACCGGGGCCAAGAGATCGAGCCCCCGGTGCGCGTCAGCGGCGCGGCCGGGGCGGCAGTGTTCCTGGTGGGCGCCGCGGACGCGCAGGACACCATCGCCTACAGCGGGCTGGACATCGTCGAGCTGCCCGGAGGCAGGGCGGCCTGCGCCCTGTTCTTCGTCGACTACCTGGGTGGTGTCCTCGGGCGCTACCACGAGTTCGGGGTCGGCTTCCTGGCCCGGTCACCGGGCGGGCGCAGGCCGGGCGTCCACATCCACCGGCTGCCCGTCGACGGCTCCCGCACCTTGGCGGCCGGGCGGCGGATCTGGGGCTTTCCCAAGACCATGGCTGACATCGACCTGCGCCGATCCACGCCCTACCAGCGCTGCATCGTGCACCAGGAGGGCCGGCTCGTCATCGACATGCTGCTCAAGCCGGGACTCCCGGTCCCTGCGCCCGGAGCACGGGTGCCGCTGACCGCCTTCTCCCATCTCAACGGTGCGACGCGGCGCATCCGCTGGGATATGGCACCGTACGGCATCCGGGGCCGCCCCGGCGGCGCGCTCCTGCGCCTCGGCGACCATCCGATCGCCGCGGAACTCCGCGGCCTGGGCCTGCCCGGAAGCGCCGCCGCGGTCACCACCATGCGGCACGTGGCCATGACCTTCCACGAGGCGGAGACGATCGGGTGAGGACCGCCCCAACCCCCGGCCGGGGCGGCCCCGGCTCTTAATCCAGGCCGAGGCGGGCGGCTGCGGCATCCCAGGCCGCTCTGCCGCCTTGAGGGGTGTAGCGCCGCGGCTCCTGGGCCGCGGCGATGAGGCGGCGCGCCCCGGCGAGGTCGTCGACCGCCCCCGCCGCACGGGCCTGCACGACGATGTTGCCGATCGCCGTGGCCTCCACCGGGCCCGCCACCACCGGCAGACCCAGGGCGTCGGCCGTCCACTGGCACAGCAGTTCGTTGCGGGACCCCCCGCCCACCAGGTGCACCACGTCCAGCTCGGTGTCGGCCAGGGCGGCGGCCCGGCGCAGGGTGTCCCGATGCGCCAGCGCCAGGCTCTCCAGGATGCAGCGCAGCAGCGCACCGCGCCCCTCCGGTACCGGCAGGCCGTCAGCTCGCAAGTGCTCGGCGATGCGCGCGGGCATGTCGCCGGGGGGCAGGAACCGGGCATCGCCGGCGTCGATCAGCGCCGTGAACGGTTCGGCCTTCGCGGCCTCCGCCAACAGCCCGGGCAGCGCACGGTCGTCCAGGTTCCAGACACGCAGGCACTCCTGGACCAGCCACAGGCCCATGATGTTGCGCAGGAACCGGGTTCTACCGTCAACGCCCAGTTCATTGGTGAAGTTGGCGGTGCGGGCGGCCTCTGTGGTGACGGGCTCGGTGAGCTCTAGCCCGGCCAGCGACCACGTGCCGCAGGAGATGTAGCCGAACCGGTCGGTCAGCGCGGGCACCCCCGCCACGGCCGAGGCGGTGTCGTGAGAGGCCACGGCCGTCACCACGGTTTTCGCCAGCCCCGTTTCCGCGGCGGCCTCCGGAAGGAGCGGGCCGACCCGCTGTCCGGGGTGCCGCAGCGGGGGGAGCAGGGACGGCCGCACGCCCGCCGCCTCGGCCAGCCGGTCCGACCACTGCCGGGTGGAGACATCAAGGAGGCCGGTGGTGGAGGCGTTGGTGATCTCGGCCCCGCGGTCCCCGGTGAGCCAGTAGGTGATGAGGTCGGGGATGAGCAGAAGTGTGTCGGCGGCCCGCAGTTGCGGGTCGTGCCGGGCCGCTGCGAGCTGGAAGACCGTGTTGAACTTCAAGAACTGCAGTCCGTTGGCCGCGTAGAGGGCGTCGGCGCCGAAGTCGGCGACGAACGCGCCGGCCGCGTCATCGGTGCGGCCGTCCCGGTAGTGGTGCGGTGTGCCAAGAAGCGCGCCGTTGGTGTCCAGCAGTCCGTAGTCGACCGCCCAGGAGTCGATGCCGACGGACAACGGCCGGTGGTCGGCTGCGGCGCGCAGGCCGTCGAGGATTTCCCGGTAGAGGCCCACGGCGTTCCAGTGCAGTCCGCTGGGCAGCCGGACCGGGCGGTTGGCGAAGCGGTGCACCTCCGCCAGCTCCAGTGTGCCGCGCCCGACCCGGCCGACCACTACACGCCCGCTGGAGGCACCGAGGTCGACCGCGGCGAAAGTGTCGAGGTGGGACAAGGCAGGGCCTCCCTAGGGACGGTTCGGTGGGGCAGGGGCATCCGTGCCGGGTGGCGGCCGCCGTGGTCGCGCCCGCTCCCGCACGCGGCCGGTGTGTTCGGCGGCGGGCCGGCGTTTCCGGCTGCGATCGGGGCGCCCCGCTGCCGCAGCCCCCGCACGGGGCGCCCCGCGACCCGGCCGGTACCGGATGGTCATCGCAGAAACGCCGCGGCCACGCCCGCGTCGACGGGGATGTGCAGGCCGGTGGTGCGGCTGAGTTCGCCGCAGGTCAGGGCATAGACGGCGTTGGCCACATGCTCTGGCAGCACTTCGCGTTTGAGCAGGGTGCGCTGGGCGTAGAACGCGCCCAGCTCCTCCTCCGGCACCCCGTAGACGGCGGCGCGCTGGGCGCCCCAGCCGCCCGCGAAGATGCCGGAGCCGCGCACCACCCCGTCGGGGTTGATGCCGTTGACCCGGATGCCGTGCTCGCCCAGTTCGGCGGCGAGCAGCCGCACCTGGTGGGCCTGGTCGGCCTTTGCCGCGCCGTAGGCGATGTTGTCGGGGCCGGCGAAGACCCCGTTCTTGCTGGAGATGTAGACGATGTCGCCGCCCATGCCCTGGTCGATGAGGACTCGGGCCGCCTCGCGGGCCACCAGGAAGGAGCCGCGCGCCATGACCCCGTGCTGGGTGTCCCAGTCGGCCTCGGTGGTCTCCAGCAGCGGTTTGGAGATCGACAGGCCGGCGTTGTTCACGACCAGGTCCACCCCGCCGAAAGCGAGCACGGCCGCGCCGATCGCCCGGCGGATCTGGTCGGGATCGGTGACGTCCACGGCGACCGGGACGGCCGCGTCCGGGCCGCCGATCTCCTCGGCGACTCGGGCCGCGCTGTCGCTGTCGCGGTCGGCCACCACCACGCAGGCGCCTTCAGCAAAGAGCCTGCGGGCGGTGGCGCGGCCGATGCCCGATCCGCCGCCGGTCACCAGGGCGACCCGGGCGGCCAGGGCCTTGGGTTCGGGCCTGCGCTGCAGCTTGGCCTCCTCCAGCGCCCAGTACTCGATGCGGAACTTCTCCGATTCGGGAATGGGGGTGTAGGCGGACAGGGTCTCCGCGCCGCGCATGACGTTGATGGCGTTCACGTAGAACTCGCCCGCCACACGCGCTGTCTGCTTGTCCGCGCCGAAGGAGAACATGCCTACGCCGGGCACCAGCACGATCGCCGGGTCGGCGCCGCGCATGGCGGGGGAGTCCGCGTCGGCGTGGCGCTCGTAGTAGCTCCGGTACTCCTCGCGGTAGGCGGCGTGCAGCTCCTTCAGCCGCGCGATCGCCTCCTCCACAGGTGCGTCCGGCGCCACATCGAGCACCAGGGGCGCCACCTTGGTCCGGAGGAAGTGGTCCGGGCACGAGGTGCCCAGGGCGGCGAGGCGGGGGTGCCCGGCACGGGAGAGGAAATCCAGTACGGCGTCGCTGTCGGTGTAGTGGCCCACCTGCGGGCGGTCGGCGGAGGCCAGGCCGCGCACGGTCGGCAGCAGAGCCGCTGCACGCGCGTGCCGCTGCCGCTCGGGCAGCGGGGCGTACTCCTCGATCACCTCGCCGAAGGCGTGCGGCCGCCCTTCCGCGCGTTCGGCGATGAACCGCTCGGCGGTGCGGATGATCTCCAAAGAGTTGCGCTCGCACTCCTCGCTGGAAGCACCCCAGGCGGTGATCCCGTGCCCGCCCAGGATCACCCCGATGGCCTCCGGGCGGTCCCGCCTGATCGCGGCGATGTCCAGGCCGAGTTGGAATCCGGGGCGCCGCCAGGGCACCCACGCGACCCGGTCGCCGAAGCACTCAGCGGTGAGCCGCTCGCCATCGGCGGCGCAGGCGAGCGCGATGCCGGAATCGGGGTGGAGGTGGTCGACGTGCGCGGCCTCGACCAGGCCGTGCATGGCCGTATCGATCGATGGCGCCGCCCCGCCCTTGCCGTGGGCGCAGTAGTCGAACGCCGCCACCATCTCGTCCTCGCGGTCGACACCCGGGTACACCCCCGTGAGCGCGCGCAGCCGGTCCAGCCGGAGTATCGCCAGCCCCGACTCCGTCAGCGTGCCCAGGTCCCCGCCGGAGCCCTTCACCCACATCAGGTCGACGGGCTCGCCCGTGACCGGATCGGTGGCCGTGCCTTTCGCGGAGGCGTTGCCGCCGGCGTAGTTGGTGTTGCGCGGATCCGCCCCCAGCCGGCGGGACCGGCCGAGAAGCGCCTCGACCTCGGGATGGGTCTGGTCGGTCATCATCAACCCTTGCGTCGTGTTTCGGTGTGGTCCGGGCGGAAGGAAACGGCCGCGGTTCAGGCGCCCCATCCGGCCTGCCGGCCGCCGACACGTTCGTCGGCGATCTTTTGCAGGTACCCCGAACGAGAGAACGCGGCCATGGGGTCCGGGTCCAGGCCCTGCTCGGCGCGGAGGTCGGCCAGCAACGGGCGCACATCGGTGTTGTAGGCGTCCATCAGCACCGCGTTGGCTCCCAGGACATCCCCTTCACGCTGGGCTGCGGCCAGTGCGTCCGCGTCCACGAGCAGTGCCTTGGCGGTGGCCTCTTGCGCGTTGAGCACGGAGCGGATCTGCCCGGGGATCTTCGGCTCGATGTTGTGGCACTGGTCCAGCATGAAGGCGATTCCCGCCGAGGGATCGTGGCCGCCGCCGCGGACCACCTCGTACATGATCCGGAACAGTTGGAACGGGTCGGCGGCGCCCACCATGAGGTCGTCGTCGGCGTAGAAGCGGGAGTTGAAGTCGAATCCGCCGAGCTTGCCCTCGCGCAGCAGGAACGCGACGATGAACTCGATGTTGGTCCCGGGAGCGTGGTGCCCGGTGTCGACCACGACCTGCGCTTTCTCGCCGAGTTCGCGGCAGTGGGCGTAGGCGGTGCCCCAGTCGGGGACGTCGGTGGTGTAGAAGGCCGGTTCGAACAGCTTGTACTCCAGCAGCATGCGCTGCCCGCCGCCGAGCCGGTCGCGCACGGTCGCCAGCGCTTCGGCGAGCCGGTCCTGCCGGGCGCGGATATCGTCCTGGCCCGGGTAGTTGGTGCCGTCGGCGAACCACAGCTTCAGGTCGGCCGAGCCGGTCGCGTCCATGACGTCAACACAGGCCAGCAGGTGGTCCACGGCCTTGCGGCGGATACGCGGGTCGGGATTGGTGATGCTGCCGAGCCGGTAATCGTTGTCCTGGAAGACGTTGGCGTTGATCGTTCCGATGCGTACACCCAGGCCACGAGCATGTTCCGCGAGTGCGGCATAGTCGTCGACCCGGTCCCAGGGGATGTGCAGGGCCACGCTCGGGGCGATACCGGTGTAGCGGTGCACCTGCGCGGCGTCGGCGATCTTCTCCTCCGGTGTGCGGGGCACACCGGGCTGGGGGAACACTTTGAACCGGGTGCCGCTGTTGCCGAACGCCCAAGACGGAAGCTCGATGGCCTGCTGTCGGAGTCCGGCCGTCACGGCGCCGAGGTCGGTCATGGTCGAGACTCCTTCTGCGCTTCAATGCAAGACGATGCGTCGGTCACCGGTCCGATGGCGGTCCGGGCGAACCCCGCGGCGCGCTGGTGGGGGGCGCCACGGGGCTTGCGGGGGTGTCAGTCGAGGTGGAAGACCTCGGTGAGCGGCAGCATCCCCTCGTCGGGCCGGCCGTCGAGCCCTTCGAAGAACGGCGCCATTTCGGCCTGCCAACGGGCGTTGACGTCGGTGCGCGCCATCGCCTCCTGCGCCGCGGCGAAATCCTCGGTCTCCAGGTAGCCGACCAGGAGCCCGTCGTCGCGGCAGAACAGCGAGTAGTTGTGCCAACCGGAGGCCCGCAGGGCCTCCTGCATCTGTGGCCACACGGCCGCGTGCCGCTCGCGGTACTCGGCCAGCCGGTCCTGCCGGACCTTCAACAGGAAGCAGACGCGTTGCATGTGCACCCTTCTTCCGTGTGTGGTGGTCGGCGGACGGCTTCCGCGGGAGGGGGACGGGGGTCGTCCGCCGACCGGTCTCAGAAGTCGTAGTCGTCGATGTTGTCCTCGTTGAAGACCGTGGGCGGGCCGAGGACGATCTCACCGTCCGCGCCGACCTCGTACTCGCCGAGCCGTCCGGCCTCGAAGGTCTCGCCCTCAGCACCGGTGATCCGCCCCGCCGACAGCGACGCTCCGGCATAGCCCGCCAGGTAGGCCATGTTCTTGGGGTCCCACAGCGCGAACTCCTCGACGGTGCCGTCCTCGACGTACTCCTTCATCTGGTTCGGCGTGCCCAGTCCGGTCAGCGTGACATCGCCCTTGTAATCAGAGCTGCTGAGGTAGCGCGCCGCGGCGGCCAGGCCCACGGTTGTGGGCGAGACGACACCCTTGAGATCAGGGTGGGTCTGCAGCAGCCCCTGCATCTCGTTGAAGGACTTCTGGTCGTCGTCGTTACCGTAGACGGTGTCGACCACCTCGATATCGGCGTATTCGTCCTTGGCGAGCTCCTCCTCCATCAGCTCCAGCCAGGCGTTCTGGTTGGTGGCGTTGGGCGTGGCCGACAGGAAGGCGATCTCACCCTCCCCGCCGATCTGCTCGGCGATCATCTCGACCTGGGTCGTGGCGATGTCTTCGGCCGTCGCCTGGTTGATGAAGACGTCGCGGCAGTCCTTGCCGGTGTCGGAGTCGTAGGTGACGATGACCGACCCGGCCTGCTGGGCCTGCTGCAGCGAGGAGCACACCGCGTCGGGGTCGTTGGCGGCGATCACGATGACGTCGCTGCCCTGCTGGCTCAGCGTGTTGATGTAGCTGACCTGCGATGACGCGTTCGCCTCAGAGGGGCCGACCTCCTTGTACTCTCCCTTGAGCTCTTCGGCGGCCTCCTCGCCGCCGGTGTTGGCGTAGGTGAAGTAGGGGTTGTTGAGCTGCTTGGGCAGGTAGCTGATCGCCAGTCCTTCGGGGATCTCGGCGTTGGGGTCGGCTTCGCCGGCCGCCTCGGCGCCGCCGGAGTCGTCGGCGTCGCCCCGGGTCGTACCGCCACAGGCCGCAGTGACCAGCATCAGTCCGGCCAGTGTCGCGGCGGTCAGGCCATAGTGGGTCCGGGTTCGCAGCATGGGACTCACCTCTCGGTGCCGTCTGCGCGCGGTTTCGCGCCGCAGTGATCGGGTGGGGGGATGGAGGGGGCAAAGGACGGGAGAGGACAGGGGAGCGGCGCCGTCATGACGGCGGCTCCGCGGTGCGGCGGCGCGCCCTGACCCGCTCGATGGCGTTGGGCAGGACCACCGAGACCACCAGCAGCGTTCCGGTGACGATGGACAACATGTCGGAGGAGACATCGGCGAGCTGCAGCGCGTTGCGGATCGTGCCCAGCAGCAGTACACCGCCGAGCACACCGAGCAGGGCGCCCTTGCCGCCGAAGATCGACACCCCTCCGAGCAGCACGGCGGCCACGACCGACAGTTCCAGCCCGAAGGCGTTGTCGGCCCGTGCGCTGCCGTACTGCAGCGTCCAAAAGACTCCGGCCAGCGACGCCACCGTTCCGGAGGCGATGAACAGCACCAGCTTGGTGCGCAGCACCGGGATCCCGGAGAACCGGGCGGCTTCGTCGTTGCTGCCGATGGCATAGAGCGACCGCCCGAACGGGGTGGCGTGCAGCAGCAGGCCGAACACCACCGCGAGCACGATGATCAGCAGGGCGATCCAGGGGATCGGCGTTCCCGAGAGGCGGGCGGTCGCCCCGCCGGTCCAGGAAAAGGGGAAGTCGGCCACGGCCTGGTCGCCCAGGATCACATACGCCAGACCCCGGTACATCGCCATGGTGCCGATCGTCACCGCCAGCGACGGCAGGCCGGCCACCGTCACCAGCAGCCCGTTGACCGCCCCGAGCAGGGCGCCCAGCACCAGGCAGAGCACGGCGATGGTCTCCAGCGGGAGGCCGATGACCCACAGCTGCCCCATGACGGCACTGGTCAGGCCGAGCGTGCTGGCCACGCTCAGGTCGATCTCACCGGTGACGATGACAAGGGTCATCGGCAGGGCGATCAGCGCGATCGCCGCGATGTCCAGTATGAGGAACCCGCTGTTGCGACCGCTGGCGAAGCCGTCGACGAGCAGCGACGCCGCGAGGATCGACACCAGGAGCGCGCCGATGACGGAGCTCTCCCGGGTGGCCAGCACTCTTTGGAGTACCGACCGCTGCCCGGCCGGACGCGGGGGCAGAGCGGTCCCGCCGGCGGGCGGCGTGGTGACGTCAGGCGCCACGGGATTCACCTCCTCGAAGCCGACGTGCGGCGCGCAGCACCAGCAGCCGGTCCAGACCGATCGCGACGATGATGAGCAGGCCGACCACCGCCTGCTGCCAGAACGGGTCGACGCGCAGCATGGGCAGGGCGGCGCCGATGGTGGTGAGCAGCATCGCCCCCAGCGCCGCGCCGTACACGGTGCCGCTGCCGCCGAAGATCGCCACGCCGCCCACGACGGCCGCGGCCACGACCTCCAGTTCGAGCCCGGTGCCGACCGTCGCGTCGAGCGTGCCGAACCGGGCCGCGTAGAGCACGCCCGCCAGCCCGGCGAGCGAACCGTTGACCACGAACGGGAAAAAGACCCGCCGGTCCACCGGGATACCGACCAGGCGCGCCGCCTGCGGGTCCGAACCCACGGCGTACAGTTCGCGCCCGCTGCGGTAGGAGCCCAGGTACCACCCGGCGGTCAGGACCACCGCGAGCGCGATGAGCGCGGGAGCCGGGATGTTGAGGACCGCCACGCGCCCCAGCCCGAGGAACGTGTCGGGCATGTCCGCGGCGTTGATCTGCTCGCCTGCGGCCCACCAGTGGCCGATGCCGCGGAAGGCGTACAGCGTACCGAGAGTGACCACCAGGGCCGGGACGCGGGCAGCGGCGACCAGCGCTCCGTTGACGGCCCCGCACACCGTCCCCACCAGGACACCGGCCAGCGCGACCACCGGGATCGGCAGGGCGGGCAGGGACACGAACAGGGTGCCGGTGGCGAACGCGGACAGGCCCAGAGTGGAGCCGACCGACAGGTCCACGTTGCGGGTGATGATCACCATCGACTGGCCGACAGCGAGGATGGTCAGCAGAGTCGCGCCGAGCAGCAGATCGCGGACGCTCTGCGACGACAGGAAGTTCGGGTTGGTCAGCGTGGTGATGGCGACCAGCAGCACCAGCGCCAGCAGGATGCCGAGTTCGCGGACCTGGCGGATCCGCCGCCCCGTCCGGACGGCACCGTTCCCGCCGTGCTCGGCCACCGGTGCCTGTGTGGCGGAAACCCCGGTCATGCCACCTCCTTGTGGCCTGTCGCGGCGTACATGACGGACTCTTCGGTCGCCTCGCCGCGGGGGAGTTCGGCGGTGATCCGGCCCTCGTGCATGACCAGGACGCGGTCGGCCATGCCCAGGACCTCGGGCAGTTCGCTGGAGACCATGAGGACGGCCAGGCCCTCGCCCGCCAGGTGCGACAGCAGCCGGTGCACCTCCGCCTTGGTCCCGACGTCGATACCGCGGGTCGGCTCGTCGACGATGAGCACGCGCGGTCGGGTGGCCAGCCACTTGGCCAGGACGACCTTCTGCTGGTTGCCGCCGGACAGGGTCGACACCGCGTCGGTCAGGTGCCCGGCCTTGAGTTGCAGCCGGTCGGCCCAGACTTCGGCGGCCTTCTCCTCTGAGCGGCGGCTGAGCAACCCGAAGCGGCTCAGTGCGCTGCGGCGGGTCAGTGTCGCGTTGCGCTCGATGGACATCTCCATGACCAGCCCCTGCTGGCGGCGGTCCTCGGGAACCAGCGCGATACCGGCGGCCATGGCGGCCGCCGGCCGGCCCTGCGGCAGTGCGGCACCGGCCACCCGCACGGTGCCGAAGTCGTAGCGGTCGATGCCGAAGACAGCGCGCACCACTTCGCTGCGACCGGCCCCGACAAGGCCGGCCAGAGCGACGATCTCGCCCGCCCGGACATCGAACCCCACATCGGAGAAGACCCCGGCGCGGGTGAGCCCGTCGACCTCCAGGAGTACCTCTCCCCGCTCGGTGTCCTGCTTGGGGAACAGGGTGTTCACCTCGCGGCCCACCATGCGGCGCACCACGGTGTCCACGGTGAGTTCGGCAACGGGATCGGTGGAGATGTAGCGGCCGTCCCGCATCACCGTGATGCGGTCGCACAGCGCGAACACCTCGTCGAAGCGGTGGGAGATGAACAGCACCGCCGCACCCTGGTCGCGCAGCGACCGCGCCACGGAGAACAGCCGCTCGACCTCGGTGCCGGACAGTGCCGCGGTGGGCTCGTCCATGATCAGCACGCGCGCGTCGAACGACATCGCCTTCGCGATCTCGACGAGCTGCTGATCGGCGATCGACAGGCCCCGGGCGGGACGCTCCGGTGCGATGCGCACGCCCAGGCGGGCGAACAGCCGGTCGGTCGCGGCGTACATGGCCGTGCGGTCGATGCGCCGCCCCCGGGAGAGCGGCTGGCGCCCCATGAAGATGTTCTCGGCCACCGAGAGGTCGGGGAAAAGGGTGGGCTCCTGGTAGATCACGGCGACGCCGGCCCGCTGCGCGTCGGCGGGGGAGGCGAACTCCGTGGGGGCCCCGTCGACCTCGATGCGTCCTTCGTCGGGGCGGTGCACGCCAGCGATCGTTTTCACCAGAGTGGATTTGCCCGCCCCATTCTCACCGCAGAGCGCGTGGATCTCCCCCGCACGCAGCTCCAGAGAGACGCCTTGAAGGGCGTTGACCATCCCGAAGGACTTGGCAACACCGACCAGGGACAAGGGCGGAGGTGCCGCAGGGGGCCGATCGGTCACGGCGTCCTCCTTCGCGTCGAGTGGCCACGTGGGCGCGGCGGAAAAATCGTTTCAATGGAGAGGGACGTTAAGTTGGTCACGGGGGATGCGTCAAGGGGGGTATCGCGACATTAACTGACGGTAATCGCCATGGTCGATACGGCTGCCGAGGGTCGCTACGGTGCTGTTGGGTGCGGACAGATCGGGGACAGGATTGACACGTTTTAATTCACCTGTGAACATAAGCCGCCAGGAACCGCGTGGAAGGGCTCTTGGGCTGGTGCGCTGTCCCGGCGCAGGCGGGCCCACAGCCGCTTTCCCGGCAGGCCCTACATCCACCGAGCCCCGGAGCAGCGTTGTCCTCGACTGAAGACGTCCATCGGCCTGTTGGCATCAACGATGTCGCGGCGCGTGCCGGGGTGTCCCCCGGAACGGTGTCCAACGTCTTGAACCGCCCCGAACGCGTTGCCGAGTCGACGCGGCGACGGGTCGAGGAGGCCATCCGCGACCTCGACTACGTGCGCAACTCCTCGGGCCGCAGCCTGCGCGCCGGCCGGAGCGACTCAGTGGGCCTGCTCGTCCTCGACATCACCAACTCCTTCTTCACCGAGGTCGCCCGCGGGGTGGAGGACGTCGCCGGAGAGGAGGGGCTGGCCGTCGTCCTGCTGAACTCCGCCGAGCGCTCGGCCCGGCAGCAGCGGTCGCTGCGGCTGCTCGCCGAGCAGCGCGCCGCAGGCGCGGTCGTCATGCCCGTCGACGGTGACATGACCGACCTGCTCTGGCTGCGCAAGCAGAGCGTCCCCTGGGTGCTGCTGGACCGGGGCGACGTCGGCGCCGACATCGCCTGCAGTGTCGCGGTGGACAACCACGCCGGCGGTATGGCGGCGGGGCGGCACCTGATCAGCCTCGGACATGAACGCGTGACCTACCTCAGCGGCCCCGCGGACATGGAGCAGTGCCGCACCCGCCTGGGCGGGCTGCGTGCCGCTCTGGAGGAGGCGGGGATCGACCCCGACGAGAACATCCGGGTCATCGAGACCGAGCAGCTGAACGCCGAATACGGGGAGAAGGCCGTCGAAGAGGTCCTGGCCGGCGGGCCCAAACGGCGTCCCCAGGCGGTGTTCTGCACCAATGACCAGCTCGCCCTCGGCGTCCTCAAAGGGCTCGGGGAGCGCGGGCTCAGCGCACCCGGCGACCTTTCGGTCGTGGGCTATGACGACGTCCACTTCTCCGCTCTGGTGCACCCCGGGCTCACCACGGTCGCCCAGCCCAAGTACGAACTCGGCAGGGCCGCGATGCGGCTGCTGCTGTCCGAACTCAACGGCAGCGGCCACCAGCACGAGCGGGTGCGCTTCGCGCCGGAGCTGGTCGTCCGCGGATCCACTGCGGCCCGCCGCCAGTAGGGGATTCAGCCTACCGATCGTGAACTTTCTGCCGGAACCCATGCTCAAAGCGGAAATAAGAGCACGGTGGACGCATCGAACCCTCCAAGCGTGGTGAATCGGTCGTCATGTGCGTCCTTCCTGGTCATTCGCGTAAATGAGGATCAATTAGCGGAATTTTTAGAATTTCCTGAGGGCTCGGACCGGCTTTGCTAGGCTCGCGGCTGTTCGGTGAATCACGAACACTTATTACCGAGAACCGCATATTGTCCGCACGAACACCTCTTCTAGTAGAAATGATCTTCTTTGGTGCGGTGGGCGCCCGTCCGCTGAACGCGCATCGGGCCTGAATTCCCCTTGTCCTGCCTGGCCACGAGGTATGTCCGCCGTTTTACCGGCGCCCGCATGAGTTCGATGCGCCTATGTTCCCGGCCGCCGGTCCGCCGACGCGCCAGGGTCCGCTCTCATTTGTTCCCCCCGATTCGAGGAGGCGTGTTGTGGCACAGCCGCCGCCACCGCCAGGGCGCGATAGCCGTCCCCTGGCGCAAATGACGAATGAAAATCAACGGCCACCCGGGAAAAGCCGGTTTCAGCGGCTGCTGTCCCGGGTGGGACTGACCCGAAAGACACCCGTGAGCCATCAGGCGCGCCCGGCGCTCCCTCCCGGCCCCGCTCAGCGCCCGGACCCGGGTGCCGCTCCGGGTGCCGCTCCCGTGGCGGACCCCGCCGCCGTGCCGGATCGGCCACCCGCCCCGGCACCACTCCAGCAGGGCGGGTCCCTTGTGCACCAGCCCCTGCTGACCGATGCGCTGGCCGGGCTGGCGATGCGCGACCTCACGCTGGTCGACTCGCTGCTCGCCATCGTCGAGAAGCTGGAGGACATGGCGGAGGACCCCGACCTCCTGGACAAGCTGTTCGAGATCGACAACCTGGCCACCCGGATGCGGCGCAACGGTGAGAACCTGCTGGTCCTCGCCGACCAGGAGACCGGCGATGCGAACGTCGAGCCCGTCTCCCTACTCGATGTGGCGCGTGCGGCCACCTCCGAGATCAGGGACTACCGCCGGGTGCACCTCGGCCGCCTGCCGGACACGTTTCTGACCGGCCGTGCGGCCGACGACATCAGCCACCTCCTGGCCGAACTGCTCGACAACGCCACCGTCCACTCGCCCGACCACACACAGGTCGTCATCAGCGGCAGCCCCATGGCCGACGGCGGGCTGCTGCTGGTCGTAGAGGACGAGGGCATCGGCATCCCCCAGGACCAGCTCGCCGACCTCAACCGGCGCCTGGACGGCAGTCCCGTCCTGGACGAACGGGTCATCCGGCACATGGGCCTCTACGTCGCCAGCCGCATCGCGCACCGGCACGGGCTCAAAGTCCAGCTTGAGGCCCGCGCCTTCCGCGGGATGAGCGCCTACACCGTTGTTCCCCCGTCGCTGCTGAGCGCCCGCGGGCCACGGCCGGAACCGATCGGACCGGGGCCGGTCCGCGCGATGCCGTCCGTGGCGCCGCCTCCCCCCGCCCATGCGCGTACTGCGGCGGCCCCAGTGCGGAACGGACCGCCCGAATCGGCGGTCACGGACGCGGGCCTGCCCCGCCGCAGCGCGAGGCGGGCCGCCTCCCCGCTGCAGATGCCGACGCCCGGACCGGAGGCCTACCCGCTCACCCCCGACGACTCAGGCGATCGGGCCGAGCGGATCCGCGCCGACCTCGACGGCTTCATCGCGGGCGAGCGGGCGGCCGCCAGCGAGAACGAGTAGGCGGAACGGGCATGCCGAAACATGCACGCGCATTGGCGCCCGAGCCCCCGGACCGGTTCGGCGCCACCCCCAGACGGCTAGCAAGAGGCGGGAGCACCCATGAACGACCAACTGAATGTCACCGCGGAGAACTTCGCCTGGCTCATCTCCAACTTCGTCAACGATGTGCACGGGGTGGAGCACGCCATCGTGGTCTCCTCCGACGGGCTGCTGCTGACCGCGTCGCGGGACTTCCCCGAGGAGCACGCGGAGCAGCTCGCCGCCATCGCCAGCGGGCTGCACAGCCTCGCGCTCGGTGGCGCGAAGATGTTCGCCAAGGGGAACTGCGAGCAGCTCATCGTCCGCATGCGGCACGGGCACCTGTTCGTGATGTCCATCAGCGACGGCTCCTGCCTCGCTGTGCTGAGCTCTCCCTCGGCCGACATGAAGATCGTCGCATACCAGATGACGCGGCTGGTGGAGAACGTCGCCCACGCGCTCACACCGCAGTTGCGCTCCGAACTCCGCGAAGTGATCGGAAGCTGAGCCGGTAGCCGGGGACGACCGAACCTGACTCATGAAGAGGTTGCCACAGTTATGAGCTACCGCAGGCGCAGGAGCACGCGAATCCGCCCGTACACCTTTACGGGCGGGCGGACCCGATCACGGCACCCGCTCATGGTGCAGACGCTCGTGTCCACGGCGGATCCGAGCACCGAGCCCCCGACGAACCTGATGCCCGAATCGCAGAGCATCTACCGCCTCTGCCGGGAGACGCGTTCGGTCGCCGAGGTCTCGGCCGAGCTGGACATCCCGCTCGGTGTCACCCAGGTTCTGCTGAGCGATCTCGCAGAGCTGGGCCTCGTCTACATCCACCCCACCATCACGGGCATCAGCCCGTCGGAAAACCAGGTTCTCGAGAGGGCGCTCCGTGGTCTCGAACGACTTTTCCAGTGATTTCCAGAACAAGATGTCGGCCAAGATCGTCATCGCCGGAGGATTCGGAGCAGGTAAGACCACGCTCGTGGGCTCGGTCTCTGAGATCCCCACGGTGACCACCGAGGCGGTGATGACCGAAGCCAGCATCGGCTTCGACGACACGGCCTCGACTCCGGACAAGGCGACCACGACGGTGGCCATGGATTTCGGCCGCATCACGGTGGACCAGCAGTTGGTCATGTACATGTTCGGTACACCAGGGCAGGCGCGGTTCTGGTTCATGTGGGACGACCTCGTCCGGGGCGCGGTCGGCGCCGTCGTGGTGGTGGACTGCCGCAGGCTCGCCGACAGCTTCGACGCGGTCGACTACTTCGAAACGAACCGGCGCATTCCCTACATCGTCGCGCTGAACAGATTCGACGACCGCCTTGAGTACACGATCGGCCAGGTCCGCGAGGCGTTGGAGGTCAGCGGCGACGTTCCGATCGTCGACTTCGACGCGCGCAACCGCTCATCCGGCGGCACGGTGCTCACGACACTGCTCCGCTACGCCCTGGCGACCAATGCGGCCGCCGCACCTGTCGCGTGAGGGACGTGCGGGACCACACCGGGACCGTACCGGCTTCGCGCGGTCTCCAGGGCGGCCCGCCGCCTTTTCGACGCCCCATTCGACCGCTCCGGGAAGGCACATGCGCAAGATCCTTATCGTCGGCGCCGGCCAATCAGGTCTGCACCTGGCTCACGGCCTACTGAACCACGGATACGACGTCACGGTGATAACCGGGCAGACCTCCGGCGAGATCCGCACCGGACGCCCGTCCATCACGCAGTTGACCTATCCGACCGTGCTCGAATACGAACGCGAACTCCGCCTGGACTTCTGGAGTGCGCAGGCGCCCCAGGTCGAGAAGATGAAGCTCCACGCGTTCCCCTCGAGGAGCTTTGAACCCCTGACGGTCCCCGGCCGGTTCGACGGGTACACCGTGTCAGTGGACCGCCGCGTCAAGATGGCGGACTGGCTCGAATACTTCGAGGACTGCGGGGGCAAGGTCGTCATCCACGGCGTCACCCTGAGCGACATCGACTACTTCTCGCGGATGTTCGACCTTGTGGTGGTCGCCGTGGGCCACGGCGAACTGGGGGCCCTCTTCGACACCGACCGGGACCGCTTCAGCGGTGCGCGCAGGCGCACCGTCGCGCAGGCCCACATCTACGATGTCGCTCCTGATCCGGGGGAGGACGAGGCGATCGGCTGGGCGGCGTCGTCCGCGGACGCCGGCAACATCTGGATCATGCCGGTCCTCACCGCGCAAGGACCGTGCCACTCGCTGTTCGTGGTGAACCGGCAGGGCGGGGTGATGGACGACTGGCCTGCCCGCCTGCCCCCGAAGGAGCAGTGGGGCCGGATGCAAGACCTGCTGCGGAAGTATGTCCCGAACTACTACGAGCGGGTGGCCGAAGCCGAGCTGGTCGACGACAGCAGCACGCTGCTCTCCCGGTTCACGCCGCAGGTGCGCAAGCCGGTGGGCGTTCTGCCCTCGGGCGGACGGGTCCTGGGCATCTCCGATGTCGTGATCACGTCGGACCCCTTCGCGGGGCAGGGGTGGAACAACTCCAGCCGGTGCGCGAAGAGCTACCTGGAGAGCATTCTGGCCCACGGGGACCGCCCCTTCGACGAAGCGTTCATGACCGAGATGTTCGAGCGGTTCTGGGAGTACGGCAAGGACGCGGAGCAGTGGTCCGAGGTGATCGCCACCTTCTGGGAGGCCGAACCGGCCCCGCATATTCAGGCGGTCCTTGAGGCGGCAACCGTGTATCCGGAGATCGGAGACCGCTGGATGCGGGGCTGGGACGACCCGTCGGACTACCACGAATGGCTTTATGACCCGGACGGTGCATGGGCGTACCTGGACCGGGTCAAACAAGCCAATGGTCATTGAGACGCCGGCGGGCCCTCACCCTCCGGCGACCGAAGGGAGCACCCGGACTTCTGCTCCGTCGGCGACCAGCGTGTCCAGCCCGGCCACCGAACGGCACTCGTCGGCGTCGACGAAGACGTTGACGTAGCGCCGCAGCCGGCCCCGCTCATCGCGCAGCCGCTGGGCCAACCGGGGATGGCGGAGCACGAGTTCGTCGAGCACGCTGTGCAGCGGCACCCGGCCCTCGGCCGCCAGCGGCAGGTCGACCCTGGCCTGCCCGTCGCAGTCGGCGCGGAGCACCTGGGGGATCACCACCGTCACGCTCACCGCGCTACACCTCCACCGCGCGTACGCAGAGCACGTCGGGCAGGTGCGCCGCGACCTGGTGCCATCCGGCGCTGCCGTCGGTGGTGGCATAGACGTCCCCGGCGCGGGTGCCGAAGTAGAACCCGGGCACGTCCGCGCCGTCGGTGCAGGCGCCGTCGCGCAGCACGATGCTGTAGTACGGGTCTGCCGGCAGCCCCTGGGTCAGCGGCCGCCAGGTGGCGCCGCCGTCGTCGGTGCGCTGCGCCTGCAGCCGGTAGTCCGGCGGCAGGTGGCGCGCCTCGCTGATCACCGGGAAGTTCAGCACCGTCCCGGGGGTGTGCGGGTGGGCGACCATGGCGAACCCGAAGTCCGAGGGCAGCCCGTCGGCGATGGAGGTCCAGCCGGAGGCGGGGTCGGCGCTGCGGTAGACCCCGTGGTGGTTCTGCGCGTAGAACACGCCGTCGGCGGCGACGGCCACCTTGTGCACGCACTGCCCGTACTCCGGGGTCTCATCAGGCAGGAATCCGGCCCCGATGCCGCGGTTGGCGGGCGTCCAGCTCTTTTTGTCGTCGTGGGTCTGGTACACGCCGCCGGTGGACATGGCCACGGTCATGGTCTGGGAATCGGTGCCGTCGGCTCGCACCCTGCCGGGCAGGACGGTGTGGATGGCGGCGCCCCCGGCGCCGGGGAACCACCCGGACCGGTGCGGATGGTCCCACAGCGAGCGGACCAGCTCGAAACTCTCCCCGCCGTCGGTGGAACAGAACAGCGCGGTGGGTTCGACCCCGGCATAGACGGTGCCCGGTTCGTCGCCGAAGGCGAACTGCCACACCCGGGTGAACGCGGTATCGATATCGGCGGGGAAGGCGATCGGTGCCCGCTCCGGCTCGTGCCAGTTCGCGCCCAGGTCGTCGCTGAACCACACGCTGGGTCCGAAGTGCTGGCTCTCCGCGCCGACCAGGACCCGGCGCGTGTGCGGATCCACGCCGATGGCGTACACGCCGCCCATGTCGGCGAAGTCGTCAAGGCGGTGCGGGCCGCTCACCTCCCAGGTGCGCCGGTCGCTGCTGCGTGCGGTGAACAATCCCTTGCGGGTCCCGATGAACAGGAGAAATGCCATGGCGGCCTCCAAAGTGAGTGACTGGCGCCACCCTGTCACGCAGTGCCGACATTTATCCGGCGGCCGGTGCGCGGGCTGCCGTGGTCACCCGGTGGCGTCGGCTTTCCACGGCGCCATCCGGCCCACCACGAGACAGCACTACGAACTGCCAAGAAATCGGGGCGAACGGGTGCGCGGTCAGTTCGCGAGTGGCACACTCACGCCATGGCGACATCGGAACCGGACTTCGCGGCCCGCGTCGACGACCTCGTGGGTAGCGCGTGGGTCCTCGCCGCGCTGGCGTCCGCGGCGGGCGGCGGGGACCTGACAGAGGAACACGGCGCACTGCTCGGCGCCGCCGGATACGCCGAGCGCGCCCCCGGCGGCTGGCGGCTGCGCCCGGCCTACCGCAGGGCAGCAGACCACCCGGAGGCCCATACCCTTCCGCGCCGGATCGCGGCGGTCCTGCGCGAGGCGGCCGACGCGGCCGAAGGCATCGGCGAGGAGGACAACGACGACATCCTCGTCGCGGAGGGAATGTCCTCCGGTGCGGATATGGCCGGGTTCCTGGACCTGCTCGCGACACGCGTCCCCGGCTTCGGCGACCTTGTGAAGCAAGACGGTCTGCGTTTCCTCGACGTCGGCACCGGGATCGGCGCCGTCGCCGCCGCGGTCATCGGCCGGGCGGCCGCGGACGCCCGTGCCACGGGCCTGGACATCCGGCCGTCGACGCTGGAGCTGGCCGCGGACCACCTGAGCAGCCTCGGTGTCCGCGACCGCGTCGACCTGCGGGAGCAAAACGTCGCCGAGCTCGCCGAGACCGACGTCTACGACCTGGCGTGGCTGCCACTGGCCGCCATCGCACCAAAGGCCGCGGCCGCGGCCCTGCCGCGCCTGCGCACCGCCCTGCGTCCGGGCGGCCTGCTGATCAGCTCCACCGTGCTGCGCGGTGCCCGGCAGGCCCCCGCCGTGCGCGAGGCGGCCATCCGGTGGCGGATGGCCCGCAAGAACATCACCCCGTGGAGCGCGGTCGAGGCAGTGGAGCAATTGACCGCGGCGGGCTTCTGCGACGTCCAGGAGATCGAGACCCCGGCCCGCACCACCGCCCTGGTCATCGCCTGCGCCCCGGAGTGAGGGCCGTCGCGCCGGGTCCGGTGCGTCCGCCGTGCTTTCCGCTCTGAGCGCGGATCCTGGCAGAAAGTTCACGATCGATGGACTGTCCGTCGCGCCGGCCGCAAGGGCACCGCCTGAACCGGCCTCACGCCGGAGCCGGGCCGGTGGAGTCGCGGATGACCAGGTGGGAAGGGAGGGTGACGCGGCGGGGGGCCGCCCGCGTGGCGGAGGGGGATGCTTTCTCCAGGAGTAGTTCCACGGCGGCGCTGCCCGCTTCCTCGTGCGGGCCGGCGAGGGTGGTGAGCGCGGGTACGCAGAAGTCGGCACCGAAGATGTCGTCGTAGCCGACCACGCTGATCTCCTGGGGAACGCGCACGCCGCGTTCAGTGAGTCGGCGCAGAACACCGATCGCCAGTAGGTCGTTGTGGGCCACGATGGCCGTCGCTTTGGCGACCAGGGCCGCATCCGCGGCCGCGCCGCCGCCGACGACCCGTGGTGGAAACGGCCCCAACCGCGTCGCCGTCATGCCCCGCTGCTCCGCTCCCGAGCGCAGCGCGCGCCACCGCTCCCCGGCCAGCCACGACTGGTGCGGTCCGGACAGGTAGACCAGCGACCGGTGCCCCAACGAGGCCAGGTGCTCCACGATCTGCCAGCTTCCCGGCCCATTGTCGAATACCGCGCTGGGCAGGCCCTCCACCTCCCTGTTCACCAGAGCGAGGTTGTGCTCCCGGGCGAGCTCGGTGGTCGTGCTGTCCGGCATCCGGCTCGCGGCGAGCACGAAGCCGTCCACCGACCGGGCCAGCCGCTCGATCTGGTTGCGTTCGTTGTCGGCGGACTCTTCGGTATAGCCGAGGATGAAGGTGACCCCCGCCGCGCTCGCCCGGCGTTCCGCGCCGCGGATCGTGCCGAAGAAGTGCGGGTTGGTGATGTCGGGGACGAGCAGCGCGATCGTGGCCGTGCGGCCTGACTGCAGGGCGGTGGCCAGCGGGTTGGGCCGGTAGCCGAGGCGTTCGGCGACCTCCAGCACGTGCTCGCGGGTGGTGGCGTTGACCCGCCGGGGGTCGCTGAAGGAGCGGGAGACCGTGGAGGCGGCGACACCGGCCTCGCGGGCGACGTCGTAGATGGTCGTGCGCTTGGGCGAACTCATGGTGCCTATGTTGTACGCCTGATGACAACATTTGGCAATCGCTTGCCATTGCCGTATCCGAAAACCTAAGGTCACACACATGTTCTGCAGCCTTGGCTTCGTGCAGGTCCTGAGCAGCGCATACACATCCCCCGTCTGTTGAGCGGAGCCCTTCCGGATGACTGATGCCACCGAAACATCCGGCGATGGACCACCGCGGTCCCGCCCGGCGCCGGTCCGATGGCTGGAGACCGGCGAGCTGATCGTCGGTGCGGCGCTACTCGCCGTGATCTTCGTGCTGATGCTGACCCAGGCGAGCCAGCGCCACCTGTCCGTCGACGGCTGGGTCTGGACCGGGGAGCTGGCCCGGTTCGGACTGGTGTGGCTGGCGTTCTCGCTGGCCGGCTACCTGATGGGACGCGATGAGCACATCACCCTGAAGCTGATCGACTTCGTGGCCCGGGGGTGGGCCATGCGGGCGGCGTGGATCTTCGCGAACCTCGTGGTGGCGGCCGTGTGCGCGGCCTTCACCGCCGAGGCCGCCGAGCTGGTCTTCAGCGGTCCGCCGCAGACCACGCCGGCGCTGGACATCCCCGTGTCCTGGACGTATGTGATCCCCATGGTCGGCCTGGCCCTGGCCGCGCTGCGCGCCATCGCCAACGCTTTCCTGCAGGGACCGCCCGACCCGGAGACGCCGCCCACTGAGAACACCGAGCTTGAGGAGCCGAACCGATGAGCGCCGCGTTGGTGACCCTGGGCATCCTCGTCCTGCTGGCCCTGCGGGTCCCCGTCGCCTTCGCCATCCTCGGCCCGTGCCTGGTGTACATGGCGGCGACCGACCAGTCCACGGGGCTGAGTCTGCGCACGGCCGCGCAGGAGATCAACAGCTTCCCGCTGCTCGCGGTCCCCCTGTTCATCCTGGTCGGCGTTGTCTCCAACCACACCGGCATCGCCGACCGCATCTTCGCGTTCGCGCAGGTGCTGCTGGGGCGCGTGCGCGCGAGCCTGGGCTATGTCAACATCGGCGTGAGCGTCGGCTTCTCCTGGATGAGCGGGACCGCGCTGGCCGACGTCGCGGGGCTGGGCAAGATGACGGTTCCGGCGATGACCAGCCGCGGCTACCCCCGCCGCTTCGCGCTGGGCCTCTCCGCGGCCTCCAGCCTGATCGGCCCGGTCATGCCGCCCAGCATCCCGGCGATCGTCTACGCCTCCGTCGCCGCGGTGTCCACCGCCGCCCTGTTCGCCGCCGCGGTCGTCCCCGCATTCCTCATCGCCGGTGGGCTTGCCCTGGCCGTGTACCTGTGGAGCCGCAAACAGACTCACCTCGCCGGCCGGCGTGCGGCACCGGGCGAGGCACGAAAGGCCACCCTGCGCGTCCTCGGCCCGCTCGGCGCGCCGGTGCTGCTGCTCGGCGGCATCCTCAGCGGGGTCTTCACCCCCACCGAGGCCGCCGCGGTGGGCGCCGTCTACGTGCTGGTGCTCGGCTTCTGCTACCGCAGACTCACCCTGCGCTCGCTGTGGCGCATCATGGTGGAGACCACGACGACAGCGGCCTCCATCGCGATCATCCTGGCGGCTTCCGGACTGCTGGGCTGGATCCTCGCCCGCGAGCGGGTGCCCCAGGACATCTCGTCGTTCCTGCTGGACTTCACCGACAGCCCGATCGTGTTCCTGATCCTGGTGAACCTCGCCCTGATCCTGATCGGCATGGTCCTGGAGCCGATCGCCGCGCTGGTGATCACCGTGCCGGTGCTGCTGCCGATCGCCGGGCAGTTCGGCGTGGACCCGGTGCACTTCGGCGTCATCGTGATCGTGAACCTCATGATCGGCCTGCTCACCCCGCCCATCGGCGGTGTGCTCTTCGTCCTCGGCTCGGCGACGAAGACGCCGATGCACGAGGTGTTCCGCGGCACCGCCCCGTTCCTGATCCCGCTCCTGCTGGTCCTCGCGCTTTTGACAGTGGCGCCGGACCTGGTGCTGTTCCTCCCCGGTTATCTGGGCCTCTAGGGAGTGTTTGACGAAGGCTTTCGGATGAGCGAGCGGCCGTCCAGGCAATCTCTCGCAAGACGATTCGCGCAGATCATCCTGGTTGGCTGGGCAAGCGACATCGGCGCAGCGAGAGGCAGCCTGGTGGCCGCGAGCCCGAAATGATTCGGCAAACACGTCTAGCTCCTAACCCACCCCGCCGCGACGCGGCACATTCCCCCATAGGAGGCGTTCAATGCGTACTGGTTACCGCTGGCTGGCACTTGTTCCCGTGGCCGCCCTGAGCCTTGCCGGCTGTAGCGGCAGCGGGGGCGACTCCGCCGGAGACGAGCTGACACTCTCGTTCGCCAACAGCTACACCGACGACCACCCGCACACCCGGTGCGGCATCGACCTGGTGGCAGAACAGGTCGCCGACGCCGACGCCGGCTTCGCCATCGACACCTTCCCCAACAGCCAGCTCGGCGACAACACCGAGACCTTCACCTCGGTGATGTCCGGCGACATCGACATGGACGTTCAAGGTTCCGCGGCACTGGGCTCGGCCTACGAGCCGATCGGAGTCTTCGACGCGGCCTACGCCTTCGAGGACGCCGACCACATGTTCGAGTTCTTCGACTCCGAAAAGTCAAAGACGCTGAAGGAGGACTTCGAAGCGGCCACCGACACCAAGATCCTGGACGTGTGGTACTTCGGCGACCGCCACTTCACCGCCAACGACCCGATCCGTACCCCCGACGACCTGGGCGGCCTGCGGATGCGGTTCCCGGACTCGCCGATCTACCTCGCCAACGCCGAGGCCCTCGGCGCCGACCCGACGACCGTCGCCTTCGAAGAGGTGTACCTCGCCCTGCAGCAGGGGACCGTCGACGGCCAGGAGAACCCCATTCCGACCATCCACGCCGACAACTACCAGGAGGTGCAGACCCACATCAGCCTCACCAGCCACCAGATCGGTTCGCAGATGATCGTCGTCTCCGGCCAGACCTGGGAGAAGCTCTCCGCGGAACAGCAGGGTGTCCTCCAAGAGGCGGTGAGCGACGTCCGCAGCGAGAACCGCACCTGCGTCGAGGAAGCCGAGGCCGAGATCCTCGACGAGTGGGAGGCCAGCGGGACCATGGAGGTCGTCGACGACGTCGACGTGGACACCTTCCGCACCCAGGCCCAGGAGTACTTCCGCGAGCACCTCAGCGGCGAGGAACTGGAGCTCTACGAGTCCTTCCAGGACGTCCGGTAACCCGTCCATTCACCAGGAAGCGGAGTGAGGAGCATGCGGCGTTCCATCGCCACCGTGTCGCTCAGTGGAACCCTAGAGGAGAAACTGCGGGCGGCCGCGGCAGCCGGGTTCGACGGCGTCGAGGTCTTCGAGAACGACCTCATCGCCTCCCCCATGCCACCGCGGGAGGTCCGCGGACTGGCGGAGTCACTCGGGCTGAGCATCGACCTGTACCAGCCTTTCCGTGACTTCGAAGGCGTCGATGACGCCCGGCTGGAACGCAACCTGCAACGGGCCGAAGCCAAATTCGAGCTGATGCTGGAACTCGGCGTGGACACGCTGCTCGTCTGCTCCAACGCCTTAGAGTCGGCCATCGGCGACGACGCGCGCGCGGCGGCGCAGCTGCACCGCCTCGCCGAAACGGCCGCGCCGTTCGGAGTGCGCATCGCCTACGAGGCGTTGGCCTGGGGCCGCCAGGTCAACGACTACGCGCACTCGTGGCGCATCGTCGCCGAGGCCGACCACCCCCTGCTGGGAATCTGCCTGGACAGCTTCCACATCCTCTCCAAAGGCAGCGACCCGGCCGGGATCCGCGACATCCCCGGGGAGAAGATCTTCTTTCTGCAGCTCGCCGATGCCCCGCACATGGCCATGGACGTGTTGCAGTGGAGCCGCCACTACCGGTGCTTCCCCGGGCAGGGCGGGTTCGACCTGACCGCGTTCACCGGCCACGTGCTGGCGGCCGGCTACACCGGACCGCTCTCCCTGGAGGTCTTCAACGACGTCTTCCGCGCCTCCGACCCCCAGCGCACGGCCGCTGACGCGCTGCGGTCCCTGTCGGTGCTGGAGGATGCGCTCAGCCGCGAGCAGGACGGGGCCGGGGAGACTGCGGCACCCACCGGTGCGCGGCCCACGGTGGCGCTCACCCGGCTGCCCGACCCCGTCGAACCCACCGGATACGCCTTCGTCGAAGTGGCCGCGGAAGAGAGCTCGGCGGAGCGCGTGCGCGCCGCCCTGGCGGCACTGGGCTTCGAGCACACGCGCGGCCACCGATCCAAACCCGTCCAGCTGTGGGAGCACGGCACCACACGGATCCTGCTCAACTCGGCGGACCCGCGGCTCGGACACACCTGGAGCGGGGATGCGGCCGCGACCGCCCTGGGGATCGCGGTCACCGACCCCGACGGTGCGGTGCACCGGGCCGAGCGGCTGCTCGCACCCCCATTGCCGCGGCGGCGCGACCCCTCGGAGTCACGCCTGCACGCGGTCGCGGCACCGGACGGAACCGCCGTCTTCTTCTGCCCCGCCGGCACCGCGGAGGGGGACTCCTGGCTGGGGGACTTCACCGCCCCCGCCGTACAGGGGCACCGGCAAGGGAGCGCCACTCCGCTGACCGGGATCGACCACGTAGGCCTGTTCCAACCCTTCGACCACTTCGACGAGGCGTCGCTGTTCTACCGCTCCGTGCTGGGGCTGGAACCAGCGGAGAGCCTGCAGCTGGCCGCTCCGGACGGGCTGGTGCGCAGCCGGGCGCTCACCCGGCCCGACGTCGCACTGCGCATCGCGCTGAACGTGTCGGTGCTGGGGCGCGGCCCCCAGGCCGACGCCGCGGGCGGTGCCCAGCACATCGCGCTGGGCTGCAGCGACATCTTCGCCGCCGCGCAGGCGATGAACGAGGGGGGTGTGGCGCCGCTGCGCATCCCGGACAACTACTACGCCGACCTCGCAAGCCGCACAGATCTGAGCCCCGCCACCCGTGAACACATGCGGGAGTACGGGATCCTCTACGACCGTGCCGGCGACGGCGAGTTCTTCCACTTCTACACCCCGATGCTGGGCGGCCGGCTGTTCTTTGAGGTGGTGCAACGGCGGGGCGGCTACGACGGCTACGGAGCCGCCAACACCCCCTTCCGGATGGCGGCCCAGCGAGCGGAGCAGGCCCAGTGACCAACACGATCCAAAACGAGGCAACGGTGCAGGCCACCGGTGATGGGATAGATTCCGACCCCCGGTCCTTCCTCGTGGGACTCATCGGCTCGGGGGTCGGCCCGTCGCTCACCCCGCCGATGCATGAACGCGAGGCCGGCGAGCTCGGGCGGCGCCTGATCTACCGCACCATCGATATCACCGAGCTCGGCCTGGCGCCGGAATCGGTCGGGGACCTGGTGCACGCCGCGCGCAGGCTCGGCTTCAACGGGCTGAACATCACCCACCCGTGCAAGCAGCTCGTCCTGCCCGCCCTGGACGGCCTCTCTCCCGAGGCGGCCGCTCTGGGCGCGGTGAACACGGTGGTCTTCGAGGGCGGATCCGCCATCGGGCACAACACCGACTGGTCGGCGTTTGCCCAGTCGCTGGCCCGCGGGCTCCCGGATGCGCCCAGGGAGCGGGTGGTGCTGCTGGGCGCCGGGGGCGCCGGGGCCGCCGTGGCGCACGCGCTGATGGTGTCCGGAGTAGGAGAGCTGGTCATCGTCGACGTCACCGCGGACCGGGCCGCCGCTCTCGCCACGCGGACCCAGGAACGGTTCCCCCAGGGCCAGTGCCGCCCCGGAGACGCCGCGGAACCGGACCGGCTCCTCGCCGGAGCCGACGGCCTGGTGAACGCGACGCCGATCGGGATGGCGCACCACCCGGGGATGCCCGTACCGGCCGAACTGCTGCGGCCACCGATGTGGGTGGCCGACATCGTGTACCGGCCGGTGCGCACCGAGCTCCTGCGCCACGCCGAGAAGCGGGGCTGCCCGACGCTGAACGGTGGCGGAATGGCGGTCTTCCAGGCCAGCCACGCCTTCAGGCTGATCACCGGAATCGAGCCCGACCCCGAACGTATGCTCGGCCACTTCCAGGAGCTGCTCGCCCGGGAGTAACCGCCCCGGTCCCGGCCGGTTGGGGCGGGGCGGTGTTCTGCCTGGTATGCCGGGTTCGGCGCGTCCGCCGTGCTTTCCGCTTTGAGCGCGGACTCTGGCAGAAAGTTCACGATCGATGGGCGCTGGATCGGGGAAACGTGTCAGTCGCTGTCTTGCTGGAGTGCGGCGCCGCGCGCGGCGCCTTCAGGGGTGAGATCCAGTCGGGTGGTGCCGTCGCCGAGGGTGAGTTCCCCTGGCTGTACCTGCGGGGGTTCGCAAGCCGGTCCGGGGTGGTGGCCGGGCGCGGGGCGGGTCCGAACCGGTGGATCGCGTGGGCGAGGTCGGTTTCGTTGGTGCTGGAGAGTAGGACCATGGTGTGGGTGTGGGCGGCCCAGTACTGGCCGGTTGATTGGCCGTGCCAGATGGTCCAGCCGTGGGGCCGGTAGGTGTGGCGCAGCCGGTGCAGGGTGCGGGTGACCGTTGGGTGTGCGGGTTCGGCTGTCAAAAGGGTGGTCATGGCTGTTCGCCTCCTCGGTGCTGGTGGCGTGTGTCTGGGTGGGGCGGGCCGTTGTCGTGTCCGGGCCTGCCCTTCCGGGTTGCGGCAATGGGGCATTCCGAGCGCAGCGAGGAGGCCGGCTTGCCGCCGAGCGGGCCGGTCGCTTAGCAGCCACACCGTCACCCCGGCTTCGGGGGGAGGGGTGTCCATCTGCTCGGCGGCAAGCCGGCTTCGCCCCATTGCCGCAACCCGGGGGTCAGCGTTTGCTGTGTCCTGTTGCTGTGGTTGGGGTGGGTTGGGTGTTCCAGCGCAGTTCGGCGAACATGCCGGGGCCGTGTTCGGAGTCGAAGCGGCCCCAGCGGTGGGCGAGGGCATCCACCAGCAGCA
>JAJYTD010000104.1 GCA_021793235.1 Actinomycetes bacterium | reverse complement strand
GCGGCCCTCGGTGAGACGGAGGCGGCCCTCCGCCTCTCCTCCGGGAGTCTGCGACGCCTCAAGGCGCTGCTGGGCGATACCCATCCGACGACCCTGGGGGCCGCGGCGAACACCGTGGCGAACCTCCGGGATCTCGGCAGGGACGAGGAGGCCGCCGAGCTGTTCGCCGAGACCGAGGAGGGCTACCGCCGCACCCTCACCCTCGATCATCCCGACGCGCAGGTGTTCCTGGAGGGACGCAGGCTCGACGCCGACTTCGACCCGCCGCCGATCTGACCGGCTCAGCCGGCGGTGACGATGGCCAGCCGCTCGGGCGCGGTGAGGCCGAGGTCGCGGCCGAGCACGTCCCGGATGTGGCTGATCAGCTTGAACAGGTCGCGGCAGAACACCGACGGGTTGCGGAAGCCCGTCCCCGACCGGTAGCGGTGCGGGTAGAGGCCGCCGCCGCAGACCTCGTGCGCCGCGCAGGCCAGGCACTCGTCCGACAGCGCCCGGCGGCCGATCTGCCGCGCCGCGACGGACGGCAGCGACAGCACCGTGTCGAACGGGTCGCGGGACACGTGCAGCCGCGTGCCGGCCGCCCCGTCGTACGCCGACTTCAGTGAGTCGACCTGCTCGATCTCCCCGTTGGTCTCCACCACGGCCACCGCGACCGGGGACAGCCCGACCGCCTCGCTCGCCGACATCCGGCCGAACAGCAGCCTGATGATCTCGCTGAACAGCCGGATCCGCACCTGGTCGGCCTCCTCGGCGTACCAGCGGTCGAAGACGGCGATGAGCCAGTCCCCGTAGGGCGTCGACTCGTCCGGCGGGCGGCCGGGAGGCGGCGTGTCCCAGTTTCCGTGCGGCAGCAGGAAGTCCATCTCCGGCGGCCCGAACGTCAGCAGCGACTCGTACGTGGTGATCGGGTCGTTGCGCAGCTCGATCGTGCTCAGCAGGCCGCCGAACAGCCACCGGTAGCGCGGGACGGTGAGGCGCTCCAGCCCGCCGACCACGTCGCGGTAGCTGCCGCGGCCGTCGGCGCGCCGCCTGTGCAGGTCGTGGCCCTCCTCGTCGCCGTCCACGCTCACGCCGACGGAGACGCCGTACTCGGCGAAGAGGTCGAGGAACAGCTCGTCGAGCAGGACTCCGTTCGTCTGCACGCTGAACGCGACCTCCACGTCCGGCTCGGCGGCCGCGGTGATGGTCTCCAGCGCGTACCGCAGATGGCCGACGCCCGCCAGCAGCGGTTCACCGCCGTGCAGGACGACCTGCACCTCGGAGAGCCGGTTGGTCCTGGCGTGCTCGCAGATGCGCTGCGCCGTCCATTCGAGGACCTGCCGGGACATCCGCCGCGGCTGCCGCCGCCAGCCCTGGTCGGCCATCTCGTACATGTAGCAGTAGTCGCACGCGAGGTTGCACCTGCTGTGGACCTTGAGGATGAAGTCGCGGATGGGGGTCGGCCGCCAGCCGCTTTCGAGGAGGGCGCGCACGTCCAAGGCGCCCGGCCATTCCGTCGGTCTGCCGGGCTCGTCCCTATGGACGCCCACCTGCTGCTGACCCCCAAACGAGATCAAGACACGGCGCTGCGCTTCTGTTCGTACAGATATGTCTGCATTTCATGATCACTAAACATGTGTTCAGCCGTCATCGGTGAGGGCCCAGCGCTCATGGTCCCGCCACACCCCGTTGATCCTGATGAATCCGGGCGAGAACCCCTCCTTGCGGAAGCCGAGCCGCCGGACGAGCCTGATGGACGCCGTGTTCCCCGGTTGTATGTCGGCCTCGACCCGGTGCAGGGCCAGCTCCTCGAACGCGTACCGGACCGCCAGCCCGACCCCTTCCGTCAGATATCCGCGGCCCGCATGAGGGAGGAAGGCCGCGTACCCCAGGACACCCCGCTGGTAGGAGCCCCGCACGATCCCGTTGATGTTCACGACGCCTGCGAGGTCTCCCCCGTCCCGCAGGCACACCACCATCCCGACGGCGCTGACCTGGTCGAACCGCGCCAGGTACTCCTTGAACTCCGCCACGGACACCGGCAGGTTGACCCAGGGCCGATGCAACCCGGTGCTCATGCAGGCCAGCTCGACGAACCGAGCCTCGTCGTCCGCGCTGACCCGCCGGACGACGACCCGCTCCCCTGCCTTCAACGTCGCACTCACCGGGGACGCCTCACTTGGTGCCGGAACCGACCTTCCACAGCCGGACCATGTTGTCGACATGGCCGGTGGCCAGGGTCCTGCCGTCGGGGCTGAAGGCGACCGCGTAGACCGTCATGACACGGATCTTGTAGGTCTCGGGCCGGTTGGTGGCCAGATCCCACAGCCACGTCGTGCCGTCGCCGTCGCCGGCGGCCAGGTACTTGCCGTCCGGGCTGTAGGCGAGCGACTTGATCCAGTTGGCGGCGTCGTCGAAGGTGCCGATCATGCGCCTGGCCGCCACGCTCCACAGCCGCACCTTGTTGTCGCCCCCGGCCGGACGCCAGGGTCCTGCCGTCCGGGCTGAACGCCACCGCGTTCACGTTGTCGGTGTGACCCTTGAGCGTGGTGTTCTCAGGCTGGCCGGAGGACAGCAGGTCCGCCGCCCAGGCGGTCGCCCCCACGGCCGCGCCGCCCACGACGAAGAGCCCGCCGATCAGGAACGAGCGGCGCCCCGTCCTCCGGCTCGGCGGGGGCCCGCCCTGCGGCATCCCGGCCACCGGCGGAGCCATCGGCCCGACTCCCGCGGCCGGCGGGCCTGCCGGGGCGGGGACGGCGCCCACGGCGGGCGGGACGTTCGGGGCGGGCCCCGGGGTGGGCCACGGCTGCGGGGTCTGCACGCCGGGGGCGGGGTGGACGGGCGGCGGCGCACCCGGGTACGGGACGGCGGGGACCGGATCCGCCTGCGGAGGCGCCGGGACCGGACTCGGGATCGGGGGCGGCGACCAGGACGGCGCCTGCTCCGGGGACGGCACGGGGCGGCCGGAGGCCAGGGCCCGCAGCCGCTCCGCCACGTCCTCGGCCGAGCCGGGCCGGTCGGCGGGGTCCTTGGCGAGCAGCCACAGGACGAGCCGGTCCAGCTCCGCGGGAACGTCGGGCCGGTGCCGCGACGGCGGCGCCGGTTCGACGGTCAGGTGCTGCCGCATCAGCGCGGGCACCGTCTCGCCGTCGAACGGCGCGTCGCCGGTCAGCAGCGCGTACAGGGTGCAGCCGAAGGCGTACAGGTCGGTGCGGGCGTCCGCGGGCCGTCCCTCGTACTGCTCGGGCGCCATGTAGGCGGGCGTGCCCAGCATCCCGCCGGTGGCGGTGAGCCGGCCGGTGGCGTCGACGGACCGCGAGATCCCGAAGTCGCAGATCTTCACGCCGCCCTCGGCGAGCTCCATCAGGTTGGCCGGTTTGATGTCGCGGTGCACCACGCCCCTGCGGTGCGCGTAGGCCAGCGCGTCGGCCACCGCGGCGCCCGTCTCCAGGACCCGGTCGACGGGCAGCCCGCCGGGGTCGCGGGCCAGGATCTCGGTGAAATCGGTGCCGTCCAGCAGCTCCATCACGAAGAACGGGTGGCCGTCGTGCTCCCCCATGTCGGCCATGCCGCCCTGGCCGAGCCGCTTGGTGAGCCGATACCTGTCGGCGAGCACCGCTCCCGATTCCACGCCCGTGTTCCTCCCTCGGCAAACCGCCCCCGCCGCCGGGCGTGATGAATCACAGCACCGGCCGCCGACGATCCGCAAACACAACGCGGCGATTTAACCAGACCGGCCCGAATCGCGGACGCTCCTGACCGGTCACCCACGGCCGACGAGTTAGGCGATGAAGGAAGAACGGGCGCTAACAAGGGGAAACGCGCATGAGCGGCGTCGACGTCGCTTCCCTTCGAGCGGCGGCCCGCGCCAATTCCGGCACGACTACCGACCGCCCCACCGCAAGCCCGAAAATGGGGAGGACTCAGCGATCCGCAACCAGGCCGCTCATGCGTCCAGCCAGCCGCTCGCGACGCCGGGGCCGGGGCTTGGCCGAGGGCGGCCATGGGACCGCCCTGCGGTGCGGCGTCCTCTCCCGCAGGCCGCTCGCTGCTTCCCGTGCCACCCGCCATGAACGCGGCACTTGAGCGGTGTTGAGGGCCGCTCGGGCGGCGCATGCAAAAAGCCGCCGACCGGAACCTGTCCGATCAGCGGCTTTGCGTGTGGTGGAGGTGGCGGGAATCGAACCCGCGTCCTTCGGTGAAGAGTCAGGGCTTCTCCGGGTGCA
>JAJYTD010000048.1 GCA_021793235.1 Actinomycetes bacterium | reverse complement strand
CCGGCGGCCGCTCCGGCAGCAGCGGCTCCACGATCTCCCACAGCCCATCGGGCAACACATCACTCACAGCACGTGATGATGGCAGCTCCCAGTCACCCACGCAGGCTATTGAGACAAGTTCTTATGGCCCTGAGACTTCGGCGGAGCACGACGCGGACGGTGCGGTCGCTGAGCTGCTGAGCGGGCTCGCGGTGCGCAGCCCCGATGTGTCGCTGGCGCTGGTCGCGGGAGGTGCAGCGTGAGTACCTCCTACGACCAGTCGCAGCCGATCCGTCAGGGCTCCAGTGGAGCGCTGGCGGATTGGCGGATCGAGGCCGCGCCAGCGGCCGAGTGCCCCCGCGCAGCGGGCCCCCGGAGGGCCCCGGGAACCGACCCAGCGGAGCGGTCGGTGTATGGGGCTACACCTATCGATCCGTACGGGTTCGCAGAGGCTCCACATCAGGGCGCAGGATCCCAGATGTGGAGGGGCGGGCCCGTACGGATCGATAGGCCCCGCGGGAGCGCCGCCGGAGGCATCGCGGAGCGCATCGTCAACAGGCGATGTGGGTCCCGATTCTACCGCCGGAGGTGGTCGCGGTGAGCTACACGGCGACGTTCGACGCGAGCCACAAGGTCAAGGTCTCGGGTGCTCATGCGACCAACTTCGTGCGTCACATCGCCCGCGATGCCGATCAGGCCGCCGGGTTCGCGTTCAAGCAGCGGAACGCCAATATCGACGCGTCGCGTACCTCGATGAACATCACGATGGTCAACGATGGTCAGGGCGGTTTTCGTCGTCCGGAGGTCACTGAGGAGACGGTGGTTGAGGGTGGCTTCATCAGGAGGAAGAGGCGGCCGCCCTCGGCGGAGTTCACGGACTACCTGGATGCGCGTCTGGCGACGGTGAAGAGGAAGATCAAGGCCGACGCCGTGGCGATGCGCCCGATGATCTTGCAGCTCGATCCGACCTGGTTCGACGATCACTGTCCCGATTGGAAAGAGAGCGGACTGAACGATCAGGCTCTCGCTCTCGTCGAGCGGCAGCTCGACTGGGCCGCGGACGAGTTCGGGCAGGAGAACCTCGTCGGCTACTCCGTCCATCTCGACGAGACGAACCCTCAGCTGCAACTCTTGTTCACGCCGGTGACGGAGGACGGGCGGCTGAGCCAGAAAGACTTCTTTAAGGGGCCGGGTGACCTCCAGCGCCAGCACAAGGCGCACCGTCAGGCTCTCGCCGATGCGGGGTACGACGTCGAGTTCAAGGTCACCGAGCGCTCGACGGAGCACTTGAGCAGCGAAGAGTTTGCCAGGAGCGCGGACAAGACGCGGGCGACGCTCGCCGTCGCACAGAAGGACGGGCAGAAGCTCTGGGAGGAGCGGCAGGCCGTCAAGGAGCAGAAGCAGGCTCTCGCCGCCAAACGGGCAGCCTGGGAGGCCGAAGAGATGCCCCGCCTGCGTCGCCGTGCTGTCGCCGAGGGACGCGAGGAGGGCCGCCACGAGGTCGAGGAAGCACTGAAGGCTGCCCAGCACACACAGGAGGCCCTCGACGCCGAGCGTGCCCGCCTCAAGGCTCTAGCGGAACAGCGCCCACCGATGCCCACGGCAGAAGAGGTGCTGGCCGCGCAGTCCGACCTTTCCACGCGGTTCATGAAATCGCAGCAGTTCAAGAGCGGCGGCACGCTCTACGACCGTTTCGACGAGTGGGCTCGGGCAGAGCACGACAAGGTCTCGCACTGGTCGACGCCAAGCGATAAGCGCGTCAAGACTCCCTACGATCAGTGGCGCTCCGAGGTCGAGGCGGTCGCCGTCGGTGACGTTGCCAAGCGGACGCGCAAGCGCATGGCCGATCTCTCTGCCCACGTCGCTGACCTCGATCAGCCCGACCACGACGGCGACCAACACCAGAAGTGACCACGCCTGCCGAGGGCAACCGGCGCTCGCGCCGGGCGGCAGCCCAAGAAAACGAAGTGCCCGAGCCGTCAGGCCCGGGCACTTCGTTGTGGTCAGACCACCGCTGGACTACCTCGGCGGAGATGATCGACGCCGGCGCAGCCAATGGCACACCGGTGTTGCGGGGCAGGACGTTCTTGACATTCGCGAAGGACGTCCGTGCGGTCATCTGGATAGTTGTGGTCCGAGTCGTTCGAGGTAGTTCTTGATCAGCGCCTGGGCCTCAGCCTCGGAGAGCTGTCCTGACATGACCAGTGTTCCGACTCCGTGGGCCAACGCCATCACTTCCAGGGCGAGGCGACGCGCAGCTTTCGCGCTAAGGCCGCTGGACTTCAAGACGCCGGAAAGGTGGTCTCCAAGCCCGCTCAGATGTCTCTGATAGGCCTGCCCTGCCATGTCGGGGTCGGTGATCGCCAGACCCTCCATGCAGACGCCGACGCGGTGGAAGTCTTGGCTCGCCCGATCGGTTGGTAGCGCCTCGTCGAAGAAGGCTGTGATGACTTCGAGCGGCGACTCGTATCCCCGCTGTCGGGCACGGGCCTGCCATCGTTCGACGCTCTTGTCGGCAAGGCGGTCGAGCACGGCACCGAGGAGTGCATCCTTGGTGCTGCCGTAGTACTGGACGAGCCGGAGGGACACGTCCGCTTCGGCGGCGACGGCTCTCATGGTGACGGCGTTAAGCCCGCCGCGGGCCAAGAGGCGCTCGACGGCCTCCATGATCTCGGTCCTGCGCGTCGACTCCACCATCCAAGACTCCTTCCAACCCTTCGATGATACGCTCGTACCAAATGATACGAGCGTATCAAGGAGGGGTATGTCTACCTGGTTGCAGCGGCTCGGACTGTGGACGTCTTGTCTGGCTCAGCTGATCGTGGTGCTGGATGTCTCGGTGGTGAATGTCGCGCTACCTTCGATCCAGGCCGACCTCGGACTCTCCGGGGTTGCCGCGTCGTGGGTGGCGTTGGCCTACAGTCTTGGCTTCGCTGGATTGCTGTTGGTCGGCGCGAGGTTGGCCGATGTCGTGGGCACCGCGAGGTTGCTCGCCTGGAGCGTGGCGGCATTCACCCTGGCGAGTCTCGTTGGAGGTCTCGCGATGGAAGGCTGGGTGCTCATCGCCGCCCGTGCCGCACAGGGCATCTCTGCCGCTGCGGCGTCTCCGGCAACGTTCACCTTGCTGACGACCACCCATGCTGAGGGTCCGGAACGAACGCGAGCTATCGCTGTGTGGACTGCGGTGAGCCTGGCCGGGGGCGGGTTTGGCAACATCGCTAGCGGGTTGCTCACCGACCTGATCTCCTGGCGAGCCACCTTGTTGATCAATCTTCCCATCGGGGTCGGTGTCGTCATCGCAGCCCTCGTTCTCCACCGACGGACCACTGACCAGCGCCGTACGGGGCGCATCGACTTCATCGGTGCAGGGCTGGCAACAGCCGCGTTCGCGTGCGCCATATACGCGCTGTCCGTCGCAAGTGAGGGATTCTCGGATGGTCTTCTAGTCGTAGTGGGTTCGCTGACGGTCGCGTTGTTCGTCGTGCTCGTCCTGCATCAGCGCCGGACGTCTCACAAGCTCGTACCGAGCGATCTCGCACGAGACCGGCTGATCGTTCTCGGTAATATCGCGACCGCGTTGACCGGGGCATGCTTCCAAGTCGGCCTGTGGTACTTCCTGACGTACCGGATGCAGACTCAGTTTGGGTACTCGCCGATCCAGGCCGGTCTGGCGTTCCTCCCGCTCACCGCCAGCATGCTGGTGGTGAACCTCTGGCTCACGCCGCGGCTGATGAAACGTCGCGCGCCCCGGGTGCTGATCGTGGCAGGTGTCGTCATCGCTGTTCCTGGACTGCTCTGGCTCACGGTCGTCGACGGCGGGTCCTTCGCGGTTGCCGTCCTGGTTCCCACCGTCATTATTGGGATCGGCGGTGGCCTGATGAACACACCGCTAGCCACACTAGTCACCACGGGCGTTCGTCCCGAACATGCTGGCGCAGCCTCTGGAATGATGAGCACTGCGAAGCAGTTCGGCGGCGCGATCGGCCTTGCAGCCGCGACGACCACCGCCGCTATCGCTGGCACCGACAGAGCCGCCTTCGTCTTCATGACCGTAACCCTGCTCGCTGTGATCGCCACGGCGGCGGCAATCCCCGCCGAGCGCAGCGAGCCGCGGCCCGCCAAGGCGACAGGGAGAGCGTCGTGACTCACGCCAACGCACCGCCCAGCATCGCTCGACCAGTCGGCGGCGTCCCTCGGGGCTGAGTGGGGCGTTGGCGTGGCTCATGCGTCCATCTCGTATGAGCGCTCGATCAGGTCCGTCATCGCCTGCTGGAAGTCGCGGCGCTTCTTGTCGCTCCAGCCAGTGGTCAGCTCAACGAACATTTCCTCCTGCCAACGATGCGCCTGGTCAAGCATCAACTGGCCCGCATGAGTGAGTGATGCTTCGCGTCGTCGACCATCGGTCGCGGACGCTGCCATAACGAAATACCCAGCTGCCGTGGCGCTCTTGATCAACCGAGACGCGCCGCTCTGGTCGATCCCGACCTCTTGCGCGATTGCGTTCACCGTTGCCGGGCTGGCGCGCAGACTCAGGGCATGGACAGCTTCGCAGACGAGCACGAGTCGCCCCTGCTCACTGCCTGTGTCTGCTGCGACAGAGCGGCGTGACCAGTGCCTGACGAAATGGAACAGGACCTGTCCTGGGCCGAGGCCTGTCACTCGGTTGCCGCCATCTCACGGCAGATGTAGGCCAGCTCGAGTGCGGCCTTGAGGTCCGGCAGCCTGAGAGCAGCCGTGACCTTCCCTGCGGCAGCGCGGAAGACCGTCGCTACCCGCGTGGAATCCGTGCTCTCGGGCCAGGTCGCGTCCTCCTCGACCACCATCAGTCGCTCGCTGACAGGGTGCCAGGACCGCGGGGTCAGCTTGATCCCGGAACGATCCACCCACTCGGCGAACTGCGCAGGCGTGATCGGACCCGCGGTCCTCGCGGCCGTGATGGCCGTGCTGTCGATGCTCGTGTTGCCGCATCGCGCGCCGGCCGACGCGGCACGCTTGGACGCGATCGGCGCAATCGGGCTGGCGGTAGGCGTCGTCGGAGTGCTGGGCGGTGTATCGAAGGGCAGTGACTGGGGGTGGGCCTCCCCGGCGACGCTCGCCGCGATCGTCGGCGGAGCTCTGGTGCTGGTCGGCTGGGGCTTCTACGAGACCCGGCACCCGCATCCGCTGATCGACCTGCGCACCACTGTCAAGCGCCCGATCCTGCTGACTAACATCGCAGCACTGCTCATCGGCTTCGGCATGATGGCGCAGTCGATCGTTGTCCCGCAACTCCTGCAGATGCCGGAGTCCACCGGCTACGGCCTCGGTCAGACCATTCTCCAGGCCGGCCTCTGGATGGCCCCGGCCGGCCTCATGATGCTCGCCTTCACTCCGGTCTCCAGCCGCCTGCTCACACGCTTCGGCGGTCGGACCACGCTGGCGCTCGGAGCGACAGTGATCGCCGCCGGTTACGTCTTCGCCGTGTTCCTTGACAATGCCCCCTGGCAGCTGATGGTCGCCACGTGCATCGCCTCGGCCGGAGTCGGGATCGGTTATGCCGCCATGCCCACACTGATCCTGGAGAACTCGCCCGCGTCCGAGGCGGGGGCCGGAGTCGGCATGAACGCGCTGATGCGCTCTATGGGCACGACGGTCGCCGGTGCCGTGATGGCGCTCGTCCTGACCAGCCAGACGGTGTCGGCGAGCGGCGGTCTACAGATCCCGGCTGAGGAGGCGTTCCGCTCCTGCTTCCTGATCGGTGCGGGCGCTGCGCTTGCCGGTGCGCTCGTGGTCCTGCTGATCAAGCGGACCCGGCCTGCGGCAGAGGTGGCCGAAGTTGTCGCGGCGCCTGAGGGAGAATCTGCCGCAGCTCGCTGAGGGCGCTGCGAACATTCGAGAAACTTGGATGTGCACACATGTGCAGCCGATCATCGGCTGAGGTCTTTGAAGTAGCGCGCCACCGGCCAACACGACGACGCGCTACAGCCCGGCACTCACAACGACAACCGCGTCACGAGCAATCGCTTCGGCACGCTACGACACCTCGTTCCGCGCTGCCGACGAATCCGTCAGCCGTCAGTAACTTCAGGTGAGGGCGCTGACCGAGTGGTCGTACGTCTTTGACGACCAGACTCGTCACTTCCAGCGGGCGACGGTTGGCAGCCTCGGGAAACTGAGACGCATGACCCTTCCGTCCGGAAATGCTCGCCAACATCGAGACCAACGAAGTCCGCTCAGGGGTGGTCAGCGGTCTGTAGGTGAGGATCAACAGATCGACATCGCCATCCGGTCGCACCCCACCCGCCGCACCTGGGCCGTAGAGGTTGCCCTGGCAACCGCTCCCGGATCCTCGTCGTCCAGATGCTTCAGGACCGACGCGATCAGCTCTTCCATCGCGGCCACACGGACGTACGCGATCGTGCTCAATGATTCCCGCCGAAGGTTACACATTGAACCTGAACTCCACGACGTCGCCATCGGCCATCACGTACTCCTTGCCTTCCATCCGGACCTTGCCGGCCGCTTTCGCGGCCTGCATGGAACCGGCTTCGACCAGGTCGTCGAAGGAGACGACCTCGGCCTTGATGAAGCCGCGCTGGAAGTCGGTGTGGATGACGCCGGCGGCCTCGGGGGCCGTGGCCCCCTTCTTAATGGTCCAGGCCCGGGCCTCTTTCGGGCCCGCCGTCAGATAGGTCTGCAGCCCAAGAGTGGCGAACCCGACCCGGGCGAGCTGGCTCAGCCCCGATTCGCTCTGGCCCATCGACTCCAGCAGCTCGGCGGCTTCGTCCTCGTCGAGTTCGGCGAGCTCGGACTCGATCTTGGCGTCCAGGAAGACCGCCTCGGCCGGGGCGACCAGTTCGGCGAGCTTGGCGCGTAGCGCGGTGTCGGCAAGCTCGTCGGTGTCCAGGTTGAAGACGTAGATGAACGGCTTGACCGTGAGCAGGTTCAGCTCTCGGAGCAGGGCCAGGTCGATGCCCGCCTGCGGGCCGCCGACCGACAGGCTCTGGCCCTCGTCGAGCACCCGCTGGGCCTCGCGGGCAGCGGCGAGCACCTCCTGGGCGTGCTTGTCCTTGGCGTTGCGCTTGGCGTCCTTCTCCAGCCGGGGCAGCGCCTTCTCCAGGGTCTGCAGGTCGGCCAGGATCAGTTCGGTGTTGATGGTCTCGATGTCGCGGGAGGGTTCGATATCGCCCTCGACATGGGTCACATCGGGATCTTCGAACGCCCGGATGACCTGGCAGATCGCGTCGCATTCGCGGATGTTGGCGAGGAACTGGTTGCCCAGCCCCTCCCCTTCGGAGGCGCCGCGGACGATGCCCGCGATGTCCACGAAGTCGACGGTGGCCGGAATGATCTTCGAGGACCCGAAGATCTCGGCCAGCACCCCGAGGCGCGCATCGGGCACCCCTACGACCCCGACATTGGGCTCGATGGTCGCGAACGGGTAGTTCGCGGCCAGAGCGTCGTTCTTGGTTAGCGCGTTGAACAGCGTGGACTTGCCGACATTGGGCAGGCCGACGATCCCGATTGACAGACTCACGGAGACGAAGTCTAGATGCTTGGACCAGGGCCGGTGGCCCTGGCGACCGTGCCCGCCTCGGTGGGCGGCCGGCGGGCGGCCACAGGAGCGTTCCGAAACGGTGCGGGGGCGGGGGCGAGGGTCGACCGGACCGGCCACCGGACACGGAAGGACTTTTCAGTGACACGCGGTTCATCTTTGGATGAAATGCCCCACAAGCAGGGAACTCCAGAGTACGTTCGTATTCAACCGGTCACGCGACGGGATATGGCACGCCCCCGGTGCCACGCGCACCCGGCGGCCGCGAGGCCGCCGCCTCGTGTCCATCCGGTCCGTGGCCGCGCACACGACTTCCTGGGGGGGATTTCAGTGGTAACGGGCCAGATGCGGGCATTCGTCCGCCGCCATCCCACAATGCGCCATGCGACCCGGCAGATCCGCATACGGCTACCGCAGAGCCTCGGCGGACTCGACCCGGCCCTTGTACCGCCGCGGGTACGCCGGTTCGAACTGGACCTGCCCCGACGCGCGGGGGGCGGCCAGAGCGGACCTTCGACACTGCGGATCACCGCTCCGGGCGACTACTGGGTGCCCAAACGGCTGCAGCAGAACGGCCTCGCGGAGTACGAGCCCGAGACCTTGGCCTGCTTTCTCGCTGCTGTGGAACACGCGCGTCCGGGTGCCGTGCTCGACATCGGAGCCAACGTGGGGGTCTACGCGGCGCTCGCGGCCGCACGCAGCCGCCGCAAGGTGTACGCGTTCGAACCGACCCCGCAGATCGCCGAGACCGCCCGGGCCATCGCCGCCGACAACGACCTGGACATCGAGGTCGTCGAGATCGCGCTGAGCAACCATAGCGGTACCGATCCATTGCGGCTCTCGGCGACCACCGACGCGTCCAACTCCCTGGCCGCCGGGTTCCGTCCCGAACTCGGCCGCATCCCGGTCACCGTGGACATGATGTCCCACTGGCGGGAAGAGGCCGGGATCGTGCCGTCGGTGCTGAAGATCGACACGGAGGCCACCGAGCCCGATGTGATCGCCGGCGGGCTGGAGGTGCTGCGCCGGTTCCGGCCGTGGGTGTTCTGCGAGGTGATGTCCTACCAGGGCATCGACGAGCGCTTGATGGCGCTGCTGGAACCGCTCCACTACCACTGGTACCACCTGACAGGCGTTCCGCCCTACCGGCCGCGCCAGGTCATCAGCGGGCACGGGGCCATTCCCCGGCAGCGCATGTGGCTGTTCGCCCCCGAACCCGTGCCCGATCGGATGTGGGACACCGCACGCGCCTGGCGCGAGGCCATCGACAGCCGGCCGGAGGACCACCCGATCCGCACGACGTGAGGGCGCCTTTTCGCGAGGTCGGCGCGGCTCTGTCGCCCTGGTCGAGCCGGGGCCGCGCGGCCTTTGCGAACGCCCCGGCGGCCTAGGGCCGGTAGTCTCGCCGGGTGATCTTTTCGCCCGGACCGTTCCGGTCAGGGCATCCCCCGAGACGCGACCGAAAGACGAGAATATGGTGACCCGTGGCTTTCCCCCGATGAGCAGAATCGCCCGAGGAGCGCTCTGCTCTGGTCTTCTCCTCGCCGTAGCCGCCTGCGGTTCGGGCGAGGACAAGGAGAAGAGTGAGGAGCCGGTCGTCGTGGACACGAGCGAGTTCGACCAGGCACCCATCCCCGACGGGATATCGAGTCTGCTCGAGGAGGACTTCCCGGAGGAGCTCAAACCCGGCAACGGAGCCTCGCTCACCGACAAGATGACGTGGAACGCCGTGGAGGCCGTCGCTCAGATCGGGGGGAAGGTCGACCCCGACACCGAGGGCCAGTGCCCCGAGATCGAGGGGAGGACCGGGGAGACCGCCACCTGCACGGTGCGGTACTTCGGTGAGGAGTTCGAATACCGACTCGAGGTCACCAGCGGTGAGGGAGTCCTCATCCAGTCGACGGGGACCGTGGCACCGCTGCCGCTGACCCGGGAGACCGTGGCGGACCACTTTCGGTTTCAGACCACGTTCGAGCACGTCACCTGCGACATGGACGATCTCGTGGTCGCTGAAGAGGGGGTCGAGACCGGGGTGGTCTGCCGAGCATGGAGTCCCGAGCACTCGGCCCTGACGACCGCTGATGTCGTCGCCTCCCAGTCCGGCCCCGAATTCCCCAACATCGAGACCGAGTACAACGCGGTCGAGAAGGGGTGATCCCCCGGTCGCTGCCCCCTCCGCCCTTCCGGGCGCGTCCGGGTTCCGGTGTTGCGGGCCTGAAGCACATCGGCCGTGATGTTATGACCACTGCACGCGCGTATACGTGGTCATAACATCACGGTCGATGCGTTAGATGCGGGCGGGGATCCCGACGGTGCCCACCGCGGCGACAACAGCGGCGGTGAGCAGCACGCGGACGGCCTTGGCGGAGGTCGGGACGGTGGTGCGGGGCACGGGGAGGTCCTCCGGGGCAGGGGCAAGGGGGGCGCGATGTGCGGTAGCGAACTCAACACTGATCGTTACTTGAATGGGGCATATGCCAACCAATGACCACGTCCGGCCACAGTGAGTGACGAAAGCCGAGCACTGGAGCGGACTGCCGCGGTGGTGCGGCCGTTGCGCCGCGCCACCGGCAAGGCCGCGGACCATGCCTTCCCCGGACATCCCGGTCTTTTCGCCGCGGGTCCGCCGCGTGGCGGGAAGCCCCGCACCGCCGGGGATTGAGAACATGGGCGGCTATGGACGGTCTTGTTGTGCTCCTGGTGCTCCTGGTGGGGCTGGTGGTCGGTATCGCGCTGGGGTGGCTGCTCGCGCGCAGCCGCACCATGGAGTCGCGGGCACAGGCCCGCGCCGCCGAAGAGCGCGCCGCCTACATCGAAGAGCAGCTCAGCGACCGGTTCCGCGCCTTGTCGGCACAGGCGCTGGACGCCACCAACCAGCGCTTCCTGGAGCTGGCCGAAGGCCGGCTGCGTGCCGTCGGCCTGGAGGCCGGACAGGACATGGACCAGCGGCGCCAGGCCGTGGAGCAGCTCATCGCGCCCCTGCAGGAGACGCTGGCCCGCGTCGAAGGGCAGTTGCGCGAAGTCGACGCCGGACGCCGTGCGGCCCATGCCGAACTCGCCAAGCAGGTGGACTATGTGCGTGAAGGCTCAGAGCGGCTGCGCGACCAGACGCAGGCCCTGGTCACCGCCCTGCGTCGGCCCGAGGCGCGCGGGCGTTGGGGCGAGCTGCAGCTGCGGCGGGTCGCCGAGCTCTCCGGCATGAGCGCCTACTGCGATTTCGAGGAGCAGGTCGGTGCCGGCACGGACAGCGGTGTGCAGCGCCCGGACATGGTGGTGCGGCTGGCCGGCGGCAAGAACATCATCGTGGACTCCAAGGTCTCCCTCGCCGCCTACCTGGAGGCGGTGGAGACCGACGATGCCGATACGCGGCGGGACCGCCTCAAGGCGCACGCGCGCCACCTGCGCACCCACGTCGACCAGTTGTCCGCGAAGTCTTACTGGGCGGCGTTCTCCCCGGCGCCGGAGTTCGTGGTCCTGTTCATTCCGGGTGAGGCGTTCCTGGCGCCGGCCCTGGAGCACGATCCGGGCCTGCTGGAGTACGCGATGGGGCGCCGGGTGCACATCGCGACACCGACGACGCTCATCTCCCTGCTGCGCACCGCCCAGTACGCCTGGCAGCAGGAGGCGCTCAGCGAGAACGCGCGGGCCGTCTTCGAACTGGGCAAGCAGTTGCACGGCCGGATCGCCACGCTGGGCGGGCACGTCGACGCGCTCGGCCGGGCGCTGTCTCGCGCGGTCACCGCCTACAACCAGACCGTGGGATCGCTGGAGAGCCGGGTGCTGGTGACGGCTCGCCGGTTCGAGGAGCTGGGGCTGGTGGACGGTGAACTGGAGCGGCCGAGCGGAGTGGCGGACTCGGCCCGCCCGCTGGCGGCGGCGGAACTGGCCGGGGATGCTGCGGCCGGGATGGCCGGAAGCGGGCACGGCCGGGAGGGAACCGACGGCTTCGATCCCCGCGTCGAACTGTTCGGCGCCGCCTTCAGCGGAGGAAACGGGCGGGCAGACAGCGGGAACGACACGGTATCCAGGAAAGAGGCAGACTCCTCACCAGGAATGACACACTGAATACCGTCAGCCATGCGAGGGAGCGTGCGACGATGGTGACGCGCAGGGCGCAGCGCCCGCAGGAACGGCCCCCGTTCTTCGCCGAGTCGGCACCGTCCCGCCCTCGTCCCTCCATGCCGTCCCGGCCCGCATCCGGCTCATCCGGCGGCACGGTGCGCCTCACCGGGCGCGGCGGCGTCCTGGCGATCGTCGCGGTCAGCTTTATCGCGGCTCTGGCGGCCCACCTGTTCAGCGCACCGGTCGTCAACGGCGTCGCCTTCGTCGCGGTCTGCGTCCTCGCCGCGCTCCTGGTCCGGCCCGCCGACCTGCTGTCGCTGACCGTCAGTCCGCCCTTGGCCTATTTCACCGCGGCCCTGCTCGCCGAGGCCGCCCTGACTTTGGGCAGCCCCGGTTTCCTCCGCGGTGTCGCGGTCGGTATGGCCACCCGCCTCGCCGATGTCGCGCCATGGTTGTTCGGCGGGACGGCGCTCGTGCTGGTGATCTCGCTGCTCCGCGGTCTTCCGGGCAGCATCCGCGACTTCAGCGACGAGGTCAACGGCCGTACCCGGCGCACGCACCGCAACAGCGGCCGGTGACCGACGCGCGCAACAGCACGCACCCGCTGCGCCTACTCAACAGGGTGCTGCCTGCTCGGCGACAAGCCGGCGCGCTCGCTGCGCTCACTACGCCGCAACCTGGTACGGGATCGCCGGTCAGAAAGGGGTGTCAGCGGTACCGTCGCCGTTGTCGGTGTCCTCGGCCATGGCGACGGCGAGTTTGGCTCGGGCGCCCTCCAGCCACTGTTCGCAGGTTTTCGCGAGCTGTTCGCCGCGCTCCCAGAGAGCGAGGGACTCCTTGAGGCTCAATCCGCCGGATTCCAGGCGGCGGACGACGGAGTCGAGCTCTTCGCGCGCCTCCTCATAACTCAGCTCGGGTTCGGCGGGCGATTGTGCCTCAGCGGTCGGCTCCTCCGTGTTCTTCGCGCTGCCGGCCATAGGTCCCCCTTTAGTCCTCGGTCAATCCTCGGTGGTGTCGTCGCCGCCGGAGGCCTCCCCCGCGGTGACGCTCAGGCTGTCCTCGGCAAAACGCAGGCGCAGCGTGTCGCCCGCGGCGACCTCGGAGGCCGCGTGCACCACGGCTCCGTCAAAGCGCTGCACGATCGCATACCCCCGCGCGAGCGTGGTCGCGGGCGACAGCGCGTGCAGCCGTGCCCGGGTGTGCGCGAGGCCGTCGAACGCGCGGTCCAGCGACACCGAAACACACCGCCGGGCGCGGTCGCGTAGGCCGTTGACCTGCTCGGTGAGCCGGTCCATCTCGCGCAGCGGGCTGGCCAGGACCGGTCGTGAGCGCATCCCGGCCAGCCACGCCTGTTCGCGTTCGATACCGCCCCGGATCACCCGGCGGCCGCGGTCGCGGAGCTGGCGGATGAGCTGCAGTTGCTCCCCCACATCCGGCACGACCTTCTTGGCGGCGTCGGTGGGGGTGGACGCGCGCAGGTCGGCGACCAGGTCGAGCAGGGGGTTGTCCTGCTCGTGCCCGATGGCGCTGACGACCGGTGTGCGGGTGGCGGCGACCGCGCGGACCAGGGCTTCGTCGGAGAACGGCAGCAGGTCCTCCAGTGATCCGCCGCCGCGGGCGATGATGATGACGTCGATGCCGGGCTGTCCGTCGAGCTCCTTGAGCGCGTTGAGCACCTCGCCGACGGCCCGGTCGCCCTGCACCGCGACCTCGCGCACCTCGAACCGCACGGCCGGCCAGCGCCGCCTGCCGTTCTCCAGGACGTCGCGTTCGGCGGCGGAGTCCCGGCCGCAGATCAGCCCGACCGTACCGGGCAGGAACGGCAGGGGCCGTTTACGCGCCTCGGAGAAGACGCCTTCGGCGGCCAGGGTCGTGCGCAGCTGTTCCAGGCGGGCCAGGAGCTCGCCCAGCCCCACGTGCCGGACTTCCAGGGCGAGCAGGGAGAACGTGCCCCGGGCGACGTAGAAGTCGGGTTTGGCGTGGATGACGACGCGTGCCCCGGCCTGCGGTGCGGGGGCCGTGGCCGCCAGGACGCGCACGGGGCAGACCACGCGCGCCGACACGTTGGCGACGGGGTCGCGCAGCGTGATGAACACCGTGCCGCCGCGCCGGTTCAGTTCGGCGATCTGGCCCTCAACCCAGATCCGGCCCAGGCGCCCGATCCAACCGCCCACGGCCTGCATGACCACGCGGACCGGCTGCGGCGACTCGGCCGAACTCTCCATTCCCATGGCCCCGAGCGTAGAGGAGACCACCGTCAAACGGCGCATACGCTGACCGCACGCCCCTCCCGAGCCGTTCGGGGCCGCCCCGACCGCCGCGGCCCCGGCCCGCATCCGGCCGAACACGCGCCGACCGCCCAGGAGGCCGGACAGGCCCCGCGTCTTCCGTCCGGCCTTCGTGCGCACACCGGTCCGCCCGGGCGCGGCTGAGCACGAGCCGCCCGGGCGCGGTGGCGCATATGCCGCCTACTCGGCGGACTCGGCCTGCAGTTTGGCGATGCGGTTGTCATACATCTTGATGAACTCGGGCCGCTCGCCGTGGGCGACCTCGTAGGCGCGGAGGTCGCGGACCTGCTCGACGGTGAGCTTGCGCAGCCGGGCCCGGATGGAGGGCAGGGTCAGGTCGTCGTAGTTGGGAACGGCCAGTTCGTCGGCCGACGGGGCGGCGCTCTTGCGGACCTTCTCCAGCACCTCGTCGCTGGCGACCTGGGTGGTGGCCTCCGCGGCGTCCAGCTCCTCGGCGATGGCGGCCTTCTCTTCGGGTTTGACGAGTTCGGGCTTGTCGTCGGCTGCTTCGCCGTCGGCCTCGGCGGATACCGTGCCCTTGTCCTGCTCGGCCGCCTTCTCGGTTTCCTCTTCCTCGGCCGGCCGCTCGACGGTGTCAGCGGGCTCTGCCGGCTGCGCGGACTCGCCCGACTCGCCCGACTCCGCCGGGTCCGCCGGCTCCGCGGGCTGCTCGGCGACGGCCTCGCCGGACGCCGCGGCCGCAGGCTTCTCCGTGTCGGCCGCCGCGGCGGCCGCCTCCTCTGTGCGGGCCTCGGCGGTGGTGTCGGCACCGGTAGCGGCCGGTTGTGCGGCGGGCGCCGTCTCCTTCTGCCCGAATATCCCCTTGACCAGGGTCATCAGTTTACTGGCGATGGACGGATTCGACATGGGGCTGGGGGCTCCTGATGGTCTCGGCGGGGACATGGCGGTGCGCGCCCCGGGAGTCCCGCTTCAGGCGGACCGTCCCGTGTGCGAACCGCTGCCACGGCACTATTACATTTTCATTAGGCGGGGCAACCAGGATAAAGGAGTAAGGGTCGCCTGAAGCGCGCCCGATGTGAACGGTTCCGCCACGTCGCGACGGAAACGAGCACGTACTGTTATCGCGCGGTCATCAGACGGCTTCGCGCGGGCGTGCCGCTGGACGGCGCCCCGACCGTGTCCGTACCCGCCATTGCGGACGCCCCGTAGGATGGGGGCATGACTGCGACGAATCGCCGCCGTGTCCTGCTCGCCAAGCCCCGTGGTTACTGCGCCGGGGTGGACCGCGCTGTCGTCACGGTCGAAAAGGCTCTTGAACAGTACGGTGCACCCATCTACGTCCGCAAGCAGATCGTGCACAACACGCATGTCGTGAGCACGCTGGAGCAGCGGGGGGCCGTGTTCGTCGAGGAGACCGACGAAGTGCCCGAAGGCGCCATCGTCGTGTTCTCCGCCCACGGGGTCTCCCCGATGGTGCACGATGAGGCCCAGCGTCGGCAGCTCAAGACCATCGACGCGACCTGCCCCCTGGTGACCAAGGTGCACAAGGAGGCCAAGCGCTTCGCCGCCGAGGACCGCGACATCATCCTGATCGGCCACACCGGCCACGAGGAGGTCGAAGGTACCAGCGGTGAGGCTCCCGACCACATCCAGATCGTCGACGGCCCGGACGAGGTCGACAAGGTCCAGGTGCGCAACCCCGACAACGTCTCCTGGCTGTCGCAGACCACCCTGTCGGTCGACGAGACGAACACGACCGTCGATGCGCTGCGCAAGCGGTTCCCGAACCTGCTCGACCCGCCCAGCGACGACATCTGCTACGCCACCTCCAACCGGCAGGACGCCGTCAAGGAGATAGCGCCCGAGTGCGAACTGCTCATCGTGGTCGGCTCGGACAACTCCTCCAACTCGGTGCGGCTCGTCGAGGTCGCCTTGGATGCCGGCGCCGACGCCGCGTACCTGATCGACAACGCCTCTTTGATGGAGGAGGCGTGGCTGGAGGGCGTCGAGACGGTCGGCGTCACCAGCGGCGCTTCGGTGCCCGACATCCTCGTCCAGGACCTGCTGGAGCGGCTTCGCGAATACGGGTTCGACGACGTGTCCGAAGTGGAGACGGCACAGGAGAAGGTGACCTTCTCGCTGCCCAAGGAACTGCGCAAGGACTTGCGCGCCGATCCGGTCAGCTGACTCTGACCCGCCACCGTTTCGGGCCGCTGCCCCACCCGGGGCGGCGGCCTTTGCGCCGCCGGGTGCTGCGTCCGCCTCAGGCTTCGCCGGTGCCGCCGGCCGTCGGCGGGGGCACCTCCGCGCGGCCGTAGCACGGCTTCAGGCAGGAGAGCAGTTCTGTGATGTCGTTGGCCAGCCGCCGCGCATCCTGGTCCTCGCGGACGACCACCTCGCTGACCGCGAGCAGTATCGCGCCGCTGACGACCATGAGCAGCGCCTCGTCGACCGGCTCGTCGGCCTTGCGGAACAGGGCGACATTGCGGTCGGTCCATTCGCGCAGCCGTGAGCGTAACTGGGAGTCGAAACCCGGGGGGCCGTCACCGGAGAAGAAGAGGACGGTGGTCTCCCTCTCGTCGATGCACCCGTCCAGATAGGCCCGTGCCGCGGTGTACATGAGCCGTGTGGGGTCGGTCTCGCCCGCGGCCCGGGCGTTGGTGACCGCCCGGTGGGTCCGGTCCTGCTGGCGCTGCTGGAACTCCTCGTAGAGCGCCATGTACAGGTCGGCTTTGCCACTGAAGTGGTGGTAGAGGCTGCCGATGCTGGCCCCGGCCTGGGCGACGACCTCGGTGACGCCGGCCCGGGCGAAACCGACGGTTCGGAACACGTGCGCCGCCGCGTCGAGCAGGGCGCTGCGTGTGGCCGCCCCCCGGGGCGAATGCCGCTCCGGTTTGCGTGCCTTGTCCACAGTCATGTCCGAATACCGTCCCTTCCAGCGGCGTTTTGGCAGCCCGCCTAGGACGAGGCTACGTCAGGAGATTACGCTTGTTTCCCGGCGACCGAATCGCATCCGAATCGCGCCCGACTCGTGCCCGACCCGGCGGACGGCCGTGCCTTACGGCCGGACCCGTTTTGAGCAAGGCATTCCCACGCAGGCTTGGAAAGGCTGACCATGACCGATTCCACCGTTGCTGTGCCGCAGTCGCCTGATGCGCCCGACCGCAACCTCGCGCTGGAGCTGGTCCGGGTCACCGAGGCCGCCGCTCTGGCCGCGGCGCGCTGGGTCGGCAGAGGCGACAAGAACGGGGCAGATGGTGTCGCGGTCCAGGGTATGCGCCACCTGATCGGCACGGTGGCCATGAACGGCACGGTCGTCATCGGCGAGGGGGAGAAGGACAACGCCCCCATGCTCTTCAACGGGGAGCGGGTCGGCGACGGCAACGGCCCGGAGTGCGATGTCGCGGTCGATCCGATCGACGGCACCCGGCTGACCGCGTTGGGCATGCCCAACGCGGTCTCGGTGATCGCGGTGAGTCCGCGTGGTTCCATGTTCGACCCGTCCGCGGTCTTCTACATGGAGAAGCTGGCGACCGGTCCCGCGGCGGCCAACGTCGTCGACATCACGGCGCCGATCGCGGAGAACATCCGGGCGGTCGCCCGCGCGAAGGGCGGCACCCCGCAGGATGTCACGGTCGTCATCCTGGACCGCCCGCGCCACGAGGGCATCGTGCGGGAGGTGCGCGAAGCGGGGGCGCGGATCAAATTCATCACGGACGGCGACGTCGCCGGGGCGATCATGGCCGCCCGCCCGGATACGGGGGTGGATCTGCTGCTGGGCATCGGCGGGACTCCCGAGGGCATCATCTCCGCGTGCGCCATGAAGTGCCTGGGCGGAGTGATTCAGGGCCGCTTGTGGCCAAAGGACGAGGACGAGCGGCGCAAGGCCATCGAGGCAGGCCACGATCTGGACCGTGTGCTGTCGACCGACGACCTCGTCTCCTCCGAGGACGTGTTCTTCGCCGCGACCGGGATCACCGATGGTGAGCTGGTCGCAGGCGTACGGTACGAGGCCGGCGGGGCCATGACCGACTCGCTGGTGATGCGTGGGCGCAGCGGTACCGTCCGCAAGGTGCGCAGTGAGCACCGGTTGGCGAAGCTCGCGACCTACAGCGGGGTCGATTTCGAATCCAGGAGTTGATCGAACCTACACCTGGGATCAGCACAATCAGGGAAATGGGCGTTGGTACCTTCTAACGGATAGAGCACGCCCCTCGGAGGTTCGATGTCCTACCCTGATCCCCCAAACCAGCCGCCCTGGGGACCCGCGGGTCACCCGATCGGCGGGCAGGCTCCGCCCCCCATGGGGATGGGGTACCCGCAGCCGCAGTACGCCGCCCCTCCCAAGAAGCGCGGCTGGATGATCCCTGTCGCGGCGGTGCTGGGTGTGGCGCTCATGGGGACGACCGTGTGGGCGTCGAACTCCTTCGTCGGCGGGCTTTTCGGCGGCCCTCAGCCCGAGTCCGTCCTGCCGTCGTCGACCATGGTGTTCGCCAAGCTGGACCTGAAGCCGGATGGCGGGCAGCTCGCGAACTACGCGCAGTTCATGGACCGGCTGCCCGATTCGGTAAAGGACGAGATCGATCCCGACGCCGACCCGGCCGAGGAGATCGTCGACCAGATGATCGAGGGCCTCGGTCTCGACATGAGCTACGCGCAGGATTTCGAGCCGTGGCTGGGCAAGCGGTTCGGCGTCGCGGCGTGGGCCGCGGAGAACGAGGACGCGGCGGTCGATGACGGCATGGCCACGGTCATCGCGGTGGCGGTGGAGGATGAGGAGTCCGCCAGCGCGACGCTCGGTGAGATCGAGGACGAGACACAGGAATTCACCTTCGACTTCCGCGACGACTTCGCTCTGCTGGCGCCGAACGACGCCGTGCTGTCCGAGCTGCACGACCAGATCGACTCCGATGGGTCCTTGGCGGACGAGGAGACCTTCGCCTCGGACATGGAGACCGTCGGCACCGACAGTATCGCGGCCGCCTGGATGGACCTGGGCAAGATCGACCAGCTCGAATCCGAGTCCCCGGGGCCGGGGTATGACGATTTCGGCGGTGATGGCTTCGATTACGGGGACTACGATCCCAGTCCGCTCTCGCCGCTGCAGAGCATCGGGGACGTCACGGGCCGGATAGCCCTGGGGGTGAAGATCGAGAGCGAATACGCCGAACTGCGCGGCGACCTGTTCGATGTCAGCGTGGAGGGCACCGCGCTGTCCGACTACGCGACCGCCGAGCCCGGCATCGATGTTCTCGGCGACCTCCCTGACGACACCGTCATGGCCGTCGGCGGCAGTGGTCTGGACGCGATGGTCCAGCAGGTCTATGAGGAGTCCCCGGATGACTTCGCCGATTTCGGGGACGCTATGGCCGAGGTCGGCGCGCCGCTGCCCGATGGACTGACCGACGTGCTGGGCTCCGAGACCGCCTTCGCCATCACCGATTTCCAGGGGTCGTTCGACGACTTCTTCTCCGGTTACGGTCCCGGCGGCAGCGTCTCCTTCCAGTACCGGGGGGTCGGTGCCGACCTGGGCACACTGCAGGAGATCGTGGACCAGATGTTCGCGGGCGGCTACGGTTCGCCGCCGGGTGTGGCCGAGGAAGGCGGTTCCGTGGTCGTGTCCTCGGGGGCGACCGGTACCGGCAAGCTCGGCGACGACTCGGTGTACCAGCAGACCATGCAGGGCATGGAGGAGGCCAGCTTCGGTTTCTACCTGGACCTGCGCCCGTTCATGGAGCAGGCCGGCGAGCACGGGCCCGAGCAGTGGGGGTCGTTCGGCGGGTCGATGAGCTTCGGGGAGGAGAGCACCTCGGTCCTGGCCCGCTGGGCACCCGATGGGGGCGATTAGCGGCACCCGCCGCGTGGCACCCGCCGCGTGGCGCGGGTCGCGCCGGCAGGTCTCCTGCCGGCCGCGGCCCGCGCCTGTTCCGGCGCCTTCGGGGTTCAGTCGATCAGTTTGCGGCGCATCTGGAAGACGGCCAGGCACCAGGCCACGGCGATGAACGCGATGAGCGCGGCGAAATGGCCGAGGTCGGCGAGCGGGTCGAGGCCGAACGCGGTCGACCGGACGAGTTCGACGCAGTGGTAGAGCGGGTTGATCTTGGCGACCGTCTGCGCCCAGTCCGGAAGGGTGTCGATCGGGAAGAACGTTCCCGCGATCAGGAACAGCGGTGTGATGACACCGGAGATGATGTAGTCCATCGTTTTGATCGACGGCACCGACGCCGACATCCAGATCCCGGTCAGAGCGAACCCGAAGCCGGTGGTGAACGCGATGATCGGGACCAGCAGCATCGCGGGTGAGGCGGGAAGGCCGAAGCCGATGGCCACCAGCAGCGGCGCGCAGCCGTAGACTCCGGCCTTGATCGCGATCCAGGCGGCCTCGGCGGTGACGAGTTCGCGCACGTCCACGGGGGCGGCCAGCATGCCGTCATAGGTGTGCTGGAAGACGCGGCGCACGTAGGTGTCGATGAGCCCCGGGAACATCGAGGTGAACAGCACCGATGTAGCGACGATTCCGGTCCCGAGGAAGTGGATGTAGTCGTGGCCGCCGATCGCGCCCACCAGCGACCCGAGGCCGACCCCGAACGCGAGCAGCATGATGATCGGCTCGGCGACGGCGGCGAACGTGGTCGGCCGCCAGCTCCTGCGGTACAGCGCCCACTCCCGGGCGAGCACCCCGGCGACGGGGGCGAACTCGAATCGTCCGGGCGGCGCCTGCGCGGTGGCCGTGCCGCCGCCGGTGCCGCCGGCTCCGCCAGTGCCGCCGGTGCCGCCGGTGCCGCCGATGCGGTCAGTGCCCATGGTCACTCCACACGCTCCCCGGTCAGGGTCACGAATACGTCTTCGAGGTTGCTGGCTCGGGTGTCGCCCCGGCCCAGGGTGTCGCGCAGCGAATCGGGGATTTCCTCGGCGCGCAGCACCGATAGCGTGGCCCCCGTGCGCCGGGTGGGGATCTCGCCCGAGCGCAGGATGTCCTCCATGCCCGCGGGGCCGTCGGGTCCCGCGGGGAACTCCTCGACGGTCTTTCCGGCGTGTTCGGCGATGAGGTCGCCGGGGACGCCGCGGGCGACGACCCTGCCCTTGGCCATCAGTGCCACCTCGTCGGAGAGACGTTCGGCCTCTTCGATGTAGTGGGTGGACATCAGTACCGTGACGCCTTCGTCGCGCAGGCCGGTGATGAGCCCCCACAGCTCCTGGCGGACCTGCGGATCCAGGCCGACGGTGGGTTCGTCGAGCAGCACCAGCCGCGGCCGGTGGACGAGTCCGCGCGCGATGAGCAGGCGGCGGCGCATCCCGCCGGAGAGCCGGTCGGCGCGGGTGTCGCGCCGGTCTTCGAGGTGGGCCAGGCGCAGCGCCCGCTCGACCGCGTCGGCTCGTTGGGAGCGCGGTACACGGTAGAGGTGGGTGAACACCTCTAGGTTCTCCCCGACGGTGAGCTCCTCGTCGAGGTTGTCGTGCTGGGGGACGACACCCATCAGGGCGCGGGCGCGTTTGGCGGCGCGCGGCATGGCGTAGCCCAGGATGGTGATCTCTCCGGAGTCGGCTCGGCTCTGCGCGGTGAGCATCCGCATGGTGGTGGATTTGCCCGCGCCGTTGGGGCCCAGCAGGCCGAGCACGATTCCGGCCGGGACCTCCAGGTCCAGGCCGTCGACCGCTGTCAGTGAGCCGAAGCGTTTGACGACGTTTCGCAGCACGATGGCGGGTGGCGACGGGCTCGCGGGAGCGGAGCCGTCAGGCCGTGATGAAGGAGGCATTGGCTCAAAGTACGGGACCGGCCCTCGGGGCCTCCACCGGTTTTTCCATCGGGAGTGCTGTGGCCAGGGCACCCTTCCCGTTGGGGCGGCTCCGCTGCTCCGCGGGGCCGCCCCCAGTCGCCCGAACGGCGGGCTCAGCCCTGGGAGATGGCGATACGGCGGGGCTTGGCCTCGGTGCTCTTGGGAATGGTGATGGTGAGGATGCCGCGTTCGAGCTTGGCGGCTACTTTCTCGGCGTCGACGTCACTCGGCAGCATGGTGCGGTACTCGAAGCGGCCGTAGCGGCGCGTGCGCCGGTGCTCTCGCTTGCCCTCCTCCTCTTCCTTGCGTGTCTCTCCGGAGACGATCAGCTCGTTCCCGCTCATCTGGATGTCGATGTCGTCCTTTGACATCCCCGGGACCTCGACTTCGGCGATGTAGGAGTCATCGGTCTCCGACACATCGGCCAGCGGCGTCCACATTCCGCTCCCGGTGGTCTCGCCGAAGGTGGATTCGAGCAGTCGGCCCATCCGGTCGTAGAGGTCCTCGAACTCGGTGAACGGATTCCACTGGGCCGGAACCGTGTGCCGACGTCGGATAGCAGGCAGAACCATCGTGATCCCTTCTCGGGTTTAGCGTGCGGTCTGCTTGAGGGCTACCGAGGAACATCGGCGCTTACACCCGGCCCGGGTGTTCCTTGCACCGAATTGGCCGTGCTTTTGACTCGGGGCGACAGGCGCACCGCGGGTCGACGGGCACGCCCCGGAGCGGAGGCAGGGCCAAAGCGGGCGCCCGGGTCGCGCCGACAGTGTGCGGCAGAGCCGAATCCGGCTACCGTGAGGTGGTGTGAGCGACGATGTCCCCGCTGTCCGGATACGCGCCTCCCATCTCGATCGGGAGCGCGTCATCGAGGTGCTGCGGTCGGCGGTGGCGGACGGGCGGTTGGACATCTCCGAGTTCTCCGAACGCACCGAGCGCGTGTACGGGGCGCGGATGCTGGGCGAACTGCCCGAGATCACCGCGGACCTGGTGCCGCCGGAGCAGCAGCCAATCCGGGTGGACAACCGGCCTCTCGCCGCGTTCTTCGGCAACCTCGAACGCTCCGGCCGGTGGGTGGTCCGGGCGAGCGAGGCCGTATTCGCCGTGGGCGGCGACGTCCGGCTCGACCTGCGCGACGCGCTCCTCATCCGCAACCACACCCGGATGAGCGCCTCCAGCGTGTTCGGCCGGATCCGCATCGATGTTCCCGAAGGCGTCGAGGTCCGGCTGCGCGGCTGGTCGTTCCTGGGCCGGCGCACCACCTCCGTCCGGCGCCCCCGCGGAGAGGACGCCCCGGTCCTGGAGATCGAGGGCTTCTCCCTGTTCGGGTCGTTGACCGTCCACGCGCCCACGCGGCCCAGGAACTGGCTGCCTTGGCGCCGGCGGGGCCGCAAGGCCGTGGAGTAGGCTGCCGCGCCGAAACCGCCGGGAGTGTCGGACGGGGTGGCTGAACAGGGTGAGCAGGGAATCTGGCAGTCTTGAGCACAGATTTCCCTGGAGGTGTCTTTCAACAATGAGTGAATTCCGCATCGAGCACGACTCGATGGGCGAGGTCAAGGTTCCCGC
>JAJYTD010000015.1 GCA_021793235.1 Actinomycetes bacterium | reverse complement strand
CGCGGGAAAACCCACGATGACGCGACGGCCATCTACGGACACCCCACCCTCTGAGTATCCCCCTAGACAATCGCCCGGCGCGTGCGTTACCTTCTCTGTCAATACCCCTAGACAACAGAGGGCGGGGTTCATAATCCACACTGTCTAGGGGGGTGAACAAAACGAGAGAAGGGCTGAACGATGGCGATTCAGGGTGCGTTGCCGGTGGAGTTCGGAACCGTGTTTCCGGCGGGCTGCTATGCGCTGGGGGTGGAGGCGATCACCGATTTCGAGACCAAGCGGCCGCAGGTGGACAAGGAGACGGGCCAGCCGTTGTGGGCGGTGGATGTGATCGATGCCGACCCTGAGGCACGCGGTAAGGCCAAGAGCGTGAAGGTGAAGGTCGCCGCTGATGTGTGCCCGGTGCTGCCTGATGAGGTTCCGGGGTTGCCGTTTCGGCCGGTGGAGTTCGAGCAGATGTCGGTGATGCCCTATGTCGACGACAACGGGCGGCGTCCCCGGGTGGCCTACTCGCTGCGTGCTCGCGGGGTGAAGTCCCCGGGCGGCTCCTCGTCGGGGCGCAAGGCTGCGGCCTCGGCGGGCAAGGACGGCTGATCAGCAAGCGGGGCGGCCATCGGTGTTGGCGCACCTGGCCGCCCCTTGTCCCTCTCCCTCTAGCTGCGAAACCAATGGAAGAGGTGTGTTCAGCTTATGTTGCGCAAGAGTGCGGGTGCGGCGCAGGTGCAGCAGTCCACGGCGCCGGTTCCGGCCCAGACGATCCGGTTCACGACTCCGGTGGTGGAGACGCCGGGGGTGTTCCTGTTGACGGGGTGGCTGTGGCGGTTCCTGCGGTTTGTGTGCCTGCTGCCGGTGCACTACCCGGTGATGGTGTCCTCGACGGTCGCCTCGGCCGTGGTGGCCTACGTTTTCGGGTGGGTGGGTTTGGCGGTGGCCTGGTCGGTGGCCGATGCGGGTTTGTTGGTGTGGTGGCGGCGCTGGCCGGTGTCCTTCCGCCGGTGTGTGGGGTTGCGGGTGCTGGCGGCCTGGCGGCGGATCATGGTGTATCGGCGCCACTGGCAACCGGTGCTGGTGGTGGCCGGGCTGGCCGAGTCCTACCTTGAACGGCAGTACCTGCCCCAGATTCGGGCGGTGACGTGTTCGGAGTGGGCCGACCGGGTGCGGGTGAAGATCGTGGCCGGGACCTCTCCGGCCGACTTCGAACACCGGGTGGCCGAGCTGGCCCACGGGTTCGGGGCACCCTCCTGCCGCGTAACGGTGCTGGGTCCGCGTGATGTGGTGCTGGAGTTCCCGCGCCGCGACACCCTCGCTGACCCCATTGACTCCCTGCCGGTGCCGGGCTCCCCAGACCTGGGCGGGCTGCCGGTGGGGGTGTGTGAAGACGGCTCCCCGTGGTTGCTGCGGCTGCACGGCACCCACGTGTTGACGGTGGGGGTGACCGGGGCCGGCAAAGGCTCAGTGCTGTGGTCGGCCATCCGCGCCATGACCCCCGCCATCGCTGCGGGGACGGTGCAGGTGTGGGCGGTGGATCCCAAACGGATGGAGCTGTCCTACGGCCGTGCCCTGTTCGCTCGGTATGCCGATGACGGCGCCTCGGCCGTCGACCTCCTCGAATCCGCTGTAGAGCAGATGCAGGAAAGGGCCCAACGCTACGCGGGCAAGCAACGGGCGCACATCCCCTCGGCGGCTGATCCGTTCGTCGTGGTGGTGCTCGATGAGGTCGCGTTCATCACCGCCTACCACCCCGACCGCGACATCCGGCGGCGTGCGGAGAACGCCATAGCGACTCTGACCAGTCAGGGCCGGTCGGTGGGGTTCTGCGTGCTGGCTGCCTTGCAGGATCCGCGCAAGGAGGTGTTGAACCTGCGCAACCTGTTCCCCGACAAGATCGCCCTACGCCTGGACGAAGCGAGTCAGGTCGACATGGTGCTCGGGGAAGGCGCACGGGAGCGCGGGGCTAACGCCCATCTGATCGATCCTGAGTTGCCGGGCACGGCGTTTGTGAAGCTGGAGGGCTCACCGGTCCCGGTGCGGGTGCGGGCTGGGTTCGTCACCGATACCGACATCGACACCATGGCCTCCTCGTTTGGCTCCTCGTTCGGTTCCTCGTCGGGGGTGGGGGCCTGATGCCCACACCAACCGGCAAGACCACACGCGCTGAGCGGATGGCCCAGCCCTTGGCGCGTGAGGTGGCCGAACAGCTCGCCGCAGACAAAGGCGTGTGCATCCGTCCCGTGGCGCTGCGGCGAACCGATCTGGCCACCGGGGCAAGCGAGATCGTGGATGTGCCCTGCGGCTCCACTCTGGAATCCCGGTGTCCGGCGTGTGCTCGCCGTAAGCGCTCCATCAGGCGAACCCAGTGCGAAGAGGGTTGGCACCTCGACCAAGAACCCACCGTCACCCCTGACGAACCGACCCAGGTGCAGCGGGCCTGGGTGGAACAGCGTGCCGTGGTCACCGCCGAACGCGACCGGCTCGCCGAAACCGGGACGGCCTCGGCTGAGGAGCTGGCGGCGCTCGATGCCGCCATCGCCGACCTCGACTACGAGATTTCGGCCTCGGGGCTGCGCGGATCGGTAGCCCCCGGCTCTTCGGCCTCCTCGCCGGGTGGCCGTGCCCGTCGGGTGCGCTCCACTAAGCGGCGCCAAGACGCGCCGGATCTGCCCAAGCGGCCCATGCTCCGGCGCACCGTAGGCCGCACCTACGAAGATCCCGAAACCGGCCGGGTGTTTCGGCCCTCGCTGTTTGTCACCCTGACCTGTGACACCTACGGGCGGGTGAAGGCCGACGGCACCCCGGTGGACCCGGACACCTATGACTACCGGCGGGCCGCACGGGACGCGCTGCACTTCTCCAAACTCATTGACCGGTTCGTGCAGAACCTGCGCCGTGTCGCCGGATTCGATGTGCAGTACTTCGCCACCGTGGAGCCCCAACGCCGCTTGGCTCCCCATCTGCACATGGCAACACGGGGCACCATCCCACGTTCGGAGCTGCGCCAAATCGCTGCGGCCACCTACCACCAAGTCTGGTGGCCACCGGCCGATGAGGTTGCTTACGAGGGCGATCACCTGCCGGTCTTTGATGAGGCGACCGGCAACTACGTGGATCCCGCAACGGGGGAAGTCCTGCCCACCTGGGCCCAAGCCCTCGACTCCCTCGACACCAACCCCGACGCCCAACCCATGCACGTGGTCCGCTTCGGCCCTCAGGTGGACACCAAAGGCGTGGTGGCGGGCTCACCGGATGCCGACCGGTGCATCCGGTACCTGGCGAAGTACCTGACCAAGGACATCGCCCAATGCCACGCCGTCGAGACCGGCGCTCAAGCCCGCCACGTGGAACGCCTCGTCGAGGCGCTGCGGTTCGAACCCTGCTCGCCGCGCTGCGCCAACTGGCTGCGTTACGGCATCCAACCCGACAACCCCAAAGCGGGCATGGTGCCGGGCTTATGCCGCTCCAAAGCACACCGCCGCGAACACCTCGGCTATGCCGGGCGCCGGGTCCTGGTCTCCCGAAAGTGGTCCAACAAGACCCTCGCCGACCACCGGGCCGACCGGCTCGCCTGGGTCCTCAACCGCCTCGGCATCGACCCCAACGCCGACCCTGACGAGAACGACGGCGACGCTACCGGCTCCCCGGCCCTGGCCTCGATCACCTCCACCGGCCACACCTGGGAACTCGCACGTCCCACCGACCCCGACGTCCCCCCACGAGAACACCGCCTCCTACGCGCCATCGGCGAAGCACTCAAACGCCGCGCCCAACTCGACGCAGCACGCCAGACCAGTTTTTCGGCAACTCCGGAAAGGGCCGCATGACCACCGCCACCGCCGATCCCGAGACCGCCATTCCGCAGAAACTCTGGTCGGTGAAGGAAACCGCACGCTACCTCGGGGTCCCTGCCAAGACGCTTTATGAGTGGCGCTACAAGGGCGACGGCCCGCCTTCCCACCGCATCGGGCGACACCTGCGGTACGTGCCGGCCGAGGTGCACGCCTGGGTTCGCACGCAGTAGACGCAGCAACCAGCAGAGACGAGGAAACCATGGCTCGGGTGTGGATCTACGACCGCACACGCGACAAGAACTATCGGGAAGCGGTGGCCGCCGCCAAGGCCGCCAAGCGCACGCCTCCGGCCCGCTGGCAGGTGCGCTACTACGACCCTTCCGGCAAACCGAAGAGCGGGGGCACCTACGCCAAGAAGCCGGACGCCGAGAAGCGGCAGACGGAACTACAGGCCAGTCTGAACACTGGCACGTACCGCGATCCCGCCGCCGCCAAGGTCACGTTCGGCGTCATAGCGGAAAAGTGGCTGCCCGTCCGCACCGACATCAAGAAGTCGACGTGGTGGAAGTATCGCGGGCTCCTGGACGCCCACGTTCTTCCGCGCTGGGGAGACCTGCCGCTCGACGCGATCCACACCGAGGACATCGCCGTTTGGGTCGCCGAACTTCAGAAGCCGAGGGACGAAGGCGGAAGCAACCTCGAGGCCTCCCAGACCCGCCACTGCTACACGGTGATGTCGATGGTGCTCGGCTGGTGCGTGCCTCGCCGCCTGGCCTTCAATCCGGCAAAGGGCGTCCCCCTGCCCAAGCCCAGTGAGGTGGAACACGTCTACCTCACCTACGACCAGGTGGAAGCGCTCGCCAACGCCGCGTCGGAGCTGCGCACGAAGTACAACCAGACGTCGGCAACCTCCTCCGTCAACCGGCCGCTGATCTTGCTGCTCGCCTACACCGGCCTGCGCTGGAGTGAGGCTGCGGCGCTGCGCGTGGGCCGGGTGGATCTGGAGAGACGGCGCATCCGCGTGGCCTCGACCTTCGCCGAGGTGAAGGGGAAGCTGATCGAACACGCGCCCAAGACCGGTGAGCGCCGCACCGTGCCCATCCCGGCCTCGCTGACTCCGGAGCTGAAGCCGCTCGTCCACGGCCGGGACGAGAACGCCTTCCTCTTCACCACCAAGCGGGGCATGCCGCTGCGCGCCCACAACTGGCGCGACCGGGAGTTCAAGCGGGCGCGGGCGGCGGTGGGCCTCGACGGCATGGGACTGACTCCGCACAAGCTGCGACACACCGCCGCGTCGCTCGCCATCGCCGCCGGCGCCGACGTGAAGGTGGTGCAACAGATGCTCGGCCATGCCACGGCCACGATGACGCTCGACACCTACGGGCACCTGTTCCCCGACCGCCTGGACGAGATCGCCGACGCTATGGACAGGGGCCGGATGAAGGCGGCGGCGCGGGCCGCGAAAACCCAACTCAGCGACGGGAGCCATGTGCACTGAATGTGTATCGGCGGCCCTCAACCACCGACCCCCGGAAACGACGAACGGGCGTTCACCTGCGTGAACGCCCGTGTTCTGTCGGGACGGCGGGATTTGAACCCACGACCCCTTGACCCCCAGTCAAGTGCGCTGCCAAACTGCGCTACGTCCCGGTGTTGCCCGGGTTGCGCCCCGGGAACGACTAGAACTCTACCGTATCCGCGACCCTGGTCGTGACAGGTTTCAGTGGTGGATTCGCGGGGCGGCCCGGGTCAGGCATGCTGTTCGAGAGACTCCAGGTGGGCCTGCGCCGCGGTGACCTCCTCTTCGGTGAAGACGGCGATGCCGTGCTTTCTGAGCAGGTGGGCCGTTACTCCGGAACCGGGCGTGGTCGTTTTGCCGAAGCTGCCGTCGTAGACCCTGCGCAGTCCGCACGACGGGCTGGACTCCTTCAGCAGGGCGATGCGGATCCGCTGGTCGCGGACTGTGGCGAGGGCGGCCCGGGCGCCGGCGAGGAAGAATGGGGTGACGTCCGCACCGTGCGGGGTACGGATGCGCGCGTCGCCGGCGAGGACGGCTTCAGCGCCGGCCGCGTTCTCGATCTCGGCCGGCGGCCTGGGGACGGGGAGGCCTCCGGCGACCTCGGGACAGAAGACCACCAGGCGCCTGTCCTTGCGCCACTGCTGGATGATGTCGTCCTCGATCGTCTTCGCGCCCCCGTCGTAGCGGACGCGCCTGCCCAGCAAACACGCGCTTACCAGGATCTTCTGCATCGCTTCTTTGCTTCCTCCGCCGTTCGGCGTCGCCGCGGCCCGTCGGCGCCCTTACCCGAGCCGGGCTCGGCGGAGGCGCTCGGCCGTGGCCCGCCGCCCTCTTCCGGTCCTCGCCTACCGAGGTTAGCCCGCTGTTTCGGCCTCTGTCCCACTGAAGGGAACCGAGATCCTCCATACTGTCTACAAAGCACGGCTGAAAATCGACTTCCATTCCTTCCCGCCCCATTGGCCAGGAACCTTATTTTTCGGTCTTTCCAGTATTCGCCATGCGGACCTCCATGACTGGAAAGGCGGTGTGCGTGAATGCAGCCACCGGAGCTTCCCACTCTCCTTCGCCATAAATGGGGCGATATGTACTGAGTAACTGTGCTGAACGAGAGGTTGCGGAGGGTAGCGCTGACATGCGCCGAAACATCCGGCGCCCGCTCCGCCCGCTCCGGCCGGCCTTTCCCCCAGACGCCCCCAGGTCGCGGACGCCGCCCTCCTCCAGCCTCTCCATCCGGTCTCTTGGAAATGTCCTCCGGGTTTCACTGAAACACCTGCGGAGAGTCCCCCGGAGCACTAAAATTGCATCATTTACAGTAGGCCCCATCTTTATCCCCATGAAGAATCTTGGCGGGACCATGAACGTTCCACTGCGCAGGGAGAGCCGGAAACCGGTTTCCCGCCTGTGCCGTGCGGCACTTTACGCACTCCCTTTCGGGGTCGTGCTGGTGATCGCCGCGCTCGAACTCCTCCTTCCTCCCCGATTCACGCCGCTCCCCCTGCTCATCACCGTTCCGGGGTTCGGCGCCCTGTACCGCAGCAGCAACCGGGTCCTGCTCCTCGGGGCGACGACCCTGCTCGCCGCCCTCGCCGCCAGTCTCGCCGCGTGGCCTGCCCGGTCGCCGTCGATCGTCGCCACACTGCTCGCGATCACGGCAGTGACCACGCTGACCTGGTACTGGGTAAAAGTATTCGCCCGCCAGGAGCGCACGCTGGCCGATGTGCGCGCGATCTCCGACACCGCACAGCAGGTGATCCTGCCGCCGGTCCCCCGCTTGATCGGAAACCTGCGCGCCGAGGTCCGGTACCTGGCCGCGGGGCGCGGATCGGCGGCGATGTCTACGACGTGACGAAGACCCCGTTCGGGATCCGCGTCATCGTCTGCGATGTGATGGGCAAGGGCCTGCCGGCGGTGCAGACCGCCTCCCGGATCCTGCACGCGTTCCATGAACTGGCCCAGCACGAGCGGACACTGTCCGGTGTGGCCACGCACCTGAACGCGCTTCTGGCCCACGGCCGGGACGACGGCAGGTTCGCCACCGCGCTCATCGCGGCCATCAGCGGCGACGTCGACCGGGCGGAATTCGTGTCGTGCGGCCACCCGGTGCCCCTTCTGCTCCGCGGCAAGCAGGTGACCTTCGTGGAATCCGCCCCGCCATCGCCTCCTCTGGGCCTGCTCGATTTCAACGAGGGCCGGTGTGAGACCACCTTCCTGTCCTTACACCCGGATGACCGCATTCTGCTCTACACCGACGGCGTAACCGAGGCACGCGACGAGAACGGCTGCTTCTACCCTTTTCCCGCGCGCGTGTCGGCCCTGAACGACAGCGACCCGGGAGCGCTGCTGGACGCGTTGAGATCCGACCTCCTGCGGCACAGCAGAGACCGCTCCGCTGATGACGCGATGCTGATGCTCCTACAGCGCGATGTGCCCGAACCCGTTCGCAAACTGGTGCACGGACCTCCCGCGGCCCGGTCCGCTACCGGTTCCGTGCTGGCGTTCCCGCCGATCGAGCTCCCGGACGGAAACGGTCCCCGGACGGCGGATCCTGCGGGGTGAACCCGCGCACGCCGGAGCGGCCGCCCGTGACACCAACCGCTCCCCCTGGTGGAGCCGCTGGTAGAGCGGACTGATCCGGAAAAAGGGGCACGGCCCGGTCAGCGGTTCCGGTCGGGGCGGGGGCTTCCCTTGGACGCCTTCCCCGTGCCCTTCTTCTCCCGGATGCGCATGCTGATCCGGATCGGGCTTCCTTCGAAACCGAAGTCCTCGCGGAGCCGGCGTTCGATGAAGCGCCGGTAACCGTCCTCCAGGAAACCCGTGGTGAACAGGATGAAGTGCGGCGGCCGGGCGTCGGCCTGGGTGGCGAACAGGATCTTGGGCTGCCTGCCCCCGCGCACCGGCGGCGGTGTGGCCGCTACGAGATCCTTGAGCCAGCTGTTCAACCGCCCCGTCGGAATCCGGGCGTCCCAGGCGGCCAGTCCGGTCTCGATGGCCGGGACGAGCTTCTCCACGTGCCGCCCCGTTTTCGCGGAGATGTTGACCCGCGGAGCCCAGGAGACCCGGGAGAGCTGCCGGTCGATCTCTTTTTCCAGGTAGTACCGGCGCTCCTCGTCGAGGGTGTCCCATTTGTTGAAGGCCAGCACCAGGGCACGGCCGGCCTCAACGGTCTGCTCGACGACCCGGATGTCCTGCTCGGCCAGCGGCTCGCTGACGTCCATCAAGACGACGGCGACTTCGGCTCGCTCCAGGGCCGAGGATGTGCGCATGGTGGCGTAGTAGTCGGCGCCCTGCAGCGCACGGAACCGGCGGCGGATCCCCGCCGTGTCGATGAACTTCCAGGTGCGTCCGCCGAGTTCGACGAGTTCGTCCACTGCATCGCGCGTGGTTCCGGCCACCGCGTCGACGACCACCCGGTCCTCTCCGGCGAGCCGGTTGAGCAGGCTGGATTTTCCGACGTTGGGCCGGCCCAGGAGCGCGACCCTGCGCGGCCCGTCCTCCCGGTCCTCCCGGCCGTCCTCGGCGGGCCGGTCCGGGAGTTCCGCGAGCACCGCGTCGAGCAGGTCGCCGGATCCGCGCCCGTGCAGCGCGCTCACCGGGTAGGGCTGACCCACGCCCAGGTTCCACAGCACCAGGGCGTCGGCCTCTTGCAGTTCGCCGTCGACCTTGTTGGCCGCCAGCACGACCGGTTTCCTGGTCGCGCGCAGCACACGGGTAACGGCTTCGTCCGTGTCGGTGATGCCGACGGTGGCGTCCACGACGAACAGGACCACATCAGCCGTCTGGGCGGCGTATTCGGCTTGGCGAGCGACCATGGCGGCCAGTCCGCTGGCACTGGTCTCCCACCCGCCGGTGTCCACAAGGGTGAACTCCCGACCCTGCCAGGAGGCGTCGTAGGCCACCCGGTCCCGGGTCACACCGGGCACATCCTCCACTACGGCCTCGCGCCGCCCGATGACCCTGTTGACCAGGGATGACTTTCCGACATTGGGCCGGCCGACGACGGCCACCACCGGCTTGACCGCACTCTCCTCGCCGCCGTCGTCCTCGAAGGGCGCGCCAAAGGGCGCATTGGTGTTCTGGCTCATTTCTCGGCTCCCGGTACGTCGCCCCCGCGCGCCCAGGATGCGTGCCGCGGGGACGGGTTGTCTGCTGCCCAGCGGGCACAAGCGCTCAGCCGACGGCTAGAGCGCGGCGGAGCCCTCCTCAGCTCCCACTGCCTCGTCGGCGAGTTTGACCACGATGGCGATGACCTCGTCCAGGGTCAGCCCGGTCGTCTCCAGTTCCAGCGCGTCCTCGGTCTGTGTCAGCGGGGACATCTCGCGGCTGGAGTCGAGCATATCGCGGCGGGCCAGGTCGGCCTGGGTCGCCGCGATGTCGCCCGTCTGTGTTTCCTTGCTGCGCCGCTGCGCGCGCGCCTCGGCGCTGGCGGTCAGGTAGAGCTTGACGGGAGCGTCGGGAGCGACGACGGTCGTGATGTCGCGCCCCTCGACGACGATGCCGCCCGCCTCGCTCCGTGCCCGGGTGATGATCTCGCGCTGCATGGCGACGAGCCTGTCGCGTACCGCCGGCACGGCGCTGACGGCGCTGACGTTGGCTGTGACGGTGTCCTCCCTGATCGCACGGGCGACATCGGTGCCGTCCACCTGGACCGTGGGGGACGATGGGTCCGTGCCCATGCTGATGACCGGACGCCATGCCGCCTCAGCGACGGCCGCCGCGTCGGCCACATCGATCTGGTGCCTGAGCATCCACCAGGTCATGGCGCGATACATCGCTCCGGTGTCGAGGTAGGCGAGGTCGCGTGCCGTGGCCACGCCCTTGGCCGTGCTGGATTTGCCCGACCCGGAGGGACCGTCGATGGCGATGACGATTCCCTCGGCGTTGCCCTGCGCGCTCACGTGCCTGTCTCCCGGATGGTTGTCGGCGTCCCGTCTCAACGGTTCAGCCTACAGGCGCGCACCCCGTGCTCCGCCCGCGCCGGCCGACCGCATCGCGCTCTGCCTCCCGGCCGATGCCGCGGGCCTCTCAGGCGTGTACCGACCAGCCGCGCTCGGCCAGCGCACGCGCCAGGTCGGCCACGGCACCGGGCAGGACCGACAGCTGCGCGACGCCGACCGGGAGCCCCGGGGAGTGGTCGATCCGCACGTCTTCGATGTTGATCCCCGCCTCGCCCGCGGCGGCGAAGAGCCGGCCCAAAGCGTTGGGCTCATCCGGGATCACCACCGGGACCACCGCGTAGTCGGGGGTGCGCTGGGCACCGTGCTTGCCGGGGATGGCGTCGTGTCCGCGTCTGCCGCGGTCCAGCAGCCCCTGCACGGGGGCGCCTGCGGGATCGGCCGCGCGGAGCGCGCGGGCGGCCCCGGCCAGGTCCGCGGCGACCTCCTGGAGCACTTGGGCGACCGGTCCGGCGTTGTGCCGGAGGATCTCCACCCACAGGTGCGGGTCCCCGCCGGCGATGCGCGTGACATCGCGCAGGCCCTGCCCCGCCAACGCGAGTGCGGCCGTGTCCGCGCCGAGCAGCCGCGCCGCGACCGCCGCGGAGGCGACGTGCGGCGCGTGCGAGACAAGGGCGACGGCACGGTCATGCGCCGCGGCGTCGATGGTCAGCGGTTCGGCGCCGCATATCCGCGCCAGCTCGGTCACCGTGGCGACGGCGCCCGGGTCCGTTTTGCCGGTGGGGCACAGCGCCCAGGAGCGGCCGAGGAAGAGGTCGGAGCGGGCGGCGCTGGGGCCGCTTTTCTCCCGGCCGCCCATGGGGTGGCCGGGGACGAAGGTGGACAGGTCGCAGCCCAGCCGTTCGGCTTCGGTTATCACGCCGTCCTTCACACTGGCGGCGTCGGTGTAGACGTGGGCGAGGCCGCGGTCCTGGATGTCGCGGAGTACAGCGGGAACAGCGGAAGGCGGTGCCGCGATGATCGCGATGTCGGCGGGGCGGTCGGCGGCGGGATCGAACGGGCCACCGGCGCCGAGGTCGCAGGCCAGCCGGAGCGCTGCCGGATCGGGGTCGCTGAGCCGCACCTCGACACCGTGCTCGCGCAGCGCGAGAGCGATCGATGTCCCGATCAGCCCGGCACCCGCCACGACGGCGCGCCCGATCCTGCTCACTGCTCCCCCCGTGGTCCGTTCGGATTCATGATCTCCTCAGCGTAGAGCACCCGGCGCTCTACGCTGCGGCGCCCTTTCCCCGGGGCAGAGCCTTGTGCGGGGCGCCATGAGGCCGCGGCCCGCCCCGGCAGGGCGGAAACGACCGCCGGCCCGGCCCGGTCGGGCTGGGCTGGCCGGGCTGGGAAGCCACCGCCTTCAGGCGGGGAGGTCACTGGGCGATATCCAGCCGCAGTGCCTGGGCCCCGCGCAGATAGACGTGCTGGAGTTCGTCGCGGGCCTTGTCGGTCTCCACGTGGGCCATCAGCCGTACCACGCGCGGCAGAGCGCGCGGCACAGCGATCTCGGTCGCGCACATCAGCGGCACATCGGTGAAGCCGAGCTCACGCGCTGCCAGCGCCGGAAACTCCGACGTCAGATCCGGGGTTGCGGTGAAAAGCACACTGATCACGTCATCGGTGGACAGCTCATTGCGCCGGACGACCTCCGAAACCAGCTCGGCGGTGGCCTCCAGGACGAGACCGCGCTCGTCCGCGTCCACCTGCACCGCTCCCCTGATCGCTCGTACTGCCACTGTCGCCCTGCCCCTTTCGCTGGGTCCTGCACCGTCGGGTTCTGCCGCCGACCGGGATCTCACATCCCGGCGGCAGTGTAGAGCTCGCTGATCTCCTTCGCGGTCAGCGCCCGCATGGTGCCCGGCTTCAGCGCCTTCAGGTCGATCGGGCCGACCTGCGTGCGTGCCAGGTCCGAGACGGGATGGCCCACGGCGTCCAGCAGTCGCCGCACGATGTGCTTGCGCCCCTCGTGCAACTGGATCTCCACGAGCGCCTTCGGCTCCAGATTGTCCACGACGCGGAACGCGTCCACCTCGACCGGCCCGTCGTCCAGTTCGACCCCGCTGCGGACCTCACGGACCACCTCGCGCGGCACCGGGCCCGGCACCTTCGCGATGTAGGTCTTGACGACCTTGTAGCGGGGGTGGGTGAGCCGGTTGGCGAGCTCGCCGTCATTGGTGAGCAGGATCAGCCCTTCGGTCTCGGTGTCGAGGCGGCCGACGTGGAAGAGGCGCTCCTCGGTCTGCCCGGCGTAGTCGGCCAGCGTGGGGCGGCCCTCCGGATCCCACATCGTGCTCACCACGCCGCGCGGCTTGTTCAACGCGAAGTAGAGCAGGTCGGGAGCGGTGGCCACACGCATACCGTCGACGCGGATCTCCGACTTCTCCGGGTCCACGCGGGCACCGAAGCGGCGGACGACCTGGCCGTCGACCGAGACCCGGCCCGCCACGATCAGCTCCTCGCTGGCGCGCCGACTGGCCACGCCCGCCTGCGCGAGGGCCTTTTGCAACCTGATTCCGCCCGGTACGTCGGCATAGGTGTCGCGCTGATCGCCGGCGCCGCGGTCCTCGTCACGCGGGTCGTACTCCGCGCGCAAGGTGTTCAGCCGCGCCCGTGCCGCCGCGGACAGGCCGCGCTCGGTGCGGCCGCCGCCACGCGGAACGCCGCTGTCGCGGCGGCCGCGCGCGGACGGTGCGCGATCCGGCGTGCGGGGTCCGCGGCTCCCCTGGGCTTTGGCGGAACGGCGCGAGCCACGGTCATCACGGGCACGGTCATCACGGGCACGGTCGCCGCGGGCACGGTCATCGCGGGCACGGTCGCCGCGGCGGCGGTCCCGGTCCTGGCCTTCGGACCGGGGGGACCCGCGGCCATCGCGGTGGGACGGGCCGCGTTCACCGCGCCCCTCCCGCCGGGGGGAACGGTCGTCCGCGCGGGAGGAGCCCCGCTCGACGCGGCCGCGCACGTTCTGGCGCCGGCCCCGATCCTGGCGGTCGTCGCCGCGGCGGCCGCCTCGGGTGTTCTGGTCACTCCGATCGCCCCGGTCGTCCCGGCGCTGCGCGCGCTCGGACCGGGAGGTGTCGCCGCGCTCACCGCGCGGGGCGTTGGGGCCGCGCTCACCGCGCCGGCCGTGGGAGTCCCGCGCACCGCGGGACCTGGAGTTGTTATGTGGTGTGCTCACCGGTGTCGTCTAAACCTTCGATGTCGTCAGGCAGGAATGGCGCCAGATCGGGAAGTTCGTCGAGGCTGCGCAGGCCGAGACGCTCCAGGAAGTAGTTCGTGGTGCGGTAGAGCAGCGCGCCCGACTCCGGGTCGTGCCCGGCCTCTTCGATCAGTCCTCTCAATACGAGGGTACGCATAACTCCATCACAGTTCACACCCCGTACAGCCGAGACGCGGCCGCGCGAGACCGGCTGACGGTAGGCGACGACCGCCATGGTCTCCAGTGCGGCCTGGGTCAGCCGCACCTCCTGGCCCTCCTTGAGGAAGTGCTCGACGATGTCCGCGCACTCGGGCCGGGTGTAGACGCGCCACCCTTCGGCCACCTGGCGCAGATCAAAGCCCCGCCCCTGGTCGGTGTATTCCTGGGAGAGTTCGGCCAGCGCCGCGGCGATGGTCTGCACCGGGCGGTCGAAGGCGCGCGCGAGGTCGTACTCGGCGACCGGCTGGTCCACCACCATCAGCACCGCTTCCAGACCGCGCCGCAGTTCGGCGTGCGCGCCGCCGTCGGCCCGCCGCTTTGCCGCGGTGTCCTCCCCCGCACTCACGTCCGCTCCTCGCTTTCGCCGTCCTTGTCCACGTCTTCGTACTCGTCGGCGACCGCGACCGCGCCTTCGGTGCTGCCGGTCCAGGTCACGGTCAGTTCCCCGAGCGGCTCGGGCTGATCGAAGCCGACGTTGGCCTCGCGGTACAGCTCCAGTAGAGCCAGAAACCGCGCCACGACCTCGAAGGTACCGGTGCAGTCGGCCGTCAGCTGCGCGAACGTCAGCGTTCCATCGGCCCGCAACGCCTCCACCACCAGGGCCGCCTGTTCGCGTACTGATGTCCTGGCCTGGTGGATGTGGGTGACGGGGACGCTCGGCGGCTCCTTGGGCGCAAGTGTCCGCGCGGCCAGCGCGGCGAACTCCTGCGGCCCCAGCCTGATGAACACGTCCGGCCGGGACTCGGCGAACCGCGGCTCCAACCGCACCGCACGCGGAAAGCGGCGCCCCTGCGCACCGATCCGGCCGGCGAACACGGCCGCGACCTCCTTGTAGGCGCGGTACTGCAGCAGCCGCGCGAACAGCAGGTCGCGCGCCTCCAGCAGGGCGAGGTCGGCCTCGTCCTCGATCTCCCCCCGCGGCAGCAGCCGCGCCGCTTTGAGGTCCAGCAGCGTGGCCGCCACCAGCAGGAAGTGGCTGGCCTGGTCCAGGTCCCAGATGTCACCGAGCGCCGTGATGTGGGCGATGAACTCGTCGGTGACCTTCGACAGCGACACTTCGGTGATGTCCAGCTTGTGCTTGGAGATCAACCCCAGCAGCAGGTCGAAGGGGCCTTCGAAGTTGTCCAGGTGCACCTGGAAGCCACCTTCGGCGGCCTCCTCCTCTCCGGCCTTCTCGGACTCCCCAGCGCTCATGCGGCGACGACTGTCGTGGGCACGGTCTTCCTTCTGGCGGCGTCCGACCGATGTCCGGTCACTCGCCGGTCAGCCGCTGCACCAGCATGCTGGAGTCGCCGTACTCCTCGAAGTCGGCGAGCAGCACGGCCACGGCCTCGCGGACGATCCTGCCCCGGTCGGCTGTGAGGCCGTGGTCGGCGCGCAGCGTCAACCGGGCCTGCTCCAAGGCGAGAAGTTCGGGCGCGGAGATGTAGACCGTGATCTTCTCGTCGTGGCGCTGCCGACCGCTGGACCGCGGCGCGCGCGTCTGCCGCACCCGCGTCCGGCTCTTGGCGGGTGCGGGCTGCGCGGCGGGGGCCGCCGGTGAATCGTCCAATCGGGGTGCGGGCTCAGGCCCAGCGGGCTCGGACGGGCGGAAGAACAGCTCGTCGGCTCCCGGCAGGATCACGCGTCGTGACCGCTGATTGGCCACCTGGCCAGCACCTCCTTGGCTAGATCCCGGTACGCGTTGGCTCCCGCCGAAGACGAGTCGAACCGGGTGATGGGTTCTCCTGCGACGGTGGCGTCGGGGAAGCGGACGGTCCGGTTGATGACGGTGCCGTACACCTGATCGCCGAATCCGTCGATGATGGTCGCCAGTACCTCGCGCGCGTGCAGCGTGCGCGGGTCGTACATGGTTCCGAGGAAGCCGTCGATGACCAGCCGCTCGTTCAGCCGCTCCTGGACCTTCTGGATGGTGTCCATGAGCAGGGCGACACCGCGCAGCGCGAAGAACTCGCACTCCAGCGGCACGATGACCCCGTCGGCAGCGGTGAGCGCGTTCACGGTGAGCAGGCCCAGCGACGGCTGGCAGTCGATGAGGACGACGTCGTAGTCGTCGATCACCGGGCGCAGCGCACGGGCGAGCATCTGCTCGCGGGCCACCTCGCCCACCAGCTGGACCTCGGCCGCGGACAGGTCGATGTTGCTCGGAATGAGGTCGAGGCCGTCGACGTCGGTCTTGAGCAGCACGTCCTCGACCGTGACATCGCGCTGCATGAGCAGGTTGTACACGGTCAGGTCGAGTTCACGGGGATCGAGTCGGCCCAGCCCGACGGACAGCGCGCCCTGCGGGTCGAAGTCGACGAGCAGGACCCGCCTGCCGTACTCCGCGATGGCCGCGCCGAGGTTGATGGTCGTGGTGGTCTTACCGACGCCGCCCTTCTGGTTGCACAGCGCCACGATGCGTGCCGGGCCGTGGGAATCCACCGGCTCCGGCTCCGGGAATTCCGGTTTGGGTCTGTTCGCTTGCAGTGCCGCCCCCGTGCTGTGTGTTTCCCCCCAAGGGCTGCTCGCCGATCCCTCCGGTGCGTCCTCGCCGATGGGAGCGGCGTTCGCCGTCTCCGCATCGCCGTATTCCGACCAGCTCACAACCCTTGACCTCCCTACGGACCGGCCATGACCAGACGATCGGGCGTACCGGCCGACCGGCCGTCGGAAAAACTCAATATGTCGACAGCAACAACCCGTCGTGCCGCGACTCTAGAACGTCGGCATAGGGTCGTTCAACGCGACACTCTACGGGTTCACCGGCCGTGGAACACACCAGTCCGCCCCCACCGCGCTCACGACTCCTGCCTCACTCCACCGCCCGAGCCACCACGCTCTGCGAATCAGCACCGGTGGCTCCGCTCACCGCGCCGCGTTCGCGCGGGGATGGCTGGCCGCGTAGACCTCCCTCAGGCGGTCCACGGTGACCAGCGTGTACACCTGGGTCGTGGTCACCGAGGCGTGCCCCAGGAGTTCTTGGACGACCCGCACGTCGGCACCGCCGTCGAGAAGATGGGTGGCGAACGAATGCCGCAGCGTGTGCGGTGACACGTTGCTGAGCCCGGCCCGTGCGGCAGCCGCCCGCAGGACCGCCCAGGCCCCCTGCCGGGTCAGCCGACCGCCGCGCGCGTTCAGGAAGAGGGCGGCGGTACCGTGCCCCGAAGCCGCCAGCACCGGACGGGCGCGGACCAGGTAGTCGTCGATGGCGCGCCGGGCGAACCGGCCGACCGGCACCAGCCGCTCCTTGCCGCCCTTGCCGCGGAACCGGACGACGCTGACCCCCTGCTCCGCATCCAGCGGTTCGGTCTCCTCCGGTTCCACCAGGCGGGCGATGTCGTCGACGTCCAACCCGACCGCCTCGGAGATCCGCGCACCCGTGCCGTACAGCAGTTCCAGCAGGGCCCGGTCGCGCAGCGCACGCGGGTCCGCCGAACCGACCGCCGCCAGCAGTGCTTCGATCGCCTCCAGCGACACCGCCTTGGGCAGGCGGCGCGTCGGCGATGGAGGCCGGACCTCGCGCGCGGGATCCCCCGCGGTGAGTCCCTCGCGCAGCGCGAAGCGGTGCAGCCCGCGCACCGCCACAACCGCCCGCCCGGCGGAGTTGCCGCCCAGTGGCGGGTGGGTGTCGTCGCCTTCGCGCAGCCGCCGGAGGAATTCGCTGACGTCGGATTCGCTCACCGCAGCCAGGGAGGCGATCCCGCACTCCGCCAGAAACGCCAGGTAGCGCCGTAGGTCGCGACGGTAGGAACTGAGGGTGTTGGCGGCCAGGCCGCGCTCCACGGTGAGGTGGTCGAGGTAGCCGCGCACCGCCGAAACCAGCGCGGGGCCGGGCTCCGCGCTGTGAGGACCGTGCTGCTCGACTACCGTCGCGATCACCTGACTTCCCCTGTTTCCGGGGAAGATGATGCCATAGCCGCCCAGATTTCCCGGGGAGACACGGCGATACCCCACCAAGTGGGAAAAGCGGACAGAGTCCGCCTACGGCGGAGACAGCGGTGGCAAAGGGGCGGGTTCTTCGAACGCTCAGGCGATGCGGCCGGTGTCGATCGGCCCCGTGAAGGGGTGCGGCAGGGCGAGCTTCGCACCGGTTTTCACCTGCGTCTGCCGCTGGTAGACAGCGTTCTCCGGCTCTTCGAACAGCGTCCACTGCTCGTGTTCGGTGTCGATCAGCAGGTACGCCGGAACATCCCCAAGCGCATACCCTCGAGGCTTCTTCACCCGGTCGGTGTCCGCGTTACCCGGCGAGGTGATCTCCACCGTGAGCAACGCATCCGTCGCAGGGAATTTCCAGATCCGCTCGTCCAACAGCACGTCGGGAAGCACCACCAGATCGGGCACGTAGCGCTCCCCGGTAGCAGGGACGAGCAGGGTGGTGGTCTGGGCGATCTCCAGATCGCTCGGCAGCAGTCCACGCAGAGCGTACTGCAGCCGGGAGGCGATCTTGATATGCGGGCCCACGGGGGCCGGAGACACGACCAGATTCCCTTCGATGATCTCGACCCGATACCCCTCGGGAGGGGTCAAGTGATCGGCGACCGCGGCGAGATCATGTTCCGCGTGCGAAACAGGCATCGCCATCAGATGATCTCCTTACTCGACCCGCTTCTCCTCCACTATAGACAGTATTCGTCCCGGCAGAGCAGTGATCGGCCATTGCCCGATGGATCCGCATGGACGGCGTGCCCGAGTGGAATTTCGGGTTTTCGGGTTGCCGGGACTTCACCGGCAGCCCCGCTCCTACCACCCTCGCTTCCGCAACACCGGGTCAGACCGCTGCCGGGGTCAGGGTGGCGAAGCCGTCGCGGGCGGCGATGGAGGCGGAGAGGACGCCGATGACGGTGGCGGCGTTGTGGATGCGGTCCGCCATCACGGCCGTCAGCGCGTCCTCCAGCGGCAGCCAGACGAGCTCCATGTCGGCCTCCTCATGGACACGGTGGAAGCCGACCTCGGCGTCTGGGACCTTGGTGAGGCCCCGGGCCAGGTAGACCTGGATGCGTTCGGAGGAGAACCCCGTGGACGGGAAGAACCCGACGAGTTCGTGCCAGTGGTCGGCGCGGTAGCCGGCCTCCTCCAGCAGCTCGCGCTGGGCGGTGCGCACCGGCGGTTCGCCGGCCTCGTCACGTATTCCGGCGGGCAGCTCCCACATCCGGTGCCGCACCGGGTGGCGGTACTGGGACAGCAGCAGGACACGGCCGTCGCCGTCCAGCGCGACCGCGGCCACCGCCCCGGGGTGCTCCATGTACTCCCTGGACACCACCTCGGATCCGTCGATCCCGGGCATGCGCACCCGGTCCAGCCGCAGGGACGTCTTGGCCCCGCGGAAGGGCTCCGAACCCTCCACGGTCTCCCATTCCTCCGGGCGGTCGGCGATCGTGGGCTGCTCCTCGGGATCGCCTGCGCCCCGAGAGGGCTCCTCCGCGGATCCGAAAGCCGCTGCCCGGCTCACTCCCGCTCACCCGCACGGTCGAGAGCGGCGCGGACCAGGCCGTTGAACAGCGGGTGGGCGCGGGTCGGGCGCGAACGCAGTTCCGGGTGCGCCTGGGTGCCGACGAAGAAGGGGTGCTGCTCGCGCGGAAGTTCGACGTACTCCACGAGCCTGCCATCGGGCGAGAGGCCGGAGAACACCAGCCCGGCCTCCTCCAGCTGCCGGCGGTAGGCGTTGCTCACCTCGAACCGGTGCCGGTGGCGCTCGGAGACCCGCGCCGCACCGTAGACTTCGCGCGCCACGGAGCCCTCGGCCAGCTCGGCCGGGTACAGCCCCAGCCGCATCGTGCCGCCCATGCCCCGTTCTCCGGCGACGACGTCGGTCTGATCCGCCATGGTCGCGATGACCTGGTCCGTGGCCTTGTCGTCGAACTCGGCGCTGTTGGCACCCGCCAGGCCGACGACGTCGCGGGCGTACTCGATGACCATGCACTGCAGGCCGAGGCAGATGCCCAGCAGCGGAATCCCCCGTTCGCGGGCGTAGCGGATCGCGCCCAGTTTGCCCTCGATTCCGCGCACGCCGAACCCGCCGGGGATCAGCACGCCGTGGACACCGCCGAGTTCCTGTTCGGCGCCCTCCTCGGTTTCGCAGTCGTCGCTGGCCACCCACCGGATGTTGACCCGCGTCTTCGCGGCGAACCCGCCCGCGCGCAGCGCCTCGGTCACCGACAGGTAGGCGTCGGGCAGGTCGATGTACTTGCCGACCAGCGCGATCGTGACCTCGTGGTCGGGCTGGTGCACCCGGCGCAGCAGGTCGTCCCACTCGGTCCAGTCGACGTCGCGAAACGCCAGGCCCAAGCGGCGCACGACATAGGCGTCCAGCCCTTCGCGGTGCAGCACCTTGGGGATGTCATAGATCGAGGGGGCGTCGGGGGTGGAGACCACCCCGCCCTCGTCCACATCGCACATGAGGCTGATCTTGCTCTTCAGGCTCTGTGAGATGGGCCGGTCCGAGCGGCACACGATCCCGTCGGGCTGGATACCGATGCTGCGCAGCGCGGCCACGGAGTGCTGGGTCGGCTTGGTCTTGAGCTCACCGGCGGGGCCGAGGAACGGCAGCAGCGAAATGTGCAGGAAGAAGCAGTTCTCCCGGCCGATCTCGTGCCGGATCTGCCGGGCGGCCTCCAGGAAGGGCTGCGACTCGATGTCGCCGACCGTGCCGCCGATCTCGGTGATGACGATGTCGACGTCGGCCGCCTCCATCGCATAGATCCGCGCCTTGATCTCGTTGGTGATGTGCGGGATGACCTGCACGGTGTCGCCGAGGTAGGCGCCCTGGCGCTCTTTGGCGATCACGCTGGAGTAGATCTGGCCCGTGGTGACGTTGGCCGACGCGGAGAGTTCGGTGTCGAGGAACCGCTCATAGTGCCCGATGTCGAGATCGGTCTCGGCACCGTCGTCGGTGACGAACACCTCGCCGTGCTGGAAAGGGTTCATCGTCCCCGGGTCGACGTTGAGGTAGGGATCGAGTTTCTGCATGGTGACCCGCAGCCCACGCGATTTCAGCAGCCGTCCCAGGCTGGAAGCGGTCAGGCCTTTCCCGAGACTGGAGGCGACGCCGCCGGTGACGAAAAGGTGTTTGGTACTCGCGGCGGATGCCAAAAGGTGCTCCCGTGGTCGAATGGCTACGGACCGCCCGAACCGGCAGGTGATCCGTGCGGTGTCCGGTTCCGGCGGGGCGGTGTCGGTCACCCGCTGCCCTCGGACTCCACGGGCCACCAGGATAACAGGGCAACGGCGCCGGGGAGGAATCCGGCCGCGGTGACAGCCGCTCGCCCCGGCCCTCCGCCGCCCGTGGACACCCGCGCGGATGCGGGGGCGCGTCGCTGATCCGGCTCCGGTCACGGGGGCGGCGGAGCCGTAGCGGGTCAGCCGGGAAAGCCGCCGGCCCGGCCCAGCAGGGCCGGCGGCTCCTTGCCCAGCCGGGATCCCAGCCACGTGCCGGTCCGCGCCATCGCATCGAGTCCGATGCCGGTCTCCACGCCGCTGCGCTGCAGCATGTAGACGAGGTCCTCGGTGGCGATGTTTCCGGTTGCGCCCGGCGCGAACGGGCAGCCGCCGAACCCGCCGACGCTCGAATCGAGTACCGTGGCGCCATTCTCATAGGCGGTGAGCGCGTTGGCGTAGCCGGTATTGCGGGTGTTGTGGAAGTGGCAGCGCAGCCGCGCCCCGTCCGCGGTTTCGCGCACCCGCGGCAGCAGGTCGGCGACCTGCCGCGGCACGCCCACGCCGATGGTGTCGGCGATCGCGATCTCCACCGCACCGGCGGCCGCCGCCCGCCGGGCGATCTCCACCACGCGCTCCGGCGCGGTCTCCCCCTCGAACGGGCAGCCGAACGCCGTGGAGACCGTCACGCTCACCGGCATCGCGGCCGCCGCGGCGGCGGCCGCGATGTCCTCGTAGGCCGCCAGCATCTCCGCCACCGAGCAGCCCTGGTTGCGGCGGCAGAACTCGTCGGTGGCCGGGACCGCCACGTTGACCTCGTCGACGCCCGCCTCCAGCGCGCGGTCCAGCCCTTTGCGGTTCAGTACCAGGCCGATGTAGGAGGCCCCGAAGGTGCGGTCCAGGCCCGCCATGACCTCCTCGGCACCGGCCATCTGCGGCACGCGGCGCGGGTTGACAAAGCTCACCGCTTCGATGCGGCGGGCCCCCGCGGCGGCGACGCGGTCGATCAGTTCGACCTTCTCCTCAACGGAGAGCGGCCTGTCCTCGTTCTGCAGGCCGTCCCGCGGCCCGACCTCGACGATCTCCACATGTTCGGCCGCCATAGCGCGCTCACCTCATGCCTGGTCCGCCCTGATCATTCGCGGTCAGCATAGCCATCGCCGGTATCAGGCCTCTTGGGCGGCTGCTCTTGTGGCCGCGGGGCGGCGCGTCAGCGCATCGCGAGTGCCGGGCGGATCTCCCACGTCGTCCAGATCGGCCGGTACCCCATGCGGTTCCAGAACGGGCCGGACAACGGGTTCATCATCGCGTAGTTGAGCAGTGTCACCGCGGCGCCGTGGGTGTCCAGCGCCTGGTGGGCCTGGCCGATGAGGGCCGTACCGATCCCGTTCCCGCGCTCCTCCTCGGCCACGACGGCGTACCCGATGTGCGCAACGGGAGCAGCGCTGACCAGCGGTTCCGCCCATCGGGCACGGTCGGGCGGGGAGACCCAGACCAGCCCGACCGGGCGGCCGCGCCGCTCGGCCAGCCAGATCCACGAAGGCGACCGGGTGAGTGCCCGCGCTGCAACGCGCCGGGTCTGCTCGGCGGTCTCCGCCTGGATGAACACTCCGCCGAAGTACTGTTCGTAGCGGTGCTCCTCCATGAGCAGGCTCACCACCTGCGGCAGGTCCTGGCCGTCGGCGAGCCGGATGGAGACGTCGCGCGGGGGCAGGGACGGCGGAACGCCCCTGCGGCGCTGACGGGCCGCCAGGACGCTGTAGGGCTGCAGACCGTGCTGCTGCAGGGGGAGGACGCCGCTGATATCGCGCGCGGGCCAGACGAGCTGTGCGGCGGACTCCGAACCGGTACCGGTGGGCAGCTCCGCCAGCTGGTCCCGCCAACTGGAGAGCAGCGAGTCGAGGGCGCGCCCGGGGTCGGGGCCGCCGACGATCGGGGTGAGCCAGTGCTGGTCGGGTACGCCCCATGTACGGCCGACCTCGCCGGGCTGGTACCAGGAGTAGCGCATCGTCCCCGTCGCCACCGGACGGCCCGACTCGTCGCTGACGGTCAGCAGTGGATAGGGGCTCGGGCGCGGGTGAGACGGCGCGGGCAGCAGCGGATCGATCGCCTTCCACCGCTGCGCCACCGACTGCACCAGCAGTTCGAATTCAGCACTGCCGCTGGGCAGGTCATCCTGCCGTACCCGGGCGACGTAACCGCCCATCCCACCTCCCTGGCCACACATACCCCACGCGCCCGTGTCTCGCCTCGGTGGCACAGTTGGCCAGAACCGAGTTCGCGGTCACTTACCGTCGTTTTGTAAGCACAATCACGGTAGCGTCTCACGCTCATCTTCACCCGGCATATGAGGCAATGTTGGTGAATTTGTTTCGCGATTGTCGCTGTGCAATTTCAGAGGAGCAATACCGACGGCACTACCGTATCCGATCGGTCATCGACCTCGCGCACGCACACCGCCCCAGCCCCGCGGCGCATCCGCCCGGACGCCGTATCGGTCTCCCCAGTCGGCGAGGAGGCGGCGCGATCGGCCCCGGCCGACTCAGCCGATCCCCGCGGCGTCCATCCCGCGCAGCTCGCGCTTGAGCTCCTTGATCTCGTCGCGCAGCCGGGCCGCGAGCTCGAACTGCAGGTCGGCCGCTGCCTGGTGCATCTGCTCCCCCAACTGGTCGATCAGGTCGGCGAGTTCGGCGCGCGGCAGCTGCTCGATGGCCGTGGAGCGCTCCCCCGTCGCCGCCGCCGACAGCTTGGGCACCGGCGCCCGGCCCTTGCCGGCGCCCCGGTAGCCGGAGCTCATCAGCTCCTCGGTGTCAACGTCCTCGCGGGCCAGGGAGTCCAGGATGTCGGCGATCTTCTTGCGCAGCGGCTGCGGGTCGATGCCGTGCTCGTCGTTGTAGGCCAGCTGCTTGGCGCGGCGCCGGTTGGTCTCGTCGATGGCCTCGCGCATGGAGTCGGTGACCTGGTCGGCGTACATGTGGACCTGTCCGGCGACGTTGCGAGCGGCCCGCCCGATCGTCTGGATCAGCGACGTGGCCGAACGCAGGAACCCCTCCTTGTCCGCGTCCAGGATCGCCACCAGCGACACCTCGGGCAGGTCCAGGCCCTCGCGCAGCAGGTTGATGCCGACCAGGACGTCGAACTCGCCCACCCGCAGTTCGCGCAGCAGCTCCACGCGGCGCAGCGTGTCGACCTCGCTGTGCAGGTAGCGCACCCGGATGTCCAGTTCGGCGAAGTAGTCGGTGAGGTCCTCGGCCATCTTCTTGGTCAGCGTGGTCACCAGGACCCGCTCCTCGCGCTCGGCGCGCTCGCGGATCTCGTGCACCAGGTCGTCGATCTGGCCTTCGGTCGGTTTGACCACGACCTCGGGGTCGACCAGGCCGGTGGGGCGGATGACCTGCTCGACCACGTCTCCGCCGCTCTGCTGCAGCTCATAGGAGCCCGGTGTGGCCGACAGGTACACGGTCTGGCCGATCCGCTCGGTGAACTCCGCCCACTTCAGCGGCCGGTTGTCCAGGGCCGAGGGCAGCCGGAAGCCGTGGTCGACCAGGGTCCGCTTGCGGGAGGCGTCGCCCTCGTACATGCCGCCGATCTGGGGGACGGTCACGTGGGACTCGTCCACCACGAGCAGGAAGTCCTCGGGGAAGTAGTCGAGCAGGGTGTTGGGGGCGCTTCCGGGTTCGCGCTCGTCGAAGTGCCGCGAGTAGTTCTCGATTCCCGAGCAGGTCCCCACCTGGCGCAGCATCTCGATGTCGTAGGTGGTGCGCATCCGCAGCCGCTGAGCCTCCAGCAGCTTGCCCTGGGCCTCCAGCTCGGAAAGGCGTGTTGCGAGCTCGGCCTCGATGGCGGCGATCGCGCGTTCCATGCGCTCGGGCCCGGCGACGTAGTGGGAGGCGGGGAAGATGAACATCTCCTCCGCCTCGCCCAGGACCTCGCCGGTGAGCGGGTGCAGGGTGAGCAGCCGCTCGATCTCGTCACCGAACATCTCGATGCGGATCGCCAGCTCCTCATAGACCGGGATGATCTCGACGGTGTCGCCGCGTACCCGGAAGGTGCCGCGGGTGAACGCCACGTCGTTGCGGGTGTACTGCATCTCGACCAGCTTGCGCAGCAGATCGTCGCGGTCGACCTCCATGCCCACTGACAGGGAGGCCATCCGGTCCACGTACTCCTGGGGTGTGCCCAGCCCGTAGATGCAGGACACCGAGGCGACCACGATGGTGTCGCGCCGCGTCAGCAGCGAGTTCGTGGCCGAGTGCCGCAGCCGCTCCACCTCGTCGTTGATCGAGGAGTCCTTCTCGATGTAGGTGTCGGTCTGGGGGACGTAGGCCTCAGGCTGGTAGTAGTCGTAGTAGGAGACGAAGTACTCGACCGCGTTGTCGGGCAGCATCTCGCGCAGTTCGTTGGCGAACTGTGCGGCCAGCGTCTTGTTGGGCTGCATGACCAGGGTGGGCCGCTGCACCTGCTCCACCAGCCAGGCCACGGTGGCGGTCTTGCCGGTGCCGGTGGCGCCCAGCAGCACGCTGTGCTCATCGCCGGCCCGGACCCGCCGGGCCAGTTCCGCGATGGCGCCGGGCTGGTCGCCCGCCGGGGTCATGTCCGAGACCACCTCGAACGGCGCCGCCTTGCGCTGGATGTCGGTCACCGGCCGCATGCGTCCCCCTGAACTGGTGTTGCCCTGTACCTCCCAACTGTAGAACCCGGCGGTGACACCCGGGACGCGCCGCCAGCACCCACACCCCGCCGATCTCGGGAGAACTTTCCCCTCATCGGCGCGTGAGGGGGAAGTCCGCCCGAGATCGGCGGGAATCAGGCATGCGGTCAGGCGCTTGCGGTGAGGTCGTAGTCCAGGCGGAACCAGACCTGGCGGTGGTCGGGGATGCCGTTGTCCCCCCACGCGGTGGCCAGGCTGTCCACCAGGGCCAGGCCGCGTCCGCCCTCGTGGGCGAGGCGTTCGCCGAACCGGGCGGCGGCCAGATAGCTGCGGTACCGGTGGCCGCGGCCGTGGTCGACCAGGGCGCCGTTGTCGCGGCAGGTGAGCGTCAGGCCGGTGGCCGAGCGGTCCACCCGCAGCGTGTAGGTGCCGTCGGGCAGGCCCGAGCGGGTGTGCTTGATGGCGTTGGCGGCCAGTTCGGTGCCCAGCAGATCGAAGAGGTACCGGTACTCCTCGTTCTGCCCGGCCGCGCAGGTGTCCAGGAAAGCGTGTACCAGCGGCAGGAACACCGGGTCGCTGCGGAACTCGAAGGCCCGGCGGGTGTAGCGGGCGCGGTCGGGGCGGCCGTTGAAGTAGTACTCATAGCCGCTCGGGATGAGCAGGCCGAGCGGGACCGTCACCTCGGGCATCGGCGGCAGAGCGGTGAGCGCGGGCATGCGGACTCCTTGTCTCGGGTCGGAGGAGGCAGAAACAAGCGGGAACGTCCACGAAGAGGCCCGTTCTCAGGACAGGGAGGCGGACATCCCATACGGTTCACCCCAGCAGGTAAACCACACTGTCTTACTTCCTCCATAGTAAGCTCAGAATCCCATATTTCAATCCCAAAACTCAGATTCCCAAAATGGTTCGATAGGGTACCCCCATGGACAACCGAAGCCCTAATGTCCGCCGGCGCCGTCTCGGCCAGGTCCTGCGCGGGCTACGTGAGCAGGCTGGGATGACGCTGGAAGCCGCCGCCCAGGAAGCCAACGTTCCCCGCTCCACCTTGGGACGGATCGAGACCGCCGACGCCCGACGCCTCCGGTCGAGTGACCTTGATGCGCTCGCTGACGTCTACAAGGTGGATCAGAAGACCCGCGAAGCGATGCACCAGCTCGCCCAGCAGTCCAAGGAGCGCGGTTGGTGGTCCAAGTATCGGGATGTCTTCGGTGACGAGGCTCTCCCCGACTGGGAGGCGGAAGCGTCGATGATCCGGACTTTCGAGGCGCTGGCCATCCCTGGTCTCTTCCAGACCCCCGAATACGCCACCGCCGTTTTCCAGGCCGGCCGCGCCATCAGGGAAGAGGATGTCATTCGCCGCGTCGAAGCACGTATGAAACGCCGCGAAATCTTCAACCGGATCAAGCCGCCGCACATGGTGGCGGTCATCGATGAGGGAGCGCTGCGCCGCCTCATCGGTGGACCCGAGGTGATGCGTGAGCAACTCACCCACCTGAAGAACATGGCCCACCGCCATCACATCGACATTCAGGTCCTCCCCTACAATGCGGGTGCACACCTTGCTCTGGGAGGACCGTTCACCATCCTCGACTTCCTGGAACCGAAGGATCAGCCGCTCGTCTACGTCGGCACCGCCACAGATGACCTGTTCCTGGAGCAATCAGACGAAATCGAGCGGTATAACGTGGCATTCAGCAACGTCCAGGGCGTGGCACTGTCCACTGCCCTGTCCGTTGAGTTCATCGATGACGTATTGCGATCCCTAGAGAGCGCCTCATGACCACCAGACTGGAGTTCCGCAAGAGCAGCTACAGCGCTCAAAACCAGAACTGCGTTGAGGTCGCCCCCATCCCCGCCGACTTCTACAAGAGCAGCTACAGCGCTCAGGGCCAAGAGTGCGTCGAGGTCGCCCCTCTTTCCCCGGGTGCCGCCCTGCGTGACTCCAAGTATCCCCAGCTCGGCCACTTGGCGTTTCCCGCCGCTGAGTGGGACGCGTTCCTGGCCGCCGCCCGAAACGGCGCGCTGTAGCGCCGATCTCGGGAAAACGTCCCCCTCACACACCGATGAGGGGGAAGTCCGCCCGAGATCGGCGGGCCGGTCGCTCATCAGTCAGCTGAGTTCCTTTCGACCGTGCTCTTATGGTCACATTCGACCCCGATTCTGACCATAAGAGCACGATCGATCCGGGTGTTAGGGCCAACGAATCCGTGGTACGGGTCCGGTCCCGCATGAGGACGGCGATTGTGGAGGTGATCGGTGGCGGAGAAGCCCCCGTCGTTTCGTGAGCTGATCGCGGCCACGACCACGTCGGCGCTCCACCTGGAGATGCGTGACTCCTACACCCCCAACGATCCTCGCTTCCTGCGCTGGAAGGCAGGCGAGCCGATCAGTCGGCCGGTGAATCCGGCGTGGTCGGATCTGGTCCGCGCACACGTTGCCCGAGGGGTCGAGTTCCGGCGGGCGAGAATCGTCTCCGAGCCGGTCACCGACTACATCCGCTTCGAGTACGAGATCACCTCGGAGGTGAACACCGCGGCCGGGGAGCAGGTCCGGTGGCTGCCGCGCCGCTTGGCGTCGGATTTGTATCTGCCCGGCAATGACTTCTGGGCCTTCGATGGCCGCATGGTGCGCTTCCACCACTTCAGCGGGGACGGAGAGATCGTCGAAGACGAACTGTCCGAAGATCCTGCTGCGGTGGAGCTGTGCGTATCGGCGTTCGAGGCGGTGTGGGAGCGCGCCATCGACCACGAGGAGTACCGGCCCGCCTGAAGCGCGGCTGAACTACCCCAGCAGACTGTCACCATGGTAAAGACACCGTCGTCCAGTGTGCAGCGCGCCCGGAGGGAGTCGGCCGCACGGCTGCGGGAGATCCGGCTGGATGCGGGGCTGACAGCGCGGGCGTTGTCCGCAGAAGCGGGCTGGCATGAGTCCAAGGCGAGTCGGATCGAGTCGGCCAAGCAGGCACCGACCGATGCCGACATCCATATGTGGTGCCGAGTATGCGGTGCCGCAGACCAGGATGCGGATCTGATCGCGGCTTCCCGGATCGCCGACTCGATGTATGTCGAGTGGCGGCGGCAGAACAGGACCGGCTTGCGCCGGACACAGGAGGCGCGGGTTCCGTTGTTCGAGCAGACGCGGCTGATGCGGGTGTACTGCTCGACCGTGATACCCGGGCTGTTCCAGACCTCCACCTACGCTGCTGCGCTGCTCTCATCGATCACGGCGTTCAGAGGCACCCCTGACGACGTGGAGCAGGCGGTGGCCGCGCGAATGGCGCGTAACCGGGTGCTCCACGAGGGCGACCACCGGTTCGGGGTGCTGGTCGAAGAATCCGTGCTGCGCTACCAGGTCGCCGATGCGGCGACGATGGTAGGCCAACTAGAACACCTACTGTCTGTGATGTCACTGCCTTCGGTGGCGCTTGGCGTGATCCCGTTCAGTGCCGAGCACCGGCCGATCTGGACACTGGAGACGTTCACCCTGTTCGACCAGGCGCGCATTCACGTCGAAACACTGTCAGCACAGATCACGGTGACAGCTCCCAGCGAACTCATCCTCTATATCAGGGCGTTCGAGCAACTGGCCCAGATGGCCGTCACCGGGGCGCAGGCACGGCGCCTGATCACCTCGGCCATCGAGGACCTGGAACACCCGCGCAAGTCCCCGCAAGTTCGTTGAGGGCCGAAGCGGAGCAGACCTAGCGTTATGGACGATGACACCGCGTCATCCATGTGTCTCGGACAGGAAGGACTGCTATGGCTGTTGCTGAACGGGCCCGCGAGGCGGAACGGATCAGCGCGGAGGCCGCGCGGACGGAACTGATGAGGTTCTTCGCTATCGCTGACGTGGCCGAGCGGGCGCCGGAGATGTTCTCCTCCTACATCGACGCAGAATGGCACCGCCTGCTCGACACCCCGAGTACGCGACCCTGTGCAGGGATGCGGTGGGCCACCGTGTCGGACACCGCGAGGACGCGGGCCAGGGCACACCAACATGGCTGAAGCTGTACCACGAGCGCTACGGCACGCTGCCGGCCGTGTGGTTCGCCGATGCTGACGGAACCCTGGACCACGCTCTTCGAGAGCACTACCTCGCCACCCGCACTGCTCCCGAAAGCCGGATGGGCCCGCTGATCGTCTCATGGGACTGCACTCCCACCACCAACGACGAAGGACTGACCCCCACCACATTGACCCGATCGAACGGTCGACAGGGCGGGGCGAACGCCGGTCCCCGCCCTCGTCCACGACAGCCTCTGAAAGGTGCCGATGCACTGCGCCGTTTCCACCACCACAGACCCAGCGGAGATCCACCCCGGTCTGGTGGCCCATCAACAGGACATGATCGACCGCTGCCCCTACCTAGCGCCCTCGGTGGAGCGTGGGCTCACCACCTGGTCGGCTTACCAGGCCGTGCCCGGCGAGCAGGCAGCGCTGTTCGCGGTGCTGGTCGAACACGCCGAGGCCCTGCGTGCCGATCGCCGTACCGCCGGCACCCTGGCCTGCCGCAACATCGCCGTGCTGGGGCCGACCAGCCAGGACCAGGCACGGCGACTGCTGCAGTGGCCGGCGTGGCTGGCCCGCAACCTGTACGCCCCTGTCCGGCTGATGGTGGGCCGATTCTGGAGGGACGTGGAACTGACCGACAGCAAAGGCGAGGCGATGCTGCCGCCTCCGGTGTCCTTCTTCTCCCTGCGCACCGCGATCCCCAGCCGCGACGGACTGTTCCTCGCTGAGAAAGTACCCCGGATCATGGACGTCGTGGCCCATGCGCCGCCCGACGACGGCCGTGATGTGTTCCATGCGGCGCTGGGGCACTCCGTGACCGATCCTTCCGCTATGTACCACGTGCTCAAGGAACGTTTTCCGGTCCCGGCAACCTCCACACCTCGGTGAGGCCCCATGGTCACCTGCCGCCTGAACGACACCGACGAACTGCGCCCCCTGGAGCCCTGGCACGCCGAGGACCTGTCCGCGTGTGTCGAAGCGGCGCGTGACGCCCTTAAGCCGTGGCCCTTTGTCGCTTCCCGCGTCCGAGATGTCGAGAGCGCCCGCCGCCTGCTACGGGGCTTCACCGATCGGCGCGCTCGCGACACCGGTCACTACTACGGGGTCTGGAGTTCGGGCCGCTTGGTCGGAGCGGCGATGTTCCGCACCTTCGACACCCGCAATCAGACCTGCGAGGTCGGTGTCTGGCTCATTCCCACAAGCCAGGGCCGGGGGCTGGCGACCCGAGCACTGCACCGGCTGACCGACTGGGCCATCCGCGAGCGCGGTATGCAGCGCGTCCAGCTCCAGACCAGCCCGCACAACTTTGCTGGGCGCGATCTGGCCCGGCGCCTCGGCATGACCCACGAGGGCACACTGCGCAGCGCTGTCACCGTCAACGAGACTCGCCACGACAGCGAGATCTGGGCTGTCCTTGCCTCTGAATGGCCAGGACAGGAGGAAGGGCAAGCCGGAGCCGCGCGCCGACGCCCCACCGATCACTCCTGTTGATCTCGGGAAGACTTCCCTCTCACGCGCCGACGAAAGGGAAGTCCGCCCGAGATCGGCGGGAGTCAGCGAGTCGCGGCGCGGCGCTTCAGCTCCGCCCACACTTCGGCCACCCGGGCATCCAGGGCCTTTGGGGAACCGGAGTTGTCGATGACGAAGTCGGCCGCCGCAAGGCGCTCCTTACGGGTGGCCTGGACCTTGATGCGGGCGCGGACCTGGTCCTCGGGCATGCCCCGGTTGGCCACCACCCTCTCGACCTGGGTCTCCACGGGCGTGTCCACCACGATCACCAGGTCATAAAGCTCGGTCAAACCGTTCTCGACCAGCAGCGGCACATCGTAGACCACGATCGTGCCCTCGTCGGCGCGGCGCATCAGCTCCTCGGTGCGCGCGCCTACGCGGGGGTGCACGATCGCGTTGAGCCGGGCCAGTTTCGCCTCGTCGGCGAACACGATCTCGCCCAGCCGCGGCCGGTCCAGCGCACCCTCCGGGGTGAGCACGTCCTCGCTGAACTCGGCGACGATCTCGGCCAGTCCGGAGGTGCCCGGTTCAACGACCTCGCGTGCGATGGCGTCGGCGTCGATGACCAGCGCCCCGCGTTCGGACAGGCGGCGCGCCACCGAACTCTTGCCCGACCCGATCCCGCCGGTCAGTCCCACTTTCAACATGCGGCCGATCCTACGGAACACTCCAAGCGTCGCGGGCCGGAGGCCTCTATTCTGGAACCATGAGCGCGCTACCTGAAGAAGATCCTGCGGTGTCGCCGCAGCGCCGGGAACTCCTCCGTCTTGTGCAAGAGGTGCCGGAGGAGCGGCTCTTTGAACTCACGGAGAACGTCAGGCGCTTCATCCCCCGTGAAGAAGGGGTTCCTCCAGAACTGGAGGAGTTCATCGGGATGGTGGAGGCCGAACCCGAGTTCGCCTCGAATGCCAAAGAGATTCTGCGCACCGAGATCCACCCATGATCGTCTGTGACGTCGGACCTCTCGTCGCCGCTGCGAACAAGCGGGACCAGCACCCCTTGAACTGGTCCCCAGAAGTTGGACCGGTAATTGAGAGGTTAGGCCACGAGGGCCTGAGCCCGGTCCAATACCGGGCTCAGGCCCTCAAGCCGTGTGTGGATGCGCTCGGTGTTGTACCAGTGGATGTACTCCTCGATCGCGGGGACGAGCTGGTCGGTGGTCTCAGGGCGGCCGGACTGGAAGATCTCTGACTTGAGGTGGCCGAAGAAGCACTCGATGACGGCGTTGTCGAGGCAGTTTCCCCTGCGGGACATCGACTGGGTCATCCCGTGTGCGTCCAGCAGCATGCGCCAGCTCGCGTGCTGGTACTGGAAGCCCTGGTCGGAGTGGACCAGGGGCCGCTGTCCTTCGGTCAGGGTGGTGATCGCCTCGCGCAGCGAGGACAGGGTCAGACCCACGCTCGACGACGGGCCGATCGAGTAGGCGACCACGGACCGGTCGAACAGGTCGATGACCGGCGAGAGGTAGACCTTCGTGCCGCCGACGGAGAACTCGGTCACGTCGGTGACCCACTTGCGGGCCGGGGCATCAGCGGAGAAGTTCCGGTCCAGACGTTGGGTGCGGTCCTGCCGATCTGGCCTCGGTAGGCCAGGTAGACGTTGCGTCGCCTGCGGACCCCGCAGACCAGGCCCGCCTCACGCATGAACGCCAGCACGGTCTTCTTGGCGACCCTCCACCCCTGGCGGGTCAGGACCGTATGGATGCGCCGGTGCCCGTAGCGTCCCCTGGCCTGCTTGAACGCGTGGGCGATGGCGTCCTTGAGCGGCTGCCTGGGATCAGGGCGGCCCTGGCGGGCCTGGTGGTAGAAGTACGTCGACCGTGCCAGACCGGCAACGTCGAGCAGCACCGGAAGCGGGAACTCAGCCTTGAGGGCCGCGACAGCGCGTGCTTTCACGGCCGCTCCTGATCCCTCAAGGCCTTCAATTTTCCCAGGTAGGCCACCTGGGCACGCAGACGCTCGTTCTCCTGGCGCAACCGTTCCAGCTCGTCGGTCGGCTCCGGATCGGCGGGGTCGCGTCGTTTGGGGCGCCCTCGGGGCTTGGGGCGCAGCCCGTCCTCGCCCTGGTCGCGGAAGATCCGGACCCACTTGTTCAGGATCTTGCGCGAGGACAGCCCGTACTCGCTGCACAGGTCCATCGCTGTCTCGCCTGCCAGGCGCCGGCGCACGATCTCCAGCTTCGTCTCGAACGGGAACCGCTCTTTGGTTCGCTTCTCCACCAGAGCCCTTCGACCATGGAGCTTCCATCGCTCGAACAGGATACGGAGCGCCTGGCGGCCCACGCCGAGCAATGAGGCCGCGGTCTTGAAGCCGTGACCTGCCTCGAACAGGTCCACAGCGGCAGCACGCTGCTCGCTGGTGAGCGAACTATGCGGGTTCATGCACATACTCCCCGGAAGCGGAACCGATTTCTCAGTCCAACTTCCGGGGAGCAGTTCACCTTGGGGAGCGGCCCTCAGTGATTGAATCCGCCGGTGTCGGCTACTCGCCGCCGCCCGCCAGCTTCTCGCGCAGTGCGGCCAGCGCCTCGTCGGAGGCGAGGGCGCCACCCTGGGACTGATCGGCGGTGCCCGGGGCGGGAGCCCTGCCCTGGGCGGCCGGCTCGCCCTCGTACTGCGGCTCCGCAGCGGCCTCGGCCTCAGCGGCCTGGGCTTCCTCGACCTGCTTGCGGTGCGCCTCGAAGCGGGCCTGAGCGAGGGCGTACTGGTGCTCCCACTCGTCGCGCTGGGCCTCGAAGCCCTCCATCCACTCGCCGGTCTCGGGGTCGAAGCCCTCGGGGTACTTGTAGTTGCCGTGCTCGTCGTAGTCGGCGGCCATGCCGTAGAGCGTGGGGTCGAAGTCCACCTGGTCCGGGGAGACGCTCTCGTTGGCCTGCTTCAGCGACAGGCTGATGCGGCGGCGGTCGAGGTCGATGTCGATGATCTTGACGAAGATCTCGGTGCCGACCTGGACGACCTGCTCCGGAATCTCCACGTGGCGCTCAGCCAGCTCGGAGATGTGCACCAGGCCCTCGATGCCCTCCTCGACGCGCACGAACGCACCGAACGGCACCAGCTTGGTGACCTTGCCGGGAACGACCTGGCCGATCTGGTGGGTGCGGGCGAACTGCTGCCAGGGGTCCTCCTGGGTCGCCTTCAGCGACAGGGAGACGCGCTCGCGCTCCATGTCGACTTCGAGGACCTCGACGGTGACCTCCTGGCCCACCTCGACGACCTCGCTCGGGTGGTCGATGTGCTTCCAGGAGAGCTCGGAGACGTGCACCAGACCGTCGACGCCGCCGAGGTCGACGAACGCGCCGAAGTTGACGATGGAGGAGACGACGCCCTTGCGGATCTGGCCCTTCTGCAGGGTGTTGAGGAAGGTCTGGCGGACCTCGGACTGGGTCTGCTCCAGCCAGGCGCGGCGCGACAGGACCACGTTGTTGCGGTTCTTGTCGAGCTCGATGATCTTGGCTTCGAGTTCCCGGCCGACATAGGGCTGCAAATCGCGGACGCGACGCATCTCGACGAGCGACGCCGGCAGGAAGCCGCGCAGGCCGATGTCGAGAATCAGGCCGCCCTTGACGACCTCGATCACCGTACCGGTGACGACACCGTCCTCTTCCTTGATCTTCTCGATCGTGCCCCAGGCGCGCTCGTACTGGGCGCGCTTCTTGGACAGGATGAGCCGGCCTTCCTTGTCCTCCTTCTGGAGAACCAGGGCCTCGACGTGGTCGCCGACGGCCACGACCTCGCCCGGGTCGACGTCGTGCTTGATCGACAGCTCGCGCGAGGGGATGACTCCCTCGGTCTTGTAGCCGATGTCGAGCAAGACCTCGTCTCGATCGACCTTCACGATGGTGCCCTCGACAATGTCACCGTCGTTGAAGTACTTGATGGTCTCGTCGATCGCTGCGAGGAAGGCTTCCTCGGACCCGATGTCGTTGACCGCTACCTGGGGTGTCGAGGTTGCCTCGGTGCTGCTCGTCATGTGTGGGTGGACTCCGGACACGGATATGGACAGAATAGGTGTGCTGCGGATTCGAGCGGCCAGCCCGCCATTGTCCGAGATCACAACGAGGTCGCAGCGCTCAACGTCTCGCGGACGACCTCGTCGCGGATCCCGTAGGCCGACCGACCGCCGCGCCCCCTCAACTCCCGGACACCGGGTCGAGTATGCGATCCGACTGCCACACTCGGCACGATCTCCGAGGTCGAGTTGCGCACGCGAGTCCACAACGCTCCGACCAGAGTACGAGACGTGAGCGTTTAGGTCAATCGGAACCCCGGCCGCCCAAGGCCGGCATCGCCGCGATTGAGGTAGTGTACTCCGGATTTTCACTGGCCGGAGCGCGGGGTGACACCTTCCTTCCCAGGGTGCTGCTCCCAAAGGAGCGGACCGTACACGGCGGCCAGCCGTCAGTCGTCGGACCGCCGCGACCGCGACCGCTTCAGCTCGGAGCGACGGCGCTTGGCGTTCAGCCGCCGCTCTTTCGACGCCCGGCTGGGCCGGGTGGCGCGGCGCGGCCGCGGCCCCGGGGCGATCGCCCCGGAGATCAGCTCCGCGAGCCTGTTCCGGGCGATATCGCGGTTGCGGGCCTGGGACCGGGAGTCACTCACGGTCACCGTGAGGACCCCGTCCACCAGCCGGTCGGCCAGCCGCTCCAGGGCCCGCTCGCGCTGCCGTGGACCGAGCATCGTGGTCGAGGCCACGTCGAGAGAGAGGGAGACCCGGGTGTCGGCGGTGTTCACGTGCTGCCCGCCCGGCCCGCCGGAGCGGGAGAACCGCCAGCGCAGCTCCTCTTCGGGGAGGACCCGGGCACGTCCCTGCGGGGAACGCGTCATGTGCGGCTCCCCCCTTCCGGTCATCGTGCCTATTGCCATTCTCGCCCCTGCGGCCGCTGTCCCCGCACCGCCCCGGACAAAGGGCCGGGGGCACAGGCCGCGGGATCAGTGCGCGGCGTCGTGCCAGTCGCGGCCGACCCCCACCGAAACCGCCAGCGGCACACGCAGATCATAGGCGCCGGCCATCTTCTTCGACACCAGTTCGCGCACTGCCCGCAGCTCCTCCGCTGTCACCTCCAGTACGAGTTCGTCGTGGACCTGCAGCAGCATCCGTGAGGTGAACCCGCCCTCGCGCAGTGCGGTGTCGACGTCGAGCATGGCGACCTTGATGATGTCGGCCGCCGACCCCTGGATCGGGGCGTTCAGCGCCATCCGCTCCGCCATCTCCCGGCGCTGCCGGTTATCACTGGTGAGGTCGGGGAGGTAGCGGCGGCGTCCGAGCATGGTCTCGGTGTAGCCGTCGCGGCGGGCCTGCTCGACGACCTCGTGCAGGTAGTCGCGGACCCCGCCGAACTGCGCGAAGTAGTCGTCCATGAGGCCGCGGGCCGCTTCGGGGGTGATGCCGAGCTGGCCCGAGAGTCCGAACGCGCTCAGCCCGTAGGCCAGACCGTAGTTCATCGCCTTGATACGGGCGCGTGCCTCGGCGTCGACCTCGTCGACGTTGATCTTGAACACCCGCGCGGCGATCTCGGCGTGGAAGTCGTGTCCGCTTTGGAAGGCCTCGATCAGCGCCTCGTCCTTGGACAGGTGCGCCATGATGCGCAGCTCGATCTGGCTGTAGTCGGCGGTGAGCAGATCGTCATAGCCCCCGCCCACGATGAACGCCCGCCGGATGCGCCGCCCGGCATCGGTGCGCACGGGGATGTTCTGCAGATTGGGCTCAGCGGAGCTGAGGCGCCCGGTGGCCGCCACCGTCTGGTTGAACGTGGTGTGGATCCGGCCGTCGGCGGCGATCGTCTTGATCAGTCCTTCGACCGTGGTCCGCAGCCGGGTCTGGTCGCGGTGGCGCAGCAGGATGACCGGGAGTTCGTTGTCGGTGCGGGCGGCCAGCCACTCCAGCGCGTCGGCGTCGGTGGTGTAGCCGGTCTTGATCCGCTTGGTCTTGGGCAGTCCCAGGTCGGTGAACAGGATCTGCTGCAGCTGCTTGGGGGAGCCCAGGTTGAACTCGCGTCCGACCACGCGGTGGGCCTCCTGCACCGCCTGCCGCACGGCGGCGGCGAACTCCGCTTCGAGCTCGTCGAGGTAGGCCCGGTCGGCGGCGATGCCGGTGCGCTCCATCTCGGCGAGTACCCGCACCAGCGGCAGCTCCACATCGTGCAGCAGCCGCACACCGCCGCGTGTTTCGAGGTCGGCATCCAGGTTCTCGGCGAGGTCGAGCGTCGCACGGGCGCGCAGGGCCAGGCGCTCGGCGGCTTTGTCGTCGCCCGCGCCGCTGATGTCGAGCGCGAGCTGGGCTCCGCCGTCCTGCTGCTCGTCGAGCTCGCGGCCGAGGTAGCGGCGGCACAGGTCGGCCAGGTCGAATTTGCGCCCGCCGGGCTGCACCAGATAGGCGGCCAGGGCGGTGTCGCTGGTGAGGCCGTTCAGCGTCCAGCCGTGGGCCGCCATGGCCAGCAGCGGTCCTTTGGCGTCGTGCACGGCTTTGGGCCGCGCGGGATCGGCCAGCCACCGCGCCAGGGCGTTCTCGTCTTCGGTGCCGAGAGCGGCGGGGTCGATGAAGGCCGCGGCCCCGCTGGAGGCGGCGAGCGCCAGGGCGGTGATCTGCCCGGTGCCGGCGCCCCACTCGCCAAAGACCGCGATCCCGGTGCGTTCTCCGCCCGCCGCGTGGGTCTGCAGCCATGCGGCGACCTCGCCGGGACCCGGGATGCTCAGGTCGACGGAGAAGCCCTCGCCGTTCTTCGCGGAGGAGTCCTCCGGTACCTCGCCGATCACCGAGAACAGCCGGTCGCGCAGTGTCGAGGCGAACTCCAGGTTGTCGAAGAGGGCGTGGATACCCGCGCGGTCCGCCTCCTTCATCGTGAGCAGGGAGACGTCGGGGCCGACCTCGACGTCGGTGGCCAGGAGGTTCAGCTGGTGGTTACGCAGCACGCCGTCGAGGTGGTCGCGGAAGTTCTGCCCGGCCTTGCCGGTGACCTCGTCGGCGTGGGCGACCAGCTCGTCCAGCGAACCGTACTTGGTGATCCACTTGGCCGCGGTCTTGGGACCCACTCCGGGGACGCCCGGGAGGTTGTCGGCCTTCTCGCCGACCAGTGCCGCGAGGTCCCGGTAGCGCTCGGGGGGTACCCCGTACTTCTCCTCGACCCGCTCGGGTGTCATCCGGACCAGGTCGGACAGGCTCTTGCCCGGGTAGAGGACCGTGCACGTGTCGGTGACCAGCTGGAAGGCGTCTCTGTCGCCCGAGGCGATGAGGACCTCCATACCGCTGCGGCAGGCGCGGTCGGCGAGGGTGGCGATGACGTCGTCGGCCTCGAACCCCTCTGCTGTCACGTTCGCGATGCCGAGCATCCCGATCAGCTCTTGCACGAGTTCCACCTGGGCGGGGAACTCCGGGGGCGCGTCGGAGCGGCCGGCCTTGTAGTCCGCATAGCTCTCGTGCCGAAAGGTCGGTCCGGAGAGGTCCCAGGCGACCGCGATATGCGTAGGCTGCTCCTCACGCAGCAGTTTGACCAGCATTGATATAAATCCGTACACCGCGTTGGTGGACTGCCCGGTGCTGGTGGTGAACTTCTCCACGGGCAGCGCGAAGAACGCGCGAAACGCCATGGAGTGGCCGTCCAGCAGCAGCAGGCGCGGTGCGCGGTCCGATGCCGCGTCCGCGTTCGCCGGGGAGGAGCTGTTGTGATCGGGGGTCTCTCGTGTCGTCGCCACACAGGAATCCTAGGATGCGGTGCGGACTTTTTCGCGATACTCCGTTGTGCGGGGTCCTGCACGCGTGAGGCGGGCGGGCGCGGAAGCAGACCCCGGCCGTGAATAGATCACATGACCCGATATCCAGGTTCCGGGGCGGCGCTGCCCGGGCACCGACGAGAGAGAGCTGAGATGACGCTGGACTCCGCACGACTCGCCGAGATCATGGGCGACCGCAATCCCGGGGGCTCCCTCGGGGAGCGGATGGGCCTGGAACTCCAGGAGGCCTCGGCGCAGCGCGTGGTCGGCCGCATCCCGGTCGAGACCAACCGCCAGCCTTACGGCCTGCTGCACGGCGGCGCCTCCTGTGTTCTGGCCGAGACCCTCGGATCGGTCGGCTCAGCGCTCCACGCGGGTGAGGGGCGCATCGCCGTCGGAATCGAGATCAACGCCACGCACCACCGCGCCGCCACAGAGGGCTATGTGACCGGTGTCGCCACCCCGGTCCACCTCGGCCGTACGCTGGCCACCTGGGACATCGTCATCACCGACGACAATGGCCGGCGGGTGTGCACCTCGCGGTTGACCTGCATGCTGCGCGACGCCTGAGCCCGAGCCCTCGTACCCGACGCACTCTTCCCGAGTAAGGAGCCCTGTCATGCCCGGACTCGGCACGCTCATCAACGTGGCCGCCATCGTCGCCGGCTCCGGTATCGGCCTGGCTCTGGGGCACCGGCTGCCCGCCCGCACCCGCGAGGTGACCACGGACGCGCTGGGCCTGGTGACCCTGCTGATCGCGGCGCTCAGCACCGTCGAGGTCGCCAACGCCGACCTGACGGCGGCCGTGGGCGGCTCGGCTCCCCTGCTCATCGTGCTGGGGTCGCTGCTGATCGGCGGTATCGCCGGCTCGCTGCTGCGGCTGGAGGCCCGTTTGGCGGGCTTGGGCGATCTGCTGCGGCGGGTCCTGCGCCGCCGGACCCCGGCCGCTGTCGGCGGCTCGGACCCGGCCGGGCCCGCCGGCGTGGACGCCGAAGGCGCCGAGGCGTCGCACCGGTTCGTCGAGGGGTTCGTCACCTCCTCTCTCGTCTTCCTCGTCGGCCCGCTGGCCATCCTCGGTGCGATCAGCGACGGCCTGGGCAACGGCATCGACCAGCTCGCCCTCAAGGCGTCTCTCGACGGTTTCGCCTCCATCGCCTTTGCCGCGGCCCTCGGAATCGGCGTCATGGCCTCAGCCGGCCCTGTCCTCGTCTACCAGGGCGCGTTCACCCTCCTCGGTATCGCCCTCGGCAACGTCCTGCCGGAAGCGTGCGTGGCCGCGCTCACCGCCACCGGCGGCCTGCTGCTGGCCGGTGTGGGGCTGCGCCTCCTGCGCATCCGCGATATCCCGGTCGCCGACCTGCTGCCCGCGCTCCTGGTGGCGCCGCTCCTCACCGCGGCCGTCGCCGCGTTCATCTGACATCCTCCCGGGCCTGAAGCGGGACACCGCCGCTGAGGAGTCGGTGGGCCGCCCCGGAGCCTCTTCGCGCACCCACCGCGGCACGAATAGCGATTCCCTATCGACAATCTGTAATGAATTTGCCTGATCAGGGACTTTTATTACGAAAAACAACTACGGCGAGATAACGTCCTGAACCCGACTCGGCACCGACGCCAACAGCGGTCTACCGGAACGAGAACTCTTCGGATTAGGCTCCGCTCACGAACGTGATTAAGCGCGATCGCCCTCGCACCGCGTCACGGCTTCCGACCCCCAGCGCTAACCAGCCGGTTGAACGGAGAGACCTCAATGCCAAGCAAGAAGGCCCTCAGCCTTACCGCGGCGGCCGCGGCCATCACCCTTGGATTGACAGCCTGCGGAAACGGAGGCGGCGAAGAAGGAGGCGGAGACGCTCTCCAGTTCGGGTACGTCTTCCCCGAGACCGGGGACCTCGCGCACCTGGGTCCGCCCCAGATCAAGGCGGCCGAGTACGCGATGAAGGAGATCAACGACGCGGGCGGCGTCCTCGACACCGAACTCCCCGACATCCTCGCCGGCGACGAGGCCAATGACGCCGCGCAGGCCAACAATGCCGCCGACCGGCTGATCGACCAGGATGCCGACGTCATCCTCGGCGCTGCCGCCTCGGGTATGACCCAGGCCATCATGGACAAGGTCACCGGCGCCGAGGTCGTCCAGTGCTCCGGCTCCAACACCGCACCCGGCCTGGCCGAGGAGGATGAAAGCGGCTACTACTGGCGCACCGCCCCCAGCGACCTGATGCAGGGCCCGGTGCTGGCCCAGAAGATCGCCGGCGACGGGCACCAGAGCGTGGCCATTACCTACCGCGCCGACGACTACGGCGAGGGCCTGGCCGACGCGGCCGCCGAAGCCCTCGAAGAGAACGGCATCGAGGTCGTCTACCAGGAGGGCTACGACCCCAACGCGCCGAACTTCGACTCGGTCATCGGTGACATCTCCGGCTCCGATGCCGACTCCGTCGTCCTCGTCGCCTTCGAGGAGGGCGTGCAGATCATCACCGGCCTCATCGAGGAGGGGGTCGGCGCCGACCAGATGTATGGCACGGACGGCCTGAACGACGAGACCCTCGCCGAGAAGGTCGACGCCGACGACCCCGGCACCCTCGAGGGCTTCCAGGGCACCGCCCCCGACAACGGTGAAGGGGACTTCATCGAGGGCTTGTCCGCCTTCGACGAGGAGCTTGAGGTCTTCCAGTTCTCCGGTCAGGTCTACGACTGCACGATCGTCGCCGCCCTGGCCGCCGAGCAGGCCGAGAGCTCCGACCCGACGGTGTTCGTGAACGAGATCGCCGCCGTCTCCAAGGACGGCACCGAGTGCTCGGGCTTCGAGGAGTGCCGCGACCTGATCCGGGACGGCGAGGACATCGACTACCAGGGTGTCAGCGGCCCCATCGACTTCGACGACAACGGCGACGTCACCTCCGCCACCTTCCAGGTGTACGGATACGACAGTGAAGGCGAGCACAGCAAGCAGGACGCCATCACCGTCCCGTAGCCGCCGGCAAGGTCCGCGCGACCGGCCGATCCGTCCAGGGCCCCTGGGATCTGTCCCAGGGGCCCTTGCCGTGTGGGGGACCCGCGGATCGCCTCCGGAACAGGGAAAGGGGCGGTGCCCGATGGCACCGCCCCGCGGGGGGAGTCCGCCGGGACGCGCAGAGCCTCCTGCGGTCCGCCGCCGCGTCAGCCGGCCTTGGCGAGGGTCCCCAGGTACAGCTCGACCACGTTGGGGTCGTCGAGCAGGTCCCGACCCGAACCGGTGTAGGCGTTGCGGCCCTGGTCCAGTACGTAGCCGCGGTCGCAGATCTGCAAGCAGCGGCGCGCGTTCTGCTCGACCATGATCACCGAGACTCCGGTCGCGTTGATCTGCTTGACCCGCTGGAAGACCTCGTCCTGGAAGATCGGCGACAATCCCGCCGTCGGTTCGTCCAGCAGCAGTACCGACGGCTCCATCATCAGCGCACGGCCCATCGCCACCATCTGGCGTTCACCGCCGGACAGCGCCCCCGCCTTCTGCTTGCGGCGCTCGGCCAGCAGCGGGAACAGCTCGGCGACGACGTCGAAGCGGGCCGTGAAGGTCTTCGGGCGCAGGAACACGCCCATTTGCAGGTTCTCCTCGACCGTCAGCGTCGGGAACACGTTCTGCGTCTGCGGGACATAGCCGACCCCGCTGGAGACGAGTTCGTGCGCGCTGCGGTTGACGATGCTCTCGCCGCGCAGCACGATCGATCCCTCACGCACCGCGAGCAGCCCGAAAATCGTCTTGATCAGTGTGGACTTGCCGGCGCCGTTGGGCCCGATGATGCCGACGACCTCACCCTCGCGCAGGGTCAGGGTGCAACCGTTGAGGATGTTCACCTCGGGGATGTAGCCGGCCTTCACCTCGTCGGCGACCAGAAGGTAGTCGGAGTAGTCGCCGACCGCGCCCGCACCGGAGCGCTCCAGCACGTCCTCGCGGGCTTCCTGCAGCGTGTGCGCCTTGTCCTCGTCGGGGCCGTGCTCGGGCTGGTTTCCGGGTGTATCGCTCATGTGGTCCCCTCCGCCTCGGCGGCGGTACCGCCGTTCGGCTCGTCGTGCTGCTTGCCCAGGTAGGCGTCGATGACTTCGTCGTTGGAGCGGATGTCATCCGGACGCCCTTCGGCGATCACCTCGCCCTGGGCCAGCACCACGATCCAGTCGCTGATCCCCATGATCACGTCCATGTCGTGTTCGACGAAGAGCACTGTCGTGCCCTCGTCGCGCAGCGCCGTGATGTGCTCCAGCAGCGACTGCACCAGTGCCGGGTTCACCCCTGCCATCGGCTCGTCCAGCATCACCATGGACGGGTCGACCATCAGGGAGCGCGCCATCTCCAGCAGTTTGCGCTGCCCGCCGGAGAGGCTGCCCGCCATGTCGTCCTTCTTGGCGTCGAGCTTGAAGCGCTCCAGCAGCTCCATGGCCCGCTTCCGGTTCGCCGCCTCCTGGGCGCGCCACACCGGCCGGGCGAAGGCGCCGAAGAACCCCTCCCCTTTCTGCCTCGGGGCCGCGAGCAGCATGTTGTCCAGGACCGTCATCCGCGTCAGCGCCTTGGTCAGCTGGAATGTGCGGACCATGCCCTGCCGCGCGACCTTGTGGCCGCTCAGGCCGTTCAGCTGCCGATTCTCGAACGCCCACTCCCCCGCGTCCACCCGGTCGAACCCGGTGAGCAGGTTGAACAGTGTCGACTTGCCCGCACCGTTGGGTCCGATGAGAGCGGTGATCGTCCCGCGCTGCACCTCCAGGTGCTCCACGTTCACGGCGGTCAGCCCGCCGAAGGAGCGGCGGATCCCGCTCGCCCGCAGGATCGGGTCCGGTTTGGGCACGCCCGGCCGCGGGTCGACGCCGGCCATCCGGTCGGCCGCGGCCCCGGTCTCCGCGGCCCCGGGCACGATGTCCTTTGAGTCACTTGACATTGACCAGCATCTCCTTGCGGTCGCCGATGAGTCCCTGCGGCCGGTAGACGATCAGCAGAATCAGCGCCAGCCCCACGAAAGCGTGCCGCAGCGCGCCGATCTGCGAGGTCTCCAGGAACGGCACGATGTCCATCGACGCCAGCGAACGGAGCAGTTCGTCGAACGCCGTCAGCAGGAACCACATGACCACCGGGCCCAGGACCGGGCCCCACGTGCGCGCGGCACCGCCCAGCAGCAGCATCGCCCACAGGTAGAACGTCACCTGCGGCATGAACTGGTCGGGGGTGATGTTCTGCTGGTTCAGCGCGATCATCGCGCCGGCCAGGCCGCCGAACACACCGCCCAGGACCAGGCTCTGCATCTTGTAGACGAAAGCGTCCTTGCCGAGGCTGCGGACCGCGTCCTCGTCCTCGCGGATGCCCTTGATGACCCGGCCCCAGGGGCTGTGCATCAGCGCCGCGGTAATGCCCAGGGCGGCGGCCACAAGACCCCAGACCACCACCATCAGCCAGAGCTCATCGGCGGAGAAGTCGACATCGCCGATGCCGTAGGAGCCCGGCGGGATGGGGTTGATGCCGTAGAAGCCGTCGGCGAAGCTGTTCCGCCCGTAGACGCCGCCCGTAATCGGGCGGGCGAACTGCGCCCGGTAGAGCAGCCGCAGTACTTCGGCGACCGCGATCGTGGCGATCGCCAGGTAGTCCGCGCGCAGTCGCAGTGTCGGAATGCCCAGCAGCAGCGCCAGGATCGCGGCGCAGACGATACTGGCCAGCAGCCCCAGCCACAGCGGCAGGTCGAACGTAGTCACGCTCACGGCCACCCCGTAGGCGCCCACCAGCATGAAGCCCACCTGGCCGAAGTTGAGCAGGCCGGTGTAGCCGAAGTGAATGTTCAACCCGATCGCGGCGAGCACGTAGATGGCCGCGATCGGCCCGATCGCCGTCTCGATGGAGACGGTGAGGATTTGCAGAAGGTCCATCGTCCGTCTCCCTAGCCGACCCGTTCGCGCCGACCCAGGATGCCCTGGGGCCGGACCAACAACACGATGATCATGATCGCCAGTGCCCAGGCGTTCATCAGTTGCGGCGAGAACCACAGGGTCGACAGTTGCGCGATCAGCCCGATCGCCAGGCCACCGACCATGGCCCCATAGGCCGTGCCGAGGCCGCCCAGGATCACTCCGGCGAACATCAGCAGGAGCAGATGGAAGCCCATCTGCCAGTACACGGTCTGGTTCAGCCCCAGGAACACGCCGCCCAGCGCTGAGAGCGAACCGCCCAGCCCCCAGACATAAAGCGTCACGCGGTTGACATCGATCCCCGACGACTCCGCCAGGTCCCGGTTGTCTGCGACCGCCCGCATCGCCTTACCGATCCGGGTGAACTGCAGCATGCTCGCCACCAGGATCAGCACCCCGATCGACACGAGCAGGATCACCAGGTCGCGGGGGGTGATGGAGACCGGGCCGAAGTGCAGCATCTCCTGAATCCGGAACTGCGCGTACTTGTTGCGGCGTTCCCCGAACACGGCCAGCATCAGGTGGCGCAGCACCAGTGACACACCGATCGTGACGATGAACATCTGGATCAGCGCGACGTTGCGCCCGCGCAGCGGGCGCCACAGGAAGCGCTCCAGCACAACGCCGAGGACTCCGCCGCAGACCACCGCCAGGATGAGGCCGAGCACCAGCGGGTTGGCGATGAAGCCGAGGACCGGGATGCCGGCGAGGGCCTCGTGGACGGTGGAGAACAGCGTCATGCTGCTGAACATCATCGCCATCATCGCGCCGAAGGTGACCATGTCGCCGTGGGCGAAGTTGATCATCTTGGTGGTACCGAAGATCAGCGACAGACCCACCGAGGAGATCGCGATGATCAGGCCGAAGATGATGCCGGCCACTGCCAGCCCGATGAACTTCTCCCCGAAGGAGGCTCCTTCGGAGACACCGGGTGCCTCGACCACGCCCTCCTCCTCGGCGGCGGGCTCCGCACCGCCGGCGGCGTCCTCTTCGTCATCGGCCGATTCGCTCTCACTGGGCGACGCCTCTGCCTGGGCCTCGCCTTGTGGAACCAACCGGTACACAACGAAGAACGGTCGGCCCTCTTGCACCGTCACATCCCGTTCGGCCCCGGCCGGTTTCTCCAGCAGCTCGTACTCGTCGGGGATGGACTCTTGGTCCAGCACGACGTGGTAGTCGCCCGCTTCGGGCACTTCCACTTCCCATTCGCCGTCGGTGTCGGTGGTCGCGGTACCGATCTCATCGCCGTCCTGGGAGACGGCGATGTCGATTCCCTCGACACCTTCGTCGCTGCTCCCTGGGGCGCGGATCTGGCCTTTGAGCGACTCACCGCCCGCGGCATCTGCCGCTGCGATCCCCGGGATCACCATGATGGCGGCGATCACCGAGAGCAGCACAGTCACGAGGCGTGTGCGCACGCGCGCTCCTTGCGCATCTTAGATGAAGGTTTGAACCAATTCGTCCGAATTTGTCCGAAACCGGTCGGTTGCTGTTCGGTGGCGTGATTTTAGCCCGCTTTACGCTACCTATTCAGCGGGTCTAAAGCCGCGTAACACAAACGTCATTTCTTTGTGCGCATCTGTGATCGAATCGGGACGCCGGTACGGTTGACCTTCCCGACTCCACTACGGCGGCGTGCCGCCTTCCGTGCACTGCGGGACCCGCCGGGCCCCGGCCTTCTGCCAGGGGCGCCGGCGCGGACCCCTAGCCCTGTTCCTGTTCGCTGAGCGTTTCAACGACGGTCTTGGCGACCGTGCGCATGGTCAGCCGCTGGTCCATGGAGTTCTTCTGGATCCAGCGGAACGCCTCCGGCTCACTGAGTCCGTGCCTGCTCTGCAGCAGCCCTTTGGCGCGCTCAACCAGCTTTCGGGTCTCCAAGCGCTCCTGCAGTCCGCTGACCTCGGCTTCCAGCGCCGACAACTCGGTATATCGGCTGACCGCCATCTCGATCGCCGGCACGAGGTCGGCTTTGTTGAACGGCTTGACCAAATAGGCCATGGCCCCGGCGTCCCGCGCGCGTTCGACCAGATCACGCTGGGAGAAGGCCGTCAGGATGACCACGGGCGCGATCCGCTCGGCCGCGATCCGCTCGGCCGCGGACAATCCGTCGAGGACGGGCATCTTGATGTCGAGAATGACGAGGTCCGGCCGGTGCTCGGCCGCAAGGCGCACCGCCGCCTCACCGTCGCCCGCCTCCCCTACGACAGCGTAGCCGTCCTCCTCGAGCATCTCTTTGAGGTCCAGTCGGATCAGGGCCTCGTCTTCCGCGATCACCACGCGGCTCTGGGTCGTCGTCACGTACACGAGGGTACCGAGATCGTGTATCGTTTCGGGCAGCAGGAGCCGTGCGAAACGCTACCCTTCCTCAGGCGAGCGAGAGCTACGCGATAGTCGCGCAGAGCTCGATCGCCACCTGGAGAAACAACGCCGGAGTGTTGGAATGGTAGACAAGAATCACTCAAAATGATTTGTCCGAAAGGGCGTGTGGGTTCGAATCCCACCTCCGGCACTGAGGGGCCACTCCCCGGGGCTCTGCTACCAAAGGACCATCCTTGGATGGTCCTTTTTCGTTCTCCCCTGTTCCTCGTTCCCGCTTGCTGATCTTCTGCTTCCTGGACGGTCACAACGCGGCTACAACCTGAGCACAGCCCGCGGATTCGGGCACCGCAACCGTCGGGGGTCACCGATCCTGGAAGTCGGGAGTGTTCGGGCGGCGGCTAGGCCGGATCTTCGCCGGATCCGCTCCGGGTCCGCGACCGCCGCCCACTGCGAAGGGAGTGACGGGTGCTCACTGCGGTGGCCGGAACAGCCGGGGTGCTGACGATCGGCGCCTGGGCTTTCGTGGCCTGGGGGTCCAAGCGGCGGCAACCGTGGCTGCTGGCCCCCATCACGCTGGCCATCGTGGTCCTTGTGGCCGTAGGCGAACCCGGATGGGCGTTCCTGCCCATGGCGGCGCTGGCCGCGGGCTCCTTCGCCGAACTCGTCATCGGAGCGCGCGAGGCGCCCGCTCTGCGCACCAAGTACCCCGACGCCCCCCTGAGCACCGAACGCTGGGCCGCCGCCGTCGCGGCACCCTTCAGGGTGGCCCTGGCCGAGCCGTGGGACGTGGTGACCCGGCCGCAACTGCGCCGCCGCTACCGGAAAGTGCTCGAACTGGAATGGGGCCTTGTCGATCGCGCCTCATTGCTGGAAGCGGTCGACCGGCTCTGGGCGGAGCTGCATACCGCGCACAGCACCGATCTGGTGGTGGACCTGCGCACGGGAGTCATGCGCAGCCGCCCGGCGAAAACCGGTGCCGAAAGTCGAACGATCGTGCTTACTTTGGAGCAGGTGGCACGCATGCGGGCGGTCACCGGAGCCGACGACTCTGCCGACACGGTGGTGATCGGCGCCTACCAGTGGTGGAAGTCGGCGCATCTGGTCCGATTGGCCTGCGGTGGCGCGACACTGGACTGGCTCAGCCAGGGGGAGACACAGAACCTGCTCCGCCGCGTGGCTTCGGACCTGCAGCGCAGGTATGCGAGCTGGCAGCAGCTGGCGGAGGCCTTCCACGGCGGCTACCTGCTGTGGCGCGGCGGGGCCTTTGACGACGCGGGGCGGGTGTGGACGGCGCTGGGTCTGCTGACGACCGACCCGGCGAGTCCGTGGAACCTGCTGCCCTGGGACATGCCCCTGGAGCGGGCCCCCCATGAGGGCGGCGTGGCCAACACCCATCCGGGCTGACACCCCGCTGCGGCGATCCGCTGCTGCCCGACTTTCCTGTGTCGGTCCCTCCCCGGGGCAGCGCTGTCGCGCTTCCCGGGGTGTGGACCTGTATGAACGAGGACTCACCTGCTGTGGGCGATGGCGTCGCCAATGCGGTGGACCCGCAGCGAGTTGGTGGACCCGGGGGTTCCGGGCGGGCTGCCGGCGACGATGACGACCTTGTCGCCCTTCTGGTAGATGCCCATGTCGAGAAGTTCGCTCTCGACCTGGCGGACCATTTCGTCGGAGTGGTCGGCCCAGGCCACGCACTGGGTCTGGACTCCCCATGTGAGGGAGAGCTGGTGGCGGGTGGCCGGCACCGTGGTGAACGCCATCAGCGGGATGGGCGACCGGTAGCGGGCCAGGCGCCGCGCGGTCTCCCCGGACACGGTGAAGGCGATCAGTGCCTTGGCGCCGACGGTGGCTCCGACTTCGGCGGCGGCGCGGGCGATGGCCCCTCCCGTGGTCTCGGGGACCCGGTTGAGGATGTGCGAGGCGCGCAGCGACTCCTGCTCGGCGGCTGCGACGATGCGGTCCATGGTCTGCACGGTCTCGATCGGGTAGGTGCCGATGCTGGTCTCTCCCGACAGCATGACGGCGTCGGCACCGTCGAGGACGGCGTTGGCGACATCGGATGCCTCGGCGCGGGTGGGCCGCGGCGAGCCGATCATGGACTCCAGCATCTGCGTGGCGACGATGACCGGTTTGGCCTTGTCGCGGCAACGCTCGATGGCGCGCTTCTGCACCATCGGGACGTTCTCCAGGGGCAGTTCGACGCCGAGATCGCCGCGGGCGACCATGACACCGTCGAATACCTCGATGATGTCCTGCAGCCGCTCAACGGCCTGGGGTTTCTCGATCTTGGCGATGAGCGGTACGCGGACGCCGACCTCGTCCATGATCTGGTGGACGTCGTCGGCGTCGGCGGGGCTGCGCACAAAGGACAGCGCCACCATGTCGACGCCCTGCTCAAGCGCCCAGCGCAGATCGGTCTCGTCCTTTTCGGTGAGCGCGGGCACGCTCACCGAGACGCCGGGGAGGTTCAGCCCCTTGTGGTCGGAGACGGGCCCCCCGATGACCACCCGGGTGTGGACGTCGCTGCTGGTGGTCTTGGTGCACTCCAGCACGATGCGTCCGTCGTCGATGAGGACGCGGTCGCCGGGCCGGACGTCTCCGGGGAGGCCCTTGTAGGTCGTGGTGACCCTGCGGGCGTCCCCGGGGACGTCGGCGGTGGTCACGGTGAACTCGTCGTCAGCGGCGAGTTCGACGGGGCCGTCGGCGAAGGTGCCGAGGCGGATCTTGGGGCCCTGAAGGTCGGCGAGGATCCCGACACTGCGCCCGCAGGCCTTGGCCGCGGCGCGCACGTTGTCGTAGCTGGCCCGGTGATCTTCGTGGGTTCCATGGCTGAGATTGAGTCGCGCTACGTCCAGCCCGGCGTCGACGAGCGCGCGGATGGTCTCCGGGCTCGACGTGGCGGGGCCTAGGGTCGCGACGATTTTTGCTCGACGTGTCACGGTTAACACTCTAGAGCTTTTCAGCGGTGGAATGGTCTAAACCAGATTGCGGCCCGGAGTACTCCGGGTCGCTAGCGGGCGAACGCATCCAGCGCCGTCCTGCTGAATGCGGGGAGGTCGCCGGGGCCGCGGCTGGTGATCAGCGTGTTGGGGCCGACCGCGCAGGTGACGACCTCCTCGTCCACCCACTCGCCCCCGGCGTTGGCGACGTCGGTCTTGAGGCTGGGGTAGGAGGTGAGGCGGCGGCCGCGGACGGTGTCGGCTTCGATGAGGGTCCAGGGCGCGTGGCAGATAGCGGCCACGGGCTTACCGGTGTCGAAGAACTCCTTCACGAAGGCGACGGCGCGCTCGTGGGTGCGCAACCGGTCAGGGTTGGCGACCCCGCCGGGAAGCACCAGTCCGGTGAAGTCGGCGGCGCTCACCTGGTCGGCGGTGGCGTCGACGGGGAAGGTGTCGGCTTTGTCGAGGTGGTCGACGGCCTGGATCTCCCCGCTGGAGACGGAGATGAGCCGGGGTGTGCCTCCGGCGTTTTCGACGGCCTGCCACGGATCGGTGAGCTCGACCTGCTCGGTGCCTTCGGGTGCGACGAGGAAAGCGATGGTGGTGCCGGTGAGGTCGGATGCCATGAGTTGTGCGTCCCTTTCGTGCATGGGTGAGCGGGTAGGGCGCGCCTGGCGGCGCTGCGGGTCCGCTGCCCGGCGATCAGGGGATTACGCATGGTTCTGCCCGATCGGAGAAGGATGCGCTGGGCGGGTTCCAGCTGTGAAAGCTCGCCTGTCCGAGTACGCGGAAGAGGTCGACCGCACACACGAACGCCTGACGATCACCAAGGACGGCCGGCCATCGGCGCTGACGCGTTGGCTTTACCCGCGGGCGTCCGGCAGCGCGGCGGCTCCTGCTTCCCGCGCGGCTACTGCTTCCCGCGTCGTCTCCACCCGGCCGGCCCCCACACGCGCAGCGCCGCCCCGGCCCAGGACAGCGCGATGACCGCCGCGACGGCGATCCGGATACCGGCCAGATGGCGCTCCGGGTAGACGACTCCGGTCAGGTAGTGGGAGATGAACCCCTCCTCAGGCAGGCCTTCCTCTCCCGCGCGGATCCGCGCCCAGTCCTCGACGTGGGTGAGCGGGCAGTCCCAGCCGATGGCGACGATGCCCAGCCCGTAGGCGGCGCAGGCCAGGTGCGGCCAGAACGCGGTCGGCCACCGCCACGCGAGGAACCCGCCGACGGCGACGTAGGCGAGGAAGGCGAAATGCAGCAGCATCGCCGCCTCGCCGATCAGCGCGTATCCCATACCGCCAGGCTAGGCCGCAGACCCCGGGTGCGGTATCGGCCGTTCAACCGGTCTCGGGCCGCAGTTGTGTGCGCCTGGCGGATCAGAGCTGCGCCTGGCCTTCCCCTGCTCGCTGCGCCCCAGGCTGCGGTGATGGGGCACTCTGAGCGCAGCGAGGAGTGTCGGCTTGTCGCCGAGCACACCTGGACCTCTTCCACCGAACGTTGCCACGGCTTCCCCGAAAACCAGGGTGACCGATCTGATTTCCAGGTGACCGCCCTGCCCGGCGGCAAGCTGGCCGCGCTCGTTGCACTCGCTACGCCCCATTGCCGCAACCCCACGGCAGGCTGCGGGAAGCGGAGAGGAGAGGAGGGGAGGGGCGGGGCTGCCACCCCGCCCCGTCCGCGCGGTGGTCACACCAACGGGCGCTCTGTCGGCGGGATGGCCGTCGGCAGCCGCGCCTGCTCGCCGAGGTAGCGGTCGACGCCGGCGGCGGCGGACCGCCCTTCGGCGATCGCCCACACGATCAGCGACTGGCCGCGGCCCATGTCCCCGGCGCAGAACACGCCGTCGACGGTGGTGGCGTAGTTCTCGTCGCGCACGACGTTGCCACGTCCATCCAGGTCGACACCCAGGGCCTCGATCATGCCCGCCTTCTGCGGGCCGACAAAACCCATGGCGAGCGTGACGAGCTGGGCCGGGATCTCCCGCTCGGTGCCTGCGACCGGCTCGAATCCGTCCGCGCCGCGATGCACGTCGACCAACTTCAGCGCGCGCACGCGCCCCTGCTCGTCACCGAGGAACTCCACCGTGTTCACCGAGTACAGGCGCTTGCCACCCTCTTCGTGGGCGCTGGTCACCTTGTACAGCATCGGCATGGTGGGCCAGGGCTGGTCCTCGGGGCGCTCTGCGGGCGGCTTGGGCATGATCTCCAGCTGGGTGACCGAGGCCGCGCCCTGGCGGTGGGCGGTGCCGACGCAGTCGGCACCGGTGTCACCGCCGCCGATGACGATGACGTGCTTGCCCTCGGCGCTGATCGCCGGGGTGTCGTAGTCGCCTTCCTGCACCCGGTTGGCCAGCGGGAGGTACTCCATGGCCTGGTGGATGCCGCCGAGTTCGCGGCCGGGTACGGGCAGGTCGCGCCAGGCCGTCGCGCCCCCGGCCAGCAGCACGGCGTCGTGGTCGGCGCGCAGCTGGTCGACCGTGATGTCCACGCCGACGTCGACGCGGGTTCGGAACACCGTGCCTTCGGCTCTCATCTGCCCGAGGCGGCGGTCGATGTGCCGCTTCTCCATCTTGAACTCGGGAATGCCGTAGCGCAGCAGTCCGCCGATCCGGTCGGCCCGTTCGAAGACGGTGACGTCGTGCCCGGCACGGGTGAGCTGCTGGGCCGCTGCCAGCCCCGCGGGACCGGAGCCCACGACGGCGACTTTCTTGCCGGTGCGCACCTTCGGGGGCAGAGGGCGGACCCAGCCTTCCTCCCAGGCGCGGTCGATGATGGAGACCTCGACGTTCTTGATGGTCACGGCCGGCTGGTTGACACCCAGCACGCACGCGGACTCGCACGGGGCCGGGCAGAGCCGCCCGGTGAACTCGGGGAAGTTGTTGGTGGCGTGCAGCCGCTCGATGGCCTCCCCCCAGTCGTGCCGGTAGACGAGGTCGTTCCACTCGGGGATCAGGTTGCCCAGCGGGCAGCCGTTGTGGCAGAACGGGATACCGCAGTCCATGCAGCGCGATGCCTGCTTGGCGACGGTGCCGCGGTCGAAGTCCGCGTAGACTTCGCGCCAGTCCTGGATCCGCACGCCGACGGGGCGGTGGGCGGGCAGTTCCCGCTCAGTGATCTTGAGAAAGCCTTTCGGGTCGGCCATGGTCGGTCGTTCCCTCCTTTCGTTGGCGCGAATGTCAGGCCTGGGCTGCGGCCATGATGGCCTCGCCGACGTCGCGTCCCGACCGTTCGGCCTCGGCCCGCGCGGCCAGGACCCGTTTGAAGTCGCGCGGCATGACCTTGCCGAACCGCCGCATCGCCGAATCGGTGTCGGCCAGCAGTGCGGCGGCGACACTCGATCCGGTCTCGGCGTGGTGCCGGCGCAGAATCTCCGCCAAGAACGCGCGGTCGTCATCGTCGAGCGGGTCGATGTCGACCATCTCCTCGTTGACGCGGCCGCGGTCGAGGTCGAGCACGTAGGCGATACCGCCGGACATGCCGGCCGCGAAATTGCGGCCGATGCGGCCCAGGATGACGGCGCGTCCGCCGGTCATGTACTCGCAGCCGTGGTCGCCCACGCCTTCGGCGACGGCCAGCGCGCCGGAGTTGCGGACGCAGAACCGCTCGCCGACGATCCCGCGGAGGAAGACCTCGCCGGAGGTGGCGCCATAGGCGATGACGTTGCCGGCGATGATGTGCTCCTCCGGCGCGAACGGCACGTTCTGCGGCGGGCGGACGGTGATCCGGCCGCCCGACAGTCCCTTGCCGACGTAGTCGTTGGCATCGCCGATGAGGCGCTGGGTGATGCCCGGGGGCAGGAACGCTCCGAAAGACTGCCCGGCCGATCCGGTGAAGGTGATGTCGATGGTGTCGGCGGGCAGGCCGTCGGCGCCGTAGCGCTTGGTGACCTCGTGGCCGAGCATCGTGCCCACGGTCCGGTTGACGTTGCGCACCGGAAGGTCGAGCTTGAGCGCCTCCGTGAACTCCAGCGCACCCTCGCAGAGTTGGATGAGCGTGTTGTCCAGCGCCTTCTCCAGCCCGTGCTCCTGTTCGCGGACCTGGCGGCGGTGGTCGCCTGCCCTGGGCTCGGCCTTGTGCAGGATCGGTGCGAGGTCCAGGTCGGCGGCTTTCCAGTGGGCGACGGCATCGGCGGTGTCGAGCAGGTCGACGGCGCCGATCGCCTCGTCCAGGCTGCGAAATCCCAGCGCGGCCAGGTACTCGCGGACCTCCTCGGCGATGAACTCGAAGAAGTTCACCACGAATTCCGCTTTGCCGGAGTAGCGCTCGCGCAGCTTTGGGTTCTGCGTGGCCACGCCCACGGGGCAGGTGTCGAGATGGCAGACCCGCATCATGACGCACCCGGAGACCACCAGCGGCGCCGTGGCGAACCCGAACTCCTCGGCACCCAGCAGAGCGGCGACGATGACGTCGCGCCCGGTCTTCATCTGGCCGTCGGCCTGGACGACGATCCGGTCGCGCAGGCCATTGCGCAGCAGCGTCTGCTGGGTCTCCGCCAGGCCGAGCTCCCAGGGGGTGCCGGCGTGCTTGAGGGAGGTCAGCGGCGAGGCGCCGGTTCCTCCATCGTGGCCGGAGATGAGCACCACGTCGGCGTAGGCTTTGGCCACGCCCGCGGCAACGGTGCCGATACCGGCTTCGGAGACCAGTTTGACGTGCACCCGCGCCCGCGGGTTGGCGTTCTTCAGGTCGTGGATGAGTTGGGCGAGGTCCTCGATGGAGTAGATGTCGTGGTGCGGCGGCGGTGAGATGAGGCCGACACCGGGCGTGGAGTGCCGGGTGTCGGCGACCCACGGGTAGACCTTGTGGCCGGGGAGCTGGCCTCCCTCACCGGGCTTGGCGCCCTGGGCCATCTTGATCTGGATGTCGTCGGCGTTGGTGAGGTAGTGCGAGGTCACGCCGAAGCGGCCGGAAGCCACCTGCTTGATGGCGCTGCGCCGCAGGTCGCCGTCGGCGTCGACGGTGAACCGGCGCGGGTCCTCGCCGCCCTCGCCGGTGTTGGACTTGCCGCCGAGCCGGTTCATCGCGATGGCCAGGGTCTCGTGGGCCTCGGCGGAGATGGAGCCGTAGGACATGGCCCCGGTGGAGAACCGCTTGACGATTTCGGAGACCGGCTCGACCTCCTCGATCGGTACGGGCTCTCGGAGGCCCTCCTTGAGCCGGAACAGGCCGCGCAGCGTCATCAGGTTCTGCGCCTGCTCATCGATCTTGGCGGTGTACTCCTTGAAGATCCCGTAGCGGCGGGTACGCGTGGCGTGCTGCAGCTTGAAGACCGTCTCGGGGTTGAACAGGTGCGGTTCGCCCTCGCGCCGCCACTGGTACTCGCCGCCGATGGCGAGCCGCCGGTGGCCGGCGGGATTGTCCGCCCAGGCCGCCGCATGGCGCATGCGGACCTCTTCGGCGAGCACGTCGAAGCCGACACCGCCGAGGCGGGAGGTGGTCCCGGCGAAGCACCGGTCGATGACCTCCTCGCCCAGGCCGAGCGCTTCGAAGATCTGCGCACCGGTGTAGGAGCTCACCGCGGAAACGCCGATCTTGGACATGATCTTCAGGACGCCCTTGCTGAACGCCTTGACGGTGTTGCGTACGGCCGTCTCTGTGTCGATCCCGCCGATGACACCGCGCGTGACCAGGTCGCGCACAGTGGACAGGGCGAGATAGGGGCTGACGGCGGAGGCGCCGTAGCCGAGTAGCAGTGCGACGTGGTGGCATTCCCGGACGTCTCCGGCCGCCACGACCAATCCGACCTCGGTGCGGGTCTTCTCCCGTACCAGGTGGTGGTGGACGGCCCCCGTGAGCAGGAGCGACGGGATGGGTGCGCGGTCCTCGCCGGCCCCGCGGTCGCTGAGCACGATGATGTGCGCGCCTTCGGAGATGGCGGCGGACACCTCCGCGCAGATCTCGTCCAGGCGCGTCGACAGCGCCGCTCCTCCGCCGGCGACGGGGTAGGTGCCGTTGGCGGTGAACACCCGGAAGGCGGGGTCGCCTCCAGGGCCGCCGGTGGCCGCGATCGCGGCCAGCTCGGCCTCATCGACCACGGGCGTGGGCAGCACGATGCGGCGGCAGTCCCCGGGGGCGGGAGACAGCACGTTCCCTTCGGCGCCCAGCGTCGTGTGCAGGCTGGTGACCAGCTCTTCTCGGATGGCGTCCAGCGGCGGGTTGGTGACCTGGGCGAATCCCTGGGAGAAGTAGTCGAACAGGTGCCGGGAGCGCGTGGACAGGGCGGCGACGGGGGTGTCGGTGCCCATGGACCCGACCGGCTCGGCACCGGTGCGCGCCATCGGGGTCAGGATGATGCGCAGCTCTTCCTCGGTGTAGCCGAAAACCTGCTGCTCATGGACGAGGTCGGCCACTGGCGCGGGCTCGGCGCGCGGCAGCTCACCGAGCGTGACCACCCCATTGGCCAGCCATTCACCGTAGGGGTGTTCGGCGGCGAGTTCGGCCTTGATCTCCTCGTCCTCGACGATGCGGCCCTGCTCGGTGTCGACCACGAAGATGTGCCCGGGCTGCAGCCGCCCCTTGCGCACGATGGTGGCGGGGTCGATGTCGAGCACGCCGGCCTCACTGGCCAGGACGACGAGGCCGTCCTCGGTCACCCAGTAGCGGCCGGGGCGCAGGCCGTTGCGGTCCAGGACGGCGCCGACCAGGGAGCCGTCGGTGAAGGACACCGACGCGGGGCCGTCCCAGGGTTCCATGAGCATGGAGTGGAACTCATAGAAGGCCCGCACCTGCGGGTCCATCTCGGTGTGGTTCTCCCACGGCTCCGGAATCATCATCAGCACCGCGTGCGGCAGCGACCGGCCGCCGAGGTGCAGCAGTTCCAGGGCCGCGTCAAAGGAGGCCGTGTCGGAGTCGTCAGGATTGACGACGGGGAAGAGCCGCACCAGGTCGCCGGGGAGCAGGTCGCCGGCGAGTGTGGCCTCGCGCGCCCGCATCATGTTGCGGTTGCCCTTGACGGTGTTGATCTCGCCGTTGTGGGCGACGTAGCGGAACGGGTGGGCCAATGGCCAGGACGGGAAGGTGTTGGTGGAAAAGCGCGAGTGGACCAGCGCCAGGCCGCTGGTGTAGCGGCGGTCGGAGAGGTCGGGGAAGAACGGCTCCAGCTGCGGCGTGGTGAGCATGCCCTTGTAGGCGATGGTGCGCGGGGACAGGCTCGGGAAGTACACGTCGGCCTCGTGCTCGGCGCGCTTGCGTACACAGTAGGTGTAGCGCTCCAGATCGATACCGCTCAGACCCTCGGTCGCGGTTCCGGGGCGCCCGGCGAGGAAGAGCTGGCCGAAGAACGGCATGACTTCGCGTGCGGCGGGACCGCAGTAGCGGGGTTCGACGGGCAGATCGCGCCAGCCGAGCACGGTCAGGCCCTCGTCCTCGGCGATCGCGTTGACGGCGGCGACCGCCTCGGCGCGCTCGTCGGCGTCGACGGGAAGGAAGCCGATGCCGACGGCATAGGCACCGGCATCCGGCAGGGGGAAGCCGCAGACGTCGCGGTAGAGCACGTCGGGGACCTGAGTGAGGATCCCGGCTCCGTCGCCGTCGTCGGGGTCGGCCCCGGAGGCGCCGCGGTGGTCGAGATTGCGCAGTACGTTCAGCGCCTTCTCAACGATGTCGTGGCTGCGGCGGCCGGAGAGGTCGGCCACGAATCCGATGCCGCACGCGTCGTGTTCGTACGTGCTGTCGTACAGGCTCGTGGGAGTGGGCTCGGCGTTCGGTCGGACGGACGAACGCTGCACTTGGCCAGCAGGCATCTACCCTCCTGTCGTCGTGCGTCTGGGCTTTCGAGAAAGCGCAATCGGGACGACATTGGCCCTGCTGCGTCAGCATGCCGAGCGGGTCTCACCCGGATCCGGTTCCACAGACGGCACGCCTGCGTTCACTTCCTCGTGGTAACCGGTCGTCGGCCAGGTGGTCACTGCACTCGTGAGTACTTATCGATACACCGCGGTCCAGCCCTGATACGCACCAGAGGTCTAGACCAGCCACCGCAACAGCGCGGCGGCGAAGGCACCTGCACCGCTAAGGATAAACGGGCGCCGCCCCTCGACGAGATGAGGCTAGCCGTGATCCTTCCATCTCCCGCTCCACGCAAACACCCCCGCCCCCCGAAAAAGAGAAAAGCAACTGCTCATGTGCAGCGAAACGCGGCGGAAACCTACCAGCACCGCGCCACCGCCTCCCACCACCCTCCCCCTTTCGCGCTCCGCCCAAGCACGCGCGGCTGCGCGGGACCGCCGCTCTGCCCCGTCTCCCGCGCCACGCGGCCCGCGCATGGGATGATCTCCCGGTGATCGATCATCCACCGGCGCTGTCCGAACTGCTCACGGAACAGGGCATCGAGGCCGTCCGCGTCCACCGCGTCCTCACCGCGCTCACCGACGGGGCGTGGTGGAGCGCGCGGGACCTCGTCCGAGCGACCGCCGTCGCCCACCGCATCGTCGAGGCCACCCTCGACGCGCTGGGCCACGACCTCGACCACCGCGACGGCCGGGTCCGGCTCCTGCACCCGGCCCGCTACACCCGCTACACCCGCTCCGAGCCGACCGACCCCCTCGCTCCCCTGCTCGACCAGCAGGCAGCGGCCGAACTGCGCCGGCTCGTCGCCGAGGCACCGCGGCCCCGTACCGACCTCGACCACGTGACCGCGACCGCACACACCGCCCTTCGCCGCGGCGCCTTCCTGGCGAGCCGCTTCGCACTGCCCGGCGCACGGCTGCTCTGCGTCGGCGACCACGACCTGACATCCCTGGCCGCCACACTGGCCTGCCCGGAGGCCGAAGCCGCCGTCGTCGACATCGACGAACGCATGCTGGACTACATCGACACCGCTGCGGACCGGCTCGGCCTTCCCGTGCGCTGCTACTTCGCCGACCTGCGGCTCGGTCTTCCCGCGGCCGTCCAAGGCCACTGCGACCTGGCGTTCACCGACCCGCCCTACACCCCCGAAGGCGTCGAGCTGTTCGTCCGGCGGAGCCTGGAGGGCCTCGCCGACCCGCGCCGGGGGCGCGTCCTGGTCGCCTACGGCGCCAGTGAGACCACACCGGGACTCGTCGCCAAGACGCAGTCCCGACTATCGCGGATGGACCTGGTGTTCGAGGCGATCTGGCCGGACTTCAACCGCTACCTGGGTGCCGAGGCCATCGGTTCGGCCAGCGACCTGTACGTGCTGCGCCCCACCTCCCGCACTATCGGCGACGGCACCGAGGCCGCCCGCATCTACAGCCGGGGCGCCAACGCCAAGGAGGCGGCCGAGGCGTTCACGGAAACCGACGCGCGGTCGCTCCTGCGGCGCTTCCAGGCGGACACGGCGGTGGGCGCCTGGCCACGCGCGGCACTACCCGGGGATATCACCCATATTCGGCTCGCGACCTGGCTGAAGTCCCCCACCGGTGGCCAGCGCGCGGTGGTGGACCTGACCGGAGGTTTCCAGGCCCTGCTCCCCCGCGTCATCCTGGCGAGCTCTGCCGCCGAGACACACGCCGTCGTACCCGCGAACACTCCCGAGGTCCGCGACGAAGCCGGACAGTCGGCTCTGCGCGCAATGGTCGGACCCCGCTTCGACGTCCGCTTCCTCCGCGGCACGCCCGGCCCGCGGACCACCGTGGTCGTCGCGCACAGGCGCGGCGCGGACACCGCCGCCCCCGCGGACCGCCTCCTCCGGCACTGCCAGGACCGCGCCCACGGCACGCTCACCAGCACACTACGGGAAGGCCTGATCCGCATCCACGCCGACCTGGGACGCCCGATCAACAAGAGGACGGCGCGCACCCGCGTCGCCGCGGCCGCGCCGTGGCTGTCCGGGCACACCCTGCTCGACCTGCCCGCACACCGGTTCCCTGCACTGCGCACCGCGGTAGGAGACCTCACATCCGGTCTCCCGTGAGGCGCGCCGGGCCGCTGTGCCGCGGCTTGGGCCGCGAGAGCCGGTCAGCCCGCGGGCTGGGCTTCGGACGCGGGGTCTGCGGCCGGGTCGGCCACGCCTTCTCCGGTCTCGGTCGCCCCGCCGGTGTCCGTTCCTTCGGGGGCGCCCGCCTCGGGCTGGGTGCCGGCGTCGTCCGTCCCCTGCGTCTCCTCGTACTGGACCACCCGGCGGTAGAGCGGGTCCTGGAAACCACCCAGCGCGATGAGCGGCGACGTGAGGCTCTCCTTCTCGGCGGGGTCCGTGGAGTCCACCGACTGCACCCAGGTCACCACCAGGTAGTGGCCGCTGACGGTCGCCTCCGCCGCGCTGTAGCCGGCGCCGAGCTTGTCGAACGGTGCTTCCTCGGTCGGCACGGTGACGAAGCCGGGGGCCTCGGCTTCGGGATCCTTCGGGGGCTGGAGGGCCTCGGCGACGGCTTGGGCGGCCTCTGTGTCCCGCAGATTGAACATGGCGGCCAGGCCGACATGGTCGCCGGAGGTGTAGCCCGCCCTGGCGGCCTGGGTACACCCGGCGTCAGCCAGTGCCTTCTGCACCGCCTCACCCCAGACGGCCGCCGCGCAGTCCTCAGAAAGCGAGGAGGCGGCCAGCGTGAAGGTGATCCCCTGGCTTTCGATCTCCTCGTTGCCCCGCTCGAACAGCTCGCCTTCGGCGAGGGCGCGCGAGTCCTGCTCCTGAGAGGACAGCACCTCGCTGATGTTCTCGGAATCGTAGATCCCGTAGACGGCCGGCGCCGCGTTCGCCGGAGCCGCATCGCCGCCCGCCATGAAGCGGACGACCAGCACGGCAACGAGCGCGACCACCGCCAGGCCCAGCGCCCCCAGCAGCAGGGGCAGAGCCTTGCCCCGGCCCTTGCCGCCCGCACCCGATCGGCCGCTCCTGCGCCGACGGCGGGCCCCCTTGCGACGCGAGGGGGATGCGTCCAGCCCTGCGATGGAGTCGGCTTCATCGGTTTTCCTCCGTCGACCGGCGGAACCGGCCACGGACGACTCGGAAGGGGACACCAGAACCTCTCGAGACACGGGGGACGTTTCGGGACAGCGCGCGGAGCCTCACGGGAACCACCGCCGATGCGCAAATCCTAGCGTCAGCCGGGGAACAGCCGGTCCGGGTGCCGAGTCCGCCCCACCTCGCGCATCACTCCGCCTGCTGCTTCGCTTCGCCGACCTCTTGGTAGACCCATACGGACGCGTCCATCGCCACGACGTTCAGCGCTGCCATGGTCTCATCCTCGGCAGGCTGCCCGCCATCGGCGCGGGCCACCCAGTACACCGCCAGGTAATGGCCCATGACCTGGGCGGTGGCTTGGCTGTAGCCCTCGTGCAGACCCGTGATGCTCTCGTCGAGGGGAAGCACGAAGCCGGATTCCGTTGTGTGGTCGGTCGGATCGAGCGCCTGCGCGGACGCCTGCGCGGCCTCGGTGTCGGCCAGATCGAATAGCGTGAACTGCGCCACGTATTTTTCTTTCTTGTCCTGGTAGACACCGCGCGCGGCCGACGTGCAGGAGCCGTCTGCCAGCGACTGGGCGAGTTCCTCCCCCCACACCAGCGCGGTACAGGTGTCGGTGGCCTCGGAGTCCTTCAGCAGCAGCTCGAAATCGTCGAGTTCCAGCTTCTCCGCGGGGCCGAAGACCTCCTTCTCGGTGAGTTGCGCGGCATCGTCCGGGCGCTGCGCGATCGGGGCGAAGACCTCGGTCTCGTCCTCCTGGTGTCCCTGATAAAGCTCGGGAAGCAGGGTGGAGTGGCCCTCGGGCGGATCGACGATGGCCGCGTTGCCCTTGCCGGTGAGGGCGTTGGGGCCAAGGGTCAGCTGGTAGCCCAAGACGCCGAGAAGGGCGATGAGCGCCGTACAGCACAGCGCCACCAGGGTCCCCAACACGGCGGTGCCGCGCTTGCGCCGGCTCTGCTCGGCGAGGGTATAGACGACCTGGCTGGGCCGGTCGCCCAGGACGGTGACACGGCGCAGCGCCGAGGCGGAGAATTTCGACACGGGGCCGACTCCGCCGCCGGCGCGGACTCCGCGGTGTCCGCGCCGGGGGGCGTCGGAGGCGGCCTGCCCGCGGACCGCGGCCGTCCTGGCCGCTGCCTTGCCCCGTTTCGGCTTCCTGCCGTTCTGGGCGTTCCTCCTCGTGGTGGAGGCGGAACGCCGACGGCCGGAGGGGCTGCCCCGCCGCGGCGGCTCGTCCTCGTACTCGTCGCCGTAGCCGTCGTATTCGTCGTCGTAGCCGTCGTCGTAGCCGTCGGAACGGTCATCGGCGTATGCGTCGCCGTAGGCGTCAGCGTCGTCGTACCGGGCAGGACCGCGATCGTCCCGGACCACCCGGGACGGTCCGGTCCGTGGAGATCGGCGCCTGCTCGCCCGTCTGTTGGAATCGGATCTGCTCACGTGCGTACTCATCCGTCCGACATGCTCCGCAGCGGCGTGCGATCCGCTGCGGAGCGAGTGTCCTACTTCTCCTGTCCGGATCCCTCGCCTCTGACGGCCTCGCCTGCGGTGGCGCCGGCCGCCTCACCATCAGCGTCTTCCGAGGACCCACCAGACTCCCCAGCACCCCGCTCACCAACCACAACCGACTCCTCCGGCCCCTCACCCCCGGCCGCCTCACCACCAGCATCCTCCGAGGACCCACCAGACTCCCCAACACCCCGCTCACCAACCACAACCGACTCCTCCGACGGCCCCTCAACCCCGGCCGCCTCACCACCAGCATCCGCCGAGGACCCACCAGACTCCCCAACACCCCGCTCATCGGACGGGGAGGGGGCGGTATCGAACACTTGAGTCCCGGCGTCGTGGCCGACCGGGAGAACACGCGTGGAGAAGGAGTCCAGCCGGCGCCCCGCCCACAGGAAGTAGGCGAGCGCCCCGGCGAACACCAGAATGGACGTCCAGTTGTTCAGTCTGAGACCGAGGATGTCGTGCGCCGGGTCGACTCGGAGATACTCGATCCAGAACCGGCCCACGCAGTAGCCCATCACATACACCGCGAAGAGCCGGCCGCCGGCGAGCTGATCCTCGTAGCGCCGCCCCAGCCAGGCCAGCAGCACCGCGAGCCCCAGGCACCACAGCGACTCATAGAGGAATGTGGGGTGGTAGGCGGTGTAGTACTCCGTCGTGCTGCCCGGGAGGAGTTGCATCCCCGGGCGCGGGTCGCCTTCGCTGTTGTAGGTGTAGTCCAGGGAGATCCGCACCGCCCACGGAAGGTCGGTGGGAGCACCGAAAAGCTCCTGGTTGAAGTAGTTCCCCCAGCGCCCGAACGCCTGCGCCAGCGGAATGGTCGGGGCGATCGCGAAGGACAGTTTCGACATGGACAGGCCGCGCAGTCGCGCCACCCACCAGACACCCAGCGCTCCCAGCGGGATCGCGCCCCAGATGCCCAGTCCACCTTCCCATATGAACAGCGCCCTGATGGGTTCCTTGCCGGGGCCGAAGTACAACTGGTAGTCGCTGATCACGTGGTAGAGGCGGCCGCCGATGAGGCCCAGGATCACCGCGGGCACCGCGAGATCCAGGATGGTGCCCTTCTCCCCGCCCATGGCGGCCCAGCGGCGCTCACTCCAGTAGACGGCGGCGATCACGCCGGCGAGGATGCACAGCGCGTAGAAGTGGATGGTCAACGGGCCGAGCGAGATCGAGCTCACTTCGGGGCTGGGGATGGCCGCGAGGACGCGCCCGGTCTCGGCCGTCCCCCCATCGGTGCTGGACGTCATCGTCATCGCTCGGGTCTATTCCTTGGCGTCAGGGGACTCTTCGTTTTCAGGGGAGGCGCCGGAGGCCGCGTCATCCGACGCAAGCGGCTCGGTGTCGACCTGGCCGGGTTCGGCGTTCTCGACCGCGTTCTCGATGCCGCTGCCGGAGAACGCCTCATTGCCCAGTTTGGCACCATTGACGTAGACCGATGGCGTCCCGCTGAACTCCGACTCGCCTCCGGAGTACCTCTCATTCACCGCAGCCGTCGCATCGAGGATCTCTTTGACGTAGGTGTCCTCCAGGAAGGAGCGGTCCACGCCGTTCTCATCGCCCCACTCCATCAGCTCGCCGAGCGACATCCCCTGCAGCTTCTGCTGGGAGAACTCGTCTTGGGCCGCGCTCATGAGCTGTTGGCTGTATTCACCGGTGAACTGGTCGACGGCCGCGCTCTCGGCGTCGATGCGGTCGGCGAAGGCGGGGGCGTCGATCCCGGCGTCCTCGCCCCACTGCTTGAGGTCGTCGGCGGCGAATCCGACCGTTCCCTCGGTCGGCTGGTTCTCGAAGAGGATGTCGTGGTACTGGACGAACTTGCCGTAGTCGGCCGCGGCACGCGCGGCGGCGGCGCTCCGCAGGGAATTGGAGCTGATCGGGGCGGGTTGCTGGGCGAAGATGCTGACCGGCCGGTAGTGCACGATCGCTCGGCCGTCGGCGGCGAGTTTCTGCAGGGTCGGGCCGCTCGCTTTCTCGAACTCCTGGCAGGCCGGGCACTGGAAGTCGGCATAGACCTCCACTACGGGCGCTTCGGCCCCTTCCTCGGCCAACACGACACTGCCGTCCTGCTGTACCTCCTGTGGCGGGAGGGCGGCGTACTGCTCGGCGAACTGCTGCTCGGACTCGCGCTGCGACGTCAGGTAGAGGTAGCCGCCGCCGACGACCAGCAGCACGACGACCAGTGCGGCCCCGACAACGCCGAGGATCCTGTTCCGCTTTGCCCGCTGCTTCTCCTTCAGCCGCTCCTGCCTGAGCCGTTCGCGGGACGCTTGCCGCGCCGCCTTGCCCATCAGCCGATCACCATTCCTTGTCGGGTGTGTGTGCCACGGAGGCCGACGGAGACCCCCTGCCCGGCTCCGTGCGTTCCGCGCTCGTTTCGCTCGACGGGGCTCTCCGGACGAAGCCTGACCGCGTGGTCAGCGGTAGAGGCCGAAGAGCCGGTCGAGCGCAAGAGGAGAGCGCGGCCAGATCATGACGATACCGGCCAGCGCGAGGAAGCCTACGTCGCGGGCGATGTCGATCCCGTAGGCCGTCTCTCCCGCCGCGACCTCTCCCCCGGTGCCGAAGCATCCGCAGTCGATGGTCAGCCCTCGCGCCCAGGCCGAGGCGATGCCGGCGATGAACACCAGCATCAGCAGGCCGGTCGCCGCGCCGACGTAGCGTGTGGCGAGTCCGACCAGCAGTAGCAGGGCCAGCGCGAACTCGAACAGCGGAAGGGTGTAGCCGATGAACTCGCTGACCCCCGGGGAGAACAACTGGTAGGCCTCGACGGACTGTACCGACAGCGCCGGCGGCAGCTTGGTGTAGGCGGAATAGCCGAGTATCCCGGCCAGCGCGACCCGCGCCAGGAGAGTCGCCCAAGGCTGGGCTGCGCGCAGGCGTTGGGACATCGGCGTTCCCGGAGACCGCGTGTCCTCTCTGTCGGAAGGCGGTTCCGCGGGGCGGACGGTCTGCTGGTCTTGGGTGTCCACTGCTTTCCCTGAGGCGAGGCGGGCGTCTCCGATGCGTCGAATACTACTGCACGCAACGATGTGGATACACATAGTCGGTCCGCCGTGAAGACCGGCGGACCGCACTAAGCACTCTAGTCCCCTGTTTCCGTCCGCGCGCGTTCCCCGCGGAAAAGCGCAGGGCTCTCACCGGATTCTTACCCGGCTCGGCCGGAGCGCACCCCCAGCGCGAGCTCCTCGGCGAACGAGCGGACCGCGCTCAGCCCGGTCTCCAGATCGGGAGCGTCCAGGATCCGCTGGCAGAATCCGGCCCCCGCGATGACACCGTCGGCGTAGGAGGCGACTTCGGCCGCCTGCGCACCAGTGGAGATCCCCAAGCCGACACAGATGGGCAGCCTGCTCTCCGCCGTTACCGCCCTGGTGCGGCTGACCAGCTTCTCCGCGGCATCGGAGACCTGTGTCCGCGTCCCGGTGACCCCCATGAGCGAGGCCGCGTAGACGAATCCGCGGCAGGCTTCGGTGGTGCTCCGCAGCCGCTCGTCGGTGGAGGAAGGGGCCACCAGGAAGATTCTGTCCAGGCCGGCCGCGTCGGTCGCCACACGCCACTCCTGTGCCTCCTCGGGCAGCAGGTCGGGGGTGATGACCCCGGTTCCGCCGGCCGCCGCCAGGTCGGCGCAGAAACGCTGCGCACCGTAGCGCTCGATGGGGTTCCAGTAGGACATCACCAGTGCGGCCGCGCCGGTCTCGGCGGTAGCCGCCACGATGCGCAGCACGTCGGACGGTGTCGTCCCGGCCTCCAGCGCACGGTCGGCCGCCTTCTGGATGGTGGGCCCGTCCATCATCGGATCGGAGTAGGGCAGACCCACCTCGATCGCGTCGCAGCCACCTTCGACCATCGCCTGGATGACCTTGGTGGAGGAGCCGAGATCGGGGAATCCGGCGGGCATGTACCCGATGAGCGCCGCCCGCCCCTCGGCCTTGGCCTCGGCCAGCTTGGTCTGGAGTACGGTGGTCACGACTGCTCCCCCTGCCCGTCCACGAGCCCGAAGTAGGCCGCGGCCGTATCGACGTCCTTGTCGCCCCGCCCGGACAGGTTGACCAGGATGACGGCCTCCGGTCCGAGCTCCTCTCCGATCGTGCGCGCTCCCGCCAGGGCGTGCGCGCTCTCAATCGCCGGGATGATCCCTTCGGTTCTGCAGAGCAGCCGGAACGCCTCCATGGCTTCGGCGTCGGTGACCGGCGCGTAGGTCGCCCGGCCGCTGTCGGCCAGCGCCGCGTGCTCCGGGCCGACCGCCGGGTAGTCCAGGCCCGCGGAGATGGAGTGGCTCGGCACGGTCTGTCCGTGCTCGTCCTGCATGACATAGGTGCGCGCCCCCTGGAAGACACCAGGGGAGCCTCCGGTGATGGAGGCCGCGTGCCGACCGGTCCCCACTCCGTCGCCTCCGGCCTCGAACCCGTAGAGGCGGACCTCGGGGTCGGCGATGAAGGCGCCGAAGATCCCGATGGCGTTGGAGCCGCCGCCCACGCACGCGGCGACGGCGTCGGGCAGCCTCCCGGTGAGCTCGAGGACCTGCGCGCGGGCCTCCTCGCCGATGACGTGGTGCAGGTCGCGTACCAGCGTCGGGAAGGGGTGCGGGCCGGCCGCCGTCCCGAACAGGTAGTGGGTGTGCTCGACGTTGGCCACCCAGTCGCGGAACGCTTCGTTGACCGCGTCCTTGAGCGTGCGGCTGCCGATGGTGACGGGCACGACCTCCCCGCCCAGCATCCGCATCCGCGCCACGTTGAGCGCTTGGCGCCGGGTGTCCTCCTCACCCATGTACACGACGCAGTCGAGGCCGAGGAGGGCGCACGCGGTCGCAGTGGCGACGCCATGCTGACCGGCCCCGGTCTCGGCGATGACGCGGGTTTTTCCCATGCGCTTGGCCAGGAGCGCCTGCCCGAGCACGTTGTTGATCTTGTGCGATCCGGTGTGGTTGAGGTCTTCGCGCTTGAGGAAGACCCGGGCCCCGCCGCAGGACCTCCCGAAGTTCTTCGCCTCGGTGAGGGGGCTGGGGCGGCCGGTGTAGCTGCTGAGCAGCTCCCGGAGCTCGGCCTGGAAACCGGGGTCGTTCTTGGCCTTCTCCCATTCCACCGCCACCTCGTCGAGGGCGGCGACGATCGCCTCGGGGCTGAAACGGCCACCGTAGCGGCCGTAGTGTCCGCCCCCGTCAGCAGACGTGGACGCGGAAGATGCGGATGTCATCAGTTTCTCCATCGCGCGCGGACGGCGCGCGGCGTTCTCGATCGAAACGGTCGGCACAGCGTCTGGAGCCCACGTCTTCGCGGACTCCTCAGGGCGTGCCCGGTACCGGGGCCGGCCCGCGGGAGCCGGACACCGGCGCTCTGCCGGACACGCCCGAACGCCATCGCTCGGCCGTGTTCCGCACCCCGGCGGCCCGCGCGTGCCCGAAGCAGACCATGGTCAGCTCCGATCGCGCAGGGCCGGGTGCGCACCGGCCGTCACCAGGTCAGCGACGGCCTCACGCGGATGGCGTCCCATCACCAGGCTCGAACCGACCAGTACCGCGTCGGCACCGCAACTAGCGTAGGCCAGCAGATCGTGCGGTCCGCGGATACCGGATTCGGCGACCTTGACACGGTCGCCGGGGATGAGCGGAGCCAGCCGGGAGAAGGTATCGCGGTCGACCTTCAGTGTCTTGAGGTCGCGGGCGTTGACGCCGATGACCGTGGCACCGGCGTCCAGAGCGCGCTGGACCTCGTCCTCGGTGTGCACCTCGACCAGCGGGGTCAGCCCGAGCGATCGGGCCCGCTCCACAAGCGATACGAGGGCGTCCTGCCCCAGTGCCGCCACGATCAACAGGACCGCGTCGGCCCCGTACACGCGCGCTTCCCACAGTTGGTAGGAGCTGACCACGAAATCCTTGCGCAGCAGTGGAGTCTCCACGGCCGAGCGCACCGCCTCCAGATCGGCCAGGCTCCCGTTGAACCGCCGCTCCTCGGTCAGCACACTGATCACACAGGCACCCCCGGCGGCGTACTCGCGGGCCAGCTCTGCGGGGTCGGCGATCGGCGCCATTGCCCCCCTGGACGGGCTGGAGCGCTTGACCTCGGCGATGACCTGCACGCCAGGGCGCCGCAGCGCAGCCGCGGCATCCTGCGGCCAGGGCACCGATTCGGCCTTCTCCTTGAGCCGCTCAAGAGGCGTGGTCGCCTGCCGATCAGCGAGATCGGCGCGCACCCCGTCGAGAATCTCGTCGAGCACGCTCACGTGGGACTGCCCCCCTTATTCCGCTCCGCCCGTCAAACGGTGGTTGATCGTGGATCTGGATCGCGGTCATCGAGTGCGGCCGCGTGGCTGACCGACACCTACCGGTGGACCACCGAGACCGGGATTCCTGTGTCCTCGATCGTATCGATCCCCGCGATGGCTCATTCACCGCCCTCGGCTATCAGCCCGGCGCGAGGAAGGACGCGAAGGGAAGGTTGCGCACCACCCAGAACCCCATGATGACAGCGACCAGCAGGTACAGCCACCGGGGATCGACGGCCTTGCGGGGCGTGGCGCGCGGCGGCGCCGGGCGGAAGGACCGGTACAGCCATTTCAGGTAGCTGTAGGCCAGATACGGCGCCATCGCGACGAGCAGGACATTCATCTGCAGCGCGCCGAGGATGTCGAGATGGGTGAGCGCATAAAGTCCGCGCGTGGTGCCGCAGCCCGGGCAGAACGTCCCGGTGATCATCAGCCACGGGCATGTCGGATAGTGCCCCGGCTCGTTGGGGTCGACAAAGTGCAGCAGTGTGGCCCCCGCCAACCCCACCGCACCCACCAGTACCGGCGCCACCCCGGGATGCAGGCGGCGCCGGAACCGGGTGAAGACCGAGGCATCGGCCATCAGTAGGTGTAGGGGTCGGGGGCGGTGGTCGCCGCGTTGAACATCGCCGCGAACATCAGGAAGTAGAAGAGCATGATGACGATCCAGAGGACGACCGCCGAGACCGCAGCGATGATGGTGAACCTCTTCGCCTTGGACGCCTGCTCCTCGGCGCCGCCGCGGTCGCCCAGGTTCCAGAGCTCGTTGACCTTGGCGGCAGCGAGAATGGCGGGAATACCGAACGGCCAGCAGCAGAAGACGGTGGCCAGGATCGCCGGAACGAGGAAGTTGTTCGGCGGCTCGCCCCCGCCGGGGTATCCCCCGGGGCCTTGGGGGGACGGACCATAACCGCCACCGGGCGGAGGCGGAGGCGGGCCGGGAGGAGGACCGTAGCTCATAGTTGGTGTGTCTTTCCTGACGAAGTGGGAGAAAAATGATCACTCGCGCGCCGTAGGCGATGCGCACCAACAGGGTTCACGGCTGGGAAAGCACCCAGAGGCGGCGCGGCCAGAACCGAATCATGCCAGATATCGCAACCGGTGCTGACATCATCTGGTGGATTCAACGACGCTGCGCCGGTCAAATGTACCTGTTCCGGGCGAGCACCGTCCACGCCGGGCCACGACCGTACTACTTAGCGGCGACCGCGGCCTCTTCGGAGCCGCTGTCTTTCGCGTCCGGCGTGTCCGTGCGCGCCTGCTCGGCCTGAGCGCGGGCGGCCTCCCACTCCTCCCGTGTCGGCGGGACCGGGCGCGGTGCCGTGCGGCCGAGTCCGGCCTGCTTCATGACCCCGGCGGCCACGGCGCACACAATGCTGACACCCAGCCCGATCGCTGTCCATACCAGCAGGTCCCCGCCGAAGATGATGGCTACGCTGGCCACCGTCCAGGCCACGATCCACGAGAGGGTCAGAAACCAGGCGGCGACGGTATTGCCGTGATCGTCATGGTGTTCGTCGGCCATCGAGGCTCCTTCTGTCCTGCGCGTCATGCTCTGTCATCGGTTGGTGGCGCACCGGTCGGCCCGTCCCCGCCTGTTGCGGGCACGTCCTCCTCCGATGCGGAGTCCACGGTGGGGTCTGCGCCGCTGTCGAGCGATCTCCACAGCTCGGCGGGGTCACCGGCGCGGATAGCGGTCGGGGCGCTGTGGCGATCGTACCTGCTCCCCATACCAGGCCAAACTCCCCCCCTGGCCACCGTGACCACGCCTGCTACCAGTAGGACCGCGGCTCCGGCAGCCCCCAGCGTCGGCCACGTCGCGGTGAGGTCGGGCACACCGGTCCGGCCGTCGACCGCGGACTGCTCACCGACCAGACGGACGAGCTCGGCCGGCCGGGTCCCTCTCCAGACGTCGTACAGGGCGATACCGCCGAACAGCGCGATCAGCGCACCCACCGCCCGGCGCGCCCACCGCCGTGTGGCCGCCACCGCCGCCAGCGCGGCCAGACCGGCCAGACCTGTCGCGGAGGCGATCGGCGCGATGGCGCTGCCCGCCAGCTCCACCGACACGGGTGCCGACGGGCCGGGGACGGCGACGTCGCCGACCGCCCAAGTCCGACCGGCCGCTGCGAGCACCCCCGCCGCCCCAGCGGCGGCCGCCACCAGCACGGCGGCATACTCCCTGCGCCGACTGTGCTCCCCGCTCGCCTCCCGGGCGCCGGAAGCCGGCGGCGTCCCACCCGCCTGCGCGCTCCTCACGGCACTCCGTCCCCGGCGGGCTCTGCGGATACGGGAGGCAGGGGAACCGCACCCGCGTCGAAACAGGTCCGGTCGCCGGTGTGGCAGGCGCTGCCGGTCTGGTCGACTTTGAGTAGCAGAGTGTCACCGTCGCAGTCCACGGCGACCGATACAACGCGCTGGACGTGGCCGGAAGTGGCCCCTTTCACCCAGTACTCGCCGCGGCTGCGGGACCAGTAGGTGGCGCTGCGGGTGCCGAGGGTACGGCGCAGCGCCTCGTCGTCCATCCAGGCGAGCATCAGCACTTCGCCGGTGTCGTACTGCTGGACGATGGCGGGCACGAGACCGTCGGGGGTGCGGCTGAGCCGGGCGGCGATCGCGGGGTCCAGTTCGCCTCGTACGGAGGATCCGGCCCCGTCGCCGGGAGGACTGGTGCTCATGGCATCCACTTTACGAGGATGCCTGGAGGGGATGCCGCGGGTCCGCACACGGCCCCACGGACAGCCCGGGTGAGAATGGCCATAGCCTTGTGTTTCCCCGGGAGGATACGGACACGGCGCTTTTCGCCGTGCACGGATCACTACAGTTCGGCGTATCCCGGCCGTCGGGTTCCCTACTATGGCAGGAGGCACGTGTCCGCCCAACTGCTCAGCGCCGACCTGGCAGACAAGCCGAACACGATGATGGCGCTCGCCGATCGCCTGGTTCGGCACGACCCCTATGCGGCCCTGCCGTCCATCGTGGATGACGAACCCGCCGAAATCCTGCTGCTGGGAGTCGGGGCCGCACGCTACGCCTGCGAGGCGGCGGCCGCGCGGATGCGGCTGGCCGGACTGGGGGCCACCGCGGAATACGCGTCGGTCCGGCGCTCCGTCCCCCCGGGCCCGGACACCCTGGTGGTCGCCGTGTCGGTCGGCAGCGGCCTGCGGGAACTGTGCACGGTGCTGGACGAATACGTGGAGCGGTCCGCCATCATCGTGCTGGCCCACGATCCGGACTCCCCCGTCGCGCGTTATGCGGACATTCTGGTGCCGTTGATGTCGGGACCGGAGCACAGCGGCCTGTCCTGCCGCGGCTACACGCACGCTCTCGCACTGCTGCTCCTGCTCGGGCACCGCCTCGGCGCACCGGTGGAAGGCGGCGGCGACCTCACGACAAGCCTGCGCCGCGCCGCCAATGCCGTCTCCAGTCTGCTGGAACGCACCTCCTCCTGGCTGCCCGAGGCGGCGAAGACGCTGGAGTCCCGTGCCGGAGTGCACCTGATCGCGCCGGTGGAGCACCTGTCCTCGGCCCGCCAAGCCGCGCTGGCGATCCGGCAGGGGCCGGTACTGGCCGCACACGCGGCAGAGTCGGGAGAGTGGTCGCACACCGACCGCTATCTGGCTGCCATCAGCGATTACCGGGCGGTTCTGTTCGCCGGATCGCACTACGACGAACGCGTGGCCGAGCACCTGCTCCAGTTGCACGGCGCGTTCGTCGCGGTAGGCGGCGACGTCGAGGGCTCCGCCATGAACCTGCGCTACCTCGGCGACACCGATCCCGATGTCCGGCTGCTGACCGAGCCCGTCATCGGTGAGCTCCTCGCCGCCCACTGGTGGGCGCGCCGCACGCCGTGAACCGCCCCCGCAAGGACCGCGAGGCATAGCCCGGCTCAGGCGGAGCTGCGCTCCCACGATGCGTACAGATCGGCGTAGACGCCCGGCTGTCCGACGAGGTCGGCGTGGGTTCCCCGCTGGACGATCCGGCCGTTGTCGAAGACGAACACCTCGTCGGCCGCCTCGGCGGTGGAGAGCCGGTGGGCGATGGCCACCGATGTCCGCCCGTGCGTGAGCCGGTCCAGCGCACGCTGGATCCGCACCTCGGTATCGGGGTCGACCGCCGATGTCGCTTCGTCCAGGACGAGCAGGTCGGGGTCTGCGACATAGGCCCGCACCAGCGCCACGAGCTGCCGTTCCCCCGCTGACAGCGATTCGCCGCGCTGCCCCACGGGCGTGTCCAGCCCGTGGGGCAGGGAATGCAACCAGTCGGCGAGGCCGAGCTCCACGATTGCGGCCTCCAGTTCGGCGTCGCCTGCTCCGGGCCGGGCGAAGCGAATGTTGTCGCCCAGCGAGCTGTCGAACAGGAACCCTTCCTGGGGCACCATGACGACCCGGGTGCGCAGCGAGGAGAAAGCCACCTCGCGCAGGTCCACGCCGTCCAGCAACACCTGCCCGGCCGCCGGGTCCATCAGTCGGGTGAGTAGTTTGACGAATGTGGTCTTACCGGATCCCGTCTCGCCGACCACCGCCACTCGTGTCCCCGGTGCGATCTTCTCGTCGATACCGTCGAGCACGGTCGGGCCCTCGGGATAGGCGTAGGAGACGCCCTCGAAGCGCACCTCCACCGGGCCGCGCGGCAGTTCACGCCCGCCCTCCCCCGGGTCGGCGATGTCGGGGGCGGTGTCCAAGACCCCGAGTACGCGGCGCCAACCGGCGATCGCGTTCTGCGCCTCGTTGAAGATCTCGGTGGCCATCATCATCGGCTGGACGAACAGGTTCATCAGGAAGAGGAAGGCCACCAGTTCACCGGGGGTGATGTCGCCGCCGATCCCAAGCAGGACGCCGACCACCACCACCGCGGCGTTGCCCATGGCCGCGACCAGCTCCGCGAACGGCGAAACCGCCATGGACAGGCGCTGCGCCTTCACTTGGGCCCTGCGCGTGGCCAGGACCGTCGTGTCGATACGCTGCGCCGTGCGCTCCTCGGTGGCGTGCGCCCGGATGATGGCCGCACCCATGACGGTTTCGCCGATCGCACCGAGCATGTCGCCGGTACGTTCCCGCACCCCCAGATACGCTCGCGACAGCAGCCTCTGCAACCAGCGCACCCCGAACAGCAGCGGCAGGAAACTCACCCATACGAGCAGTGTGAGCTGCCAGGAGTACACCGTCATGAGAGCGGTGGCGATGAGCAGCTGCCCCGAACTGACGATGAGGAGAATCCCGCCCCACTGCATGAACGTGCTGATCTGGTCGACATCCGCGGTCACCCGGGAGACCAGCGCGCCCTTGCGTTCACTGTTCTGGGTCAGCACCGACAGGTCGTGTACGTGCCGGAACGCCTTGCGGCGCAGCGTGGCCAGCCCCGATTCGGTGGCCCGGTACAGCCGCACGTTCATCAGGTAGGAGCAGACCATGGTGATCGCGAGCAGCACGGCGCACAGTGAAACGGTGCCGACCACGAAGTCGATGTCGGGTCCGCCGTCGGCCGCACCGATCCCCGCGTCGATAACCTGCTGCACCGCGATCGGCACAATGACCTTGCCCACGGTTGCGACCACCGCGAACAGCAGGGTCAGGCCGAGTCCTTGGGCGAACTCCGGGGAAAGCTGCAGCCCTCTGCGGATCGTGCCGATGGCCGAATCGGCTGAGCGATGCAGGCCGGATGCGGTCTGATCGTCGGTCGTCACGGGGGCGCTCAACGCACGATCTCCTCAGCGGTGTCGATGTCGTCGGCGGCACCGTAGGGCGCGCCGCCGCTTGGTCTTTCCGCGCTCCCCGCGCGGTCCAAGTCCACGGCTACGCGGTCGGTACCGGCCGTTTCACCGGCCGTTTCACCGGCTGCTTCATTGGCTCGCTCCGCTGCTGCGCGCTCGTAGGCCGTGACCAGCCGCCGGTATCCGGGTGAGCGTTGCAGCAGATCGCGATGGGCACCGCGATCGCGCACGGTTCCCTGTTCCATGTAGAGGACCTCGTCGGCGAGTTCGATGGTGGCCCTGCGGTAAGCCACGACAACGACCGTTGCGGCCAGGTCGGTGTCTCGCAGACCCGCCAGGATCTGCGCCTCGATCTGCGGGTCGACGGCTGAGGTCGCGTCATCCAGGATGAGCAGGCGCGGTCGGCGCACTACGGCCCGGGCCAGCGCGAGGCGCTGGCGCTGGCCTCCCGAGAGGGAGGTACCGCGTTCGCCCAGGCGGGTGTCCAGGCCGTCGGGCAGCGCGGCGATGAAGGAGTCCGCCCGGGCCAGGCGGAGCGCCTCCCATACCTCGCTGTCGTCGACGTCGGCTCCGAGCGTGATGTTGCCGCGGACGGTGTCCTCGAAAACGAAGGTCGACTGCGGCACCAGAGCGGCGACCCGGGCGATCTCTCCCTTGGCCAGCTCGCGCACGTCGGTCCCGGCATAGGACACGGTGCCGGTGTCCGGGTCGACGAGCCGCATGAGCAGGGTGGTCAGTGTCGACTTTCCAGATCCGGTCGGGCCGACGATCGCGATCGTATGGCCGCCGGCGATATCGAAGTCGACGTCACGCAGAACGGTGGTGCGCGGCGCGTCGGTGTCCGCCGGAGCGTCGGCGAGATCACGGCCTGCGCCATCGGAGGTGTGGCCGTCCTCGTAGGAGAAGCTCACACCGCGGACGGTGAGCCGCACACCGCCGTGGCCGTCGATCCGCTCCTCGCCGTAGCGCATCGCACCGTCGGCGGTCAGCACCTTCTGCACCCGATCCCAGCCGACGACACTACGCGGCAGGTCACCGAGAATCCATCCGAAAGAACGGATGGGCAGGGTGAGCAGAGTGAACAGGTAGGCGAACTGCACGAGGTCGCCGGCTGCGACGGCGCCGTTGGAGAGCCGCCACATGCCGATGAGCAGAACCGCCAGCACACCGAAGTTCGGCAGCGCCTCCATGACCGGGTCGAACATCGCGCGCATCCGGCCGACACTGATCTGGGCATCGCGCAGCCGGTGCGCGGATTCGGTGAAGCGCTGTGTCTCGGTGTCCTCCCGGCCCAGTGTCTTGACCACCAGGGCGCCGTCGAAGGATTCGTGCGCCACTTCGCTGACGTGGGCGCGCAGTGCCTGCGCGCGCGTTGCCAGGGGTGCGACCCGGCGCTGGAAGGCGACGTTGGCGGCGGCCAGAACCGGGAACACCACGAACGCGATGAGCGCGAGGACCGGGTCGGTGACGACCATGGCGACGGCCGCCACCGCCAGCATGAACAGGCTCCCGATGGCCATGGGCAGTGGGGCCAGGGGCTGCCAGGCGGCTTCCACGTCGGCGTTGGCGTTGGACAGCAGTTGACCGGTGGGGTGGCGGTGGTGCCAGGCCAAGGGGAGTCGAAGGTACTTTCGTGCGACGGAGCGCCGGTAGCGCGCCTGCATGCGGAACTGCATGAGGCCGGCGAACAGCCGCCGCGCCCCGAGCCCGAGCGCCTTGGCCGCGCCGACGGCCAGCAGCAGTGCCGCGGCGGTGGCCAGCGCCGCCGCCGTGGTGCGGCCTTCGGCGAACGCGGGCAGGATGATCGTGTCGGTGATGTGGCCGAGGACCGACGCCGAGCCGACGGTGACCGCCGCGTGCAGGGAGGCACCGGCAACGGCTACGGCGAAGACCCAGGGTTCGCTGCGCATCGCGACCCATAGCACGCGCATGCCGCGCCGGAACATGCCCCGCCCCTTCCCCGGCTCGTTGTTCGTGCTGCCCAGCGACATGCGTGTCCCCCTGCTGCGTCGTTGCCCCGGAAAGAACAGATGCCATCCGCCTGGCGGAGGCATGCGCGGACACAACCTACTCCGACGATTCGGGAAGGCCATAGTCGCCTTCTTCAGCATCCGGGAACCGCAGGCTATTCCGCGCCTGCGGCCGGCGTGGCCGTTCCCGGACAGCGATGAGCCGGGCCGCCCGGGAGCGGCCCGGCTCATGCGGCGGGTGCGTCCGCGAAGGAACCCGCTAGATCCCGCCGGTCACCAGCGCACGGAAGGTGAGCGGCCCCACCCACCCGTCGCCGACCAGGCATTCCTCGCCGCCCTCGGTGCAGGTGTCCTCCTGGAAGGAGATCACCGCGTCCTCGGTGACCCCGCCGAAGATACCGTCGATGTCGTCAGGGTCGAGATACCCGCGCTCCACGAGCATGCTCTGGGCCGCAGAGACCTTGTGGCCGCTGCTGTGGCGGCCGACTTCGCCGTACCAGTCGCGGAACATGTTCCACGTCTCGGTTTCGACCTTGCCTTCCGCATGCTCCGGCACGCCGTTGTTCTCCTCCTGCCACGCCCTGACCGCATCGGTCACATGGGGCGTGTACACGCCGAAAACGCCGTCTCCGGGGTCGTAGTCGACCGTCGGGATCAGCATGTGCTGAATGGCACGGACGATGTAGCCTCTGTCGCCCTGGCTGTAGGTCGGGTAGGGCCGTGCCATGAGCTCCGCCCCGAGCTGCTCGGGCGGATCGTCGCCGACCCGGTCGGCAAGAGCGGCCGGCGCCCCCGCGAGCCCGACCGTGAGCGCGAGAGCGCCCGAAGCGACCACCGTTGCGGTTCTGTGTACTGCCGACATGTGAGATCCCCTTTCTCAGGCAGGTGTGCGTCCACAACAGTGGACGCCGACCTGCGCAGCGGGGTTCTCAATGATTCGGCAAAATGTACACACAGAGTTCAATTTCTAAAGCACTGTGTGACAAGAGTGGCCCGACCGCGCCCGCCGCATCGGCCCGTCCGGGGACGGCGAGCAGCGGACGGGGACACTAGCGCACGGGGTGCCCGTGGGCGCGCAGCTCCGCTTTCACATCCGTGATGGTGAACTCGCCGAAGTGGAACACACTCGCCGCCAGCACCGCATCGGCACCCGCCTCGATGGCCGGAGGGAAGTGGCCCACCGCGCCCGCGCCGCCGCTCGCGATGACGGGAATGTCGACGACCGCACGCACCGCGCGGATCAGGTCCAGATCGAACCCCGCCTTGGTGCCGTCGGCGTCCATCGAGTTGAGCAGGATCTCACCCGCTCCCAGTTCGGCGGTGCGCTCGGCCCACTCGACGGCGTCGATCCCGGTCCCGCGGCGGCCGCCGTGGGTGGTGACCTCGAACCCGCTCGCGGTGGAAGCGCCGCTTGCGGTGCGGCGGACGTCGGCGGAGAGCACCAGCACCTGGCTGCCGAACCGCTCGGCGATCTCGCGGATCAGCTCCGGCCGGGCGACCGCCGCGGTGTTCACGCCGACCTTGTCGGCGCCTGCCCGCAGCAGGCGGTCGACGTCGTCGGGGGTGCGCACTCCGCCGCCGACGGTCAGCGGTATGCAGACCTGCTCCGCGGTACGGCGCACGACATCGTAGGTCGTCTCCCGGTCCCCGCTGGAGGCGGTGACGTCCAAAAAGGTCAGTTCGTCGGCGCCGTCGGCGCCGTAGCGGGCGGCGAGCTCGACCGGGTCGCCGGCGTCGCGCAGGTTCTGGAAGTTGACTCCCTTGACGACACGCCCGGCGTCGACGTCAAGGCAGGGAATGACACGGACGGCCAGGCTCATCGCGCGCTCACCAGCCGCAGCGCCTCCTCAAGGGTGAACGCTCCCTCGTACAGGGCGGTGCCCATGATGGCGCCTTCGACGCCTATCGGGGTCAGGGAGGCGATGGCCCGCAGGTCCTCCAGGCTGGAGACGCCGCCGCTGGCCACCACGGGTTTGTCGGTGCGCTCGCAGACCATGCGCAGCAGGTCCAGGTTGGGGCCCTTGAGCGTCCCGTCCTTGTTGACATCGGTCACCACATAGCGGGCGCAGCCCTGTGCTTCGAGCCGGTCGAGCGTCTCCAGCAGGTCCCCGCCCTCACGAGTCCAACCGCGTGCGGCCAGAGTGGTGCCGCGCACATCGAGGCCGATCGCGACCCGGTCGCCGTACTCGGCGATGATCTTGGCGCACCATTCGGGGTCCTCCAGCGCAGCGGTGCCGATGTTGACGCGGGTGCAGCCGGTGGCCAGCGCGGCCGCCAGCGACTCGTCGTCGCGGATGCCGCCGGACAGCTCCACCTTCACGTCGACGCGGCCGACGATGCTGGTCAGCAGTTCCCGGTTGTGCCCGCGGCCGAAGGCGGCATCGAGGTCGACCAGATGGATCCACTCCGCTCCGGCGCTCTGCCAGTCCAGCGCCGCCTGGAGGGGGTCGCCGTACCGGCCGCCGGAGCCGGCCTCGCCCTGGACGAGCTGGACGGCCTGGCCGCCGGCGACGTCCACGGCCGGGAGCAGTTCGAGGGTGGAAGGCATGGAATCTTCGACCTTTACTTCTGAGACGGTGGGACGTGGTGTCGGATCGCCGTGCTGCCTCACAACGCGGCGACCCAGTTGGCCAGGACGCGGGCTCCGGCGTCGCCGGACTTCTCCGGGTGGAACTGGGTGGCCCACAGCGGCCCGTTCTCCACCGCGGCGACGAACGGCGTGCCGTGCGTGCTCCAGGCGACCAGCGGCGGCGCCAAGCGCGGACTCAACGGTTCGAGCACCCAGTCGATCACCGCATAGGAATGTACGAAGTAGAAGCGCTCGCCGGCACCGATACCGGCGAACAGCAGTGACTCTTCGGGCGCGGCCACGGTGTTCCACCCCATGTGCGGAACGACGGGCGCACGCAGCCGCTCCACGGTCCCCGGCCACTCCCCGCAGCCCTCACTGGCCACACCGTGTTCCACGCCGCGTTCGAACAGCACCTGCATGCCGACACAGATCCCCAGAACGGGACGCCCGCCGGCGAGCCGTTTACCGATGACGCGGTCGCCCCCGGCGGCACGCAGCCCCGCCATGCAGGCACCGAACGCGCCGACACCGGGCACGACGAGCCCGTCGGCCTCCAGGGCCGCGTGCGGATCACCGGTGACGGTGACGTCAGCGCCGGTACGTTCCAGGGCGCGCTGCGCCGAGCGCAGGTTGCCCGATCCGTAATCGAAGATGACGACGCGTTGCCGCACGTGGAACCGTGCCTTTCGCCTAGTGCTGCCTTCGGTGGTACTTCGCTGTGGAGGCAGCCGGTTCAGGAGCCGAAGAGGCCGAGCCGGAGTACACCCGCCGCCACGGCGATCGCGGCCCCCAGGGCCAGCCCGGCCGCGACGACCTTGTTGACCGTCCACATCGAGACGGCGCCGCCTATGAACAGTCCGCCCAGCCCCAGGAGCAGTACCGGCCACAGGGCATTCATCAGAGCGCGCCCTTGGTGGAGGGGATGCCGGTGCTGCGCGGGTCGCGCTCGCAGGCGGATCGCAGGGCGCGGGCGAACGCCTTGAACTGGCATTCGACGATGTGGTGGGCGTTGCGGCCGTAGGGTACGTGGATGTGCAGAGCGACGCGCGCCTGGGCCACGAACGACTCGAAGATGTGCCGGGTCATCGTGGTGTCGTAGTCGCGCCCGATCACCGGGGCCATGCCTTCCGGTTCGCTGTGCACCAGGTAGGGGCGGCCGGACACGTCCACGGTGACCTCGGCCAGCGCCTCGTCCAGCGGCACCTTGACATCGGCGAAGCGGCGGATCCCGGCCTTGTCGCCAATGGCCTCCCTGAACGCGGCGCCCAAGGCCAGCGCGGTGTCCTCCATCGTGTGGTGGGAGTCGATGTGCAGATCGCCCTCGGTCCGCACGGTCAGGTCGAACAGTCCGTGCTTGGCGATCTGGTCGAGCATGTGGTCGTAGAAGCCGACACCGGTAGAGATGTCGGCCACCCCGGTGCCGTCGAGGTCGATCTCGACGGCGACCTTGGTCTCCTTGGTGGTCCGTTCGACACGGCCGATGCGGCTCATATGACTCGGGCTCTCCTGACGTAGTGTTCTTCGACGGATACCATGCGCTTCACTGACCGGCCGCCACCTGGAGCAGCGCCTCGCGAAACGCCGACATTTCCTCCGGCGTGCCGACGGTGACGCGCAGCCACCCCGGCGGCCCGACCTCGCGGATGAGCACCCCCCGGTCGAGCAGCCCCTGCCAGGCGGCACCGCGGTCGGCGAACTCGCCGAACAGGACGAAGTTGGCGTCGGAGTCGGCGACGGCGAACCCCCGGGCACGCAGCCACGCCACCAGCGTGTCGCGCTCCTCCCGGAGCTGCTTGACCGCGCCGAGGAGTTCGTCGGCGAAGTCCAGCGCGGTCGCGGCCACGGCCTGGGTGACCGCGGACAGGTGGTAAGGGAGCCGGACAAGCTGCAGCGCGTCCACCACCGCGGGATGGGCGGCGAGGTAGCCCAGCCGCGCCCCGGCCATGGCGAACGCCTTGGACATGGTGCGCGTGACGATCAACCGTGGATGCGCGGGCAGCAGCGACAGCGCGCTCGGGGTGCCTTCGCGGCGGAACTCGGCGTAGGCCTCGTCCACGACGACGACTCCGGGCGCGACGGCGGCGATCCGCTCGATCACCTCAAGCGGGAGCGACGTTCCGGTCGGGTTGTTCGGCGAGGTCAAAAAGACGACGTGCGGCTGTTGCCGGACGATCGCCTCCGTGGCGGCCTCGACGTCGATGTCGAAACCGGGGGTACGCGGCACCGGCGCCCAACCGGTCCCGGTGACACCGGCGATGATCGGGTGCATCGAGTACGACGGTTCGAACCCCATGGCCGTGCGCCCGTGGCCGCCGAACACCTGCAGGATCTGCTGCAGTACCTCGTTGGACCCGTTGGCGGCCCATACACCGCTTGTATCCAGACCGTGGCCGAGATACCCGGCCAGCGCCGCCCTGAGCCGGACGGCGTCGCGGTCGGGATAGCGGTTCAGCCCGGTGGCGACCTCGGCGACCCTCGCGGCCAGCGTCTCGGCCAGCCGGCCGGAGGGCGCATAGGGGTTCTCGTTGGTGTTCAGCGCCACTGGGACGGCCAACTGCGGCGCACCATAGGGGCTGCGGCCGCGCAGGTCGTCGCGGATCGGCAGATCCTCCATCGAGACCCCGTCCGTGGTGGTGTTCTTTGGGGCGCTCTCTGTTTTCTGGGCCGCGGCGGTCTCCTCGGTCCAGACACCGGCGCGCCCCTCCGGCCCGCTCACGGCGCCTCCCCTCCGCTGCGGCCCACGCGGGCGGTGACGGCTTCACCGTGTGCGGGCAGGTCCTCGGCCTCGGCCAGCGCGAGGACGTGGGAGGCGGCATCGGCCAATGCGTCCCGGTCGTAGTCGACGACATGGATGCCGCGGAGGAAGGTCTGCACGCTCAGACCAGCGGAATGCTGCGCGCTGCCGCCGGTGGGCAGCACATGGTTGGACCCGGCGCAGTAGTCGCCCAGGGAGACCGGGGAGAAGTCGCCGACGAAGATAGCGCCGGCGTTGCGCACCCGGGCGGCCACAGCGGCCGCGTCGGCCGTCATGACCTCCAGGTGTTCGGCGGCGTAGGCGTCCACGACGGAGAGTCCGTGTTCGAGGTCGTCGACGAGAACGATCCCGGACTGCCGCCCCCCGAGGGCTTCGGCCACCCGCTCACTGTGCCGTGTGGCGGGCACACGTTTCGCGAGCTCGTCCTCGACACGGGCAGCGAGGTCGGTGGAGGGAGTGATCAGCACGGATGCGGCGACGGTGTCGTGCTCGGCCTGGCTGATCAGGTCGGCCGCGACGTAGGCGGGGTCGGCGGTGTCGTCGGCGAGGATCGCGATCTCGGTCGGTCCGGCTTCGGCGTCGATTCCGATGAGCCCTTTGAGCAGCCGCTTGGCCGCGGCCACCCAGATGTTGCCGGGGCCGGTGACCATGTCGGCCCGGGCGCATTCTCCCGCGCCGTAGGCGAACATGGCGACGGCTTGGGCGCCGCCCACCGCATAGACCTCGTCAACACCGAGGAGGGCGCAGGCGGCGAGGACCGTGGGGTGGGGAAGCCCGCCGTAGGCGGCCTGCGGCGGGGAGGCGACGGCCAGCGAGGCGACCCCGGCCTCCTGGGCCGGGACCACGTTCATCACGACGCTGGAGGGGTACACCGCCCGGCCTCCGGGGGCGTAGAGGCCGACACGGCCGACCGGAACCCAGCGCTCTGTCACGGTGCCGCCGGGGACGACCCGGGTGGTGGTGTCGGCGCGGCGCTGGTCGGCGTGGACCGCGCGGGCGCGGCGGATCGACTCCTCCAGAGCGGCGCGCACGAACGGGTCCAAGGCGGCGAGCGCGGAATCGATCGCCTCGCGCGGAACCCGGATGTCGGTGATCCGGACGCCGTCGAAGCGCTCAGCGAGGTCGATGAGCGCCGCGGCGCCCCGATGGCGGACGTCGTCGCAAATGGGCCGGACCTTCTCGACCGCGGCCTCGACATCCAGTTCGGCGCGGGGCAGCGACCCGCGCGGGTCACCGGAGGTCCCTCGGAGATCGATTCGGGAGATCACGGCTTCATTCTAGGGCGTTCCCGGTGGATGCACCGGCCCCGCACTCCCCTCGGGTGACCACTGTCACGGCGGTTCAGCGACCGGACGGGCCGCGGCGCCGATCGCACCTCGGCCATGCACCGAAGTTCAGGAAAGCCTCACCAAAGACAATTACAAATAAGCCCCCCCTAACTTTGGAATACCTAACCTAATCAAAATGCGGAAAGGCTCCCCTGCGTGCCTTAAATTACTTCCACATTAATCGACAATTGTTTTTCCCTGCGTTATCGTCGAACCATGACTTCGATGACGAGGACCTCGGAGCGCGGCCTGTCCAAGTTCCACCGCCTCCTGCTGGACCAGGTGGGACACGAGTTCACCGCGTCACACCAGTACTTCGCACTGGCCGCCTGGTTCGATGAGCACGATCTTCCGGAATTGGCCCGCGTCTTCTACCGGCAGTCGCTGGAGGAGCGCGACCACGCCACCATGATCGTGCGTTATCTGATCGACAACGACGTCGCCCCGGCCATTCCGGGGATCGGTGAGATACAGACCGACTTCACCGGGCACCGCGACCTCGTGGCCCTGGCTCTGCGCCAGGAGCGCCAGGTGACCGAGCAGTTCGAACTCCTCGCCAAAACCGCACGGGAGGAGCACGACTACACGGGTGAGCAGTTCCTCGACTGGTTCCTGCAGGAACAGGTCGAGGAGGTCACCACGATGTCGACTCTGCTCGCCATCGTCGACCGGGCCGACGGTAACCTGTTCGACATCGAGACGTGGGTGGCGCGCGAGATGCCGGACACCCCGGGAGACGACACCACGGCACCGGAGACGGCCGGTCCCTCCGTGGGCTGATGGCGCGGCCCAGAGCCATGGCGGGGGGAACGGGCTCCCCGCCATTCGGGCATGCGTGGTCGGCGCTCGGCCGGGTCTTGCTCGCCCACTCCCGGTCGAGCCGGTCCCGAATCCGATAAAGACGAACAGGGGGCCCCGTTGAGTGGGAAGGGCACTCCGGCCACCGCTGCCGCAGGCCGCGCCCAGGTCGACTTCGTCCTGCACCCCTACCAGGCCTCCGGCGGCCACGGGGCCTCCTACGGCGAGGAGGCCGCCGACGCGCTGGGAATCGGCCGCGACCGGGTATTCAAGACTCTGGTGGCCGAGGTGGACGGTACGCTCACGGTCGGCGTCGTTCCGGTCGGCGCGAACCTGGATCTGAAGGCCCTGGCGGCCGCCGTCGGCGGGAAGCGTGGCGCCATGGCCGACCCGAAGGACGCCGAGCGCGCCACCGGCTACGTCCGCGGCGGCATCAGCCCGCTCGGCCAGCGCAGACGGCTGCGTACCGTTATCGACGCCTCCGCGGCCGGACATTCCACCGTCTTCGTCTCGGCCGGCCGGCGCGGCCTGCAGATGGAGATCGCGCCCGCCGACCTCATCCGCCTCACCGGCGCGGTCACCGAAAGCATCGCCGTCGGCTGACGTACCGGTTCGGGCCCCGAGCGGGGACCGCACAGTATTTCGGTGAACGAAAAGAAGCCGCGCCTTCCGCGAAATACCGAAAAATTCGGTAAGCGGTCCGCGGAACCGCAGAATTTCTCGGAGCCGCTCGGAAGAATCCTCTCCGCGCTTTTTCCGGGCGCGATCACCGGAGCAGGGGCGGACCACAGAAACGCGGTACACACGCCCGCGGCACCGGCCCGGGACAGCAGCGGCGCCGGATGGAAAACCACCCTCCCCCTTTTCAGAATGCCCGCGCCGATTTACCGTGGTAATGCCCAGAGTAATAGGGTGGGCGCGTGGAGGAGGCGCGATGGTCGAGGCGGTCGTGCTCGGCACGGTGCTGTGCTACCTGACCGTCGCGGGCTGCTACGCCGGAACCCGGATGCGGTATGCGCGGCTGCGCGCCTTTGGCCCTCGGCGCCCGGCGATCGGCGCCGAAGAACTCACCCCCTTGGAGCTCGGCATGCTCGCCGGCGGCAACCAGCGGATGGGCGAGGTCGCGCTGGCCGAGCTGTACCTGAGCGGCCGTGCCGTCGCCCGCGGCCACGGCATGGTGGCCCGCCCCCAAGAGGTGGAACGGCTGCGGACACCCCCACTGTGCTCCCCCACCCCCTGCACCCGCCTGCTCGACACCCGGCTTCCCCCGGAGCGCGCCGTGTCGGCCGATCGGCTCGTTCGGGTCGCTGCGAAGGGCGACCCGGCGACCGCTGTGCTGTGGCGGCTGCGCCGCTTGGGCCTGTTCTTTCCCCCACAGCGGATGCACGGTATCCGGATCGTTCGACGCAGCGCCTGGTACCTCCAGGCGCTCATCGGCGCAGCAGGGGTGCTGTTCGGCGGGTACGCGGTAATGTGCGCCATGGCGTTGCCCGACGAACGGAACGACATCGTCTCCCTTGCCTTCGCCGCGGTGCTCCTGTGCTATCCGTTCCTGCTGTACTTGGCCGACCGGCTTATCGGAGGCGTACCGGGGGCGGTGGCCGCCGCCGTGGTCGTCACGGCCGCAGCGGCCCCGGTCACCTCCGGCCGCCCGGAACCCCTGCCGGCCCTGGGGCTGTTCGCGGGATGGTTCGCGCTGCATGCCGTGTACCGGTTGACCGGAGGCGGACTCGGCCCGCGCACGCGCGCCGGCGACACCGTACTGGCGGAGGCCCGCGCCCACCTCGAGCGAGCCTCCCCCGCCGATACCGCACTGTGCGCCACCGCCCTGCTCGGCTTCCGCGAGCTGCGGCGCCGAAGCTCGGGGCACCGGCCGCCGCGGTGCCGCGAGTTCTCCCTGGTGCGCTCCTTCGCCGCGGCCTGCGGTCACGGGCTCGGCAGCCCGGACATCGGTCTGGGGGGAAACTGCACCGGCCACGGTGGCAGCAGCGACTGGGGAGGCGACGGCGACATCTCGGCCGCCGAGCCGCACCGGCCGCATCAGGACTGAGCGCGGCCGGACACTTGCTCCTGAGGCCGGTCAGCGGGGCGCTTCATCTTCTGGTGCGTTTGGGGCGGCGGCCTCCTCCTGCTCCGCATCGGCGGCGGACCGCTGGTGGGGCAGGTCACGGCGCCACATGCTGACCCCGTCGAACAGCCCGTACTG
>JAJYTD010000047.1 GCA_021793235.1 Actinomycetes bacterium | reverse complement strand
GACCGATGTGCGGCCCGCGAGCACCTGGCGGGGGTCCAGTCCGGCCACCCGGGCGACGCGCGACGCCAGGGGCCGCTCCGTTTCGGTCCCGGTGATGACGACCCGGTACCCCCGGGCCGCGAGGTTGCGGGAGATCTCCGCGAAACGCAGCTCCGGCCAGCGCCGGGCCGGGAAGGCCGCGCCAGGATGCACGATGGCGGCACCGGGGTGGCGGCTCGATTCCAAAGGAGGCGGCAGCCGGAGGTCGGCGCCGCCGGTGTCGACCCCGTAATGGCGCAGCAGCCGGCACCACACGTCGACATCGTGCATTCCGGAGATCCAGTGCGGTCCGGAAGCCACGGGCGTGTCCGGATGTGCGTGGGTCCACAGCAGACCGGGCCGCAGGGCCTGCAGCGCCTGGATGCTCTGCGGGCCGCTGCCGTGCAGGTTGACCGCAAGGTCCGGCGGCCGCGTATGGGGCCACGGAACAGCGGTGGGCCCCTGCGTCGCGGTGATGGACCAGTCCAGGCCGGCGAGGCGGAGCAGGTCGCGGTGCCCGGCAGGCGCGGCCAAGTGGACGCGGTACCCGGGATGGGCCCGGTCGATCGCGCGCAGGGCCGGGACGGAGGTGAGAAAGTCCCCCAGCCCCAGGGCCCGCAGGACCAGTACGGTCGGTTCTCCCTCTTCGGGCGGCGCCGACCGGTGCGCGGTCGGAGTTCTTCCGGTTCTCTGCCGCGGTGTCCCCATGGGTCGCATGGGACCCCCTCTACCTCAGCGCCACCGGTTGAAACGGAAGCACCGGCCCGACAAGGGCGCCTCCGCGACCGCGGGGGCGCCCTCATGCGGCCGGGTGCCGTCACGGGTTGGGAGCGGCGGCGCTGATATCGGCGAGGGCCGATCGCGGGTCCCGCTCCAAGGCGAGGTCGCCGATCGAGAGGACCCCCACGAGGCGGTCGTTTTCGACCACGGGCAACCGCCGGACGGTGTTCTCCCGCATCATCTGCACGGCATCGTCGATGTCGGCGTCGGGGCCGATGATCGCGAGGCGACCGCTGCAGGCGCCTTCCACCGTCTCCGTGTTGCAGTCCGCGCCGTCGGCGACGCAGCGCACGGCGATGTCCCGGTCGGTGATCACACCGACGATCGTGTCACCTTCGGTAACGATGACGTCGCCGATGTCCTTGTCGCGCATGATGGTGGCGGCCTCGCGCAGCGTCGCGCGCGGCGACACCGTGTAGGGCGGCGCGGTCATGACGTCTCTGACCTTGTCGGCCATGGTCCTACATCTCCTTCTCCTCCGCAGGGCAACGGGCCGTACCGTCCGAGCAGGCCCGTAATCGGCCCACTACCAGGCAGCACACCCCTGAAACGCGGCTGGGGCCGTGCCGCGGCGGGTTACCCCGTGTGCGTTGGGGTAGTGGCCCCGGTTCCGGCGATGCTGGCAACGAGCAGCGGGAGGACGCTATGGCCCTGCACCGCAGCGACAATGAACGGCTGCGCGCGATCGCGGAGGGACTCGCGGCCGAGGACCCGGACTACGTCGAACGGTTGGCGAGCTACTCGTCTGCGATCGCGGAGAATCCCCACGCGCCGCAGAAGGCGGCCGGGGTGGGCGACGATGTGCTGCGGGCCTTTTACGCGCTGATGTGGGCGAGTGCGGTCCTGGCCGGTGCACTGCTGATCCTGATCCCGGCGGTCACCGCCGGAGCGGGGTGAACTCCGGCGCGGCCGCCTCCGCGGCCCATCGGCGGCTCACCCGCTGCCCGCGGCATACTCCTCTAGGGGTAGGGCCCTGGTCAGCCGGTCGAGCAGTTCGTCGACGAGCTGTGCCGACCAGGGGCGCGACGTGGCGTCCCCGTCGACGGCGCCGCGCGCGGCGGGGGAGAGGAAGCGGTTCCACAGTTCGTCGAGCCGCCGCGGCGGCGGTGGGTCGCCGGGGCGGTCCACCACGATCACGGGCCAGCCGAAGGCACGGGCCTGCGCACGGACCTTGGCCCCGCCGATCACCGGATCCACGGCGATGGCTGGAACGCCGTTGCGCAGCGCCAGCACCAGGCCGTGCAGCCGGGTGGTGACAACGAGGTCGATGCGGCGGAGCAGCGAATCGAACTGGGCGGTGGTCGCGCAGTGCCGCCAGTCGCGGGTGTCCAACCGGGTGTCCAGGGGAACCCGGGCGCAGTCCTTGGTGACGATCCACTCCGAGAGGCGGTCGTGGATCTCCGTGTGCCCGGACAGGTGCCCGTACTCCGGCTGCGCCGGCGCCGTGACGATCCCGACGACGGGCACGGACGGTTCACGCGGTGCCGCGGTCGCCAGGTCGGGGAGGGCGATCCCGCCGGGGCGGTCGCGGGCGATGACGGTGTGGAAGCCGCGCACCGCGTCGTCGTCGGGATCGATCACCGAGACGCCGACCGCGATCCGCGTACATCGCGCGAACCGCTCGTGCAGCCGCCGGACCTGCCACCCGTGCGCCGGGCCGCAGACGAAGACCAGGTGGTCGTAGTCGTCGGGATCCGCTTCGGCCAGCGTCGGCCCGTCATTTCGGAACATCGGACTCCACGCGATGTCGTGCTCGATCCCGGCCGAGTGGAGTGCGGCGCTCACTGTCCGCGCCGCACCCACATCGCCCGCAGTGGCCTCCCCGTTCGGGAAGGCGAACCATCCGGTGATCAGTACTCGCATGCGCCTCCTTCTACCCGTGTAACGGGAAAACTCCCGGGCTGGAAGCTGCGATTTGCCTCGGTCCGGGATCCGGGAAGGGCGGTATCCGCATTGCCCCCGCACGCCGAGGGGCGGGCTGCGAGAGCGGTGGCACGGCTGGACAGCGGAGGGTCGGCGGTCAGAGACCAGGCGGCCGGCTTGCAGGCGATGCCGACGTCAACAGGATTATCAGCGCGGCGTCGGGCAGCCCGCCCTTGGCGGTGTCGGCGAACGCTTCGGTGATGAAGAGGCGCCCACCATGGAGCAGGGCGTCGAAGTACTGACGAGGACGGTGCGGCCCTGCGCTTCGCCCCGGTCGGGCGGGATGTTCGCCGACGGGATCGCGTCGCGGCCCGCGGGCAGGGAGCCGTCGGCGAAGAAGCCGCCGTGGACGAGGCTGATGCGGCCCCCAGTCCGGCGGCGCCGACCCGCCGGGCCTGCCGTGCGTTCGGAGCGGCCGTATCGCCCTCGGTGGACGGCTTTGGGACATGAGGATGAAGAAGAGTTACCGCATGCCCGCCCGTTCGGGTATGGTCTCCAGCGCCATGCCCATGGCGCCATGCTCCGGGTTCGGGCGTGGTCATCCCCCCGTGCCGGTTCCGGGCACTTGCTGAAGATGTTGAGGCCCGTGGAGTCTGCGATGTTGGACGGCGCCCCTGATCGGGCCGGACTACGGCGCGCGCCGTTTCCGCCGCGGCTTCCTGTCCTGGGCGGTCGCCGCGCTTACCAGCGGCTGTGCCGCGAGGGCGAAAGGCCGTAGCGGTTTTGCGCACCAGTCATTTCATGTCAGAGGTGCGATGAGGCTGAGAACCCGGTCAAGTACTTTTTGGAGCCCCGAATGTCGACACAGCCGCCATCGCTTGGCGCGCACCACGGTCTGCCCCCGGTCAAGCTGTACACCGAGACCGTGCCCACCGTGAGGATGTGGACCGACCTACTGGAACGGTACGGTCCCATCGCGCCGGCCGAAATCGAGCCCGGCGCCACCGGCTGGCTGGTGCTCGGATTCGAGGAGAACCGGCGTGTCCTGACCGATACCGCGACATTCGCCCGCGACCCCGGATGGTGGCGTGAACTCCAGGACGGCACGATAGGCCCGGAATCGGGCCTGCGCGCGTTGTACAGTAAGCGCCCGTCTGCGGTGTTCTGCGACGGTGAGGAGCACCAGCGCTACCGCAAGGCCATACTCACGGCCTTTGCTCAACTCAGTGAGCAGCAGATCCTGCACCATGTCGGTGAGGCCGCCGGTCTGCTGATCGACGCCTTCTGCCTGCACCGCAAGGCCGACTTGATCGCCCAGTTCGCCCGGCAGGTCCCGCTGACGGTGCTGTGCCGGCTGCTCGGCCTGGGCCCCGGTGACACGGCCGAAGTGTGCGCGGCGATGCAGACGGTGTGGGAAGCCGGTCCCGATGCCCCGGCCGCGCGGCAGGAACTCGAACAGCTGCTGATCCGGTTTTCGCAGGAGAAGCGCCGGAATCCGCAAAATGACATCATATCCGGGCTCATCGCCGCGGGAATGGACGATGCGGAGGTCTGCGGCCAGGTCACCACGCTCATATCGGCAGGCGACGAACCTGTCACGCAGCTCATCGGCAACACATTGAGAATGCTGCTCACCGACCGGACGACACGGGGCGAGTTCCAGAGCGCCGTGTCGATGATCAACGAGACCGTCAACACGTCGTTGTGGCGCGATCCGCCCTTCGCCATGGTGGTGGGCCGCTACCCCACCCGGGATGTGACCATAGGCCAGTACCATGTCCGCCGGGGCGACTGCCTGGTGCTGGGGTACGGGGCCGCGCACGCCGATCTGATCCGGCGTGGGAGCAAGGATATGCTAGGGGCCAATCGGGCTCATCTCGCCTGGGGGGCCGGCCCCCACACCTGCCCCGAGGCCGGTCGGCAGATGGCGCTGACCATCGCCGAGACCGCGGTCGAGAAGATCTTACAACGGCTGCCCGATATCCAACTGGCTGTGGACCCCGACCAGCTCAAGCCGATTCCATCGATGTCGATCCACGGAGTGGTCGAGCTGCCCGTGGTCTACAAGGCAAGTGCTCCCGAGGGCGCACGCGGCGGTTCTCAGCTGTGGGCGAGACCGCAGTCCACCATGGCCAGTGTCGAGCGGCAGAATCCCACCCGCCCACCATCCCGGGGCGGTTTCCTCTCGTGGCTGCTGCCTACACGTCAGAAGCCGTAAACGGTCCTCCGAATCGGCGAAGACACTCTAGAAATGACGGTGAGGCAGCAAGTTCACCATCGCCGACGTGTCCGTCTCCGGTGAGCCCGCACCTGGCGGGCTGTGCCCGTCGAGCTCGTCGCCGAACGGGGGGCACACCTCGCCTGCCTGCCCCCCGGTATCCGCCTGCCGCCAGGTCCGGGGACAGGGCGGGCTCGTCCTCCGGACCCGGCGGCGTTTTCAGGGACAGGGCGGGCCGCACGGCCACCGCCTGGGGCTGCGGTGCCGGAGCCTCGCGGCGTCACTGCATCGTGGTGTGCTCCGGCCGGACGTAGAGCACGACGCGCTGCTCGCTCTGGTCGGGTGAGGGGTAGGCGTCCTGGCCCAGGTAGCGCTGCGCCAGCCGGTCGATGAACACGTTGTCGGTGTCGTCCTCGAAGCGCTCCACCCGGCCGCGGACTTCGACGTAGCGGTACGGGTCCTCCGGGTCCTGCACCGATAACGACAGCCGGTCGTCCCGCCGCAGGTTGCGGTATTTCTGCCGGGACGTCGTCTGACTGATCTTCAAAAAGTCGCCGTCCCATTCGAACCAGACGGGGCTCGACTGCGGGCCGCCGTTGGGCCCGATCGTCGCGACGTGCGCGAACGCGGGCTTGTTGAGGATGTCTTCGCGTTCCTTCGGGATGATCGTCATGAGACTCCTTTCATCGTTGTCCTCGTGCGGCGCTCCCCTATTCCTCTCGTTCCGTCTACCGGCGTTCACCCCCTTGAAACCCCTACCAGGAAGGACGCGGTCCAGATGCGGTGCGCGGCTGTTTCGCGCACCCGCCGATGGGTAGCCGGGGCACACACGCACCAACGATCCGGTCAGTCGCCACGCCCGGGCCCCGCCGATGATCGCACGGCGGACCCGCAGAGCGGAACGGAGTGATTCCCATGTCCGCAGAGCACACGCCGCCCATCCCAGGTTATGAAGGCCTTCCGATCGGGACGCTGCAGCACCGCATCCGGTCCCTCGACAAGGACGGGATGCGCGAGCTGATCGGGTACGAGGAGAGCCACGGCCGCCGAACCGGCGTGCTGGAACTCCTGGAGAACCGGCTGAGGCAGTTGGAGGAGGGCGCCGAGCCCTCCGGAGGCACCCAGGACCGCCACCCGGAGACACCGCCGCAGCCCTCAGCGGGGTCTCCGGTGGGCCCTGACACCGCGGCGCCGCAGAGCAGCCCGCCACCGCACGGCGTCCCGGCACAGCCGGGCCGGCCGAAGGGCGACACCCAGGCCTGAGAGCGATGCCGTTGGCCTGCGCGGTCGGCGCCTCCGCCGCTCGACAGTGCTCCCACCGACAAGGAGACGAACCGATGACGCATGATTTCCCGGATCAGGGCGGGTTCGACCCCCGATCCTTCGAGGAGTTCCTGGCACGCTTCTTCGGTCCGGGCGGCCCGCGCCGCTCCGCCCACCGCGTCGACCTCGCGCGGTTGATGGACGGCGCATCCCGCGAAGTGGTGTCCGCGGCGATCAAGCGGGCAGCGGAATCCGACCACACCGATCTCGACGCCGCCCACCTGCTGTGGGCTCTGCTGCACTACGAGCCCGCACGCGAGCTCGTCGCCCGCGTCGGGGCCGATCCGAGCGAACTGTCGCAGGCCGCCGCCAGCGAAGCCGAGCGAGCGCCCGAGGCGGGGCCGGGGATACCGGCGCTGACCCCCTCGGCCAAGCGCACCCTGCTCGACGCCCATCAGATCGCCCGGGCGCTCGGGCAGCCCTACATCGCCCCGGAGCACCTGCTGTTCGCGCTGGCCGTCAACGGGGAGTCGCCCGCCGGCCGGATGCTCGGCGAGTCCGGTGTCACGCCCGAGTCCCTTCAGGGAGCGGCCCGCGCCGGAGGCAACGGAGAGGGCCGCACCGAAACGAGCAATACGCCCACGCTCGATGAATACGGCACCGACATAACCGCCATGGCGGCCGAAGGCCTCCTGGACCCGGTGGTGGGGCGCGACGAGGAGGTCGAACAGACCATCGAGGTGCTCGCTCGGCGCCGCAAGAACAACCCCGTTCTCATCGGCGACCCCGGGGTCGGCAAGACGGCGATCGTCGAGGGGATCGCGCAGCGCATCACCGAAGACGAGGTGCCGCAGACGCTGAGCGGCCGCCGGCTGGTCCAGTTGGACCTCGCCGGAGTGGTGGCGGGCACCCGCTACCGCGGTGATTTCGAGGAGCGGCTGAAGGCGCTGATCGATGAGATCCGGGCCAACGCGGAGCGGCTGCTCGTCTTCATCGACGAGATGCACATGGTGGTCGGTGCCGGGGGAGCCGAGGGGGCGATGAGCGCCGGAAACATGCTCAAGCCCGCGTTGGCCCGCGGTGAACTGCACGTCATCGGCGCGACCACCATCGACGAGTACCGGCGCAACATCGAGAAGGACGCGGCCCTGGAGCGCCGGTTCCAGCCCGTTCTCGTCTCCGAGCCGACCGTCGAGGACACCATCGAGATCCTGCGCGGCCTGCGCGACCGCTACGAGGCGCACCACCAGGTCCGGTTCAGCGACGCCGGCCTGGTCGCCGCGGCCGAGCTGTCCGATCGCTATATCTCCGACCGCTTCCTCCCGGACAAGGCGATCGACCTGATCGACCAGGCCGGTGCCCGGGTGCGGCTGCGCACCAAGATGCCCAGTCTCGACGTGCGGGAGCTGGAGCAGCGGATGCGGGAACTGGAGAACCGCAAGGAGCAGGCGGTGCAGGAGGAGGACTTCGAGCAGGCATCGGAGCTGCGCGACGAGGTCCGCCGGACCCGGGAGTCCATCGCGCGGGCCCGTACCTCGGGTTCCTCCGAGATCCCCGAGGTCGGCGTCGTCGACGTCGCCGAAGTGGTCGCCCGGATCACCTCGATCCCGGTGGCCCAGCTCACGCAGGAGGAACGCGAACGGCTGACCCACCTGGAAGAGCACCTGCACACCCGTGTCGTCGGGCAGGACGAGGCGGTGACGGCCGTCGCCGAGGCGGTCCGCCGGTCCCGGGCGGGGCTGGCGTCACCGGACCGGCCCATCGGCAGCTTCCTGTTCCTGGGGCCCACCGGAGTCGGCAAGACCGAGTTGGCCCGAGTACTCGCCGAGGCGCTGTTCGGTTCCCAGGACCGGATGGTGCGGTTCGACATGAGCGAGTTCCAGGAGCGCCACACGGCCAGCCGCCTGGTGGGCGCACCTCCCGGCTATGTCGGCTATGAGGAGGCCGGGCGGCTGACCGAGGCGATCCGCCGCCAGCCCTATGCCGTCCTGCTGCTGGACGAGATCGAAAAGGCCCACCCCGACATTTTCAACCTGCTGCTCCAACTGCTCGACGACGGCCGCCTCACCGATGGCCAGGGGCGCACCGTGGACTTCCGCAACGTCGTCGTCATCATGACGAGCAACCTGGGCTCGGAGTTCATCACCGGCGGCGGCCCGATCGGGTTCACCGGGCCGCAGAGCGGTGACGCGGCCGGCCGGGACCGGATCATGGGCCGATTGCGCGAGGAGTTCCGGCCGGAGTTCCTCAACCGCATCGACGAGATCATCGTCTTCTCCCAGTTGGCGGCGGGGCAGCTGAGCGAGATCACCCGCCTGCTGCTGGACGACACCGAACGGCGGCTGCGCGCCCAGGGCATCACGGTCGAGTTCACCGACGACGCGGTGCGCTGGCTGGCGGCGACCGGTCATCAGCCCGAGTTCGGCGCGCGCCCGCTGGCCCGCACGATCCAGCGCAACGTCGGCAACCGGCTGTCGTCGATGCTGCTGGACGGCGAGATCGGGGCGGGAGACCACGTGGTGGCCGAACTGGGCGACGACGGCCTCGCCTTCACGGTCCGCCACCCGCAGGAGGAACAGGCCGGGGCCACCTGAGGCCTGGGCCCCGGACGCAGGGCGGGGAGCCGAAGGACGGCAGCCCCGCACCACCACAGCTCGGGAATGGAGTGACGCAGGTGCGAAGCAGGACATACGCGGCGGCGGTCATCGCGGCCGCCGCCGGGGGCGTGATCGCCGCGGCGGCCCGAAGCGGTCGGCGGCCGGTCGACCTGGACACAAAGGTGGCGCTGGTCACGGGGGGGTCACGCGGCCTGGGGCTGCTGATGGCGCGCGAACTCGGAACGCGCGGATGCCGGGTCGTCGTCTGCGCCCGGGACGCGGCCGAGCTCGACCGCGCCGTGGCCGACCTGGACGGCCGCGGAGTGCAGGCCCACGGACTGCGCTGCGACTTGCGCGACCCCGCGGAGACCGAGGAAGTGGTCCGCAGCGCCCGGGCCCGCTTCGGCCGACTCGACATCGTCGTGAACAACGCGGGCATCATCCAGGTCGGGCCGCAGGAGACACAGGAGGAGGAGCACTTCCGCGAGGCCATGGAGACGATGTTCTGGGCGCCCCTGCGGATCGCCCGGGCGGCGTTGCCGGAGCTGCGGGCCAACCGCGGCCACCTGGTCAACATCACGTCGATCGGCGGCAAGGTGAGCCCGCCGCACCTGCTGCCCTACGCATGCGCCAAATTCGCGGCGGTGGCGCTCTCCGAAGGGCTCGACGCCGAGGCCGCGGCCCACGGGGTGCGCGTCACCACGGTCGTACCCGGTCTCATGCGCACCGGCTCGCACCGCAGGGCGGTGTTCGCCGGCGTGCCCGAACGCGAGTACACCTGGTTCGCCCTGGCCGCGAGCCTGCCGCTGGTGTCGATGGACGGGGAGAAGGCGGCGCGGCGCATCATCGACGCGGTGGCGCGCGGACGCCGCTACGTGGTGCTGACTCCGATGGCCCGGGCGGCGATGGCCGTCCACGGACTGCTCCCGTCGTTCACCCAGACGATGCTGAGCACAGTCGACCGGATGCTTCCGGGGCCGGGCGCCAACACCATCCAAAGCGGCCTGGAGGCCGGAGCACCCGGCAAGCACCCGCTGCTGCGGCCTTTCACCGTTCTCAACGACCGGGCCAGCCGCCGCTTCAACCAACTGCCCGCCGACAGCGCGCCGTCGAATCGGTGAACGGCGGCCGGGGCGGAGGACCCTCCGCCCCGGCCGCCGTTCACTCGCCGCGTCCCAGTGCCGCGGCCGCTCAGCCGCGGGCGCGCTTGACCGCTCATGCTCCGGCCCGGCCCGGGGCCGGCTGCTCTGCGGCGGCTTCGGCGCGCGGGATAGGGATGCGGGCCGCGTCGTCGGGCCGTCGGACCTGCACGGTTCCGTCGACCACGCGCACCTCCAAGGCCGGCTGCCGTGCCGTCGCCGGGCCGCTGACGATCTCGCCGTCGGCCAGCCGGAACGTGCTGCCGTGCCAGGGGCAGGTGATGCAGGTGCCGTCGGTCTCCCCCTTGGAGAGCGGGCCGCCCATGTGGCTGCAGGTATCGGCGAGCACGCGGACGTTCGCACCGGAACGGACGATGACCAGCGGCACGTCGCCGAGCACGCCCCGCACGGGAACCCCCTCCCGCAGCTCCGTGAGCGGCCCGATGTCGTGCCACCCGGCGGGCAGCCGGTCTCGGACGTGGTCGGCGTGGCTGGCCCCGCCCGCCAGGTTGTAGGCGATGTGGGCGCCGAGCATGCCGCCGACACCGGCCATGCCGAGCCCGGCCCAGCCGAAGGCCCGGCCCAGAGTGTGTCGGCCGCGCGAGCGCGCCAGGGACGAGGCGGCGTAGAGCAGCACGGCCGTCTGGTTGGTGACGGCGTGCACGAGCCCCACGCGCTGGTGGCGCTGCTGCTGGCGCGACCAGTCCGCGGCCCCGGCCGCCATCGCCGGCAGCGCGGTCGCGATCCCCAGGTTGACGAGCTGGTGGGCGCATCGCCGTGCGCCGGGCGCACCAGGGAAGAGGTCGAGTACCGAGGCCGAGATCCAGGAGCCCAGCGGCACCTGGACCATCAGCGGGTGCAGCGGATGCCCGATCTGCACGCCGTGCAGGACGTCGCGCAGGCGTTGCGGCGCGATGCCGTCGGCTACGGGCTGCGCGGCCGCCACGGCGGGATCGAGCCGCTCGTCCCGCTCAAGCCGGCGAATGGTGGTTCCCAGTCTCATGGGCAGGCGGCTACCCGTGTCCACGGGCGCAAACCGCGGGAGTTCCGCCCATGCTGGGCGGTGGAAACGGGCGGATCCGCATCCTTCGGAAGTATCCGCCGCCGACGTCACTCTGAGTAACTGGGGTAAGTGGAAAAAAACCCCACAACATGGGGATTCTTCGCTTCCGCGTTTGAGAGCCGCTTCGTCTGGTAGTCGACTGGTCGTGTTCAGACCACCGGACACGGGCAAACGCACGCAGGTCCGAGAGGAACCCGTCCCATGCGATTTCTCGGCATCAACGCCGTGTTCCACGACCCCGCTGCCGCGCTGGTGATCGACGGTGAGATCGTCGCGGCGGCCGAGGAAGAGCGATTCAGCCGGCGCAAGCACGGCAAGGAACCCGTCCCCTTCTCCACCTGGGAACTGCCGGAACAGGCCGCGCGCTGGTGCCTGGAAAGCGCGGGGATCACCCCGGAGGAACTCGACGGAATCGCCTACTCCTACGACCCGTCCCTGGTGCGCGACGGCCAGGAGGGGCTGGATACGGCCTGGGAGGGGCTGCGCACGCTCTACGCGCTGCGCGCGTCGGCGTTCCTGCAGACGGTGCTTCCCGGGTTCGACGCGGAGAAGGTCCACCACATCCCGCACCACGTCGCCCACGCCGCCTCCGCGGGGCTGGCCGCGCCGCCCACCGGCGGACGGCGCGACTGCGCCGTCTTCGTCGCCGACGGGCGCGGCGAGGACGCCTCGCACCTGGCCGGCGTCTACCGCGACGGGCGCCTGGAGATCCTGGCCCGGCAACGCCTGCCGCACTCGCTCGGCCTCCTCTACGAGGAGCTCACCGCGCACCTGGGTTTTCGCCGGTCCAGCGACGAGTACAAGGTCATGGCCCTGGCATCGTCGGGAACGCCGCGCTTCGTGAACGATCTGCACGAGCTCATCCGCCACGAAGGCGACGGGCACATCCGCATCGAACCCGTCGACCTCCACGCCTTCGCCAAGAGCCGCACCCCCGGCACCGAGTGCAGCGCCGAGCACGCCGACCTCGCCGCCAGCGTGCAGCGGCGCATGGAGGAGGTGCTGCTGGAGCTGACCGGATGGCTGTACGAGCGTACGGGCGAGCCGCGGCTGGCCATGGCCGGCGGCGTCGCCCTGAACTGCGTCGCCAACACCAGGATCGCCGAGGAGAGCCCCTTCGAGCACGTGTGGGTGCAGCCGGCCGCGGGAGACGCGGGCACCGCCCTCGGCGGTGCCCTGCACCTCGCGCAGGAGGCAGGCGAGGAGATCGTGCCGATGCGCGGAGCCGATCTCGGCCGCGGGTGGAGCGACGACGAGCTCGCCGCCGTGCTGGAGACGGCCGAGGTCCCCTTCGAGCGCCCCGACGACCTGGGCGAGACGGTGGCCGCGGCGCTGGCCCGCAACGAGCTGGTGGCCTGGTTCCAGGGGCGCAGCGAATACGGTCCCCGCGCGCTGGGGCGCCGGTCCCTCCTGGCCAACCCCGCCTACCCCGGCAACCTGGACCGGCTCAACGACGTCAAGGGCCGCGAGAAGTTCCGGCCGGTGGCCCCGATGGTCACGGCCGAACGCGCGCCGGAGGTGTTCTCGCGGGGGCCGTTGCCCAGCCCCTACATGCTCTTCGTGCACGACGTCGCGGACGAATGGGCCGACCGGATCCCTGCCGTGGTGCACACCGACGGGACCGCCCGCGTGCAGACGGTCGATGCGGCCGAGTTCCCGCTCCTGGCCCGGCTGCTCTACCGGTTCGAGGCGCACACCGGCATCCCCGTACTGATCAACACCAGTCTGAACACCGCAGGCCGTCCCATGGTGGACAGTCCCCGCGACGCTCTGGAGTGCTTCGGCTCCGCGCCTGTCGACCTGCTCGCGCTGGGCCCGTTCGTCGTGCGGCGTGCCGGCGTCCACGGAAGGCGGTGACCATGGCACGCACGAACTATGCCGTTGTCGTTCCCACGGTGGGCCGCCCCTTCCTGGAGCAGGCGATCGACCCGCTCCTGAAGGCCGCGGGCGAGGACGAGCCACAAGAGATCGTGGTCGTCGACGACCGCCCCGGGCAGGCCCCCGCGCTCCCGGTCGAGGGGCGGCCCGGTGTGCGGGTGCTGCGTTCGGGCGGGCGCGGTCCGGCGGTGGCGCGCGATATCGGCCGGCGGGCCGTACGCGCCGAGTGGGTCGTCTTCCTGGACGACGACGTCGTGCCCTCTCCCGAGTGGCCCGGCCGCCTCATCGCCGACCTGGCCGACCTGCCCTCCTGGATCGGCGGCAGCCAGGGCACCATCCACGTCCCGCCTCCGCAGGGGCGGCGCCCCACCGACGCCGAGCACGCCACACTGGCACTGTCCGATGCCGCCTGGATCACCGCGGACATGGCCTACCGCAGGTCGGTGCTGGAGGAGGTCGGCGGGTTCGACCACCGCTTTCCCCGGGCCTATCGCGAGGACACCGACCTTGCGCTGCGCGTGCTCAACGCCGGATACGGGCTCGTGCGCGGAGACCGGGCCGGCCTGCACCCGCTGCGCGACCCCGGCCACTGGCACAGCCTCCGCGCCCAAGCGGGCAATGCCGACGACGTACTGATGCGCCGACTGCACGGACGGGCGTGGCGGGAACGCGTCAACGAGCCGCCCGGACGGCTGCGGCGGCATGCCGTGACGACCGCCGCCCTGGGGGCGGCCCTCCTCACCGGCGGAGTCGCCGCCGCGCGAAGATCCGGTGGCAGGGCGGCCGCGGCCCTGGCCGTCCTGTGGCTCGGGCTGACCGCCGAATTCGCCTGGCGGCGTATCGCACGAGGGCCGCGCACCCCCGAAGAGACCGCCCGCATGATCACCACCAGCGCGCTGATTCCTCCCCTGGCCTGCTACCACCGGCTCGCCGGCCAATGGCGCCACCGCCACGCGCGGCCCCACCGGCCGGGAGCTGCCAAGGCCGTTCTCTTCGACCGGGACGGCACCCTCGTCCACGACGTCGCCTACAACGCAGACCCCGGGCGCGTGCGCCCCATGGAGCAGGCGCGCGCCGCGGTGGCGCGCGCCCGAGCGGCCGGGCTGCGGGTCGGTGTCGTCAGCAACCAGTCCGGCGTCGCCCGCGGGCTCATCACCCCCGAGCAGCTGGAATCGGTCAACGCCCGGGTCGAGGCGCTGCTGGGGCCGTTCGACGTGTGGCGCGTGTGCGTCCACGGCGAGGACGATGGGTGCGGGTGCCGCAAACCGCTTCCGGGACTGATCAGCGCGGCAGCGGCCGACCTGGGGGTCGCCCCCGGGGAATGCGTGGTGATCGGCGACATCGGATCCGACGTCGAGGCCGCGCGGGCGGCCGGGGCACGCCCCATCCTGGTGCCCAACGGCCGCACCCGGCCAGAGGAGACAGCGGCGGCCCCCGAGGTCGCCACCGGGCTCCTCGACGCGGTCCGCAGCGCGGTGCGGGGCGGACCGGCATGACCGGGGAGCGGCACGGCGACGCGCCTTCGGCACCCCTGCCGACCCGCGGGACGGTGCTGGTGGCGCGCATGGACAACGTCGGCGATGTGCTGCTGGCCGGACCGGCCGTGCGGGCGGTGGCGGCCCACGCCCGGCGCGTCGTCATGCTCGCCGGGCCGCGCGGGCGGGCGGCCGCCGAACTGCTGCCCGGTGTCGACCGCGTCATCGAATGGCACACGCCCTGGATCGATCCCCATCCGCGTGCGGTGCGCGTCGATGCGGTCGAGGAGCTCATCGCCGCGATCCGCTCCGAAGCGCCCGAAGCCGCCTTTGTCCTGACCTCGTTCCACCAGTCGCCGCTGCCGCTGGCGCTGGTGCTGCGCTTGGCCGATGTGCCCTGGATCGGTGCGATCAGCGAGGACTACCCTGGAAGCCTGCTCGACCTGCGGCACCGCGCCCCGACAGGGCCGCCGGAGGCGGAACGCATGCTCTCCCTGGTCGAGGAGGCGGGGTATCTGCTGCCTCCGGGGGACCGCGGCGCGCCCGCCGTCCGGCGCCCGCTACCCGACACCGCCCACCTGACGGGGCGTCCGGGTTACATCGTGGTGCACGCCGGCGCGTCCGCGCCCGCTCGCGCCATCCCGCGCTGGCTCGCCGCGGGCACCGTCGCCGGCCTCGGCGCGGAGGGGCGGCGTGTCGTGGTCACCGGCGCGGACGGCGACCGCGAGGACACCGCGGCCATCGCCGGCCGCGCGGCGACCGACCTGGGGGGCCGCACGGGCCTGGCCGAACTCGCGGGCGTTCTGCGCGACGCCGCCGCACTGGTCACGGGCAACACCGGCCCCGCGCACCTGGCGGCGGCCGTCGACACCCCGGTGGTCTCGCTGTTCTCCCCGGTGGTGCCCGCCTCCGCCTGGGCGCCCTACGGCACCCGGCTGCGGCTGTTGGGCGACCAGAATGCGGCCTGCAAGGACACGCGGGCACGGACATGCCCGGTCCCCGGCCACCCGTGCCTGAACTCGCTCAGCGCCGCTGATGTCGTCGCGGCCGTGCACGACCTGATCGGGGAGGGGACATGACGACCAGCAGCATGCCGACCGCGCAGTACACGGCGCCCGGCGCCCGGCACCTGCCGAGAGTGCTGATGTGGCACGTACACGGATCCTGGACCACCGCGTTCCTGGAGGGCGGCTATCCCTGCCTGCTCCCGGTCACCCAGGACCGGGGGCCTGATGGGCGCGGCCGGGCCGATACCTGGGACTGGCCGGCCACCGCGGTCGAGGCGGACCCGCGCCGGCTGCGCGACGAACCCGTCGACGTGGTCATCGCCCAGCGCCCCAACGAGCTCGACCTCGCCGAACGGTGGCTGGGGCGGCGGCCCGGGCGCGATATCCCGGCCGTCTACGTCGAGCACAACACCCCTAGAGGCGATGTGCCCGCGACCCGGCACCCGCTGGCCGACCGCCCCGACATCACCATCGTCCACGTCACCCACTTCAACGATGTCTTCTGGGACTGCGGGAGTACACCGACCGTCGTCATCGAGCACGGTGTGGTCGACCCCGGCCACCGCTACACGGGCGACATCCCACGAGCCGGTGTGGTGATCAACGAACCGCTGCGGCGGTGGCGGACCACCGGAACCGACCTGCTCCCGCGGTTCGCCCAGACCGTCCCGCTCGACCTGTTCGGCATGGGCGTGGCCGGAGCCGGACCGGCGCTCGGGCTGGAGCCGGAGCAACTGACCGCCGTCGACGACCTTCCCCAATCCGGCATGCACGCCGCACTCGCGCGCAGGCGCGCCTACCTGCACCCGATCCGATGGACCTCGCTGGGCCTGTCCCTGATCGAGGCCATGATGCTCGGCCTCCCGGTCGTCGCGCTGGCGACGACCGAGGCGGTCGAAGCCGTCCCGGCGGACGCCGGCGTCGTCACGACGCGGGTCCCCGAGATGTGCGCGGCCCTGCGGGACCTGGTCTGCGACCCGGCGCGCGCGCGAGAGACCGGGGACGCCGCGCGTTCCGCGGCACTGCGCAGATACCCGCTCGACCGGTTCCTCGCACGATGGGACCGGCTACTTCAGGAGGTGGCACGGTGAAGATCGCCATGGTTTCCGAACACGCCAGCCCGATGGCCGTACTCGGAGGAGCAGACGCCGGCGGACAGAACGTGCACGTCGCCGAACTAGCGCGCGAGCTGGGCGCCCGGGGGCACGAGGTGGCGGTCTACACCCGCAGGACGAGCGAGGAGCAACCCGGCACGGCGGAGTTCGCTCCCGGCGTGCGCGTACACCACGTCCCGGCCGGCCCGCCGCACGAGATCGCCAAGGACCGGCTGCCGGAGTACATGCCCGCCTTCGGCGCGTACCTGGCCGCACAATGGGCGCACGATGCGCCCGACATCGTGCACGCCCACTACTGGATGAGCGGCCTGGCCGCGCTCCAGGGCGCCGCGGACATCCAAGCCCCGGTCATGCAGACCTTCCACGCGCTGGGAACGGTCAAGCGTCGGCACCAGGGGCCGCACGACACCAGTCCCCGGGAACGGGAGGAGGCCGAGCTCTCCATCGCGAACCGTTGCGCCGGAGTCATCGCGACATCGGTGGAGGAACGGCGCGAACTGCGGTCCTGGGGCGTTCCGGGCGAGCGGATCGACGTCGTGCCCTGCGGGGTGGACGCCGAGCGGTTCCGGCCCGCAGGGGCGGTCGCCGAACGCGGGGACCGGCCGCGCGTGCTGAGCCTGGGACGCCTGGTCCCGCGCAAGGGCGTCGACACCATTGTGCGCGCGATGGCCGCCGTGCCCGAAGCCGAGCTCGTCGTCGCCGGCGGGCCGCCGTCCGAGGCGCTGGACGCCGACCCGGAGACCGCCCGGCTGCGCGCGATCGCCGAGCAGGCCGGAGTGGCCGACCGCGTTCGGTTCATCGGGTGCGTGGCGCGTGCGGACGTCCCCGCGCTGCTGCGCTCGGCCGACATCGCCGTCAACGTTCCCTGGTACGAACCCTTCGGGATGAGCACCATCGAGGCGATGGCCTGTGGTGCCCCCGTGATCGCCTCCAGCGTCGGCGGCCACCTGGACACCATGATCCAAAACGTTACGGGGCGGCTCATTCCGCCGTCGGATCCGCGCACGCTCGCGTTCTGGGTGCGCACTCTGCTCGCCGATCCGGTGCTCAAGGAGAGCTACGGCATCGCCGCGGCCGACCGGGCGGCGGCCCGCTACACCTGGCCGCTGGTCGCCCGACAGACCGAGGACCGCTACACCCGTGTGCTGCTGCGGCACCACGGGGGCCAGGAACCCGGCTCCCGTTCCCAAGCCCGCCACGCGGTCGTATCCGGAGGTGCCTGATGCATGCGCGGCTGCGGGAACTGCAATCGGCGCTGACCCGTGTCGACAGCGACCGGGTCGAGCAATGGGGGCGCTACCTCGGCTCGGTGCTGCCGACGGGCCGGACCCTGTTCGCGTGCGGAAACGGAGGGAGCGCCGCCGAGGCCCAGCACCTGGCCGCCGAACTGACCGGGCGGTTCCAGGGTGAGCGGCAGCCGCTGTCCGCCATCGCCCTGCACGCCGAGACCTCCAGTGTCACGGCGATCGCCAACGACTACGGCTACCGCGAGGTCTACGCGCGCCAGCTGCGTGCGCACGCCCGCACCGGGGACGTGCTGATCTGCCTGTCCACCAGCGGCGCCAGCGAGAACGTCGTCGCCGCGGCGATGGCGGCCCGCGACCTCGGGGTGCTCACGTGGGCGCTGACCGGTGAAGGGCCGAACGCGCTGCTGGCCGCCTGCGACGATGCCGTGCGGGTCCCGTGCTGCGACGCCGCGACCGTGCAGGAGGTCCATCTGAGCCTCATCCACCTGCTGTGCCACACCATCGACGCGACCTGCGCAGACACCGCAACCACAGCCGCGCGGCGAATCCATGAGGAGGCCACGGCATGAGCCGTCGCGAAAAGCCGCTCGTGGTGATCGGCGACGCTCTCCTGGACATCGACCTGAGAGGCGCACAACGGCCCGGCAGGGGCGACCAGCCGCCCGTCCTGGACGAGCCGGCCGCCTGGCACCGGCCGGGCGGAGCGGCGCTGGCCGCCTGGCTGGCCGCACGGGACGGCCACCCTGTCGTACTCGTCACGGCCGTCGCCGACGACACCGCGGGCGAACGGCTCACCGGACTCCTGCGCGACTCGCTCACCCTGGTCCGGTTGCCGATGCGCGGGGGAACCCCGACCAAGTCCCGTGTCCAGACGGGAGACCAGACGCTGCTGCGCGTCGACCGCGGTGAGGGCCGCGCCGACCCCAAGGCCCCGCATGAGCGCGGTGCCGAAGCCGTCCGCGGGGCGGGCGCGGTCCTGGTGTCCGACTACGGCCGCGGCGTCGCCGCGCTGCCCGGCATCCGGGCGGCGCTGGCCTCGGCGGCCGGATCGGTGCCGGTGGTCTGGGACCCGCATCCGCGCGGCCCCGCTCCCGTCCCCGGTGCCCGCCTGGCCACGCCGAACGCCGCCGAGGCCCGGACCGGTGAAGACGACCCCGGCCAGGCCCAGCGCCGCGCGGCCGAGCTGGCACGGCGCTGGCAGGCGGGGGCGGTCGCCATCACGCTCGGCGCGCAGGGAGCGGCCTGGTCCCCGGCACGGGGAACGGGCGGGCACTTCCCCGCCCCCGAGGACGTTTCGGGAGCGGACGCGTGCGGAGCGGGCGACCGGTTCGCCGCGTGCGCCGCCGGCGCGCTGCGGCGCGGAGCCGCGGTCGCCGAAGCCGTCGCCGAAGCCGTCCAGGCCGCCTCCCGGTTCGTCGCACACGGAGCCGCCGGAAGCACGGCCGCGGCCGGGCCGATGGCCGGCGCGCTGCCGCTGGGGCTCGGCGAGAGCGCGGACGAGCTGGCCGAGCGGGTGCGCCGCAGCGGCGGCCGGATCGTGGCCGCCGGCGGGTGCTTCGACGTGCTGCACGCCGGACACGTGAGCCTGCTGCGCAGAGCCCGGTCCATGGGGGACTGCCTGATCGTGTGCGTCAACAGCGACGCCACCGTGCGCAACCACAAGGGCCCCGACCGGCCGGTGACGTCGGTGGGGGACCGGGTGCGGGTCCTCTCGGCGCTGGACTGCGTCGACGCGGTGGCCGTCTTCGAGGAGCCGACTCCCGACGCCGTCATCGGCCGGATCCGGCCCCACGTATGGGTCAAGGGCGGCGACTACTCCGTCTGCGACCTCCCCGAAGCCGCCACCGTCGCCGAATGCGGGGGAGAGGTCGTGATCGTGCCGCTGCTGCCGGGACGCTCCACCACGGGGCTGGTGGCGGGCATGCGCGCACTGCGCGACTGAAAGAACACAGGTCTGGCCAGAGGAAGCGACCCCCGTGCCGTGCGGGGAACCGAAAGGAGAGCACACCAGTGCGACCGTTGGGCAACACGCTGATCACCGGTGGCGCGTCCGGCCTGGGGGCGGCGGTGGCCAAGGCCGTGCGGGCCGAAGGCGGCCGCCCGCTCATCATCGACCGCGACCGCCCTTCGGGCGATCTACCGTACGCACAGGTCGACCTCGCCGACCGCGAAGCAGCCGAGAGCGCAGTCGCCCGGCTGGCGGCCACGGCGGGAGGTATCGACGCCGTCGTCAACGCCGCCGGTACCGACGCGTGCGGGCGCCTCACAGACGTGCCCGCCGACGACTGGGAACAGGTGGTGCGGGTCAACCTGCTCGGAACGGTCGCGGTCGCGCGCGCCGCCCTGCCCTACCTCGAAGACAGCGGCGGCACCATCGTCAACTGCGGGTCGACCCTGGGACTGCGGGCGCTCAGCGACGCCACGGCCTACTGCGCCGCCAAGTTCGGCGTCACCGGGTTCACCCGTGCGCTCGCGGCCGAGACCGCCGGCCGGGTGGGTGTGACACTGCTGGTGCCCGGCGGGATGGACACGGCGTTCTTCGACGGCCGCCCCGAACAGTACCGCCCCGGTCCCGATGCCCGGCTCAATCCTCCCGAGCACGTCGCCAGGGCTGTGGTCTTCGCCCTGCGCCAGCCCCCCGGATGCGAGGTCCGCGAGCTGGTCGTCTGCCCGTCGCAGGAGACCTCCTGGCCCTGATCGCCCACTACCAAGGGGGAGCAATGCCCAGACAGGGGAAGAAGCGCCGAGCGGTGGTCACCGGTGGTGCCGGGTTCGTGGGATCGCATTTGTGCGAGCAACTGGTGCGGGCCGGCAGCGACGTGGTCTGCATCGACAATTTCGCCACGGGCATACCCGCCAACGTGCGGCGGTTGAGCGGCAAGGAGGGGTTCCGCCTCGTCGAAGGCGACTCGACCCGCCCGATGTCCGTGCCCGGCCCGGTGGACATCGTCTTCCACCTGGCCTCCGCGGCCTCGCCGCGGGACTACTTGCGGCTGCCGGTGGAGACGCTGGAGGCGGGCAGCCTGGGCACCCGCAACGCCCTGCGCCTGGCCGCCGACCACGGCGCCCGAATGGTCCTGGCCTCGACGAGCGAAGTCTACGGCGATCCACTGCAGCACCCCCAGCACGAGAGCTACTGGGGCAATGTCAACCCGGTCGGTCCGCGAAGCGTCTACGACGAGGCCAAACGCTACGCGGAATCGCTGGCTATGGCCCACCACCGCGCCTACGGTGCCGACGTGGGCATCGCGCGGATCTTCAACTGCTACGGCCCCCGGATGCGGGACGACGACGGCAGGGCCATCCCGACGTTCGTGCGCCAAGCGCTGGACGGCGCACCGATCACCGTCTCGGGAGACGGTCTGCAGACACGGTCCCTGTGCTATGTGGACGACACCGTCGCCGGGCTGCTGGCCCTGGCCGACGCCGACATCACCGGTCCCGTCAACATCGGCAGCGCCACCGAGCTGTCCATGCTGCGGTTGGCCGAACTCGTCCGCACTCTCGCGGGGTCGGCCTCACCGATCGCCTTCATCGGGCGGCCGCCGGACGACCCGCGGTTCCGCTGTCCCGACACCCGGCTCGCGGCCCAAGCCCTCGGATGGCGGCCGCGCGTCTCCATGGAGCAGGGGCTGCGCCGCACCATCGACTGGTTCGCCCGGACCCGCGCGGCCGACCCCGGCCCCCAGCACGGGACGGTGCCGACCGTACAGGCATGATGCCGCACCGGGCGCCGGGAGGGGCCGCGGCCCCTCCCGGCGCCCGGCCGGGCTCAGACATCCGGTACGAGTTGCGCACGCAGCTTGGCCAGTGAGGCCGAGAGCGTCCTCGACACGTGCATCTGCGACAGCCCCACGATCTCTGCGATCTGCGCCTGGGTCTTGTTCCCGGCGAACCGCAGCAGCACGATCCGGCGATCGCGCGGTGAGAGGGTGGCGAGCGCGGGCCGCAGCGAGGTGCGGTCGGCGACGCTCTCCAGATCGCGGTCCTCCTCGCCGAGGGTGTCGCCGAGCGTCTTCTCCTCCTCGTCGGCCCCGTAGGGGACGTCGAGGGAGAGGGCGCTGTAGGCCGAGGAGGCGTCGATGAGCTCAAGCGTCTCCTCGACCGTCAGCTCCAGCCGCTCGGCGATCTCGGCGACCGTCGGAGAACGGCCGTGCTCCTGGGCGAACGCCGAGGTCACCCGGTTGAGCTCCGGCCGCTTCTCCTGGTACTTGCGCGGGACGCGGATCGCCCAGGTGCGGTCGCGGAAGTGGCGTTTGACCTCGCCCGTCATCATCGGCAGGGCATAGGAGATGAACTCCTTGCCGTAGTCGGGGTCGAAGTCCCGGATCGCCTGGACCAGGCCCACCGTCACCACCTGGCGGAGGTCCTCTTCGGGCTCCCCGCGGTTGCGGTAGCGGCGGGCGATGCGCCGGATGACGGACGCGTGCAGATCGACCAGCGCACGATAGATGTCCTCGCGCTTCGGGTCGTCCTTGTCGGTTTCGGTGAGCTGGCGGAACAACTCGCGTGTCTTGCTGTAGTACGCCTCGTCGGACGCGCCGCTCCGAGTGGAGCGGCGAGGACGTGGGGGTGCGGTCGCTGTCCGGTTGCGGAGCGTGCTCGATGTTGTCATCGGTAACGTTCCTTGCTGAACGGAGTCTGGACCACCGATCACATGCCCTGGAAGATCGCCGCGCGCTCTTGTTGTGCGATCGCGTCGGCGATATGAATCCCGGCGGTGAAGAAGTCACCGTGCCGCTCGTTGGTTCCGACGGCCACCGAGAATTTCAGGACGCACATGATGGCGTCGTCAGGCCGCGCTGTCGGACCTCCTGCACAACACTTCCGACCTTACGGGAGAAGGGCCGCAGAGCCAACCCCGGCGTGTCCGACACGGCGAAATTCGTTGCTCCGCGCATGCGGATGGCGCCTAGGGGTAGCGGTTTCCGCGATGACCTGGTCCGTCGCGTGCTCTGCGAGTCTCCGGCCGCGGCACGCCAGAAACCGGGAGGGATAGGGTGGAATCCGGCATATCGGAAGAGGGTGCCCGCGTCAGTGTCGTGGTGGCCACCCGCGACCGGCGCGAGGAATTGGGGCGCACGCTGGAGCGGCTGACGGCCTGCCGACCGCGCCCGCCCGTGATCGTGGTCGACAACGCCTCCTCGGACGGCACGGGCGCGTTCGTCCGGTCGCAGTTCCCCGACGTGCGCGTGGTGACCCTGCCGGAGAACCGCGGCTGCGCCGCCCGCAACGTCGGCGTCGCGCTCGTCGACACTCCCTACGTCGCGTTCAGCGACGACGACTCCTGGTGGGCCGACGGAGCCCTGGAGCTGGCGGCCGACGCCTTCGACGCCTACCCGAGACTCGGCCTGGTCGCCGCCTCGACACTGGTCGGCGACAGCGGCCGTCCCGATCCCATCAACGAGCAGCTCGCCGAAGGCCTGCCTGCGGCGGGGCCGGGGCTTCCCGGCCCCCGGGTGCTGGGCTTCCTCGCCTGCGCGGCGGTGCTGCGCACCGAGGCCTTCACATCGGTGGGCGGATTCAGCGACCTGCTCTTCTTCGTGGGAGAGGAGGCGCTTTTGGCGCAGGACCTCGCGGCGGCCGGCTGGGCCCTATGCCATCTGCCGGAGATCGTCGCCCACCACCACCCGTCGGACCGCCGCCCGCCGGGCCCGTGGCGGCGGCGCCTGGAAATGCGCAACACGGTGCTCGCCCACTGGATGCGGCGCCCGGTGGGGCGGGCCGTCCGGGAGACCGTGCGGCTGGCCGGCACCGCACCCGCCGCGCCCGAGGCGCGGGCGGCCCTGCGCGACGTCCACTCCCAGCATATTATGGCC
>JAJYTD010000001.1 GCA_021793235.1 Actinomycetes bacterium | reverse complement strand
ACGCGCTGTTGAGTTCTCAAGAAACAACCGCTCATCCCGTACAAACCCACCCGAACCACAACCGGCCCGGAAGGCTCTTCCGCAAGAGGCGGAGTTCCGCTTTGTTATGCCTCCGAATTTACCAGGCCTTCCCGATACCGCCAAATCAGCGTTTCGCTAGAAATGGATTTCGGAAAAGGACTGACTTCTCTCGGCGGAGACCCGAGAGATGAGGTTACCAGCTCGGGCGAGCGCCCGTTCCGGGATTCCTCAGGAGGATTGTGTGGTCCGGCCCGAGTCACCTCGAAGGCACTCACCGTTCCACAGCAAGAATCAACTTTAGGTTCCGCGCCCGGGCAAGTCAAACCGCCATGAAAGCCCAAAGCAGTGGCCTTGGTCACAGCACCACGACCTTGGAGCAGGTTGTGGCGACCCGGGCTCACGCGGCTCCGGTACCGCCTACCCCAGTGGCGGGTTCCGGCTTCGCGTGGTAGGTCAGGTCTGTTCGTTCGTACCGGCATACCTTTCCGATGCCGTGATCTGTTAAACCTGCCCCCTCGAGGATTTATTTCCGGTTCCGCTCGGATTCTTCCCGGAGCAGCATCTCTTTGCCCGCCCGGGCCTCTCCGTGGCGAAGAGGCCCGGAGACACTACGGCAGAGGTCCCCGATCGGCTCCGTCAGCCGGCCCGTCAGCCCGAGAGCCCACCAGGACACCGCCCACGTTGCGCTTACCCCTGCGCAGTACCAGGTACCGCCCGTGCAGCAGGTCCTCCTCCGACACCCGGGCGTCCACCTCGGTCACCTTGGTGTTGTTGAGGTAGGCACCGCCCTCCTGGATCGCCCTGCGCGCCGCGGACTTGCTGGGGACCAGCCCTGTCGCCGCGAGCAGGTCGACCAGAGGCGGCAGTTCTCCGACCGGTTCGGGGAACTCCGCCTTGGGCACTTCGGTGAGGGCGGCCCCGAGCGTCCGCGCGTCGAGACTCGAGAGATCGGCTTGACCGAACAGTGCACGGCTGGCCTGGACGACCTTTGCGCACTCCTCCTCACCGTGCACGAGTGTGGTGAGCTCTTCTGCCAGCGCACGCTGAGCGGCGCGCGCGGCGGGACGTTCGGTGGTCTGCTCCTCCAGGTCCTCGATCTCCTCGCGGGAGCGGAAGCTGAACACTTTGAGGTAGCGGATGACATCGCGGTCGTCGGCATTGAACCAGTACTGGTAGAAGGCGTAGGGACTGGTCAGCTCCGCGTCCAGCCACACTGTGCCCGTCTCGGTCTTGCCGAACTTGCTGCCGTCGCTCTTGGTGAGCAGGTTCGTGGTCAAGCAGTGGGCCGGACCGTGGGGCTTGTTTCCCTCGATGCGTCGGATCAGGTCCAGTCCCGCTGTGATGTTGCCCCACTGGTCGCTGCCGCCGATCTGCAGCGTGCAACCGTACCGGCGGTAGAGCTCGACGTAGTCATAGGACTGCAGCAGCACATAGCTGAACTCGGTGTAGCTCATGCCCTCACCGTCGAGCCGGTTCTTCACCGTCTCCCGCGCGAGCATCTGGTTGATGCTGAAATGTTTGCCGATGTCTCGCAGCATCTCGATCGCGCTCATGGCGCCGAGCCATTCGGCATTGTCGGCCAGGATGGCGTCGGTCGGACGGGGCTGCCGGCCTTCAGGGGCGAACTGCAGGAAGGCCGAGAGCTGTCGGCCCAGCACCTGGACCCATTCCTCGACGGTCTCCACCGGGTTCAATGATCGTTCGGCGGTGGGCTTCGGATCGCCGATGAGGCCGGTGCCCCCGCCCACCAGGGCGATGGGGCGGTGGCCGGCGCGCTGGAAACGCGCCAGGGTGAGGAGCTGGGTGAGATGGCCGACGTGCAGGCTTCCTGCCGTGGGGTCGAAGCCGCAATAGAGAGTGACCGGGCCATCGGCGAGGGCCTTGCGAAGCTCGTCAAGGTCGGTGGTCTGCGCGAGGAGCCCGCGCCATTCGAGTTCGTCGATGATGTCGGTCACTGTGGTCTTTCCGTTGACGGTCGCGAAGGGCGGCGGCTCTTCGGCGAGGACCGGAGCTCTGCCCGGGTTTCCGGCTGGACGTCTTCTACCGTATCCGCTGCTCTCTGCGGACGCCGCATGGTTTCCGCGCCGCCCGGCCGCATGCGGCACCGCATGGTGACGCACCTTGACAGCATTGGCTAATGTAATTAACTAAAAGGCTAATACGATTAGCTTATTTGGAGGGATCACCGTGCACCTGCTCGAACGCCCCCAAGGACGCATCGCCTACGACATGTACGGCGCCGACAACACCGGGACACTGATCGTCTGCATCCCCGGCATGTTCGACCACCGCGCCTCCTTCCGGTTCCTGGGCGCCGCCCTCTCCGATGCCGGGTACCGGGTCGCCGTCATGGACCTGCGCGGCCACGGCGACAGCGACACCACGTTCACCTGCTTCACCAATCGGGCTGCCGCCGAAGACGCGCTCGCACTCATCGATGAGGTCGGTGGGAAGGATGCCGTCGTGGTCGGAAACTCGATGGGAGCCGCCTCTGCGACCATCGCCGCCCAGGAGCGCCCCGACTTGGTGACCGGCATCGCCCTGCTCGGCCCGTTCCTGCGCAACCCCGTACCCAATCTGTTCGCCCGGCTGTCGCAGCGGCTACTGCTTGTCCGCCCATGGGGACCCAAGGCGTTGACGACTTTCTACGGCAGCCTCCACGCGGGCCGCGCACCTGAGGGCTACCGGGAGCAGAAGGCGCTCATCCTGGAGATGCTGCGCCCGGCCGACCGCTATCGGGCGGTCTTCAACACCATCTACGCACCCCACGAGCAGGTGCTGGAGGCCAAGGGACTGACCGCGAAGGCCGTGGTGATCATGGGCGAGCAGGATCCTGACTGGAAGGATCAGCGCGGCGAGGCCGAGTGGGTGGCCTCGGTCGTGAACGGCTCCGTGGTGATGGTCCCCGACTGCGGCCATTACGCGCAGGCACAGCGGCCCGACGTGGTGGTCCCGGTCATCGCCGATCTTGCGGAGCAGGCGGTGGCTGATGCCTAGGGCCGGCCTCACACCTGCTGTTGTGACCGAAGAGGCCGCCAGGGTCAGCGACGAACACGGGTTCGCTGCGCTGTCTCTTGCCGCGGTCGCCAAGCGCCTCGGTGTGGCGGTTCCCAGCCTGTACAAGCACGTGCACGGCCTTGACGGGCTGCGTCGGGAGGTCGCCATCGCGAGTGCCCGCGAGTTCGGCGACGTCCTCGGCCGGGCGGCGATCGGCCGTTCCGGTGCGGATGCGGTGCGCTCGGTCGCCGCCGCTTATCGGGACTGGGCCCGCGCCCACCCCGGCCGGTACGCCGCGCTGAACCTGGCCCCGGATCAGAACGACGAGGAGGCTGCGAAGGTCTTCTTCACCGCTGTCGAGGTGATGGTCGCAATCGTGCGCGGGTTCGGCATCCCCGAGGAGTCGGTGATCGACGTGATACGGACGCTGCGGAGCGCGCTGCACGGTTTCGTGGATTTGGAGACGCGCGGGGGCTTTGGACTGCCGCAGAGTGTCGACACCAGTTTCGCTGTTCTGCTGGACGGCCTGGTCAAAGCCCTGAAGAACTGGCCGAAGCCGATGGACGGGATGGTGGATTGATGCTCGCCGGACATTTCGGGGTAGCGGGGATCGTGAAGGCCTGGCGGCCCGCACTTCCCATGGGTGTGCTGCTGGTGGCAAGCCAGGTGCCCGACATCGTTTTCCTGCCGCTGAGCCTGGCCGGGGTAGAGCGGTTGGAACCGGCCGCTCCCGGCGCGGCGGGCTACGGTTCGCTGCTGATCACCGCCGAATATTCGCATGCGTTGCTGTCGAACGTGCTGATGGCAGCCCTGGCGGGCTGGCTCGTCCACGTGTTGGCCCGCGGCCGCTGGGGCGCTGATGCCGGGTGGGTCGTCGCAGGAACGGTGTTCAGCCACTGGCTGCTCGATCTCTTAGTGCACCGGCCTGATATCGCGGTGTTCCCGGGCAATGCCGGAGGGTTGCCGCTGCTCGGGTTCGGGTTGTGGGAGCACGTTTTGACCGCGGCTCTCGTCGAGGGGACACTGGTCGTCGCGGGGATCGCACTGTACACGTGGCGGACGCTGCGGGAGCACCCGAGCAGGGTGCGCGCCGCCCTTTACAGCGCGGGGATCGCGCTGCTACTGGCCGGTTCGTTCATTATCGACCTCACCGGTTAGCGCTCCTCTTCACCGGCGGCCTGCGCACAGAGCAAGGCTGGTCGCGTGTCTCGTCCCCGCCGCGGCCATCTGCTCACACATGTGCTCAGTACGCCGACAGCGTCTTCTCCCCCAGATACTCGGCGATGGCCAGGGACGAGGTCGCGGCCGGCGAGGGGGCGTTGCGGACGCAGACGACCCGACCGTGGGTGTCCACGGCGAAGTCGTCGAGCAGCACGCCTGCGCGGGTGAGCGCCTGGGCACGCACGCCGGCCGGCGCGGGGCGCAGGTCCGCCCTGGTGATCTCGGGGACGAGGCGGGCTGCCTCGCGGGCGAAGGCGGCGGTGGAGGCCGATACGGCTGTTTCCCGCGCGCCCATGGTCCAGTGCGCGCGGGCGAGGCGCCAGAACCCGGGCCAGGCGAGGGTTTCCCGGATGTCGCGGGGCCGGAGGTCGCCGAGCCGGTATCCCTCGCGGGCTCCGGCGAGGAGCGCGTTGGGCCCGGCCATCACCTCGCCGTGGACATGACGTGTGAGATGCACGCCCAAGAACGGGTAACGCGGGTCGGGAACCGGGTAGATCAGGCCGCGTACGAGATGGCGGCTTTCGGGTGCCAGTTCGTGGTATTGGCCCCGGAAGGGGATGATGCGCGGATCGGCGCCGCCGCCGGCCATCCGGGCGAGCCGGTCGCTCTGCAGCCCACCGCAGATGATGAGCACGTCGAAACGCCTTTTCACGCGCTCGCCGTGCGGATCGCCGGTGAGTGCGTGGGCGCCGTCGGCGTCTTGGCGCAGCGCGATCACGGGAGTACCGAGACACACCCGGCCGCCGGCTCTGCGGACATCGTCGGCGAGGGCCTCGGCGACGGCGATGTAGTCGGTGATGGCGGTGCTGGGCGAGTGCAGGCCCTCGACCCCTTCGACGTGGGGTTCGATCTCGCGCAGCCCTTCCGGGCCGAGCCGCTGGATGCCGGGGACCCCGTTGGCCTCGGCCGTGCGGTGGATCTTGTCCAGGCGTGCCGCGTCGTCGGTGCTGCGGGCCACGAGCACCTTGCCGACCTCGTCATAGGGCAGTCCCCGATCGGCACAGTAGTCCCGCAGCAGTCCGACACCGCGGCGGCAGAGGGTCGCCTTCAGCGATCCGGGCCGGTAGTAGAGTCCGGCATGCACGACTCCGCTGTTGTGGCCGGTCTGGTGGGCGGCGACCCGCTCCTCCTTCTCCAGCACGGTGACCTGTGCTCCGGGACGGTTCGAGGTGATCCATCCGGCCAGCGCCAGGCCGAGGATACCCGCGCCGATGATGCCGATTCGGTGGGTGCTCATCAGCGCCACGCTAGCAAGGCGCGATATTCAGGAAGCGGACAGCCGGCCGTCTACGCAGTCGGAGCCCTGCTCATCCCCCTCTTTCGGGCTGTAGATAAGGGATCATCTCCTCACAATGCGCGCAGGCCGTCCAGCAGCTTCTGCAGAAAACCGTCTCCGGCCTGCTCCGGCAAAGGCTCACACGGATCCAGTGATCCGCTGGTGATCATGTCGGAAACGATGAGCTTGACCACGCTCAACGGCAGACCGAGGTGGGCCGCGAGTTCGACGACCGTCTGCGGGCACTGGGCCAAGCGCAAGACGGCCTCGCGTTCGGGGTACAGCTCCTCGCTCTGCCCGGGAAGGCGCCGCGCCACAACGAGACTGAGCAGGCCCGGTCCGGCGCTCGCCGCGACACTCCCGGAGTGGACGGCAAAAGGCCGCACCAGCCGCTCCGCCTCGCCGTCGCTTGGTCTATCCGTCAACGCTGGACTCCACCGGCTCGTGCGCGCCGTCAGGCCGGGAGGCGGCCATCCGCGCGGGAACCGGCGCGTCCTGCTCTTCGCGCGGCTCGTATTCCAACAGCTCCTCAGGCAGGATCGCCGTTGCCCGGGTGCCCCCGTAAGGAGACGGGCACAGCCGCACCTTGACGCCGTGCCGGGCGGCCAACCGGGCCACCACGAACAGCCCCAAGCGGGGCTCGTCCGGCAGGGCCATCACATCGAACTCGGGGGCCTCGGCCAGGACGCGCCCGGCCGCCGCATAGCCTTCCTCGGTCATGCCCAGGCCCCTGTCCTCTACGTCCACGGCCACACCTCCGGCCACCGTCCCGCAGTTGAGGTCGACGGCTGCGTCAGAGGGGGAGAACTGGGCCGCGTTCTCGACCAGTTCGGCGATAAGGTGCACGACATCGGCCACGGCTGTCCCGCGCACCCGTACGCGCGCAGCGGAGGTGAGCCGGACCCGCTCGTAGTCCTCGGTCTCTGAGATCGCGGCCCGCAGCACGTCCACCAGCAGGAGCGGATCGCGCCAGCGGCGGGAGGAGCGGGCACCGCTGAGGATGAGCAGGTTGCCGGCGTAGCGGCGGGCGCGTGTGGCCAGGTGGTCGAGCCGGAACAGCTTACGCAGTGTTTCCGGGTCCTCCTCGTCGTATTCGATTTCGTCAAGGAGGCGTAGCTGGCGCTGGACCAGGGCCTGATTGCGGTAGGCGATGGAGAGGAACACGCGGTTGGCGCCCTCGCGGATCTCGGCCTGCTTGACTGCTGCTCCCACCGCGGTGCGCTGGGCGATGTTGAACGCGTCGGCGACCTGACCGATCTCGTCCCTGCCGTAGGACAGGCGGGGCAATTCCTCGGCCAGGTCGACCCGCCGACCGCTTTGGGCCCGGTTCACGATCGCGGGCAGCCGCGATTCGGAAAGCGCCAGCGTCTGGCTGCGCAGTCGGCGCAGCCGCTCGGTCAGTCGGCGTGAGGAACGGTTGGCGATGATGATGGCCGCGGTTCCCGCGACGAGTGTGAGCACGCATCCGGCCACCGATACCGCGATTCGCCCGAGCGCGGCCTCCCAGGACGTCCGGATGGCGGACTCCATCTGCACCGCGACCACATCGTCGAGCGCGGGTACGGCGCTCTGCACTGCTTTCTCCCATTCGTCCGCTGTGACGCTGATCTCGGAGTTCCACTCGGCCGAGTCTTCGGAGGTTCGGGCGGAACGCACTGGTGGGCGGGTGACGACCTCCCGGCTGAGCCGCTGGGTGGCGACCCAGGGGGTCGAGGAAACCAGTGTCTCGTAGTGTTCCTGGGTACTGCCGCGCAGCTCCGGAGCGACGGAGGAGATGGCACGCCGATAGGAGGCGGTGAGATAGGTGAAGTGCGCCGTCTCCTCGTAGTCCATCGCGCCCTCGGCGATGGCTCCGGCCAGAAGGGCATCGGCCTGCGCGTACTCCTCGCGCGCGGTGAGCAGCGTGTGCGACAGCGCCGCCTCGGATCCGGCCTCGCCCTGGCTCATCGGCCGCAGCAGGGACGCTGTGAGAAGTTCGGCCTTCTCGATCAGCTCCGTATGAGCGGCCAGGGCGTCGGCCCGTTCGATCTCGGCCTCGTCGACGCTCGACCGTATCGCGGGGAGCTCCTCCACCGCGCCGAGAAATGCGTCAGCGCTGCGGCGGATCTCGTCGGTGCTGCCGGACCGCAGCGACGGCAGCAGTCTCTCGACCTTCTTCAGGGCTGTGTCCGCGGTGTCGCGCTGTCGTTTCAGGGCCGTGCGCGCCTCCTCGTCACCGGGGTCGCCGAGGCGCAGTTGGCTGAGCCGCCGCTCCTCCCGCATTTCCGCGGTGAGGGAGCCGAGCGCCGCGACCCCGTCGCGGCCGTCGGCGACGGCGAGCATCAGCGTGCCGGCCTGCCACGTACCGGCCGCGGTCATGATGGCCCACAGCACCAGGAAACTGATGCCGGGGATCAGCACAATGCGCGTCAGTTGGCTGCGAATGGTCGGCACGGACGCTTGTCCCCGTGTTCTGTCCATGATCCCCCCTACCTGGCGGGAACGACGCTACCGGAAGACACTATCCGTGGGTGCTGTTTTCACTACTTTTAGTCACGGTGCTGATCGCGGAACACCTCCGGCGGTGCGCTCTTGCAAAGAGTGCACCGCCGGAGGTACGGCCGGTGCCGGGTGTCAGCTCTCCGGCCGGTGCCGGGACCCCACGGGAGCGGGAAGCTCCTCCGTTGTGGGCGGGGTCTGGACCCCCAGCGTGTTCAGTACCTCCGCGTAGCGCAACGCGGCGATCTTGGCGAGCGTGCTGTCTGCGCCTATGGGAGCGCACACCCGCACACCGTACTTCCGCTCCAGCTCCGAAAGCCGCTCATCGGGGAATTCGGGGCCGACCACGCTCGGCGCGATCACCGGGCGAGTGCAGCCGGCCTGCCGGAGCTGGTCGAGGACCTGCGCCATGTGCGCCTCGTCCTCCAGATCGGCCGGCAGCACGGTGATACCCAGCCGTGCGGCGAGCAGCACCGCGGTCACACCGGCCGCGCTGACGGCATCGGCACCGCCCACAGCGCCCACGAGGACACCATCGGTCATGGTGGTGCTGGGAGCGACCACGCTGATCAACCGCATTCGATCAGCACGCACGAAGCCGGCCTCGGTCAGCCGCAGGTGCAGGATTTCGGCGAGCATGGGGTGGGGGCCGAGCGCCTCGGTAACGCGGACGTCGGCGCCTGTCTGCTCGACGGCCGTGGTGATGGCACGGTCGACGGCCGGGTGCGGAGCGGTGAGCAGAGGGATGACGATCCCTCTTACCGGGTGCCCTTCCTGGGGGCCGAGGTCGGTGAGGGCTTCGCTAAGGCGGTATTCCTCTCCTGCGGTACAACCGAACCGGATGGTGACCTCAGGCCGGTAGGCGCGAATGAGGTCGGCCATCTGCTGTCCGATGCCATAGGCATCGCCTGCACCGCCCTCTGCGCCCGCGCCGTCCGCCTGCCGCAGCGCGTTCTCGCCGCTGGAGGCGCCGGGTATGGCGAGCACGAGGGTGGGGGTGCCCACCCAACTGTCGAAGGACAGTGGGTTGCGATGCCGGCCAGATCGACGCCGCGGGAGATCGCGAGGGGGGAGTCTGTCCGGGTTCTGCATACTGTCAGGATTCACTCGCAAAATGCTAACGACTCGGAGTGGTGATCTTTCCCTCAGTTCGATTCCGATCCTGAAACAAGCGGCCGGGTTCGACTGCGGGGGTCCATGGTGCCTGCGGAGACATCGTAGCGTTCAGCCGGACAAGACCGGACTCCGGCGACGTAGGACGTGTCCGATGAGGGCGAGCAAGACGTCCTTTCCGGATTCTCTCTCCCTGGCGTCGGCCATGATGACGGGCACGTCCGTGCTGATGTCGACGGCCGCGCGCACCTCCTCGGTCGTGTAGGCGCAGGAGCCGTCGAACCGGTTCACCGCCACCGTGAACGGAATCCCCCGATGCTCGAAGAAGTCCACGGCCGGAAAACAGGTGTCGAGACGGCGGGTGTCGGCCAGCACCACCGCGCCAAGCGCACCTTCGGCCAACTCGTCCCACATGAACCAGAACCGGCCCTGCCCGGGGGTGCCGAACAGGTACAGGACCACCTCCTTGTTCACAGTGATGCGGCCGAAATCCAAGGCCACGGTCGTGGTCGCCTTGTCCTCCACTCCGCCGAGGTCGTCAACGCCCATGCTGGCCTCGGTCATGACCTCTTCTGTGTGCAGGGGGGCGATCTCGCTGACCGCTCTCACCAGCGTCGTCTTTCCCACGCCGAAACCTCCGGCGACGAGGATCTTCACCGCCACGGGGATGTTCGCGCCAGGGCCGGTGCCGTTGTCATAACCTGCGGATGCCATCAAGTACCGCCTGAAGTAAGTTCATCTCGGGAATATCGGTCGTGGTCAGCGGCGCTTGGGCGAGCAGGTCCCCCTTGGCGGTGAGATCGCCGATGAGCACCTTGGCCACGGTGATCGGGATGTCGAGCCGACCGGAGAGCTCGGCGACAGAGATCGGGGTGTCGCACAACTGCAGGATGGCGGCGTGCTCGGGCTCCAGGGAGTCCCCATCGACATACTCCCGCGTCGACACGACGATGCTGGCCATGTCGAGTCCGGTCGCGGAAGTGCGGGTGCGCCCGCCCGTCATGGTGTACGGGCGCACCAGGGGACCCGTGGGGACGCCCGGGTTCATGGTGCCGCCCGGATGCCCCCCTTCCTTCACAGCCTGTCCCCGGCGCCGGTGCCGGGTGTTCTGTGCCGCGTCGCCGCGCTCCCACGGCTGTCCGCGAGCGTAGACGGCGCGATGCGCCGCCCCTCGCCGATGGCCGCCATGCCTCATGATCGCGGCCCTCCGGCCACCATGGACGCGGGAACGCGCGGCGCGGAGGTGAGGAACTGACCCACGCGCCTGATCCGCATGTTCATTTCGTAGGCGACCAGGCCGACGTCGGCGTCCTCAGTGGCAAGAACGGCCAGGCAGGCGCCCGTTCCCGCGGCCGTGACGAACAGGTACGCGTATTCCATCTCCACGACCGTCTGGCGCACCGCGCCGCCGCCGAACTGCCGCCCCGTACCACGCGCAAGGCTCTGGAAGGCCGAAGCCACCGCGGAGAGGTGCTCCCCGTCCTCGGCGGACAGTCCGCGCGAGCGGCCGATGAGGAGTCCATCAGCAGAGAGCACAATGGCATGCTCTGTCCCGACGACACGGTCGACCAGGTCATCGAGAAGCCAGTTCAGGTCGCTTACAGCATCGCTCTTTTGCACCATTTACTCGCTTTCTCCCGTGTGCCCACCGACCGGATGGACGGCGTTCCCCTCGCGTGTTCCCGCCTCCTGCGGCCGCGGTTCCCCGCATCCGCCATCGCCCACGGCATCGGGGTCGCCGGCGCGCCCACGTCGGGTCCCGGCCTGGAAGGCACTTATCATCTGACGGGCGTTCTCAGGGGAGCGGCGGGCCTCCGGTCCCGTACCCGCACGATCAGCGGACCGCGCCTTTGTCCGCAGCTGCGGAGCAAGACTGGATTGCCTGCGCCGACGAGGCAGAGCGGGACGTTCCGGGCCCCCGTTCTCGTGCTCCCCCGTTGCTCCCGCAGGGTCGGAGCCACCGCTCTGCACACCGGGCACCTCCGTCCCGGCGCTCTTCGGAGATTCTTTGGGACGGCCCCTGCGGATCGGCAGGGCACCGGAGTCGGACTCGCGACTCTGCTGATCCTCATCGTCTCCATGGGGAACGTTCCCGGTCACGCTTTCGGTGGCGGGCAGGTCGCCTTCACCGCGGCGCAACGGTCCCGTTTCCTCTGCGGGAACACGGACCGCTGTATCGCCCGATGAGATCAGCGCGGCCGGGATGAGTACGATCGCCCGCGTTCCGCCGTACGGCGACGGGCGGAGCTCCACCCGGATGCCGTGCTTATCCGCCAACCGCGCCACGACGAACAGCCCGAGCCGGAAGTCCTGGTTCAGCGCCATCACATCGAACTCGGGTGCCTCCGCGAGTGTTCCGTTGGCCTCCGCGAAGGCCTCCTCGCTCATCCCCAGGCCGCGGTCTTCGACCTCCACGACGACGCCTTTGGGCACGGTTTCGCTGTGGATGTAGACCATCGTGTGCGGCGGGGAGAAGGCCGTGGCGTTTTCAACAAGCTCGGCCATCAGGTGAATGACGTCTGCGATCACCGCGCCCGAAAGCGCGAGTTCGGGTACTCCCCGCAGTTTCACCCGCGTGTACTCCTCGGTCTCCGAGACGGCCCCGCGCAGGATGTCCACGAGCGGGATCGGGCTGCGCCACCGCCGTCCGGGCTGCCCGCCCCCCAGAATGATCAGGTTCTCCGCGTTCCGCCGACCACGGGTGGCCAGGTGGTCGATGTGGAAGAGGTCCTCGATCAGATCCGGGTCCTCTTCCTCGCGTTCGATCCGGTCCAGCATCTGAAGCTGGCGCTGCACCAGGGACTGGTTGCGGTGGGCGATCGCGAGGAAGACCCGGTTGGCTCCGGCACGCAGGTCCGCCTGTTTCACCGCGGCGCTCACAGCCGTGCGCTGAGCGATGTTGAACGCGTCGGCAACCTGGCCGATTTCATCACCGCCATGATCGAGCCGCTTCAGTGCGGTGCCGGGATCGATGGCGTCTCCGTTGGCCAGCAGGCGCACGATCCTGGGCAGCTCCTCACGAGCCTGGCTGAGCGTGTCCGCTCGCAGCCGTGCCAGCCGCGCGGTCAGCCGCGCGGCCGATTTCGAGGCGATGCCATAGGCGAGGGTTCCGGCGAACATCGTCATGATCCCGCCGCCCAAGGCGAGGGTGAACATCCAACTGCTCGCATTGTCGGTCGCGGTGATAACCGCTTCGGCTTGAGCTCCGATGAGCGCGGTGAGGTCTGCGTCGACCTCATCGGCGTCCGCACGCCAGCCGCCGATCCCCTCGGGAGGCTGCCGGGCCGCCGCCTCCGCGGAGTCGCCCTGTTCGACGACCGCATCGGCCCACTCGTTCATCCCCTTCCAGGCCTTGCCGTCGACCAGATCGGTGTAGGCGTCGGCGGCCTCGCCGCGGAGCTGCGGACCGGTGGTCTGCAGCCGGTGGCGAAGGTCGGCGACAAGGGCTGCGAAGCGGATCTGCTCCTCGGCCGTGATCTTGCCCTCTGCGATGGCTCCGCTCAGCAGCGCGTCGCTCTGGGTGAAGAGGTTCTGGGCCCGCATAAGGCCGACGACATCGAAGCCGATCGCCGTGGCCTGGCTGTCGTCCAGGCGGCGCACCATGGCATCGTAGAGCCGAATTCCCTGGTCGACGATTGCGGTGTACTCGGTCATCGCTTCACCGGCACTGACCTCTCCGGCCATGATGGCGGCGCGCACGTCGCCGCGGCGGCCGGTCTCGGCGAGGAAGTCGGCCGCGGGTTCAGCCTCCTCGGCTGCACCCAGCCCGCGGAGCCCATCATCGTGCTCACCGATCTCGCGTACCGCATTGTCGGCGACGGCCCCCTGTTCACGCAGCGTCTGCAGCGCCTCCTCACTGGGAGAACGAAGGTACTCGACGGCCAGTCTGCGTTCCTTCTGCAGTTCCACGATGGAGTGGTAGAGGTGGAGGCCGCTCCGGCCGTCCCCTGTCGCCCCCCGCAACGACACGGCTTGCACGAGGGTCGCTGTGCTCAGTACTGCGAACAGCACCAGGAACGTGACGCTGGGGATCAGCACGATCCTGTTGAGCTGGGCTTTGATGCTGCGCTCGGCGCTGCCCGGCTGGCCCATCGGGCTCCTCCCACGGACACGGATTCGGATTCGGGTGCCGCCCGGTCAGCCAAGGAGTGACCCCGGGCGCGGGGAGAACGCCGCCGCCCTCTCAGGTATGCATGTGCGGCCCGCATCCCCTTGCACACATGAGCACTTTTCCTCACTCTTCGAACAGAAAAGAACACTCAAAGTGCCTACGGGTCCTGAACGCTACAGCATCGGTCGGTGCCGCGAAGCACATTTCACCGAAGTCCCCGGTGAATGAGGCGAGGCGGAGAGCGTCGGAGGAATCCGCCCGGACGCACGAAACCGGTGCGGGTCAGTGACCCGCACCGGTTCGGCGCGGCCGGGAACCGCAGCCGCCCCTTATTCCTCTTCGGTGTATCCGCGATGGTCAGCGATGTGCGAGCGCAGCCGTTCCAGCTGCTCCTTGACACGTGCGGGCGCGGTTCCGCCCTTGCCCGCCCGCGAGTCCAGCGATCCGGCGACGGTGAGCACCTCGCGTACTCCAGGTGTCAGGTGCGGGGAGATCGCGGTGAAATCCGCATCGGTGAGGTCGGGCAGGTCCACGCCGCGATCCTCGCACACCCGTACGCACGCGCCCGCGATCTCGTGCGCCTCGCGGAAGGGGACCCGTTGCCGGACCAGCCATTCCGCGATGTCGGTCGCCAGGGAGAACCCCTGAGGCGCCAGCTCCGCCATGCGTTCGCGGTGGAAGGTGAGCGTTGCGACCATTCCGGTGAAAGCGGGCAGCAGCAGGTCCAGCGTGTCGACGGCGTCGAAGACGGGCTCCTTGTCCTCCTGCAGGTCGCGGTTGTAGGCCAGGGGCAGCCCTTTGAGCGTGGTGAGCAGCCCGGTCAGGTCGCCGACGAGTCTCCCGGCCTTGCCCCGTGCGAGTTCGGCGATGTCGGGGTTCTTCTTCTGCGGCATGATCGAGGAGCCGGTGGAGAAGGCATCGTCCAGTGTGACGAAGGAGAACTCCTTGGTCGCCCAGAGGATGATCTCCTCGGCGAGCCGTGACAGATCCACCCCGATCATCGCCGCGACGAATCCGAACTCGGCGATGACGTCACGCGCCGCCGTTCCGTCGATGGAGTTCTCCGCCGACGCGGAAAATCCCAGTTCGGCGGCTACGGCTTCGGGGTCTAGGCCGAGAGAGGACCCGGCGAGCGCACCCGACCCGTAGGCCGACACCGCCGCGCGGCGGTCCCAGTCGCGCAACCGCTGCACATCGCGGACGAGGGGCCAGGCGTGCGCCATGAGATGGTGGGCGAGCAGTACCGGCTGGGCGTGCTGCAGGTGCGTGCGGCCGGGCATCGCGACATCGATGTGCGCCTCGGCCTGGTCGGCCAAGGCCGATACGAGGTCCAGGACCGCGCCGGCGATGGCACGGGCCTGCTCCCGCAGGTACATGCGGATGAGCGTGGCGATCTGGTCGTTGCGCGACCGCCCGGCGCGCAGCCGCCCGCCGAGATCAGGACCGACCCGTTCGATGAACCCGCGTTCCAGTGCGGTGTGGACGTCCTCGTCTTCCAGCACTGGAGTGAACTCTCCCGAGGCCACGTCGGCCTCCAGCCGGTCCAGCCCCGCCAGCATCTTTGCCAGTTCCTCGTCGGTGAGCAGCTCGGCGCGGTGCAGCACACGGGCGTGGGCACGGGATCCGGCGATATCGTGGCGGGCCAGCCTCCAGTCGAAATGGGTGCTCAGGGAGAGCCGGGCCAGCGCCTCGGAGGGTCCGCCTGCAAAGCGGCCGCCCCATAGCCGGGTGACCTGGGTGTCGCGCTCGTCAGCCACGGTCGAGGTCCTTTACCTGTCAGAGTCGAAACCTGGTGGATCTGGTGGATCTGTCGGGGCTGCCTGCCCGACTCAGGAGAGCTTCTGGTCGCGCAGGCTGGAGATCTTGGCCGGCATGCTCCAGATGTCGATGAAGCCCCGGGCCAGGGTCTGGTCGTAGGCGTCACCGGTGTCATAGGTGGCGAGCTCGTAGTCGTAGAGCGAGGCCTCGCTGCGCCGACCGGTGACCACAGCGCGTCCGCCGTGCAGCATCATCCGGACATCGCCGGTGACGTGCTTGTTCGCCTCGGTGATGAAGCTGTCGAGGGCGTTCTTCAGCGGAGAGAACCACAGGCCGTCGTAGACGAGCTCACCCCAGCGCTGGTCCACACCCCGCTTGAAGCGGGCGAGCTCCCGCTCGACGGTGACGTTCTCCAGTTCCTGGTGCGCGGTGATCAGCGCGATCGCACCGGGGGCCTCATAGACCTCGCGGCTCTTGATACCCACCAGTCGGTCCTCGACCATATCGATCCGGCCGACCCCCTGCGCACCGGCCCGGCGGTTCATCTCCTCGATGATCCGCAGCGGGCTGAGCTCCTTTCCGTCAATGGCGGTGGGCACACCGGCGGTGAAGGTGACGACCAGTTCGTCGGCCTCACGGGACTCTGCCGGGTTGTCGGTGTAGGAGTACACGTCCTCGATCGGCCCGTTCCAGATGTCCTCCAGGAAACCGGTCTCCACCGCGCGGCCGAAAAGGTTCTGGTCGATGGAGTACGGCGACTTCTTTGAAACGTCGATCGGCAGGCCCTTCTCCTCGGCGAAGGCGATGGCCTTGTCCCGGGTCATTCCGGAGTCCCGGACCGGAGCGAGCACTTTCAGCTCGGGGAACAGCGCGGCCAGACCGGCTTCGAACCGAACCTGGTCGTTGCCCTTGCCGGTGCAGCCATGGGCGACCATGGTGGCGCCGTGGTAACGGGCGGCGTCGGCCAGGTGCTTGACGATCAGCGGCCGCGATAGCGCCGACACCAGCGGATAGCGGTCCATGTAAAGGGCGTTGGCCTGCAGGGCCGGGACACAGTATTCGTTCGCGAACTCGTCCTTGGCATCGGCCACGACGGCCTCGACGGCTCCGCAGTCGAGCGCCCGCTGCCGGACGACGTCGAGGTCCTCGCCGCCCTGACCGCAGTCGATGGCCACGGCCACGACCTCGGCACCGGTCTCCTCGGCGATCCAGCCGATGGCGACGGAGGTGTCGAGTCCCCCCGAGTATGCGAGTACGACCCGTTCGGTCATGCGAATTCTCCTTGGGTTTCAGGTATGGATGTTGCTCTGCCGCGGTCGCCTTGGTCGGCCGTCCTCGTGGCTAGGGGCGCCGATCGGCCAGCCGCAGCAGCGATGCGGCGAGTTCCTCGCCGCCCTCGGGATCGCGGGAGATCACCAGAATCGTGTCGTCTCCGGCGATGGTCCCCAGGATCGCGTGGAAGTCGGTGTGGTCGATCGCCGAGGCCAGGTACTGCGCCGCCCCCGGCGGAGTGCGCACGACGACCATGTTGGCCGATGCCTCGGCCGATACCAGAAGATCCTCGGCGAGCCTGGTGAGGCGCGCGTTGGACACGTGTTCAAGGTCCGATGTGTCCGGGCGGGCCCGCTGAAGGCGCTCACCGCCTTCGCCCGGCAGGACATAGACGAGGCTCCCGTCAACGGTGCGGAGCTTGACCGCCCCCAGCTCGTCCAGGTCGCGCGACAGCGTGGCCTGGGTGACCTGGACACCGCTGTCGGCCAGCAACCGGGCGAGCTCCCCCTGGGAACGGACGTCGTTCTTGGTGAGCACTTCGGTGATGCGGGCGTGGCGCGCGGTCTTGGTCATGGGGGCGGGCGAGGCACCGTCGACGGTCATCGCTGCTCGTCCTCCCCTCTGACCAGGAGGAACGCCAGCAATGCCTTCTGTGCGTGGCGGCGGTTCTCCGCTTGGTCCCAGACGACGCTCTGCGGGCCGTCGATGACCGAGGAGGTGATCTCCTCGCCCCGGTGGGCGGGAAGGCAGTGCAGGACGATCGCGTCGCCGGCCGCCGCGGCCAGCGTGGTGTCGTCGACGGCGTAAGGGCGAAACGGCGCGTCGCGCTGGGCCGCCTCGGCCTCCTGGCCCATGGAGGTCCAGGCGTCGGTGGCCAGTACGTCGGCTCCCGCGGCCGCCTCGGCCGGGTCACCGGTCACCAGGACCGATCCACCCGTGCGCGCTGCGACCTCCTCGGCACGGGCGAGGACATCGGGATCGGGCCGGTGCTTTGCGGGAGCCGCGACTCGCACGTGCATGCCAGCGGTCGCGCCGCCCAGCAGGTAGGAGTGCGCCATGTTGTTGGCACCGTCTCCGAAGTAGGCGAGCGTGCGACCGGCCGGACTCCCCTTGTGCTCGCGTACGGTCTGCAGGTCAGCGAGGACTTGGCAGGGGTGGAAGAGGTCGGTGAGCGCGTTGACGACCGGCACCGCGCTGGTGCCTGCCAGGCTCTCCAGCCGGTCCTGCTCGAAGGTCCGCCACACGACCGCTGCCACGTGGCGCTCCAGTACCCGCGCGGTGTCCTCGATCGTCTCGCCGCGTCCCATCTGGGTCGTCTGGGCGTCGATGACGAGGGGCTGGCCGCCGAGGTCGGCCACGCCGACCGCGAAGGAGACGCGGGTCCGGGTCGACGGCTTGTCGAACAGCAGCGCGACGGTCCGCGGGCCTTCCAGCGGCCGCTGGAAGAAGCGGTCCTTCTTCATCGCGCCGGCGAGGTCGAGCACCTCGGCCTGCTCGGCGGGGGTGAGGTCGTCGTCGCGCAGGAAGTGCCGCACGGACGGGGACGTCGCCGGGCTCATGGTGTGTCTCCTTGCTGCTCGGTGCCGAAGCGTCGGGCGGCCGGTGCCGCATCCTGGAGGATGGCGGGCAGTGCCTCGGTGAATTCGAGGATCTCCTCGCGGGAGATTGTCAGCGGCGGCGCGATGCGGATGACGTCGGCGGCGACGGCGTTGACCAGGAAGCCGTGCGCGGCCGCGGCGGCCTGGACGTCGGCGGCGACAGGGGCGAGGAGCCCAATGCCCCGCCACAGCCCGGCGCCGCGGACCTCCGCGACGAGCGGGTCGCCGAGCGCGCTGATGCGATCGGCGAGCAGCGCGCCGTGCTCCGCGGCGGCGTCGAGCAGTCCTTCGGACTCGATGGTGTCAAGGACGGCGAGCGCCGCCGCGCACGCGACGGGGTTGCCGCCGAAAGTGGATCCGTGGTCGCCCTTGGCCAAGACGGTGGCATAACGGCCGAAGCCCGCGCAGGCGCCGATCGGCAGGCCGCCGCCCAAGCCTTTGGCCAGGGTCAGCACGTCGGGGAGGACGTCGGCCCCCTGGTGGGCGAACCAGCGACCGGTCCGCCCGATTCCGCTTTGGATCTCGTCCAGGACGAAAGCGGCGCCGGTGGTGTCGCAGACCGCGCGGACCTCGGACAGGTAGCCGTCGGGCGCGGGAACCACGCCCGCCTCCCCCTGCATGGGTTCGACGAACACGGCGATGCAGGAGTCGTCCACGGCTTCACCGAGAGCGGAGGCATCGCCATAGGGGACAAACCGGACGTCCATGCCGAACGGCCCGAACGGGTCGCGGATGGCGGGCTTGCCGGTGAGCGCGAGGGCTCCCGAGGTCCGCCCGTGGAAGGCGCCGGTTGTGGAGACGATGTAGGTGCGGCCGTCACCGGCGGCGCGCTTGACGATCTTCAGCGCGGCTTCGTTGGCCTCGGTACCGGAGTTGGCGAAGAACATCCGGATGTCGGGGCCGTTCGTGCCGCCCGCGCCGCCGAGCAGGCCGATGAGCCGTTCGGCGAGTTCGATCTCGCGCTCGTGCAGGAAGAGGTTGCTGGTGTGGGCCAGCGCTGCGGCCTGGTCGGCGATCGCTGTGGCCAGGGCGGGATGGCCGTGGCCGAGGGCGGAGACCGCGATCCCGGCGATGAGGTCGAGGTAGCGCCGCCCGTCGGCGTCCCACACTCGGCAGCCGTCGCCGCGGGTGAGCGCGACAGGCGGGGTCCCGTAGTTCGGCATCAGGGCGGCGTCGAAGCGCGCCTGCAGTTCTGCGGTGCGGTTCATGCCTCTTCACCCTCGTAGATGTCGACAGGCTCGGTGGGCTCGTCGGCTTCGGCCACGACCATCGTGCCGATCCCGTCGTTGGTGAAGACCTCCAGCAGCATGGAGTCGGGGGTGCGTCCGTCCAGGACGTGGGCCTGCGGGACACCGCCGCGGACGGCGCGCAGGCACGCCTCCATCTTCGGTGCCATCCCCGACGACAGGTCCGGCAGCAGCGCTTCGAGTTCGCTTGCGGTAAGCCGGCTGATCAGCTCCTCGCAGTCGGGGTAGTCGGCGTAGAGCCCTTCGACATCGGTCAGCACCATCAGCTTGCCGGCGCCCAGATCGACCGCGAGCGCGGCGGCGGCGGTATCGGCGTTGACGTTGTAGACCCCCTCGTCGGAGCGGGCGATGCTGGAGACGATGGGAATACGCCCGTCGTCGAGCAGGCTCTGCACCACGCCCGCCTGCACATCGACGACCTCGCCGACCAGGCCGATATCGACAGGAGCGCCGTCAACGACGGCCGGCTTGCGTTCGGCGGTGAAAAGGTGGGCGTCTTCGCCGGAGAGCCCGACCGCGAACGGGCCGTGGGCGTTGACCAGGTTCACGATCTCCCGGTTGACCTGGCCGACGAGGACCATGCGCGCGATGTCCATGATCTCCGGTGTGGTGACGCGCAGCCCAGCGGTGAAAGTACTCTGCACACCGAGCCGGTCCAGGTGGGCGTTGATCTGCGGGCCGCCGCCGTGCACCACGACGGGGCGCAGACCGGCATAGCGCAGGAAGACGATGTTCTCTGCGAACCGCCTCTGCAGGGCGGGGTCGGACATCGCGTTGCCGCCGTACTTGACCACAACGGTCTTGCCGTGGAAGCGACTCAACCACGGGAGGGCTTCGATCAGCGTGTTGGCCTTGTCCAAGGCCTGTTTCCGGGAGTTCATGTGCTGTAGGCCGAATTCTCGTGAACGTAGTCGACGGTCAGATCGGTGGTGAAGACGGTGGCGGCGGCGCTGCCGGCCGACAGGTCAACGGTAACGGTGACCTCGCGCGGCGCGAGGTCGACCTTGGATCGGTCGTCGCCGACGGCACCCCCGCGGCAGATCCATACGCCGTTGATGGCGACATTGAGCTGATCGGGTTCGAACGCGGCCCCGGTGGTGCCCACGGCAGCCACAACCCGGCCCCAGTTCGGATCCTGGCCGTACATCGCGCACTTGAACAGGTCGTTGCGGGCGATGGCGCGGCCCACCTCGACCGCGTCGTCCTCATCGGCGGCGCCGACGACCTCGATCTCGATGGACTTCGAGGCGCCCTCGGCGTCGGCGACGAGCTGGCGGGCGAGGTCGTCGCACACCTCGGTGAGCAGGGCGGCGAACTCGGCCTCCGCAGGGGTGGTGCCGGAGGCGCCGCTGGCCATGAGCACGACGGTGTCGTTGGTGGACAGGCAGCCGTCGGCATCGACGCGTTCGAAGGTGCGGGCGGTGGCGGCACGCAGCAGCCGGTCGCACTGGTCGGCGGTGAGCTCGGCATCAGTGGTGACCACCGAGAGCATGGTGGCCAGGGACGGGGCGAGCATGCCCGCGCCCTTGGCCATCCCGCCCACGGTGTAGCCGGTGCCCCGCTTGAAAGCGATCTTGGCGACGGTGTCGGTGGTGCGGATGGCGTCGGCCGCGTCGAGCCCGCCGTCGCGCGCAGCGGAGGCGACCGCGGTGTCGGCCCCGGCGAGCAGCCGGGGCATCGGCAGCCGCTCCCCGATCAGACCGGTGGAGCAGACCACGATCTCGCCGGCGGAGTCGTCCAGGGCAGCGGCGACGCGCTCGGCGGTGGCGTGTGCGTCTTGGAAGCCGGGGGCGCCGGTGCAGGCGTTGGCGTTGCCGGCGTTGATGACGACGGCGCGGACGCGGCCGCCCGCGGCGACCTGTTGGGACCAGAGCACGGGGGCGGCCTTGACCCGGTTGCGGGTGAAGACGGCGGCGGCCGACCGCGATGGGCCGTCGTTGATGACGACGGCGACGTCGCGGTCACCGTTGGGTTTGAGGCCGGCGCTCACGCCGGCGGCTCGGAAACCGCGGGGTGCTGTGACACTCACGGTGTGACCTCTCGCAGGTTCAGGGGCGGCGGCTAGGGTGCGACGCCCATCATGGGAAGACCACTGGTCTCGGGGAGACCGAGCGCGATGTTGGCGCTTTGCACGGCGCCTCCCGCTGTGCCTTTGGTCAGGTTGTCGAGCGCGGCGATCGCTACCGCACGACCCGCGGCCTCGTCGACCGTGACCTGGACCAGAGCGGTGTTGGCGCCCATTGTCATGGCGGTGGCCGGCCACGTTCCCTCGGGCAGCAGGTGCACGAAGGGCTCGGTCGAGAATCGCCGCTCATAGGCGGCGCGGATCTCCTCGGCTGTGACACCGGGCTTGATCGGAACGGTGCAGGTGGCGAGGATGCCGCGCGGCATGGGCGCCAGGACCGGGGTGAAGGAGAGCGTCACCGGTGTACCCGCCACGCCCGAGAGGTTCTGCACGATCTCGGGATTGTGCCGGTGCGTGCCCCCGACACCGTAGGGGCTGACCGACCCCATGATCTCACTGCCGAGGAGGTGCGGTTTGGGCGCCTTGCCCGCGCCGGAGGTGCCGGTGACGGCGACGACGACCGCTTCAGGCTCGACCAGGCCATCGGCCAGGCCGGGGAACAGCGCGAGGGTGGCGGTGGTGACGTGGCATCCGGGGACGGCGATACGGGAGGTGCCGGTGAGCGCCTCGCGCGCGCCGGGGAGCTCCGGCAGCCCGTAGGGCCAGGTGCCGGCGTGGGCGGAGCCGTAGTACTTCTCCCAGGCGGCGGGGTCGGCCAGCCGGAAGTCGGCACCGCAGTCGACGACCAGCACCCCCTCGCCGAGCTGCTCGGCGAGCGCGGCGGACTGTCCGTGCGGCAGGGCGAGGAACACGATGTCGTGTCCGGCGAGAGTGTCGGCCGTGGTCTCGACCAGGACCCGGTCTGCCAGCGGCACGAGGTGCGGCTGGTGCTCGCCCAGGCGGCTGCCGGCGTTGTTTCCGGCCGTCAGCGCACCGATCTCGATTCCGGGGTGGGAGAGCAGGATGCGCAGCAATTCGCCCCCCGCATACCCGCTGGCTCCGGCGACCGCCGCCGTGTACCCCATCGGCTTCCTCCCCGCTCACTGACATCTACCTGAACTATCATGCATCGCAATGCAATGTTATGCAAACTCGGGTAGCAGGAAAGCCCGCCGGGAACAGCTGCGAGCAGGAGAAGAGGCCGAGCACCCCGAGGATCAGCGCTGATTAGGGCGCTATCACCGGGCCAGCCTTCTTGGTTGCGGCAATGGGGCACCCGAGCGCAGCGAGGAGCGCCGGCTTGCCGCCGCACACACCGGCCCCCCGAAAACCAGACCGCCACCGCGGTTTCGGGGGAAGGGCACCCGTCTACTCAGCGGCAAGTCGGCTCCGCCCCATTGCCGCAACCTCCGCCCCTCGCCGCTTGGCATAGAAGCGTCAGCGGTCGGTCGCCTTGGGGTGCCCCGGTCCCGCATATTCGACCCACACGGTGCGCCGGTCCTCATCGGCCAGGTACCAGATACGCCCCGCTCCAGTGACCTCGATCTGCCAGCGCGGTAACGTCCTCCCCTTCACTTTTCCCTCCGCGAGGTGATCGTGCATGGGGTGGTGGCGCGGGTTGCGGCCGGATGGGAGCGGATCGTGGCGCATTACCTGCCATGCCTGCAATGTGTTGCCGGGCGCCTGGCAACACAGCTCCTCCCAACCCTTCGCCGCTTCCCCGTTCAGAAAGCGGACATCCCACTCCGTTCCCCAACCGGGGGGACCGACACGGTCCCCTCGTTTGGGGCTCACAGCTCAGCCCCGGGCGGGGGAGGCACCGGCCCGAAGTCGTCGTCGGAACCGTGGTCGCGCGTGAGGATATCCAGCAGTTCCGGATCAGCGTAGACCTCTGCCGTATGCCGCCACTCCGTGACGAGCTGGTGCACCGCCGGCGCGGGGTCGTCGAAGTCGATCGTGGCCCGCAGTGTATCGGCGAGTTCCGCCAAGAACCGGCCCCTACTGTCTTCCGGAAGGAAGCGCACCCACGGGAACACCTTCGGTGCCACCCTCAGCGCCGCTGCCTGCGTCTCCTCATCCTCCGCCATCAATTCGGCCAGGAATCGGGCCGCCGTGTTCACCATCTCGGTCCGCTCCTGATCCGCCTGCTCTTCACGCAGAATCAGGTCGTTGTCGCCACGCCGCCGCAGCCGCAGGTCATGGGTCCGCGACTGTGCGAGTTTTCCGGTTGTGGCCTTAGGTCTGTTGATCAGTTCGGAGAACGGGACCTCGGGAAGCATCACCATGACTTTGAATGTAGTCCAAAAGTCACCTGCTGTCAGGGGAGCCGCTCAGCTTCTCGCGATCCGGCCGGCCAGACCGGCGAAGCGGGAGGTGTGGAAGAGCCGGTCGGACTCACGGCGGTCGGCGGTGCGGTACAGGCCGTAGACGACCTGGGTGCCCACCCAGCGCAGCGGTTCGGGTTCCCAGTTGCGGGCTTGGTGGCCTACCCAGGGCAGCCGGGTGAGATCGCTCTCCTGGCCCAGCACGAGGTCGCACAGGATGCGTCCCACCAGGTTCGAGGCGGTGACACCGCTGCCGTCACACCCCCCGGCCCGGGCCAGGCCGGTCCGGGTGTCGAAGTCCACCGCCGGGCACCGGTCGCGCGATACGCCCAGCACGCCCGACCACGCGTGCACGATGGGGACCTCCGAGGCGACGGGGAACAGTCGCGCCAGCATCCGCCACAGTTCGGCGATGGCCTGGGGCTGGGTGGCGCCCTTGCCCTCGTGGCCCGACCCGAAGCGGTAGGACACTCCGCGCCCGCCTAGGGCGATACGGTCGTCTGCGGTGCGCTGGGCGTGGACGCGGGCGTGCGCCGTGTCGCCGAGGACCTCGCCCCTCTCCCAGCCGATGTGCTCCCACATCGCGTCGGTGAGCGGCTCGGTCGCGATCATCGAACCGTTCACCGGCAGCCACTCGCGGCGCCGGCCCCGCAGACCGGCGGTGAAGCCCTCAGCCGCCCGGATCACGTGGTCGGCGGTCACCGTGCCGTGTTCGGTGACCGCCGCCGGCCGGACCTGCCCCTCGCGCGGGCGGATCTCGCTGACCGCCGTGCTCTCGAAGATGTCGACGCCCACGGCCTCGACGGCCTTCGCCAGCCCGGTGATGAGCTTGGCCGGCTGGATGCGGGCGGCATGCGGACTGTAGGCGGCGGCCACCGCGCCGTCCACCTGTAGGCGAGGTTCGCAGCAGGGGTCGAGCAGGGAGAGGTCCTCCGGCCAGAAACCCCAATCCTGCAGGTAGCGGACCTCCTCGTGCAGCCGGGTCTTCTGGGCCTGGTTGGTGGCGACCAGGCGCATACCGCCTTTGACGATGTCGGCGTCGATCCCCTCGGCCTCGGTGACGGTGATGACCTCGTCGACGGAATCCATCATGGCGCGCTGCAGCGCGATCACCGGCCCTTTCCCCTGGGACGCGGCGTAGCGCTCCCTGGAGCCGACGAACTCCGCGGACAGCCACCCGTCGTTGCGCCCGGACGCGCCGAACCCGGCGAACTCGCGCTCCAGAACCGCGACGCGCAGGTCCGGCTGGGCTTTCTTCAGGTAGTAGGCGGTCCACAATCCCGTGTACCCCGCGCCGACGACGCACACATCGTAGTCGGCGTCCCCAGCCAGAGCGGGGCGATGCTCGGGCAGGCCGATCTCGCGGAACCAGAAGGAGACGCCTCCATTGCGGAACTCCGGTGATCGGGGGACGGCGCGCATCTCTGCGGCGCTGGCGAAGAGTTTCATCAAAAAGGCCCCGGGGTTCGGTGAATGCGCGGGAAGAACGCCGACAGAGGCGGAGCCGACCCTGCCGTCGCGCGTCCGGACCGCCCGCCTCACTGCCGGTGTCCGCATCGGCCCTCATCAGGGCCGGGCGGACTCAGGTCAAAATACCCGCAACCGACATTCCGGGGTATCGATTCGCCTCCACCGGCCGCGTGAGGAGAGCCTCACGCCCGCACGGAGCTATCACGCAGACGCCGGGCATGGTCGGCGAAGCAGCGCAGCCCGTCTTCACCCAAGGGCCCCAGGACATGCTCTTGGAGGAGCTCGACGTGCTTGGCGCGGGCCTTCTCCGCCACGTCCCGGCCTTGGGGGGTGAGGACGGCGTAGACGACGCGCCGATCCGACGGGCATGCCTGCCGTGTCAGGTACCCTTTGCGCTCCAGCCGGTCGGCGAGCTTGGTGAAACCACCGCTGCTCAGGCTCACCTCACGCGCGAGCCGGCTCATCGGCAGCCGGTGGTCGGGAGAGCGCTGCAGCCGGATCAGAACCTCGAACCACGGACCGGACATGTCCCCGCCGCTGGGATCAATACCGCGCAGCAGCAGCGGGGCGGTCGCGTTCAGCGCCTCGTAGAACAGGCCCCATGCCGTGATGAGGTCATCGGCGTCGCCGCCCCTGTTCTTCGCCCTGCCCGCCGGTTCGCTCATGCCCATCCCCCCGATTCACCGTCCACCATAATGGTATGTGAGAAGTATCTTCCCAGAGAAATAACGGTGGCGGGGAGATAGGCACCCGGGTACCGGAAGTGGTGCCGCGGCGCGGCACCACCGTGCAGGGACGCGGCTACCCCTGGTGCCGCTCGGCGACGACGTCCAGCGCCGAACGGAGCGTGGACACGAGGTGGTCGATCTGCTCCCAGGAGACGATCAGCGGCGGGGAGATCAGCAGCGAGTGCGGGATCGCACGCAGGATGACCCCGCGCGCCCTCGCCTCCATGAACACCTCGGCTGTGGTGATTCCGCGCTCGTTCAGCGCCTCTTCGGTGAGCTGCACGGCCGCCATCACACCGACCCCCGAGCGGACCTCGCCCACCAGCGGGTGGTCGCTGAGCGTACGGACCGCCGCATCGAGGTGCGACTCGACCTCCAGCGACGCGGTGAACAGGTCATCGCGCTCCAGGATGTCCAGGTTGGCCATAGCCGCCGCGCAGCACGCGGGGTGGCCCGCATAGGTCGTCCCGTGGATGAAGGGGTTGCCCGACTGGTTCCAGAACGGGTCGGCGATCTCACCACTGGCGATGACCCCGCCCAGCGGCAGGTAGCCGCTGCTCACTCCCTTGGCGAAAACGATCATGTCGGGGTTGACGCCGAACCGCTCGATCCCGAACCAGTTGCCCATCCGCGCGAATCCGCAGATGACACTGTCGACGATGAACAGCACTCCGTAGCGGCGGCACATCTCGGCCACGCGTGTGAAGTAGTCGGTGGGCGGCGCGTAGACCCCGCCGGCACCGATCACGGGTTCGGCGAAGAACGCCGCGACACGGTCGGGCCCCACGCGCAGGATCTCCTCCTCCAGCGCCTCCACCGAATCGTAGGGCACCACCGAGGTGTCCTCGATCAGCTGCCCGAATCCGGCACGGAACCGCTCCATACCGATGATGCTGGTGCCGAACCCGTGCAAGCCGTGGTAGCCCCCGGTCCGGCTGATGAGGTGGGTCTTGCCCGGCTTGCCTGACACCGCCCAGTAGCGCCGGGCGAGCTTGGCCGCAGTATCGATGGACTCCCCGCCACCGCAGGTGAGGATGACCCGAGGGTCGGCCACCGGCGCGTGTGCCGCCAGCCGCTCGCTGAGCTCCAAGGCAGGCGCGTTGGCGAAGTCCCCGTACACGGTGTAGGCATCGAGCTTGGTGAGCTGCCGATGTACGGCATCAGCGATCTCCGTGCGGCCGTGGCCGACGTTGCAGTACCACAGGCTGGCTGTGCCATCGAGATAGCGCTCCCCGTTGTCGTCCCACAGCCATGCGCCCTTGGCCTCGGAGACCACGAACTTCGGGCCCTGAATCACGGTGTTCATGTCGCAGAAGGTGTGCCAGAAGCGACTGGACTCCTGCTGCTCCATCGGTATGCGCGCATACGAAACCACTGTTTCGGTCATATAGCGACCTCCGAGCCGAGTTGTGCGTTAGAACGCACCACGAAAACACCGAAAGAAACAGCTGTTCCGCGAGTACCCGGGCGTTCCGGATCGCGGCAGATGCCTGCAGGTTAAGCGCCAAAGCCGCCTTGGTTCAAGAGACGAAACAAAGAATCCTCCCCGGCTTAACGGGTTCCATGCCAACTACCCTTGCCGGACTCCCTCAAACCCCCCTGTGAGCTGGAAAAATATGAGAAAAATTTTTTTGTCGATCATGAACGTGGCCCCGCTCTTCCGGCCGGAACCGGGAGAACGGGGCCACGAGGGCACGCCTGTGTCAGCCGCGCAGCACGGCTCCGGTGCGCTCGCCGGCCGCAGCGACGGCGGCATCACGGGCCGTGGCGATCTCCTCCGCCTTCAACGTCCGGTCGGGTGCCCGGAAGCGCAGGCTGTAAGCGAGCGACCGGCGCCCCTCGCCCACCTGCTCGCCGGTGTAGACATCGAACAGCCGGACGCTCTCCAGCAGGGGACCGGCGCCGGCTCGGAGCGCCTCCTCGACCTCGCTCACCGGTATCGAAGCGTCGATCACGAGGGCGACGTCCTGGGTGGCGACCGGATAGGCGGAGATCTCGGGGGCGCGGGCCGTGGTCCGCGCCGCCTCGATCGCGTCCAGCTCGACCTCCATCGCCACTGTGCGGGCCGGCAGCCCATACTCCTGGACGACGCGCGGATGCAGCTCGCCGGCATGCCCCACCAGCCGCGTCACACCGCCCACGCTCACGTACAGGGCCGCGCACCGGCCCGGATGCCACGGAGCCCGTTGGTCGGCCTTGACGGTCATCTCGACTCCGGCAGCGCGTCCTACCTCGCGGGCCGCTTCGATGGCATCCGCCCAGACCGCCGCGCGCCCCGGACCCCACCATCCGGCCGGCTCGCGGTCACCGGCCAGCACCGCGCCCACCCGGCGCGGCTGGTGCGGGATCGCGGCCTCGACCGAGGCCAGCTCCTCTGGTGCGGGGCCGCGGTCCACGCGCAGAATCGGCGCCTTCTCGGGCGCGTCGGCCCCGGGCAGGTAGACCAGGCCCATTTCGAACAGCGCGACGTCGCCGAACCCGCGCCCGACATTGCGGACCAGGGTCTTCAGCAACCCCGGCAGCAGCGTGGTGCGCAGCAGCGGTTCGTCGTCGTTGAGCGGGTTGACCAACTTCAGCGCGGAGCGGCGGCCGTCATCGGCCGCCAGCTGCAGCTTGTCGAAATCCCGCCGGCCCAGGAACGGGTAGCTGAGCACCTCGACGAAGCCCGCACCGGCGAGACTGCGGCCGACGGTGCGGCGCAGCCGCTGGCCATCGGTGAGCCCGCGGCCGGCGGGCGCCCGCGGCGCGATCGCCGGGATGTTCTCGTAGCCCTCATAGCGGATGACCTCTTCGGCCAGGTCATTGCGGTCGGTGAGGTCCGGCCGCCACGACGGCGGGGTGACCAGGAGCGAGTCGGCGGCCTCGTCGTCGACGACCGTACAGCCCACCTCGCGCAGCCGGGCCACCACCCGGTCGCGCGGGTAGTCCACCCCGGCGACCCTTCCGGGATGGTCGGCGGCCATGGGGATCGGCTCACGCGCCACCCCGTGCCCGATGTCGGTGTATCCGGGGTCGACCTCGGCACCGCCCAACTCGGCCAGCAGCCGCACGGCACGGGTGGCGGCGGCCAGCTGCAGGGCGGAGTCGACCCCCCGCTCGAAGCGGCGCGAGGACTCCGAAGAGAGCTGGTGCCGCCGCGACGCGCGCGCGATATGGGTGTCGGTGAAGTGCGCGGCCTCGATGACCACATCGGTCGAGGTCGCGCTGATCTCGGTCGCGAGGCCGCCCATGACACCGGCGATGTTGATCGGCCCGGATTCGTCGGTGATGAGGATGTCGTCGGGGTTCAGCGTCCGCTTGACGTGGTCCAGCGTCTCCAGCTGCTCGTCCTTGCGGGCGAGCCGGACCTCGATCGGCCCGCGCAGCCTGGCACGGTCCCAGGCGTGCAGCGGCTGGCCGAGCTCCATCATGACGTAGTTCGTGACATCGACCGCCAGTGAGATGGAGCGCACCCCGGTCAACGCCAGGCGGCGCTTCATCCACAGAGGAGTCGCGGCCTCGGGATCGAACCCGGTGACCGTCCGCAGCACATAGCGCGAGCAGATGGCCGGGTCGGCCACCGACGCCGGGTAGCCGCCCCCGGAAGCCTGTGAGGCGGTTGGGACGTCGGCCGGGTCGCGGAAGGCCGCACCATAGACCGCGGCCGCCTCGCGAGCCACCCCGCGCATCGACAGGGCGTAGCCGCGGTCGGGGGTGACGGCGATGTCGAGCACGTCCTCGCGCAGCCCGAGGAGCCCGTAGGCGTCGGCGCCGGGCTCGGCGAACCCCTCGGGCAGCACGATGATCCCGGTGTGGTCATCCCACAGGTTCAGCTCGGCGGCCGAGCAGATCATGCCCTCCGACACCTTGCCGTAGGTCGTGCGCGCGCTGATGGCGAAGCCGCCGGGCAGTTGAGCGCCGGGCAGCGCGGTGACGACGAGGTCGCCCTCGGTGAAGTTGCGCGCACCGCAAACGATGTACTGCGGATCGCCGGAGTCGTTGGCCGCGCCGACGTCGACGCGGCAGTAGCGGATCGGCTTCTTGAAGCCGGTGAGCTCCTCGATGGCCGTCACCCGCCCGATCACGATCGGGCCGGTGATGTCGGCCCCGACCTCGTCGACGGTCTCGACCTCCAGTCCCGCGGCGATCAGCTTCGCGGCGAGATCGCGGGCCGTTACGTCAGCCGGCAGGTCGACATACTCCCGAAGCCAGGAAACAGGGACGCGCATCAGATCTCCATCCCGAAAGCCGAGGTGAAACGGACGTCGCCTTCCACCATGTCGTGCATGTCCTGGACCCCGTGGGCGAACATCAGCGTCCGCTCCACCCCCAGGCCGAACGCCCAGCCGCTGTAGCGGCCGGTGTCGACACCGGCCGCGGTGAGCACCCGCGGATTGACCACCCCGCAACCGCCCAGCTCGATCCATCCCTCGGAACTGCAGGTGCGGCATGGGCGGTCCGGGTCGCCCACGGACGCGCCGCGGCAGACGAAGCACTCCATGTCGACCTCGGCCGACGGTTCGGTGAAGGGGAAGTAAGAGGGCCGGAAGCGGGTCCGCAGGCCACTGCCGAACATGCCCTCGACAAAGGCGTCGATCGCACCGCGCAGGTGCGCCAGCGTGATGCCCTCGTCCACGACCAGGCCCTCCAGCTGGTGGAACACCGGGCTGTGCGTGGCGTCCAGCTCATCGGTACGGAAGGTCTTGCCCGGCGCCACCACATAGACCGGGAGTTCACGGCCGAGCAGCGCGCGGATCTGCACCGGTGAGGTATGGGTGCGCAGTACCAGGCCGGATTCACCGCCCGTACGGGATTCCACGAAGAACGTGTCCTGCATCGTCCGGGCCGGGTGGTCCGGCAGGAAGTTCAGCGCGTCGAAGTTGAACCACTCCGCCTCGACCTCGGGCCCCTCGGCGACCTCGAACCCCATGCCGACGAAGATGTCGGCCATGCGTTCGGCGACGGTCGTCAGCGGATGCCGGGCACCACGCGGCGCCCGGTCCCACGGCAGGGTGACGTCGACGGCCTCCTCAACGAGGACGCGGGAATCGCGTTCCTCCTCCAGCACGGCTTGCCGCGCCTTGAGGGCTTCGGAGACCTCGCGGCGGGCGCCGCCGACGCGCTTGCCCGCGTCGGCCCTGGCCGTCGGCTGCAACGCGCCGATCTCCCGATTGGCCAGGGCAAGCGGGGAACGGTCACCGGCGTGCGCGAGGCGGACCTCCTTGAGGTCCGCCAGGGATGCGGCGCCGGCGATCGCCGCCAGCGCCTCGTCACGCATCCGGGCGACCTCGTCCGGGTGCAGGGAGGTCACTTCAACCGGATCATATGAATTGTTAGATGCAGACATGGTAAATCGCCTCGCCGCCCTCGCCCGGTGAGGCGGGGCGGCCGTCACGGCCCGCCTGGGATTGCGGGCTCAAGCCGACAAGGAAGCAGAAGACTCCGCCCGCCGTGTTCCGTTCCGGGTCCGCTCAGGCGAACTCGGGGGTGTCGGCGGGCACGGTAAATCGGAATTCCGCACCGCCACTGGGCGCGCGGCAGACCGTGATCGTGCCGCCGTGGGCCTCGATCAGCCCCTTGACGATGAACAGCCCCAGGCCGGTCCCACCGCGGCGCCTGCTGCGCCAGAACCGACGGAAGACGCGCGGAACGGCCTCAGGCGCTATGCCTTTGCCTTCGTCGCGCACCGACACCGCTGCTCCTCCCTCGTGCGGCTCGATCACAATGGTGACAGTACCAGCGCCGTGCCGCACCGCGTTTTCCACCAGGTTCGCCATGATCTGCTCGATCTTGTCCGCGTCGAGCCACATCTCCGGCAGCGGACCGTGCACCTCCAATCGGTACCGGTCCTCGGCCTCGTCCGCGGCCACCCGTCCGGCGATCAACTTGCGGGCCAGATCGGGCAGGTCGACAAGCTGTCGGCGAATCTCCAACCGGCCGGACTCGATGCGCGAAACGCTGAGCAGTTCGGTGATCAGCCGGGTGACGCGGTCGGCATCGGCGTTGACCGTCTCCAGCATGAAGATCTTCTGCTTTTCCGTGAGCCGGCCCCACTTGGCCAGCAGTGTCGCGGTGAAGCCCTTGACGCTGGTCAGCGGCGACCGCAGTTCGTGGGCGACTGTGGAGACCAGGTCAGCACGGCTGCGCTCCCACCGAGCGCGGTGGGAGGCGTCACGCAGTGTGACGACGAGCCGGACGACGGCTCCCAGGGGCTCGTCTCGGACATAGCGCGCCGTCATGAGGATCTCCCGGCCGTCTGCGAGGAAGAGGGTGCGCTCGGGCTGGCGGGTGCGGGTGCGCAGACCGCCGTAGGGATCACTGCACTTCCACCAGTTGCGGCCGTCAGCGTCGTAGAGCGGGAAGGCATCGCGGAAGTCACGGCCCAGAACAGAATCAGCGGGCCGCCGCAAGAGCCGGGCGGCCATTCTGTTGAACACGACCACGCGACCGGTCCGGTCGGCGATGACCACCCCGTCAGGCAGGTCCTCGGCGGATAACGAGGCGCCTGCTCCGCCCGGGTCTGCTCCGTCCCGCTCCCCCGCATGGTCGCCGCCCACGACCGCCTCCCCACGCCCTCGTGTGACCGTACGCGCCCCTGACAGTGCGACACCGTTGCACCGACTATGGCGTCCTGGATCGCACCCGCTCCCTGCATCACCGAAGACCTGTACCCGCCGAATAGGACGACTACGCTCCGAACCAGCCAAAGCCGACCATGCGGTACCGGATCGGCGCAGGTCGGCACGGCGCGCACGGTGATCTGTCGGTGAGAGTCCGAGGGTATCGGCAACCGTGGGTCGCCCGGCAACCCGTGAGCGCCGGAACACGTCCGGCGAGCCCTGCAGAACGCGACCGCAGGTGACGATTCCACCAGGCCGGAACCGAGGAGCCGGAAACTACCCGCGTCCCGGGTCGCTACGCCTCTGGTGCATATTCACGCCGCCGCGGGGATGAGCGGGCCCGGGTCCGCTGCTGGCGCGCCGTCGTATAGAGACAGACAGCGGCGGCCGTGGCCAGGTTCAGGCTCTCGGCCGCCCCGTAGATGGGGACGCTGACGGCGCCATCGGTGAGTGCTATGGCTTCCTCGGGCAGGCCCCAGGCCTCATTACCGAACACCCAGGCCACTTTTTCGTCGAGATCCCCGGATTCGGCCGCGGCGTGCAGATCCCGCTCTCCGCCGCCGTCGGCGGCGAAGACGCGTGCCCCGGTGGCGCGCAGGTGGTCGATCACCTCGCCGATCCCCACGCCCACCACGACCGGCAGGTGGAAGAGGCTGCCCGCCGAGGCACGGACGCATTTCCCGTTGTAGGGGTCCACTGAGGCGTCGGTGAAGATGACGGCGTCAGCCCCTGCGGCGTCCGCGGTGCGCAGGACCGTTCCGGCGTTTCCGGGGTCGCGGACGTGCGAGAGCACCGCCGCCAGCCGGATGCGGCCGACATCGGCCAGGGAGACATCGACGAAATCGCAGACGGCGAGCAGCCCTTGCGGGGTCACCGTCTGCGCGAGTTCGGACATGACCTCGAGGCTGACCCGATGGACCGGGACGTCTCGGGCGTGTGCGGCACTGAGGAGGTCGGCGTGCCGCTGCATCGCCTCGGAGGTCGTGTACAGGTCGTGGACTGTACCGGGAGCCGCCAGCGCCTCCCTGACCGCCTGTGGGCCTTCGGCCAGGAAACGCCTCTCACGTTGGCGGAACGCGCGTTTGGCGAGCCGACGAGCCCCCTTGATACGGGGCGACCGGATACTCGTGAACTCGTGGCCCGCCATCGCGTCAGGTTCTGCCGCGCCGTCAGGCCGCGGACCGGGCCGGGGCCGGCAGCGCTTTCTTGGCGGTCTCGACAAGCGCGGCAAAGGCCGCCTCGTCATTCACCGCGAGCTCGGCCAGCATGCGGCGGTCGATCTCGATACCCGACGCCTTCAAGCCCTGCATGAACCGGTTGTAGGTCAGACCGTTGGCGCGCGCCCCGGCATTGATGCGCTGGATCCACAGCCGACGGAACTGCCCCTTGCGGTCCTTGCGGTCCCGGTAGGCGTAGGTCATCGAGTGGAGCATCTGCTCCTTGGCCTTGCGGTACAGGCGCGACCGCTGGCCGCGGTAGCCGCTGGCGCGCTCAAGGACGACCCGACGCTTCTTCTTGGCGTTGATAGCCCGCTTCACGCGTGCCACTGGAACTCCTCGTGGGTTGCCGGTGCGCGATCACCGCGCCACCGGTCGGCCGAGCCGGCTGGACCGACTGGGCCGGGCGGAACGTGGACCCCCGTCAGGACACCACCCCGATGGCCACACGGGTCTGGAGCGGTCCGACGGAACGGATGGAAAGCCTTGAGGTCTCCCTAGTCGAGCAGCTTCTTGATCCTCTTCGCGTCGGCGGGCGGGAGGACGGCTTCCTTGCTGAGACGACGGGTCCGCTTGGACGGCTTGTGCTCAAGCAGGTGGTTCTTGTTGGCACGGCGGCGCATGATCTTGCCGGAGCCGGTCTTGCGGAAACGCTTGCGGGCTCCGCTGTGCGATTTGTTCTTCGGCATTGTCGCCGTCGTCTCCTAACACTCGGCGCCCCGTCATGACGGCGGCGCGGACTTGCTCTGCTCTGCACACGGCCTGAAGGCGCACGGACACGCAAACGCACCTGCGCCGCGGGCCCGACCGAGCCCGCGGCGGTGGGTTCCCCGGTTCCCGCCGGAGACGGTGGCCCCTTCGGGGATCAGCCCCCCTGGCCGGCCTGCTCCTCCTGGCGCTGCTCCCTGCTCGGCCTGTCGCCGCCGGCGGCGGCGCGCGCCTCCGCCTTGTGATCAGAGCGGCGCTTGTGCGGACCGATCACCATCACCATGTTCCGGCCGTCCTGCTTGGGCTGGGACTCGACCGCGCCCAAGTCCTGTACGTCCTCGGCCAGCCGAGCCAGCAGGCGGCGCCCCAGCTCCGGCCGGGACTGCTCACGGCCGCGGAACATGATCGTCACCTTGACCTTGTCCCCGCCCTTGAGGAACCGCACCACGTGACCCTTTTTGGTCTCGTAGTCGTGCGGGTCGATCTTCGGCCGGAGCTTGATCTCCTTGATGATCGTGTTCGACTGGTTCTTGCGCGACTCACGCGCTTTGACCGCGGACTCGTACTTGTACTTGCCGTAGTCCATCAGCTTGGCGACCGGCGGCCGGGCAGTCGGGGCGACTTCGACGAGGTCGAGATCGGCCTCCTGGGCAAGACGGAGCGCATCCTGCACGGGGACGATACCGACCTGCTCGCCGTTGGGCCCGACGAGGCGGACCTCGGAAACCCTGATGCGGTCATTGATGCGGGGCTCGGCGCTGATGGGACCCCTCCCTAGCTTTGTCGTAATTGCTGTCTGTGGGGGGTCACCCGGTCCCGTCCGGAACCCTGGAAAGCGAAAACCCCGCCAGCCGTGTGCAAGCGGGGTGATCCACCGGAATACGCCGACGGCGACGGAGATCATCGTCTCCGCCTGCGCCGATCGCCGCCATTCGAAACGGCGACAACGACGCACGTCGTCGACCGGGACCTGCGCGGGTTGAGCCCCGGCAGGTGGGAGGATCCACCTCCGCTTACGTGCCCGGCGCTTCTGTAGCGCCGGATCAGGTCAGGACAACACTCTACCAGCAAAACGGCCGCGGCGTTCACGCCGCGAGCGCGGCGGCGCTCGCGCACTGCTCGCTGACCGGCTGACACCCCGAGGCCGTCAACCCCCTGCCGGGCAGGGTTATTCCCGGTCCCCAAAACGCCGCCGGAGTTCGGCCGCGCCCGCCGCGCGCATCGCTTCGATCGGCGCCTTCTCGACCCCGGTCATCAGCTCCACCTGCGCTCCCGCCTGGTGCAACAGCATCGCGAACCCGCTGACCACCGGCTGCCCCATAGCGGCCACGGCCGTCGCGATCGCGGTCGGCCACGGGCTGTAGACGACGTCGAAGAGGGCCGCTCCGCTCTGCGCGACCACAGCGGCGTAGGGGTCAGCGGCCCCGGCCGGGAGCGTGGAAACGACGAGGTCGACGTCGAGATACCGCTCGATCCGCTCAAGCGGCGCCGTCGCGATGGGCAGCGCCATGCGTTCGGCAGCGGCTACCACACCAGCGGCACGGGCCGGGTTCCTGGCCAGCACGGTGATCGCACCTGCTGCGGTCGCTTCCAGCCCGCGCAGCGCGGCCACGGCCGAAGCCGCGGTCGCTCCGCCGCCAAGAACCGCGGCCGAACGCACCCGGTCGATACCGGCTTCGCGCAGCGCCGCTTCGATCCCGTGGACATCGGTGTTGTAAGCGTGCCGACGACCGGACCGAAAGACCAGTGTGTTCGCCGCACCGACCTCTTGGGCCGACCGGTCGGCTTCATCCGCCAGGTCCAGCGCCGCCCGCTTGAGCGGCATGGTCAGCGAGAGTCCCGCCCAGGAGTCATCGCAGCCCTTGAGGAACCCGGGCAGAAAGGCCTCGTCGCAGTCGAAGCGGTCATACCGCCACGTCTGGGCCAGACCGAGTTCGGCATAGGCCGCCGTGTGCAGGGCAGGCGACAGCGAGTGGGCGACGGGCGAGCCCAGAACCGCGGCGCGCATCAGCCGCCCCCCTGATTCCGGTTGAACTCGTCGCGCAATTCGAAGAACTGCGCTTCTGTCTTGGCGAACTCCGTGACGCTGTTCTCGGGGTCCGTGGTCACGAAGTACAGCCAGCCGTCGTCTGACGGCTCCAACGCCGCCTCCAACGCGTCCTTGCCGGGACTGACGATCGGTCCGGCCGGGAGCCCTTCGCTGAAGTAGGTCTCGTATCCGCTCTCCGACTCCCTGCACTTCTGCTGCTGGGTGGAGTTCATCGCGATGCCGTACTCCTCGATGGCGTAGAAGCACGTACTGTCCATCTTGAGGTTCATCCCTTCCTCCAGGCGGTTGTAGACCACCTCGGAGATCTTCGGCATGTCCTCCACCGTGCCCGCTTCCGCCTGGATGATCGCGGCCAGCGATACGGCTTCGTTCGGGGTGAGGCCCGCCTCCGCGGCGCGCTGCTCCAGACCGATCTCCTCGGCGGCGGTCTTGTACCGGTCCACCATCTTCTTGAGGACCTCATGGGCTTCGGCGTCGCGGTCGACCATGTAGGTGTCGGGGAACAGGTAGCCCTCCGCTCCCTTCTCCGCATACGGCGGCAGACCGAGCCCCTCCTCGTCCGCGTAGGCCGCTTCGAGGTCCTCCGCCGGAAGTCCGCCCTTCTCGGAGAGCTCCTCCAGGATCCTCTCGGCCCGCAGCCCTTCCCTGATCGTCACCCGCACCCCGATGCGCGCATCGGGGTCGAGCAGCATCGCGACCGCGGCCTCGCCGCTCATCTGGGAACGCAGTCGGTAGGTGCCCGGCGTGATCTCACCGCCGTGATCACCCAGCGCGTTGATGAACGCACGGGAGCTCGCCACGACCCCCTTCTCCTCCAGAGCCTCGGCGATGACGGCGCCGCTGGCCCCGTCCTCGACCGCCACCTCCACCTCTCCGCTGCCTTCACCGTCGAAGTCGGGCGGGAAGACATAATCGCGGGCCAATACGTATCCGCCGCCGCCGATGACCGCGGTCAGGGCGACGATTGCCACCACCACGACACCTTTGCGCCCGCGCCGCCCACGCCGTTTGCGGACCGCCTTACCGGATGCGCGGGAGGAGCGACTCCGCCTACCGCGCCCCTGCCGGGAGCGCCGCCCACGGTCGGCCGCACCGTCCTCTCCGTCGTCATCGGCCGGGACGGAGCCCCTCCTCGCCGGCTCCTCTGCTCCGTCCCCCTCCTCGAAACGGCCGGTCTCCTCGGCCGGAGCCGACCGCCGACGACGGCCCGGGGCACGGTCACCGCCGCCCTCGTCCATCCCCCGTGCGCGTTTACGTCGCACGGGAACGGAGTCGAAGTCCAGCACGCGCGGCGCGGCCGGCTCCAGCTCCGGCTCTCCCTCTTGGGGATCCCATGGGTTGGGTTCACGGGGCTCCTCCCTGGGCGGGGCATCCGCGGCCCGCCGCCGGGCGCGGGGCCGATCGTCGACCTGCCCGTGTCCCCGTGCCGGAAGCGGCGGATCTCCGACGTCTTCACGCCGCTCCGCTTCCGGCCTCCGGTGTCGGTGTCCGCGTGGCGCGTAATCCTCCCGCGGCCGCGGATCACCGTCTCTGGATGCCCTCCGACCGGTCTGCCTGCCGCGGTCGGCCTCCGCACTCACCTCACCGCCGACACGTGAGGCGCTCAGCGGATCGGTGTCGGCGCCTCCGCTCGCCCGGTCCGCTCCCCGCCGGGGATGTCTTTGGCGGTTCCGCGGCGCGTCCAGAATCGGGTCCAGCGGCTGGGACGGTGCGGGGTCGGCCCAGCCGGCGGTTTCCTGCCCCGCGGAGCTTCTGGAACGCTGGGCGCGCCACTGGTCCTCTGGCCGTGGTCGGGCCGCTTCCCGACGGTCCCATCCTCCGGTGGCCGGACCTGACTCCTCGTACCGCGGTACCGGCGTCTCGGCCCGCCAGGGGTCGGTGAGCGGGTCATTCTGTGGCCGGCCGGAGGTGGGCCGCCGCGGCCAGGGGTCCGTCAACGGGTCCTCCTGTGACCGCCTGCGGGAAGGCCGCTGCGGCCAGGGGTCGGTCAACGGGTCGGGGCCGCGTTCGCGTTCCCTGCGCCGACGACCGCGGCGTTCGTAGCGATCGTCGTAGGGCTCATTGTCGCTCATGCATTCTCTCCGACGGCTTCCCCCGGGGGGCTGCCGGTCCGCCGCTCCATGTCGAGCGCACTCTGCAACAGCACTGTCGCCGCGGCCTGGTCGATGACCGAACGCCGGGCCCTGCCGCCCCGCGCGCCACGCTTGCCGAACGAGGCACCCGATCGCAAATGGCTCTGCGCCGTCACCGTGGTCAGCCGCTCATCAACCAGACGCACCGGTACCGGAGCGAGTCTGCGGGCGAGAGCCACGGCGAACGAGCGTGCGCTTCGGGCCGCCGTCCCCTCCTCACCCGAAAGCGAGGAGGGATGGCCCACAAGGACCTCACGCGCCTCGTATTCCACCACGAGTTCCATGATCCGGTCCAGATCGCCCTTTCCGCGCCGGACCGTTTCCACGGGAGTCGCCAGTATGCCGCTGGGGTCACTGGCGGCGACTCCGATCCGCACACTGCCCGGGTCCACCGCGATACGTACGCCGTTCCTCAACGCAGGGGCTCCCCGGGGCGGGCAGCAAGTTCACGGCGATATCGGGTCAGCACAGGGTTCCTTTCTCCCCGTCGGCCAAGGATGCTGGATGGCTCGTGCTCTGCCGCACGAGAGGGATCGCCTATCGGACCTGGTCAGGCGGTGTCGGCGACCCGCTGTTCCAGCGTCTGCAGAGCTGTGTCGACAGCGGCGGCGTCGGTACCGCCGCCCTGAGCGACATCCGGCTTGCCGCCACCGCCTCCCCCTAGAGCACGTGCCGCGATACCGACGAGTTCGCCGGCCTTGAACCCCTGCTGCCGGCCTGCCTTGTTGACCGCGACCACCACGACCGGGCGGTCGGCGGGCACGGCGGCGACGGCGACGACTGCCGGGCGGTCCTCACCGAGGCGCCCACGCACGTCGAGCGCCAGCTTGCGCAGGTCATCTGCTGTTGTCCCGTCCGGGGCGTGATGTGTGACGACCCGTACCGCACCATGGTCGCGGGCGCTCTTGGCGAGTCCCTCCGCCGCCTGCAGTACCTGGGCGGCGCGCAGCTTCTCGATCTCCTTCTCCGCGGAGCGGAGACGCGCGACCATCGCGTCGATACGCTGCGGCAACTCCTCTCGGGGCGCCTTCAACTGCTCTGCCAACCGCCCGACCAGCAGCGACTCCCGGGAGAGCCGGCGGAAGGCGTCGATTCCGACAGCAGCCTCGACCCGGCGCACACCGGAGCCGACAGAGGATTCACCGAGCAGCTTGACGATGCCGAGCTGGCCGGTGGCCGCGACATGGGTGCCGCCGCACAGTTCACGGGAGTAGTCGCTCATCTCCACAACCCGCACCTGGTCACCGTACTTCTCGCCGAACATGGCGAGGGCTCCCATCGACAGCGCCTCCTCCAGCGAGGTCTGGAAGTCGCGCACCTGGATGTCGCCGGCGAGCACGGTGTTGACCTCGTCCTCGACCTCGGCGAGTTCGCCGGTGCTGAGCGCCTTGTTCGCGGTGAAGTCGAAGCGCAGCCGTCCGGGCTGGTTCTCCGAGCCAGCCTGCCCGGTCGAGGGGCCCAGCGTGTTGCGCAGCGCCGAGTGGATCAGGTGCGTGGCCGAATGCGCGCGGGAGACCGACGCGCGGCGGTCGGAATCGATCGCGGCGTGCACGTGGTCGTCCACCACCAGCTCGCCGGAACGGACGGTGCCGCGGTGCACGAACAGCCCCGGGATGGGCTTCTGCACGTCGTCGATGTCGACCACGCCGCGGCCGTCGGCGACGATGGTGCCCTTGTCGGCAAGCTGGCCGCCGCTCTCGGCGTAGAACGGGGTGCGGTCCAGCACGACCTCGACCCGGTCCCCGGCGCGCGCGGCCGGGGACGCTTCACCGCCCACGATCAGGCCGAGGATACGGGACTCGCTCTCGTGGTCGGTGTAACCGAGGAAGTCGGTGGCACCGGAATCGTCGAGCAGCCCCGCGTAGACGCTGATGTCGGCATTGCCGAGCTTCTTCGCCTTGGCGTCGCGCTTGGCGGCGTCCCTCTGCTCCTGCATGAGGGAGTGGAAGGTCTCCTCGTCGACGGTGAGCCCCTGCTCCTCGGCCATCTCCAGGGTGAGGTCGATGGGGAAGCCGTAGGTGTCGTGGAGCTGGAAGGCGTCGGACCCGGAGAAGGTGGTGCCGCCGGTGGCGCGGGTCTTCTCGGCGGCGCGGTTGAACAGCGCCGTCCCGGAGCGGAGCGTGTCGGCGAAGTTCTTCTCCTCGGCGTCGATCACGTTGTGGATCATGTCGGCGTTGGCCCGAAGTTCCGGATAGATCCCCTCCATCGCCTCGATCACGGTGCCGGTGAGGCCGTGCAGGAAGGAGCGGTCGTCGCCGGAGAGGAGGCGCAGGTTGCGAATGGTCCTGCGGAGGATCCTGCGCAGGACGTAGCCGCCCTTCTCGTTGGCGGGCCGCACACCGTCAGCCACGAGCATCGTGGCGCTGCGCGTGTGGTCGGCGATGACGCGCAGCATGACGTCGGAGCGCTCATTGTCGCCGTAGCCCACGCCGGTGCGGTCCGCCGCGTCGCGCAGGATGCGGCCCAGCGTATCGGTTTCGTAGATGTTGTCGACACTCTGCAGGAACGTCGCCATGCGCTCCAGCCCCATGCCGGTGTCGATGTTCTTTCGGGGCAGCTCGCCCAGGATGGGGTAGCCCTCCTTGTCGGAGCCGGGGCCGCGCTCGTACTGCATGAACACGAGGTTCCACACTTCGACGTAGCGGTCCTCGTCGGCTTCCGGCCCGCCGTCGCGCCCGTGCTCGGGTCCGCGGTCGTAGAAGATCTCCGAGCAGGGGCCGCACGGGCCGGGCACACCCATCGACCAGAAGTTGTCCGCCATGCCGCGGCGCTGGATGCGTTCGGCGGGCACACCGACGCCGTCGCGCCAGATCGCCTCGGCCTCGTCGTCCTCGTGGAAGACGGTGACCCAGAGCCGTTCGGGGTCGAACCCGAAGCCGCCGTCGGCCACGGAGTCGGTGACCAGTTTCCAGGCGAGCGGGATGGCCCGCTCCTTGAAGTAGTCGCCGAAGGAGAAGTTGCCCAGCATCTGGAAGAAGGTCGCGTGCCGGGAGGTCTTGCCCACTTCTTCGATGTCGTTGGTGCGGATGCATTTCTGCACACTGGTGGCGCGGCTGTAGGGAGGCGTGCGCTGACCGAGGAAGTACGGCTTGAACGGCACCATGCCTGCCGGGACGAACAGCAGTGTGGGGTCTTCTGCGACCAGGCTGGCCGAAGGCACCACGGTGTGTCCGTTCTCCTCGAAGAAAGCGAGGAAGCGGCGAGCGATTTCTGCCGTCTCCATCAGCGGCCGTCCTTCATTGAGTGGGCTTGTCGGTGTTGCGGGCGGGCACCGTCGGTTCCCCGTGCGGACGCGTATGCCGGGTCCAGTCGATGAGAAGAGTGGACCGGATCCGGTGTTCGATCGGATCCGCCGCGCCTACAGCCAAGATTACTTATATACCGGCCTCGGCACCGAGTGCGAGGGCGCTGCGGCGGCAGACGGACACATCCTAATCCTGAGATTGCCGCCAGGAGGTCACCACAATCCGCTCCCTGACCGTATCAGCAGACGGGGCCGGCACGCTCCGGGCGTGTGGCCGTTCGGGCCGGTACCGCTCAGCGCTCGGGCAGGGTTCGGGGCGTGTCCGGGTCCACCGCGTAGCGGCGGCGCAGCTCGGCCTCGTAGTGCCCCACGGCATCGTGGACGTCCTCGTTGAACTCGCGCAGGGCGGCCCGGTAGTCGGCGACGTGGCCCTCCACGCGGTCGGCGATGCCACCAGGGCTCCAGGTGCGGACCGCCCGGTTGAGCCGGTGCACGGCGTATCCGCCCAGTGCCGCTCCTGCCGCGAAGTAGAAGAGGCGGCCGATCATGCGCGCTGCCTCCTCCGGCGGCTGCGGATCAGGGCGAGTGTGCGGCGCTGCCCCAGAACCCGGCGGAGGCCGTAGGAGAAGGACGCCACCTTCACCAGCGGCCCGGTGACCACCGAGCGTGTCAGCGCGGTCATGGTGGAGACGTCCTCGGTAGTGGTGGCGATGTTGGTGGTGATCTCCTCGACCCGGTCGAGGGAGGCGCCGGTCCTCTCGACCGTGGACGCGACGTCGTCCAGCATCGGTCGGGCGCGTTCACCGAACTCCGCCACCACCTTCGTCGTCTCCGACAGCAGCCGCGTCAGCTTGACAAGGGCCACGCAGAGGAACGCGACCAGAACCGTCCAGACCACCGCTGCGATGAGGGCGGCCACTTCTCCTCCGGTCAGCATGCGGACTCCGTTGACAATCGGGGTGGTGTGGTCCTCAGGGGGCGAGGGGCCCGAATCCGTTCCGCGGGAGCGGGGAGCGGGGGCGGAGGACCGGCAGCGCCCCCGGAACCCGAGGATCCGAGTACGGGTGACCCTATCGCGTCCAGCGAGGCCGCCGCTTGCCCCTCTCCCGCGCGTCGCACTGTACGCTGCCAGATTCAGAGGTCGCGTCGGCGTGCCCTCGACGTCGACGGATGCGGGCGGATGCCGCAGAATCGAACCTGAGGCCATCGTCCCCCGTGAGGCAATGCAGGCGCCCGATTCCCAGGGCACAACCGTTTCAGACAGGACCCCCATGAGCCGACGTTCCCAGCGCGAGATCTCCGTTCTGGTACCGCCGAACCTCCTGCAACGCACCTCCGGTGACCCCAGGAGAGTGGGCCCCTACCTGGTGATCGGGCGCTTGGGCTCCGGCGGCACCGGCACCGCCTATGCGGCGGTCAACCCTACGACCAAGGGCGATCCCCTGGTCGCGGTGAAAGTGCTGAACTCACCGCATCTGGAGGATCCCGACACACGCACGGTACTGCACCAGCGACTGGCTGTACTGTCGAACACGGACGGACGCTGCTACGTGCCGCCGATCGACTTCGACACGGCCACGACACCTCCGTGGCTGGCCATGAGCTATGTCTCGGGGGTGCCGCTGGCCCAGTACGCGCGCAGGCACGGAGCGATGGGCCCCGGCCGGCTCATCGCTCTCGCGGCCGGGCTGGCTGAAGGAATCTCGGCGCTGCACGCCATGAAGGTCGCGCACGGTGACCTCAAACCCAGTAACATCCTGCTCAGCTCCACGGGCCCGCGGATCCTCGACTGCGCCCTCCCGGGCGACGACGAACACCTGCGGCGCTCTGCAGCGGGTTGGCTGAGCCCCGAACGGCACCAGGGAGACGCTCCTTCGCCGGCGGCCGACATCTTCGCGTGGGGAGCCATCCTGGCCTTCGCCTCCACTGGTCGGCTCCCGTTCGGGTTGGGCGAACCCCATGTGCTGGCGGAGCGCGTGTCCACAGCCGATCCCGATCTCGACGGTGTCCCGGCGGAGCTGCTTCCCGTCGTGCGAAGGGCGCTGGCCAAGGACCCCGACGACCGTCCGTCGGTACGCGAAGCGCTCGGGGCCGCCATCGCCGCCTGGGAGACCATCAGCGACGGCGACACCGCGGCGGTCCAGGGCACCGCGGTGACCAGGGTGCTCTCCCGGGAATGGCAGGGCATCGTGGAGCCCGACCGGCTCCCGCGGGTAATCCAGTTGCACGACAGCCCGCCCCGGCGCGCCATGCGGGTCCCCCTCATCGCGGGCGGGGCGGCGCTGGCGGTGGCGCTGATCGGCGGGGGCGGCTGGGCGGCACTGACCGCCCTCAGCGGCAACGGTGGTTCCGGGGCCGACGCGGAGGCCCCGGCGTCGTCCTCCCCCGCGGCACCAAAGGCAGCCGAGAAGACCGCGGTGGTGCGGTTCGATCCGGCCGAGCAGGAGAACCCGGTCGATGGCCCGTGGATCTACACCCGCGTCGAGAAGGGCGCCTCCGCACCGCCCTCTGAAGGGACCCTCTCACCGCAGGACTGGAGCGCGCGGTGGAAGGACGCGGATGGCGGCGCTTCGGAGGAGGCCGTCATCACCACCGACACCGAAGTGTTCTGTGCACAGTTCTGCGTGCCCGGTCCGGGCCACATCGAGGACGACCGCGGCACTTACGAGGTGACCGGTCAAGACTTCATCGATTACCTGAGTTGGGGCCAGGTGGTGATCGCCGAAGTGGAGTTCGCCGAGGGGGGCGGGAACGGCGAGCCGCGTGAGATCACCAGGATCACCGAGCTCTTCCCGGCACCGCCGGACTGAGTCGCCTCCAAAGCCGCCGTTGATGCTTCCGTACCGGATGGCAGACCTTGGTGCCAAGGCGCGTCCCGGCCCCGCCGGCGGCGGGCGCCGACGATCTAGTGTCCGCTGCGGAGTACGTTCTTGATCCGCTGCAGGATCTCACCGTAGCGGCGTTCCGCCCCGTGGGTCGTAGGCGTGTAGTACTCGCGCCCGGCGATCTCGTCGGGCGCGTGTTGCTGGGCCGCGACGCCGCCCGGGTGGTCATGGGCGTACTTGTAGCCCTCGCCATGGCCGAGCTCTTTCGCGCCCTTGTAATGGCCGTCGCGCAGATGCGGCGGGACCGGTCCGCCCCTGCCGGAGCGCACGTCGGCCACTGCCGCGTTGATCGCGTTGACGACCGCGTTGGACTTGGGAGCCAGCGCGATGTGGATGACGGCCTGGGCGAGGTTGATCCGCGCCTCGGGCAGGCCGATCAACTCCACGGCCTGGGCCGCGGCGGTCGCCACCTGCAGCGCGGTGGGATCGGCCATGCCGACATCCTCGCTGGCGTGCACGACGATCCGCCGGGCGATGAATCGGGGGTCCTCCCCCGCCTCGATCATCCGGGCGAGGTAGTGCAGCGCGGCATCGGGGTCGCTGCCGCGCATGCTCTTGATAAAGGCGCTGATGACGTCGTAGTGCTGATCGCCCGAGCGGTCATAGCGCACCGCGTGGCGGTCCACCGCCCGCTCCACGTCGGCGACGGTGATCTCCTCGTTGCCGCCCGCCACCAGAGCGGCCGCCTCCAGATAGGTGAGTGAACGCCGCGCGTCCCCGCCCGCGAGCCGCACCAGGTGTCCGGCGGCCTCTTCGCTGAGGGTGTAGCGGCCGTTCAGGCCGCGCTCATCGGTGAGAGCGCGGCCGAGTACGGTGCCGATGTCGTCGTCGGTGAGCGATTCCAGGGTGAGCAGCAGGGACCGCGACAGCAGCGGACTCACTACGGAGAAGAAGGGGTTCTCGGTGGTGGCCCCGATGAAGCTCACCCACCGGTTCTCCACCGCCGGCAGGAGCGCGTCCTGCTGGGTCTTGCTGAACCGGTGCACCTCGTCGACGAAGAGGAGGGTACGGGTGCCGCGCATGCCCATCCGGCGGCGGGCGTCATCGATAACGGCGCGGACGTCCTTCACGCCGGCGTTGACGGCCGACAGCTCGACGAACCGCCGGTCGGTGACCCGGCTGACAACGGTGGCCAGTGTGGTCTTGCCCGTTCCCGGGGGTCCCCACAGGAACAGCGACATCGGCGCGTCGTCCTCGACGAGCCGGCGCAGCGGACTCCCCTCGCCCAAGAGGTGCCGCTGCCCGGCGACCTCGTCGAGCGTGCGCGGCCGCATCCGTACGGCCAGCGGCTCCTGGCCTTTCTGCGCTTCGGCTCCGGCGTCGTCGAACAGTGTTTCGGACACGCCGTCCAGACTAGTTCTTCACGATGGTGCTCAAGCAGCGGGCCGGGTCAGTCGGGCGATGAGGATGGCGATGTCGTCGGTACGCCCGGCCGGGGCGAGGTCGGCCAGGGATGTGGCGGCGCCGTGCACATCGGTGGCCATGTCGCTCAGTGCGCGACCGACGCGCTCCAAGCCTTCGTCCATGCTGACACCGGCGCTCTCCACCAGGCCGTCCGAGCACATGAGCAGGGTGTCGCCCGGACGCATCCGGCGGGTGGTCACCGGGTACTTGCTGTCGGCCTCGACACCCACGGGCGGGCCGGTCTCCGGCTCCCACACGCTGAAGGATCCCGATGTGGCGATGATCGCGGGCGGCTGGCCGGCCCACGCGGCCTGCATCTCTCCGCTGTCGAGATCCAGGACGAGGTAGCCGCAGGTGGCGAAGACGATCTCACCGGTCTCGGTGAGCAGCCGGTTGGTCTCGGCCAGAACGACGCCGGGGTCGACCTGGTTGGTGGCATAGGCGCGAAACGCCACCCGGATCTGGCCCATGGCCGCCGCGGCCTCCACACCGTGGCCTTGGACATCGCCCACGACGAGGCCGACCCGGCGCTCAGGCAGTCGGATGACGTCGTAGAAGTCCCCGCACACCCGCCACCCGGCACGCGCGGGCAGATAGCGCACCGCGGTATCGAGGCCGTCGAATTCGGGGATCTGCTGCGGCAGCATGCGCCGCTGCATGGCGTCGACGAATTGGAGTTCCGCCTGCTGGCGACGGACCCGCTGCAGCGCCTGGCCGGCCAGCCCCGCGAGGGTGAGGAAGAGGGCGCGTTCGTCGGGGGTTGCGTGGTGCGGCTGGGTCCAAGCGACCTGCCAGACGCCCTGCGCCACGCGGCGGTCGCCGAAGATCGGCACGGTCGCCCAGGACTGGGCGCTGGTGTGGTGCAGCATCTCCGCCGCCGCGGGGAAGCGCTCCAGGAGTTCTGCGCGGCTCTCGAAGAACCGGGGCTGGCGGTCCTGGACCACCGCTCCCATCGGGTAGGAGGTATCGGCGGCGTCGTGGCCGTCGATCATCGACATCGCGCCGGCCCTGTCCATGGTCGAGGGCGCGGCCCGCAGCACGCCGTCCTCGACGAGAAGGACGCTCGCGGTGGTCCCGCCGAAGATCGGTACGAACTCCTCGGTGAGCAGGCTCGTGACCTTGTCGACGGTGGTGGCCGAGACGAGCTTCGCCGCCAGGTCGGTGACCTGGCGGCCCTGAGCGGCCTCGATTCTACGCCGATCGGCCAGTCGGCGGATGAGCTGCACGTGCTCGGTGACATCGTCGATGACCCCGACGAGTCGGGGGCGACCGCCCTCGATGAAGCGGGCGCGGGCGTGCAGCGAACGCTCGTCGCCGTTGCGGTCGAAGACCCGGAAGCGCTGTTCGTAATCGTGTCCCTGGTGGGCGGCCTCCATGGCGTCGCGGACGCGCGCGATGTCATCGCGGTGCACCCTGGCCAGGCATTCCTCGAGGTTGCGGGCGTCTCCGGCGAGCAGCCGCCCCAGCGGTGAAGGGCCGAACAGCTCGCGGATGCGGCCGGTGCTCAGATCGAGGACCCACAGGGCGGTATCGGCGCTCTCGGTGCGCAGCTCGGTGATACCGCGCAGGACCTCCTCATCGTGCGTGGGATCGCGGAACAGGAGCACCAGTCCTGGCCCGCCTTGACCGTCTCCCGCGGGCAGCACCCGGGATTCGACGGCTATGTTGCGCGGTTCGCGGTCGCGCCCGGCCACGGTCAGGGGGTGCTGTGCGAGCGGCCCGCCGTCCAGCGCGGCACGGTGCAGCCATCGGCCCGCGGCCGGATCGTCGGCGGTCAGTATCTCTGGCCAGGGGCGGCCGATGACGTCGGCGTGTGCGTACCCGGTGAGTTCGGTAAAGGCACGGTTGATCAGCCGGATACCGCCCTCTGCATCTGTGGTGATCATGGCGGAGGGCGCATGGTCGAACGCCGTGCCGACATGATCGCCGATGTCGCCTCGGGACCCGTCGGGTACCGCTGAGGGACCGGCGAAGCCATCAGAAGAGCCGGTAATGCCGTTCACGTAATCGATCATCCCTGTGTCATCCCGGATACGCCCACTCGCGCTTGCGCGCCTCTCCCCGTAGTCATCCGGTTCGCCTTAGTTTAGCGACGAGATCGCTCGTCCGGGCAGGTGAAGGATGTTCTGTTCACAGCCGCCCGCATACCCCCGCTTTTCCCCTCCGCCCACGGCAGACATTCCATGCCAATGGCACAAAAAGTGGCAGAAACATAGAAATCCGCTCGGGCCATGGCTTGACCACCGTTCAGCGGAATCGTTACTCCGGTGTGACCGGGAAGCCACAGCCACAAAAGGGCTGCTCCCAGGGTATGCCACAGATCATCCATCCGAAGAATCGTCCGCTGTGACTGTTCTGTGCCACCCGGTGCCCATGGCCCCACGGGAAAGTCGGAACTAAAATTCGGTCATGGGAGCATCAATGATCCATAGTGGCAGGAAGATCAGAAGATCACCCATCGTTGACGGCTGGACCTGTAGGCTCTGCAGCCACAGCAACCCCGACAGCGAAGACATCTGCTGCCAGCGGTGCGGCGCGGCCAAGAAATAGCGGCGGCACCCTTTCCGAGGGCTTTCCGAACAGCGCTCCAATGCGCAAAGCAGTCGAGGAAAAGCCTTCCCGTTCCCCCGTTGCCGGTACCGCCGGGTGCGGTGCCGCAAGAATCCCCGCACCGCACCCGGCCGGCGCGTCAGGCGCTGCTCTCCTCGGGGTCGGCGTCGATGCCCGCCTCACTGCGCTGCTTCGCGGTGATCGGCGTCGGCGCGCCGGTCAGCGGGTCGCCCCCCGAGGCGGTCTTGGGGAAGGCGATGACATCGCGAATTGAGTCACCGCTGGCCAACAGCGCGATTATTCGGTCCCACCCGAAGGCGATACCGCCGTGCGGCGGAGGACCGTACTTGAACGCTTCCAGCAGGAAACCGAACTTCGACTCGGCCTCGGCCTTACTGATGCCCAAGGTCGCAAAGACCCGCTGTTGGACCTCTTCTCGGTGGATGCGGATCGATCCGCCACCGATCTCCGAACCGTTGCACACCATGTCGTAGGCGTAGGCCAAGGCATTTCCGGGGTCTTGATCGAAGGTGTCGATCCATTCGGGCTTCGGGCCGGTGAAGGGGTGGTGCACCGATGTCCAGCCGCCCTCGCCATCCTCCTCAAACATCGGGGCGTCCACGACCCACAGGAACGACCACTGTGACTCATCGATGATGTCGAGCCGCCGAGCGATCTCGAGCCGAGCCGCCCCCAGCAGCTCCTGGGCCGCACGCCGCTCACCCGCTGCGAAGAACACGGCGTCGCCGGGGGAAGCACCAACCGTCTGGGCCAGGCCGCCGCGCTCCTGCTCCGAAAGGTTCTTGGCCACTGGTCCGCCGAGCGTGCCGTCCTCTTGGACGAGCACGTAGGCCAGACCCTTGGCACCGCGCGACTTGGCCCACTCCTGCCAACCGTCGAGTTCCTTGCGGGTCTGCGATGCTCCACCGGGCATCACCACGGCGCCGACATAGGGGGCCTGGAAGACGCGGAACGATGTGTGTGCGAAATAACCGGTGAGCTCCGTGAGTTCTTGGCCGAAGCGCAAGTCCGGCTTGTCCGAACCGAAGCGATCCATCGCCTCGAAGAAGGGCATGCGCGGAAGCGGCAACGGGATCTCGTATCCGAGCACCTCCTTCCAGAGACGGGCGACCAGTTCCTCACCAACACGGATGACGTCATCCTGCTCAACGAAGCTCATCTCCAGGTCGATCTGGGTGAACTCCGGCTGGCGGTCGGCGCGGAAGTCCTCGTCGCGGAAACAGCGTGCGATCTGGTAATAGCGCTCCATGCCGCCGACCATGAGGAGCTGCTTGAAAAGCTGCGGCGACTGCGGCAGCGCGTACCAGTGCCCGGGCTGCAGGCGGACCGGCACCAGGAAGTCGCGGGCTCCCTCCGGCGTTGACCGGGTGAGGTAGGGCGTCTCGATGTTGACGAAGCCGTGGTCGCGCATGACATCGTGCACCACATAAGACGCCTGCGAGCGTACGCGCAGGGCAGAGGCCATCTCCGGGCGCCGGAGGTCGAGGTAGCGGTAGCGCAGCCGGGCCTCCTCGGAGATCTCCTGGGAGCCGTCCAGCGGGAACGGCAGCGGAGCGGCCTCACTGAGGACTTCGATCTCCTCCGCCACGACCTCGATCTCCCCGGTGGGGATCTCCGGGTTCTCGTTGCCCTCGGGGCGGACGCGGACCGTTCCGGTCACCTTGATGCAGTACTCGGCACGCAGGTCGTGGGCGAGGTCGTCCTCGCGCACGACGACCTGCACCACACCGGAGGCTTCGCGGAGGTCCAGGAAGACGACGCCTCCGTGGTCGCGGCGGCGGGCCACCCACCCGGCGAGGACGACGGTCTCGTCTGCATGCTCGGCGCGCAGCGCGCCGGCGTCATGCGTGCGGATCAACGGGGTTCTCCTTCGACGTTTCTGTACCTACTCATCTTGCCGGACACAGGCGAAGGTCCGGTCCCGCCGTCGCGGAACCGGTGCCGCTATCTCGGCAGCCGCAGGCGCAGAGGGCCGTAGCCGGGTACGGAGTCGTCATCGTTTCTCACGGGTGCCGTGGTGGATCTCGGCTAGCGGCCGGTGATCTCGTGCAGGAACGGGTTGGTGGCGCGCTCGCGTCCGATGGTGGTCTGGGGGCCGTGGCCGGGCAGGACCGCCGTGTCGTCGGCCCGGCCCAAGCAGACGCGGTCCAGGCTGCGCAGGATGGCGGAATGGTCGCCACCGGGGAAGTCGGTGCGTCCGATCGACCCGGCGAACAGCAGATCGCCGGTGAACAGCACCTCGGGGCGGTCCTGGGCGGCGGGCAGCGCGTAGGCCACCGAGCCGGGCGTGTGCCCGGGCGCGTGGTGGACGGTGATCGGCAGGCCGGCGAAGTCAAGCCGCTGGCCGTCGCCGAGTTCGACGATGTCGTCGGGTTCGGTCATCTCGGCATCACCGAACAGCGCGGTGAGCTGGGCCGCGAGCCCGGGATCCAGCCCCTTGGCGGGGTCGGTGAGCAGCGCTCGGTCGTCGGGGTGGATGCACACGGGCACCCCGTAGGTCGCTCCCACCTCCGCGGCCGACCACACGTGGTCGAAGTGCCCGTGGGTGAGCAGCACCGCAGCGGGAGTCAGCCCGTGCTTGTCCAGCAGCTCGGCCAGTCCTTCGGCGGCGTCCTGGCCGGGATCGACGACCACGCACTCCGCACCGGCGTCCAAAGCGGCCACGTAGCAGTTCGCGGCGAGCGGTCCGGCGGGGAAGGCGGTGATGAGCACGGTGAACGTCGACCTCGATGCGTATGGGGTGCGGGACCGGGCGGTGCGGCACCGGTCCGGTGACACATACGAGCCTACCGAGGCCGGGCATGCGCGGCGACCTGGTTTCGGCTGTCCGGCCGACCTGCCGGTCCCCTCTTCATCACCATTCGATCACCGCGCGGTCGACGGCTCTTTGCCAAACGGCCTGTCAGTGTCATATTGGTCGACGTCGCACTCGGCCCTGGATCGATCCTCGGCTCTGCGGCCATGGCCGCTGATATGCGATAACAGTAGGAAGAACACGACGATATCCGGTGGAATATGCGGATATCGTGCATAGTCAGGCAGTTCCCACGCGGCCGGTGGGCACTGCCAGACGATCCGGCCCCGGCAACCGATGTCGGGCTCATGACACTGGAGGACACGGTGACCACGGACCCCTGGGGCCGCGTAGACGACGACGGCACGGTCTACGTGCGCACGAGCGAGGGCGAGCGGGTCGTCGGATCGTGGCAGGCAGGCGCTCCCGAGGAAGCACTCGCGTTCTTCCGCCGCAAGTACGACGCCCTGGTGACCGAGGTGGAGCTGCTGGAGAAGCGGCTCACGACCACCGACCTCTCCGCCTCCCAAGCGCTGGCCAGCGTGGACAAACTGCGCGCGGCCGTGCGGGAGGCCCATGCGGTGGGCGATCTCGACGCGCTCGCGCGCCGACTGGGCATGCTCGCCGAACGGGCCGAAGAGCGCAAGGTCGAGCAGAAGCAGGCCCAGGAGCAGGCCCGCCACGAGGCCCGCGACATCAAGGAGCGGATCGTCGCCGAAGCCGAGCGGGTCGCCGAGGAGACCACGCACTGGAAGTCCGGCGGTGAGCGCATGCGCCAGCTCATCGACGAGTGGAAGGCCGCTCCGCGCGCCGACCGCCCGACCGAGCAGGCACTGTGGAAGCGCATGTCGGCGGCGCGCAACGCCTTCTCCAAGCGCCGCAAGGCCTACTTCGCCGAGCTGGACCAGCAGCGCGAGCAGGTGCGGGAGGCCAAGGAGCAGATCGTCGCCGAAGCCGAGGCCCTCTCCGACTCCACTGATTGGGGTCCCACGTCCAGGCGCTACCGCGACCTCATGCAGCAGTGGAAGGCCAGCGGCCGCGCCGACCGTGCCAGTGAGGACCGGCTGTGGGCACGCTTCAAGGCGGCCCAGGACCACTTCTTCCAGGCGCGCAATGCCGTATTCGCCGAGCGCGACGCCGAACTCCAGGTGAACGCGGAGGCCAAGGAGCAGATCCTGGAGGAGGCCCGCAGGGAGTTCGCAGAGATCAAGGACCCTCGCGCCGCCCGTGCCCGGCTGCGCGACTTCCAGGAGGCGTGGGAAGAGGCCGGCCCGCTGCCCCGGGACGCGCGGGACCGTCTTGAGGGAGCCTTCCGCAAGATCGAGGAGAGCGTCCGCCGGGCCGAGGACCAGGAATGGCAGCGCACCAACCCCGAGGCGCGGGCCCGTGCCGAAGCCGCGGTCGCCCAGCTGCGCAGCTCCATCGACCAGTTGGAGACCGACCTGGAGAAGGCCCGCGCCGCCGGCAACGACCGCAAGGCGCGTGAAACCGAGGCCGCGCTCGCGGCCCGGCGGTCCTGGCTGGACGAAGCGGAGAAGGCGCGCAACGAAATGAGCTGAGCGGAACTGACCGGCACCTGACCGGTGCCGGTCAGTCTTTATGCATCACCACCGTCAAGATGACGACGGAGTCCTCCAGCGCCTCCAGATCATGTTCTCGATCGGGGACGACCAGAAGGTCGTTGGACCGGCCGTCCCATGTGTCGGCTCCGGCCTTCATCCGCACCCGGCCGCGCAGGACCAGAACGGTGGCTTCACCGGGGTTGGGGTGCAGTCCCAGCGAGTTTCCGGCTGTCAACGCGACCATGGTCTGGCGGAGGGTGTGCTCGTGGCCGCCGAAGACGGTTCCGGCGCTGCGGCCGGACGATGCCTCCTCAGCGCGCTCCAGATGGGTTCGGGCGAGGGCGTCCAGCGAGAACTTCTTCATGAGGGCATTCTCGCCATACCAACGGGAGTCCGGCATGCGCGAAACGCCGCAAGACCTCAGTTCTTCAACCGGTAGACGTCGTAGACGCCGTCCACACCCCGGACCGCCTTGAGCACATCGCCCAGGTGGGTGGGATCGGCCATCTCGAACGTGAACCGGCTCAGCGCCACGCGGTCGCGGCTGGTCTGCACGGTCGCCGATAGGATATTGACGTGCTGGTCGGACAGCACCCGGGTGATGTCGGACAGCAGCCGCGACCGATCCAGTGCCTCTATCTGCAGCGCCACCAGGAACATCGAGTCCTCAGTGGGTTGCCATTCCACCCGCACCATGCGTTCGGGGGCCAGTGCCCGCGTGTTCACGCAGTCGGCGCGGTGCACCGAAACGCCGTTGCCGCGGGTCACGAACCCGATGATGGAGTCGCCCGGAACCGGCTTGCAGCATTTCGACAGCCGCGCCCACACGTCGGCGTCGCCCTCGACGACGACCCCGGGGTTGCTGACGGGGCGCTGCCGCGTCCGGGTGGGCAGCGACGATTCGGCGAGGTCCTCCTCGGCGCTCTCGATACCGCCGAGGGAGTCCACCAGCTTCTGCACGACGTTCTGGGCACTGATGTGCCTTTCGCCGACGGCGGCATAGAGCGCGTCGACGTCGCTGTAGCGCAGGTCGCGCGCCAGGGCGATCAGCGCCTCACTGCTGAAGAGCCGCTTGATCGGCATCTCCTGTTTGCGCATGACCCGGGCGATGGAATCCTTGCCCTGCTCGATCGCCGCCTCGCGGCGCTCCTTGGTGAACCAGTGGCGGATCTTGTTGCGCGCCCGCGCGCTCTTGACGAAGTTCAGCCAGTCGCGGCTGGGCCCGGCATCAGGGGCTTTGGAGGTGAGGATCTCCACCGTCTCGCCGTTGTGCAGCTCGCTCTCCAGCGCGACGAGGCGGCCGTTGACGCGGGCGCCCACTGTGCGGTGCCCGACCTCGGTGTGCACCGCGTAGGCGAAGTCGACCGCGGTGGCGCCCTGCGGCAGCGAGATCACATCGCCCTGCGGGGTGAAGACGAAGACCTCCTGCACCGACAGGTCGAACCGGAGCGACTCCAGGAACTCGCCCGGGTCCTTGGTCTCCTGCTGCCAGTCGATCAGTTGGCGCAGCCACGCCATGTCGCCGGCGCCCTTGGACCTGCCGTTGTCGTTCCTGCCGCGCTCTTTACCGCCGTTGTTGCGGTCTTCCTTGTACTTCCAGTGCGCCGCGATGCCGTACTCTGCGCGGCGGTGCATGGCGCGCGTGCGGATCTGCAGTTCGACCGGGTTGCCGGAGGGACCGATGACCGTCGTGTGCAGCGACTGGTACATGTTGAACTTCGGCATCGCGATGTAGTCTTTGAACCGTCCCGGCACCGGATTCCACCGCGCGTGTATGGTGCCCAGCGCCGCGTAGCAGTCGCGGACGCTGTCGACGAGGACCCGCACCGCCACGAGATCATAGATCTCGTCGAAGCCGCAGTTGCGGGCGATCATCTTCTGGTAGATCGAGTAGTAGTGCTTGGGTCGGCCGCGTACCGTGGCTTTGATCTTGGCCTCGCGCAGATCGGCGGAGACCGCTTCGATCACGTCCTGCAGGTAGACGTCGCGCCGGGGGGCGCGCTCGGAGACCAGCCGGGCGATCTCATCGAACCGCTTGGGGTACATCGTGGCGAACGCGAGGTCCTCAAGCTCCCACTTGATGGTGTTCATGCCCAGCCGGTGGGCCAGGGGGGCGAAGATCTCCAGGGTCTCCCGGGCTTTCTTCTCGCGTTTGTGCTGCGGCAGGTAGCGCAGGGTGCGCATGTTGTGCAGCCGGTCGCAGAGCTTGATGACCAGGACCTTGATGTCGCGGGACATCGCGACGACCATCTTGCGCACGGTTTCGGCCTGGGTGGCTTCGCCGTACTTGACCTTGTCGAGTTTGGTGACTCCGTCGACCAGTTCGGCGATCTCGTCGCTGAAGTCCGCGCGCAACTGGTCCAGCGTGTAGTCGGTGTCCTCGACCGTGTCGTGCAGCAGGGCGGCGGCCAGGGTGGGTTCCTGCATGCCCAGCTCGGCCAGGATGGTGGCGACGGCCAGGGGGTGGGTGATGTAGGGGTCGCCGCTCTTGCGCTTCTGGTCCCGGTGGTGGTGGGCGGCAACCTCGTAGGCGCGCTCGATGAGTCGCACGTCGACCTTGGGATGGGTCGCTCGAACGGTCTTGATCAGTGGTTCAAGAACCGGATTCATGGTCACCCCCCGCTGGGCGCCGAGACGCGCGAGTCTGCGGCGTACTCGCACGGTAGAGGACGGGCTGGGCCGAGTGGCGGAGGCGGGCCGGGTTCGGGGGTCCCCACCCGGTGGTGCGGCCCGGGCGCCGGCGTCTGCTGGGATGAGGGGCGCCGCGGGTTGTGCGACGCCCTCCCGACACTCTGCTGATCTTTGGGATCGCTCCTCCAGCGCAGATACCGCTTCGGCGGAAATCGCTTCGCCGTGCATGGACATCCCTCCCGCGGCCCGTCCCGGCGCCGGGACGTTGCCGTCCATGCCCACCGGTCCGGCGTCTGCATCGTGAACGATCGACTCACCTGTAGCAACGCGGTACCGCAGCTTGGTTATGCCCGCGAGTCCGGTTCCGGTACGAGACGTCTCGCACGTCAGAACGCAGGGTAGGCCGCCACGGGGACGCCTGTGTCCGGTGTGGCTCAGACCACGGTGAGGGTGTGCAATTCCACGTCGCTCAGTTTCTCGCGGCCTCGGAGGAAAGCGAGCTCCATGAGGACCGAGAATCCAACGACGGTACCACCCGCCCTGCGAACCAGTTCCACCGCGGCCCGTCCAGTGCCTCCGGTGGCAAGGACGTCATCGACGATGAGCACACGGCTGCCCGGGGTGATGGCGTCGGCGTGCATTTCGACCGCTGCTGTGCCGTACTCCAGATCATAGGACTCGCGGAGGGTGCGCGCGGGTAGTTTCCCTTCTTTGCGGATCGGCACGAAACCGGCGCCGAGCTCCAGCGCGACCGGGGCGGCGAGGATGAACCCCCGGGCTTCCAATCCGGCGACGCTGTCAATGGCGCCGCGGCCGTAGTGCCCGGCGATGGCACCGACGGCCGCCTGCAGCGACCCCGGCGTGCTCAGCAGGGGGGTGATGTCCTTGAACAGCACCCCCGGTTCAGGGAAGTCGGGGATGTCGCGGACACCCGCTTTGATGATTTCGGACAGATCTGCGGGCATGCGTCCTCTCGCCTTCGTCGTCTCCCGCCCCATCGGTGTGCGGACAGAACACGACGGCACCGGCCCCGCTTGGCGGGACCGGCACCGTCTCCTGCCGGTGTGGGCGGTCGGCTACTTGGAGCCGTCGTCTTTGCCGTCGTTTCCCGGGAAGTCCGGGCGGTCCTCGACCGGTGTATCGTCGGAGACGCCCTCGGTCGGCGTGATCACCTCACCGATACCGGCCTTGAGCATACGGATTCGCGTCCCCGGGGAGATCTCCAGTTCGATATCGCTGTCCCGCACTTCGACGACGGTGGCGTAGAAGCCCGCCTTGGTCAGCACTTCGGCTCCCGGCGCCAGCCGGGACTGGGTCAGTGCCTCGCGCTCACGGTGCTTCTTCTGCGGACGCAGGAAGAGCAACCAGAAGACCAGCCCCAGCAGCAGGAACATCAGAATGGGCTGGACGAGGCTGCCACCCGTCTGGGCGGCAGCTGCGAGAATATGTTGGCCCTGCACGGGCATTCCTTCCTGACGTTCTTCTCGTGGCCGCTGCCACGCATGCGCGGTCATCGGCGCCGGTGGACCCGCGCGCTCGCGCGGCACCGGCCGCCCAGGTCCAACGAACGGACCGGAGCACATGTTCCCCACGTGGAACAGGACCGCGCCCGGCGCTGGCAACCGAGCCGCGCGCGTCCGCAGCACAGCTTATGCCGGTCCGGTAACGCTCATGTCGCAGTGTGATCTGAGGTGTCGAACAGTGCTCCAGCGCCGAACGCGGCGTCGGAAGGCGGGGTGATGCCCATGTGCGCCCACGCCTCCGCAGTGGCCACGCGGCCGCGCGGAGTACGGGCGATGAACCCCGAACGCACCAGGAACGGTTCCGCGACGACCTCGACGGTCTCGGGTTCCTCACCGACCGAGACCGCAAGCGTCGACAGCCCGACAGGGCCACCGCGGAAGCGGCGCAGCAGCGCGTCCAGCACCGCGCGGTCCAGCCGGTCCAGCCCGTGGTCGTCGACCTCGTAGAGGGCCAGAGCGGCACGTGCGGTCTCCAGGGTGAGCCGGCCGTCACCGTGCACTTCGGCGTAATCGCGTACCCGCCGCAGCAGCCGGTTGGCGATGCGCGGCGTACCGCGGGAGCGCCCGGCGATCTCCGCCGCCGCGTCGCCGTCCAGCTCCACCCCCAGCAGCCCCCCCGAACGGCGCAGAATCAGTTCGAGTTCGTCGGCCCGGTAGAAGTCCATATGGGCGGTGAAGCCGAACCGGTCGCGCAGAGGAGCCGGCAGCAGGCCTGCCCGGGTCGTGGCCCCGACGAGCGTGAACGGTGCGATGTCGATCGGGATCGCGGTGGCCCCCGGGCCTTTCCCGACCACGACATCGACCCGGAAGTCCTCCATGGCGACGTAGAGCATCTCCTCGGCGGGCCGCGCCATCCGATGGATCTCGTCGAGGAAGAGCACCTCGCCCTCCTGGAGGGTGGACAGCACCGCGGCCAGGTCGCCGGAGCGCTCGATCGCCGGCCCGGAGGTGATGCGCAGCGGTGCGCCCAGCTCGGCCGCGATGATCATGGCGAGGGTGGTCTTACCGAGTCCCGGTCCCCCGGACATGAGGATGTGGTCGGGGGCCCGCCCTCGGCGCTGGGCGCTGCGCAGTACGAGCGCCAGCTGTTCGCGGACGCGCTCCTGGCCGACGAAGTCCTCCAGCCGCCTGGGGCGCAGGGCGCCTTCGACCGCCCTTTCGTCCTGGTCCGCGTCGGGGGACACCGTGTCGCGTTCATGTTCGGCCATATCCGGCTCCTTTCAGAACGCTAGGCGCGGCTGAGTTTGCGTAGGGCGCTGCGGAGCAGCACCGCGATGTCGTGCTGGCCGTCGGCTTCGGAAGCGACAGCGTCGGCGGCGGCCTCGGCCTCCTTGGCCGACCACCCCAAGTTGACCAGCCCGGAGACGACTTGGGTGCGCCAGGACCCGTTCGCAGGGGCGGCGGTTCCGGGTTCGGCGGACTGGGAGGCCGCGGCGGGCGGCGCGCCCAGCTTGTCGCGCAGTTCCAGCACGATGCGCTGGGCACCCTTCTTACCGATACCGGGCACCCGGGTGAGTGCGGAGGTATCCTCGGCCGCCACGGCGGCGCGCAGCGCGTCCGGTGTGTGCACCGCCAGCATGGCGAGCGCGAGACGCGGCCCCACACCACTGGCGGTCTGCAGCCGTTCGAACACGTCGCGCTCGTCGTCATCGGCGAAACCGAAGAGGGTCAGCGAATCCTCGCGGACCACGAGCGATGTGGCGACGGTCGCGGTCTCGCCCACCCGCAGCGACGCCAGGGTCGCCGGGGTGCACTGCACGGTCATTCCGACACCGCCCACGTCGATGACGGCGGCCCCCTCGCCGCGGCCGGCCACGCGGCCGCTCAAGAACGCGATCACGGCTTCTCCCCCGCCTTCCCCGCTGTCCCCTGCGCCGAGGGTGTTCGCCTCTGGCGCGCCAGTTCGACCTTACGCGCGAACTCCTGCTGTGCCTGTGCCACGCGGGCCTGTGCGCCGCCGCGCCAGATGTGGCAGATGGCCAGGGCGACCGCATCAGCGGCGTCGGCCGGCTTGGGTGCGGCGTCGAGTTTGAGCAGCCGCGCGACCATGGCCTGCACCTGCGGCTTCTCGGCGCGTCCGCTGCCCGTGACCGCGGCTTTGACCTCGCTCGGGGTGTGCAGCGCAACGGGCAGGCCGCGACGGGCGGCGCTGGTGATGGCGATGGCGCTGGCCTGGGCGGTGCCCATCACAGTGCTGACATTGTGCTGGGCGAAGACGCGTTCCACCGCTACGGCGTCGGGGCGCTGCCGGTCCAGCCATTCCTCGATGCCGTGTTCGATGCCGAGCAGCCGGTCGGGCAGCTCGGCCCCGGCATCGGTGCGCACGACACCGGCGGCCACGAACGCCAGCGGCCGCCCGATCGCCCCGTCGACCACGCCGATCCCGCAGCGGGTCAGCCCGGGGTCGATCCCCAGTACTCGCACGCCATCCCTCCATCGTCCCCGGCGAACACGGGCAGGGCTCGAACGCCCGTTCGCACACTCTATCGGTGCGGCCTGTCGATGCGCGCCGGGCAACACCGCTCGGCCTTGGCTCCAGCGGGGCCAGGAGCACAGAAGGGGTTTCGGTGTTCAAGGCTCGGGGGCCGGCCGGGAGACGGCCTTGGCGCTATCGGACCTCGCCTGCGGACGCCGTGAGCCCCGCTGCGGACGGCAGGGCTCACGGCGAAAGGGCGTAGCGGTGCTCAGTCGGTATTTTCCATGACCTCGTCGGGGATATCGGCGTTGGTGAAGACGTTCTGCACATCGTCGGAGTCCTCCAGAGCGTCGACGACGCGCAGCACCTTCTTGGCGTCGTCCTCGCTGAGCGGAACCTCCATGCTGGGCAGAAAGGAGCTCTCGGCCGACTCGTAGTCGATGCCGGCCTCCTGCAGTGCGGTGCGTACCGGGACCAGGTCGGTGGCCTCGCACACGACCTCGAAGGACTCGCCGAGGTCGTTGACGTCTTCGGCGCCGGCTTCCAGCACGGCCAGGGTGACGTCGTCCTCGCTGGTGCCCTCCTTGGGCACGATCACGACACCTTTGCGGTTGAAGAGGTAGGAGACCGATCCGGCGTCGGCCATGGAGCCGCCGTTGCGAGTGACCGCTACGCGCACCTCGGAGGCCGCGCGGTTGCGGTTGTCGGTGAGGCACTCGACGAGCAGCGCGACCCCTCCGGGGGCATAGCCCTCGTACATGACGGTCTGCCACTCGGCGCCGCCGGCCTCTTCGCCGGAGCCGCGTTTGCGCGCACGCTCGATGTTGTCCAACGGGACCGAATTCTTGCGGGCCTTCTGGATCGCGTCGTAGAGCGTGGGGTTGCCATCGGGATCCCCACCGCCCGTACGCGCGGCCACCTCGACGTTCTTGATCAGCTTGGCGAAGAGCTTGCCCCGCTTGGCGTCGATGACGGCCTTCTTGTGCTTGGTGGTGGCCCACTTGGAGTGGCCGGCCATACCTGTCCTTTCACCATGTCGACGAAGAGTCGGTGGATACGCGCGTCCCCGGTGAGCTCGGGATGGAACGAGGTGGCCAACAGCCTCCCCTGTCGTACCGCGACGATCCTACCGGCCTGCTCTCCGTAGGTGGTCTGACCGAGTACGCGTACCCGCGCACCGACCGACTCGACCCAGGGGGCGCGGATGAAGACCGCTTCGACCGGGGCACCGTCGACGCCGTCGATGTCCACCCCGGTTTCGAAGGACTCGGCCTGCCGCCCGAAAGCGTTGCGGCGGACTGCCATGTCGATCCCGCCGATGGTCTCCTGGCCGTCGATACCGTCGAGGACGCGCTCGGCCAGCAGGATCATCCCCGCGCAGGTTCCGTATACGGGAAGGCCTTCGCGGATGTGCTCGCGCAGCGGCTCCATGAGGCCGTAGCGCGCCGCGAGCTTGACCATCGTGGTCGATTCGCCGCCGGGGATGATCAGGCCCTGGACCTCGTCGAGCTCCTCGGAACGTAGAACGGGCACGCCGGCGACGCCGAGCTTTTCGAGGACGCGCAGGTGCTCGGCGGTGTCGCCCTGGAGGGCGAGCACACCGATGGTGGGGGCTGCGGCCAACGAGAACCTCGCTTAGGGTAACCGGGCTGATCGCGCGACGGGTCGCCGCACGGCGGCCCGCACCCGTCAGACTAGAGTTCGATTGGACAACGCTCCACCGGCCGCCGATCATTCCGCGTCCGGCTACAGCCGCCGCGCGGCGGGGTTTCGGCGGTCCGCCGGTCACGCCTCCTTCGCCCGGTACAGCGGGAACTTCGACGTGTCGATCGTCAAGTCCTTGAGCGGTTCGGGCAGCTCGACGGGGTCGCCGAACTTGAGCCGGTGCACCCCCCGGTACTCGCCCTCGCGGGGGTCGGAGTACAGCACGATCTCCCCACCGCGCGGATCGACGAGGAGATAGACCGGGATCCCCCACTGCGCGTAGACGCCCACCTTGGTCACCGTGTCGCTGGTGGAGTTGCCTTTGGGGACGACTTCCAGGGCGAGGTCGACGATATCGGCGGTGAACAGCCACTTTTCTTCGTCCTCCACTTCAGCCGGGAGTACGAGGAGGTCGGGGATGGCGTAGTCCTCGTCGTCGGCGACGCTTTCCACCGAGGTGGTATGGAAGCACACCTTGCTCTCGGGAAGCTGCGACTCGAGTTGCATCATGATCCGGCGGACGATGCCGTTGTGCTTGGCCAAGGGGGTAGGGGACACGATGAGGGATCCTCCGAGGATTTCGATCCGATATCCAGGAGGGAAGACGCGGGACGCCTGTTCGGCGAGGTCCCTGAGGGACTCGACCGGGGCATGGGCTTCGGGCGCGGGGGCGCCGTTCTCGGTTCCCGCGTCCGCCATAGCGACCGACATGGGCACTCCTTCCTGTGCGGCACACATATTAAGGAGCACCTACCCTCCGTGTCCGGTGAAACGCGCAGCTCCCTCGGTTCACCCTAAGCGGCCGGTGGCCTGCCGCCCGCCCGGTGGCCCGGGCGGGCGCGGGCGCGGCTACCAGCCGCGCCCGGCGTAGCGCTGGGCGTCGTCGAGCTCGTCGAGGTTGATGCCGACCATGGCCTCGCCCAGGCCGCGGGAGACCTTGGCGATGACGGCGGGGTCGTTGTAGTGCAGGGTGGCCTGGACGATGGCGTCGGCGCGCTTGGCGGGGTCGCCGGACTTGAAGATGCCCGATCCGACGAAGACGCTCTCGGCACCGAGCTGGCGCATCAGGGCCGCGTCGGCCGGGGTCGCGACGCCGCCGGCGGAGAACAGCGGCACGGGGAGCTTACCGAGGCGCGCGACCTCCTTGACGACCTCATGGGGGGCGCGCAGTTCCTTGGCCGCGCCGAACAGCTCGGCTTCGTCAAGTGTGCCCAGGCGCTTGATCTCCGAGCGGATCGACCGCATGTGGCGGGTGGCCTCGACGACGTTGCCGGTACCGGCCTCGCCTTTGGAGCGGATCATGGCCGCTCCCTCGGCGATGCGGCGCAGAGCCTCGCCGAGGTTGGTGGCTCCGCACACGAAGGGGACGGTGAACGCCCACTTGTCGATGTGGTAGGCCTCATCGGCCGGAGTCAGCACCTCGGACTCGTCGATGAAGTCGACGCCGAGGGACTCCAGGACCTGTGCTTCGACGAAGTGCCCGATCCGGACTTTGGCCATGACCGGGATGGAGACGGCGTCCTTGATGCCGTCGATCATGTCGGGGTCGGACATGCGCGCGACTCCGCCGTCCTTGCGGATGTCGGCGGGGACCCGCTCCAGCGCCATGACCGCGACGGCACCGGCGTCCTGAGCGATCCTGGCCTGCTCAGGTGTGACCACGTCCATGATCACGCCGTTCTTGAGCTGCTCTGCCATACCCCGCTTCACACGGGTGGTACCGACCGTGGGGGCCGAGTTGTCAGCAGTGGTGGTCACAGTGGCGGACTCCAAGTTCTAAGCGGACATGAGGATGGCCTCGATGCGCGAAGGACGGTTCGTCGTGGCACTTCGGCGGCGTGCGGCCGCTCTGCGCCTTACTCTCCAATGGTAGATCACCCCCGCGGCCCCTTTTTGGGACATTTCGGTGTTGTCGGCGGTGGTGGCGCGCCACTCTGCCGTATTCGCGGGCACGTGATCCTCTTGGTCGAACACGCCTTCCCGGTGGATCATTCCGTCCTGCGGCGGCACGGACTCAGCGCGGAAGCCGCGGCGGTTCGTCGTCCATTTCGAAGAAGTCCGGCAGGGGCGCCCGTCCCGCCAGGAGGAGCGTGCGCACCAGTCGGCTCGCTCGGGCCTCCCGCGTACTGGCCACGGCGTCGTTGTAGAAGCGCCGGGCCAGGTGGACCCGTTTGGCCGCGGCCACGACCTCCTCCACCAGGTCATCGCCCTTTCCCGGCCCGGTCCTCCCCGCGTCCGCCAGGGCCGCACGGAATCCGGGCTCTTCCATGACCGCCCGCAGGGTCCGCGACAGGGTGCTTTCGGCGAGCTCCCGGGACCCGTCACCCTGCCCGCCGGCGCGGCGCGCCTGGCCCGCAGCGTCGGCGAGCAGCACCGCGGAGGCCGGTTCCAGTTCCGGTGCGGAGGCGAGTTCCAGCACGGCGGCGCTTCGGCGGACCAGGGCGGCGTCCAGCGCCGCGTATGCGGTCTCCACGCGCGTGTGCAGCCGGTCCAGCCGGCCGGCCCGCCAGCTCACGTAGAAGGAGAGCATGATCACCAGCGTGACGACCGTGGCGGTGGTGGAGACGAGATCGGACATCACCGGTCAACGGCTCCCCGATCCCGCCGCCACCGGCCCCGGAGCCGGGCCCATGGGCAGGACGGTCTCATAGACCCGCACGACATCGGCCGCGACCGTGGCCCAGTCGTAGGCGCGCACAGCGCCGCGTGCGGCATCGGACAGTTCCGCGCGGCGGCGCGGTGAGTCCAGCAGCGCCGCGGCGCCGCGGGCCAGCGCTGCGGGGTCGCCGACGTGGAAGAGTTCCCCCGCCGCGCCGTTGCGCAGCACATGTCGGAACGCGGGGATATCGCTGGCGAGGATGGGCGCACCCGCCGCCATCGCCTCGGCGAGCACGATCCCGAAGCTCTCCCCTCCCAGGTTGGGTGCGCAGAACACGTCCACAGAGTGGTACACGCGCGCCTTGTCGGCGTCGTCCACCCGCCCCAGGACGGTCACCCGGTCGCGCAGGCCCGGCGGCACCCTGGCATTGACTTCAGCGGTGTCGCCGGGGCCGGCGATGAGCAGCCGCAGTTCTGCGCGCTCCCGGCCGAGCGCGGCGAACGCGTCCAAGAGGACGCCCAACCCTTTGCGCGGTTCGTCGAGCCGGCCCAGGAAGCCGATCGCTTTGCCCTCGCCGGGCCATCCTTCCAGCGGCTCCGCTTCGGCGTAGCGCCGCACCGCCACCCCGTTGGGGATGAGGACAGCGTCGCCGCCGAGGTGCTCGACGAGCGTCTTGCGCGCCGCCTCCGATACCGCGATCCGTCCACTGATCTTCTCCAGGGCGGTGCGCAGCGCCGCCGCGGAGACCGCCATGGCCCGCGACCGCGGGTTGGCGGTGTGGAACGTGGCGACGATGGGCCCCTCGGCCACCCAGCACGCCAGCAGCGACAGGCTCGGCGCCGCCGGTTCATGGACGTGCAGCAGGTCGAAGCCGCCCTCGCGGATCCAGCGCCGGACCCGGCCCGCGGCGCGGAAACCGAACGCCAGCCGCGCCACCGACCCGTTGTAGGGCACTGGGACAGCGCGGCCGGCGGAGACGATGTGCGGCGGCGGTTCGGTGCCGGAGTCGCAGGGGGTCAGCACCGACACGTCGTGTCCGAGGTCCATGAGCGCCTCGGCGAGGTCGCCCACGTGCTGCTGGACGCCTCCCGGTACTTCCCATGTGTAGGGACAGACCAGGCCGACTCGCATCACGTCACCGCTTCCGGGAGGGGGCTTGACCGCGTGGCGGTGCCGCCACCGCGGCGGGAACCCTGTTCGCGGTAACCCCGCGGGAGCCGTTGAAACGGGATCCGAAATCTGCGGTGAAGACCCGCTGCAGCATGTGCCAGTCCTCGGGGTGCTCGGCGATCGCGCCTTCGAACACCCGTGCCAGCTCCTGTGTCATGGCACGCGTCCGAGAGGCGCGGTCGCCCTTCTCGGGAACCGGGATCTCATCGTGGACCCGGATGCACCAGTGCGCCCCCTCGTACCACAGCGACACCGGCATCAGCGCGGCACCTGTGCGCTCGGCCAGGGCGGCGGGCCCGGCGGGCATGCGGGCGCGCTCACCGAAGAAGTCGACCTCGATCCCGCTGGCGGTGAGGTCGCGATCGGCAAGGAGGCAGACGAGCCGTCCCTCCCTCAGTCGGCGAGCGAGCCTGCCGGCGCTGCCGGCGCTGCCGGAACCGCCGTCGGTGAGCGGGAGGACCTCCATTCCGAGCCCTTCGCGGAACGCGAGGAACCGTTCGAAGAGGCGCTCCGGCCTGAGCCGCTCCGCGACCGTCGTCAGCGGGGTGCCGCGCAGGGTGATCCAGGCCCCCGCGTGGTCCCAGTTCCCCATGTGCGGCAGTGCGGCCACCACGCCGCGCCCGGCACGGAGGTGGCCTTCCAGGACGTCGATCCCGGTGCAGCGGGTGCGTCCGTTGATAACGCCGCCGGACATCGCGGGAAGCCGGAACATCTCGTAGAAGTAGCGCAGGTAGGAGCGCATCCCGGCGCGGGAGAGCGCCCGTAGTTGGGCCGGGGTGGCGTGCGGGCCCACGACCCGGCGCAGGTTCGCCTCCAACTGCGTGACTCCGCCCCTGCGCGTGCGCCAGGCGCGGTCCGCGATGCGCTCGAACACACGGCGGCCGATGCGCTCGGGGACGACCCGGACGAGCCGCCATCCCACCGAGTAGAGCACCGCCGACGACCGTTCTCCCACTGCCGCTCCCGCCCTCAGTCCGTACCCGGATCGCCCGCGCGTTCGTGCGGCGCGGTCAGGCGATTGCGCGTCTCGATCAGCCGCTGCACGATCGTCACCGCACTGAGCACAGCGAGCACCCACAGGCCTCCTGCGAGGACGTAAGGCACGCCCAGTCCGCCGAGTCCGGCGGCGACCAAGACGAGGATCAGGCGCTCGGACCGTTCGGCGACCCCGACGTCGCAGTTGGCTCCGAGCGCTTCGGCGCGCGCCTTGACATAGGACACCCCGAACCCGCTGACCAGGCAGAACAAGGCCAATCCGGCGAGTACCCGATCGTTTCCACCCGCCATGAACCACAACAGCAGACCGCTGAGGATCGCGGCGTCGGAGAGGCGGTCCAGAGTGGAGTCGAGGAAGGCACCCCATTTGCTACTGGTACCGGAGGCGCGGGCCACGGCACCGTCGAGCATGTCGAACAGCACGAAGCCGGTGACGACCACGGATCCGATGTAGAGTTCGCCTCGCGGGTAGAAGCCCAGTGAGCTCACGACCGTCCCGACGGCTCCCACGAGGGTGACCATGCTCGGGGTCAAGCCGATCCGGGCGAGCAACCGGCCCGCGGGCTGTATCAGTCGGGCCATGAGAGGGCGCAGGTATCTCAGCATGATTTCTTTAGATATTAGACCGGAGGGACCGTACTACCTACGAGGCGCGCCGCGCACGGCGGAACGCGTGGCGCTCACTGGGGAGAGGCGAGTTCGCAGGCGGGTGTCCCGCCCGGCATCCGGTGCCGGTTGCGCGCCACCCACCGGTAGGCGGCGGCGCCCAGCGCGCGCATCGGTCCGCGCCGGAGCAGCCATCCGATCGGGATCCAGGCGCGGTGCGGGCTGTTGACCATCAGGACCGCCACAGCGTCGACCCCGCCCCAGATCCGCCGCCCGTCGGAATGCAGCAGGAGCACCTCTTCTCGGGCCCGGTCACGGGTCTGCTCGGAGAAGCCGCCGTGCTGCCACGGGGCAGCGGGGACATCCGGCACGACGTAGCGCTGCGCCAATTCGACGCAGGAGGCGCAGAATCCGCAGTCGCCGTCGAAGACGAGTACGGGTCCGCGCCGCTCGGCCATTCGCATGGGTCTTGCTCGTCTCTGTCGGTCGTCAGGTCCGCGGCCAGGAGTCGGCGAGTGTCTTTCTCGTCTGGCGGAGCAGTTCCGGCAATACCTTGGTCTGCCCGATGACGGGCATGAAGTTGGTGTCCCCACCCCAGCGGGGGACGATGTGCTGGTGCAGGTGCGCGGCGATACCGGCTCCCGCCGGAGTGCCGAGGTTCATCCCGATGTTGAACCCCTGCGGTGCCGAAGCGTGGCGCAGCGCGGTGATGCCGCTCTGGGTCAGCAGGGCCAGTTCGGCGGTCTCGTCCTCGTTCAGGTCGGTGTAGTCGGCGACGTGCCGGTAAGGACAGACCAGTAGGTGGCCGCTGTTGTAAGGGTAGAGGTTGAGCACCGCGAACGCCGCCTTGCCGCGGGCCACGACGAGCCCTTCCGCATCGGGGAGGCCGGGAGCGCGGCAGAACGGGCAGCCCTCATCGGGAGCCGTGCCGGTGGGCTTGTTCTCGCCTTTGATGTAGGCCATGCGGTGCGGAGTCCACAGTCGCTGGAAGCCGTCGGGATCGCCGGTATCGTCCCGGGGCCCGCTCGCGCCGCTCATCGCCCGCTCACCTCGTCATCGCTGTTGTCGGTCTCTTCCCGCTCGCTCGCAGCCCCAGCATAGAAGTCCGCGCCGCCCCGCACGTACAGGGGGCGGCGCGGACCACGGTTCTTGTGTTCAGACCCCAGCGGCCTTCGCTTCATCGCTGTAGCGGCTGCTCAGCTTCACCGGCGTGCTGTTCTTTCTCCTGCGCATCATCAGGTTGAGGACCTCCACGAACAGCGAGAATCCCATGGCGGTATAGATGTAGCCCTTGGGTACGTGGAAGCCCAGGCCGTCGGCTACCAGCGTCGTACCGATGAGCAGCAGGAACGCAAGGGCCAGCATCTTGACCGTGGGGTGGTCGTGGACGAACCGGCTGAGCGGCCCCGAAGACACCAGCATGACGATGACCGCTATCACCACGGCGGCGACCATGACCCAGACGCCGCCCTCCTTGTCACCGATCATGCCGACTGCAGTGATGACCGAATCCAGTGAGAACACCACGTCCAAGGCGACGATCTGGACGAGTACCGCTCCCATGGCGGCGCGCACCTTGGATCCGGAGTGGTCCTCCTCGCCCTCCAGGCTGTCGTGGATCTCGTAGGTGGCCTTGCCGATGAGGAAGAGCCCGCCGATGAGCAGGATCAGTGACTGGCCGCTGAAGTCGTGCCCGAAGAGGGTGAACAGCGGTGTCGTCAACCGCATGATCAGGGCGATCGACCCGAGCAGTACCAGGCGGCTGACCAGCGCAAGGCCGATGCCGAGCTTGCGGGCCTTTTCGCGTTGATGTTCCGGGAGCTTGTTCGCCAGGATCGAGATGAAGACGAGGTTGTCGATTCCGAGAACGATCTCCAGCGCCGTCAGCGTAAAGAATCCGACAATAAGGTCAGTGGCCATGGCTTGTTCAGTCAACTCCGAGGGGACAGGAGGGCGGTGAAGCCCTGAAACGGGCAGGCCGAGGCGATCCGGAGGCGCAGGGGATCGGTAACCGACCGCCGTTCATTGTGACACTGGCACCTACCGCACCGCTATCTGGAACCGCCGTTCAAAGCCCCAGAATTGTCCGCAAATGGCGCGGGGACGGCGATCCGTGGGCGAGCAGGGCGTCGTGGATTTCCCGCCGTCCGGCGCCCGGACGCGCCCGCGCCAGGTCGGCGGCGAGATCAGCGACCTCCCGGTAGCCGGCGTAGTAGGTGGACAGCTGTGCGCTGGTGAGCTGTGCACGGCGCCACTTCCCGGCGGCCTCGCCCTCTTCCTGGTGGCCGCGGTCGACGAGCAGCGCCATGGCTTCGGCCTCGGTCATGCCGTAGGCATGGACCCGCACGTCGAGAATGGCATTGATGATCATCCGCAATCGCATCTTGAGCTGGACCAGGCGCAGCCGCTGGTTGTCCGCAGTCGCTCCCTCGGCCCACCCCAGCGAAGCCAGCACGGACTCGGTGTAGACGGCCCACCCTTCGATGAACGTCCCGCTCCACAGCGCGGATCGGATGCGGGTGCCGCCGCTGTAGCCGAAGGCGTGCGCGAGCTGGAGGGCGTGGCCGGGCACGCCCTCGTGCACCATGAGGTTGCGCAGCATGGCGCCGTTGTACTCGCGATAGAACGACGATCGGCGCTGCTGGGGCCAGTCCTGGGGAGGAGGCGCGATAGCGATGAGCGTGGGCTCCCCGCTCACGGAGGAGAGCGGACCCGGCGGATCGCAGTAGGCCATGGCCACGCCGCGCCGGGCCTCCGGCATGTCGATGACCCGGATCGGGCGATCGGGGAGCGTGGCGAAGCCGAGTTCACGGATCCGCGTGTACAGATGGTCGAGGGCCTCCTCGCACATCGGTCGGATGGTGCTCTCCGTAGTCGCGGTTTCGGCGGCCAGCCGGTCGAGCACATCGCGCACCTGCCCCTGATAGGGGGAGCGGCCATCGTACTCGGCGGCGACCTCGGCGATCTCCTCCTCGGTGGCGAGCAGGTCGCTTTCAGCCCGCGTCAGCAGTGCCTCCTCCGACAGTTCGGAGTCGAGCGTGTACCACAGTTGCGCGGCGTAGTCGCGTGCGCCGAGGCGCGGATCGGCACTGGCCTGCTCCAGCCGGGAGGCCAGCCAGTCGATGTGCTCCTGCACCGCCGCGGCGGCGGCATCGCGGGCCGCCTCGACTTCGAAGCGCAGGCCCGGCTCGCGCTCCAGCAGCACGTCGACCTCGCCGCCGAGCATTGCGGCCATCCCCCGCGCCTGGGTGATGGCGGTCTCGGTGTGCACGCGCGGCATGCCCGGCCCTTCAGCGAGGCGATCTCGCGCGGTCGCGAGGAAGTCGGGCACAGCGCGGCAGCGCGCGGCCAGCGCTCTCAGCCGCTCCCCGGGCGGGAGGGTTTCGCGGGCGATCAACCCGTAGAGCGCGTCGACGGGCAACTGCGCAAGCGGGTCCCACGTGTGCGGCCGCAGCTTTGTCAGCCGCCACAGGTCGGCGGAGACCCGGTTGCGCAGCATCTCCAGGTCCACCCGGTCGGCCATGGGCAGCAGTAGGTCGTCGATCTCGTCGAGTGCGCCCAGCGCGTCGGTGAGCATTCCGGCGCGGCGCGCGTCGGCGTCGGCGGAGTGGTCGCTGAGGCGGTCGGTGAACCTGTGGTCGCCCAGATCACTCGCCCACTCCGGGGAGTCCTCGAGAAGGGCGTCAAGGATACGCTCGCCAACGTCGTGGAACCGGTCGGTCATGGCGTTGGCACCGGGGCCGGGCTGCTCCTCGGGCCGGTCTGGTCGCGAAGTCATCACCCACCATCCTGCCCTGTCGCGGCGTGCGACGCACTCCCCTGTCCGACTGGTCACCGTTGAACGCACGTGGTAACCATGCCGGGAAGGCCCGAAACATCCGGCAAGAGGCCAAGAGGAGTGGAGGAGCCCGTGCGCGTAACGCGAATCGTCGATCTGAGCCGCCCGCTGGGGCCGGACACGCAGGCCTATCCCGGCGACCGGACTCCAGAGCTCGTACCGACATCCACCATCGGTGCTGACGGGTACAACTCGACCGAAGCGCGCCTGAGCTCGCACAGCGGCACCCATGCCGACGCGCCGTTCCACTTCGCCGACGACGGCGCTCGCCTTGACGACCTCCCACTGGAACTGTTCGTGGGGCCGGCTCTCGTGGTCGACGTGACCGGCCGCGGCGGCCGCACCCCCATCACACGCGCCGACCTGGCCCCGTGGGAGGCGGCGTGCACACCGGGAACCGTCGTGTTGCTGCACACCGGCTGGTCCGCCTACTACCGGACCGAGTACTATTTCGACCATCCTTACCTGGACGGGGAGGCAGCGCGGATGCTTGTCGACGCGGGCGTGCGCACGATCGGCATCGACGCGCCGAGCCCGGACGCGACCCCGCGCGGCGACCACCCGGGCAGCGACTGGGCGGCGCACCACGCCATTCTGGGCGCCGGCGGCACGATCATCGAGAACCTGTGCCACCTGGAACGGATCGACTTCACCGATCCGGTCTTCAGTGCGTTTCCCATCCGGTTGGCCAGCGGCGACGGGGCTCCTGTCCGCGCCGTGGCGATGCAGGTGCCTTAGCGGTCCGGCCTTTGACGGCGCACAGTGCGGGCGCGGGCTCGGGCGCGACACGGTTCAGGTTGGTGCGCGTCCATGCTCCCGGTCCGGGGCAAAGGGGCCGGGAGCACGGCTCAGCGCCAGGAGCTCTGGCCTCCGGTGGAGGTCGGCTGGCTCGCGGCTCTGCCTGGGTCGCCCATCGTGATGGCGTGCTCCACCAACGTGATCAGCGTCGACTTGGTGGAGGCACGGTCCCGGGCGTCCACCTGGACGATCGGAATCTCGGGGCTGAGGGTGAGCGCGTCGCGCACCTCGGCTGCCGCGTGCGGGTAGTACCCGTCGAAGCCGTTGATCGCGACAACGAAGGGCAGCCGCGCCTCTTCGAAGTAGTCGATTGCGGGAAAGCAGTCGGCGAGGCGGCGGGTGTCGACCAGGACTACGGCGCCGATGGCTCCTTTGACGAGGTCGTCCCACATGAACCAGAACCGGTGCTGACCGGGTGTGCCGAACAGGTACAGGATCAGGTCGGAGTCGAGGGAGACCCGGCCGAAATCCATCGCCACGGTCGTGGTCTGCTTGTCCGGCGTCTTGGCCAGGTCGTCGACGCCGACACTGGCGCTGGTCATCACCGCTTCGGTGGTCAGCGGCACGATCTCGGAAACAGAGCCCACGAACGTCGTTTTACCGACACCGAAGCCTCCGGCGACGACGATCTTGACCGACGTCATCGCACTCGCCACAGCACCGCCCTCTTCGGCTGCGCTAGAGCTTGCGAAGTCCACTGAGCACCCTTTCAAGAAGGTTGGCGTTGGGCCGGCTGTCGGTGTTGAGCGACGACCTGATCTGGATCAGGCCCTGCTCGGACATGTCCGCCACGAGCACTCGGGCAACACCGAGCGGGATTCGCAACAGGGCGGAGACCTCCGCGACCGAGCGCCATTCGCGGCACAGATCGCTGATCGCCTGGCACTCGGGGGTCAGCGTTCCCGATTCGGCAAGCGCCGTCGGCGTCGAGGAGATCAGCGCCTCGAGCGGCAACTGGGACTTCGGCTTGGTCCGGCCCCGTGTAACGGCATACGGCCGCACCAGCGAACTGGGAGCATTGCCGGCCGCCGGCCTTGGTTGTTGGTCGACTGATTGCTGGCTTGGTCGTGGAACATCTTCGTTGCCCGGGCCGTCCGCCAGCGCCCTGGGGGCGCTGGCGGGCTGCTGTCCGAACCACGAGGCGCTCCCGGCATCTCTGCTGTGAGGTGCCACCACTTCCTCCTGTCGGTGGTGGATCAGTGGATTCCCGAGGTACGCGCCGTCGGAGTCAGCGCCCGCCCCGCCCGCTCGACGAGCAGAGTCATTTCATAGGCGACCAGTCCCAGGTCGCACTCTGCGGCCGCCAACACCGCAAGGCACGATCCGTCACTGATCGACATGATGAGCAGGAGCCCGCGCTCCATCTCGACGACGGTCTGCGCGACGGCCCCGCCTTCGAAGACCCGCGAGGCCCCCTGGGTCAGACTGGACAGACCAGAGGCGATGGCCGCCAACTGGTCGGCCCGGTCCGCAGGAAATCCAGCCGACGAAGCGAGCGGAAGCCCATCCGACGATACGACGATCGCGTGGGCCACATCCGGCACACGGTTCGCGAAGTCAGTGATCAGCCAGTTGAGCTCGTTCACCGGTTGATTCATCTGCTCTCCTGTCCGTCCCAGCCTTCGCGTCGGCTACCCGTACAGGTACCGGTCGCCAGCCGAGTGTTCTTCTGTAGTGACCTTATGGGGTTTCTTGCCGCGAGAAGTGCGGACGATGCTAGTCCATGGACCATCCGCGCTCTGCGGCCACCCCTGTGGCAGGGTCCACGGACCCTGCCACGCTGTTGAGCCGGACCGCGCCTGACCGCGCTCACGCTGAACACTAGTTCTCCTCGGGCGGCTGTTCGCCGGTTCTGTTGCGTCCCTCGCGGACCCCCTTTTGGAAGCCCGCGAAGCGATTGCGCACCCGGTCCGCCGACCGGGTCGGAATCTGTCTCACGTTCTCCGGTTGAGGAGCCGTACCCGGCACAAGGTTTGCTTTAGGAACGCGTTTTGGCAAGCCCGACGACGTCAATCCGCCCGCGATGGGTTCGGCCGCGCTGCGGGCGGCCTGCCAACCGCGGTCGGCATCCGAGCGCCAGTTGTCCTCCGGCCGGGACGGCTGCGGCCTTTGCGCCGCGGGCGGGGCCTGGGATGCGGATGGGAGGGAGGGGGACTGCGGCACAGCGGGCTGGGGCGCGGTCCGACCCGGTTCCTGGGATTCTGTCCGGGCCTCGGTGGCTCCGTTGATCTGGGGCAGGGGACCCGTCACCGGTTCCACGGCAGGACCACCGGTCCGCCTGCGGAACCAGTTGGACTCGATGGCATCGAAGATCGGCAGCGCCTCTGCTCCGTTCTCTTCCGGGGACGGCGGCACGATCGTGTTCTGCCCTGCGCCGCCGCCCCCGTAGCGCCTCGACAGGTAAGCGGTGGAGCCGTATCCCTCATGTACGTCCGAATCGGCCGGACGCGGTGCGGCATGCTCCGCTGACCGATTCCGGGCGGCATCCCACACTCCTCCGGCGGCAGGTTCGGGCGCCTGGTGCCAGGGACGGGAGTCCTCTGCCGGCCGGGCGGGCGGCTCCTCGGCCCCCGTAGGCCGCCCCGCTTCATAGGGGGGCTGTTCGGCCACGGTGGGCTCCGTGGGGAAGGAGCCGGTCGTGTACGACTGCTGGGCGGGTGGCTCAGCCGGTTCGGCGGCCTCGGCCGCAGCCGGGCGGACGTTCCAGCCCGCGCCGTCCCAGAGGTCCTCGCCGCTCGGGGGGTTCTCCGTGTTCGGACCGTGCCCCGATTTCTCCCGCGGATGGCCCCCGCTCGACGCGTATTCGCTGCTGACCGGCTGCTCTCCTGGCCGCGCCGACGTGCCCGGCTGCCGCTTCGGCAGTTCCTCATGCCGTCCGGTGCCGCTTTGGCCCATCGACCAGATGTCGGTCGGCTCGGGAGGTGCCGGATTCGCCGCGAAGGCGGCGGCCGCCTCGGCGTAGGTGTCGGGCGCTGAGGGGCCGGCTCCCAGCGCGGGCGGCGCGGGCTGCTCCACCGGTGTAATGAGCAGGTCGGGCGGGAAGAGTGCGGAGGCGGTGACACCGCCATTGTGCGCTTCTGCCAGTCGCACCCGGATTCCGTGCCGGGCGGCCAGTCGGCTGACCACGAACAGACCCATGCGCCGCGAGACGCCGACATCGATGACGGGGGGATCGGCCAGGCGCCGGTTGGTCGCGTCGATCTCTTCCGGAGCCATGCCGATGCCGCTGTCGGTGACCTCCACCAGCACCCCGTCGCCCTCCAGAACCTGGGCGGTGACCGAGACCTGGGTGTCGTGGGAGGAGAACGACGTGGCGTTCTCCACCAGCTCGGCCACGAGGTGGATGATGTCGTTGACGGGACGGCCGAGGACGGAGATGTGCGAGGGGGCTCGGACGTTCACCCGGTCGTACTGCTCGACTTCGGAAATGGCGCCGCGCAGCACGTCGACCAGAGGGACGGGCTGCGCCCACTTGCGGGTGTTGTCCTGCCCGGAGAGGACCAGCAGGTTCTCGTTGTTGCGCCGCATACGGGTCGCCAGGTGGTCCAGTTGGAACAGGTCGGAGAGCCGGTCGGAGTCCTGCTCGCTCTGCTCCAGGCCGTCGATCAGCCGGAGCTGCCGCTCCACCAGTGTCTGGCTGCGCCGGGAGAGGTTGACGAACATCGCGTTGACGTTGCTGCGCAGGGCCGCCTCGTCGGAGGCCAGCCGCAGCGCGACCCGGTGGACCTCGTCGAAGGAGCGAGCGACCTCGCCGATCTCGTCATGCGAGGAGACGCTGATCGGGGCGATCTCGACATCTTCGGGCGCGGCGCTCATCTCCTGCATCCGGGCGATCGATCCGGGCAGGTCCTCTTCAGCGATCCGAAGAGCGCCTTCGCGCAGCGCGCGCAGCGGCCGGACCAGCGACCGGACCACGAGCGAGGTGATGGCGAAGACCGCGATGAGGACACCGAGGACGATGAGGGAGTCCAGGATCGCCCTATTGAGGGCGTTCGAACTCAATTCGGCCGCCCGGTCGCCGACCTCCGATCCCAGGACCCCCTCGACTTCCTCCATCTTGCTGATCGTCGTATCGGCGACGTCTTGATAGACGCCGGCGGCGTCGCCCTCCACGATTCCGGTGATCCTCTCACCGGTCTGGGCCCGCAGCATGACCCGGATCCGCATGGTCGCCATCTGGCTGACCTCGGCACCGGCGAAGGTGTTGTCGAAAGTCTGCCGCTGCTCGGGGGTCGCGCTGCTGTTGAAGTTCTGGATCTCGTTGTCGTAGCGCGCCCGGGTATTGTCGATGGCTTCCCGCACCCCGCTCGACATCGAGCCGCGCACGAGCGAGTGCAGCATCAGCGCGGATTCATACGACAGTTGTTCGCGGGCCTTGCTCAGCGCGGTCATCGACCGGACGCTCTCGCGCAGGGCGGTGTCGTCGGTGGATTCCGCGATGGTCTCATTGAAACTCGTGAGCGAGTTGATCGCCTGCCGGTACTTGGTGACCGCGGGAAGGACGGTGATGCGCGTGCTCGTGACCTCATCGCGAACGGCATCGATGCCGTTCAGGGAGTCGAGCATCGTCTGCATTCGGCCGGCCGCCAGTTCGGTACCCGGATCCCCCAGTTCAGCGACCGCGTTGTCCACCTTCTGCTGGGCCTGCTTGGTCTCCTTGATCTGATCCTGGAGTTCACGCAGCAGCCCATCGGACCGCCCCTGGTAGTCCGGATCGTCGGCGATGTAGGCCGCGCTGTACAGGCGCTCCCGGCCCAGTTGGTTGGACAGCTCGGCGACCGCCTGGCCCAGTGAGGCCATCGTCTCGATACGGTCGTGGGTGACCGTGTTGACGACGTTCTCGGAGATCCGCAGACCGCCCAGTACGAGGGCTACAGCGGTGGGTATGACGATGAGAGCGACGAGCCGGGAACGCACACGCCAGTCGCGCGGCGCCCACCAGCGCGCAGAGCGCTTGGCCAAAGCCCCGGCAGTGTCGGCCGGCGGCTCCTCGTACGGGGCGTCAGCTCCATCTTCTGTCGCTCGTGTCGGCACGGACCCTCGCAACCTTTCGTGTCACCGCAGCCGGTGATGGATATTGGCCCTCATGAGCGATGCCTCTCGTGTGTGCCTCAGGAACCCTGAAGGGGCACTGGGAGAGACCGGTCTGGCCGACCGCATATGCGGGCAGCGCCGGGGAACGGGGAATCCCCAGAGCAACGACGTGCCTCATGAGGGGAGAGGCATCATGCACCGCGAATCTGAAATTGGTGCACGTGGGGTTCATAGCCTACCAATCCGCGCAGAGGCTTCGGATCCAGCAGCCATCCCCACATTCCGGATCATGGTGCACCGAACATTCGACTACAAGGCAGCCATATACGCAAGAGCCCCATCCTTCAGGCGATATTGGATTTCCCCTCCCTTCACCTCCGTCTATAACTTTTTGAGCACACAAATCACCGAGAGTGATCGCTGCCCTGCCGTTAGTAAAGAACTGTGCTTGCGCACGCGTTATGCGGCCAAGCACTCATGGGCGGATGTGCTTATATGACGAATTTCCCGCAGAGGCACTCCTGCGCGGGGACGCCCGGGCGGAGACGTCCGCATATGCCGGGGCAGGCGCACCATTGGACGCACGGTAAAGCCGAAACCCCTCAGGCCGGGGAATGGACAATGCCGAGAAGAGAACCGTGTGCTCCTGACACGCGGCCGCCGAAACACACCGAGCAAGCCTCGTTCACCAGAAGGCGGCGCTGAACGGAGCAGGTGGTCTCAGGCCCCGGAACCGACCCGGATCTCGAACGCGCCAAGCGGACCGCCGTCCACGAAAAGCTCCTCCCCCCGCTCCAGCAACCGGGTCTCCGCGGGCAGCTCGGCGACGACGTCGCCCCGTGCGCCCGGCGCCCATGCGAATCCTTTGTCGACGGTCGCGCCGGCGAGCTCCGTGTCCTCCACTGCGGCGGTCACCCGCAGAGCCGAGTCGGCCAACTCCTCCCGGGTCACAATGGCCGGCCCAAGGCTGAGCCCCGCCGGTGCCCTATCAGGAGTGCGCCAGAGACAGGCCGGCATGTAGCCGACAGGCCGACCCGATTCGCCGAAGACGGCGGCTGCGCCCACTGCGGCCGACAGCGCGTCGGCTCCCGGCGGCAGCACCGCACCGTCGTCGGTACCGCGGACCAGCGACGGGGCGATACCGAGCCGCTCCTTGACCGTGCGCGCCGGAACCGGCACCGCTGGGCGCAGGGGCGCGCACAGGCGCGCTTCGAACTCGATGATGATCTCCACCGGAGCCGCCAGCGCCTGCTGGAATGCGTCGGCGAGCGCGCCGCGACTGTCGGCCAGCAGTTCGGAAACGCTCTGGTCACCCGGATAGCCGAAGACGTACCCGTCATCGACGGCGCCCGAGCGTTCGCCGCCCCCGCTCGGCGACAGGTAGGTCACCCAGCGCATGTCGCAATCCCTCCCGGCCCGTTCCCTATCAGCGGCGGTTTCACCGTATCCCCGCGCAAGGAGCGCCCAGGCGCGGGGGGCCCAGCGGCCCGCTCAACGGGTCAGGTTCCTGACGGCTGCTTCAGGGGGTTGTGCTCCTTGCCGGTGCCGGCGCACATGCGGCAGGTCTCCTCGACCCGGACCCAGTCGATCACCCCGTTTCCGTCCCTGCGCGGCTGCTCAGGCCGCCACCAGCCTGATCCTTCGCAGAAGCGGCAGGTCAGATCCTGGCGTGCGCACCACTCGCAGTCGGTGAGAACGCACCGTTGCCGTGTCGGTCTCATGCGCATACGCCTGATCCCCCGCACGTACCGCAATCCTCGACACTGTCGACGAAGATGACCGTCCCCTCCGCGTCGCGCTTGGGCCGCTGATAGGTGATCTTGCCTGTTCCGTGGCAACGACCGCACGGCGGCGGCTCAGAATTGCGCGGCATCGACCCCTCCTGTCTCACCGCGAAAGCGTGCACAGCGTCGCACAGCCGATGATCAGCCGTCCAGAGGGCCGGGAGGGTACGGCCGGCGGCCTCAGCCCGATTCGCGGATCACCAGATGGGGATCAAGGATCAGCCGACTGGATCCGGCGGCTTTGGGCACCACGGTGTCGATGAGGACCCGCACCATTTCCGCGCCCATCCGCTCGGTGGGCTGGTGCACCGTAGTGAGCGGAGGATCGCTGTGGGAGGCGAACGATGAGTCGTCGTAGCCGATGACCGCCACATCGTCGGGGACACGGAGCCCCACATCGCGCAGCGTCCGGATCGCGGCCAGCGCCATGGGATCGGAGGCTACGAAGAGCCCGTCCAGGTCGGGGACAGCGGCCAGAAGCCGGCGCATGGCAGCCTCCCCGCTCTCGAAACTGAAATCTCCCCTGGCGATCAGCTCCCCGGGTGCCGCGCGGCCGGAGTCGCGCAGCGCCTTGCGGTAGCCCTCCAGCCGGTCCTCGCCCGCGACCATGTCGTGGGGGCCGGCCACCGTCGCGATGCGTCGGCGCCCCGTCTGGATCAGTCGGCGGGTCGCCATGTAGGCACCGCCGATGTTGTCGATGTCGACATAGTGGATGGGGTATCGGGTCTGCCACTGGGGGCGCCCGCCGATCACGCACGGGACGCCCGCTTCGGCGAGGCGGTCGGGCAGGGGGTCGTCCCTGTGCAGCGACACCAGGAGGACTCCGTCGACGTGATGGCCGGTCAGGTAGTCCCCAAGCCGGTCGTGCTCGTCCGCGGAGCGCGACGTGGCGAGCAGGAGCTGCTGCTCCCGCTCGTTGAGCACGGCGCTGACTCCGCGGACGATATCGGCGAAGAAGGGCTGGGCGAACAGGCGCTCGTCCGGTTCGGAGACGACCAGCGCGATGGTGTCCGTGCGGCGGGTGACCAGGGTGCGGGCGGCGTGGTTGGGCACATAACCCAATTCGGCGATGGCGTTCTGCACGGCCGCTCGCGTAGCGGGGCTGACCTGGTCAGAACCGTTGATCACGCGCGATACGGTACCCCGCCCCACCCCCGCACGCAGGGCCACCATCTCCAGTGTCGGCCGCCGGCCACCGTTCATTACCCACCTTCTCCGCTTCCCCGTACCCTCACGCACGCCGATCGCGCGCCCACACCACAATTACACCCGCCTCGCGGAGACCCCGCGTCTCCGCGAGGGACTACGCTCCCACCGGCGGGAGCTCACCGCTGCCCGCCACGCGGGCGTACCAGTGCCCGCTGTCCTTGATGCGGCGGCGCTGGGTCGTGTAATCGACGTGGATCACACCGAAGCGCTTCGAATAGCCCCATGCCCATTCGAAGTTGTCCAGCAGGGACCAGACGAAGTAGCCCTTCACCGGCGCGCCCGTCCCCATGGCCTCGTGGACCGCGCGCAGGTGGGTGTCGATATAGGCCACTCGGTCGCGGTCATGGACACCGCCGTCTGCGGAGACCTCATCATCGTAGGCCGCGCCGTTCTCCGCGATGTAGAGGGGAACGCCGGGGCATTCCGCGGCCAACCGGGTGATCACGTCGTAGAGGCCGGTTGCGTCGATCTCCCAGCCGATGTCGGTACGCGGCAGTCCGCGCCGCACGAATACCAGGTCGTCGCAGCCGACGTAGGCGCTGCCGTCACCACCGCTTTCGATGTATTCGGGGTCGATGCCGTCAGCCGAGGCCGCCACACATTCCGGCTTGTAGTAGTTGATGCCCAGGTGGTCCAGCGGGGCGGAGATGACACTGAGATCGCCGTCCCGCACGAACGCGAAGTCGCTGATGTGCGCGAGGTCTGCCATGACATCGACCGGGTAGGCGCCCTGGAACAGCGGCCCGGTGAAGATGCGGTTGCGCACACCGTCGGCACGCCGCACGGCGCTGATATCGACGGGGTCGGTGCTGTGGGGACGCACTGTCGTCTGGTTGAGCACGATCCCAACGCGACGCGAGGCGCCGCCCTGGCCTTCGCGCAGTACGGCCGCTGCCAGGCCGTGGCCGAGCAGCAGGTGATGGGTCGCTGCCAGCGCCGCGGCGGGTTCGTTGCGCCCTGGGGCGTGCGCACCGTCGGCATAGCCGAGGAACGCGGAACACCAGGGCTCGTTCAGCGTGGTCCAGTGTGTGATCCGGTCCCCGAGGGCATCCCGGACGACTTCGGCGAATTCGGCGAAGCGGTAGGCGGTATCGCGAGCGGGCCAGCCCCCCGCGTCTTCCAGTGCCTGCGGCAGGTCCCAGTGGTAGAGGGTGGGCCAGGGCTCCATCCCGGCCTCCAGCACGGTGTCGATCAGCCGCCGGTAGAAGTCCAGCCCCGCCTGGTTGGCCGTACCGCTGCCCTTGGGGAGGACCCGGGGCCAGGCGATGGAGAACCGGTAGGCGCCGAGCCCGAGCCCGCGCGCGAGCTCGATGTCCTCGGGGTAGCGGTGGTAGTGGTCGACGGCCGGTTCCCCGGTGTCGCCGTTGAGCACCTTGCCGGGGGTGGCGGAGAAGGTGTCCCAGATGCTCGGTCCGCGGCCGTCGGCGGTGGTGGACCCCTCGATCTGGAATGACGCGGTCGAGGCACCCCAAGTGAAGTCTTCGGGGAATCGAACGGCCGCCCCCTGCTCTTCGCCGAGCGCGGCGGTTGTTTCCGCGGCAGAAGACGTCTGTGATGATGTCACGCTTTGATCGCACCTTCCATGATGCGCCCGACAAGCTGACGGCCGAGCACGAAGAAAATGATCAGCAGGGGCAGGGTCGCGAACGTCGCTCCCGTGAACATGAGGGCGAAATCGCGGGAGTAGGCCGACTCGTTGAGCTGGTTGATCGAGAACTGCACCGTGGGGTTGTCCGGGGTGAGCACGGCGATAGCCCAGATGAACTCGTTCCAGACCTGCATGAAGGTGAGCAGTCCCAGCACGACCATGGCCGGGCGCAGCGCGGGAAGGACGATGCTCCAGTAGATCCGGAAAGTGGAGCAGCCATCGATGCGGGCCGCTTCCATGAGTTCGTCGGGAATGGTCTGCAGTACGTACTGGCGCATCATGAACACGCCGAACCCGCTCACCATGAACGGCACGATCACCGCTTGCAGCTGGCCCCGCCAGCCCAGCCAGTCCATCAGGATCAGCAGGGGGATGATCCCGACTTGGACGGGCACCGCCATGGTCACGACCACCGCAACGGTGAAGAACGTCCGGCCGGAGAAGCGCAGTTTGGCCAGTGCGAACCCGGCCAGCGAGCAGAAGAACACCACGGAGACCGACACGGTGGTCGAGGCGACCAGCGAGTTGATCAGGCCCGTGGTGAAGTTCGCGGTGGTGTTGGCGAACAACCGGTCGATGTTCTCCAGCAGGCGGCCGCCGGGCAGCAGGGCCGGCGGCCACTGGGATGCCGCTGAGCTGGTCCGCGTGGCGATGACGAACATCCACCAGAGGGGGAAGATCGAGGTCAGTACGGTCAGTATCAGCGCGAAGTAGGTCAGCGGCGTCGTCTCGCGCATCCGGCGGAGCCGTCCGCGGCTCGTCGCGGGAGGGGGGGTCATCGTCGTCGCTGTCATGTCGCACTCCGGATACGGCTTGTCATCACAACATTGATCAGTCCAAGCAGGACGACCAGCATGAACAGCACCCAGGCGATGGCCGATCCATAGCCGTAGTTGCCGTAGCGGAAGGCCTCCTGGAAGACGAGCATCATCACCGTTTGGAACTGGCCCTGGGTGCCGCCCTGCATGGCGCCCCCGGTGTCGAAGATGGCCGGTTCGGTGAACAGCTGCATCTGCCCGATCGTGGAGATGATGACGGTGAAGATGATGGTCGGCCGCAGCATGGGGATGGTGATCTGGAAGAACTGCCGCATGCGGGAGGCCCCGTCGAGGGAGGCCGCCTCGTAGACGTCCTTGGGCACGGACTGCATCGCAGCGAGGTAGATCAGCGCGTTGTAGCCGGTCCAGCGCCAGTCGATCATGAAGGCGATCGCTCCCCAGGAGAAGTACTTCTCTCCGCGCCAGTTGATCGGATCGATCCCGAGATAGCCGAGTGCCTGATTGATCAGGCCGAACTCCGAACCGAAGAGCTGGCTGAAGACGATCGCCAGGGCGGCGATGGAGGTGATGTAGGGCAGGATCATCGTCATCTGGAAGAACGACTTCCCACGCACCGCGCGGTTCAGGGTGTCGGCGAGCAGCAGCGCTACCAGCAGTTGCGGAATGACCGCGATGACGAATATGCCCAGCGTGTTGTACAGCGAGTTCCAGAACTTTGCGTCGCTGAAAAGCCGGACATAATTGTCCAGGCCGATAAAGCCTTCGTTACCGCCGATCAGGCTCCATTCGTGGAAGGAGACCCAGACCGTGTAGAGCAACGGAAACAGGCCGAAGGCCCCGAACAGCAAAAAGAACGGGGCGATGAAAAGGTACGGCGAAGCCTTCAGGTCCACGCTGGACAGGAACCGCCCGCGGCTGCCGGGATCCTTTCGCCGCCTGTGCTGCGGCCGTGAGGGACCTTTCGCTGGGGCGTCCGCGTGGCGTGCGGACGGGGGGGCGCCGCGCTGCAGTGATGTCACGTCGCGCTCCTATTCGTGAAATCGGATGAATGGGCGGGCGGCCCGGCTCTGACGGCGGAGAAATGGAATGTTCCGCCGCCAAGGGGAGTTACCGGGCCGCCCTGATCGTGCGCGGGGTCAGCCTTCGCCCACCGCGCGCTTGCTCTCCTCGACCGCGGTGTCCCACCCTTCCTTGGGGGACGCCTGGCCCTGTTCGACCGACTCCAGTGCGGCGCGGAAGGCGTCGTCGATGCTCTGGGTGTCCGGTCCGTAATAGACAGGCTCCAGTTCCAGGGCCGACGGAGCGTAGATCTCACCGACCGGCAGGTCGTTGAAGTACTCGCGGGTGAACTCCGTCACGTCAGGGCTTTCGAGCGCCTCCGGGGAGGACGGCAGCGTGTTGGCCTCGTTCCACGCGGAGAGCTGCCCCTCGGGGCTGGTCAGGAACTTGGCGAGCTCGGCCGCCTCTTCGGGGTGCTCGCTCTGCTCGGGCACTGCGAGGAAGGAACCGCCCCAGTTGCCTCCGCCTCCGGGGACAGCGGCGACATCCCAGCGGCCCAGGCCCTCATCGCCCGCGGTGCTCTCGATGTGGCCGAGCATCCAGGCCGGGCAGGGCAGAGTCGCGAAGGTGTTGTTCTGAATACCGGCGTTCCACTCGTCCGACCAGATCGGCAGGCTCGCGGACAGGCCCGCCTCCGACATGTCGGTGACGGTGTCGTAGGAATCGCGGGTGGCGTCGTTTTCCTCCAGCACGAGGCTGCCCTCGGTGTCTTGGAAGGGTTCGCCCCCGGCCTGGGCCGTGACCGCGCGGAAGTAGGGCTGGATCGTGGAGACGAAGGAGGCACCGGTGTCGGCCTCCATGAACTCCTCGCCCGTCTCGATGAAGTCGTCCCAGGTCGGCCAGAGCTCGCCGACCTCCTCGCGGTCGGTGGGCAGACCGGCGTCTTCGAACAGGGGCACGTTGTAGCACATGCCCATGCCGCCGATGTCGGTGCCGAGCCCGATGAGCGCGCCGTCGGGCGTGGTGCCCTGCTCCCACTTCCACTCGAGGAAGTCGTCCTTCAGGTCCGCGCCGCCGTACTCGTTCAGGTCGGCGAACTTGTCGGCCTGGACGAGGAACTGCGCGATGTTGGCCTCCTCGATGGCCACCACATCGCCCGCACCGCTGCCCGCAGCGATGTTCTGCTGAAGCTGGGGAGTGTAGTCCGCGACGTCGGTGACGTTGCGCTCCTCGACGGTGACGCCGGGGTTCTCCTCCTCGAACTGCTTGATGCGCTCGTCATAGCCCATCACGCCGAAGGTGTCGATCACCAGCTCGACGTCACCGCCGGAACCGCCGTCCCCGCCGCACGCGGTGGCGGCGAGTACCAGGGCTCCTCCACCCACCAACGCGGCGGCCGCTCTGGCACCGCGCATACGCATAGTCATTTTGCGACCCCTTACATCAAGGAAATCCAGCCTGAACACGCCCCATTCCCCCCGACGCTTGGGAGCGCTCCCAAAAGAAAACGCCCTCTTGAGACACAAGTCAATCCCCGGACACATGGACGAAATTCAACCGTTACCCAAGACCGAACGACTACTGAGAGCAACATCACATTCGGGCGTTCGCGCGTTCGCGCGCTCCCACCCCGCACGACCGCGTTGATCACCTGGTCAGAAACACTCTCATGGCGACATCCGCCCCCATACTTGCCGGGAGCCGTAGACTCGACAGCGGCCCGTGTGCGTGGATGAAGCGATCGGCACGGGGCCGGATCTCCCCGCCCCTGCCCGCGGGCCCGGCGCGCGGTAAGAAGAACGCGCTGCCGCTTGAGCATCAGACCCATGTTCGGGGGCCCGCCTTCCTGCGGGCCCCTCGCGCCAGTCGAGGAGCGGCCTACGTGGAGCCCGAACGATCAACCGATGCGGACGACTTCGCTGATTTCTGGGCGCCCGATCCCCCACGCCCGTACTGGAGCGCGGCCACGGCCTTCTGCCGTGCCATCCACCGCCGCGGCCCGGCGTCGGCACTGGCTGCGGCTCTACTGGCGGCCTGCACCGTAGTGCCCGCTTCCTCGCCCGCGGCGGCCGCCATGCCTCCCATGGAACCCGAGGAGAGCCTGGACTCCCTTCGCGACCGCGCCGACAAGCTGAGCGGCGAGTACAACGGTGAACTGCGCGACATGGAAGGCGTCATGGAGGACGCGGAAAAAGCCGAGAAGCGCGCAGAGAAGACGCAGGAGAAGGTCGACGAGGCACAAGAGCAGGTCCGTCGGCTCGCGATCGCCAGCTACACCAGCGGCGGCGTCGATCCCTCACTGACCCTCTTCGTGGAGGAGGAGCCGCAGGACATCATTGACCAGGCCCAGATCGTCTCGCACCTGTCCACCACCAACCACGACAAGGTCGAGCAGTTGGAGCAGGCCATCGCCCGTGACGAGAAGGCGCAGGCCAGTGCCGACGAGAAGGTCGCCGAAGTGGAGGCGGACCTGGATGAGCTCGAGGAGCAACGGGAGGAGGTCCAGGAGCTGATCGCCGACTACCCCGAGCAGACGATGGGCGGTAAGTACAACCTCACCCCGCGAACCGAGCAGATGCGGGAACTCATCATCGAGAAGTTCGGGGAGAACAAAGAGCACGGCGGCGTCGGATGCTACCGCCCCGTGGGGGGCTACATCGTGGGTGAGCACCCCAAGGGCCGGGCGTGTGACTTCATGGTCGACAAGAACGGGCAGATGCCCTCGCAGGACCAGATCGACCACGGCTACGCCATCTCCGAGTGGGCGCAGGAGAACGCCGACCGGCTGGGCATCATGTACATCATCTACCGGCAGAAGATCTGGGACATCCGCCGCGGCGACGAGGGCTGGCGGGACATGGCCGACCGGGGCAGTATCACCGAGAACCACTTCGACCACGTGCACATCTCGATGTTCTGAGACGGCCGCCCGGCCCCGCCGCGCAGCCCGGTCAGCCGCCGGTGAGGACTGGCCCGTACATCACCGCCAGGCATCCGCCGGCCAGGGCCAGAACCGCGCCGATGGCGACGATGAAGACAAACCAGGCAAAGAAGCCGTATCGACGATGGCGGCCCAGCCCGGGGTGGGGCGGCGGAGGTGTGGAAGACGACATCGCAGCCCTTCCTGTCACATGTCCGGTGACCAGTGGGACGAGATTCGGGAGATGGTGGCCATCGCGGTTCTACCGTAATCCCCGATCAGCGCTCGCGTCCGGGGAACCGATGCCGGATGGTTGCGATCGCGCAACGATCTCGAAGAAATCATCCCGCGCCGAATTCAGCCACGCCTTCTACCCCTCTGCGATACCTCCGCAACCAGAGCGGATTGGGTCTCGCCAGTCGGCTGTGCCTGCACGAGCACACCACGAAATGGTGACAATCCACAACGTTTCTCCCGGACCGCGCTGCACCGGGGCCACACTCAGAAGTTAAGATGCCAAGTCCCGAGCCTTTTGCATGGGCTGAGCCGCCCGACTGCGGCGGACCGGCCCGTACATGGGGAACGCACCGGAACTCCTATCCCCACCGTCCGCGGTAGCGCGGGTATGAGGGGTCGGGTCGGGTGTGCATGGCTGCCGTGCGCCTACTGGTGTGCGGCGTGCGAGCCATTCGAATGGAACCACAAACGCGCCAACGCGCGTCACACGGACTACTGAGAACGCAGCTGGCGCGAGGGGAGTCATGAGCGACAACGGACCCTACACACAGCCACCGCAATTCCCGCAGGATGGCGAGGGCAACTCTGGAGGGCAGCAGCCACCCTATGGCGGCTCCTACGGTCAGCCCGGGCCCGAGCAGGGTGGCCCCCACCCCGGCCAGCAGTATGCGAGCGGCCCTTATCAGCAACCCCCCTACGGAGACCCCGGCACCGGAGGTCAGCCCGGCTACCCTCAGGGCTACGGCACCGGTCCCCAGCACGGGGCCGGCACCCCTCAGTTCCAGCAGCCCCATGAACAGCAGATGTTCGCCGGCGGCCAGCCTCCCTACGGCCCCGGAGGGGCCGGAGGTCCCGTGGGCGGCGGCTACCCTCCGCCGAAGAAGAGCAGTGCCGGTCTGTGGATCGTGATCGCCGGCGGCGGTGTCATCATCGTCCTGGTGATCGCGGTACTGGTCATGCTGCTGCGTCCCACCGGGGACGACGCCCAGGCCGGCTCGCCGCCTGAGGACACGTCCTCCTCGCCGGCTGAAGAGAAGGATTCCGAGAAGGAGGCGGAAGAGGGCGAAGAAGGCAACGAGGGCCCCAAGGGCGAGCCCCCCTACGCGCTCCCTGAGGACCCCTGTTCTTCGCTCCCCGAATCCAAGCTGGAGGAGTACCGGCTTTCGGACGGGAGCAAGAGCCTCAGCGACTACTCCTCCACCTGCCGGTGGAGCGTCGAGGGCGAAAACGACCAGTTCGGCACATTCTCGATCGCCTACGCCACCCCCTACTCCGGGTCGGACTCGATCGAGGGCGCCAAGGACGACTTCCAGTCCGCCGTCGACTACGCCACCGATGAGGACAACGAGATCACCCCGACCGAGGTCCTGGAGGAAGAGGACATCAACCTCGGCGAAGAGGCCAAGCTCGTCTTCACCACCCAGGAGACGATCGGAACCAACTACTCGGTCGCCACTCTGCTCATCCGCGAAGGGAACATCAACGTCGAGGTCTACCTCTCGATGTCCCCTGGGCTCTCCGCTGACGAGAACACCCCGGCCCCGCTGGAGTACAGCGACGTCGAAGGCATGATGAACGACCTCGGCCAGCAGTCGCTGAACATGATCGGCAACTGATCGGGCCGCTGACGGCTACAACCCGAGTACAGCAGCGAGGGTGTGCGGGCGCCGCGCCCGCACACCCTCGTTTCTCCTGCCGAGCCTCCTACCGCAGCCCTGCGGGGGACGGCCCCGCAGGGCCGGCCGTCATCCGGTCAGGTCCGCCCGGATCCGCCGCGCCGCCTCCACCATGTTCCGCAGGGCCGGCTCGATCTCGGCATAGCCCCGGGTCTTCAGCCCGCAGTCGGGGTTGACCCACAGCCGCTCCGGGGCGACCGCTCGCAACGCACCGCGCAGCGCCGCCTCGATCTCCTCCACCGACGGCACCCGCGGCGAATGGATGTCGTAGACACCGGGACCGATCCCCCGCTGGTAATCGGCAGCGGCGAGGTCGTCCACCAGTTCCATGTGCGAACGAGTGGCTTCAACACTCGTGACGTCGGCACCGAGCGCCTCGATCGCCCCGACGATCCGGCCGAATTCCGAATAGCACATGTGGGTGTGGATCCGCGTACTCGGCGCCACCCCCGACGTGGCCAGCCGGAACGCGTTGACCGCCCAGTCGAGGTAGTCGGCGCGCTGCTGTGCGCGCAGCGGCAACAGCTCGCGCAAGGCGGCCTCGTCGACCTGGATGTGCCGGATTCCCGCGCGCTCCAGGTCCCCGACCTCGTCGCGCAGGGCGAGTGCCACCTGGCGAGCGGTATCGCCCAGCGGCTGGTCGTCCCGGACGAACGACCACGCCAGCATCGTCACCGGGCCGGTGAGCATCCCCTTGACCGGTTTGGCCGTGCGCGACTGGGCATAGGTGATCCAGTCGACCGTCATCGGCTCGGGCCGTGAGACGTCGCCGTAGAGGATCGGCGGGCGCACGCACCGCGAACCGTAGGACTGTACCCATCCCCGTTCAGTGGTGGTGAACCCCTCCAGGCGCTCGGCGAAGTACTGCACCATGTCGTTGCGCTCGGGCTCGCCGTGGACCAGCACGTCCAGGCCGATGTCCTCCTGCAGCGCGATGACGCGGTCGATCTCAGCGCGTATGCGCTGCTCGTACTCATCGGTGCCGATTCTCCCGGCCCGGTGGTCGGCGCGTGCCCGGCGCACATCGGCCGTCTGCGGGAACGAACCGATGGTGGTGGTCGCCAGCAGCGGCTCCTTGCCGGCGCCGGCCTCTTCGCGCTGCTCGGCCCTGGCCCAGGAATCCTCAGCTCCGAGCGCGTCGAGCCGAGCGCGTACCCGCTGATTCGTGAACAGTGGGGGCGCCGGTGTGCGCGCCTGGTCCAGCTCCGCGGCGATGCCTTCGCTGTCGGCCGACATCGCGCGGCCGAGCAGGACCACCTCGTCGACCTTCTGCCGGGCGAAGGCCAGGCGCTCACGCAGTTGTGGGGCCAAGCCGGTCTCGAGATCCAGGTCGATGGGCACGTGCAGCAGCGAGCACGATGTGCTCACCGCGACCTCGCGGGCCAGGCCCAACAGGGAGCCCAAAGTCGAGAGGGCCGTGGCGACGTCGGCACGCCACACGTTGCGGCCGTCAACGACCCCGGCGACCAAGGTCTTGTCACCCAGACCGGAGACGCTCGCGAGCTCATGGACCGACTCGGGGCCGCTCACCAGGTCCAGGCCGATACTCTCCACGCAGGTGCGCTTCAGAACCTCCAATGCCTCGGAACCGATCGCGCCGAAATAGGTCGAGACGAGCAGTTCGGGCCGTTCGGCGAGGTCGCCGAGCGCCGTGTAGGCACGCTTCAGCGCACCGAGTTCCGCCCGACCCTCATCTGTGGCCAGGATCGGCTCGTCCAACTGCACGGTTCGGGCACCCGCCGCGGCCAGGCGCCCGAGCAGCTCCGCATAGCAAGGGAGCAGATCGTCGAGCAGGTCCAGGGGCCGCCACCCTTCCGGGGCACCGGAGGCCGGTTTAGCCAGCAGCAGGAAGGTGAGCGGCCCGACCAGTACCGGGCGGGTCTCGATGCCCAGCCCCTTGGCCTGGGTGTACTCCGACAGCGGTTTGCCGCCGGCCACGTGCGGGCGGGTGTGCGGTGACAGCTCGGGGACGAGGTAGTGGTAGTTGGTATCGAACCACTTCGTCATTTCCAGGGGTGCGGCGTCGTCGGTGCCCCGGGCCATGGCGAAGTAGTGCCGCAGTTCGGCCTCGCGGCCCTCGGCCGCTCCGGGCGGCGGGCCGAAGCGGCCGGGGAGCGTACCGAAGAGCACCGCCGTGTCGAGCATGTGGTCGTAGTAGGAGAACGTGTTGGACGGGATCTGTCCGACTCCGGCGTCGCGGAGGGTCTCCCAGGCATCGCGGCGCAGCCGCGCCGCGACCGCGTCGAGCTCCTGCGCGGAGATCTCGCCGCCCCAGTAGGCCTCGCTCGCCCGCTTGAGTTCGCGGTCGGGGCCGATACGCGGGTAACCGTGAACGGTGGTCGTGGCGCCACCGCCATGGATCGTGCCGCGGTTTCGCATGGCTTCTTCTTCCCCTCGTCGATCAGCCTGAAGGTCCGGGAGTCGAAAAGGGCATGCGAGGGCGGCGCCCACCCATGCCCTCCCTCGAGGCACGCGGACCACCGCGGAAGCGAATGCTTCCGCGGGCGGTGGGCAGGTATTCGGACTTGTGGGCGCGGCGCGGCGGTGACCGCCGCATCCTCCTACCGGCCGCCGCTTCCCAGGCGCGGACGCCCAGTGCTTGTGGCGACTTTCGTTCCCACATACCGCTGCGGGGCAGTCCCGGATTCGCACCGGGTTCCCTCTTGCGACACACGCGGCTTTCGCCGCGTGTGTACCGACCGCGGTGACAGTATAGGTACATGCCGCTTTGCGGCCATACCCCTTCCGGCTCCCCGTCCCCGGTTTCACGGGACCGCACTGGGCACGACCATGTCTTCTTCCGGCTCTGTGGAGGTGGCGCCCCGTATATATGGGATACCGAGTCCGAACCGATACCACTCCTTCCGGAACCCGCACGGTCCTCCCGGAGACATACCGATCGGGTCCAGACACTCCGCATAAGGGAAAGACGCCCTGCCTTGACGAAAGAACCCCCCGGCCGTACCAGTACTCCCCGCAGTGCTTCAGGCATCGACCCCTGGACGGGGACCATCCGCATCAGCACCCTCTCCGCGATCATCGTCCTGGCTTTCTCCTCCTGTTCCGTCCAGGAGGCCCAGCAGAGCTCAGAGCAGGAGGACGACCGTCCCAAGGCGACCGGCGAGGCCGATGAGCTCACCGTTGTCGCCCCGGAGAACGTGGTGGGCCTCGGCGAGGAGAAGACCACCGAGGACGGCGACGTCGCGGTCGAGGTGTCCTACCCCACGATCCCCAACGCCGCCCCGTTGACCGACAGCCTGGCCCGGATCACCGACCAGGAGGTCACCGACTTCACAGCGGCCAACCCCGGAGCCGAGAAGATCACGATCGGCTGGGACCTCAGTGTCGCGGGCGACGACGTCGTCGCCGTCCGGCTCGCCCGGGACGAGAAGGACTCCGAGGGAGAGCGCACCGGGTATACCACCTACTGGTACGACGCAAAGAGCGGACACACCGCCTACTCGACCGAACTGCTCGCCGGCCAGCAGGAGCTCGACAGCCTCGACGCGCTGGTGAAGGAGGAGCTCAAGGACGAGGGCGACGTCGGCACCGCAGAGCTGCACCCGATCGCGCGCCTCTACGACTCCATGGGCTTCAACCCCGACGGCGACCTCGTCGTGGAGTTCGACGAGGGGCAGATCGCACCCGTGGAGTCCGGCCGCGTCAACGCCGTCATCTCCGCGGATGACGCCGCCCCTCTTCTGTCCGGTTTCGGTGAGCGCGCCCGGGCCGCGGCGACTGTCGTCACCACCGACTTCCAGATCGCAAAAGCAGCCACGGCACCCAAGGGAGATCCCTCCGGCTCGAATGTCCCCGGTGTCCTCCAGGCACACGGCGACGGGCCCGACTGCTCCACTCCGGAATCCAAGTGTGTCGCCTTGACCTTCGATGACGGTCCCGGCAGCCGAACCCCCGAAATCCTCGACGTACTCGCCGAACATGATGCGAAGGCCACGTTCTTCGTCACCGGTGAGCCGATCCGCGAACACCCGACCACGGTGCGCCGCGAATACGCCGATGGCCACGAGGTCGCCAACCACACCGAGCACCACCCTGATCTCGCCGGACTCAGCGCGGACGGTGTCCGCGAGGAGCTCAGCGCGGTCGACGCCCTGGTGCGCCGGGAGACCGGGTACACCATGGATCTGATGCGTCCGCCCTACGGCTCCACAAACGACACCGTCGCCGAGGTCACCGAGGAGCTGGGGCAGGCCCAGATCATCTGGGATGTCGACACCAACGACTGGCGGGACCGCGATTCCGGCACGGTCGCACAGCGCGCGGTCTCCGGAGCCCAGCCAGGGTCGATCATCCTGATGCACGACATCCACGACAGCACGGTCGACGCGGTCCCCTCCATCGTGGAGCGGCTCGACGAGAAGGGCTACACCATGGTCACGGTGTCGCAACTACTCGGTACGACTCAGCCGGGTAGGAGTTACCTGGACGGGGTTGGGCAGGAACTGGAGGGCGGCGCCGACGCCGACAGCGACTCCGGTACCAAGGACGGACAGGACGATGAGGAGGATGGCGAGAAAGGCTGAGTACTGCTGTGTGGCGCACCTGACGCCGTGGAAGGCATTCTCGGTGCACAGGCACCCCTCCCCCGAGCGTAAGGTGGATCGCCGTGGGGCGGCCTCCTTCCTGAGGGCGCCGGCCCCTACTACCCCGGACCCGACCCGCCAGCCCCTTGGCGGTGTCCTGAAACGGTCCGCCTAACGTACTTTCTCAAGGGAATCCGCCGACGGAGCGGAATCGTTCCCAGAGAACGAGAACATCCATCCCAACAGGAACCGTGTACTCGGAGGAGAAGGGCCGATGCCCGTTGCGCGCGCCCGCGACTATGCCTGGTTGCGGGAGACTCAGCCGGATCTCGCTGAAGCGTACTGTCTGTCCTACATCCGTGGATTGAGCAAGGCCGAGGCGCTCGGCCGACTCGGCGTGGACGAGCGCCGTCTCCGCTGCCTGCCGATCGCCGAAGCCGTCGAGGCCGGGTTGTCCGCCGAGGGCAGCCCGCCGATGACCGTGCACGCCCTGTCGCTGAACGGGTGGACCGTCCTCGTGGAGCCCACCGGGTGCCGCACCACGCGCCCGGAGAATTACCGCTCCCTGTCAGCGGAGACCGAACTGGTTTCGGTCCGGGTGCTGGCAGAGCACCGGTACGAGTTCCGCTGGGTCATCGACGGGGTACTGCAGACCTTCTTCGATGTCTGTTCACCGCACGTGCGCCGGGGCACCCGTCCTGACGCACTGAACGAGGAGATGCGGGCGGTGGGATTGGACGGGGACGCCGCGGACACGGATCCGGGCGCTGCGGCCCTGGCCCTGGCCGAGCGTGTCACCGGCGTCCGGCTTCGCCCCTCTCACCTGGCGGGCCCGCTCCTGGGCGCAGAACTCGATGTCGGCGTGCCCCTCGCGGCACGCTGATGGACGCTGATCGGGCGTTCCTTTTCGGGAGCGCCCGATCAGCCGCGCAGGTGCTGCGCTTCGGCGTCTGCGCCGACGGCCTCGTGGATGGAGGAGTATCCGCTGTCGCGGACCAGCCGGGCCAGACCTCTGTGGAGGCGCCTGGGCCACAGCGGCCCACCGTAGACCAACCCGGTGTAGCCCTGCACCAGGGTGGCGCCGGCCCGGATCCGCTCCCAAGCGTCCTGGGGCGTCTCGACGCCGCCCACCGCGATGAGGACCAGCCGGTCGCCCACACGGGCGCGCAGCCGCCGAAGCACCTCCAGCGATCGCCGCTTCAGCGGAGCACCGGACAGGCCGCCCGTGCCGACAGCCGCCACGAGCGCCGGATCGGTGTCCAGCCCGTTGCGAGCGGTCGTGGTGTTGGTCGCGACGATGCCGTCCAGTTCCAGGTCGAGCGCGAGATCGGCGACGGCGTCGACGTCCTCGTCTGCGAGGTCGGGGGCGATCTTGACCAGCAGCGGCAGGCCTCGGTGTCCTTCGGCGTCGAGTGCCGCGCGGACCTCGGCGAGCAGCGGACGCAGCCGCTCCACTGCCTGCAGGTCTCGCAATCCCGGGGTGTTGGGCGAGCTGACGTTGATCACCAGGTAATCGGCGAATTCCGCGAGGCGGCGGGCGCTGGTGACGTAGTCGGTCACCGCTTCGGCTTCGGGGACCGCCTTGGTCTTGCCGATGTTGACCCCGATGACCGGGCGGCGGCCGCGCCGCTTGGCGCGCTGTTCTCGCAGCCGGTCCGCGACGACGACGGATCCCTGGTTGTTGAAGCCCATCCGGTTCACGATGGCCCGGTCCGCGGCCAGCCGGAACAGCCGCGGGCGTGGATTTCCCGGCTGCGGGTGGGCCGTCACCGTGCCGACCTCTACATATCCGAACCCGAGAGCGGTGAGGCCGTCGGCGCCCTCGGCGTTCTTGTCGAATCCGGCGGCCAGGCCGAGCGGCCCGGGGAATTCCCGGCCGAACACGGTCACGGTCAGTTCCGGCTCGCGCGGGCCCAGCACCCGCGCCATGGCCTCGGCCGCTCCGGGCAGTGCCGTCAGTCCGCGCAGGGCCGCGAAACTCAGCCGGTGGATCGACTCGGCGTCGCTGTGTCGCAGAACGGCGTGAAAAAGCAGGTGGTAGAGCACGTCATCCTTCCGCGCCGCGTTCACGGTCGGCGAGATAGCGTTCGAGTTCCGCACCGAGTTCCTCGGCCGTGGGGAGAGCGGTTTCGTCGCCGGACAGCAGTGCGTCCGCGTCGCCGGTGCCCCCGCGCGCCGACATGATGTCGTCGTACTGCTGCTCCAGATTGGACACGACGCGCTGGACCTCCTCTGAGGCGGCGACCTGCTTCCCGATCTCGTCGTCGGTCTCTTGCGCGCTCTCTTCCAGCCTGGCTCCGGACACCGCGAGCCCGGTCGCCCCGGCGATGTGGTCGAGCGCGGCGATGGCCGCACGCGGGTACTCCGACTGAGCCAGGTAGCTGGGCACGTGCACCGCGTATCCGATGGCGTCGTGCCCGGCCTCACCCAGCCGGAATTCCAGTAGTGAAGCAGCGCTGGCCGGAACGGCGACCCGGCCGATCCACGGCGTGTGCTCGGCCACCAGTTCGGGACGGGTGGCGTGTGCGGTGACCGTGGAGGGGCGCGTGTGCGGGACCGCCATCGGGATGCCGTGTACCAGCACGGTCAGCTCCACTGAGAGCCGCTCGACGAGGTCGCGCACCGCTGCGGCGAACGCCTCCCACTCGCGGTCGGGTTCCAGGCCGTGCAACAGCAGGAACGGCGTGCCCTCGTTGTCGCGCAGGCGGTAGAGCGCGAGCTTGGGCGGCGTGTAGTCGGTGTAGGCGTTCTCGACGAAGGTCATCACCGGGCGCCGGGACCGGTAGTCCAGGAGCCGGTCGATGTCGAACGTGGCGATCTCCTCGGCGCCGTCCTCGGCGAAGAGCGCGTCCGCGGTCTGGCTGCCGGTCGATCCGGCGTCCACGAACCCGTCGAGAACGACGAGCATGACCGACCCGGCAACCTCGGTGTGGGGTCGAAGCTCGTAAAGATCTGCGGGATCACGCACCTTGGCGGGTCTCCATTCGCACGCGGGGTGGATCGAATCCGGCGTCGCGCCTGGCGGTGCACCCTAGTGTGGGGAGGGTGCTCCACGGATGTCCGTTGGGGCGGAGAGCACAGGCACGGTGCCGGTTTCGTCATCCAGGATACCGATCTGTGCCGACTCGCCGGTCAATTCATGGATTCCCGACCCTGCTCACCCGCAGCGTCCGCAGGCGGTTCACGGCGGCGGCCACCTCGAAGCGGCGCGGCAGCGCGTAATCACCGGAGTAGCCCCGCCCCAGAGCGGTCACACCGCCCTCGGCCAACCGCCGGTCGAGGATGTCGAGCGCCTCGGCGAGGGGGCGGCCGTTGAGCAGGCCGTCCTCAGCGAGCACGCGCATGGCCAGCCCCACCCCGATGATCTGGCCCGGATCGACCAGCTGGGTGAGGTGGCGCACGTCGATGTCGGTCTCGCCGAAAGTGAGCACATCCATGTCGCGGCGCTTGATCCGGGCACGCCCGCGCGCTGTTGCGTCCACCGATTCCGGGGCGATCACGCGGTGCGCGGGCGGCGCGGTGTCGGCGTCGGTGCGGTCGGCGGCGAGCTTGCGGGCCTGCGCGGTGACGTCGTAAGGACGGTAGCCGTCGAGCATGATGACCTGGTCGGCCACGTCGAAGTAGTCGCCGCTGCCCCCCATCACCAGCACCGTGGAGACACCGTGGAGGCGGTGCAGCGGACGCACCAGGTCCACGAACGGGGTCAGGGGCTCGCGGTCGCCGTGCACGAGTGCCTGCATCCGGGCGTCGCGGATCATCAGGTTGGTGGCGGTGGTGTCCTCGTCCACCAGCAGCGTGCGGGAACCGGCCTCCAGCGCCTCGGCGATGTTGGCCGCCTGAGAAGTGGAGCCGGAGGCGTTGTCGGTCGAGAAGTCGGCCGTGTCGGAACCGGTGGGCAGGTTGCGCACGAACGCGCTGACATCGGTGCGTTCGACCCGGCGCCCCTCCTCAGCGCGGATCTTCACCGCGTCGCTTCGGGTGGCGACCAGTTCCCTGCCGTCTCCGGGCACGTGGTCATAGACACCCCGCTCCAGGGCATGCAGCAGCGTCGACTTGCCATGGAAGCCGCCGCCGACGATCAGCGTGATCCCCTCGGGGACGCCGAGACCGCTGACCTCGCCCCGGTGCGGCAGCCTGACCGTGGCGCGCAGGGTCTGGGGTGCGGTGAACGGCACCGCCTCGCCCTGCATGGGGAGGTCGCTGATGCCGCTGCGGCGCGGCAGCACCGCGCCGTCGCCGACGAACGCGACCAGGCCCAGTTCGGGCAGTTGCTCGCGTAGGGCGACGGTATCCTCGACCGTGTCGGCGAAGGCGACGGCCGCGTCGGTGTCCAGCGCCGACCAGCGCAGTGCGCCGACCAGCGAGGGCAGTCGTTCGCACAACTCGTGTTCTGCGGTGCGCGCGTCGATCCTGCGTCCGCGGCCGGGCAGTTCGATGCCCATTCGCAGGTGGAGCGCGCCCTCCTCGACCCTGCCCGCGGCTCTCTCGATGACCTCCTGCCCGCCGGCGTCGATGCGCAGCCGTGCTCCCTTGAGCTCCCGGTGCGCGCACCGGAGGAGGTGGTCGGCCGTCGCACGGCGACGCACCGGTGAGCGCCAGGCGTGCTCGGGGATCCCGGCCACGGCTGCGGGGACGTGCACGGCGATGCGCGACGGCGGGGCGAACGGATCGGCCTGGACACGTTCCACCGTCAGGGTGAAGTCACCGAAGTCCCAGTCGCCCGCCAGGGCCTTGTAGCGCCCGTAGGAGGCGCCGTCCATCCGGCGCAGTTCCGCGGCGAGCCGGTCGGCGTCGCGGGCACCGCGGATTTCCGGATGCTCCGGCCGATTCGCCCGCGGGCCGCCGTACCCCGCAGGCCGCCCACGGCGATCGGGGCGCCGCCCGTAGCGTCGTTCCTGGCCGCCGTGGTCTCCGGGCATGGAAGGGCTCCCCTTTCGGCAGGTGGTTCGTTGCTCCCTGCCGACGGATGCTATGTCCTCCCGGCCCCGCCCATCGCCCGCCCTCTAGCGGGTGTCGCCGCCTCACCCGTCCGCGATCGCCGTGAACCGCTCGACGGCCGCGGCGACCGTGTCGGCCCGCGCCTCCAGCAGCGGCAGCCGCACGGCCGGGGTGGAGATCCGGCCCTGGGCGTGCAGCACCCCCTTGAGGACGGCCGGGCTGGGTTCGCTGAACAGGGCGCGGGACAGAGCGGCCAGGTGGTGGCCCAGCTCGCGGGCGCGAGAGGAGTCTCTGTCCCGCCAGGCGTCGACCAGCTCGGCGAAGCGGCCCGTGTGCAGGTGCGCCGATGCCAGAACGCCGCCGCACCCGCCTATGGCGAGCAGGGGCGAGATGAAGAGGTCGTCGCCTCCGAAGACCGAGAATCCGGACGGGAGCCGGCCCAGGAGGTCGACGGTGTCCGCGTCGATGCCGCCAACGGCGTGCTTGAGGCCGGCCACGCCCTCGATCTCTGCCAGCCGCAGCAGGGTCTCGGCGCTGATGCGCTGCCCGGTGCGGTAGGGGATGTTGTAGACGATCAGCGGCAGGTGGGTGTGCTCGGCCACGTGGGCGAAGTGCGCGACGACACCGGCCTCGGCGGGCCGGGTGTAGGGCGGCACCGGTACGAGCGCGGCGGCGGCCTCGGGCCACCGCCGGAGTGCGGCGATGTCCTCAACCGTGCGGCGGGTGTCGTTGCCTCCGGCGCCTATGGTCAGGGGGCTTCCGCGCTCCCGGCAGACCCGTGCACAGACATCGGCGACCATGGTCTTCTCCTCCGGGGCAAGGGTCGGCGACTCCGCTGTCGTCCCGAGTGCCACAAGCCCTGCCGCGCCGCCGTCGATCGCCTCGTGGGCCAGGGTTTCAAGTTCGCCGGCCGCCACCTCTCCCTCGGCGGTGAACGGGGTGATGAGCGGGATGTGGACCCCTGGTGGAGGCGTGTGGTCGTTCATGCCTGGAGGCTTCCCGTTCTCCCCGCACGGGCTCACGCGGATTCGATCAACCCGTACCCAAGCTTGGCCTGCCCTTGACGGCGCATCCGCACCGGCGGCAGGGCGCGGCCCCGCCGGCCGCTCACCCCGGCCCTTTGAGGTGTGGTTCGTCCAGGATGAACATGGTCTGGGTGCTGTGGACCTCGGGGATCCGGTGGAGGCGCTCCAGCACGAAAGTGCGCAGTGCGGCGGCGTCGGCGACCCGCACCAGGAGCAGGAGGTCGACGTCGCCCGATACCAGGGCGGCGTGGTCGATCTCGGGGATGTCGCGCAGGTAGTCCCGGAACCTCTCCCATGAATGCTGCTGGATGCGCACCGACACATAGGCCGCCAGGCCCGTACCGGACTTCTCCGGATCGACGACGGCGGTGAAGCCGCGGATCACGCCCTCGCTGCGCAACCGGTCCAACCGGGCGTAGGCGTTGGCCCGGGAGATGTGCGCCCGCTCGGCGACCGCCCGGATCGACATGCGGCCGTCAGCGCACAGCAGTTCGATGATGCGGCGGTCCACCGCGTCAAGATCGACGGCCATGCGTCTCTCCCACGTTGTCCGAATGGTGGACACCATGGACGGTCGGCCTTTTCCTCCGCCCATGCGGGCCATATGTCCACTGTCACCACCGAGATATGGACACTATGGGGTGATTCATCTCATATTCAAGTCATGAAGCGCACTGATGTCCGCCCCGGGTCGGCTCCTCCCCTCCCCCCGGTAGAGCCGATACGCCTGGTGGATCCGGACGGCCGCCGCGTCAGCGATCCCGCCTACACCGCTCCCGATCACGGCACACTGCTGGCGCTGCTGCGGGCGATGATCATCGGCAGGCGCTTCGACCGCCAGGCCAGCGCGCTCACCCGGCAAGGGCGGCTCGCGGTCTACCCCTCCTCTTACGGCCAGGAGGCCTGCCAGGTCGGGGGTGTGCTGGCCCTGGCGGACAACGACTGGCTGTTCCCGACCTATCGGGACAGCGTCTCGCTGGTCACACGGGGTGTCGATCCGATCGAGGTCCTCACTCTGCTGCGCGGCGACTGGCACAGCGGCTACGACCCCGAGCGCCACCGCTGCGCACCGCAGTGCACCCCGTTGGCCACCAATGCCTCACACGCCGTCGGCCTCACCTACGCGGCACGCCGCAAGGGCGAGGACACCGCGGCGCTGGTCCTCATGGGCGATGGTGCGACCAGCGAAGGCGACGCCCATGAGGCGTACAACTTCGCAGCGGTGTGGAACACCCCGGTCGTCTTTTTGATCCAGAACAACCACTGGGCCATCAGCGTCCCGGTGCACAAGCAGTCCGTCGCACCCACTCTCGCGCACAAGGCCATCGGGTACGGCATGCGCGGCCACCATGTCGACGGCAATGATGCCGCGGCCGTGCATGCCGTCGTCTCACACGCCCTGGCCGAGGCCCGCGCCGGTTCTGGTCCCGCGATCATCGAGGCCCGGACCTACCGGATGGGCCCGCACACCAACTCCGATGCGCCGCAGCGCTACCGCGACGACTCCGAAGTGGAGTACTGGAAGGAACGCGACCCCCTCGCCCGCTTGGAGCGGCTGCTGCGCGACGAAGGGCGGATCGACGACTCCGAACTGGAGCGGATCCGCGCCCAGGCCGATCGGCTCGCCGCCACGATGCGGGAACGGCTGTCCGCAGCCGGCCGCCTTGCCCCCGAGGAGCTGTTCTCGCACGTCTACGCCTCGACTCCGGCCCTGCTCGCACGGCAGCGTCAGGAACTGCTCGACGAGTTGGAGGCCTGACATGGCCGAATTCAGCATGGGACAGGCGCTCAACCGCGCTCTGCGCGACGCGCTCGCCGCAGACCCCTCGGTCGTCGTCTACGGTGAGGATGTCGGTCCGCTCGGCGGTGTCTTCCGGGTCACCGACGGGCTGACCGCCGAGTTCGGCGAGGACCGCGTCTTCGATTCCCCGCTGGCCGAATCCGGGATCGTGGGTACCGCCGTCGGTATGGCGATGTACGGCCGGCGCCCGGTGGTCGAGATGCAGTTCGACGCCTTCGGCTACCCCGCGTTCGAGCAGGTCGTCTCGCACGTGGCCAAGATGCGCAACCGTACCCGGGGCCGTGTCGGACTGCCGCTGGTCATCCGGATCCCCTACGGGGGCGGTATCGGTGCCGTCGAACACCACGGAGATTCCTCGGAGATGTACTACGCGCACACCCCCGGCCTGCACGTGGTCACTCCGGCCACTCCGGCCGACGCCTATTCCCTGCTGCGCGAGGCGATCGAGGACCCCGACCCGGTGGTCTTCCTGGAACCCAAGCGCCGCTACTGGACCAAGGCCGAGGTGGACCTGCCCGTCCGGACCGAGCCGATGGACCGCGCCGTGGTCCGTCGCACGGGCACTGATGTCACCCTCATCGCCTACGGGCCGATGGTCGATACCGTCCTGGAGGCCGCGGAGGCCGCCCGGGAGGAAGGGTGCGCCGCCGAGGTCGTCGACCTGCGCAGCCTCTCCCCGTTCGACGACCAGACGGTGACGGCGTCGGTGCGCCGTACCGGGCGTGCGGTGGTCGTGCACGAGGCTGCCACGTTCGGCGGCTACGGTGCCGAGGTCGCGGCCCGCGTCACCGAGCAGTGCTTCCACTATCTGGAGGCACCGGTGCTGCGGGTCGGCGGGTTCGACATCCCTTATCCGCCGCCCGAACTGGAGGAGTACCACCTGCCGAGCGTGGACCGCATCCTCGGCGCCATCGACCGGCTGCAGTGGGAATCGGAGTGGACCGCTGAGAGCCCGGCGGTGCCCGGCAGGCGTTCGGAGGTGGGCGTTTGAGCGGGGACGTATGCGACTTCCTGCTTCCCGACCTCGGTGAGGGGCTGGTCGAAGCGGAGGTCCTCACGTGGCTGGTATCGGTCGGCGATGCCGTGTCCGTGGACCAGCCGGTGGCCGAGGTGGAGACGGCGAAGGCCACGGTGGAGGTGCCCTGCCCCTACACCGGGACAGTGGCCGCCCTGCACGCCGCCCCCGGTGAAACAGTTGCCGTCGGCGAGCGGCTGATCAGCATCGGGACAGCGGCGCCGGGCGGGGCCGACGGCTCTTTTGGCGCCGTCCCCGACTCCCCGCAGGCGAGCGGGGAAGCCCTCTCCTCACGCGCGGTGCTCGTGGGGTACGGCATAGGGAGGAGTACACGGCGCCGCGGCGGTGGCCGGCGGCGCATCCGCGGTGAGAGCGGGGCCGGGACAACGGCGTCTGCGGCCCCGCCCTCATCACCGGGCCGGCCGATCCGCACGGCCGTGGTGTCGCCGTTGGTGCGCCGCATGGCGCGCGAGCACGGTATCGACGTCGGCGCGTTGCGCGGCAGCGGTACGGGCGGGCTGGTGCTGCGCCGAGACGTGCAGGCGGCGATCGCCGAAAGCACGGCCGCCCCGGCGAGCGGACCGGCCTCCACCACCTCCGCCTACGGCGAACGCGTGCCGTTGCAGGGGCCGCGCCGGGTGATGGCCGAACGGATGGCCCGTTCGCGCCGGGAGATCCCGGAGGCCACGGTGTGGGTGGACGCCGACGCCACGGGACTGCTCGATCTGCGCGCCGCGCTGAACGAGGCCGATCCTCAACGTCCGGTGAGCCTGCTCGCTCTGCTCGGCAAGTTCTGCCTACTGGGACTGCGGCGTTTTCCCGCTCTGAACGCGCAGGTCGACACCGAGCGTGGCGAGCTGGTCCGCTTCTCCCACGTGAATCTGGGGTTCGCCGCGCAGACGCCGCGCGGGCTCATGGTGCCGGTGGTGCACGGTGCGCAGGCGATGACGGTGCGGGAGCTCGCTGCCGAGCTGACCGCAGCCACCGCGCAAGCGCGCGCCGGGTCGTTGCCGCCGGCCCGGTTGACGGGCGGCACCTTCACGGTGAACAACTACGGGGTGTTCGGAGTCGACGGCTCGGCGGCGGTCATCAACCACCCCGAAGCCGCGATCCTCGGCATGGGCCGCATCATCAGGCGCCCGTGGGTCGTCGGTGACGATCTCGCGGCCCGGCCTGTCACCGAACTGACCCTGGCGTTCGACCACCGTGTGTGCGACGGCGAGGAGGCCGGTGGCTTCCTGCGGTTCGTCGCCGACTGTGTGGAGCGCCCGAGCCTCCTGCTGGGCGATGTCTGAGGGACTGCCGTCTTTGTGTCCGCGATGGTGCACAGCGCACAGGGACGCAAGCCCGTACCACCGAGACCGGCATAGCGGCGTCGACGGCGTTGTGCGGCGTGCCGAAGGGCCCCGCCGGACGGATTCTCGTGGCCGGCGGGGCCCTCGGCGGCAAGCCGGACCGGGATCAGTGGTTCCGCTGTCCGAAGCGGTCGCGCAGGTCCTGCAGCGCGCGCTCGCGGCCCTCGGCCGTCCGCAGCACCGACGTCCGCTCCCGCAGGTCCTCCATCAGCACCGATGTCCGCTCCCGCAGGTCGTTCACCAGTCGCTCGCGGCCTTCAGGGGTCGCGAGGGAGGGGGCGCGGTGGCGTCCCTCCTGGCTGCTCGAGGCGTAGGCCACCGCGCTGCGGCGCCGGGCGAAGAACACGGCCACGAGCAGGGCGGGAAGGATCGCCAGGGTGAGCACACCGGCCGTCAGCGAGAGGTCGCTGCCCATGAGGGAGATGCCCGACATATCGTTGGCGGCGGTTTCGGCCTGGAACTCGCCGCCGGACCCGTTCTGCTGGCCGGAGGCTGCCGCGGCGTCTTCGCCGTCCTCGGAGCCGTCCTCGCCTTGGCCGTGCGACTCCTCCTTCTCGTCCTTCCCGGCCTTCTGTACGTCTTCGTCGTCCTCGGAGCCGTCCTCGCCCTTGTCCTCGGGCAGGGGGGAGACCGCATCGTTGCAGACCTCTGAGCCGCTCATCGGCTCAGGCGCACCGGGGGTTCCGGCGCCGTCGCCCCACTCGGTGATGTAGTACTCGACGTCGATGTGGCCCTGTCCGCCGGTGACGGTGTAGCTGGTGTCGTTCCAGCTCTCCCCGGTGAGCTCGGCGAAGGTCTTGCCGTCGAGGTCGAGCAGGACGTCGCAGTTCTCGGCGGGGTGTCCGGGGCCGCGGTCGCCGATGAAGAACTCGGCCTTCTTGCCGTTGTACTCGACGTAGCCCTCGGTGCCGAGCGGCCAGCTCGGGCTCGCGGCGAGCCCTTTCTGCATGGGCTCACCGGACGCCGGGGCTCCGGTATCGCCGTTGATGCCGGAACCGTCGTCCCAGAAGTAGGACGCCTTGACGTTGCCGTACTGGATAGGAGTGTCAGAACTCATGAATCTAGAACCCAGAGGTCGGTGGAAAGGGCCGAGCGAGACCGCAGGCACAACAGGGCTGTCCCTTGGGCATGCCGCACCAGGGCAGCCGGGAGTCCGATGTGCTGTGGGGTCCGCCGTGGCTGGATCGCCAGACGTGTGCGGGAGGGATGTCGCCGATGGGGACGGCGATCGAGGACGGCCGCTGAGACGCGCGGCCTAACCCGCTGGATAGGGGGCCTCGTTTCCCCCGGGAGGCGTATTCACCTCCGGGGCTCGGCATCGGTGTGGATCCGGGTCAATACCCTTTAGATCACGAACCGATCACGAATGACTCTAACCAACGAAAAAGCAAAAGACGACATCTTCCAAGGTAAAATCGGTCATCTGAGGTTTAAGCGCCTCTCGCCTGGGCAACGCATCCCTTACGCAGCAGTCGATCCGTTACATTCGGGCGGGAAAAATGGGACCTGCGTCACATGCGCGAGTGCCCATCGTCACGACTCCGCCGCGAAGCGCCCTCAGGTGACCTGCTCACGCTCGGCAAAGCGCGGGTTACGCCACTGCCCCGAGCAGACCACCTCCACCAGCGCCGCCGCGGCGTCGAAGACGTCCACGTAGCGCAGGTAGAGCGGTGTGAAACCGAACCGCAGCACATCAGGGGCACGGAAGTCGCCGATGACGCCGCGCTCGATCAGCGCCCGCACCATCGGATAGCCGCCCGGGTGGGACAGCGACACCTGGCTGCCGCGCCGCTCGGCTTGGCGCGGTGTCACCAGGTCCAGCCCCGCGGGCGCGGTGAGCTCGATGAACAGGTCGGTCAGCGCCAGGCTCTTCTCCCGCACCAGCTCCATGTCGACACGGCCCCACATATCCAGCGAGGCTTCCAGCGCGGCATCGGCGATCAGCGGCTGCGACCCGCTGAGGAAGCGGCTGGCCCCCTCTGCGGGGACGTAGTCCCCGGTGAAGTCGAACGGGCGGGCGTGGCCGTGCCATCCGCTGAGGGGCTGGCGGGCGGTGCCGTGGTGGCGCTCGGCGACGTAGCTGAACGCCGGTGCGCCCGGACCGGCGTTGAGATATTTGTAGGTGCAGCCCACGGCGAAGTCCACCGCGCAGGCGTCCAATCCGATCGGGACCGCGCCCACACTGTGGCACAGATCCCAGACGACCAGGGCTCCGTGGTCGTGGGCGAGGCGGGTGATCCCCGCCATGTCGCGCAGCGCGCCCGTGCGGTAGTCGACATGGCTGAGCAGCACGGCGGCGACGCCGCCCGTGGCGAGCGCCTCGCCCAGCTCAGGGCTATCGGGGTCCACCCGGCGCTCGACGGCGCCCATCAGTTCCGCAGCGCCCTGGGTGATGTAGAGGTCGGTGGGAAAGTTGCCGGACTCCCCCAGCACCACGCTGCGGCCCGGGTTCAGCCGCAGGGCCGCGATCACCGCCTTGAACAGGTTGACGGAGGTCCCGTCGCCGACCACGACCTCATGCGGTGCGGCGCCGATCAGCGGGGCCAGCTTGGCGCCTAGTACGCGGGGCTTGTCCCACCATCCCGCGTCGTTCCAGCTCGCGATGAGGTTCTGCCCCCACTCGCGTTCGACCATCTCAGCGACACGCCCCGGCGTGGCTTTGGGCAGGGCGCCCAGGGAGTTGCCGTCGAGGTAGACCACGCCCTCGGGCAGCACGAACTCGTCCCTGAAGTGGGCCAGGGGATCGGCGGCGTCACGCTCGACGCAGTCCGCGCGCGTCATGGCCGTCATGGTCTCTCCATCCGTTCGGCGCTGAACCGATCTGTTCGGGGCTCAGATACCGGTCCGCAGCGACCACAGTTCCGGGAACACGTCCTGCTCGGTGTTCTTCGCCAGCCACTCCAGGCCGCTGGAGCCTCCTGTTCCCGGTTTGGCGCCCATGGACCGCTTTACGGCCATAAGGTGGCGGTGCCGCCATCGGGTGACGCGCTCGGCGGTGTCCAGCAGCGCTTCGGCCAGGGCCAGCAGTGTGTTCCCGGGCCGGTCGTCGGCGTAGACCTCTGCCCATGCCCGTTCGACGCCCGGGTGGGCGCTGTAGGGGCGGCTCCAGTCGCGTTCGACCTGTCCAGCGGGGACCGGATAGCCGCGCCGGTGCAGCAGGCGCAGCGCGGCGTCGTAGAGCCCGGGAGCGGCGAGGGCGCGCTCCAGATCCGCGCGCACCTGCGGCGCCGCCCGATGCGGGCCGATCAGGGCCGCCGACTTGTTGCCGAGGAGGAATTCCAGGTGGCGGTAGGTGTAGGACTGGAATCCCGACGCCTCGCCGAGAGCGTCGCGGAACCGGCCGAACTCGGTCGGAGTGAGCGTCGCCACCAGGTCCCAGGAACTCACCAGCACGTCCTGAGCATAGATCGCGCGCCTGAGCCCGGCGAGCGCGGCCGGGACGTCATCGGCGTCGAGCGCGTCGCGGGCCGCCTCCCAATGCTGCCGGATCAGGGTGAACAGCAACTCCATGACCTGGGTGGCGATGATGAACGAGGTCTCGGCAGGCTCTGCGGTGCGCGGCCGCTGCAGGCTCAGCAGCGTGTCGATCGCACCGTAGTCGACGTAGGGGGCGGCCCGGTCGAAGGCGAGGGTGGGGCGGCCGCCGTTGCGGGCGGCCCGGTCGGCCCGGTCGTTCGCGTGCCCCGGATGCCCGGGGCCGCCCGGCACGGGAGTCGTGGCCACTATCACACCTCTTCTCTCGTTCTTCCCGGTGGACATCAGGCGGCCGGGAACCGGCGGCGCCCCGCGGGACCGCGTCGCTGTCCTTAAGGAGTGGGTCTCAGCATGCCGCCGAAGCGGCCTGCAGGAGAATGGTCACTGTTTACGGAAAAGCGGTTTCTGCTTAACATTCGGCAAGATATGACCGAAACGTGCTTAGCGATCGACAGACATGCTGGATAGCGTCGACTGGCGGATCCTGGCCGAGCTCCAGGCCGATGGGCGGATGTCCATTAACGAGGTGTCGCGCCGGGTGAACCTGTCGGCTCCGGCCGTCGCCGAGCGGGTGCGGCGCCTCCAGGAATCCGGCGTGATCACCGGCTACCACGCCCACGTGGACCCCGCTGCGGCAGGCTTCCCGGTGGCGGCCCTGGTCCGCATGGAGTGCTTCGGGCCGCTGTGCCTGCTGCGCGATGCCTCCGCCATGGCCATGCCGGAGATCCTGCGACTGCACCGGGTCACCGGTGACGCCTGCTGCGTCCTGTTCATCGCGGTGCGGTCGATGGCGCACTTCGAGGACGTCATCGACCGCCTCGCCGAGCACGGCCGCCCCTCCAGCACGATGGTGCTGTCCAGCCCGGTCCCCTGGCGGGCGGTCACCCGCTCCGGTTAGGAACCGGGCTCGTGCCGGCCGGCGCCCTCCTGCCGTCGGCGGGCGTGACACAGCAGCCAGGCCCCCGCCAGTGCCGCGGCGGCGCAACCGGCGAGCAGCCCGGGCAGCAGGGGCAGCAGTTCATAGCCCGGAAGGACCGCCAGCGGCCAGAACGGCGGCAGCGGCGCAAGCGCCCATCGGGCCGGTTCGGGCAGCCACCACACGATGAGGGGCAGCAGAGTGAGCACGGCCCCCGCGCCTTTGATCACCACCAGCGCTTCGACCTTGTTGCCGGCAAAGGCCGCCGCTGCGGCGGCGAGCAGCGGTGCCTGCACCGCTGCCAGGGCCGTGGCCGCCGCCAGCCCGGCCGTCCATCCCCCGGGGGCCAGTCCTGACAACGGGACCGCCATGGCGAGTCCGGCGCCGGCGGCCGCTGCGACCGTGAGCACCCGGTAGGCCAGATACCGGGCAGGCGTGAGCGGCGTCGCGCGCAGGACCAGCAGCGTCCCGTCGTCGGCGTCCTCGGCCAGGCGCAGGGCTCCGATCGCGCCGACCATCATCGGGACGTGCAGCACGATCAGCGCCGCGAGCGCCACCGGGGCGTAGGGGGCCAGGTCGAAGCCATAGCTGTGCGCCACGACGTCCACCGCGAACGGGTATCCGTACCGCAGTCCCAGCGCGATGGCGACCGGACCGATCAGCATGGCGACGATCATGCTGTCGCGCCGCGCGCCGCGCAGGTCGATCCGGGCGAACCCGGCGACCGGTCCGCCGCGCCACCGGATCCGCGCCCGGGCGCGGTGCGGGGTGCGACACGGTCGGCGCAAACGGCGCGTAGGCGCCGCGGCGGCCGGGGACTCCGCCGCGCATGCGCTCCGCGCCGCAATGGCCAGCACGGCGACCCAGCCGAGCAGGTACGCGGTGGCCAGTGCCAGAGGAGCGGTACCGATCGGAACGGCATCGGGTGCCAGTCCGGCGCGCATCAGTTCCGCCCCCACTGTGGTCGGCACGGCGTAGAGCAGGGGGTGCTCGACCGCTCCGGAGAGGTGTGCGAGGGGCGTCAGCATCATCGGGGCCAGAGCAAGGGGCAGCAGGGCGAAGACCTGCTGGAGGGTGCCCGAGCGGGCGGTGATCACTACAGAGAGCGACAGCAGCAGGAGGGAGAGGAGCACCACCCCCGCCAACGCCGGCAGGAGCACCGCGGCGCCCTGGTCCAGGCGGCCCCGTGCGGCCACCGCGATCATGGGCAGCGCCGCGGCTGCGGACAGGGCGGTGAGCACGGCCGATTTCACCGCGGTGTACTCCCCCGGCCGCAGCGGGCTGACCTCCAGCGCGGCCCGGCTTCCCTCGGCCCGCTCGAACAGCAGCAGCACCACCACGAAGAGCACCCCGAAACCCGCGGTGTCGAGCAGCAGCAGATAGGGCGCGATGGCGGCGGCCGCGTGCGCCGGGACGGCCATCAGTACCGCGCTCCAGACGGCGGCCAGAGCAAGCGCCGCGCCCACCGCCCCGTAGCGCCATTGCATCCGCCACTCCAGGGCCGTGGCCGCCGCGATCCGCGCGGCGGTTCGTGCCGCGTTCACAGCCGGACCGCGGTGACGGCCGCGAAGACCTCGTCCAGCGAGGCCTCACGGGTGTGCACGGTCTCGACAGCGCCACGACGCAGGAGCTCGGCGAACTCTGGATCATCGGCCAGCGCATCCATCGGGAATTCGCGGCTGTTCAGACGTCCGTCGGCCCGGTACTCCACGGTCACGCCCGGACGCCCGTACCGGAGTTTGAGGGCGCGCGGGGTGCCGACCGCGGCGATGCGCCCGCCCACCACGAAGGCGACGCGGTCGCAGAGGCCGTCGGCGGTGGCCATGTCGTGCGTGGTGAGGAAGACGGTGCGCCCGTTGCGCGCCTGGTCGTGGATCACCGCGCGCAGCGCCGCCGCGTGCACCGGGTCCTGCCCCGATGTCGGCTCATCGAGAAAGAGCAGTTCCGGCCGGTTGAGCAGCGCGCGCGCCAGGTTCAACCGCATCCGCATGCCCTTGGAGAACCCGGTGAGGCGCCGATCGGCGGCGTGCGCCAGGCCGACCAGGTCCAGCAGGTGTTCCGGCGATTCGGCGGGGCCCCGGTAGAGCCCGGCGAACGCCGCCAGGTTCTCGCGCGCGGTCAGCTTGCCGAATCCGGCCGGAAGCTCGAATCCCACTCCGATCCGCTCGTAGTAGTCGCCGCCCCACGCGTGCAGCGGACGGCCGAGGACGCGGACATCACCGCGGTAGCCGCGCAGCAGCCGGGTGAGCACCTTCTGCACGGTGGACTTTCCCGCGCCGCTGGGGCCGAGGAACCCGAAGATCTCGCCGGGTTCGACAGTGAAGTTCATGCCGTCGACGGCATCACCGGCGCTGCCCCGGTAGCGGAATCGGAGGTCGTTGACGTCGATGACGGGACCGGCCATGGCCAGCCGCCTTTCAGAAGGGTGGAGACGGGACGGGGTGGATCGGTTGGTCAGCGCAGTTCGGTGCGGAGTGCGGTGAACGCCTCGTCGATGAGGGCGGGCAGTTCAGCGCGCCCGTCCTCCTCGGCCCACGTGGTGATGGCGGTGGTCAGCGCCGCCAGGCAGGCCGCGGCGGTGACGCGCGTGGCCATCGGGACGCGGGCGGGATCGTCCGCACCGCACAGGGCGCGCTCCAGCAGTTGCTGGGTGACCGCCTGGTTCTCCCACATGCGTGCGCGCAGAGCAGGGGCGCTGAGCAGCAGCCGGGTGCGGGTGAGCATCGCCTCGCGGTCGGCGGCGTAGACGAGCGCGATTCCGTGGGCGATCGCGTTCTGCACCCGCTGCACCGGCGGCTCGGTCGCGGGACGCGCGCGGATCAGTTCTTCGATCATGGGGTCGTAGTCGTCGTCGAGCACGACGTCCTCTTTGGTGGGGAAGTAGCGGAAGAACGTCATGTGGGACACCCCGGCCGCCTCGGCGATCTGCGCGACGGTCGTCTGGTCGTATCCGTGGTCGAGGAACAGCCGCAGCGCGGCCTCCTGGATCGTGCGCCGCGTCCGGACCCTCTTCCGCGCCCGCCAGTCGTCGGCCATCCGCACCCCTAAGATGTTATTCGCTAACATGTTAGCAGCTAACGCGGAGTGGACCGCCGCTGATCTTGACGTTGTGCACCCCTCCCGCCCGTTTTGGGGTGCACAACGTCAAGATCAGCGGTAATAAGCAGCGCAGGGACGGTCTAGAGTCGGTCGGGTGAGCATCCTCATCGATGTCCCCTCCTGGCCCGGTCCGCGCGGGCTGCTCTGGTCCCACCTGGTCAGCGACGTGTCCTATGCGGAGCTGCACGCGTTCGCGCGGCGGCTGGGCGTCCCGGAGCGGGCCTTCGACCGGGACCACTACGACATCCCGGAGACCCTTTACGGGCGCGCGGTCGAACTGGGCGCGGCGCCGGTGCCGAGCCGGGTGATCGTGGCCCGGCTGCACGCCTCAGGGCTGCGGCGGCGCAAAGCCGGCCGCACCGCCCTCCAGCGCGCCCAACTCGTCACTGATGTTGGCGCGGGCGCGGGCCTCCCAGCGGGCGCGGGCCAGCGGAGTGTGGAACAGAACAGGCGCCTCCAGTAGAGCGCGCAGTACCGCTGCCCGGCCGGCCCGGAAGTCGGCCTCGGCCACGTGGGCGTACTCCTCTCGGACAGCGGCCGCATACTCCCGGTAGCGCTCCGGTGTCCCGCCGAGCACGGACAGGTCGGCGTCGCACAGCACCTGGGCGTCGACGTCGCCGTGGGCCGGCCGGTGGTCAGCGGTGACCCGGACCAGCCGGGCCGCCTCGGCCACGCGTCCGGCGGCCAGCCCGCACCTCGGCAGCAGGCGTTCGGCCAGGCGGGCGCTGCGCTCTTCGTCCTCGCCCGGAACGCCGTCGTAGACGGCATCGTGGAACCAGGCCGCGCAGCGCACCACGACGAGATCGCGGGCCGCCTCGGCGAGTTCGTCGACGGCCGCCACGACCGCCCGCAGATGCCCGACCGTGTGGTACCGGCGGTGCGGTTCGCTCCACCGGGTGAGCAGGTCGGCACCGACGGCCGCGGCCTCGGGCCCCGGTCCCATCAGATTCTGCCAGGCGGCCGCGAGGTCGGCGGTGGTGTGCTCGTCGGTGTCCATGGGCCCAGTATTCCTCGGCGTGGTCCCCGCGGCTTCAGGGCAGCGTGTACTCGCGGGTCTCCACATGCGCCACCCGGCCTCCGATCTCGACGGTGCCGTCCGGGCCGGGACGCACGTCGATGCGGGAGCCGACGCCCTGGTGGATGATCAGCGGGCGGCCGAGCAACGCTCCCAGCCGCAGAGCCGCGGCTCCGGTCGCCTCGTCCTCGACGATACCCATTTCGTCCGGGAAGACCCGCACCCGGACCTTCCCGGCCGCTTCGTCCTCCCAGGCCCACACGTGCAGGTCCACGCCGGGTTCCCCGCCTTCCAGCGCGTCGACGGCCTCGGGGTCGGGCAGGTGTCGGGTGTCGAAGACGGGCGCACGTTCGGGGTCCGCTCGGATCCAGGTGAGGTCGTCTTCGGTCCAGGTCGGGATGGGCCCGGCCGGCGGGTTCAGAACGGTCGGCGCCGCGCCGCGCCGGCGCAGCAGCCAGGAGGTGCCCACCAGGGGATGGCCGGCCAGTGGAAGCTCTACCCCCGGGGTGTGGATGCGCAGCCTGCCCGTGGCGGCCTCCTCTAGGAACACCGTTTCGGCGAAGCCCAGGTCGGCGGCGGCCCTCGGGCAGGCCGGGAGCGTTGAGGAAGACGCCGAAGTGGTTGCCGCCGGTTCCGCCGTCGCCGAGGAACACCGTGACAACGTGCAATGTAGTTGTTCCGCCCATGGGGGCATCCTGCCACGCTGCACCGATAAGAGATACTTAATATTCCTTAATATGTTCAAGAGGGATCCTTAAGTCCATCCGGGGCACTGGAGGCGCCCCGGACATCGCCCGCGCGGGGTGGGCTGTGCGCACGCGAGGCCGGCAACGCCCGTAGCCCAGCTCCTCACCGCCGAATCGGTACAGAAAGAGCAAAACATCGGAAAAGGGATGGTGTTAATCATGCGTTAACGCCCGGCCACCACCTTCCTGGAGCGCATACAGTCGGGCATTGTGCTTACGTTGTTCCCTCCCCGCAGGCCTCGGCCGCAGGGTCGCCGAAGAAAGGCGTCCGTGCCCCGGGTGACCGGGCTCGCACACATCACGTTCTCCGTGCGCGACCGCGATGCCAGCATCGAGTTCTACCGCACCGTTCTGGGCTTCACGGAGTTCACGACCCACGACCGCAAGCAGTGGCTGCACACCGAGTGCCGCCACCCCTGCGGTATGGTCCTCGGGCTCATCCAGCACAAGGACCACTTCAAAGCGAGGTTCGACCACCGGCGCGCCGGTGCCGACCACGTCGCCTTCCAGGTGAGCTGCCTCGGGGAACTCGACGCCTGGGAGGAGCGGCTCACCGATCTCGACATCGACCACTCACCGGTCGTGCGCTCCGACCGCGGATCGGTGCTCAGCTTCACCGACCCCGACGGCATCCAGCTCGAACTGTTCTGCCCGGCCGAACCGGACACCGACGAGGACTGATCCGCGGGCCTGCTGGTCTGGCCGCTCCGGCTACTCCGGGGAGACCAGCTGCAGACGCACTCCCAGGGCGTGCATCTCCTCGACCGCCGATTGGGGCAGCCGGTCGTCGGTGATGATGAGGTCGAACTCTTCCAGACGGGCCACCCGGAACGTGCCGAACTTGCCGTATTTCGTGCTGTCCACGGTCAGCACACTCTTGGAGGCGATCCGCAGGAGCTGCTGCTTGGCCACGACCTTGGCCTCCGAGGGCGTCGTCGAGCCCCGCTCGACGTCCCAGGAGCTGCTGGCGATGAAGGCGAGGTCGACGTTGACCTTACTGAGGAAGTCGGCGGTGAACTGGCCGACCGAGGAGTGGTCGGCGTGTGAGACCACGCCCCCGGTGTGGATCAGTTCGATGTTGGGATACTCCATGAGGTGCCCGACGACGTTGAAGTCGTTGGTGACCACGGTCAGCCCGACCTTGTCGGTGAGCATGGGGACCATCTGCAGCGAGGTCGTCCCCGCGTCGAGGAAGATCGTGAAGTTCTCCCGCACCAGCTCGGCCGCCGCCCGAGTGATGGAGCGCTTGGCCGGCACCTCCAGTTGCGCCTTGGCCAGATAGGACGGCTCGCTCTTGAGGCGGGCGGCAAGGCGCACGCCTCCCGTGACCGACAGCACCTTGCCGTCGTTCTCCAGCGCCTGGATATCCCGGCGCACCGTCATATGCGACACGGACAGCATCGAGGTGAGCTCGTTGATACTCAGAACATGCCGCTCCTGCAGGAGCTTGAGGATGTGTTCGCGACGCTGGTCGGGGATCATCGTTTGCCTCTGGGGTTGATGCGGAATGCGTGTGCACCACTGTGGCAGACACGCGGTCTACCCCAGAAGTTTCCCAGGTCGCTCCTCCCAGCCCCGGAGCGCCCCAGGTGAGTCCGCTCATAGCCCTCAGGCGGACGTCTGAGGGAGTGGCCTTGATATTGGCGGGGCCAGAATCTGCGTTCTGACTCCGCCAGTATCAAGGCGCCGCAGGTCAGCTCCTCAGGCGGGCAGGGGGAATGCCGCCCAGACCACCTTGCCCTGTCCATCGAGAATGTCCCATCCCCAGTCGGCGCTGTAGCACTCGACGAGGCGGAGGCCGCGACCGCCTTCGCCGAGCTCGCCGGGGTCGCCCATGATCGGCGCCTGCAGGCTGGGGTCGAAAACCATGCAGGTCAACCGGGTCTGCCCGCGGACCAGCCCGAACTGGACCGACCACTTCGACGTGAATCCCGGGGGGGCGGCGTGCCTGCACGCGTTGGTCACGAGCTCAGACACCACGAGCCGGATGTCACAGGAGAGATCGGACAGCTCCCAGTCCCGCAGCACCGCACCGGCGAAGTCGCGGGCCTCTTTGATCGAGGCGGGGTGAAAGCCGAGTCCGCGTACGGCAGTGGTCGGCTGAATGAAGTGCTCGCCTACGGGCAACGGGGCGCTGGAGAGCCCATGCCACCAGCAGGGCTCGCTGCCGATGTGTGGAGCCGAAGGCAGCCGGTCCCCGCTGGGCTCCATGAACTGGCCACTGGCCCTGAAGTAGACAGAGTGCGCGGTCATGGCGCTCCTTGCGCTGTCGAGCTACTCGCACCGTATGGGGTCACGTGCACTCTATTCCCGTTACTTACAGACGTAAGCACGAATGCATGTGCAAAAAGGAGTCTAGTGATCAATGGGGCCACTGTCGCCCTCGCGCCTGTTTGTTATTGAAACGAAAGGAATCTCCGGCGTGCGCCATACGTCCCATTTTGGATGTGCCCCTATTTTCCCAGGTCACACGAGAGAACGAAGGGCGGACGCCCGCAGCAGCCGACCGCCCTAGGCGATCGCAAGTCGGATACCTCCCCCCTCTCATCCATATATCGCCCACCTGGCAACACAGCACGCGGAACGGCATCGAGCGCCCAACTGTCAGATTTCTCCGGGATTGCCGTATTTTACAAACGCAAGAACGGATGCAAGCACAGGTGCACGTGCACCGTATAGTCTGCGTGAGGACGGATGATCTTGGAGCCCCGAGATGGGCTCCTGGGACGATTGGAGAGACAGATGCAGCAGCCCTCCAACGGCATCGCCGCCAGCAGCCTGCGCGAGGTGGTGTGGCGCAAGAGCAGCCTGAGCAATCCGAGCGGCAACTGCGTCGAAGTGGCCCGGCTACCGGACGGCGGTGTCGCCGTCCGCAATTCCCGGCACCCGCACGGACCCGCGCTCGTCTACACGCCCGCCGAGATGACGGCCTTCGTCATGGGGGCGAAGCAGGGCGACTTCGATTACCTGATCGACTAGGCCTGCCCACCACGGCCGGCAGTGTATTCCCCGTTCTCGCTGCGGGCCCCGTCCATCCCGCGTGCGAGCCCGGGATCCGCGCCCACCCCGGGCTGGGCATGCCCGCTTCTCGTGTTCGCGCTTCCCTATCGCCAACCGCCCTGCTCCCGCGGTGCGGCCCTTTCCCGCCCACGGCCGCCCATCCGACGGCACCAAGGCTCTTCGTTGGCGTTAGTCACTTTTGCGTTCCTTGTCGGAAACGCTCCGCAAAGCGGAAAGTCCCGAGCCTCCGGCGATTGCCGGAAACTCCTCTATTCTGATTCACTGGCCATGATTCAGCTGCTCTGGGGAGGGCACACATGGGGACAGCACAGCCGGAAAGCGAAGCACCTTCTGCGAACGTACTCGCCCAGTCACGCGGCGGGCCCACGGTGCTACGCATCCTGTTAGGAACGCAGTTGCGCCGCCTGCGGACAAGCAAAGGCATCACCCGCGAGGACGCCGGATACACGATCCGGGCATCGCACGCCAAAATCAGCCGGCTGGAACTGGGACAGGTCAGTTTCAAGGAACGCGATGTAGCCGACCTGCTCACTCTCTACGGTGTCACTTCTCCAGAGGAGCGCACGACGCTGCTCACGCTCGCCCACCAGGCCAATACGCCCGGCTGGTGGCACAAGTACAGCGACGTACTGCCGAGCTGGTTCGAGGTCTATGTCGGCCTGGAAGAAGCCGCCTCCGTCATCCGGACTTATGAGCTTCAGTTCGTCCCCGGCCTCCTGCAGTCCGAGGAATACGCGCATGCCGTGATCACGCTGGCTCACGGCAGCGCACCGGCCGAGGAGATCGACCACCGGGTACGCCTGCGGATGGCCCGGCAGGAGCGGCTGACAGGCCCGGACGCCCCGCGGCTGTGGGCGGTGGTGGACGAAGCCGCGCTACGTCGGCCCCTCGGCGGTGTCAGCGCGATGCGGACCCAGCTCGAACACCTCATCGAGATGGCCGCGCTGCCCAACGTCACACTGCAGATCGTCCCCTTCAACAAGGGCGGCCACGCCGCCGCGGGCGGCCCCTTCAGCATCCTCCGGTTCACCGCCGACCTGCCCGACGTGGTCTACATGGAGCAATTGACCAGCGCTCTGTACTTCGACAAGCCCGAGGACACCGACCACTACATGGCCGTCATGGACCGTCTCTGCCTTGAGGCGGCACCGGCCTACGAGACCAAGCGCTACCTCGACAGGATTCTCGGCGACCTCCGCTGAGACAGCTGCCTCGGCCCCGACGCGCGGGGACCGGTTCCGCTGTCAGCTCGATGGGCGCCGCCCCGGGACGGGAATCCGTCCTTGGTCGAGGTCGTTGACAAGGGTGGCCGCGGCCCCTCGGGCCGCGGCGCTCAGTCCCAGTACCGACGTCTGCACCAGGTCCGCGTCCTGCCGCGGAGCCACGATGTGGTCGCGCAGCACCGCTTCGCACGCGGGCAGCAGCCAGGGGGCCAACTGGACGAAGTAGCCGCCGAGGACGACCGCGCGCGGGTCGAGGAGATTGACCAGGATGGCCAGGCCATGCCCGAGCCACTCCCCGGATTCGCGCAGAACGCGGAGCACGTGCGCATCCCCTGCTTCGGCGCGCTCTGCCGCCACGCGCACCGCACGGGCGACGGCGTCTCCCGGCAGCGATCCGTCCGGGAGCAGGTCCGGGGTCGCCCGGCGCAGGATCGCGGCGATCCCGGCGAGCGCTTCGAGGCACCCCTGCCGGCCGCAGCCGCACCGCGGGCCGCCCCGGGTCACGGGCATGTGCCCGATCTCGCCGCCGTAGCCACTGCTTCCGCGCAGCGGAACACCGTCCACCAGCACCCCTGCGCCTATACCGACTTCTCCGGTGATGTAGATGAGCCCCGGTGTGCCTGCGAGGTGACCGCAGCGGTGCTCGGCGACCACACCGAGGTTGGCGTCGTTGTCCACGAAGACCGGCACGTCGTCCAGTCCGTGCTCGGCCAGGGCGGCCGACAGCAGTTCGCCCAGGCGGAAGTCGCGCCAGCGCAGGTTGGGGGCGTACCGGACGATGCCGGTCACGGGGTCGATCAGGCCGGGGACCGCGATACCGATCCCCAACACGGTCCGCTCGGCCAGGAGCGGGTCCGTCAGTGAACGGGCCAGCAGTGCGGCCATCTGCCGTACGCTGCCCTCGGGGCCGGCCGACCGGGCATCGAAGTCGGCGTGCCTGCTGAACAGCTCCTGCTCCACGAGATCGAGGGCCACGATCGTCAGGTAGTCGACGTTGACCTCCAGACCAATGGCGGCGATGGAGCTGTCGTCCATCTCCAGCATCACACCGGGCCGGCCGACACGGCCTTCTGCCGCCGCCCCCGCCTCACGCAGCAGTCCCCGGTCCACCAGTTCGGCGACGATGCTGGAGACGGTCGACTTGGTCAATCCGGTCGCGGCGGCCACTTCGGCGCGTGAGCACGGTGCGTGCCTGCGGACGGCGCGCAGGATGAGTCCGAGGTTGCCCGCACGGACCATGTGCTGCCCGTTCCTGCCCTCCGTGTCCCTGGCCAATGCCGCGCTCCCTTCACCAACCGCCGTTCACCCTGTTGACTTTAGTTCGTGCGGGAACCAAACTAATCGAACGCGAAGCCGCGCATCGACGTTTCCTTTTGCTTGGAGGGCCCTAATGACACTCGTCGCCGGAGTGGACTCCTCAACCCAGGGCACCAAGATCATGGTGCGCCGAGCAGACACCGGCGAGCTCGTCCGGCAGGCGCACGCGCCCCACCCCGATGGCACCGAGATCGACCCCGAGATCTGGTGGCGCGCGTTTCTCACCGCATCCGGGAACGGTCTGCTCGACGGGGTCTCAGCGATCGGAGTGGCCGCCCAGCAGCACGGCATGGTCGCCCTCGACGGCTCCGGGAACGTCGTCCGCCCCGCCCTGCTGTGGAACGACACCCGGTCCGCCGGCGCAGCGGCCGACCTCACCACCGAACTCGGCGGCCCCGGGAAGTGGGTTGACGCCGTCGGCCTCGTTCCGGTCGCCAGCTTCACCATCACCAAGCTCCGCTGGCTCGCCGAACACGAACCCGAACGTGCCCGGCAGGTCGAACGGGTCCTCCTCCCCCACGACTGGCTGACCTGGCGGCTCACCGGATCCGGCGAACCGGTGACCGACCGCGGCGACGCCTCCGGCACCGGCTACTTCTCCCCGGCCACCGGCGAGTACCGCACCGATCTGCTCCGCCTGGCCTTCGGCCGCGACCTGGAGACGCCGCGGGTCGCCGCTCCCGCCGAGGCCGGATCCGGGGGCGACATCCCCGGGCTTCCCCGAATCGACGTGGTCTCGCCGGGGACCGGCGACAACATGGCCGCCGCTCTGGGGCTTGAAGCGCTCCCCGGCGACGTCGTGGTGTCACTGGGCACATCAGGAACCGCCTTCGCGGTCGCCGAGAACCCCACCGCCGACCCCTCCGGCCTGGTCGCCGGGTTCGCCGATGCCAGCGGCCGCTACCTGCCGCTGGTCTGCACGCTCAACGCCGCCCGCGTCCTGGACGCGGGAGCCGCGATGCTCGGTGTCGACCTGGAAGAGTTCGGCGCCCTCGCCCGTTCCGCCGCCCCCGGCGCCGGCGGACTGACCTTCCTGCCCTACCTCGATGGCGAGCGCACCCCCAACCTTCCCGACGCCACCGGGCGGCTGGACGGCATGACCCGTACCAACCTCAACCCGGCCGACATCGCGCGCGCGTTCGTCGAGGGGATGCTGTGCGGGCTGGCCGATGCCGTCGATGCCCTCGCCGCGCAACAGGTGCCCGTCAACCGGGTGCTGCTCATCGGCGGCGGCGCGCGTTCGGCGGCCGTGCGCGCCATCGCCCCGCAGGTCTTCGGCCGCGCCGTCGTGGTTCCCGAACCCGGCGAGTACGTTGCCGACGGCGCCGCCCGTCAGGCCGCCTGGGCCCTTTCGGGGGCACCGGAGCCGCCGGTCTGGGCACCCGCCAGGTCCGCCGAGGTGTACGAGGCCGATCCGGTCCCGCACATCCGCGAACGCTACGCCCACGCACGCGACGCCCTCCAGGCTCCGCTTCCCGCCTGACAATGATTGGAGCGAGCAGCACAATGAACGACTACCAGCCGGTCCCCGAGGACAAGTTCAGTTTCGGCCTGTGGACGGTCGGGTGGCGCGGAGTCAACACGTTCGGCGACGCCGTACGTCCCGCGCTCGACAGTGCGGAGGCCGTGCGGCGCCTGGCCGACCTGGGCGCCTACGGGGTCACCTTCCACGATGACGACCTGATCCCTCCGGGCAGCGACGCCGCGACCCGCGGGTCGATCCTCAAGCGCTTCCGCGCGGCCCTGGACGAGACCGGCTTGGCGGTGCCGATGGTCACCACCAACCTCTTCACCCACCCGATCTTCCGTGACGGCGGCTTCACCTCCAACAGCCGTGACGTCCGCCGCTACGCGCTCCGTAAGGTAATCCGCAACATCGACCTCGCGGTCGAGTTCGGCGCGCAGACCTATGTCTGCTGGAACGGACAGGACGGGGCGGAAAGCGAAGCGGGAAAGGATGACCGCGCCGCGCTGGACCGGTTGCGCGAGGCGTTCGACATCCTGTGCGGCTATGTGCGCGACCAGGGCTACAGCCTGCGGTTCGCGCTGGAGCCCAAGCCCAACGAGCCGCGCGGCGACGTACTGCTGCCGACGGTCGGCCACGCGCTGGCGTTCATCAATGAACTGGAACACCCGGAGATGGTCGGCGTCAACCCCGAGGTCGGGCACGAGCAGATGGCCGGGCTGAACTTCACCCACGGCATCGCGCAAGCGCTGTGGCACGGCAAACTCTTCCACATCGACCTGAACGGGCAGCGGGGGGTCAAGTACGACCAGGACCTGCGCTTTGGCGCCGGGGACGTCAAGGAGGCGTTCTTCCTGGTCGACCTGTTGGAAAGCGCCGGCTACTCCGGGCCGCGGCACTTCGACTTCAAGCCGCCCCGGACCGAGGACATGGACGGGGCGTGGGCCTCGGCCGCCGCCTGCATGCGCAACTACCTCATCCTGAAGGAGAAGGCGGCGGCGTTCCGCGCCGACCCCGAGGTGGCCGCGGCGCTGGAGGCGGCCCGGGTGGCGGAGCTGTCGCAGCCCACGCTCGACGCCGGGGAATCGGTCGCCGACCTGCTGGCCGAAGAACTGGACGCCGACAGCGTGGGCGAGCGCGGCTACCACTTCGAGCGCCTCGACCAGCTCGCGCTGGACCACCTGTTCGGCGTGCGCTGACCGGCTTTGCGCCGGCTTGTTCGGCGAAGCGGGCCCGTTTCGGCACCGGGGCTCTTCCCCGTGGGAGCCGGGGCCCTGCGAGCGCAGCGGCCAGGGCCCAGCGCACCGCCGAGCATACCGAGTGCCGTTCCGCCGGACGGCTGCCGCGGCTCTCTATAATCCCGAAACCGCGGCGGCCGTCCGGCTTTCTTGTGGCCGACGTGCGGGGTAGCACCGCTTCGCACGCACAGCCGGGATTTCCGCCCGGTTCCGCGGTGGACGACCGCCCATGTCGCGGCCTTGACGGGGCCGGTGTCAGGTTCCCGCGGTGGAGGTGTTTTCGACGGCTTCTGCGATCATGGCGCGCAGGTCGGCTTCTTCGGCGAACCACTCGGCGAACTTCGGGGGGTCGCCGTAGTCTCTGCCGAAGCGGTCGGCAAGCGACGGGTGGGTGTCGGCCGCCATGCAGAACTCGGTGACGTCCGGCGTGGTGAGGTGCAGCCGTGCGGCGACCGCACCGGTGAAGTACTGGGCGTATTCCATGTAGCGGTCGAAGGTGGACTGCATGAAGTCGCCGTCGAAGGGGCGGTCACCGTGCTCCAGGATCGCATCCAGGTAGACCTTCGCTGCCATGGCGGCGTTGTTGGCCTCCTGCAGCATGGCGACCGAGGTCACCACAACGGTGTCCCCCATGCCCAGTACCGATCCGCCCGACGGCAGGTGGGCGATGGGGTGGCGGACCAGGGGATGGGTGTGGTCCAGAGCCACGGCGCGGTCGTCGGCCAGCCGGGCACCGCGGTACTCCCTGTGGCGGTGGGGGAAGTACTCCGCCATCAGCTGCAGCATCAGCTCCAGGTGCTCTTGGGGCGAGATCCGCTGCGGGAAGCGGGACATGGGGCCGCTCGCGCGGCCGGTCAACAGCATCAGGCTGCACCGGCCGTTCACCGAATACGCGGGCCAGGTGGCCAGGTGGCCCAGTTCGGGGTTGATGTTGATCCCGATCTCCTGGTCCGGGTGGTCCGGGGATTCCTCCACATAGGCGATGGCCGTTGCCACCGGCGGCATCCGCGCCAGTTCGCGCGAGGTGTCGACGGAGAACATGTCGGCCAGTCCGCTGTGCCCGGCGGCCACGATCGTCAGGTCGAACATCCTGGTGAGGTGGTCGAGGTCGCTTCCGGTGGCCCCGTGGAGGACGACCTTGCCCCCGCGTTCCTCGAGGATCTCCAGCCACACCGACATCTTGACGCGCTCGTCGATCGAGTGCGCGGGCGCCTCCGTCCGACCTATCCAGTCGAAGAACCTCGTGCCGTCGGATCCGTAGGAGCTCGCGCGAAACGCGGTGAGCGGTGGTGCCACCTCGTCCCAGAAGTTCAGCCCGTATTCGCGTTCGCTCCCGCGTGACTTGTCGTAGAGGATCTGCGCCGAGACGGCCCGGCCGGCGTACAGCTCAGACGCGTTGTGCACCGTCATGAGAGTGACGTCGTAATCGTGCTCCAGCAGGCACAGTGCCAGCTGCAGGCCCGACTGTCCGCCACCGACGATCAGCACTCTACGCATACATATCCCCCACACGCGAACATTCCGACCAAAACAGCACATTGGGACAATGGTCGTTATGTTCACGGCCGTAAACACCGCGTGTCAACCACCCCATGTGCTCCATTTACGGAATATTTCCGACGCATGAGGATGTATCACCACGACCGGTATGTGCCACGCCCCGGCTCCCGCGCGGATGCGGCGGTGCCGCTGGTCCCGACGCACCGGCCAGAGGACCCTCGGGCCGGTTCCGCGGTGGGCAGCGGATAGCCGGACGGCCGCGGACCGGTGCAGGCGGCTCAGCCCTCTGGTGCCTCCTCCTCGGACCTGTGGGCCGTGCGGGCGCGCAGCAGCGGCACCATGTCGTCGACGGCGACCTCGATGCGCGCGTACACCTCGGGGTTGAGGATCTCGGTCCCGGCGAAGTCGCCCGCGCTCGCATAGACGCCGACCGGGGCCACCAGGGCCTGGAGGAAGGCGAACAGCGGGCGCAGAGCATGGTCCAGGACCAGGGCATGGCGGTCGCTACCGCCTGTTGCCGCGAGCATCACGGGCGTGTTGGCCAGGGCGTACTGGTCGACCATGTCGACGAAGTGCTTGAACAGGCCGGTGTAGGACCCCCGGAACACCGGGCTGGCGGCCACCACCAGGTCGGCCGATTCCAGCCGCTTGACCTCGGCCAGGACCTCGGGCGCCAAATCGTCCCTTGCCAGCGCCCCGGTGAAGCCCGGGCCGAGGGTGTGCACGTCGATCACATGGGAGTCGACCGGTATCCGATCGGCCACCGTGGCGACGATCAGCTCCGCCAACGCGGCGGTCTTGGACGGTGTGCTGTAGCTGCCGAGCAGGGTGACCGTGGTGAGGGTCGTGCTCATCGCTTCTGCTCCTTTGCGCCGGGCGCCTTCTCCCGTGCGGCGATCTCCTTCTTGACCACGGGCGCGACCTCGGTGCCCAGCAGTTCGATGGAGCGCAGCATCTCCTTCTGCGGGACGTTGCCAAAGCCCATCTGGATGACCAGGCGCTGGTTGGCGAACACCTCGTGCTGGGCGAGGATCTTGTCGATGACCTGCTGCGGGCTGCCGTTGACATAGGCCCCGGCCAGCGACGACTGGGCCTGGTAGGCCTTGTAGGGGGTGTGGAACCCCCGGCCGCGCTGGTGGAAGTTCTGCAGCATCCCGGCGTTGAAGTAGGGGTAGGAGATCTCCAGCGCCTCCTGGCTGGTGGGGGCGAGGAAACCGGGCGAGTTGATGGAGACCGGCAGCGACGCGGGGTCGTGGCCGGCCGCTGCGGCCTGTTCCCGGTACAGGTCGGTGAACTGGGAGAAGCGCGCGTAGCCGCCGCCGATGATGGCCAGCGCCAGCGGCAGTCCGCGGTGGGCCGCCCGGACGACCGAGGCGGGGGTGCCGCCGACCGCCACCCACACCGGGATCCTCCGCTCGGGGCGGGGGGTGACGTCGGCGTTGTCCAGCGCGGGACGCAGCCGCCCCGACCAGGTGATCGGGTTCTCCTCGCGGAGCTTGAGCAGCAGGTCGAGCTTTTCGGCGAACAGGTCGTGGTACTGGCTCAGGTCGTAGCCGAACAGTGGGAAGGACTCGGTGTAGGAGCCGCGCCCGGCGATGATCTCGACCCGCCCGTCGGAGAGCAGGTCCAAGGTGGCGAACTGCTGGAAGACCCGCACCGGGTCTTCGGAGGACAGCACGGTGACCGCGGAGGACAGGGTGATGTTCTCGGTGCGTTCGGCCATCGCGGCCAGCACCACTGTCGGCGCGGAGACCACGAAGTCGGTGCGGTGGTGCTCCCCCACCGCGAAGAGGTCCAGGCCGACCTGGTCGGCGACGCGGGCCTGCTCGACGAGGTCGCGCAGTCGCTGCTTGTGCGTGGGCGTCCAGCCGGTGTGCGGGTCCTCGGTGATCTCACCGAAGTGGTAGATGCCCAGTTCGAATGCCATGGTCAGGGTCTCTTTCAGCACATAGGGCGGGGATGTCCGGCCCGGGGGCGGCCCCGGGCCGGCTCAGTTCGCGGACGTGATCGGCGGAACGCGCTCGCTCTCGGGCGGCGGGCCGGGCGGGGTGCCGTCCCCGAAGGGGCGGCCGCCCAGCTGCTCGCGGTGGTGCGGGCTCAGCCAGCCGGACAGGTCGGGCCCCCGCGGCACGATCCGCGTCGGATTGATCTGCTCGTGCACCTGGTAGTAGTGCCGCTTGATGTGGTCGAAGTCGACCGTGTCGCCGAAACCGGGGGTCTGGAACAGGTCGCGGGCATAGGCCCACAGGGCGGACATCTCGGTGAGCTTGTTGCGGTTGCACTTGAAGTGCCCGTGGTAGACCGCGTCGAAGCGGACCAGGGTGGCGAAAAGCCGGATGTCGGATTCGGTGATGGTGTCGCCGACCAGGTAGCGCCGGGTGCTCAGGCGCTCTTCGAGTTCGTCCAGGCGGGCGAACAGCCGAGTGTAGGCGTCGTCGTAGCGCTGCTGGGTGGCTGCGAAGCCCGCCTGGTAGACGCCGTTGTTGATGTCGCGAAAGACCGCGTCGTTGAGCTCGTCGATCTCGGCGCGCAGCGGCTCGGGGTAGAGGTCGGGCGCGCCGTCGCGGTGCAGCGCCGTCCACTCGGTGGCGAAGTCGAGGGTAATCTGCAGGTAGTCGTTGGTGGCCAGTTTCTTGCTGGGCGCGTCGACGATCGCGGGGACGCTGATGCCTCCGTCGTAGCCGGGCTCGCGGGCGTAGTAGGCCTCGCTGATGTAGGCGATGCCCAGCACCGGGTCGCGGCCGCCGGGGTCCAGGGTGAAGCGCCAGCTCTTCTCGTCCTGGATCGGATCGGTGACCGCCAGGGAGATCGCGTCCTCCAGCCCCAGCAGCCGCCGCGAGATGACCGCGCGGTTGGCCCACGGGCAGGCGCGGCTGACCACCAGGCGGTAGCGGTCGGCTTCGACCGGCCAGGCGTCGCGCGCGTCAGCGGTGATGCGGTCGGTGAAGTGGGCCGGCGACCGCTTGAACTCCGCGGGTTGTGCTGTGGTCTCGGCCGTGGTCTTAGGCATGCTCGTGCTCCTCGTCGCCCGTCTCGTCGCCCGCTTGCGGGGCGCAGGTGGGTGCGGTCGCGGCGGAGGCGCCCGCCGCCAGGCGGGAGAAGAGCCGTTCCAGCACGGGGAGTTCGGCGTCGCTCACCTGGCCGGTGAACAGCCGGTGGACACCGGCGAGGTGGACCCCCGCCGCGGACCGCAGTGCCCGCGCGCCCTTGTCGGTGAGCTCCGCGCTGACCACGCGCCGGTCCTGGCTGCTGCGTTTGCGCCGCACCAGCCCGGCCGCCTCCATCCGGTCGATGAGCCGGGTCAGCCCGCTGGTGGTGAACAGCACCGCGCCGGACAGGTCGCTCATGCGCAGCCGCCGCTGCGGGGCTTCGTTCAGGTGCAGCAGAACGTCGTACTGCGCGAGCGTCAGCCCCGCCGCATCGTTCAACTCCCGCTCCAGCTCGGCGGTGATCCGCCGCTGTGCCGTGAGCAGGTCGCGCCACACTCGCAGCCGCCGTGCGTCCGGCCCGGTGCCCTCCGCTGCGTCCGGCATCGCCACCCTCTTTTCGCCGCCGCCATCTTGTTGCTGAAACAACAGCTTCCCTGGCAATTATTCCGGGTGTCCGAGATGGGCATTCCCCGCGTGGCCGCCGCTACCCACCCCCGCCGATCTCGGGCGGACTTCCCTCTCAGGCGCCGTTGAGGGGGAATTCGTCCCGAGATCGGCGCGAGTTTTTGCCAGAGGGTGTCCGCTTCACTCGCGGCGCGCGCCCTCGGGCCAGACGATATCGACCGGAACCCCTCGACCGAGCGCCGCCTCGACCGCGTCACCGGTGCCGCCCTTGCCACCCGACGGCTGTCTGTCCCAGACCGCAACGAGGCGGTCGATGCTGCCCAGGATCGCCTCGTTGGCGTCCTCGTAGGCTTCGCGGCCGGCGGTCTTGTGCGGCATGTACCGCACGAGGGCCGAACGCATGAGCAACGCGTCGAACTGGTCGAGGTTGTGCGGCTTGACCTTCGCCTCGCGGTAGTCGACCGAGGGGAGGACGACCTCCAGTCGACCGCCGAGGTCCAGCACGACCTCGGCGAAGATCTGATCGGCGCCGCGCGCCAAGCAGGAGAGGCCGACCAGGCCGCCGGTGTACGGGGCGAGGGCCTCGGCCAGGGCGTCGCGCACCAGGGGGATGCTCTCGGCCGAAAGGTTCGAGTGGCCAGTGATCCCGATCCGCGTCATGCCAGCTCCTTTTCTGACCACCGCTGATCTTGACGCTGTGCACCTCTGAAGGCGCTTGCGCACGTGCACAGCGTCAAGATCAGCGCTTAGAGGGCGCGAGTGGTTAGAGTTCGTCAGCCTTGGCGGCAGCGATGAACGCCTCCCACTCCCCCGGGGAGAAGAGGAACGCCCCCCGACCGGGGTTCTTAGAGTCGCGGAGAGCCTGTGCCTCAGGCAGATCGGCCACTTCTACGCATTCGCCTTTTGCCGTGCTGTAGGACGACTTGCGCCATGAGCTGGGCGGCTGCATGGGGGGCACCTGCTGTCTATCAATGCTCATCAAGAACCTGCTGAATGAAAGCGACGGAATCTTCAGGGTTAAGCGCCTGATCCGCCACATTAGCGAAGATCGAAGAGAAGTTCGCCACCGTGTGTGGCTCTTCAAGGTAGAGCGCGCCCTGTGGATACTCCACGTAGGTGACGTCGGGCAACTCGATCTTTTGGTCCTTCTGTACGGGAAAGCGCATGACCGTAAACGCTCCCTCATGGGCCGCGTGGGCACCCGACTCGAAGGACAATACCTGGATAGTGATATTGCCCCGCTCGGACATGGCTACCAGGTGGGCAAGCTGTATCCGCATTGCCTCCGACCCGCCGACCCTCCGCCGCAGAGCTGACTCGTTGATGACGGCGTGGAAGTCAACCGCCGTCTCGCTACTGAGCCGCTTTTGGCGATCCTGACGCAGTGCGATGCGTTGCTCGATCTCCTCATCGCTGTCCTGAGTTATGAGGGTCTTACTCAAGGCTCGGACGTAGTCGGGGGTCTGCAGCAGTCCAGGGATGAGCTCGGCCTGGTAGCTACTGATCTCCCTGGCCTCGGTTTCCAGGCCGATGTAGCCATCGAACCATGTGGGGATGCTCTTGTACCGCTGCCACCAACTTCGCTCTCTACCAGCGCGTGCCAACTCGACGACGAGATCGCAGTCTTCCTCGCTTGCACCGTAGAAGCGTGCCAGGAGCATCGCTGTACCCGGCGCGATCTTGGTCTCTGCGTTCTCCACACGGCTGAGTGTCCCGGGATGGATGCCTGCGTACTTTGAAGCCTGTGCGCCAGTCCGCCCTGCTTCTTCACGCGCTGTCTTCAAGATGCGGGCCAAGGCCCGCCTAGCGACTGTCGGGCTGTTCATAACCATCCATCCAGAGTGCCAACCTCAAATACGCCATGCAAGTTGCGTGATACTTATTGCTCAAAGCTTCTTGACATCATCTATGTCGAGCATCACACTCTTATCTAACGCGGCATCGCACGGATACGCAGGGTTACCAGGGAAGACAGGCGAGGCCGCACACAAAACAGCCCTGGCCGGGTGCGGCATCACCCGGCCAGGGCCTTAAGTCCCACTCACCTGAGGCAACCAGGGAGCAGAACATGTCCAACAGTACCGCCCGACCCGGGCGGCCCTCCGATGGCGCGTGGCGGCGGGAGCCCGACCACCAGCTCACCTTCGCCGGCCGGCCCGCGAGCGTGGGGGCCATGCGCGATTGGCTCGGCCACCACCTGCGGCTCAGCCGCCACCGCTACCCCGCCACTCTCCAGGGCGACCTGCTGCTGTGCGCCAGCGAGATCGCCACGAACACGCTGCACCACACTCGCTCCGGCCTGCCCGGCGGGTTCTTCACCGTGTCGCTGTGGACGGGCTACCGCAGGGCCTTCCTCGCCGTACGCGACATGGGGCCGCTCCCCGCAGCCCCCACCGTCCCGCACATACGCACCGGCATACTCGACGACCTCGGCACCGAATCCGGGCGCGGTCTGCCCATGGTCGCCATGCTCACCGGTGACCGCTGCGGCGCCACCGCACCGCCCGACCCCCGCGGCCACACCGTCTGGTGCGAACTCCGCGCCGACAGCACACCCTGACCCACCCCCTTACCTCCCGCCGATCTCGGGGATACTTCCCCCTCACCAGCGCGCGAGAGGGAAGTGTTCCCGAGATCAGCGCTGGTCAGGCGGGGCCGCACCCCTGGACGGGTACGGGTGACCGCCGTGCTCTTATTGCCGTTTTGAGCGCTGATTCCGGCAGAAAGTTCACGGTCGGTGGGACCCCGGCCCCTGGGCCGATGTCGGCCCCCACGGGCTCAGCTGCTGGTGCGGACCACCATTTTCCCGGTGTTGGCGCCGCGCAGCATCGAGATGAACGCCTCTACCGCGTTGTCCAACCCGTCGACCGTGGTTTCGGCGAACGTCAGCCGGCCCTCGGTCACCAATGGGGCCACCTCGCGGTAGAAGTCACTGCTGCGATCGCTGTCGTTGACGATGAAACCCTGCAGGTTCAGCCGCTTGGTGACGATGAGGGGCATATTGCGCGGCCCGGGCTGCGGCTCGGTCGCGTTGTAGGCGGAGATCGCGCCGCACAGCGCGAACCGGGCGAAGTCGTTGGCGGCGCCGATCGCGGCCTCCAGGTGCTCGCCGCCGACGTTGTCGAAGTAGACGTCGATCCCCCCGGGCGCGGCCTGGGCCAGCTGCTCGGCCACCGGGCCGTCCTTGTAGTTGAACGCCGCGTCGAACCCCAGCTCGTCGACGAGGTAGGCGACCTTCTCCGCCGACCCGGCGCTGCCGATCACACGCTCGGCCCCCTTGATCCGGGCGAGCTGGCCGACGGTACCGCCCACGGCGCCGGCCGCACCCGAGACGAACACGGTGTCGCCGGGGACCATCCGGGCCTTGTCCAGCAGCCCGACGTAGGCGGTGAGCCCGGGCATCCCCAGCACGCCCAGGTAGGCGGAGGGGGACAGGGACTCGGGCACGTTGACCGGGCGGACCCGTGCGGTGTCGAGCACGGCGTGCTCCCGCCAACCGGCCGAGTGCAGCACCACGGTCCCTTCAGGGAAGTCGGCGCTGCGGGATTGCTCCACGACGCCGACCGCGCCGCCGTCCATGGGCTCGTTCAGCGCATAGGGGTCGGTGTAGGTGCGTTCACCGTTCATCTTGCCGCGCATGTAGGGGTCGACCGAGACCGCCAGGTTGCGCACCAGCAGCTGCTGGTCGTGGAGTTCGGGCAGTTCCCGTTGGACCAGGGCGAAGTCCTGGGGCGTGGGCTCGCCTCGCGGTCGGGCGACGAGGTGCACTTCACGGGTGGTCACTGGCATGGTCGGGGCCGTCTCCTCACTTTTCCCGGGCGCTGCCCGCGCAGCGGGTTCCATGGCCATCGCTGCCCGTTCCCCGCGCCCGCCACACTCAGCTCACTGCTCTTTTCCCGGCCGCGCGCGGCCGGGTCCGGACAGCGGTCCGCACAGCCGGGCCCGCGGCCGGTGGACACGGATAGCCTCGTTCCCCGGGCCCGCACCGGCACGCGCCCGTGCAGCCGCAACAGCACCGCAAATCCGGAAGGACCAACCGTATGGCCCTGGACCACACCGTACGCCTGGCCACCCGTGGCGATGTTCCCCGGGCGGTCGAAACGCTGGGGCGTGCGTTCGCCGACTACGCGTTCACGCGGCATACGGTCGCGGCCGACCGGCACGTCGAACGTGTGAAGCGGTTCCAGGAACTGTTCATCTCCCGGATCGGCCTGGATTTCGGACGTGTCTGGATCAGCGAGGGCGGGGACGCGGTAGCCGTGTGGACCACCCCGGAGACCGCCAAAGCCGGTGACGTCTTCGCCGAACTCGGGCCGCAGTTCGTTGAAATCGCAGGCGATCGGGCCAAGGCGCATGAGGAGGCCGAGGCGGCCATGCGGCCCCACCGCCCGCAGGAGCCCGTCTGGTTCCTCGGCTCGGTCGGCGTCGACCCTGACCGGCAGGGCCGGGGGCTGGGCAGCGCCGTGATCCGTCCGGGTATCGAAGCGGCGGAAAAGGACGGCGTCCCCGCGTTCCTGGAGACCTCCGACGAACGCAATGTCGGGCTGTACCGGCATCTAGGGTTCACGGTCACCGCCGAGTACGACCTGCCCGGCGGCGGCCCCCGCACCTGGGCCATGCTGCGCCGACCGGGGAGCTGATCCGGCGAAGACCGCTGCGGCGCCGGCTCCGAAGTCGTCGATCTCGGGCCGATCGGGGCCTCGGCCGCGCTTATGGCCCCAATGTTTCTGAGATCGACAGGAGCACGGTAGAGCCCACCGTTCACAGCGGACTTTCCCGCGGATACGAAGGGCGAACGCGGGCAGTTCACCTTTGGCAACGTCGCATCCATCGGCGGGGCCCAACCGCCCCGAGCGTGCGACCGGCCACCGATCAAAGGGGAACATATGCCCACCCGTAAGAAGCGCGTCACGCGCGGAGCCCGCCGCGGACGGGGGCGGGCCTACGGCCAGCCGAACCGGTCGATGTCGGCCATGGTGAGCGGGGCGGGCAGCGGGTAGCGGGGCGGCAGGGCCGCGAACGCGGGCTGGTAGCGCAGGGTGCCGCCGGTGTCGCTGGGGTAGGCGCCGGTGTCGACCCCGATGATTTGCGCGTGTTCGCGGGCGTGGGCGGTGATGAGGCGGTGCCACTGCTCGATCGACACGACTCCGGGCGACCACAGCCCCTGGGAGAACAGGTTCAAGTGGATGCGGCCGTAGGGCTCAGCGCCGTCGAGGTAGCGGCTCAGGTCCGCATATGAGGGCCGCGTGTTGAACCTGAGCCAGAACGGGACCGCGCCCAGGCGCAGCGTCCACATCGGGTCCCATTGGACGTAGGACTGGGCGAGCAGGCGGGCGGCGGGCATGCCGCGGTCGCGGTACCACCAGCGGTACAGGTCGGCCACGAACGGACTCAGCTCCTGCGGTTCTGCCATGGTGAGCCGGTGCAGCGCATAGCCGTTGCGGGCGGCGACGGCTTCGATATCGCCGGCGATCGCGGGGTCGAACCCCCATTCGGCCTCGGGACGCCGACCGTCGGGCTCGGGCGGATCCCATCCCCACCGGGAGGAGTTCTCCCTGGCCAGGTAGTCGGCGATGCGCTGCCCGCCGTGGTGATACTCCTCCTCTGAGAGCCCGTCCAGGCAGCCGAACTGAAAGTAGGTGCGCTCCCCCACCTGTCGGCTCCGCCAGTCGCGGGTGCACTCCAGTTGGATGACCGTCGCCCCCGGCGCCAGCCGCTGCTGGAGGAAGCGCTCGTATACGGGTCCGAGCCGCAGCCGCTTAAGCCGCAGGTAGGCCATGTTCTCCAGCATCGGGCGGTCCTGGGCGGGGTCGTGCATGTGGTACACGGCCAACTCGGGGTTGTTGGCCGCCACCATTCGCGCGAGGGGGGCCACGGCGTGCATCGCGCCGACGGGATCATCCGGATGGGTGGCGGTGTCACGAAGCGCCACCAGCAGGCTCTGCGGCAGGAACGGCGCCCGCAGCGCCGCCGCCAGGAACACCGCCGCCCCGCTGGCCGAGCCGACGATGACGGCCGGGTACGGGCCGGGGCCGTACTGCCGCGTCACCCACTCGGTGAGTTCGTCGGCGCGCACCTGCCGCGCCTGGTTCAGCGGGACCCCCTGGATGCGCCCCATGGTGGTGAAGGTCGCCCGGCGCAGCGGGCTCGGCGCCGCCGATGCGGCCCCGGCCAGCATGGGCGAGCCGGGTCCCATGGACATGGCGCGGTGGTCCTTGCCACGGAGGAAGCGGCTGATGGCGCGCACCATGTTCACCGACGAGTCGAAGTCGGTCAGCATCCGGGCAGCGCGCACGCGCCCCATGAGCACCTCCTTCGCTCGCCCTCCACTGTCGGACGATTCAGCGCCGATTCAGTACCGGTTCAGCGCCGACTCCGGCCAAGGCACGCGGCGGCGACCGCGCCCAGCGCCACTGCCGCGGCGACGCGGCGTACGGCGGTGCGGCGGCGGCCGTGCCACCCCCCGTGCACGGACCCGGTTCCCGGCATCGGCCGGTGGAGGTTGCCGCTGTCGGCAGGGGCCGTCTCCGTGCGCGACAGATGGAAGCGGTCCACCTGGGCCCGCATGATCCGCTCGGTCACCCCCGGAGCGGTCTTGGCCAGAGGGACCAGGCCGCGGCCGGGGCCGACGACGATCTCACGGCGCGGTACACGCACCAGGTTGACGATGGCGCGGGCCACGCTCTCAGGTATGTATACCGGGGGCATCGCCTGCGCCTTGCGCCCGGTGTAGTTGGCGGCGTGCTGGAACAGCGGCGTGTCGATCGTAGCCGGGAGCACGCTGCACACATGGACCCCGTCGGCGCCCTCCAGCCGCAGCTCCTGGCGAAGGCTCGTACTGAGCATGCGGATGGCGGATTTCGTCATTCCGTAGGCGTGGGTGTAGGGCTGGGCCACCACGCCCGCGATCGAGGAGACGTTGACCACGACGCCTTCTCCCTGTTCCCGCAGATAGGGCAGGGCGGCCCGGGCCCCGTGGACATATCCCATCAGGTTCACGTCCACGACCCTGCGAAAGTCTGCCAACGGCATCTCGCGGAACGGGCCGAACGCGGTGACGGCGGCGGAGTTGATCCACACGTCGATGCGCCCGAACTCCGCGGCCGCGCGCCGTGCCAGCTCCTCGACGCCTTCGTCGTCGGTGACGTCGGTGGGGACCGCGAGGGCCTGCCCGCCACGGGCGCGGCACTGCCCGGCGACCTCCTCCAGCGCCTCCTCGCGCCGGGCCGCCAGCACCACCGCCGCCCCCTTCTTGGCGAAGGCCAGTGCGGTGGCCCGCCCGATACCGCTTGAGGCGCCGGTGACGACGGCGACCCGACCCTTGATCCGCACAGACCCGTTCCTTTGCATGTCGTGGTGCATATGGCTGGTGGAGCCGCCGCTACCCCGGCCTCTGGGGGGCAAACAGACCGCTTCCCTGCCGCATGTCCGCCGTGCGATCGGGCAGCGGGCACAGACCGCCGCTTGCACGCTGCAGAGCCGGCGCCCGACGGATGGCGGCCGGCTGCGGGCGCGCTGCCAAGGCCTGGTGGGACGACCATGAAACACAGCAAGGACCACGCACCGCCGTTTCCAACGGACGTCGACATCGGCTTCCATGACGGGCCGCTGGGGCGTATGCGCAGCAGGAGCGTGGGGCGGGCCCGCCCGGACACCCCGGAGGTCGTGGTGGTCCAGGGCATGTCGGTCGCCGACTACCTCATGCCGGGTCTGGGGGCCTTGGGCGCTTGGACCCGCGCGCACCTGGTCGAGTTGCCGGGGTTCGCCGGCAGCGGCGAACCCCCGCATGAGTTGGACGTCCCGGAATTCGGCCAGTGTGTGGCCGACTGGATCAGGGCTCAGTGCCTGGAGCCGGTGATCCTGGCCGGGCATTCCAGCGGAACCCAGGTCGCGGCCCGGGCCGCTGTGGGACATCCTGCTGTGGCCGGTGTGGTCCTGGCCGGCCCGACCGTGGACCCGTCGGCCCGGGGACTGCTGCGGATACTGATCCGCTGGCGGCTGAACGGCCGCTACGAGCCGCCCGGGCTCAGTGAACTGCACATTCCAGAGTGGAAACGGGCGGGGGCCCGCCGACTGCTCCACCTGGTGCTCGTGCACCTGGCCGACCCCCTTGAGGAACAGGTGCGCCAATTGCGGGTTCCATCCCTGGTCATCCACGGTGAGCAGGACCGGATCAGCACCGAGGCATGGGCCCGGCAACTGGCGAAGATGGGACCCGGCGGAGGGTATGTGGAGGTCCCCGGCGCCCACTCGTTCCCGTGGCTGGACTCCGAATCGTGGTCCGCGCCCGTCCGCCGCCTCGCGATCGACGCCGGCCGCCCTCGCTGACGCTTCTATGTCGGCGGGGGCGGTCGCGGGGGGCGGCAATGGGACATCCCGAGTGAAGCGAGGGATGCCGGCGTGCCGCCGGACACGCCCGATGCCAAACGTCAGACCGCCACCACGGCTTCGGGGGCTACCTCCGCAAAAGGTACCGATCTGCTCGGCGGCACACCGATCCCTGCTCGCTGCGCTCGCGGGGCCCCCATTGCCGCAACCAGGTACTGATCCTGCCCTGAGGCGACCGTGGGCGGCTCTTGCCGCTCATTCTCGTTCTCGGGAGATCAGGACCGAGCAGCGCGCGTTGCGTACGACCTGTTCGCTGACCACGGTGGGGCGCAGGTCGGGAAAGACCCCCCTGTTCCGGGAGCCGACGCAGAGCAGGTCGTAGTCGCCGGAGCGCTCCACCAGCGCCCGGGCGGGGTTGGCGTGCTTGACGACGATCCTGTTGACCTCGACGTCGCCGAAGTCGATGTCGAGGCTGTCCAACCAGTTGCGCAGCGCATCGGCGGCGCGCTGCTCGGCCGCCTTGCGGTCGCGCTGGTCGCGCCCCTTCTCCGGGTAGCTGGGGAAGGCCGCCAACGGGTCCGCGTCCCGATAGACGTAGATGACGTCGATACTCCCCCCGTGGGCTTGGGCCTCCCTGACCGCGGCGCGGACGGCTCGCGCCGACCCCCTGGCCGCGTCGATGGCGACGGCGATGCGCATCATCGGCTCCCCTCGTCCCGTTCGGCCGCAGAACCGGCGCCGCGGCGGTGCTCTGCCGTCTTCTCCCGGGAGGCGCGGTCCTCTCGATCGGGGCCGCCCGCTTTCGGGTCCTCGCCGATCCGGCTCAGCATCTCCCCCCTCCCTTCAGCGCGCAGCGCCTTCCAGAGCCCGGCCATCACCAGGAACAGGACCAGGGTGAACGGCAGCCCGGTGGTCAGCGCCCCGGCCTGCAGCGCGGTCAGCCCGCCGGCGAGGAGCAGGACCACGGCGGCTCCCCCTTCCGTCAGCGCCCAGAACACCCGGATGACCGTCGGCGGCGCCGGATCGCCGCCCGTGCTGAGCATGCTGACCACATAGGAGCCGGAGTCGGAGCTGGTAATGAAGAAGAGCGAGATGATGATCGCGGCCAGGATCGAGGTCACTGTGGGGAACGCGAACTGCTCCAAGAGCGCGAACAGCGAGAAGGAGTAGGAGGAGTCCGCGAACGTCGGGGTGAGCAGGTCGGCGGCCCCGGTCAGTTCCAAAGAGATGGCGGTGTTGCCCAGGACGGTGAACCACAGGAACGACAGGAGAGCGGGAACGAGCAGCACGCCCGCCACGAACTCCCGGACCGTGCGGCCGCGGGAGATCCGCGCGATGAACATGCCCACAAAGGGCGACCAGGAGATCCACCACGCCCAGTAGAAGAGCGTCCAACTGCTCAACCAGGTGTCCACCGCGGGGTCGCTGATGTAGGTGCCGCTCCACAGCGTTGTGTGGATTATCTGGTTGAAGTAGCCGCCGATGTTCTCGAAGTAGGCGAACAGGAGCAGCACAGTGGGCCCGGAGAGGGCGATGAAGAGCAGGAGCGCCGCGGCCAGGATGAGGTTGCTCTGGCTGAGCAGCCGAATGCCCTTGTCCAGTCCTGATGCGACGGAGAGCGTGGCCAGGAGGGTGATCACGACGACGAGCACCATCTGCAGGCCCATACTGTGCTCGAACCCGAAGACGTAGCTGAAGGCGGCGTTGACCTGCACGACGCCGAGGCCGAGCGAGGTGGCCACACCGAACAGCGTGCCGAGGACCGCCAGGACGTCGACGATGTAGCCGATGGGCCCGTTGATCCGTTCGCCGATCATGGGATACAGCGCGGAGCGCACGACCAGGGGCAGCTCGTGGCGGTAGCTGAAATAGGCGAGCGCCAGCCCGAGGAGCGCGTAGACCGCCCACGGGCCCAGCCCCCAGTGGTGGAAGACCAGCACCATCGCGTCCTGCGCGGACTCCACCGTCGAGTCGGCCGTGCGCGGCGCGTCGGCGTAGTGCACCAGCGGCTCCGCGACGCCGTAGAACACCAGCCCGATCCCCATTCCGGCGCTGAACAGCATGGCGAACCAGGACAGGTAACTGAAGTCGGGGCGGCTGTCGGGCGGGCCGAGCCGGATCTTGGCGTAGGGGCCGACGATGAGGTACACGCAGAAGACGATGAAGACCGCGATCGCGCCGATCATCAGCCAGCCGAAGTTGGCGGTGATACCGGCGAGGAGGACGTCTTCGAGGATGTAGCCCGCAGTGTCGGTGAACACGCCGCCGAAGATCAGGAAGGCGATGATCAGGCCCGCTGAGGGGTAGAACACCGCGGGTTGGGCGTCGAGACGCAGGTTCCGGGCCAGCGACCGCAGCATCGACGTCTCCTTCGCTCAGGCTCCACCGGCGCACGCGCGGACAAAGGGGTACCGCAAGGCGCGTCCGGACTCTCTGCGTGCCCCGGCTGCCCACACACCGCCGCACCAAACTCCGTGCCGCTCCATCCTCGGCGCCGGTCACCGATTTCTCCGCGTTGGTCCCGGGTGGGCATGCCCCAAAAGCACCCCGTGGTCTCCGCCGCCCATACGCGAAGCGGCACCCGAGGGTAGATCCGGCCGGAATGGGGTTAGGGGCCGATGCATGGGCCCGGTGATGGACGTTTCACTCGAGTCGCTGCTGCTCAGCGGCGTGGATGTCCTGGTGCGACTGGTGGAGGCCGCCGGTGCGTTGATTATCTTCGTGGGTGCGGTGTGGGCCTTCGTTCAGTTTCTGATCGTGGGATTGCGCCGGAGCGGAGGCGACCGCGCCTTCACATCGGTCCGACTGCGGCTGGGCCGCTTCTTGGCGCTGGGACTGGAGTTCCAACTCGCCGGTGACATCCTGCGCACGGCTGTGGCTCCAAGCTTCGCCGAGATCGGGCAACTGGCGGCGATCGCCACGATCCGCACCGCGCTGAACTTCTTCCTCTCCCGGGAGATCGCCGAAGAGAGGGCCCAGATCGAACGCGACCGGAACGAAGGACCCCGCAATGAACGGGAGTTCCCAAAGCCGTGACCGGACTCCTGCAGACGGCGGTGCTGCTGGTCACCGCGCTGGGACTGCTGTCGGCGATGGCGGTCTATGCCGTGGCGCGCCGACTGCCTCCGGCGGTGGCGGTGCTGCTGGACTTCCTCACCGCAGCAGGACTGCTGCGCCTGGCCGCCGCCCCCTCCTGGAGCGATCTCGCACTGGCCGCCATGGTCATCGCCATCCGCAAACTGGTCTCTGGCAACCTGCGCGCCTCAAGGCCGGCGATCGGTACGGCCGGGGCCGCTGGCCTTCGCGAACATCTCCGGGATCGACGCCCGCATGACATGGGCAGACGTACCGGAGAGCACGGGGCACCGCGGAAGCGACCAGGGGCGGGGCCTTGATGCCGCCGTTGGCGGCAGGGGCGCACGGTCCGCACGAGCGGTGAGGGGCGGATCTCCAGGCACGGTTCCTGAGGGCGGTTGCCAGGCCGAATCCTGTTAAGATAATGCCTGTCCCGGGGCATCAGTCGCCGGGCCGCCGTGCAATGGGACCGGCTGTTTCCCCTTCACCGCACGGGGCGGTAGCTCAGCAGGTCAGAGCAGGGGACTCATAATCCCTTGGTCGCGGGTTCGAGCCCCGCCCGCCCCACCAGAAAGTCGTTGTCCCAACCAGCGGCATCACCGGTTCAAGTCCCAGATTCCGCGGTCTGCCCCCTTGCCGGCGGATCGCGGTCTTCTATATCTCGGCCTGTCGGCTCATGGGTATTTCGGCTTCATCGCGCATCACGACATTCACGGGTTCTACGAAGAGCAGATGTCGCCCCCGGACGCCGCGCACGCTTGCTGCGAAACCTGGCGCGGGACCGTCACAACGGCGCCCACCTTGACAGGCCAGACCCGTGGAGCGACGTGAAGGGCGTGCTCGTGCGACATCCGCTACCTGACCGGCTGGCCCGCGTCCGCGCGTCGGTCGCCGCCGGTCAAGGCGCTCGGGTCGAGGCCGGCCGCAACACGGCCAGACGGACCGACCCTGTTCTGACACGGGAACATGGAGTCGGCCGCCAGGCTGCGCGAGCGGTAACCGCGTCAGTGGTTGAGGACGATCTTGCCGAGCAGTCCGCCTGCCTCGAAGCGTTCGTGCGCACGCTGGATCTGGTGGAGGGGGTACCGGTCGGCGACGCGTAGCACGAGTTGCCCGGTGCCGACCAGATCAGTGAGGCTTCTCAAGCCCTCAGGGTCGTGCTGGACGTAGGTGTGCTCGGCGGCGGCCGCCCTCCGGGGCAGCGCGTCTGGTGCGCCGTCGTGGGTGATCATGGCTGCCTTCATGCGAGGGCCTCCTTCGTCTCGCGGGGATCGCGGATGGTTTCGGGGGTGGCTCGTGGAGGGATGCGCAAGGCGAGAGCCGTGAGCACGAGCCCGAGGGCGGCGAATGCGGCGCCGCCGAATCCGCCCCAGCGCAGCAGCCCGGCCGCGACGCCGAGGCCGCCGAGGGCGGAGCCGATGGCGTTGGCGAGGTTGAACGCGCCGACGTTCACCGCCAGCGACAGCGTCGGAGCCGTGCCGGCGTGGCGCAGCACGAGGGACTGCAACGGGGCGATGGTCGCCGTGGAGAGCGAACCGAGGACCAGGACCAGCAGCACCATCACAACGGTCGTGCCGGCGGCGAGAGGAAACGCGGCCAGGGTGATGAGCAGGGCGATGAACACCCCGGCGAGGGTCCGGCCGAGGGCAACGTCTGCGAGGCGTCCGGCGACGAGGTTGCCGATGAACCCGCCGGCGCCGTAGGCCAGCAGCAGAGCGGGAATCACCCCGGCGGCGAGCCCGGTCACCTCGGTGAGCAGCGGGACGAGGTAGGTGAACACGATGCTGACCCCGGCGAATCCGACGACGGTCGTGGACACCGCCAGCAGCACCGGTCCGCGCAGCAGCGTCCGGATCTCATCGCTGACGCCGGTCGCCGGTGCCGGGGTGCGCGGCATCGACCAGGCCAGCAGCACGGTGCCGGCCGTCGCGGCCGCGGCGACGACGAGGAACGGCAGCCGCCAGCTCGTCCCGCCGCCGAGCAGAGCCCCCAGCGGCACCCCGAGCACGGTCGCCACCGTCAGGCCGGAGACAACGATCGCAACAGCCTGCCCGGACCGGGCCGGTCCCATCGCGGTCGTCGCCGTCGTCAGCCCGATCGCGAACAGCGTCGCCTGACTGCATGCCGACACCACCCGACCCACGATGATCCACGCGAACCCTGGTGCGCATGCGGTCAGCACCGTTCCGGCGGTGAAGATCACCCCGAGGCCGAGAGCCAGTCCCTTGCGGGGCAGCCGGGCGGTGAGCACGGTCACGATCGGCCCGCCGATCGCCACCCCCAGGGCGTAGGCGGTGACCGTCTGCCCGGCGGCGGCGATGCCGACCGACACGTCCGTCGCCAACTGCGGCAAGACTCCTGCGACCAGGTACTCGGCGGTTCCGGTGCAGAACACCAGCAGCACGAAACCGGCAAGTACCAGGCCAGGACGTGCGGGGCGGGTAGAGGTAAGGCTTCGAGTTCGTTCTTCGTTCACCCTGTTAGGCTCAACCTTCACATCGATGAGAAGGCAAGCCGACGGGTCAGGAGGCGTCTGTCACATGCGGATATCCGAAGCCGCCGAATGCACCGGAGTACCCGCCCGACTCCTGCGCTACTACGAAGAGCAAGAGCTCCTCCGGCCCGGGCGGAATGCCTCCGGCTACCGCGACTACACCGACCACGACGTCGAGACCGCCAAACGTATCCGCCAGTTGCTCGACGCCGGGCTCAGCACCGCCACCATCCGCACCGTGCTCCCATGCCTGACCGAACGCGCCGGACGCCTCGCGCCGATCTGCTCCGATCTCATCGACGACCTGAAGCGCGAACAGGCCCGCATCGAAGCCTCCATCGACGCGCTCACCAGCTCCCGCGACGCCATCAGACGCGTCATCGACGCAGGAGTCCCATCACGCTTGTGACTTCTCCCCGTGCTGAAGTACGGGGAGAAGCCACTTGCGCGTTCCTCCTTTGCGGGGGCGCGCTTCCGCTTTACCTGACCTCGGGAAGTCCGTTGGGAGCCCGCCAGTTCTGGACAGGCCCGGACGGGCCGAACCGAGTGGGGCCGAGGCGCCTCACAAAGAGAGAGGAACCGGACAGAGGTCATCTGGGTCCTCATGGCTAAGCTAGAGCGCACCCGTTTCCGCCCCGACCACGTCAGCTTCCAACCCCGGGAGCACCCGTGACCAGTCCCCCCTTCTCGGCACTGCGACCCCGCGACCCGAAGGCGGTCGGCGGGTACCAGATCGTGGGCCGCCTCGGCGCGGGCGGCATGGGCGCGGTGTACGCCGCCACCGACCCATCGGGTGCCCTGGTCGCCGTCAAGCTCGTACACGGCGACCTCGCCGCCGACCCCGATTTCCGGGCCCGGTTCCGCCGCGAGGCCGACCTGGTGCGCCGGGTCTGCAGCCCGTGCGTGCCCCGTTTCCTCGCCAGCGACACCAGGGCCGAGCAGCCCTGGCTGGCCACCGAGTACGTCGCCGGGCCGACCCTGCGAGCGCACGTGCGCGACCACGGGCCGCTCACAGGGCCCGCTCTGCGGGCCTTCGCCATCGGGGTGGCCGAGGCGCTGCGGGCCATCCACGGCGCCGGGATCGTGCACCGCGACCTCAAGCCCGGCAACGTGGTGCTGGCCGCGGACAGCCCCAAAGTACTCGACTTCGGGATCGCGCGAGCGATGGCCGAGACCGCCATCACCCGCACCGGAGGGTTGTTCGGCACCCCCGGGTGGGTGGCGCCCGAACTGCTGCGCGGCGCGGCCCCCGGTCCGCCCTCGGACGTGTTCGCCTGGGGCGGGCTGGTGGCCTACGCGGCGACGGGCCGCAGCCCGTTCGGAACAGGGGCGGCGGAGGCCGTGGCGGTGCGGGTCCTGGAGGGCCACCCCGACCTGGAGGGGGTTCCCGACGACCTGATGCCGCTGGTGCGGGCGGCCACCGGGCAAGATCCGACGCGGCGCCCCACGGTCGAACAGGCGCTGGCGGAACTGCTCGGGGACGCCGGGGAGGCGACGGTGGCCCTCCCCGGCCCTGAGGCGACGGAGCTGGTCACCCGGGTACTGCGGCAGGGCTGGGAGGCTCCGCCGGAGGCCACCCTGGCACCGACGGTCCGCCCGGCCACCCCGAAGCGCGGGCCGCGCGGCCGCCGCACCGGGCTGATGGTGGGGGCGGCGGCGACCACCCTGGCCCTGGTGGCCGGGGCCGGGTGGGTCCTGGGAGACCGGTTCGATGGGGAGACGGTGGCGCCCGGTGAGGAGGCCGGGGACGAGGCGGCCCCGACGGGGTCCGGGGACGGCGGGCAGGCCGGTGACGCTTTCGGGGGCGAACTGGCGGTCGAGGTCTCCGGGAACGGGCTGTTCACCGTGCACGCCGCACCTGCGGGGGTGTTCGGGGTGAACTCAGACTTTGCTGGGGCCTCTGTGGCCCTGCCCGACGGGGTGGAACGCGCCGACCACGCCGTCGCGGCCATCCGCCTCACCACCGTCACCGCCGACACCGCGTCGGGAACCGGCACCCTGGTGTCCGGCGAGGTCACCCACGTGGGCGGCGACGGGGAGTTCGTCCTGGACACCACCGACCTCACCCTCTTGGAGATCGGCGAGCGCTGGGCGCAGGTCCCCGACGACCCGACCGCCGACGGACGGCCCGCCCATACCGCCGCTGAGGGGGCCCTGGCCGCGGTGTCCCCTGACAGTCCCGCAGCCGAGTTCGAGGCGGCCTTCCCCGACGCCCCCGACAGCGGTCTGCTCGCTTACCTGCCCGGGCCCGGCTCCTGGCGCCCGTGGGAAGACGGCGACGTGACCGCCCAGGGAGCCTACTTCTGCTACCGGAACTGGTACCCGCTGCCGTTGGTCGACATGGCCGACGAGCAGTACATGCCCTGTACTGAGGAGCCCTGACGTGACGCCCTCCTCCCCCACGAGAGATCCGCGCCCCCGGCTGGCCCCGCCCCGACCCGACGACCCAGCGACCGTCGGCGGGCTGCGCGTGGTCGGCAGGGTCGGCACCGGCGGCATGGGCACCGTGTACGCGGCCCGGCGCGGTGTGTTCGGACGGAGCGGCTACACGGCGGTCAAGGTCATCCGCAACGAGTTCACCGACGACCCCGGCCTGCGGGAGCGCTTCGACCGGGAGGTCCGGCTGCTCGGGCGGGTCCGCAGTCGTTGGGTGCCCGCCCTGGTCGGCTTCGGCCAAGACGCCGACGGGCCGTGGCTGGCCACCGAGTTCGTTCCGGGGCTGTCGCTCTCCGACCACGTGCGACGGTACGGGCCGCTGCCGCCGCACCTGCTCCTGGGGCTGGCCGCGGGGGTCGCCGAGGCCCTGGACGCCGCCCACCGGGCCGGGGTGGTGCACCGCGACCTCAAGCCAGGCAATGTCGTGGTCGCCCCGGACGGGCCCAAGGTGCTGGACTTCGGGATCGCCCGCGCCGTCGACGAGACCGCACTGACCCGGACCGGCGGGGTGGTGGGGACGCCCGGGTGGATCGCCCCGGAAGTGCTGGGCGGTGCACCGCCCGCGCCGCCCGCCGACCTGTTCGCGTGGGGTGCCCTGGTGGTCTTCGCTGCGACCGGGAGGGCGCCGTTCGGGGAGGGGCCCACCGATGCGCCGGCGCATCGGGTGCTGTCTGCAAACCCGGACTTGACCGGGGTGCCACCGCACCTGCTCCCCCTGGTGTCCGCCGCGCTGGACCACGACCCCGCCCGGCGGCCTACCGCCGCCCGGGCCGCCTCGGCTCTGGCCGGCCACCCTGGCGGGGAGGGGCTGGCGGAGGCCGTGGGGGCGCTGCTGAGCCGGGAGTGGCGCGGGGTTGCGGCGGTGGTGCCCGCCCCGCCGCCGAGGTCGGTACCGAAGGCGCTGGTGGCGGCGGGTGCGGTCGTCCTGCTGGTGGGTGCGGTGGGCGGCGGTGTGCTGGCCGCGCGCGTGCTCGACACAGACGAGGAACCGGGGAGCGCACCGGAGGAGGCCTCCGGGGCCCCGGAGGCGGCCGGGGAAGAGTCCGGCGGTGCGGGCTCGGTGGAAGAGTCCGGCGGCGCGGAGACCGAGTGGGTTCCGCCGGATCCGGTCTCCTTCGACACCAACGCCGAATGGCTGGCCGAGGTGATCACGTCGCCGGAGGGCGAAGCGACCTTCCAGGCCACCCCGGACAACTTCGGCACGCTCACGTACGTGTCCGTGACCTCGGTGGAGTCGGTGCCCGAGGGGGTGCGGTTCGGCCTGAACGTGCTCAATCTGCTCGAGGAGCACGACGTCCCCGCGATGCTCACTGTCACCACCCCGGAGGCGCCCATCGGCCCGGCCGGGTCGCCGGGGCCCGTGGCGATCGGCGACGAGCTCGAGTTGACGTTCCCCGATGCGCCCGAGCAGGGCCTCCTGACCTTCGGCGACCCGGACCACGTACCCGATGTGTCGGGGGTACCGCCGGTCAGCATGTGCTATGACGCCGGAGCCGGAACCCTGTCCGTCGAACCAGAGGACTGCGCCTAGGTACGTCCGCGCACGGCGCAGTGGTCGGTGCGCTGTTTTTCGGCCGAAAGCAGAGCACGGCCGTTCAGGCGGACATAGAGTGCAGCGGCAAAGGGCGTTGAAGCTCGTGGGAGCACATCGACCAGGCACCCTCCTATGCCCCAACCGGCTCGGCGGCTTTCCGCCACGGCCTGGAGCGGGTCGCTCTTTTCGATTCCGTTTGCCGACGCGAACCGGGTGGCCGCCCGCGCCGCCCTGGAAGGGAACGGCCGTGGCCACGCAGAAGGAGCGTATGCTCGCCGGGGAACTCTACATCGCCGACGACCCCGAGCTTGCGGCTGATGCCCGGCGCGCGGCGCTGCTGAACGAACGCTTCAACGCCGGCAGCGCCGCCGACCCCGAGGCCCGGCAGAAGCTGCTGACCGAGCTGCTGGGCGAGGTCGGCGACGGCGTCGAGGTGCGGCCGCCGCTGCACGTGGACTACGGGTACCAGATCACCATCGGCGCCGGGACCTTCATCAATTTCGGCGCCGTCCTGCTCGATGTCGCCCGGATCACCATCGGCGCCGACGTCCAGATCGGCCCCAACGTCCAGCTTTTGACCCCGACCCACCCGGTGGAGCCCGAAGCGCGGCGCGCCAAGTGGGAGGCCGCGCAGCCGATCACGATCGGCGACAATGTGTGGTTCGGCGGAGGCGCCATCGTCTGCCCCGGTGTGACCATCGGCGCGGACACCGTCGTCGGCGCCGGGGCCGTCGTCACCCGCGACCTGCCGGCCGGCGTCGTGGCGGTCGGCAACCCCGCCCGGGTGGTCCGGGAGGTCTGACCCCCTGCTGGGAAACGGCCGTTCCCGCGGCCGCATGCCTCCGATCCCGGGACGGGACCGGAGGCATCGCTTCGTCCACGGCACGGCCTGTCACCGGATCTCCCGGGTTCCTCCCCGGCCTGCGGACCGGGGAGGAACCCGGGAGATCCGGTGATCGCGACACCAGCGGTCTTGCCACGTGTTGCGGCCCGTCGGCGTCACGACCAGCGGGCTAGGGTGAAATCCGTGTCGCCCCGTCTTCACTCCCGGGATCCGGGGGGTGGAGACGAGATGGCGCGGGCCTGGAGATAACATCGCGGGTCGCACACACGTCACCAGAAGAAGAAGGTCGAAGAAGGTCATGGCCCAAGTACCCGTCAACGTCACCGTCACCGGCGCGGCCGGACAGATCGGCTACGCGCTGCTCTTCCGCATCGCCTCCGGTCAGCTTCTGGGCGCCGACACACCCGTGAAGCTGCGCCTGCTGGAGATCCCGCAGGCGGTCAAGGCCGCCGAGGGCACCGCGATGGAGCTCGACGACTGCGCGTTCCCGCTCCTGCAGGGCATCGACATCTTCGACGACGCCCGCCAGGCGTTCGACGGCGCCAACGTCGCGCTGCTCGTCGGCGCCCGCCCGCGCGGCAAGGGCATGGAGCGCGGCGACCTGCTGGAGGCCAACGGCGGCATCTTCAAGCCGCAGGGCGAGGCGATCAACGCCGGCGCCGCCGACGACATTCGCGTCCTGGTGGTCGGCAACCCGGCCAACACCAACGCCCTGATCGCCCAGGCCCACGCCCCGGACGTGCCCGCCGAGCGGTTCACCGCCATGACGCGTCTGGACCACAACCGGGCCCTCACCCAGCTCGCCAAGAAGCTCGGCGTGTCCATCAACGACATCACCAAGCTGACGATCTGGGGCAACCACTCGGCCACCCAGTACCCCGACATCTTCCACGCCGAGGTCAACGGCACCACCGGGGCCGCCGCGGTCAACGACGACGCGTGGCTGCGCGACGACTTCATCCCGACGGTGGCCAAGCGCGGCGCCGCCATCATCGAGGCGCGGGGCGCCTCCTCCGCGGCCTCTGCCGCCAACGCCGCGATCGACCACGTCTACGACTGGGTCAACGGCACCCCTGAGGGCGACTGGACGTCGGCGGCCATCCCCTCCGACGGCTCCTACGGCGTCCCCGAAGGCCTCATCTCCTCCTTCCCCGTCGTCTCCCGCAACGGCCGCTGGGAGATCGTGCAGGGCTTGGAGATCGACGATTTCTCCCGCGAGCGCATCGACGCCTCCGTCCAGGAACTGGTCGAGGAGCGCGACACGGTCCGCAAGCTCGGCCTGGTCTGAGACCGGTCCGGCGCGGCCCGGCCTGTGCCCGCTGCGCCCGGGCCGGGCCGCCGGATCGGCCGGGGGCAGGGCGCGCTCTGCGTTGGCGGGGCGCGCCCGCACGTCCAAGGCAGTGCCTCGGAGCGGGCAGTATGGGAAGTGTGAGTCTCATCGATCAGCTTCCCGCCCGTCCCGAACCCGACACCCTCTTCGACGCGTTCGCGGCATGGGCCGAGGAGCAGGGCCTCACCCTCTACCCCCACCAGGAAGAGGCCCTCATCGAGGTGGTGTCGGGCTCCAACGTCATCCTCAGTACCCCCACCGGGTCCGGGAAGAGCCTGGTCGCATCCGGCGCGCTCTTCGCCGCGCTGGCCCGGGACGAATGCGCTTTCTACACCGCGCCGATCAAGGCCCTGGTGTCGGAGAAGTTCTTCGACCTGTGCGCGGTCTTCGGTACCGACAATGTCGGGATGATGACCGGCGACGCCAGTGTCAACGCCGACGCCCCCATCGTCTGCTGTACGGCCGAGGTGCTCGCCAACATCGCGCTGCGCGACGGAGCCGACGCCGACATCGGCACGGTCGTCATGGACGAGTTCCACTTCTACGGCGACCCCGACCGCGGATGGGCCTGGCAGGTCCCGCTGCTGGAGCTCCCGCAGGCGCAGTTCTTGCTGATGTCGGCCACGCTCGGCGACGTCGCCCGCTTCGAGGAGGACCTGTCCCGGCGCACCGGGCGCGCGACCTCGGTGGTCAGTTCCGCTGAACGCCCCGTACCGCTGTTCTACTCCTACCGCACGACCCCCCTGCACGAGACGCTGGAGGAACTGCTCACCACGCGGGAGTCCCCCGTCTACATCGTGCACTTCACCCAGGCCCAGGCTGTCGAGCGCGCGCAGTCGCTCACCAGTATCAACATGTGCACCCGGGCGGAGAAGGACGCGATCGCCGCGAAAATCGGCAATTTCCGGTTCACCACGAAATTCGGGCGCAACCTCTCGCGGTACGTGCGGCACGGCATCGGCGTGCACCACGCGGGCATGCTGCCGAAGTACCGGCGCCTGGTGGAGCGGCTGGCCCAGGCCGGGCTGCTGAAGGTCATCTGCGGCACCGACACCCTCGGCGTCGGTGTCAACGTGCCGATCCGCACGGTGCTGTTCACCGCCCTGAGCAAGTACGACGGGTCGCGGGTGCGGCGGTTGAGCGCCCGGGAGTTCCACCAGATCGCGGGACGTGCGGGCCGCGCCGGGTTCGACACGGTGGGCAACGTGGTGGTGCAGGCGCCCGAACACGTTGTGGAGAACGAGAAAGCCCTGGCCAAAGCGGGTGATGACCCGAAGAAGCGGCGCAAGGTGGTGCGTAAGAAGGCCCCGGAGGGGTTCGTCGGCTGGGACCAGTCGACGTTCGAGAAACTGATCGCCGCCGATCCGGAGCCGCTGAAGTCCCGGTTCCGGGTGAGCAACGCGATGCTGCTCAGCATCATCGCCCGCCCCGGGGACTGCTTCGCGGCAATGCGCCACCTGCTCACCGACAACCACGACGACCGCCCCACGCAGCGCCGCCACATCAGTGAGGCCATCGCGATCTACCGTTCGCTGCTGGACGGCGGAATCGTAGAGCGGTTGGACGAGCCCGACGCCAACGGCCGTATCGCGCGCCTCACCGTCGACCTGCAGCCCGATTTCGCCCTCAACCAGCCGCTGTCGACGTTCGCACTGGCCGCCCTGGAGCTGCTCGACCCGGCCTCGCCCAGCTACGCGCTCGACGTCCTCACGGTCGTGGAGTCCACGCTGGACGACCCGCGCCAGATCCTCGGCGCGCAGTTGAACAAGGCGCGCGGCGAGGCCGTCGCGCAGATGAAGGCCGACGGCGTCGAGTACGAGGAGCGGATGGAGCAGCTCGAGGAGATCGACTACCCCAAGCCTCTTGAGGACCTGCTCGACCACGCCTACGAGGTCTACCGGCGCGGCCACCCGTGGGTGGGCGACCACCCGCTGCGGCCCAAGTCGGTAGCACGCGACCTGTACGAGCGGGCGATGACGTTCACCGACTACGTCGGTTTCTACGAGCTCGCCCGCTCCGAGGGTCTGGTGCTGCGCTACCTCGCCGGCGCCTACAAAGCGGTCGGACAGACCATTCCGGAAGAGGCCAAGACCGAGGAGCTGCGCGACCTGATCGAGTGGCTCGGTGAACTGGTCCGCCAGGTCGACTCCAGCCTCCTCGACGAGTGGGAGCAGCTCACCAATCCGGAAGAGGAGTCGGCCGAGGCCCCGGTCGAGGACAGGCCCAAGCCGATCACCGCGAACCAGCGGGCGTTTCGCGTGCTGGTGCGCAATGAGATGTTCCGCCGGGTCGAGCTGGCGGCGCTGCACCGCTACGCCGACCTCGGGGAACTCGACGGTGATGACGGCTGGGACGCCGAGGAGTGGGAAGAGGCGCTGGCCGACTACTTCGACGAGCACGGCGAGATCGGTATCGGCCCCGACGCCCGCGGCCCGAAGATGCTCCTCATCGAGGAGCGTCCAGGCCTGTGGGAGGTCCGGCAGATCTTCGACGACCCGGCCGGCGACCACGACTGGGGGATCAGCGCCGAGATCGACCTCGCCGCCTCCGACGAGGCCGGGCGGGCCGTTGTGCGCATGGTGGATGTGGACCGGCTCTGAGCCCCGCTGCGGCACGCGCCGCCGCACCGCCTCCCGGATAAGCGTCTGACCTCGGGTTATATTCGCGCGGTAGCCGTACATCAAAGAGGCCCGCATGCGACGAAGGTCATTTCTGTCCACCACGGTGATGTCGGTGGCGGCCGCCACCGCCCTGTCCGCCTGGGCCATGCCGGCACCCGCCAGGCCGCGGGCCCGGCCCGCCTCGGGGCCGGTCGTCCTCATCGACTGGGACGGGATCGACCCCCGCTACCTCGACGCGCACCTGGACTCCCGCCTTCCGCATTTGCGCTCACTTTCCGAACGCGGCAGCCGGTCGACCGCGGCGTGCACCTACAAGGCCGTGTCCAACCCCAACCGCGCCGGCCTGGCCACGGGAGCCCGCCCGCGTGTGCACGGCAACGCGGCCTACGTGCTGGACCCGGCACGAGGCCGGGTGATCGGCCAGACCCGCGACATCGCCGCCGAGACCGTCGCGCAGAGCCTGCGCCGCCAAGGGCGGAGCGTGCTCTCCGCAGGCTGGTACATCATCCAGGACAAGGGCGTCTCCTTCGGCGACCCCGAGGGCCTCTACACCCAGGGCGACACCTGGGAGGACAACGTCGACACGGTGGTGCGCGTGCTGCGCGGCCTGCCGGTGGACTCCGGCGGGACAGAAGCGCAGATGCCGCGCGTCCCCGACCTCATCGCGGTCTATGCCGCCGACATCGACGCTCTCGGCCACGCGGACGGTCCCACTTCCCAGCGGATCCCGTCCCGGCTGGCCGAACTCGACACCGGACTCGGCCGGATCACCGCCGCCGTCCGCGAAGCAGGGCTGCAGCACGACACGACGTTCGTGTTCGTCTCCGACCACGGAATGACCGGATACACCGAGTCGGTGGAACCGCGGGTGCTCGGCGCGCTCTCTGCCACCGGGCACACGGTGCGGCGGCTCCATTCCGGTCAGGAGCCGGATCCCGGAACCGAGATCGTGGTGACCGCGACCCCCCGCGCCGCCAACGTGTACCTGCGCGGGGCCGCCGACACCCCGCAGGGCCGGGAGCGTATCAAAGGGGCACTGCGCGGCGTTGTGGAGCTGGAGGCCGTCCATGACCGCGCTGCCCTCGACTCGATGGGCGCGGCCGCAGCCGAAGGCGACTTCGTGGTCGAGGCCCGGCCGCCGTACGCCTTCGTCGACCCCGACGCGGTGGATGGCCGTGAGCGCGGCGCGCACGCGAGCCTGCGCGAGGCGACGGTTCCGCTGATCCTGTCGGGGGCGGGTGCCGCAAAGGACCACTCCCCCAGGAAGGCCCGCGTCATCGACGTCATCCCCACCATCTCCCGCCTGCTCGGGGTCGAGCCTCCGGCCGATGCCGAAGGCCGGGTGCTCACCGAAGCGCTGCGGCCGCCCTTTGCCGCGTCCCAGAGCGACTGAGCGTGCCGCCCCTCCGCCGCCCTGTGGGCCCGGGGCGCGCCGGACCCGCCGGATCAGCCCAGCAGGTGGGAGTTGACCTCGCGGACGAGGGCGGCGAGCGCGGGCTCTTCGACGACGGTGCGGCCCGCCTCGCGCAGCCGCTGCGCGCCGTCGCAGTCGACGAAGACCGCGGGCTCGCGCCAGGCGAACACGATCCGGGGAATGGGCGTGGCCAGAATCAGGTCGGTGCAGGGCCGCGGGCGCGAGGCCCGCGTGCCGCACGGTTCCAGCGAACTGTAGAGGACGGCGGTGCGCAGCCGCGGGTCATCGGAGGCGATCGCGCGCAGGGCGGCCTCCTCGGCGTGGTCGTGCGGGTCGTCCCTTCGGGAGTAGCCGTCGGCGAGTACGCGGCCTTCGGCGTCGACCAGGATCGCTCCGACGGAGAACGCGGTCGTCGAGGGCGGGCAGGAGCGCGACAGGTCGATGGCCGCGCGCAGCCACGTGCGGTCGGTGTCGGTGGCGCCTGGCGTATCGGGGTTCACGCTGTCCCTCCGGGCAGGTAGCGCAGCACCGCCATGTCGCCGATGGTGCGGGCCTCGGCCAGCCTCATGGGGTTCGCGGGGCCGTTGGCGAAGGCGCCGGGGCCGGTGAACCGGGGCGCTGCGGAGTCGCCGACGAAGAACGGGGCCACGGCAAGCCGCAGTTCATCGGCCAGGCCCGAGGCCAGGAACAGGGTGTGCACCTGCGTGCCGCCTTCCACCAGCAGCCGTTCGATCCCGCGCCGGGCCAGGTCGGCCAGCACCGAAGAGGCGTCCAGAGGGGCGCCGGGGTCCGCGACGTCGACGCCGCGGATGCCGAGGAAGCGCTCGCGGGTCCGGGTGTGGGCGTCGCCGTTCACATAGATCAGTTTGGGGGCGTCGCCGGTGGTGAAGAAGCGCGCCTTGGGGTCCAGCCTCCCGCTTGTGCTGAGCACCGCTTTGACCGGGTCGCCGGTGCGCCCTTCGGCGATCCTGCGTCGGCGCCGTTCGGCCGAGCGCACGAGCAGCCGCGGGTTGTCCCGCCGCACCGTTTCGGCGCCGACGAGGATGGCGTCGCATCCGGCCCGCAGCTCGTCGACTTCGTCGAAGTCGGCCGCATTGGACAGCCGCAGCCGGTCGGGCCCGGCGTCGTCGATATATCCGTCCACGGAGACCGCGCAACTCAGGATGGTGTAGGGACGCTCCATAGCGGTCAGGTTACTGGCTATATCCCCGCTGATCTGTTTCGAAATAGGCCTGTGGCGGCCCGGGATGTGGCTTCAGGCTGCCTGGCCGGGACCGCGATCAGCCACCCGGCCACCGCAGGTCGCGGCAATGGGGCTCCCCCGATCTGCGCCCCATTGCCGCAACCCCGCGACCAGGCCTGCCGACAGGAAGCGTCGGTGCGGGACCAGCAGGTCGAACGGTCAGAACGGGTAGCGTTCGATCTCGGCCTGCATGGTGACCCACTGGGTCTCGGTGAAGGCCTCGATGTTGGCCCGGGTGCCGCCGAAGCGGGATCCGGTACCGGATGCGCCCACCCCGCCGAATGGGGCGACGGCCTCATCGTCGACGGTCTGGTCGTTGATGTGCACGATCCCCGTCGGGATGCGGTCGGCGAGCTCCAGGCCGCGCAACGGGTTGCCGGTGAGGATGCTCAGCGACAGCCCGTACTCGCTGCCCGCCGCGATCTCGGCGGCCTCCTCCGGTGTGGAGAAGCGGATGACGGGGGCGACCGGCCCGAAGACCTCTTCGGCGAACGCGGGCGCCGACGTGGTGACCCGGTCCAAGACAGTGGGCCGGTAGAACAGCCCGTCGAAGGTGCCGCCGGCCACCAGCTCCGCGCCGGCGTCGACGCTGCCGGTCACCAGGGCGTGGATCTTGTCGCGCTGGCCGGTGTCGATGATCGGGCCCAGTGCCACCTCGCCTTGTTCAGGGTCGCCGACGGTCAGCGCCTGGGCCTTGGCCGCCAGCGTCTGGACGTACTCGTCGGCGATGGAGTGGTGTACCAGGTGGCGTCCGGTGGTCATACAGATCTGGCCCTGGTGCAGAAACGTTCCGAAGGCGCCCACGGAGGCCGCGCGTTCGATGTCGGCGTCGTCCATGACGATCAGGGGGGAGTTCCCGCCGAGTTCGAGGTGGGCGCGCTTGAGGTGGCGGCCGGCGGCCTCCCCGACCTTGCGGCCGGCCGCGGTGGAGCCGGTGAAGGAGATGACCCGTACGAGCGGGTCGGCGACCAGCCGCTCACCGGCTTGGGCGCCGCCGGGCAGCATCTGCAGCACTCCGTCGGGCAGCCCGGCCCGGCGGAAGATCTCGGCGATGACCGCGCCGCCGCTGACGGCGGTGCGCGGGTCGGGTTTGAGCACCACGGCGTTGCCCAGCGCAAGAGCCGGAGCCACCGAGCGCATGCCCAGGATCAGCGGGAAGTTGAACGGGGCGATGACGCCGACGACGCCGACCGGGACGTGCCGGGCCAGGCTCAGCCGTGGCTTGGCGCTGCGCAGCACCTCACCCACCGGCTGGGAGGCCAGCGCCGCGCACTCGTAGGCCTCGGTGGTGGCGAGGTGGGTTTCGAAGGCGGCTTTGCCCTGTGCTGATCCGGCTTCGCGCAGCAGCCAGCCGGAGACTTCCTCGGCGTGTTCCTCGAACAGCGCACCGGCGCGGCGCAGCACGGCCGCCCGCTCCTCGAAGGAGGCGGCCGCCCAGCCGCGCTGTGCGTCTGCGGCGCGCCGCGCTGCCGCTGACACGTCATCGGCGTTGGCCGAGCCGATCCTCCCGATCTCTGCACCGGTGGCCGGGGCGGTGACGGGGGCGTCGCCGCCCTGTGCTCTGGTCCACGTCCCGGTGAAGACGTTGCCGTTCCACTCGTTGTCGTTGAGCAGGCTCATCATGCACTCCTAAGGCCGGAATGGCGAACAGCGGGTCAAAGGGGCGGCGCGGACCGTGCGCGCTGCCTGTCCTCGCGGACATGCGTCATGCTGTGCGCCTCCGGTTCTTCTACTTCGCGGCCGCAGAGGTGTGTTTGGCGTTTTGGATCTCGGAATAGATCCGCGTGCGCAGTTCGGTGAAGCGGGCGTCAGAGCGCGTAGTGAGCTGGTCGCGCACAGACGGCAGGTTGATGGAGACGTCGTCCTGGACCACCGTGGGCGAGGAGGACAGAACGAGCACCCGCTGGCCGAGGTAGACCGCTTCGTCGATGTCGTGCGTGACGAACAGGACGGTCATGTCGAAGCGGTTCCAGAGGTCGCGGATCAGGTCCTCGAGGTCCGCGCGGGTCTGGGCGTCCACAGCGGCGAAGGGTTCGTCCATCAGCAGCACGCGCGGCTCGTAGGCGATGGCGCGGGCGATCGCCACGCGCTGCTGCATCCCGCCGGAGAGCTGCCAGGGGTAGGCCCTCGCGGAGCCGGAGAGGCCGACCGCCTCCAGCGACTCGGCGACCAGCTCACCACGGCGCTTCTTGGGCAGCTTCTTCTCCTTGAGCGGCAGCTCGATGTTGCCCTGCACGGTCAGCCAGGGGAACAGGCTGCGCCCGTACTCCTGGAAGACCACGGCCATGTCCGGCGGCGGCCCGGTGACTGAACGCCCGGCGAGCTCGACGGTGCCCGAGGTCGGCTCCATCAGCCCCGCGATGCACTTCAGCAGGGTGGTCTTGCCGCAGCCCGAGGGGCCGACAAGGCAGGCCAGCTCGCCTTCGGTGAGCTGGAAGGTCAGGTCGCGCACGGCCTCGACCTCGCGTTCCCTGTCCCGGTAGATCTTCTGCAGTCCGGTGACCTCAAGCATGGTGACCTTCTCGTGTGGGGCGGTGGGCGGGGAGATGGTGCGGCATCGTGCTCAGCCCGCCCGGTGCGCGGCGCGCATGCCGTGGTACCAGGCGAGTACGCGCCGTTCCACCAGTCCGAACAGCACCGATAGGACGACGCCGAGCAGGCCGAGCAGCACGATGCCGGTCCACATTTCGGGGATGGCGAAGCTGCGCTGGAACTCCTGGATGGCATAGCCCAGTCCGCTGTTGCTGGCGAACATCTCGCTGATGACCATCAAGATGATGGCGATGGACAGTCCCTGCCGGAGCCCGGCCATGATCTGCGGGCTCGCCGAACGCAGCACCAGGGTCGTGAGCCAGCGGCGGCCGCGGATTCCGTAGCAGCGGCAGGTGTCGGTGAGCACCGGGTCGACGGCGCGCACCCCTTCGATGGTGTTGAGCAGGATCGGCCACACGCAGCCGGAGATGATGACCGCCAGCTTCATCGATGTGTTCACTCCGATGAGGAGCATCAGCAGCGGCACCAGGACCGGTGGCGGGATCGCCCGGAAGAACTCCAGGACGGGCTCGGTGAGCGCCCGGAGCCGCGGTGACAGCCCTAGCGCCATGCCGAGTACGGTGCCCAGGACCGCCGCGATGGCAAAGCCCGACAGCAGCCGGGCGACGCTGGGCAGCACATCGGTGGAGACGGCCTCGGCGGTCCAGACCTCACCGAACGTCGTGGCGATCTCGTTCGGGGGGGTCATGTAGTAGTTGCCGCTGGACAGGCTGCTCGCCCACCACAGCAGGACGAGCAGCAGCGGAAGCAGGAACCAGGCGGCGATGCGGCCGACCGCCTTGCGGGCGAACCCGGCCGACCGGGTCGTGTACGCGGTCATGCTGTGTTCTCCCCACGGACCGACGTGTGCCAGCGCAGTACCCGGCGTTCCACTGCGCGGACGCCGACGTTGACGGTGACGCCGAGGATCCCGGTCGCCAGGATCAGCGCGTAGACGGAGGCGACGGCACCGCTGCTGCGGGCGACGTCGATCGACTGTCCCAGGCCGGGGCTGCCGATGGTGAGCTGGCCGGTGATGGTCAGGATGAGTGCGACGGCCGCGCCCAGACGCACCCCGGTGATCAGGTAGGGCAGCGCCGAAGGCCAAGTGACGTGGCGCGCCCGGGACCAGCGCCCCAGTCCGTAGGAGCGGGCGGTCTGCTCGGCGACCGGGTCGACGTCGACCACCCCGTAGAGCACCTGGATGTAGATCTGCCAGAACGCGGCGTAGACCACCAGCAGCAGGGTGGCCTGCATGCCGGTGCCATAGATCAGGACCGCCAGTGGGATGAGCGCTACGGACGGGATCGGCCGCAGGAACTCCACTGTGGAGGAGGTGAAGGTGCGCAGGAGCGGGACCGAGCCCACGAGGAATCCGAGGACGACGGCCGCGGCGAACGCGATCGCCAGTCCCAGTGCCCAGGTGATGAGGGTGTCGCCGACCGCGGTCCAAAACGACTGCAGGGCGAGGCGCTCCACGAAGGCCGCCAGCACTTCCGAGGCCGGCGGCAGGTATTTGGGCGAGACCACTCCGGATCTGGGGACGATCTCCCAGATCAGCAGGGACGCGGCCGCGCCGCCGGCGCCCAAAAGCGCGCCGGCCCCGGGGACGCGCGCCCGAACAGGGCGGCGCGCCCCCGCCAACCGTCGCTGGTCGGTGGGGGTGCGCGCGGGTCGCACGGAGTCTGCGGTCATCATGTTCACTTCTGGTGGAAGAGCGCGTCGATGTCCGGCTCGGAGTCGACGAGGCCGTCCTCGACCATCAGGTCCGCGATCGCCTGAGCGGACTCGGGGTCGGCCTCGGGCGGGAACGCCGGGAGCCGGATCTCCTCGATGAGCTCTTCGTCCATCTCGGTGTAGGTGGTGAGGATCCGGCGCACCTCTTCGGGGTTGGCGTCGGCGTAGGTGAGCGACTCGTGCATGGCGGCGGTGAAGGCCTCCACGAGTTCGGGGTCCTCGGCGATGACCTTCTCGGTGGTGAAGTAGGAGGCGATGGAGAGCGACGGGTGGGCGTCCACGAAGTTGGAGGCGACCTCGGTGGCTCCGTTGCTGAGCGCGGTGGTGAGGAAGGGCTCCACCACCCAGGCCGCGTCGACCTCGCCGTTCTCCACCGCCGCCGGCATGTCGGGGAAGGGCATTTCGACGAACTCGATGTCCTTGGGGTCGCCGCCGTCCTTGCGGACGGAGTTGCGCACGGTGGTGTCCCCGATGTTCTTGAGGTTGTTCACCGCGATCTTCTTGCCGGCGAGCTGCGCCGGCTCGGTGATGTCGCTGCCTTCGGGCACCACGACGCCCCCGAAGTCGTTGCCTTGCTCACCGGTCGTCGTCACGCCGTTGGAAACGACCTTCATCGGCAGGTCTTCGCCGCGGGCGACGATCACAGAGGTGATGTTGCCGAAGGCGAAATCGTAGTCTCCGCTGACCACACCGGGGATCGCCTGGGCACCGCCGGTGTTGTTCTTGATCTCGACTTCGAGGCCGTGGTCCTCGAAGTACCCCTGGTCCACACCGAGGTGCAGCGGGGCGACATCGACGATCGGCATGGAGCTGACGGTGATCTTCTGGAGTCCGCCGCTCTTTTCCGACTCACCTCCGCCGCAGGCGGATGCCGTGATCAGCAGTGTGGCTCCGGCCAGAGCAAGGATCTTACGACGGCGCATCGGAGGCCTCCTGTTTTCGGGGGATAGGGGACGGGGTCGGGGTGGGAGGGGAGGGTCAGGTGTGCGCGCCGGGAACGGCGGCCGGCACCCCGAGGGGGCGCTTGCGGGGGCGCTCGCGGGGCTCAGCACCGGCCTGGATCCCCTCTGGGGTCACCGCGGCGTAACGCACCTTTACTCTGTGCGTTTTGCGAACGAATGTTCTGAAAGCGAACGTAGAGGATCGGCTCTAGCCAGTCAACCCGGCAGGAGCATTGTGTTCGGCGTGAGAACATCCCATGAGTGGAAAGGAGCACATGACCGAGAACGAGCCCGGGCCCACGGGCGGACCGCAGCCGGAGGCCCACCGCGGCGACCACTTCGTCCAATCTCTGGAGCGCGGTATCGCGGTCATCCGGGCGTTCTCCGCCCGGAGGCCGTCGATGACCCTGAGCGAGGTCGCCCGGTCCACCGGGCTGACCCGGGCCGCCGCTCGGCGCTTCCTGCTCACGCTGGCCGACCTGGGTTATGTCCGCACCGATGGCCGGATGTTCACGCTCACCCCGCGGGTTCTGGAGTTGGGCTATGCCTACCTCTCCTCCGCCGGACTGCCCGAGGTCGCCCAGCCGCACCTGCAGCAGCTCACCGCTGAGGTCCGGGAATCGTCATCGGTGTCCGTACTCGACGGCGACGATGTCGTCTACGTCGCGCGCGCGGCCACGTCTCGGATCATGACCGTGACGATCAGCGTCGGAACCCGCTTCCCCGCCTGCGTCACCTCCATGGGGCGGGTACTGCTGTCCGGCAAGCCGCCCCGCGCCCTCGACGAGTACCTGTCCCGCGTCGAACTCGAGCCGCTGACCTCCCGCACCATCACCTCGGTCGCGCGCCTGCGCGCCGAGATCGACCGCGTCCGCGGCCAGGGCTGGGCGATGGTGGACCAGGAGCTGGAGGAAGGGCTGCGGTCGGTGGCCGCACCGATCCGCGACAGCGAGGGCCGGGTGATCGCCGCGGCCAATGTCTCGGTGCACGCCAACCGCACTTCCGTGGCAGACATCCGACGCGACCTGCTGCCCGAACTGCTGGCCACGACCGCCCGGATCGAGGCGGACCTGGAGATCGCCTCACGCGCCAGCACGCGGCTCGTCTGACCACTCCCGCCTCCGTCCGGCCTTGACCCCTCTCCCCTTCGGCGCTACCTTCAGACCAATATTGTTCGCTTTGAGAACAAGCATTCGGCATCCGAACAAAGGATGGGATTCTCATGATCGTGCCGTTGGACGAGGGGATCCGCGAGCTCGTTCACGACGGGGACACGGTCGCGCTGGAAGGCTTCACCCACTTGATTCCGGTGGCCGCCGGCCACGAGATCATCAGGCAGGGCCGACATGATCTGACCCTCGCGCGGATGACGCCCGACGTGGTCTATGACCAGATGATCGGTGCGGGCTGCGCCCGCAAGCTGGTGTTCTCCTGGGGCGGCAATCCCGGCGTGGGCTCCCTGCACCGCTTCCGCGACGCCATCCAGAACGGCTGGCCCGTCCCCTTGGAGATCGAAGAGCACAGCCACGCGGGCATGGCCAACCGCTATGCCGCCGGCGCCTCAGGGGTACCGTTCGCGGTGCTCCGCGGCTACGTCGGCACCGACCTCATGGGGCAGACGGCCAGCATCAAGACCATCGACTGCCCGTTCACCGGTGAGCGCCTGACCGCCGTGCCCGCCCTCAACCCCGATGTCACCATCGTGCACGCCCAGCGCGCCGACCGCGCGGGAAACGTCCAGCTGTGGGGGATCACCGGCGTGCAGAAAGAAGCCGCACTCGCCGCCCGGAGAACGCTCGTCACCGTCGAGGAGGTCGTGGACGAACTCGAACCCGTCCCCGGCCAGGTGCTGCTGCCCAGCCGGGTGGTCACCGCGGTGGCCGAGGCCCCCGGCGGCGCCCGCCCCTCCTACGCACACGGTTATTACATCCGCGACAACAGCGCGTACCAGGAGTGGGACGCCATCAGCCGCGACCGCGACGCATTCGAACGCTGGCTGGAGAGCGACGTCTACGGCGGTGCACGGCCCGCTAGGGAAGGCAGGATACCTTGACCGCGACCGCATACACCGCGGACGAGATCATGACGGTCGCCGCGGCGCGCTCCCTCACCTCCGATATGGCCTGCTTCGTCGGCATCGGCCTCCCGAGCACCGCCGCCAACCTCGCCCGCCGCACGCACGCGCCCGACCTGTGGATGATCTATGAGTCGGGGACGCTGGGCACCGAGCCGGATACGCTGCCCCTGTCCATCGGCGACGGCGTACTCGCCGACACCGCCGACACCGTCGTCTCGGTACCGGAGATCTTCAACTACTGGCTGCAACCCGGCCGGATCGACGTCGGATTCCTCGGGGCCGCACAGATCGACCGGTACGCCAACATCAACACCACGGTCATCGGCGACTACGCCGACCCCAAGGTCCGGCTTCCCGGCGCCGGCGGCGCTCCTGAGATCGCCGCCTCCTGCCGTGAGGTCATCGTCATCGTGCGGCAGAGCCGGCGTGCCTTCGTGGACAAGGTCGACTTCGTGACCTCGGTGGGCCACGGCGGCGGCCCCGGCGACCGCGAACGCCTCGGCCTGCTCGGCAAGGGCCCCACACGCGTCATCACCGATCTGGGCATCCTGGAACCCGACCCGAACACCCGCGAACTCACCCTGGTGAGCGTGCACCCGGGCACCACAGTGGCGGACGTGCGCGCCGCCACCGGCTGGGATCTCGCGGTCGCGCCGGACCTGGCGGCCACAGAAGCGCCGACGGCGTCGGAATTGTCGGTACTACGTTCACTCACGGGTGCCTAGCCCCCATACCCGATTCGACGGATGGAAGCCCACCATGACTGACGTATTCGTCCTGGACGCGGTCCGCACCCCCTTCGGCAAATACGGCGGCGCGCTCGCCGGAACCCGCCCCGACGACCTCGCCGCATACGCCGTGCGCGGCCTCGTGGAGCGCGCCCCCGGCCTTGACCCCGCGGCGATCGACGACATCTACTTCGGCGACGCCAACGGCGCCGGCGAGGACAACCGGAACGTGGCGCGCATGGCGGGACTGCTCGCCGGCCTGCCCACATCGGTGCCCGGGGCGACGCTGAACCGGCTGTGCGGATCAGGGTTGGAGGCCGCCATCGCCGCCAACCGCGCGGTGGCCGTCGGCGACGCCTCCCTGGTCCTGGCCGGCGGCGTGGAGTCCATGAGCCGTGCGCCGTGGGTGCTGCAGAAACCGGCCAAGGGCTTCCCCGCGGGCCACGAGACACTGCACTCCACCACCCTGGGCTGGCGTATGGTCAACCCGCGGATGCCCGAAGAATGGACCGTGTCGCTGGGCGAGTCCACCGAGCAGGTCGCGCAGATGCACGGCATCGGGCGCGCCGAGCAGGACGCGTTCGCGCTGCGCAGCCACACCAACGCCGCGGCCGCATGGGCCACGGGCGCCTTCGACGACGAGATCGTTGCCGTTCCCGGCGTTGAAATCGAGCGCGACGAGAGCATCCGCGAGTCGTCGCTGGAGAAGCTGGGCGGGCTCAAACCCGCGTTCCGGCCCGATGGCACGATCACCGCCGGCAACGCGTCCCCGCTCAACGACGGCGCCGCCGCGCTGCTGATCGGCGACGAGGCGGCCGCCCGCGCGACCGGGCACACCCCTCTGGCCCGCATCGTCAGCCGGGGCGTGGCCGCTGTCGAGCCGCACCGGTTCGGCATCGGCCCGGTCGAGGCCGCGGAAACGGCGCTGCGCCGCGCCGGCATCGGCTGGGGCGACCTGTCCGTCGTGGAACTCAACGAGGCCTTCGCCGCACAGTCGCTGGCATGCCTGCGGCTCTGGCCCGAACTGGATCCCGCGATCGTCAACCCTAACGGCGGCGCGATCGCCATCGGCCATCCGCTCGGCGCTTCAGGCGCGCGCATCCTCGGATCGCTCGCCCACGAGCTGCGCCGACGCGGCGGCGGCTGGGGACTCGCCGCGATCTGCATCGGCGTCGGCCAGGGTCTGGCCGTCGTTCTGCACGCCTGAGAGGAAACGCCATGGCCACCTCCGAACCCCTCCGATCCGCGATTCGGCTCCCCCGCTATGTCCGGGACCACGAGGTTCACCCCCCCTTGGACTCCCCGGAGTACCGCAGCACCGCGCTGCGCCACCCCAAGCGGGAACTGAAGCTGCTGCCGCACCTGCTCACCGAGGTCACCTCGCCCCTCTTCGGCGAGGACCGCATCGGCGACACCGACAACGACCTCACCCGCCAGCACGACGGCGAGCCGCAGGGGCAGCGCATCATCGTGCACGGGCAGGTCCGTGACGGCGACGGCCGCCCCGTCCCGCACAGCCTGATCGAGATCTGGCAGGCCAACGCCGGCGGCCGGTACCGGCACACCGGGGACAACTGGCCATGTCCACTGGACCCCAACTTCACCGGGGTGGGCCGGACCCTCACCGACGCCGAGGGCCGGTACCGGTTCACCACGATCCAGCCCGGCGCCTACCCGTGGCGCAACCACGACAACGCCTGGCGCCCCGCCCACATCCACTTCTCGCTGTTCGGCCAGGCGTTCACCCAGCGACTGGTCACCCAGATGTACTTCCCGGGCGACCCGCTGTTCTTCCAGGACCCGATATGGAACTCGATCCCCGACGAGAAGGCCCGCGAACGGCTGGTGGCCCGCTTCGACTACGCCAACACCCTGCCCGAATGGGCACTGGCCTATGAGTGGGACATCGTCCTGCGCGGACAGGAACCCACCCCCTTCGAGTCAGACGAGGATGACGACTGATGGCAGGTACCACCCCCTCCCAGACCGTCGGCCCGTACCTGCACATCGGACTGCCCTGGCCCGACGGACCGTTCGCGGTGGCCGAAGGGAGCCCGGGCGGAATCTGGATCCGCGGCGCCCTCTATGACGGCGCCGGCGCCCCGGTCCCCGACGGGCTCATCGAGACCTGGCAGGCCGACCCCGACGGCCGGTTCGCCCACGACAACGACCCCCGCGGCGCGGTCGCGCGCCCCGGATTCCGCGGGTTCGGCCGCTGCCCCACCGACCAGAACGGCGAATACGCCATCTACACCCTCAAACCCGGCCCGGTCCCCGGGGCAGGCGACACACCGCAGGCGCCGCACATCGACGTCTCGGTGTTCGCTCGCGGCATGCTGAACCGGACCGTCACCCGTATCTACTTCCCCGACGAGCTCCGGGCCAACGAGGCCGATCCGGTCCTGTCGAGCATCGCCGACGCCGCCGAGCGCGCCACCCTGATCGCCGGCGCCACCGCGGACGGCTACCGCTTCGATATCCGGTTGCAGGGGGAGAACGAAACCGTCTTCTTCGATATCTAGGCAAGGTCAGGGACTAGGCAAGGAGAACCGAGGTGTCGGGGCTTTTCTCCGGGATCTTCGCCCGCGGCGCGGTCGAAGCCGAAGTCGACGACAGTGCCTGGCTGCGGGCACTGCTCGACGCCGAGGCCGCGCTGGCCCGCGCCCAGGCACGCGTCGGGCTGATCGAGGAGGCACACGCCGAGGCGATCACCGCGGCGTGCGTCCCAAAGAACGTGGACGCGGCCGCGATCGGGCGCGACGCGGCGAAGTCGGGGAACCCGGTGGTCCCCCTGGTCGCCCGGCTCACCCGGGTTGTGGGCGGGTCCGCGGCCCGCCACGTCCACAAGGGCGCCACCAGCCAGGACATCATGGACACCGCCGCGATGTTGGTCGCCCGCCGCGCGGGCGCGGTGATCGGGGGCGACACCTCCGCTGCCGCCGACGTCCTGGCCGGGCTCGCGGACGGCCACCGCGGCACCATCATGGCCGGGCGGACCCTGCTGCAGCAGGCGCTGCCGACCACGTTCGGGGCGGTCGCGGCCGGATGGCTGCACGGTCTCGACACGGCTTCGCAGCGGTTGGGCGACCTCCTGGGCCGGCGGGCCGCCGTCCAGCTCGGCGGGGCGGCGGGAACACTGGCCTCCCTCGGAGGGGACGGCCCGCGGGTGGTGGCGGCCTTCGCCGCCGAACTCGGGCTGGCCGAACCCGAGCTGCCCTGGCACACCGACCGGGGCCGCATCGCCGAACTGGCCGGCGCGCTGGCGCAGGTGTGCGGCGCCGCGGGCAAGGCTGCGGGCGACATCGTCCTGCTGGCCCAGACCGAGGTCGGTGAAGTCACCGAGGAGGGCGGTGCCGGTGTCGGCGGGTCCTCCACGCTGCCGCACAAGCGCAATCCAGTGGCGGCCGTGTCGGCACTGGCCTGCGCGGAACAGGCACCGGGCCTGGCTTCGGGACTGTTCGCCGCCCAGATCCAGCAGCACCAGCGAGCGGCAGGGCCCTGGCAGGCCGAGTGGCTGCCGATGACCCATCTGTTGCGCGCGACCGGATCGGCCGCGGCCTGGCTGCGCACCTCCGTGGAACGGCTGCGGGTGCACCCCCGGCGCATGCGCGCCAATCTCGACCTGACCGGGGGCTTCCCGCTCGCTGAGCGGGTCACCACCGACCTCGCGGGCGAACTCGGCCGCCTGCCTGCCCACGAACTGGTACAGGGGGCCTGCGCCGCGGCCGCTGACACCGGGCGCGATCTGGCCGAGGTGCTGACCGAGCGCCTCTCCGGGCGGCGCACCGCATCCGAGATCGCCGCCCTGCTCGACCCCGCCGGGTACCTGGGCAGCACCCCCCTTTTCGTGGACCGCGTCCTCGCGGCCCACCGTGGCGGCAAGCGCGAGAATGAGGAGTGATACGTGAGCATCGATGTGCGCTATGTCGTGGACGGCCCTGAGGACGCGCCCGTGGTGGTGCTGTCGGGGTCGCTCGGCAGCACGCTGGACATGTGGCGGCCGCAGGTCGCCGCGCTGGCCGCGGAGTTCCGGGTGGTCCGCTACGACCACCGCGGCCACGGCGGGTCGCCGGCACCCGAAGGCCCCTACTCGATCGCCGACCTCGGCGGTGACCTGCTGCGCCTGCTGGATCGCATCGGTGCCGAGCGCGCCCACGTCGCCGGAGTGTCCCTGGGCGGGATGGTGGGCATGTGGCTGGCCGCCCACGCACCCGAACGGATCGACCGGCTGGCACTGATCTGCACGTCGGCGCTGCTGGGCCCGGCAGAGCAGTGGGCGCAACGCGCCGCGGCGGTGCGGGAGAAGGGGGTGGCGCCGATCGCGCCCGGTATCGTCGAGCGCTGGTTCACCCCGGCCTATGCCGAACGCGAGCCCGATGCCGTCGAGGCGATGCGCGCGATGCTCGCGAGCAACGACGCCGAAGGGTACGCGTCCTGCTGCGAGGCCATCGAGCGCATGGACCTGCGCGCTGATCTGGCGGCGATCTCGGCGCCCACGCTGGTGCTCGCCGGTGCCCAGGACCTGGCCACACCGCCCGAGCACGGCGAGCGGATCGCCCGGGAGATCCCCGATGCGCGGCTGCGCGTGCTGGACGACGCCGCCCACCTGGCCAGTTGGCAGCAGGCCGACACTGTCAACGACCTGCTGCGCGCGCATTTCGGACACATGGCCACACGCCACGCGGCCGGCATGAAGGTGCGCCGCGAGGTCCTCGGTGACGCGCATGTCGACCGCGCCCAGGCGCGCACGACCGCGTTCACCGAACCCTTCCAGGACCTCATCACCCGCTACGCCTGGGGCGAGATCTGGACCCGACCGGGGCTGGACCGCAAGACGCGTAGCTGCATGGTGCTGACCGCGTTGACCGCCCACGGCCACTGGGAGGAGCTGGCCATGCACGTACGGGCCGCCGTGCGCAACGGCCTGACCCCCCAGGAGATCCGGGAGGTATTCCTCCAGGCGGCCATCTACTGCGGCGTTCCCGCCGCGAACAGAGCATTCGGCATCGCTCAGCAGGTGCTGAGCGAATTGGAGGCATGATGCGCACCCCCATCGGCATCATCGGTGCCGGGCCCGCGGGCCTGTTCCTCTCCCACCTGCTGCACCGGCAGGGAATCGACTCCGTGATCCTGGAGCGCCGCGACCGCTCCTATTGCGAGCGTCGGCAGCGCGCCGGTGTGGTGGAGCACGGGGTCGCCGAGGCGCTGCGCGCCTCGGGCGTCGGCGCGCGGATGGACCGCGAGGGCTTCGTGCACAACGGGATCGAGCTGCGTTTCGACGGGCAGGCCCACCGGATCGACTTCCCCGACCTCACCGGCCGCAACGTCATGATCTATGCCCAGACCGAAATCGTGAAGGACCTGATCGCCCAGCGGATCGCCGACGGCGGGCAGATCCTGTTCGAGGCTGAGGCCACCGCGATCGAGGACATCGAGACCGATCATCCCCGAGTGCGGTTCACCCACGCGGGCAGGGAAGACATCCTCGAATGCGCGTACGTGGTGGCCTGCGACGGCTTCCACGGCGTCGGCCGGTCCTCCCTTCCCGCCGATGTCATCCAGACGTTCGAGAAGGTCTATCCGTTCTCCTGGCTGGGTATCCTCGCCGATGTCGCCCCCTCGTGCGACGAGCTGATCTATGCCCACTCTGAGCGCGGCTTCGCGCTGCACAGCATGCGCTCGGAATCGGTCAGCCGGCTCTACCTGCAGGTACCGACCGGCACCGACCCGAAGGACTGGTCCGATGCGCGCATCTGGGCGGAGCTTTCGGCCCGTTTCCGCCTGCGCGGCGGCGATTGGGAGCTCCAGCAGGGTCCCATCACCGACACGAGCGTGACCCCCATGCGCAGCTTCGTCACCGAGCCGATGCGGCACGGACGGCTGTTCCTGGCCGGCGACGCGGCCCACATCGTGCCGCCGACCGGCGCCAAGGGACTCAACCTGGCCATGCACGATGTCATGCTGCTCGCCGAGGCGTTGGCGGCATGGCGGGCCACAGGCGATACGAAGCTGCTCGACGACTACTCGGCCACGGCGCTGCGCCGGGTCTGGCGGGCCGAGCACTTCTCCTACTGGATGACATCGCTGCTGCACACCGACCCCGACGGCACCGGGTTCGACTACCGGCTGCAGTTGTCCTATCTGGAGCACATCGCGGCCTCCCAGGCCGCCGCCGCACAGCTCGCGGAGAACTACACCGGCATCCCCCAGATCTGACCAAAGAGTCAGCAAGACCCCAGCAGAACCCTTACACCAGGGGCGAAAGCGTTGCGATTATCGCTACGCCCCTGGTACGGTCGCCAATCGTGAGCGACCCCATGGAGGGCCTGCGCCAGCGGGTCCGCGAGGCGATCCGGCGCTCCGGGCGGTCCCAGCGCGAATTCGCGGGCGCCATGGACCTGGAGCCCTCCAAGCTGTCCAAATCGCTGAAGGGCACCCGCCGCTTCACCGCCGAGGAACTGATCCGGATCGCCGACGTCGCCGACGTCACCGTCAACTGGCTCCTCAACGGACACGACGACGCCGCCACCGTGGTCGCCGTCCCGCCCGCAGCGCACCATCCCCGGAGCTCGGGGCCCGTCGTACCCGCCCCGCGCGAGGTCGCGGCGCCGCACGGCCGGCGCCGGCAGATCATCGAGGCCGCCTGGAACCTCATCGCCGAACGCGGCTACCACTCGGTGCGCACCTCCGATATCGCCCGCGCCTGCGGCACCTCCAGCGCGACCATCCACTACCACTTCCCCACCCTGCAGGACCTCCTCGACGAGACCCTGCGCTCCTCGGTCAAACAGGCCTTCGACCGGCAGGTCGCGGTGCTGCACGAGATCACCGACGCCCGTGAGCGGTTGGAGCGGCTGATCGAGCTGCAGCTGCCCACCCCGGGGCACCTGCGCCGGGAGTGGTCCATCTGGATGCAGGTGTGGACCGAGTCCACCCTGCACCCGCACCTGCGGAACCTGCACGCCGCCTTCTACCAGCGCTGGCACGACACCATCGCGCAGACCCTGCGCCAAGGCATCGAGGACGGCGTGTTCCGCGACGTCGATCCCGAAGAGACGACCGTCCACCTCACCGCGCTCATCGACGGCCTGGGCATCCAGGTCCTCACCGGACGTCCCGGCCGCACCGTCGAACGCATGCGCGATACGCTCCGCGACTTCGTCAGAACCCGGCTCGAAGGAGTATCCGCCCCATGAGCGAGACCATGAACACCGAGGTCATCCTGACCGCCGCACTCACCGGCGCCGGCGACACCGTGGGCAAGAGCGAGCACGTGCCGGTGACGCCCGAGCAGATCGCGGCCTCCGCCGTCGAAGCGGCCGAGGCCGGTGCCAGCGCCGTGCACATCCACGTACGCGATCCCCGAACCGGCGCCCCCTCCCGGGACAACGCCCTCTACCGCGAGGTCGTGGAGCGGATCAAGGAGACCGGGACCGACATCGTCATCAATCTCACCGCCGGCATGGGCGGCGACCTGGTGATCGGCCAGGACGACCCGTTGGCGTTCGGCGCGGGCACCGACCTCGTCAACGGGCTCGATCGGCTGCCCCACGTCGAAGAGCTGCTTCCCGACATCTGCACACTCGACTGCGGCAGCCTCAACTTCGGTGACGGCAGCCTCGTCTACGTCTCCACACCCGACATGCTGCGCGCCGGCGCCAAACGCATCCAGGAGCTCGGTGTCCGCCCCGAGTTGGAGATCTTCGACACCGGGCAGCTCTGGTTCGCCAAGCAGATGTATGCCGAAGGACTCATCGACGACCCGTCCATGTTCCAGTTGTGCACCGGCATCCCCTACGGCGCCCCGGCCGATCCGGGGGTGCTGCAGTCGATGGTGCGCCTGCTCCCCGAGGGTGCGCAGTGGGCGAGTTTCGCGATCGGCCGCATGCAGATGCCGTGGGTCGCGCAGTCGGTGCTGCTGGGCGGGCACGCCCGGGTCGGCCTGGAGGACAATCTCTACCTGAGCCGCGGCGTCAAGGCGACCAACGGGCAACTGGTCGAGAAGGCTGTGCAGATCATCGAACTGCTCGGTGCCCGCGTCGCCACCCCCGACGAGGCGCGCGCCGCGCTCAACCTGCGCAGCGCGAAGTGACCGCCGTGCCGTCTGGCCCGAATCGAGGAGCCGAGCAGGTGACACAGCAGCAAGCGACGGTCGCCCCCGAAGAGGTGCGCACGGTCGCGTGCGTGGGATCAGGCGTCATCGGCGGCGGCTGGGCCGCGCACTTTCTGGCGCGCGGCTACCGGGTCGCGGCCTGGGACCCCGCTCCCGACGCCGAGCGCCGGTTGCGCGGCCTGGTGGAGGCCGCCTGGCCCGCGCTCATCCGGCTCGGCCTGGCCGAGGGCGCCTCGATCGACAACCTCGTATTCGCGCCGACGCTCGCCGCGGCCGTCGCCGAAGCCGACTTCGTGCAGGAGAGCGCGCCGGAGCGGTTGGACGTGAAGACCTCCCTCCTGGCCGAGATCGACGCCGCCGCACCCGCCCACGTGGTCATCGGCTCCTCCACATCGGGGTACTCGATGACGCAGATGCAGACCGGGGCGGCGCGGCCGGAGCGGCTGGTGGTGGGCCACCCGTTCAACCCGCCCTACCTGATTCCGCTGGTGGAGGTCGTCGGCGGAACCTCCACCGACACCTGGGCGGTGGAATGGGCCTCGGCTTTCTACCGGGCCGCGGGCAAGTCGGTGATCACCATGGACCGGGAGCTCCCCGGCTTCATCGGCAACCGGATCCAGGAGGCCGCCTGGCGCGAGGCACTGCACATGGTCGCCAACGACGAGGCCACCGTCGAGCAGATCGACCTGGCCATGACGGCCGGCCCCGGCCTGCGGTGGGCGTTCGCCGGCCCCTGCCTCACCTTCCACCTGGCCGGCGGCGAGGGCGGAATGGCGCACATGCTCGACCATTTCGGTCCGTCACTGAAGGCCCCGTGGACGCGCCTGGAATCTCCGGAGCTGACCGGGGAGCTGCGCGATGCCATGGTCAGCGGAACCGACAAGGTCGTGGCCGAGCGCTCCACCGACGAACTCATCGCCCAGCGGGACCGCCGCCTGATCGCCATCATGCGCGCGTTGGCCGAGGTCGAGGCCGAAGAGGCAGCGCAGCACATGCGGGAGGGGCGATGAGCGATACTTCCGTGCTCCGGCAGCGGATCCGTCCGGAGTGGATCGACTACAACGGCCACCTCAGTGAGGCCTACTACGTGCTGGTGTTCGGCTTTGCCACCGACGCCATGATGGACCGGATCGGTCTGGACGCGGCGTACCGGCAGCGCACGGGCTGCTCCCTTTACACGGTCGAAGCCCACATCCGCTACCTGCGCGAGGTGGGCCAGGGCAGGGAAGTCGAGATCACCACCCGGGTGCTGGGAGTGGGCGCCAAGAAGGTGCGGTTCTGCCACGAGATGCGGCTCGACGGCGACCTGCGGGCTACCGAGGAACTGATGGCGCTGCACGTCGACCAGGCGGCCGGCGGCGCCGTCCCCTTCCCCCCGGACGTGGCCGAACGGCTCGCGGCCTCGGTCGAGGAGGCCCCCTCCTATACCGGCCGCGCGATCGGCTAGGGGATCCGGTCCGGCTATTTCCTATGTGCTTTCTGAAAAGGGTGACGATAACGGGCCGGGAATAATACAATCCGGAGCGTATCGGCCGGCTTCCCCACCTCATGAAGAGGACGGCGATGACTCGCTTCGATTCCCCGAAATTCCTCAAAAATGCGGGCAAAAGGTACAACCCTCCCCCGAACATCGACATGACCAAACCGAGTATCGCCCGCGTCTACTCCTATTACCTGGGCGGAAAAGATCACTTCGAGGTCGACCGGACCATGGCCGACCACGCCGAAGAGGTCGTTCCCGGAACCACCGAACTCGCGCTGGGCAACCGGGCCTTCGTTCAGCGCGCGGTCCGCTACCTCTCCGCGGAACGCGGGATCGACCAGTTTCTGGACATCGGCTCCGGGCTGCCCAGCGACGGCAACGTGCATGAGATCGCCCACGAGGACGCCCCCCATGCCCATGTGGTGTATGTGGACAACGACCCGATCGTGCTCGCACACGCCCGAGCGCTGCTCACCGGCGACTCCTCCACCGTGGTCATCACCGCTGACCTCCTCCGGCCACAGGAGGTCCTACACGAAGCCGAGAAGAGCGGCCTGATCGACTTCGGCCGCCCGGTGGGCCTGATACTCGGCGGTATTCTGCACCACCTGCACGACCGCGAGGAGCCGAGGCGCCTGACCCGGGAGCTGTGCGACGCGCTCGCACCCGGCAGCCATCTGGCCATCAGCCACTTCCACCGGCCCGATTCCACTCAATTCCCCAGTGACGCCCTCCGCGCGGAGCACCTGGAAAAGGCGTTCCTGCAAAAGCTGGGTACCGGGCGCTGGCGCACCCACGAGGAAATCGCTTCCTACTTCGGCGACTGGACGCTCGTCGAACCGGGAATGGTGCCGCTCAACGAATGGCGCCCGCTTCCTCTCAGCACCAGGGTCCCGGGCTCCTACCGAATGCCGCAGCGCAACTGCAAGCTCATCGCCGGCGGGATCGCCCGCAAACCGTGAGCGGACGCGGCCGCCCCCGGTTTCCCCGGTTCTCCCGGCCTCCCGCATCGACCGTGCGCCCCCTGCCCCGGGCCCGTCGACAGCTCCCCGACTGCGGCCTTCCTCCCCCGGCCTTCGGCGCTCCCGACGCCCGAGCGCCCCTCCCCCGGTTTCCCCGGTTTCCCCGCCCTCCCGCATCACCGTGCGCTTTTAACCGGTTCGCGGGCGCAATCCTGGAAATACGTGCACGGTCGCTCGGCGAGGGCCGCCCACACCGCCCCGCCTCCACGCCCGCTCGGTGAGGGCCGCCCGCTCCACCCGGCCCCAACGCCAACGGCCCGCCGGAGATCTCCGACGGGCCGTAAGGAAGCTCCCGCGACTGGACTCGAACCAGTAACCTGCCGGTTAACAGCCGGCTGCTCTGCCGATTGAGCTACGCGGGACCGCGTCTGCCCGGGGCATCCCCTGGCGACAGGAATAGACTAGCGCATTCGCGGGCGTGCTCGTGACGGGTTTTCCCGCGCCACGGGGTAACGTCGGATACGTCAGCAGCGCCGACGTTGAGAGGGACCCATGCGCTACCGCATCACGTTCGTCGCCGGTCTCGCCGTGGGGTATGTGTTCGGGGCCAGGGCGGGCAAAGCCCGCTACGAGCAGATCGCCCGCACCGCCCGCCGGATCGCGGACAGTCCCGCGATCCAGGAGACCGCCGGGCTCGTCGGTGCCCAGGTCAGCACCGCGGGCAGGACCGTCTACTCCAAGGTCAGCGAAAAACTGCCGGTGGCGTCAGTCAAGGACTTCCTGTCCCGTCCCACTGAGGAGGAGAGCGCCGAGCTGCACAACGCCGGTCCGAACGGGGCCGCACCAGGCGACGGCGGTCACTGACGGCATGCGCCTACCGCACCGCACCACCCTGCCCAGCGGGGTCCGCGACCGGTTGCGACTGCGGCGCGGGGAGCGTGTCCTCTCCCACGCGCCCGCGGCCGAGGGCACGCTCGTCGCGACCACGCACGCCCTGCACCTGCCCGACGGCCACGCCGTACCGTGGCAGCACATCGACCGTGCCCGCTGGTCCGACTCCGGCCTCCGGTTCACCGAGGAGGGCGCGGGAGAGCGGACGTTCGCCGTTTCCGAACCGGGACGGCTGGCCGAAACCATCTATGAGCGCGTGACCGCGACCATCGTCGTGAGCCGGCACCTGCCCCTGGAAGACAGCGGTACCGGCTACCGCCTGGTCGCCCGCCGACCACCCGGGGGATCGGACATCACCTGGCAGGTGCACGTCGACGACGGTGTGGACCCCCACGACCCGCGCCTGGCCGACCACGCCGCCCGTGCTCTTGCCGCTCTGCGCGAGCAGATGGGGATCTGACCGCGCAGAGCGGACCGCCTGTCCAGCAGACTACGGCGCTACCGGCCCTCGTGGTCTGCCCCCAGCCCGCGCGCCAGCACCTCGGCGAGGTGCAGGGCCGGGCGACCGGTCTCCTGCGTGATCTGGGTGCGGCAGCTGAACCCGTCCGCGAGCACCAGTGTCTCCGGGGCGGCCTCGCGGACCGCCGGCAGCAGGACGCGTTCGCCCACCGCCTTCGAGACGTCGTAGTGGTCCTTCTCGAACCCGAAGTTGCCGGCCAGCCCGCAGCAGCCGGAGTCGAGGACATCACTACCGATCCCGGCGCGCTCCATCAGCTCCCGGTCGGCGTCGAAGCCGATCACCGCGTGCTGGTGGCAGTGCACCTGGCTGATCGCCTCCGCGTCGACGCGCGGCGGCTGCCAGTCCGGCGCGTACTCCTTGAGGAAGCCCGCGAGGGTGTACACCGACGACGCGACACGCTCACTCTGCTCGCCCGGCACCAGCTCCAGCAGGTCGCTGCGCAGTGCCGCCGCACAGCTCGGTTCCAGCCCGACGATGGGCACGCCCGCGGCGACGTGCGGGGCGAGTGCGCGCAGCGCGCGGCGCATCACCGTGCGGGCGACGCTCAACTGCCCGGTCGAAACCCAGGTCAGCCCGCAGCACACGGGCCCCTTGGGCAGCACCACGCGGAATCCGGCGTCCTCCAGCACCCGCACGGCCGCCATCGGCACCTGCGGCGTCAGATGGTTGCCGAAGGTGTCGGGCCACAGCACCACGCTGCCCTTCTCCCCCGGTGCGGGGCGGTGCCTGCGGAACCAGCGGGTGAAGGTGGTCCGGGCGAACTCGGGGATGCTGCGCTGCGGCGCGATCCCCCCCAGGCGTTTGAGCGCGTCGCCCAGCACCCGGGCGCCGCCCATCCGGTTCACCTCGGCCGGCGCCAGCGCCGCCAGCCGCGACCACACCGGCAGCCACCCCATGGAGTAGTGCGAGGCGGGCCGCACCCGCCCCCGGTAGTGGTGGTGCAGGAACTCGGCCTTGTAGGCGGCCATGTCCACGTTGACCGGGCAGTCGCTGCGGCATCCCTTGCAGGAGAGGCACAGGTCGAGGCTTTCGCGGACCTCCTCCGAGCGCCAACCGTCGGTGATCACCTCGCCGTTGACCATTTCGAACAGCATCCGCGCCCGGCCCCGCGTGGAGTCCTTCTCCTCCCGGGTCACCATGTAGCTGGGGCACATCACCCCGGGGCCTTCGTGGCGGCGGCACTTGCCAACGCCGACGCAGCGGCGCATGGCGCGCGCGAAGTCCCCCTGGTCCTCCGGGTAGGAGAGCACGGTCAGCGGCGCGCTGGTGACGGTGGCGACACGCAGATCGCCGTCGAGCGGCAGCGGGTCGACGATGATGCCCGGGTTCATCAGGTTGCGCGGGTCCCAGATGGACTTGAACTCGCGGAAGGCGCGCATCACGTTCGCGTCGTACATCCGGGGCAGCAGTTCCGAGCGGGCCTGGCCGTCGCCGTGCTCGCCGGAGATCGACCCGCCGTGAGCGGAGACGAGGTCGGCGGCGTCCTCCATGAACGCGCGGAAGTCGGCCTGTCCGGCCTTGGCCGCCAGGTCGAAGTCGATGCGGACGTGGATGCAGCCCTCGCCGAAGTGCCCGTAGGCCACGCCTCTGCGGCCGTGGCGCTCCATGAGCTTGTCGAACTCGCGCAGGTAGGAGCCCAGCCGTTCGGGGGGAACGGCCGCGTCCTCCCAGCCCGGCCAGGCCTCCGTCCCGTCCGGTGCGCGGGTGGCCAGGCCCGACCCCTCTTCTCGGATACGCCAGAGCGCCCGCGCGTGCGCGGGGTCGGTGACGATGACCGACCCGGACGGCCTCGCCGACCCCTTCAGCCCGCGCAGCATCGCCTCGCCTGCGGCGGCCGCATCGGCCATGTCCGCACCGCCGATCTCCACCAGCAGCCAGGCGCGGCCGTCGGGCAGCGCGACCCCGGAGCGCGCGCCGGGGCGGTCCAGGCCCCGGACGAGCTGCTCGTTGAGGCTCTCGACGGTCAGCGGGTTGTGGCCGAGCAGCTCCGGTACCGCGTCGGCGGCTGCCGGGGTGTCGGGATAGCCCAGCACCACCAGCGCACGGGCGGCGGGAGCCTCGACCAGCCGCACGGTCGCGCCCAGCACGGTGACGCAGCTGCCTTCGGTTCCGGTGAGGGCGCGCGCGATGTGCCCGCCTTTCTCCGGCAGCAGCCGGTCCAGGGAGTAGCCGGAGACCCGGCGGGAGAATTCCGGCATCCCGGTGCGCAGGTCACCCATGTAGGTGGTGGTCAGGCCGAGCAGCGCCGCATAGACCCGCCCCTCCCGGGTGGGCAGTGCCGCGCGGCGCTCCATCTCCTCGCGCGAGGTCGCGCCCACGGTCATGCGGGTGCCGTTGTGCAGCAGCACGTCCAGGGACTCGACGTTGTCGGCCGTGGTGCCCCAGGCAACGGAATGGGAGCCGCAGGAGTTGTTGCCGATCATCCCGCCGATCGTGCACCTGCTGTGCGTGGAAGGGTCGGGGCCGAACGTGAGGCCGTGCGGCGCGGCCGCCGCGCGCAGGTCGTCCAGGATGGTCCCCGGCTGGACACGCGCTGTTCGGGCCTGCGGGTCGATCTCCTCGATGGCGGTGAGATACCGGGAGGTGTCGATGACCAGTCCCGCACCGATGGCGTTTCCGGCGATGCTGGTGCCGCCGCCGCGCGGCGTCAGCGCCACCCCGTAGGTGTCGCAGGCGGCCACGGCCGCGATGACGTCGTCGACTGTGCGGGGCACGACCACCCCCATCGGGACATGCCGGTGGTTGGAGGCGTCGGCGGTGTAGAGGGCGCGGGCGCCCGAACCGAAGGACACCGGCCCCGCGACCTCCGCTCGCAGCGCGCGCTGGAAGCCGTCGACGTCGATGTCGCCCGGTGCTGAAGGGGGAGCAAGATCATCCATGCTCATAGCGTGACGGCCGACCGCACGCGTGACAATAGTTCCGAGGGCGATTCCTGACACTACGTGGCAGCCGCCGAAACGATACTGGCGGCCATGACAGTGACATGGCAGGAATTCACCGAGGCGGCCCCGGAGCTCGCGGCCGCCGTCCGCGCCCGGTTCGAGGCCACCCCGCACCACGTCGTGGCCACGCTGCGCCGGGACGGCGCGCCGCGGGTCAGCGGGACCGAGGTGGGCTTCCACGGTCCCGACCTCGTCCTCGGCTCGATGCCGGACGCACGCAAGGCCCGGGACCTGCAGCGCGACGGCCGGTTCGCGGTCCACGCCAACCCCGGCGACGGTTCGATGGAGGGCGGCGACGCCAAGGTGTCGGGGACCGCGGTCGAGGTGACGGATCCGCTAAAGGTGGCGGAGTTCCGCCAGCCGGGAACCCCGCCGGGGCCCTTCCACCTGTTCCGGCTGCTGCTCAGCGATGTCGTGCTCACCTCGGTCGAGGAGGACACGCTGCGCGTCCGCCTGTGGCGCCCGGGGACCGGGGTGGTGGAGTTCCGCCGCTGATCCGAGAACGTTCGGGCGGCGCTCACCGGTAGCGCTTTGCCAGGCTGGATCGGTTCCGTCCGGCGCGGACGGAACCGAAGCGAAGTGATGGGCGTCTGTTAAGAGGATCCCCGTAGAAAGACGAAAGAGTCTCCATGCCCCCCCACCACGCACCCAACCCCCGCGGCGGCCGCCCGCGGAGCAACAAGCGGTTCTGGCTCGGCTGCGGCCTCGGCTGCCTGGCGGTCGCCCTCATCGTGGGAGCCGTGGTGCTGGTCGGCGCCTACATGTTCCTGGACGCCGCAAGCTGCCACATCGATTGGGACGACCCCGAGTCGGTGGAGCGCGCCCGCGACCAGGGCTGCTTCGACGAATGAACCGGCCTTTTCCCGCGCTGATCTTGGCGCTGTGCACCCCTGAACCGCGCGCGAGAGGTGCACAGCGTCAAGGTCAACGCCAAGATCTATTGGTGGGGGTGCCGGAGGTGGTTCGGCGGGAGTGGCTGTGCGGGGAAACCGGGCGGGGCCGCTACCGTGCCCGGGTCCGCCACGACCGCTCCCGCCGACAGAGAAGCGTCGGCGCTACGGGTCCTCCAGCGATTCGTCCATCGCCTCGACGAGTTCGGCTTCGGGGTCCATGTCGAGGTTCCACAGCATCAGCCCGCCGAGGTTGTTCTCGCGCACGTAAGCACCCTTGAGGGCCACGGTCTCCGGTGTGTCGTAGGTCCACCATTCGTCGCCGTCGACGAGCCAGTAGGCACCGTTCAGCGGGTCGAGGAAACGGCGGCCCTCGCGTGCCTCAAGGTCGGCGTAGGCGTCGGTGCCTTTACCGTACTCACCTTCGGCCTCCCCTTCCGCCGTCGCGAACCTGCCGAAACCCGCACCCTCCACGCCCTCCCAGCCGCGGCCGAACCCGGGGAAGCCGACCACCAGCTTCTCGTCCGCAAGCCCGTGGTCCAGGTACTGGTGCACCACCCGGTCGACACTGGCGTCGTGGGGCGCGCCCTCAGGAACGTGCAGCTGGGAGTGGTGGCTGGTGGTGTCGCTCCAGGCCCCGGTGAAGTCGTACCCCTGCACAGTGGCGAAGTCCAGGGAGTCGAAGGCTTCCGGGTCGTAGCTGGCCGACATGAGCTCTTCGCTGTTGGCCAGGGAGGCCGAGAGCGTGTACTCCCGCCCGGTCTCCTGCTCCAGCCTGTCCAGTTGGCGGCGGAACTCCCGCACCACCAGGGTGAAGTTGCGCTTGTCGGCAGGGTGTTCGATGTTGTCGGGATGCCCGCCTCCGCCCGGCCACTCCCAGTCGAGGTCGATCCCGTCGAAGATCCCCTCTGCGGCGCCCTTGCCGCCCTGCGGTTCCTCGCCGAGTTCGGGCAGGTTCCCGCGCAGCCACAGGTCGATGCAGGAGGACACGAACTCCTCCCGGGACTCCTTGGTCCGCACGGCCGTGGAGAAGTGGGTCGACCAGTTCCAGCCGCCCAGCGAAATACTCGCGTGCAGACCCGGGTGTTCCGCTTGGAGCTTGCGCAGTTGGTTGAGGCTGCCGGCCAGCGGCTGGTCATAGTCGTCGGGTTCGCCGTCGACGCTCTCGTCGGCTTCGTAGCGCCGCTGGTAGATCTCCCACGCCTGGCCGGCGTCCGCGGGGATGTCGCACCGTCCTTCTTCGTTGACATGACCGAACGCCCACATCAGCCGGTCCAGTCGCGCCGCCGCCCCGCTGTCGTCCACGTCCTTGATCGTGTATCCGCGGTTCGCCGTGTTCCAGTCGGCGAAGTAGGCGATGCGCTGCCTGCCCTCGGCACCGCCAGAGCCGGTGACCACGGTGAAGGCACCGAACAACAGCGCACCGAGGGCCACGGCGATGGCCAGGACCACGCCCCTCCGCTTACGGGCGCCCGACTGCCGCTGCTGACCTGACATGTAACTGAACGTAGTGCCGAACGCGTCGGTGGAGCAATCGATCACGCCAACGGCCGCCTTCGGCCACCCGGGAATTCCGCATGCCCTCCGGTGCGCTGCGGCCCCTCTGCGTCACCCCAGGAAGTCGCGGAGCATGTGCGCCCGTGACGGATGGCGCAGTTTCGCCAGCGTCTTGGACTCGATCTGGCGGATGCGCTCCCGCGTGACACCGAATTCCCGTCCCACCTCCTCCAAGGTATGCGGATGCCCGTCTGCCATGCCGAACCGCAGCCGGATGATGCGTTGCTCGCGCTCGGTGAGATCGCTGAGCATGTCCAGCAACTGGTCCTGGAGCATGAGGAACGCCGCAGCATCCGCCGGCGCGACAGCATCCGTATCCTCGATGAAGTCGCCGAAGTCGGAGTCCTCCTCCCCTATCGGGGTGTGGAGGGACACCGGTTCCTGGGCAATGCGCTGGATCTCCTGGACCCGGTCATCCCCGAATCCGGTTTCCGCGGAGATCTCCTGCGGGGTCGGTTCGCGGCCCAGCTCCTGGTGGAGCCGGCGCTGTACCCGCATCAGCTTGTTGATCGTCTCGACCATGTGCACCGGGATGCGGATGGTGCGCGCCTGGTCGGCAATGGCCCGGGTGATGGCCTGCCGGATCCACCAGGTGGCATAGGTGGAGAACTTGAAGCCCTTGGTGTAGTCGAACTTCTCCACCGCCCGGATCAACCCCAGGTTGCCCTCCTGGATCAGGTCTAAAAAGAGCAGGCCGCGCCCGATGTAGCGCTTGGCGATGGACACGACCAGCCGCAGGTTCGACTCGATCAGGCAGCGCTTGGCGCGCTCGCCTTCGGAAACGAGGGTCTGAAGGTCGCCGATACGCTCGGGGGCCATCTGCTCCGGAACCATCCGGTGCCGCGCGCCGGACAGCTTCTGCGCGGCGAACAGGCCGGCCTCGATCGATTTGGCGAGGTCCACTTCTTCTGCTGCCGTGAGGAGCGGCACGCGGCCGATCTCGCGCAGGTAGATACGTACCAGGTCGCTTGATGCTCTTTGGCCGGACTCGGGGGCGGTCGACGGCTCGTCCGCTGTCGGGTCGACGACATCGACCCCTTCTTGGGCGAGGCCGTGGACCACCTGGTCCAAAGACTCGAGCGGGGCGTCCAGACGCTCCAAGGCGGAGGTGACATCCGAAAGGGTCACCGTACCCCCGGGTCTTGCGCCCGCGACCAGTTGCACCACCTGTCGGATCGGCGGTATTTCGCTGGACAACACCGATAGAGCCACCCTTACAGTGTGCCCGTTCCCGCAGCAGAACAGAGAGGGCTATTTTTGTCACCCTGGTGCTAGGGGGTCCCCCCGGACCGCTCGCGCATCATTCGTTTCTGCTGTTCAACAGCCATGAGTTCGGTGAATACCCGCTGGTATTCCTCGGCTTCGGCCGTTGGGTCCAGTCGGCCCAGACGAGACTTCAGGTTTGCCACCTGGCGATTGATGGAATGAATTCTGATTGTGCCGAGGATTTCCCGGGCGTAATGCTCGTCGAGTTCTCCATAGATCTCCATCGGCTCTACCGCCAGCCGGGTGATGAACGTGCGTTGGGCGTCATTGGGCGCGCCATCGCGCAGCCGTGCCGCCCACTGCCCGGCCTCCCCCGCGGCGGCCACGCCCCCCTGCGCGCGGATGAGTTCGTACATGGCGCGGTGCTGGGGCACCGTGAACATCTCCGGGTCGAGTTCATCGAACTCCCGTGCCAGCGCCGGATACTGCACGGCTATCTTCAGCGCCTGGCGCTCACGCTGCAGCGACGGATCCCGCAAGTCATAGGGTGCGGACTCGGCCGCGCCGGAAGGCGCCTGCGGTACGGGCGCGCGCCGCACCGCAGCACCCCCGCGCCGCCCGCGCATGTGCTGGGCCACGCGGCGCTGCACGAAGGCCTCGTCCATGATGCCCAGCCAGTGGTCCAGGTTCACCCCATACAGTTTGCGCACGCCCTCGTTTCGGATGCTCGCCACGATCTCTGCCGCCGCGTCCAGTCCCGCCATCCGGCCTTCGGGGGTGGTCAGGTCGTACTGCTCGATCACGTTGCGGATCATGAACTCGTAGAGGGGCTTGCGGGCCTCGACCAGATCCCGGACCGCGTTGTCGCCGTGCCGCAGGCGCAGATCGCAGGGGTCGAGCCCATCCGGTTGCACGGCGACGAACGTCTCCGACGCGAACCCGTGCTCCTCAGCGAAGGCGCGGACCGCGGCTTTCTGCCCGGCGGCGTCGCCGTCGAAGGTGAACACGACCTCGCCGCCCTGGTTGGACCGGCCCAGCAGCATCCGGCGCAGCACCTTCAGATGCTCCTCGCCGAACGAGGTGCCGCAGGTGGCCACGGCGGTGCCGACACCGGCCAGGTGACAGGCCATGACATCGGTGTAGCCCTCCACGATGACCGCGCGGCGGCTTTTGGAGATCTCCCGTTTGGCGAGGTCGAGCCCGTAAAGCAGGTGCCCCTTCTTGAAGATCGGGGTCTCGGGGGTATTGAGGTACTTCGGCCCCTCGTCCCCGGGGCCGAGCTTGCGGGCGCCGAACCCGACGACCTCGCCGGTGACCTCACGCACGGGCCACACCAGCCGATCGCGGAACCTGTCGTAGGCACCCCGCCGCCCCTGGCTCGCCAGGCCGGCCGTGATGATCTCCCGATCGCTGAAGCCCTTCTTGCGCAGGTGCGTGGTGAGGGCCTCCCACCCGCCCGGGGCATAGCCCACCCCGAACCGCTCTGCGTCGGCTCGCGTGAACCCCCGTTCGCTCAGGAAGCGCCGCCCCTCCCGCGCTCCCGGCGACAGCAGCTGCTCCGCGTAGAACTCCTGGGCGGCCCTGTGCGCGTCCAGCAGCCGCTGCCGCTGCCCCTGGTCCGCCCGCGCGGTATAGCCGCCCTGCTCGTAACGCAGCCGGATTCCCGCCTGCCGGGCCAGGGCCTCGACCGCCTCGGTGAAGCTCAGCGATTCCATCTCCTGCACGAAGGAGATGACGTCACCGCCCTCCCCGCAGCCGAAGCAGTAGTAGAGGCCGCGGGCCGGGGTGACGTTGAACGAGGGGGACTTCTCGTCGTGGAAGGGGCACAGCCCTTTGAGGGAACCGCCACCAGCGTTGCGGAGTTGGAGGTACTCCCCCACGATGTCTGCGATGGGTGAGCGCTCGCGGACGAGCGCCACGTCTTCGTCTCTGATCCGGCCGGCCACAGTGGTTCAGCGTAGTTCGCCCGGCGGCCGCCCGCGACGGAAGGGGCGGCTCTGTGGTCAGTCTCCGGCCGCGCGCTCCTTGAGTTCGCGGACGTCCTGGCTCAAAGCGTTGAGGACACGGTTGTTGGCCTGCCGAAAGTCGCACAGGTCACCGCGGGTGGCGGACACTTCGGCCTTCAGGTAGTGAACGTCGGACTTCAAAGTACCGACATCGGATTTCACTTCCTGCACCTCGACCTTCAGGTAGTGAACGTCGGACTTCAAAGTACCGACATCGGATTTCACTCCCTGTACCTCGGCCTCCAGCCGATCGAACCGGCCCTCCAGGGTGTCGAACCGGCCCTCCAGGGGGGCCACCTCTTCGCGGATGACCCCCCGGATGGCCGCGAGCAACTGGTTTTGATCGTTCGGCTGCATCGATCGCCCTCTCACCACCACACAACGTTACGAACCGACACTATCCCGCGAACCCGCTCGCGTGCTCTGGTTTCCCCAAAGATCTCCGCGACACCTCATATACCGCTCGGGGACCGGGCCGGCTCCGTCGGATGCTCCTGGGTCTGCTCGCTGGGCGGCGAATCGGAGGTGCTGCGCACAGCAGCCCGTGACCGGCCGAAGCCGATGCGCTTCTTGCTGTAGATGTCGAATGCCACCGCCACGAGCAGCACCAGGCCCTTGATGGTCTGCTGCCAGTCCACGCCCAGGCCGATGAGCGACATACCGTTGTTCATCACACCCATGACCAGCGCCCCGACAACGGCTCCGATCACGGTACCCACACCACCGGTGGCCGATGCTCCGCCGATGAAGGCCGCGGCGATCGCGTCGAGCTCGAACATGGTGCCGGCGCGCGGGGTGGCCGCGTTCAGCCGCGCGGTGAACACCAGGCCGGCCAGTGCCGAGAGCACCCCCATGTTCACGAACACCCAGAATGTGGTGCGCTGCGTCCGCACACCGGAGAGCATGGCCGCCTTCTCGCTGCCGCCCACCGCGTAGACGTGGCGTCCCGTGGTGGTCGAGTTCATCACGAAGGAATAGCCGACGATCAGCACGGCCAGCAGCAGGCCGACGACCGGGATCCCGCTGTAGACCGCCAACGTGTAGGAGAAGACCATGACAACGAGCGCGGTCGCCACCGACTTCGCCATGGTGAGCTGTAGGGAGGCCACCGGCAGCCCGTAGTGGGCGTTACGGGCGCGGGTCCGCCACTGGACCCACACCAGCGCCGCCGCCGCCAGCACGCCGATGGCCAAGGTGAGGACATGCAGCCCGATGTCGGCGACATCGGGCACGAACCCGCTGGCCAGCCCCCGCAGGGACCGCGGAAGCGGGCCCACGGACTCCCCGCCCAGCACGATCATGGTGGCTCCGCGAAACACCAGCATCCCGGCGAGGGTGACGATGAAGGCGGGGATGCGCACATAGGCGATCCAGAACCCCTGCCAGGCGCCGATCAGCGCACCGAGCACCAGGGCGAGGGGCACCACCACCGGCATGGGCAGCCCCCAACCGGTCAGCAGGATCGCCGACACCGCTCCCACGAAGGCCACGACCGACCCCACGGACAGGTCGATGTGGCCGGTGATGATGACCAGCATCATCCCGATCGCCAGAATCACCACGTAGGAGTTCTGCATGATCAGGTTGGTGATGTTCAGCGGGCGCAGCAGCAGCCCGCCGGTGAGGATCTGGAACAGGATCATGATGACCGCGAGCGCGATCACCATCCCGTACTGTCTGGCGTTGTTCCGCAGCACATCGCGGATGGCATTCATCGCTGTCACGCCTTCGTCATGGTCATAAGTTTCATCAGGGACTCCTGGGTGGCCTCGGCGCGCGGCACCTCACCGGTGATGCGGCCTTCGCACATCGCGTAGACGCGGTCGCATATCCCCAGTAGTTCGGGAAGTTCCGAGGAGATCAGCAGCACGCTGGCCCCCTGGGCGGCGAGGCGCTGCACGATCACATAGATCTCGTACTTGGCGCCGACGTCGATCCCGCGTGTGGGTTCGTCGAGGATGAGCAGGTCGGGTTCTGCGAACAGCCACTTGCCGAGTACGACTTTCTGCTGGTTGCCGCCGCTGAGGTCGCCGGTGGCCTGGAAGATGTCGCGGCTCTTCACTCCCATCCGGCCGCGCATCTCCTCGGCGGCCACGGCCTCGCGCGCCGGGTCGATGACGGACCGGCGGGAGAGGCGCCGCAACCCGGCCAGGGTCAGGTTGCGGCGGATGTCCTCGTCCAGGATGAGCCCGAGTTCCTTGCGGTCCTCGGGTACGTAGGCGATGCCGTTGGCGATGGCGTCCCCAACGTTGCGCAGGTGGATCTCCTTGCCGTCCTTGAGCACCCTTCCGCCTACGTAGCGCCCGTAGCTCCGGCCGAACACGCTCATCGCGAACTCGGTGCGCCCGGCGCCCATGAGGCCCGCCAAGCCGACGATCTCGCCGCGCCGGATCTGCAGCCCGGCCTGGTCGACCACGCGCCGCCCCGCCTGGGTGGGGTGGTCCACCGTCCAGTCGCGCACCTCGAACCGCACCTCCCCTATGTCGGCGGTGTGCTCGGGGTAGCGGTGGTCCAGATCCCGGCCGACCATGCCGCGGATGATGCGGTCCTCGTCGACCGCTCCCGCGGCCATGGCCATGGTCTCGATGCACCGGCCGTCGCGCAGCACGGTGATCGTGTCGGCGACCCGGGTCACCTCGCCGAGCTTGTGCGAGATGAGGATGGCGGTGATCCCCTGGGCCTTGAGGTCGAGCAGCAGTTCAAGGAGGTTGTCGCTCTCGGCCTCATTGAGGGCGGAGGTGGGCTCGTCCAGAATGAGCAGCCGCACCTCCTTCGACAGGGCCTTGGCGATCTCGACCAGTTGCTGCTTGCCGACGCTGAGCGAGGACACCGGGATAGTGGGGTCCTCCTCCAGCCCGACACGCCGCAGCAGGGTGCGCGCCGCCCCGATGGTGCGGCCCCAGTCGATCACGCCGCCGGGTCCGGTCTGCTCGTTGCCCAGAAAGATGTTCTCGGCGATGGAGAGCTGCGGGATGAGCGCGAGCTCCTGGTGGATGATGACGATGCCCGCGCGTTCGCTGTCGCGGATGCTGGAGAACGCGCAGACCTCGCCGTCCACCAGGATGTCCCCGGTGTAGTCGCCGCGGGGGTAGACCCCGCTGAGCACCTTCATCAGGGTCGACTTTCCGGCTCCGTTCTCGCCCATCAGGGCGCGGATCTCGCCGCGCGCCACCCTCAGGTCGACGTCCTCCAACGCTTTGACACCGGGGAACTCCTTGCCGATCCCGCGCATCTGCAGGATGAGGTCGCTCATACCAGGCACCTTTGGATCACGGGTGTCCCCTCCGGCTTGCTCACTTGAGATCGGACTCCTCGTAGTAGCCGCTCTCGATGAGCTGCTCCTCGTAGTTGTCCTTGTCGACCGAGACCGGTTCGAGCAGGTAGGAGGGAACCACCTTCTTGCCGTTGTCGTAGCTCTCGGTGTCGTTGACCTCGGGTTCTTCGCCGCTGATGACGGCCTCGGTCATTCCCACGGCGACCTCGGCGAGCTCGCGGGTGTCCTTGAAGACGGTCTGGGTCTGCTCGCCGGCGATGATCGACTTCACCGATGCGGCTTCGGCGTCCTGCCCGGTGATGACCGGCAGGGGCTGGTCCTCGCTGCCGTAGCCCACGCCCTTGAGGGAGGAGATCACGCCGATGCTGATGCCGTCGTAGGGGGACAGGACGGCGTCGAGGTCCTCATCGGAGTAGTTGGCGCTGAGCAGGTTGTCCATCCGGGCCTGCGCGGTGGCGCCGTCCCAGCGCAGCGTGGCGATCTGGTCCATCTCGGTCTGCCCGCTCTTCACCTCCAGCACGCCCTCGTCGATGTAGGGCTCCAGGATCGACATCGCGCCGTCGTAGAAGAAGTAGGCGTTGTTGTCGTCGGGTGAGCCGCCGAAGAGCTCGATGGTGAAGGGGCCTTCCTCGTTCTCCAGATCCAGGGCTTCCTCGATGTAGGTGGCCTGGAGGACGCCCACCTCGAAGTTGTCGAACGTGGCGTAGTAGTCGACGTTCTCGGTGCCGCGGATGAGCCGGTCGTAGGAGATGACGGGGATATCGCTGTCGGCGGCCATCTGCAGCACATCGGTCAGCGCCTCGCCGTCGATCGCCGCGATGACCAGGGCGTCGACGTCCTTGGTGATCATGTTCTCGATCTGGGAGACCTGGTTCTCCACCACGTCCTCGGCGTACTGCAGATCGGTGCCGTAGCCGGCCTCCTCGAACTGCTTCACCATGTTCTGCCCGTCGTTGACCCAACGTTCGGATGACTTGGTCGGCATCGCGATACCGACCGTCCCGTTCTCGCCCTCGTCGCGTGCGGCATCGCCGACACCGCCGCACGAGGACAGCAGGAGGGAAGCGCTCAGCAGCGCCGCGGCCAGGAGCTTCTTGTTCACGTCGATCACCTCGGTGTAATGGGGGATTTCGGCCCGCGGGACCGCGAGCCGGACGAGGGTCCAGGACACTGGGGGCAGCACCGCGCTGAGGCGGCCGCTGTCCAATCGGGTGTCCTTGTCGGGCCGGGGCACCACGCGTTCGGGTGCCTCAGCGGGGTTGGTGGCGTAAACGTCATCGGACAGGGTCAGACCTGCGCGTATTCGATACCGGTCAGTTCACAGAAGACCTTCCAATCCGCGGCGGTTCGACCGAGGTTCATGACCATGTGGTGGGTGCCGCCATTGCGCAGCCACCTGTCCATGCATTCCCGGATCCCCGAGTCCGGGCGGAACTGGCCGTAGGGCATCTCCAGGGCCGGAAGCCGCTGCGAGTCCAGTACCTCGCCCTCGGCTACCACCAGCCGGAACTCCTCACCACCGAGCGCGACGAGAGAGGCCAGGGTGGCGGGGCCCGGTTTGATGCGGAACAGCAGGGTGGGCGGATCGTCGAGGCCGCCGATGCCCAGCGGCCGCTTGATCAGCCGCACCGGCTCGTCATCGCGTGCGACCTTCCAGTTGCCCTCCCCCATATGGCTCATGAGGATGGAGTCCGACGGGAAGTCCATCGCATACATTTCGGTGAAGTGACCGTCGCCGGCGAGCTGGTGCCCGGCGTAGACGATCGAGGCGGCGAGCACGTCGCCCTCGCCCGCGAACCCGTAGCCTTCCGCCATCAGGCTGGAGGCCGCGGCCATGGGCAGCCGGGCGAACCGGCCGTCCTCGCCGATGGCGTCGAAGTGGGTCGAGTAGGCGCCGCAGCCGTGCTCGGTGAGCAGTTTCTCAATACCGAGCTGCATCCGCGCGTGGTCCTCGCGCTCCTCCTTGGCGAGCCGCTCGTCGATCTCGAAGCGCTCGTTCTCCCAGTCGATGAGGGCGGCGACCGCCGAATCGGAAAGCCCGCTCATGGCCCTGTACAGCGCCCCGGGGGCGATCACCTCGATCTCCGGGCCGAGCTTGCGCATCAGCGCGCTCTCGTCCACCCGGGCGTCGCCCATGCCGTTCATGGCATAGCCGAACACACCGACCTTGAGCCGCTTCCACGCGGTGACGGCGCGGGCGGCGCGCGCCCAGCGGCCGACGCGCTCCTGGAACGCGGCGCTGTGCCACTCTTCTGTGATCACGTCGAAGGGGAGCCCGGACCGGACCATGGCGTTGGCGGTGTCCTGCGCACCGTGGATGCCCTGGTTGTAGGTCATGTCGGCCATGTCCCACTCGGGTGTCACGGACGGGTCGGGCTGGATGTTGGCCAGGCAGACCGGCAACCGCATCTGGCTGAACATCCGGGTGACGCGCAGCGAGGGCCCGTAGGTGAGCATGACGACCAGGACACCGTCGAGGTCGCCGTTCTCGAACTCGCGCATGGCGCGTTCGGCGTCGGCGCGGCCGCGTACCGGTTCACTCACCACGCAGTCGGCGACTTCGGCGAGGCTGTCGGCGACCTGGCGCGCGTAGCCGGCCTGGCGTTCGGTGATGCCCGGGATCATCTGGTCGTACAGGGGCTGCATGATGCCCAAGATCCCGATGCGGGGGAGGCGTTCCGTCACGAGTCCGTTCCTTTTCTCTGGCCGTAGACGTTCTGGTAGCGGTCGTAGAGTGCGTCGATGTGCTCCTGCGGCAGGCGCTCGACCGGGCCGTGCTGCCGGGCCAGGTGCACCGTACGAGCCACGTCCTCGCACATCACGGCGGCTTTGACGGCGGCCTTGGCGTCCTTGCCGATGGTGAAGACGCCGTGGCTGCGCATCAGCACCGCCGGTGAGCGGTGGCCGGTCAGCGTCGCGACGATGCCCTTGCCGATGTCGTCCCCGCCGATGAGCGCGAACGGGCCGACCGGGATGTCGGCGCCGAACTCGTCGGCCATCGCGGTGATGGCGCAGGGGATGGGTTCGTTGCGGGCCGCCCACGCGGTGGCGTAGGGGCTGTGGGTGTGCACGACTCCGCCGACCTCGGGCATGTCCCGGTAGACGTAGGCGTGGGCGCCGGTGTCGCTGGATGGCGCGTGCTCTCCGTCGACGACCTCGCCGTACAGGTCGCAGACGACCATGGATCGGGGTGTCAGGTCGTCGTAGGCGACACCGCTGGGCTTGATCACGATCAGGTCGGTGCCGGGCACGCGTGCTGAGATGTTGCCGCTGGTCCAGGTCACCAGGTTCCAGCGCAGCAGTTCGGCGTGGAGGGTGCAGACGTCGCGCCGGACCCGCTCGATGGCGGCGGCGGCTTCTGGGGGGAGGGTCATGGCTGGCGTCCTTCAGCGGGTGAGGCTCTGGTTGCGGATGCCGCGCAGGCGGTGCAGCGCGTCGCTGCCGCCGCGGCCGAAGTGGTCGTGGAGTTCGGTGTAGATCGTGTAGAGCTCGTCGTAGGCGGCGGCCCGTTGGGGGTCGGGCAGTACGGCGCCGCGGGTGGCACCGCCCATGGCCGCGGCCGCGGTGTGGATGTCGGGGTGGGCACCGGCGGCGACGGCGGCGTGGATCGCCGATCCGAGCGCGGGCCCCTGGTCGGAGTTCGCGATGTGCAGGGGGCGGTTCAGTACGTCGGCATAGATCTGCAGGACGAACGTGTTGCGTTTGAGGCCGCCCGCGACGGTGAAATCTTCGACGGGCACCCCTGAGTCGGAGAAAGCGTCCAGGATGGTGCGGGTGCCGAACGCGGTCGCCTCGACCAGTGCGCGGTAGATCTCCTCGGGCCGAGTGGCCAGTGTCATGCCGGCGATGATCCCCGAGAGGTCGTGGTCGACCAGTACCGATCGGTTGCCGCTGTGCCAGTCCAGCGCGATCAGGCCGTGCCCGCCGACCGGCTGGTCGGCGGCTTTGCGGGAGAGTAGTTCGTGAACGGAGATTCCCAGGCCGTCAGCCTCGCGGACGTACTCGGGCGGGGCGAAGCCTTCGGCGAACCAGCCGAATATGTCGCCGACCCCGCTCTGCCCGGCTTCATAGCCCCACAGCCCGGGCGCGATGCCGTCGCGCACCGCACCGCACATGCCGGGGACCTCGGCGAACGTCTCGGCGTTCAGCACATGGCAGGTGCTGGTGCCCATGACCGCGAGCATCCGCCCGGGGGCCACGGTCTGCGCCGCTGCGGCGGTGACGTGGGCGTCGACGTTGCCGACCGCGACAGCGATGCCCTCGGGAAGGCCGGTCCAGGCGGCGGCCTGGGCGGTGAGCCGGCCCGCGCACTCTCCCAGCTGGGACAGGGGGTGTGCGATCTTCTCCTCGGCGAATCCGGCGAACCGGGGGTCGAGTGCGGCCAGGTATTCGCGCGTCGGCCAGGCACCATCCTGATGGATGCCCTTGTACCCGGCGGTGCATACGTTCCGGGTCTCTTTGCCGCACAATTGCCAGACGATCCAGTCGGCGGCCTCGATCCAGCGCTCGGTGCGGTCGTAGACCTCCTGGTCCTCGCGCAGCACCTGGAGCCCCTTGGCGAACTCCCATTCGGCGGAGATCTTTCCGCCGTAGCGGGCCAGCCAGCTTTCGCCGCGCCGCTCGGCCAGCGCGTTGATGTCGTCGGCCTCGGGCTGGGCCGCGTGGTGCTTCCACAGCTTGGGGTAGGCGTGCGGACGGTCGGTGAACTCGGGGAGTTCGCACAGCGGGGTGCCGTCGGTGGTGGTAGGCAGGACTGTGCAGGCGGTGAAGTCGGTGCCGATGCCGATGACGCGCTCCGCGGGGACACCCGAGGCGGCCAGCGCCTTGGGCACGGCTTGGCGCAGCACCGCCCGGTAGTCCGCAGGGACCTGCAGCGCGGTGTCGGGGGCGAGAGGGGTACCGGAGTCCGGCAGCGCAGTGGAGACGACACCGTGCTCGTAGGTGTGCACAGCGCTGGCGAGCTCGGCCCCATCACCGGCCCTGACCACTACGGCACGGCCGGAAAGCGTTCCGAAATCGACGCCGATGACGACATCGTCATCCCTGTTAGCGCTAACATTCACGTTCAAGGGGCCTCCTCGGGTGGGGCGGGCTAAGCTCGGCGATACATCGCGGTGCTCTTACGGGTGACCAGCCGTGCGGGGATCACGTGCTGAGCGGGCGCGGCCGATCCGTCGCCGTCGGCCGCCTCCAGCAGTTCGACCAGTAACCGGATACTGCGCTGTCCCACCTCGCTGAAGTCCTGCGACACCGTGGTCAGCGGCGGAGTGAAGAATTCAGCCTCCGGGATGTCGTCGAAGCCGACGACACTGACGTCCTCCGGCACCCGCACGCCCGACTCTCCCAGGGACCGCAGGGTTCCCAGCGCCATCTGGTCGTTGGCGACGAATATCGCGGTGACATCGGGATCGCGGGCAAGGCGTCCGCCGAGGTCGTAGCCTGACCGCGGCTTCCAGTCCCCGCAGAGCGGCTCGGGCACGGGCGCCCCGGCGTCCGCCAGCGCCTGGCGCCAGCCCTCGACCCGCCCCTCGGCCTCCAGCCAGTCCCGCGGACCCGCGATGTGGTGCACGGTGCGATGGCCGAGATCGAGGAGGTGGCGCGTTGCGAGATAGGCACCGCCGACCTGGTCGACGCAGACCATGGGCAGGTCGGGAGCCTCACCACCTTCGACCGCGACTATCGGGCGGTCCACGGACTGATCGGCCAGGCCTTCGACGACCGCCCGCTTCGGGGCGATCACGATGTAGCCCTCGACCGACTGCTGGGCAAGGTAGTCCATCGCCTCCCGGACTGCTTTGCGGGTGACGGTCTGCAGGGTGACGACGCTGAGGAAGTAGCCGCTGGCGCGAGCGGCGCGCCCAATACCGGCCAGTGTCTGCGCCGGCCCGTAGTGGGTGGTATCGAAGGAGACGACACCGATGACGCCGGTGCGCCGGGTGACCAGGGCCCGCGCCGAGGAGTTGCGGCGGTATCCCAACTCCTCGATGGCGGCCTGGACGCGGGCCTGCGTCTCGGTCCTGACATTGGGGTGGCCGTTGAGCACACGGGACACCGTCTGGTGCGATACCCCTGCGAGCCGCGCGACATCTGCCATGACGGGGCTGCGGCCATTCGGAACCGGCATGTGCTCTACGACCTCACTGAAAACCGCGGGTTAACGCGCCTGGTGATGTGGGCTACATTGTTAGCGCTAACATAAGAAACCGTCAAGAGGTGGAACCACGGTTGTCGCTCTGTCCCGCAATCGCTTCACGGCGTAGCGCCGATCGTGCACGGCAGCAGCGCCGCCGATGTCGTGGCCGGGGCGGGGCCCCGCGCAGCGCGCCCCCCTGCCCGGGTCGCTATCGCTGCGCGATAGCAGAAGCCCACTGCAGGCCCGGGGCTTCCGTCCCCGCGGGTGTTCCAGGAGGTTCTGCCCATCCCCGTATCGCCAGGGCCTCGTCTTTTGGACCCATGAGGATGTCAACATGCGTATCGGGCATGCCAGGCCGTGGCCGAGGTATCGGTCAGCGAGGCCACCTGGTCGATGACCACTCGCAGCGCGGCGGCGTCGTCACGCGCCTGCTCATAATCGGCGCGGAACGGAGTGTCGAGACTCCCCGGTGCCCCCAGCCGCACGGCCGCCACGAGTTCAGCGATCATCTCCCGTTCGCGCGCCTGGTACTCCAATGCTTCCGAACGCGCCATCACGTAATGCGCCGCGAGCGCCTTGAGCAGCGCGCATTCGAGCAGCAGACGGCGCGGGACCACCAGGTCCGCGGCGTAGCGGGTGAGCGGGGCCGCACCGTAGGCCGCGCGGGTCGCGTTCTCGGCCGCCCGGCAGAAGCGCCCGATCAGCTCGCTGGTCACGTTCTTCAGCGCGGCGAGTGAAGCCAGGTCCCCGTCGAAGCGGTGCGGCCAGAAGGGTTCGGCCATGAGGTCGGCGAAGACCTCCTCCAGCTCGCCTGTGTCCGCATCGGTGTAGTGTCGGGCGGCGGTTGCGCAGACCTCGGCGCGTTCGATTCTACTGTGCAGCGCCGCCACGCGGATCATCCCGGAGTAGAGCCCGTCCTCCAGGTCGTGCACCGAATAGGCGACATCGTCGGCCCAGTCCATGACCTGGGTTTCGAAGCAGGTACGGCCGTCTTCGACACCGTCGCGGACCCACCCGAAGACCGCGGCGTCGTCGGGATAGCAGTTGAACTTGCGGGTACCGCCGCCCTGTCCGCGCTGCCACGGATACTTGAGCGTGGCATCCAGCGTGGCCCGCGTCAGGTTCAGTCCGGCGCTGCGCCTTCCGTTCCCACGCGGGTCGATGACTTTGCCTTCGAGGCGGGTGAGCAGTCGGAGGCTCTGCGCGTTGCCTTCGAATCCGCCGCACCCCGCAGCCGCGGCATCCAGGGCCGTCTCACCGTTGTGCCCGAAGGGCGGGTGCCCGAGGTCGTGCGCCAGACAGGCGGCTTCCACCAGGTCGGGGTCGCAGCCCAAGGCCCCGCCCAGCTCGCGGCCGATCTGCGCGCACTCCAGGGAGTGGGTGAGCCGCGTGCGCGGAAAGTCGCTCGCGCCGGGCTGCACGACCTGCGTCTTGGCCGCGAGGCGGCGCAGCGCGAAACTGTGCAGCACGCGGGCGCGGTCGCGCTCGAACGGGCCTCGGGACCGGCTTTTGTCCGGTTCCGCGACCCAGCGCTCCCGGTCGTGTCCGCTGTACCCGGGAGGTGGTGTTTCCGAGGTCGCTGCCATGGTCGTATCCGGCTGGGTCGGCGCGCCGCTCAACGCCTAACCGGCCGCATCGACCTCGATATCACTGCTGTCACCGAAGATCCAGTAGTACCAGAGCGAGGCGGTCTCGCGTGTGATGTACCGGAGTTGGATCTCGCGTTCGATGACCGCCGGCCCGGAGCGGGAGGGGGAGGTCGCGGCGTCGATACCGAAGTCGTCGGCCATGATCCGGGAGCGCAGGCTGTGCCAGGGGTCGGTGACGATCACAGCGGTCGACCAGCCGTTCTCCTGGAACACGCCCGATATGGCCTCGATACTCTGCAGCGTGTCGCTGCCCTCTCCAATGGCGACGATCGATTCGGCGGGTACGCCTTCGTCGACGAGCCAGTCGCGGCCTGCGACGCCCTCGGTGAAGTTGTCCCCCGGCTGGTTGCCGCCGACGGTGACGACTGTTGGAGCGACACCGTCGCTGTACAGTTCGGCGGCGTGCCGCAGGCGGGCCTCGAAGATCGGCGATGGCGTGCCGTTGTACTGGCTGGCCCCCAGGACGATGATGGCGTCGGAAGGCGGCCGGCCGTCCTGGCGTGCGGTCCACCACACCCAGCCCCACGTGCCCGGGGGGATCGCGATGGCGATCAGCAGTACCAGCGCGATGATCCGGCCCGGCCGGATACGTCGGCGCCGGCGCTCACGAGGGGCGGGTTCGGGGCGGGAGAAGGTCCGGGTCGGTTCCGGAGGCAGTTCCTCGACCACCGGTCCGGCTTCATCGATGTCGTAGGAGGTGCGGGAGAACACGCGGGTGCGGTCACCGTCAACGGGGTCGGCGGGTGCCCGGACGAAGCGCTGTGTCGCTTCGCCATACCGCGGTTCTGTCCCGGCCGCCGCCGAGCCCGGTGCTTTGGTGCCGCGCGCGAACGTGCGCGTAGTGTCCGTATTCGGAGCGGTATCGGGTGAACGGCCGCCACACGGCCCATCGCCGCGCCCATCTCCCGTCGTCCGCATCTTTCACCCCCAGCGCCGAATCTGGATGGACCTGACGTTAACCGATGCCGGAAATGGGATGGTCCGGACGCCGTGCCGTATGCCCCCCGTACTGCTCCGGTGGGCACAGCGTACTTGAAACATCCACAAGTGCGCAGGTCGAGCACGTATTTGTGGGAGGAGACAGTATGTGCTCCCATCGCTGGGCGTGCGGCAGCCCGCACGCCCAGCGCCGGCCTCAGGATCGTGCGGCGGCCCGGCCGGCTTCCAGCCGGGCGACCGGTACTCGAAACGGCGAGCAGGAGACGTAGTCCAGTCCGGCGTCGTGGAAGAAGTGCACCGAGGCGGGGTCGCCCCCGTGCTCGCCGCAGATGCCCAGCTTGATCCCGGGGCGGGCGGCACGGCCCTCCTCCACGGCGATTCTGATCAGTCGGCCCACACCGTCGGTGTCCATGGACTCGAACGGCGAGATACCGAATACCCCCTTCTCGAGGTAGGCGGAGAAGAACGACGCCTCCACGTCGTCCCGGGAGAAGCCCCACACGGTCTGGGTGAGGTCATTGGTGCCGAAGGAGAAGAACTCCGCGTTCTCGGCGATCTGCCCGGCGGTCAGCGCCGCACGCGGCAGCTCGATCATCGTGCCGATCGGAAAGTCCAGCTCGACGCCGTACTCCTCGCCGACTTCGCGCATTACCCGCAGCGACTCATCGCGGATGATCTCCAGTTCCTGGACGGTGCCCACCAGCGGGATCATGATTTCCGGGCGGGGCCGCCCCCCGGCTCGGATCCGCTCCGCTGCGGCCTGTGCGATGGCGCGCACCTGCATCGTGAACAGGCCCGGAACCACCAGGCCCAGGCGGACACCGCGCAGACCCAGCATGGGATTCTGCTCGTGCAATTTGTGCACGGCCTGGAGCAGGCGCAGGTCGTTCTCGTGCTTCTCACCGCGCGCCTCTGCCACCGCGACCCGCACGGACAGTTCGGTGATGTCGGGCAGGAACTCGTGCAGTGGCGGGTCGAGCAGCCGCACGGTCACCGGGAGGCCGTCCATCGCGTCGAGGATGCCGACGAAGTCGCCGCGCTGCAACGGCAGCAGCGCCGCCAGTACCTCCTCCTGTTCTTTCTCGGTATCGGCGAGAATGAGCCGCTCGACGAGCTGGCGCCGGTCGCCGAGGAACATGTGCTCGGTGCGGCACAGCCCGATACCTTGGGCGCCCATTCGGCGAGCACGCGCGGCATCCTCGGCGTTGTCCGCGTTGGACCGTACGTAGAGGCGGCGGGCCGCGTCTACGTAGTGCATGATGCGGTGCACCGCGCGTACGAGGTCGTCGGCCTGATCGGAGGCTGGATCGATCTCGCCTTCGAAGTAGCGGACCACGGGCGAGGAGACGACCGGCACCTCGCCGAGGTAGACCTCCCCGGTGGTGCCATCGATGGAGATGACGTCGCCCTCTTCGACCACCTCGCCGCCGGGTGCGGTCAGCCGGCGGTTCTTGGTGTCGATGTCGAGCTCCTCCGCGCCGCACACGCAGGTCTTGCCCATACCGCGGGCGACGACTGCGGCATGGGAGGTCTTGCCGCCGCGGTTGGTCAGGATGCCCTGTGCGGCGATCATCCCTTCAAGGTCGTCGGGGTTGGTCTCGCGGCGGCAGAGGATGACGTTCTCACCGCTGCGCGACCACTTGATCGCGGTGTAGGAGTCGAAGACCGCCTTGCCGACGGCCGCGCCCGGCGAGGCGTTCATGCCGCGCCCGAGGCGGTGCCGATCGGCGGACTCGTCGAAACGCGGGAACATGAGTTGGGCGAGCTGGTCGCCGGTGACACGGCTGACGGCCTCGTCCAGGCTGATCATGCCCTGGTCGACGAGCTGATCGGCGATGCGGAACGCCGCGGCGGCGGTGCGCTTTCCCACACGGGTCTGCAGCATCCACAGCTTGCCGCGCTCAATGGTGAACTCGATGTCGCAGAGGTCGCGGTAGTGGTTCTCCAGCTTCTCCATGATCGACATGAGCTCGTCGTAGCTGCGTTTGTCGATCTGCTCCAGGTCGTTCAGCGGGACGGTGTTGCGAATTCCCGCGACGACGTCCTCCCCCTGGGCGTTCTGCAGGTAGTCGCCGTAGACCCCTTGCTGGCCGGAGGCGGGGTCGCGGGTGAAGGCGACACCGGTTCCAGAGTCCATTCCCATGTTCCCGAAGACCATGGAGCAGACGTTGACCGCTGTACCCAGATCCGTGGGAATGCGCTCCTGGCGGCGGTAGAGGATCGCGCGCGGTGCGTTCCAGGATTCAAAGACCGCCTTGATGGCGAGGGCCATCTGCTCACGCGGGTCGGCGGGGAACTCACGCCCGGTCTGCTCGGCGACGATGCCCTTGAAGACCTCCACGAGCCCGCGGAAGTCGGTAGCGTCCAGGTCCAGGTCACTGCTGATGCCCTTCTTCCGCTTCACCTCCTCGATGGCCTCCTCGAAGAGCTCGCCGTCGATGTCCTGCACGGTCTTGCCGAACATCTGGATGAGGCGACGGTAGGAGTCCCACGCGAAGCGCTCATCTCCGGCCTGGGCCGCCAGTCCGTGGACGGATTCGTCATTGAGCCCGATGTTGAGGACGGTCTCCATCATGCCGGGCATCGAGAACTTGGCTCCTGAGCGCACGCTGACCAGCAGCGGGTTATCGGCCTGGCCGAGCCGCTTGCCCATCGCGGCCTCGAGAGCACGCAGTTTCTCATCGATCTGTTCGTCCAGCCCCTCGGGCATCCGGCCATGGTCCAGGAAATGGCGGCAGGCTTCGGTGGTGATGGTGAACCCCGGCGGTACGGGCAGGCCGAGATTGGTCATCTCGGCGAGGTTGGCTCCCTTACCACCGAGCAGCTCCTTGAGGTCCTTGTTGCCCTCGGTGAACTCGTATACGTACTTGGGCACGGGAGGCTCCCTGCTGTTGGAACGGCCGTGTGCGGCCACTCGACCTCGAATGCGCGCGACTCTATCCGGCACCTTCAGAAAAACCTGCCAGGCAGCCTTATTATTTGAGTTTCCCCAGCTCAATGCAGCATAACCGGTATAGACCAATGGTCTGGAATGAATAGCCGAGAGACCCAGGCCACACGCCACCACGAAGTCTTCTGTTCCAGCAACAGGCCAGGTCAAAGGCTTTTCCCTGGACACTACCCGCAGCCGCGCGCAGACCGCAGGACCAATGTGCCGCCGGAGCCATCCGGGGCTGTGCCGATCGACACACCATTACCTAAAAGTAACCTACGCTTGCGTAGGTTAGGATCCCCGTAGAACCGGGCCCGCCCGAACCGGGACGGGGACCCCGTCCGGTCGTTTCCGACTTCCGAGGCGACGGAGTAGAAAAGGTGTCCGTACAGCACGGTGACGCGGCGACACGCCACCACGGCGAGCCCCATGCGCCGACCACCCCCGATGAGAGGCCAGGCATGACCGCCGAGCTGCTGGACGCGGTCAAGCCGCGCCTACGCGGCTGGCTGCACCTGGGGACGGCGCCGCTGGCTCTGGCCGCGGGCATTGTCCTCGTCTGCCTCGCGCCCACCGCCTCCGCCCGGATCGCCGGAGCCGTCTACGCGCTCAGCTCGGTGCTGCTCTTCAGCACCTCGGCGATCTACCATGTGGGCCGCTGGTCGACGCGGGGCATGGCCGTCCTGCGCAGGCTGGACCACGCGAACATCTACCTGGTCATCGCCGGAACCTACACGCCCTTTGTGGCGCTGGTCCTCGACGGTGCGCTGCGCACCGCGATGATGTCGCTCATCTGGGGCGGAGCGATCTCGGGGGTGCTGTTCAAAATGTTCTGGCTGAACGCGCCCCGCTGGCTCTCGACCGTGCTCTACCTCGCCATCGGCTGGGTAGCGGTGCTGTTCATCCCGCAGTTGATCGGCGGCACACATCCCGCCACCTGGATCCTGATCCTCGCCGGCGGAGTGCTCTACAGCCTCGGCGCGCTCGTCTACGGCACGAAACGGCCCGACCCCGCACCCCGCTGGTTCGGGTTCCACGAGATCTTCCACTCACTGACGATCGCGGCCTACATCTGCCAGTACATCGCGGTGTCGTTCGTCGTGTACACCGCGGCGTGAGACCGGGCGCACCGAGCGCGGCACGGCACCCGGTCGGCCCCCGATCCGCTGATCGATCCGCCCAAGCAATCACGATTCGCTTACACGGTCGGACGACAAGGACGAAACCACGTACCAGGCGCGCGGTACCTCGATAGTTTGGGAACCGGTTCGTCCGGACGTGTGCGTCCGGGGAAACCGGTGAGGCGACCGGAAACCACATCCCCCCGGGTCCCGGTCGCCTCACTCCTGCTTTCCTTCCTCGCGGCCGGTCTTTGCGGAGCGGCCCCGGATCAGCAGCCGGGCAGTCGCTCGACCAGATACATCTCGACTTGGTCGAGCGAGACACGCTCCTGGGACATGGTGTCGCGCTCGCGCACGGTGACCGAGTTGTCCTCTAGAGTGTCGAAGTCGACGGTGACGCAGAACGGCGTGCCGATCTCGTCCTGGCGGCGGTAGCGGCGTCCGATCGCGCCGGCGTCGTCGAACTCCACGTTCCACCGCTTGCGCAGCCGGGCCGCCAGGTCGCGGGCCTTCGGCGACAGGTCGGCGTTGCGGGACAGCGGCAGCACCGCGGCTTTGACCGGAGCCAGCCGCGGGTCGAGCCGCATGACGGCGCGCTTCTCCAGCTTCCCCTTGGCGTTGGGCGCCTCGTCCTCGCTGTAGGCGTCCAGCATGAACGTCAGCAGCGCGCGGTCCACACCGGCCGACGGCTCGATGACGTAGGGAATGTAGCGCTCGTTGTTCTCCTGGTCGAAGAAGGACAGGTCGGTGCCGGAGGCTTCAGAGTGCGTCCTGAGGTCGTAGTCGGTCCGGTTGGCGATGCCTTCCAGCTCGCCCCATTCAGCGCCGGAGAAGTTGAACCGGTACTCGATGTCCACGGTCCGCTTGGAATAGTGCGAGAGCTTCTCCTGCGGGTGCTCGTAGAGCCGCAGGTTGTCCTTTGCGATGCCCAGGTCGGCATACCACTGCATGCGCGCGTCGATCCAGTACTGGTGCCACTGCTCGTCGTCGCCCGGCTTGACGAAGAACTCCAGCTCCATCTGCTCGAACTCGCGGGTGCGGAAGATGAAGTTGCCCGGAGTGATCTCGTTGCGGAACGACTTGCCGATCTGACCGATGCCGAACGGGATCTTCCTGCGCGCACTCTGCTGGACGTTCATGTAGTTGATGAAGATGCCCTGGGCGGTCTCCGGCCGCAGGAACGCCAGGCCCGTCTCGTCCTGCACCGGGCCGAGGTAGGTGCGCAGCAGGCCGTTGAACATACGGGGCTCGGTGAACGACGACTTCGCGCCGCAGTTCGGACAGGCGAGGTCGGCCAGGCCGCCCTCCGGCTCCTTGCCGTGCTTGGCCTCGTAGGCCTCGATGAGGTGGTCGGCGCGGAAGCGCTTGTGGCAGGACTGGCACTCGGTGAGCGGGTCGACGAACGCCTCGACGTGGCCGGACGCCTCCCAGACCTCGCGTGCCAGGATCACGCTGGAGTCGAGGCCCACGATGTCTTCCCGCTCCTGGACCATGGCGCGCCACCACTGGCGCTTGATGTTGTTCTTCAGCTCCACACCCAAGGGGCCGTAGTCCCAAGAGGCGCGCAGACCCCCGTAAATCTCGCTGGAGGGATAGACCAGACCTCTGCGCTTGGCCAGGTTGACCAGGGTGTCCATAGCCTCTGACTTGACGGCCATAACTCTTCGACTCTCCATCCGGCTGGCGGTCGGTGGATCGCTCAACGCGATGCTCGTGAATTGACGGTGGGTAGTCCAGCCTAGGCGACCCGCAGGTACCGACGTGCCGCAACGGGGGCAGAGAGCCGCCGGTCCTTGATCCGGGCGCTTTACCGGTCCCCACCGGGACGGTGCCTGGAGACCACCTCGAAGGCGGTGGGCTCGTCTTGGGCTTGCGACAGCAGGGGTACGGCCGCCATGCGCACCTCGAAGTCGGACAGCGCCCGCCGGTAGTACCCGGGCCCTTCCCATTCGGTGACCACGGTCCACAGTGTCGGCTCGTCCGCGGCGCGGCCGACCCAGGAACCCTTGAACCCGGGGCGGCCGCCGAGCACCTCCAGGGCTGCCGCGGAGCGGTCGAGGAAACCGTCGGTGTCCTCGGGGGGCACGGCATGGCGAGTAATGACGATCACCCGGTCATTCTCTCACCCGGCGAAGCAGCGGCCGTCCGGCGCCCTGTTCACTCCCGGCCGAACACGCGGTCCACGACGCGGGCGGCCGCGTGGCCGTCGTCCAGCGGGCAGAACTGGTCGGTGAAAGACGTGTACTTGGCCCTGTACGCGGCCGCGACCTCGTCGATGTCCTGCAGCGAGGCGATCACCTCATCAGACTCCAGCAGCAGCGGTCCGGGCGCGGTCTCCTCGAAGTCGAAGTAGAACCCGCGCAGGTTGTCGCGGTAGCTCTCGATGTCGTAGGTGAAGAACAGCATCGGGCGCCCGGTGTTGGCGAAGTCGAACATCATCGACGAGTAGTCGGTGATCAGCACGTCAGTGACCAGGAACAGCTCCATGATCTCCGGGTACAGCGAGACGTCGTGGACAAAGCCTTCGCCGACGATCGGCACGCTGTCGACGACCCGCGGATGCCGCCGCACCAGCAATACGTGGTCGTCACCGAGCTTCTCATACATCCGCCGCAGGTCGAGGTGGAGATCGAGCTTGTGCTTGCCGCGGGTGTAGTACTTGTCGTCGCGCCAGGTCGGCGCGTAGAGCACGACCTTTTTCCCCTCGGGCAGCCCCAGCCGCGCGCGGGTGCGCTCGGCGATGGCGTCGCGGTCGGGCGCGAAGAAGATGTCGTTGCGCGGGTATCCGGTCTCCAGGATCTCCCCGTCGAAGCGGAACGCGCGGCGCAGGATGGGCGTCGCCCATGGGCTCGGCGAGACGAGGTAGTCCCACTGCTGGGTCTCCCACGCCAGTTTCTCGTGGTAGTCGCGGGACTTGCCGCGGATGTTCTCGATGTCGAAACCGATCCGCTTGAGCATGGAACCGTGCCAGGTCTGGACTACGACCTGGTCGGGGCGCCGGGTGAACCAGGCCGGCTGGCGGGAGTTGGTGACCAGGTACCGCGACCGGGCCAGGGCTTCGTAGAAGTCGCGGCCGTTGTGCCGCACCCGCGCGAGGTCATCGGGCAGGTTCACCTGCCCGTCCTTGACCAGCCAGGACATCGGATAGTCGGACCAGCGCCCCCCGCGTGCCCGAAGTTCGGCGTAGATGCTGTGCGGGCTGTCGGAGAACTGCCGACCCGTGTAGCTGTCGAAGAGGATCTCCTCGCGCACCTCCGCCTCGCGCAGCGCCGGGTAGACGGTCTCGCGCAGCCGCCGCTGGGCGAAGGAACCGCGCTCCTCGGGGCGCAGGTCGCTGCCGACCCGCAGCACCGGGACATCGGATCCGCAATCCTCGAAGGTGTAGGCCCGCTCGGATGTCTCCATCGTGGCCGGCAGTTGGCGAATGGCCTCGGCACTGAGCTCGGCGCTCACATCGCTGGTGGACCCGTCGGGCAGGTGGGCGCGGGCCCACAGCTGGTAGGTGCCGGCCGACAACGGAAGCGTGCCTGACAGCGTCGGGATACCGGCCGGGGTGAACGTCGCCCGGAACCGCGCACCGTCGCGGTGCAGGTCGACACAGTGCTCTTCGTCGCGCCCGCGCGCTTTGAACACCAGGTCGGCCCGCGACTCGGCGGCATAGCGGCCGGTCAGTACCAGCTCGCGGCCAGACCAGCTCACCTCTTGGACGACCGGGTGCGCCCACCCCGCGCGCAACCGCAGGTACCCGGTACTGGTGCGCTGGACGGCGATCTCGTGGTGGCCGTCGCCCGCACCGTGCGGAACGGTCTCGACATCGCCGGGCAGCACCAACCGCACCGCGGCACCATCAGGGGTGGTGAGTTCTGCTTTCCACTGTTCCTGGCGGAGCAGTCCGGCCCCTTCGTCGACCGCGTGGGAGATCAGGTCGAAGACGGGGATGCGGACGCTGAAACGCGCACCCACGACCTGCAACGGGTACTCCAGCCGCGCCGTCCCGGGGATGCGGGTCAGCCTCAGGGTCCTGGACTCGGCCGCCGGCGGCGCGACGAACTCACCCGTGATCTCCAGCGCGGAACGCTTGCCCGCGTGGTCGATCCGGTGGCCGTCGACCCGCGCCCGCACCGGCGCGACAGCGATGCTGAGCTGATTGTCGCGGTCCCAGGTCGGCCGGATCCAGATTCCATCCTCGACCTGCCGGTAGGGCGGTCGCTCCGGCGGTCCGGCGACCGGGTTGGCGATGATGCGCCGGCGCACCATGCCCCGGTTGAGGACGACGAGTTCCAGTTTCCATTCGGTGGCCCGCCACGAACCGGACACCCGCAGCCGGGACGGATCGAGGGTGATCTCGAAACCGCCGTAGTCGTGCCGCGCGGCGTCGGGCACGTTCGGCAGCCGGTACTCGGCCGCCCGGAGCACCTTGACCGCGACAGGGATGCGCCGACCGGTGTCGGTGTTCACCGCGAACGCCGCGAGGTGCTGCTGCCAGCGACGCCCGGCCCGCAGGTTCAGGATTCCGACACGTCCGCTGACGACCAGTTTCCCGTCGCGCCACTGGACGCCTTCGGTTTTCTGGCGGACTTTGAGCTCGGCGTTGAGCCGGTAGATCTCCCGCGGGACACCTGCGGCGGCGTCCTCGAAGAACGGGTAGCGAACGAAGTAGTGCAGGCCGCGCCGGACCACTGGGGCCTTCTTCAGCTCCACGCTCTTTTGGAAGGTGATGGCCTCCAGCAGCCGTTCCTCCTGACGCTTGCGCACCAGGAAGTAGTTGAGCCGGTGCAGTGGCGGAAGGCCGTCCAAAACCGAGCGGGCGACCGTTTCAAGGTATGTGTTGACCAGGTCGAAGAAGCGTTCGCGCGCCGCGGCGTCGGCATCGTCGAGGCGGACCAGCACCGCTCGCACGTCGTGTCGGAGGGCCCGGTCGTCCCACAGGTCACGGGCGGCGCCGCTCAGAGAGGCCGAGAGCTCGGCGACGGCGGTGAGGCGCCGGGTCAGCGTGTCGAGGGAGCTGAGGTCCTCCGTGTCCTCCCGCTCGCGCAGCAGGTAGACGGGGGCTGGGAGCACGTCGATGGTGCGGGCGGCGACCAGGGCCCGCACGACGGACAGGTCGGTGTCGGCGTCGGTCCACGCGGGCTCGGGAAGGCTTTCCCAGAAGGAGCGCCGCCAGAGCTTGTTGCCGGGGAGCCGGTCGGCGAGCAGGGATGCGCCGGCGTGCACGTCGATGCCGGTGCGCGCCTTGGCGAATATCTTGCGGTGGGCCGGGGACTGGCGGGCGCCGAGCTCGTTGAAGCGGTAGACGTTGCCGGTCGCCAGGTCCGACCCGGAAGCCTTGAGAGAGTCCGCGAGGTAGGCCAGAGCATAGGAGGTGACCGCGTCGCCACCGCGGACGAACATCAGGTAGTCGCCGACCGAGATACGGGCGCCGACCTGTCGCGCCTGCCTGTGGTCGGAGGCGGCGGTGTCCACCAGGGTGGCGGTCAGCCCCGGGGGCGGATCGGCCGCGAAGGCGCGCGCGATGGCGGCCGCTTCGGCCCGCAGGGGCTCCACGGCTTCACTGTCGTCGTCGCCGTTCTTCTCCGATTCCTCGGCGGTGTCGGCGTCGGAGGCCTCGTCCTCCCCCGCGTCGTCCTCGCCGATGCCGGTGTCCGCGGCAGCGGAGGCGCCCGCGGCGGTCGTTCCCGTGGCGCCGGGTGCGGTGGCCACAGGAACGAGGACGACCTCCAGGCCGCCGCACTCATGGCCCTGCCTGCCCAGTGAGTCGAGGCAGTTCTGCAGGTGGGGCTCTGTGGCGTCGAAAGTGACGATGACGCTGAGCTTCGGCACGGAAAAACAGTCTCCCGGTTCGTCTTCTGTGGAGCAGAGCACAGTCGGCCGGACCAGGCCGGGCCCGGCGGCGGCAGGGGGCCAACCTAGATCACCATGCTTAAGCGACCGGTAAACGCGCATACCAGCATGGCACTGCCCCGGTTTGCGATGACCGCCCTAACAAAAATAGCGCCAATGGCGAGTACAACTGCGCCGAAACCCCGATGCACCCGGTATGGGAGCCTTGGCCATCCGCCCCTGATAGTACTTGCGGGCCGGTCGTCATAAGCTGCGGACCGGGCCCCGCCGGGGCGGAGCCCGGCGAGAACCGCGTACCAGCAGGCGGAGGAACCGCGTGTCAGCCAAGAAGAAGCAGCCGCGCAGGAAGGGCCCGACCTCCGGGAGTACGGGCCGGCAAGGAGCGGCCCGGCCGCTACCGCAGGGGGACGCGTTCTACACGCCCAACGCGAGCGCTCTGCGCCGGGAGGTCGAGCGGCGCAGCGCCGTGCCCCTGGTGTGGCTGCACAACGCCCCGCGCTGGATTCTGCCGGTAACGCTGGCAGGGGTATTCGTCGCGGGGCTGGTCCTGGCCGGGATCGCGGGAGCGCTGCTGCTGGGCCTGCTCGCGGTGTTCTTCGCGTGGCTGGCCTTCCTGGCTTGGCCGGGCCTGCGTACCGGAGAGCGGGCCATGCGGGTGATCGTCATTCTCACCCTGCTCGGCTTGGGCCTTCTCCACATCGGCGTATTTTGACAATCATTTTCGTTTTCGGCACACTTGGGACGTGTCAGTCGAAACGATCGGTACCGCGCGTTCCGATACCGCGCCCAGTATTCACCACGTTCCGACCCCTTCCCCCGCTTTCCGTGTCACCGACGCCGTTGTGGCCTACGACCGCACTCCCGTCCTGCGCGGAGTGACATTCGACGTCCCCGCGGGTGAGACCCTCGCGATCCTGGGACCCAACGGCTCAGGCAAGTCCACTCTGATGCGCGCGATGCTGGGCATCACTCCGTTGGCGGGCGGACGGATCGACGTGCACGGCGTCGCGCTGCGGCGGTTCCGCGACTGGAGCCGGATCGGCTACGTCCCGCAGCGCCTCTCCGTCGGCGGCGGCGTTCCCGCCACCGTACGCGAGGTGGTGGCCTCCGGGCAGGTCGCCCGGCGCCGTCGGCTGCGCCGCGCGACCGCGGCCGACCGCGCCGCCGTGGCCGAGGCCCTGGACACAGTAGGCCTCACCGATCGGGCCGGCGCCTCCGTACACGAGCTGTCCGGCGGCCAGCAGCAGCGCGTGCTGATCGCGCGCGCCCTGGCGGGAGGCCCCGACACGTTCATCATGGACGAGCCCATGGCCGGAGTCGACGCCGAAAGCCAGCGTGCGCTCGCCGCCACCATCGCCCGGCTCGGCGAGCAGGGCGCCACCGTCGTCCTGGTGCTGCACGAACTCGGCCCACTGGAGCCGCTGATCCAGCGCGCTCTGGTGCTGTCCGAGGGAATCCTCACCCACGACGGCCCCGCTCCCCGCCCCACGGGCGACTGCGCCCGTCCGGGCCACGTCCACGTGCACCCGCACGCCGACGGAGCCCCCGCCCTGCCCGCGGCCCCCCATATCGAAGTACCCCACTACGAGTGACCGAGGTGCCCGTTCATGGTCGAGATGTTCCAGGTCGGCTTCATGCAGCGAGCGCTGATCGCAGCGCTACTGGTCGGTCTGGTCGCACCGGTCATCGGCACGTTCCTGGTCCAGCGCAGGTTGGCGCTCCTGGGCGACGGAATCGGGCATGTGGCCCTCACCGGTGTCGCTCTGGGCCTGCTCACCAGCAGTTCCCCGGTCATCACCGCGCTGGCCGTCTCGGCTGTCGGCGCCGTCATCATCGAGCTCATCCGAGTCCGTGCGCGCACCAGTGGCGATGTCGCCCTGGCCCTGCTGTTCTACGGGGGCATCGCCGGCGGAGTCCTGCTCATCGGGCTCGCTCCGGGAGAGAACACCGCATCTCTGATGTCCTACCTGTTCGGCTCGGTGAGCACGGTCAGCGCCGCGGACGTGTACACCGTCGCCGTGCTCGCGGTGCTGGTACTGGGCGTGATCGGCTATTTCGGCCGCGAGCTGTTCGTCCTCTGCCAGGATGAGGACGTCGCCCGCGCCCACGGCCTGCCGGTCCGGTTCCTCAGCCTGGTCATCGCGGTCACCGCGGCGCTCACCGTGGTCCTTGCCATGCGGGTGGTGGGCGTGCTGATGGTGAGTGCGCTGATGGTCGTCCCGGTGGCCGCGGCCCAGCAGTTGACCCGCAGTTTCCGGGTCACCGTGGCACTGGCCATGGGCATCGGCACGGCTTCCGCGGTCGGCGGACTGTCCGCCACCTACTATGTCGATGTCGCACCGGGCGCCGCCATCGTGCTGCTCGCCCTCGCAGTGTTCAGCGCCGCGGTGGCCGCCGGGTACCTGCTGCGCGGCGCGCGCGGACGCACGCGCTCGACCCCCGTCAGCGGCTACGGTGCGCTAACCGGTACGATGCCCCCGACCGAGCGGGGGAGCGTATCAAATTGAGTTCACGACGCGAGACCGTACGACAGGCGCTGAACGAGTACAGCGGCTTCCGCAGTGCACAGGACCTCTATGCGGACCTGCGTTCCGAAGGCTCCAAGATCGGGCTCACCACCGTCTACCGGGCGCTGCAGGCGCTAAGCGACTCTGGTGAGGTCGACGTGCTGCGCACCGACGACGGCGAGGCCGTCTACCGCGCCTGCCTCACCGAAGCCCACCATCACCACCTGGTCTGCCGCAGCTGCGGGAAGGCCGTCGAAGTCGAGGGTCCGGTCGTGGAGAAGTGGGCCGAGGCCATCGGCGCGGAGCACGGGTTCAGCGACGTCACGCACACCGTGGAGGTGTTCGGTACCTGCGCGGACTGCACGGCCCAGGCCGCCGACACCCCTGCGGGGTGATCGGCGGCCTGCTTCAGCGCAGCCGCTCCAGCTTCGGGCGTTTGGCCGTGACGCGGTCACCAGAGGAACGGCCGGTCAGCCTGCGGCCGATCCAGGGGACCAGGTACTGCCGCGCCCAGCGGAGATCCTCACGCCGTGCGCTGCGCCGGTCCGGCTCCGGGCGCGGCGGCCACGGTTCGTCCCAGTCCCCCTTCGCGGGCACCCCCAGCGTCTCGCAGACCCTCAGGGCCAGTCGGCGGTGCCCTTCCGGGGACATGTGCAGCCGGTCAACATCCCAGGCCCGCGCGTCGGTGAGCACCGTCATCGGCCATTGGTCGACCAGGTAGCAGCCGTTCCGGTCGGCGACCGAGCGGATGTTCAGGTAGAAGCGGGCGAACATGCCGATCCGGGCGCGCATGTACCCTGCGCCGAAGTTGACACCGGTGAACAGCACGACCTCCGCACCTGTCGACCGCAGGCGGCGCACCCCCTGCTCCAGTATCCGGGCCAGCCGGTCAGGATCGGCTCCCGGCCGCAGCAGGTCGTTCCCGCCCGCGCTGAACGTCACCAGATCAGCCCCCATCTCCGCCGCGCGGGGCAACTGGTCGGCCATGACCTGGCGCAGCAGTTTGCCGCGCACCGCGAGGTTGGCGTAGTGGAGCCGGTCGACGTTCTCGGCGAGGTGCTCGGCGAAGCGGTCCGCCCAACCGCGGTAGTGGCCGTGGAGGGTGCTCCCGCTGTCCGGGTAGGGGTCGCCGACCCCTTCAGTGAAACTGTCGCCGATCGCCACGTAGGACAACGAGGGCCGTGTCAGGTCGATACCGCTCATGCCGTCCCTTCTGCCTCACTCGACGGTGCCGGTTCGACCGGGTTGGGCACCGCGCCGCCGTACCTGCGGTCCCGGCTGGCATAGACCTCGCAGGCGTGCCAGAGGTGGCGCCGGTCGAAATCCGGCCAGAGCGTGTCGAGGAAGACGAACTCGGCGTAGGCGGACTGCCAGAGCAGGAAGTTGGAGAAGCGCTGCTCCCCCGATGACCGGAGGAACAGGTCGACGTCGGGGACCTCCGGCTCGTCGAGGAACCTGGCGAGCGTGGCCTCATTGACCCGGTCCGGGTTGATCCGGCCCTCGACGGCGGCCCGGGCGATCGCGGCGGCGGCATCGGTGATCTCGGCGCGGCCCCCGTAATTGACGCAGAACTGCAGCGTCAGAGCAGTGTTCTCCCGCGTCATCTCCTCGGCTTCCTCCAGTTCGGAGATGACGCTCTTCCACAGCCTCCCGCGCCGCCCCGCCCAGCGGACCCGCACCCCCATGGCGTTCAGCTCGTCGCGGCGGCGACGGATCACTTCGCGGTTGAAACCCATGAGGAACCGGATCTCGTCAGGCGAGCGCTTCCAGTTCTCGGTGGAGAAGGCGTAGGCGGACACATAGCGGATCCCCAGCTCCAGCGCACCCTCGATGACGTCGAACAGGGAGCTCTCCCCCGCCTTGTGGCCTTCCGTGCGCGGCAGCCCTCGCTGCTTGGCCCAGCGGCCGTTGCCGTCCATGACAATGGCCACATGCCGCGGGATGATCTCCTCGGGCAGCTGCGGCGGCCGCGCCCCGCTGGGATGAGGCGAGGGCGGCCGATAGCCCTTGCGGGCGGAGGAGTCAGATGATGCAGAGTTGAACAGGCTCAAGAACGCTCCACAAGGCGCAGGGATCGGATTCCGTTTTCCAGATGCCACTGGAGGTAGGCGGCGACGAGGCCGCTGCACTCGTTGCGGTGCCGGTCCTCACTGGCGTCGGCCTCGGGCCAGTCGCCGCCCAGCAGCGCCGACATCAGCCGCACCGATTCGGGCGCGGGGTGCACCGATCCGTGCGGTCGGCACACTGAGCACACCATGCCCCCGGCATGGACCGCGAACGCCCGGTGCTCGCCCCGAGAGCCGCACCGCGCGCACTCCTGCAGGGCAGGGGCGTATCCGGCCACAGCAAGCGATCGCAGCAGATAGGCGTCGAGGACCAGCCGAGGGTCGTGGACGTCCTCCCCCAGTGTCCGCAGCGCACCGATGAGCAGGAGGAACTGGCGCAGCGCCGGGTCCTTCTCGACCACCACGATCTTCTCCGCGGTTTCGAGCATCGCGGTGGCCGCGGTGTAGCGCGGGTAGTCGGAGACGATGGACTCGCCATAGGCGCGCACCGTCTCGGCCTGGGTGATTACATCCAGCGTACGGCCCGTGTAGAGCTGCAGGTCGACGTGGCTGAACGGCTCAAGGCGGGCGCCGAATCGTGATTTGGTGCGGCGTACCCCCTTGCCGACGGCTCGCACCAGTCCGGTCCGCCGCGTCAGCAGCGTCACGATGCGGTCGGCCTCCCCCAGCTTCTGGGTCCGGAGGACGACCCCCTCGTCGCGGTAGAGACTCACCCTCCCATTGTCGTGGATGCGGCGCGGGGGTGTGCACATCCGTCTCGGCAATCCCGCAAACCCGGGTGTCCACCGCGAACTGGGACCTCTCTTACCAATCTCCCCTTCCGCCGCATTTTGCTCTACGATCTCGCGCAGCGCCAAAACAGACCCGATTTTCTTCCGATGAACGGGGGCAGCGCGGCATGACACGTGAACGCCGAGAACACCGAAGACACCGCGGCGGAAGGCGTGGATCCCGGCGCCGACCACGCCCCGAATCCAAGGGCCGCCTGCGGCGGCCGCTCATCGGCGCGCTGGTCGCGGTCCCTGTGGGGCTGGGCCTGGCCACCGCTCTGGTGCTGGCGGCACCACCAGAGCACCTCGCACCGTCCCAGGCAGGAAACGACATCGGGACCCCCCTCTCCGATGACGCTCTGCCGCCCGCCGACGACGACTTCTTCGAGGGGCAGGAAGACAGCGGTACCGCCTCCGGTTCCCCGGAAGACGAGGACGGCGACGCGGCCGACCGGCAGCCCGACGCCGAGGCCGAGGCCGAAAGCACGATCGAGGAGTCCCCCTCCCCGGACGGGGACTCCGAAGCGGGAACCGGCGAGGGCTCCGGCGGCTCAGCAGACTCCGCAAGCTCCGGAAACTCCGGAACGGCTCTGGCCCAGCAAGTCGTCGACCTCGCCAACCAGGAGCGCGCCGAGGCCGGATGCGGGAAGCTGCGGGTCGACTCCAAGCTCACCGCAGCGTCCCAGGCGCATGCCGAGGACATGGCCGCCCGCGACTACATGGACCACGACACCCCTGAGGGCAAGGGCCCGGCCGAGCGCGCCAAGGAGGCCGGCTACACCGCCTGGTCCGGCGAGAACGTCGCCGCGGGCTACACCAGCGCCGAGGCCGTCATGGAGGGCTGGATGAACAGCCCCGGCCACCGCGCCAACATCCTCAACTGCGACAACTCCGTCGTCGGTGTCGGTGAGTCGAACACCAAATGGGCGCAGAACTTCGGTTCCCAGTGAGCGGACGCCCGAGCACGCGGCCCTGATCCCGGTGCCCGGGACGGGCGGACGGCCGGTGGCCCGGGAAGGCCCCGGGCCACCGGCCGTTCTCCGTTCGCGGCGCGCAAAGACCATCCGGCACCGCCGGTCATCGATCCCCGAAGGGAGCGGCGGCTCTGGGATCTTTGGAGCGGCCGCCTTCCCACAGGGCCCTACGCCTGGCTGCCCCGCGCCTGGCTGATAGCGCTGCACACGGCCTTGAACGAAGCCGTGGTGATGTTGTGGTCGAGCCCGACCCCCCAGACCGTGCGACCGTCGATGTCGGCCTCGACGTAGGCGGCGGCGCGGGCGTCGCTGCCTTCGCTCATCGCGTGCTCGACGTAGTCGACCACGCGGACCTTGATGTCGATACCGGCCAGCGCGTCGCAGAACGCCGAGAGCGGTCCCTGGCCGACACCGGAGATCTCCCGGATCTCGCCCTGCACACGGATGTCGGCACTGATCCGGTAGCTACCGTCGGCGGTGCTCTCCGACCTGTGCGCCAGGATCCCGACGGGGCCGCTGTCGCTCAGGTAGGTGGCGGAGAAGATCTCCCAGATCCGCTCGCCGGTGAACTCGCCGCCTTCGGCGTCGGTGAACTCCTGCACCTTGTGGGAGAACTCGATCTGCAGCCGGCGGGGCAGGTCCAGCGCATGGTCCCGCTGCAGGATGTAGGAGACACCGCCCTTCCCGGACTGGCTGTTGACCCGGATGACGGCCTCGTAGTTACGGCCGACCTCCTTGGGGTCGATCGGCAGGTAGGGCACCCGCCACGGGTACTCCTCGACGGGAACGCCCGCGACCTCGGCGTCGCGCTCCAGCGCGTTCAGCCCCTTCTTGATGGCGTCCTGGTGGGAGCCGGAGAACGCCGTGTAGACGAGTTCGCCGCCGTAGGGATGGCGCGGCCCCACGGGCAGGCGGGTGCAGTGCTCGACGGTGCGGCGGATCTCGTCGATGTCGGAGAAGTCGACCTGGGGGTCGACTCCCTGACTGAACAGGTTCAGGCCCAGGGTGACCAGGTCGACGTTTCCGGTGCGCTCACCGTGGCCGAACAGGCACCCCTCGACCCGGTCCGCTCCGGCCATGACGGCCAGCTCCGCGGAGGCCACGCCGGTGCCGCGGTCGTTGTGCGGGTGCACGGACAGGCAGACGTGCTCGCGCCGCGTCAGGTTGCGGCTCATCCACTCGATCTGGTCGGCGTAGACGTTGGGCGTGGCGCGCTCGACGGTGGCCGGCAGATTCAGGATGATCTCGCGGCCGGGGCCCGGCCGCCAAACATCCATGACCGCCTCGCACACCTCCAGGGCGAAGTCCAGTTCGGTGTCGATGAAGATCTCCGGCGAGTACTCGTAGCCGAAGTACTCGGTGTCGCCCAGGTAGGCCTCGGCGAAGCGCATGACGTTTCGGGTGCCCTCTACGGCGATGGCCTTGCAGGCGTCGCGGTCGACGTTGAAGACCACGCGGCGGAACTCCGGGGCGGTGGCGTTGTACAGGTGTACGGTGGCGCGCTTGGCGCCGACCAGGCTCTGCACCGTCCGCTCGATCAGGTCCTCACGGGCCTGGGTGAGCACCGAGATCTGCACATCATCGGGGATCCGATCATTCTCGATCAGGTCGCGGACGAAATCGAAATCGGTCTGGCTGGCGGCCGGGAAACCGACTTCGATCTCCTTGTACCCCATACGTACCAGCAGTTCGAAGAGCTCCCGTTTGCGTTCGGGATCCATCGGCTCGATCAGCGCCTGGTTGCCGTCGCGCAGGTCGGTGGAGAGCCAGCGCGGAGCCTGGGTGATCGTCTTCGACGGCCACGTGCGGTCGGGCAGGTCGATCGCTGGAAAGGGGCGGTAGCGATGGAAGGGCATACCACTGGGTTGCTGCTGCGGCACCATGGAAGGGCTCCTCGGAAAAAATACTCGCGGTGTCGTGGCCGACAGAACACGCCGAAGTCCCGCGGCGAGGGAGCCGACCTATTTAACGACCCCCGCCGCGGCCGCTAAGGAGGAGCAGCTCACGCAGCATAACGCCAGCCACGTTAGCAGACATGGGAGCGTGCCTGTCCCCGTGAACCTCCGCGGACGCCTCGGGAGGCGGCCCTTCTCAGAGGGAGACGGGCCGCCTCCCGAGGGCGACGCGAGGGCCCCTCAGGCGGTGTGCTCGGGGACCGGCTCGTACTCCACCACGGCGTCGATGGCCGGGCCGTGGGGGGTGTTGGCTTCGCGTTCGATCATGATCTCGACGAGCACCGGCCGGGAGGTGGCCCGCGCCTCCTTGCGCGCCCATTCCAGCGCCTCGCGGATCTCCCCGGGTTCGCAGACCCTGCGGCCGGAGCAGCCGTAGGCCTCCATGATCTTGACGTTGTCGCTGCCGTAGTCGTCGTAGTGAATGTCGACCTGGTAGTTCATGCCGTATGGGATCTCCGCCTGGCGGATGAGTCCCAGATACTCGTTGTTGATCATGATGAGAACGAAGGGCACGTCGTACTGGGCGCCGACCGCCAGTTCCTCCACCATGTACTGGAAGCTGTAGTCGCCGACGATACCCACCACCTCGGCGTCCGGTTCGGTCTTCTTCAGCGCCTTCTTGACGCCGATCGCCGCAGGGATCTCCCAGCCGAGCGGCCCTGCCTGACCGCAGACCTGGTAGTGGCGCGGCTTGTACGCCTTCTGGTGCTGGCCGCCCCAGATCTGGTAAAGGCCGATCGCGGTGACGAAGTAGGTGTCTTCGTCGAAGACCTCGTTGATCTCCCGGTAGACGCGCGGCGCCTTGATGGGCACGGTATCGAAATCCTCCCGGCGCCCCAGGTCCGCCTTGAGTTCGTTGACGCGGGAAACCCAGGCTCCGGCTTCACGGGCGGCACCTCGCTTTTTGGCCAGGTCGAGAATGGCCCGCAGGAACAGCTTGGCGTCGGAGACGATACCGAGGTCGGGTTCGAAGACCCTGCCGATCTGCGTCGGTTCGATGTCGACGTGGATGAACGCGCGGTCCCCGCGATAGACGTCGAGTTGCCCGGTATGCCGGTCGCCGAAGCGGGCGCCGACGGCCAGCACCAGGTCGGATTCCAGGAAGGAGGCGTTGCCGTAGCGCTGGGAGGTCTGTACGCCGGTCATACCGGAGTACAGTCTGGAGTCCTCGTCGAAGGCGCCCTTGCCCATGAGGGTGACCTGGACGGGGATGTTCAGGTATTCGGCGAGCTCCGCCAGTTCGCCGGCCGCCTCGGCGATGATGACGCCGCCGCCCGCCAGGATCAGCGGGTGTTCTGCGGCCAGCAGCATGTCCAGGGCTCGTTCCACGCGCGGCAGATGCGGCCGCACCGAGTTGACGGCCAGAGGGGCGTCGATCGCCGGATCGTACTCGATGGTTCCCTGCGCGATGTCGAGCGGGATGTCGACCAGGACGGGGCCCGGGCGCCCGTCACGGGCGATCCTGAAAGCCTCGCGGAAGATCCACGGGGCCTGCGAGGCCTCCTTGATCTGTACCGCCCACTTGGTGACGGGCGCGGCGATGTCGACGATCTCGACCGCTTGGAACGCCTCCTGGTGCAGCTTGGTGGAGACCGCTTGGCCGGTGATGCAGACGATCGGAACGGAGTCGGCGAGCGCGGTGTAGAGACCGGTGATCATGTTGGTCCCGGCCGGGCCGGAGGTGCCGATCGCCACGCCGACCTTCCCGCTGGTGCGTGCCCAGGCATCGGCCATATGGGCCGCGCCCTCTTCGTGGCGGACCGTCAGGTGCTCGATTCCACCGACGGTCTCCAGCGCCTTGTACAGGGGCAGGATCGCGGCTCCGGGGCAGCCGAAGGCGGTATCGACGCCTTCGGACCGGAGAACCTCGACAACGGCGTTCATTGCGGGCATCTGTACCATGTTCGGTGAACCCTTCAGTGCTAGGGGGTCAAAGGGGCCCGCCAGCGGGACCTCGGGTGCGGCCAACACCCAGGTCGCCGGGGCTTCGCGCAGAGCACACGTAAGACGCGGGTCCGGTCGGCCAGTCCCGCCGGCGGAAGCCCCCTCAGTGGCTGTTCGGCGCTAGCTCTCCTGCGCCGATAGTTGCTCCACGACCATGAGCAGCGCGGAGTGGTCCAGTCCGCCGTGCCCCTGTGCTTTGAGCGCACCCACGAACTGCGCCACGAGAGCGCCCAGCGGGATCGCCACGCCGGCTTCGCGTGCCGCGGCCGTCACGATCTTCATGTCCTTGTCGTGCAGCGCGATGCGGAATCCCGGTTGGAACCGCCGACCGCGCATGGCCTCGCCCTTGCGTGCCATGACCGTGCTGCCGGCCAGGCCGCCGTTGAGCACCTTCAGCCCGGCCTCGGTGTCGACCCCGTGGGCCTCCAGGAAGACCAGGGCCTCGGCGACGAGCTGGATGTTGCCGGCCACGATGAGCTGGTTGGCGGCCTTGACCGTCTGCCCGGCGCCTGCGGGGCCGACCAGCACCGGTGTGGTGCCCAGGACGTCGAACAGCGGCCGGGCGCTCTCGAAGTCGGCTTCGTCGCCGCCCACCATGATGGACAGCGCTGCCTCGATGGCGCCGACCTCGCCACCGCTGACCGGGGCGTCGAGGACGCGGAAACCGTGTGCGGCGCCTTCCGCCGCGAGCGCACGGGAGACATCGGGGCGGATAGTGCTCATATCGATGATGAGGGATCCGGGTGCCGCATGGGCGAACACGCCGCTCTCACCGAGAAGAACGGCTTCGACATCCGGGGAATCGGGAACCATGGTGATGACGGCATCGGCTCCGGCGACAGCCTCGGCGGTGGAACCAGCCGCTTTGCCGCCCTGCTCTGCCAATTTCTGGACGGCTTGGGTGTTGTAGTCGTATCCGGTGACCTGAAACCCCGCTTTGACGAGGTTGATCGACATGGGCAGGCCCATGATGCCGAGGCCGATGAAGGCGACACTGCGCGGCTGGGGCATGGGGATTTCCTTTCGGGGAGCGAGCGTCTGCAAAGGCGTGCCGGTCATGGCGCCCGAAGGGCGTTGCGCCTCGGCCGCGGTGGGTCAGCCCCGCCAGCCGAAGCTGTCCGCGCTGGGCACTGTCGGCTTGTACTCCAGGCCGACATGGCCGCTGTAGCCGCCGGCCTGGGCCGCGGTCAGCAGATCGTCGATCGGCAGCTCTCCGGTACCCGGCTCGCCGCGCCCGGGGACGTCGGCGATCTGGATGTGCCCGAACTCGGCTGCGTGGTCGCCTACGACGGCCGCAACGTCATCGCCATTGACCGCGAGGTGGAAGAAGTCGGCGAGGAGGGCGACGTTGGGCGCGCCGGCCGCCTGGGCTTTGGCGACGAACGCGAGGCCCTCGGAGGCGGTCGTGAGCGGGTAGTCCCCGGCACCGCTGATCGGCTCGATGAGGACCGTGCCGCCAACGGCCTTTACCGCTTTCGCGGCGGCGAGGACGCTCTCCAGCGCGACCCGGTCCTGTTCCGTGGGGTCGATGCCGTCCTGGCGCAGCCCGTAGAGGGCGTTGAAAGATCGGGCGCCGGTGCGCTCGGCGATATCGACGACGACGTCGATGCTGTCGTGGAAGTGGTGCGCGCGGTCGGGTTGTGAGAGGACACCGCGATCGGGGCCGGGCAGGGCCCCGGCGTAGAAGTTCAGGCCGGTGAGGCTGACTCCGGCGGTGTCGATGGCAAAGATGAAGGCGTCGACTTCGGCGGCTGGGGGGACCGGGCTTTCGAAAGGCCACCAGAACTCGACGGCGTCGAATCCGGCTCTGCGTGCGGCGGCCGGGCGCTCGTGGAGGGGCAGTTCGGTGAACAGCAGTGAGCAGTTCACCGTGTAGGGCAGCGAGTGGCTCATGGCTCGCGTCCTCCGGATATTACGAATTTCATTATGTGGAAAGTTTTTTCCACGAAAAGGAATGACTTGAGTGTGCACCCCCCTTCCTTATCTTGTCAAGACTTTTGTATACCGCATACAGGATCTATGGAGACCTCCGCCCCACCTCGCCCCAGCCAGGCGGGACTGCACCGCACCCGCCCCGGGGCACCGAAAGACGCGAACTCCCACCCCCGGGCATGCCAATCTGTAATAATTCTGTCACTCTTGGCGTTCATTTCCGTGAGGACAGTATGCCGATCCGCATCTCATCCCCCTTCTTTACCGGAGGCTCCACCCGCCGACTGCTCACCGCGGCACTCCTCATACCGCTGTTCACCACCACGGCCGGCGACGCCTTCGCGGACACCGCTACAGCAGACCGGGCCCACGAGCGGTACGAGGTCGTCGGCCCGGCCACCGCTCAGGAGCGCACCGAGGTGACCGATACCGGAGCCGCCATCGACGGGGTCGAGGAGACAGCGGTGTTCATCACCGCAACGCCCACCGAGGCGGAGGCCGTCGGCGATCTCGGATACGAAGTCACCGCGCTGCCGCCGCCAAAGACCGAAGCACAGCGCGCCCAGGACTTCCCGCCGGAGGATTCCGGCTACCACAACTTCGATGAGCTGACCGAGGTCGTGGACACGGTGGTCGCCGACCACCCCGGTATCGCGCGGAAGGCCACCATCGGCTCCTCCTACGAGGGCCGCGATCTCATGGCGGTCAAGCTCAGCGACAACGCCGGCACCGACGAGGACGAGCCGGAGGTGCTGCTCACCCACGCCCAGCACGCCCGCGAGCACCTGACCGTCGAAATGGCGGTCTACCTGCTGCGGACATTCACCGGTGAGTACGGCTCCGACGAGCGGATCACCGAGCTGCTGGACAGCCGGGAGATCTGGATCCTGCCCAACCTGAATCCCGACGGCAGCGAGTACGACACCGCCACCGGCTCCTACCGGAACTGGCGCAAGAACCGCCAGCCCAGCCCGGAAGCCCGGGCGAAGGGAACCGACCTCAACCGCAACTGGGGCCACCAGTGGGGATGCTGCGGCGGCTCATCCAGCGTCCCCTCCTCCCCCACCTACCGCGGACCCGCCGGGGAGTCCGCACCCGAGGTGGGCGCCGTGGCCGACTTCGTCCGCGGTCGGGTGGTCGACGGCGAGCAGCAGATCACGGTCGGAATCGACTTCCACACTTACGGCGAACTGGTCCTGTGGCCCTACGGCTACACCTACGACGAGACCGCACCGGGCATGTCGCAGGACGAGTACGACACGCACGCCGCATTGGGCGAATTGATGGCGGAGTCCAACGGGTACACGCCGCAGCAGTCGAGCGACCTCTACATCACCGACGGGTCGATCAACGACTGGCTGTGGGGCGACCAGGGCATCTTCTCGTTCACCTTCGAGATGTATCCGGGAAGCGCCGTCGGCGGCGGCTTCTACCCGCCTGACGAGGTGATCCCCGCCGAGACATCGCGCAACCGGGAGGCCGTACTCGACCTGCTCGACCACGCCGACTGCCCCCAGCGCGCCATCGGCAAGGAAGCCGACCACTGCGGCGGTTAGGTCGTGTTCGCCGAATCATTTCGTCAACCACTCCCTAGCGGCACCCGGCCCCACAACGACCGGTGCCGCCCCGGGAGCAGCACTCCCAAGGCGGCACCCTTGCCTCCCGAACCCCTCTGCCCGGCATATACCGCATCGCCTGGGCGCGCACTCGATACGCCGCGGCATCTGAGCGGCCGCGGAGTCCTCCGGCACCGGACATGTCCACCAGGAGGGCTCCGCGGCCAAGGGCCGCCTCGGCGCCGAGCATGCCCTGCGCCGCTGCAGCGGCCGGGTACCGGCACCGGCTCGCCGCAAGCCACGGGGCACCTGAAATTAACCATGGCCGATTCCGGACAGACGGGTTTCACCCTCCACAGATACCCGCGTACCCATTGACGTCCCTTCTCCTCCGGAGCGGCAGGCAAGCCGACCGGGAGGAAACACGCGAGCTCCCCCTTCTGCATAGTGAACACTGACTTCTACAATCCGAAACAACAGGGCATGGCGGCTGCCGCCCCGCCACAGCGCTGGATCCGCGGCAAAGAAGACGAGTACCCGGCACGCACGGAGGGCGAACCGGTGCCGGAGAGCCCCAGACCACAGAAAGGGTGCGCCCTCTTCCGTGCCACAGATTGCGAACTCCGAAGAACGTGGCCGCCTGCAGACCGCCGGAGGGGTCACATGATGGGAGCTGGAGACCTTTGGCAACCCCACAGACAGCGACGGGCGAAGACGCCGGCGAATCCGCCGCCGGACCCGCGGCCCGTGCCCGCTCCGGCGGTGTCCAGTCCCTGGACCGCGCCTTCTCACTACTGGAGATCATGGCCGATGCCGGGGGGGAGGTCTCGCTAAGCCAACTCGCCGACGCTTCGGGTCTGCCACTGCCCACGATCCACCGCATCATCCGCACTCTGGTCGGCAACGGATACGTGCGCCAACTGCCGTCGCGCCGCTACGCGCTCGGCCCCCGCCTGATCGGACTCGGGGAGAGCGCCTCTCGAATGCTGGGCACGTGGGCCCGCCCCCACCTCGCCCAGCTCGTCGAGGATCTCGGCGAGACCGCGAACCTGGCGATGCTCGACGGCGACAAGGTCGTCTACGTCGCCCAGGTGCCCTCACCACACGCCATGCGGATGTTCACCGAGGTCGGCCGCCGCGTACTGCCGCACTCCGCGGGCGTCGGCAAGGCTCTGCTCGCCCAGCTCCCCGAACACGAGGCGCTCTCCACCGTGCGGCGGGCCGGTATGCCGGCCGCCACCGACCGCACCATCACCACCCCCGAGGACTTCGCCGAAGAGCTGGACCGTATCCGCGGTCGGGGCTATGCGATCGACGACGGCGAGCAGGAGATCGGCGTCCGCTGCCTCGCCGTACCGGTCCAGGGCGGCCCGTCGATGATGGCGATCTCGATCTCCGGGCCGGAAGCGCGGGTGAGTTGGGACTTCGTCGAGAAGGCGGCACCGATCGTGCAGCGAACCGCGGTCGCCTTGGCCAACGACCTCAACCACCAGAGTTGACCGGATCCGCCCCGTACCGGCGACACGGGGCGGACCTTTCACACCTGCTGGTCGAACCCGAGCCGACGTAGCTGTTTGGGGTCGCGCTGCCAGTCTTTGGCGACGCGCACCCGCAGGTCCAGATAGACCCGGGTGCCCAGAAGCGCCTCGATCTGCTTGCGGGCGGCCGAACCGACCTCGCGCAGCCGTGCCCCTTTGGCGCCGATCACGATGGCCTTCTGGCTCGGGCGCTCCACATACAGGGAAGCGTAGATATCGACGAGTTCCCGGCCCGGCCGGGTATTCTCCCGCTCTGCCATCTCATCCACCACCACCGCGATGGAGTGCGGCAGTTCATCGCGGACGCCTTCCAGGGACGCCTCCCGGATGAGTTCGGCGACCAGCATCTCGTCGGGCTCGTCAGTGAGGTCACCGTCAGGATAGAGCGGTGGCCCCTCCGGCAGATGCCCGCACAGCACATCGGCGACGGCATCGAGCTGGAACCCCCCCTCAGCCGATACCGGAACGATATCGGCCCATTCGCCCAGTCGGTCCACAGCCATCAACTGCTCACTGACCTGTCGGCGACCGACCAGGTCGGTCTTGGTGACCAGAGCGACGACCGGTGTGTCCCGCTGCGCCGCGAGCTCCCGGGCGATGTAGGTATCGCCCCGGCCGATCGGCTCGTCGGCCGGGACGCAGAACCCGATCACGTCGACCTCGACCAGTGTGGAGCGCGCCAGACTGTCCAACCGCTCCCCGAGCAGAGTGCGCGGCTTGTGCAGGCCGGGGGTGTCCACGATGATCAACTGTGCATCGTCGCGGTGCACGATGCCGCGCACAGTACGCCGCGTTGTCTGCGGGCGGTTGCTGGTAATGGCGACTTTCTGCCCCACCAGCGCGTTCATCAGCGTCGATTTGCCCACGTTGGGCCGACCGACAAAACAGGCGAATCCGCTGCGGAAACCCTCCGGGTAGGAGGGCATCGAAAGCGGCGCCCGCAGTTTCTCGAGGTCGAGGTCGTCCATCTCTCCAGTCTCGCCTGCTCCAGCAGTGGAACGAACCAGTGCCGCCGCTGCCTGCCGGGGCACGGCGCGGGGCGCCGTGCCTCAGGACCGGGTGATGTCCTTGGGGGTCCCGTCAGGAGCGGCGAGCACTATGGCCGCCGTCTTCAGGTCGGCGGCCACCGCCAGGTCCTCTCCGGTCAGCGTGTCCGCCGCGGTGACGACGGCCGCGGCTTCGAGCCGGTCCGCTTCACTGGACACAGCGGCGGCGATGGCCGCCTGCAATGCCGAAAGCCTCAGGGAAGGCAGGCCGACGGTGGCCGCGGTATAAGTCCGCCCCGTGTCATCGCGCACGGCCGCGCCCTCGGCTGCGCCGGTACGGGCGCGAGAGGCGCGGGCGAGGGTGACGAGCTTCGCGTCTTCAGCGCTGAGGTCGGTCACAGGTCTGTCTCCTTGGCAGCGTGGTGGTCCTGTCGTCGTGCCTACCGGCCACGGGCGGGGCCGCAGCGCCCCTCGCCCGTCTGCTCACACCTTCTCCACCAGCACCGTGGCGGTCCGGTTGCGGCGTCCCGCCGAGTCCTCGGCGGTCAGTTTGAGCCCAGCGTAGACGGCCTCGGAACCGGTGATCGGCACCCGGCCCAGCGCGTACGCCAGCAGCCCGCCCACTGTCTCCACATCCGCGACATCCAGCTCCACCTCGAACAGTCCGGCGAGTTCGCCCAGCGGAAGCCGGGCGGTAACACGGGCGCGCCCCTCGCCCAAGCGCTCGATCGGCGGGATCTCGTCGTCGTATTCGTCGGTGATCTCCCCGACGATCTCCTCGACAATGTCCTCGATCGTCACCAGCCCCGCTGTACCGCCGTACTCGTCGATCACCACGGCCACGTGGATGCGCTGCTGCTGCATGTCCCGCAACAGTCCGTCGATGGGCTTGGAGTCGGGCACATAGGACGCCGTTCGCATGATGTCGCCCGCAGCGAGCTGGTCGGCGCCGCCGTTCTCGTCTCGTTGCCGCGCCCATTCCTGCCGCATGCGTGCGACCACGTCCTTGAGGTAGAGGATTCCCACGACATCGTCCTCGTCCTCGCCCGTCACCGGGATGCGGGAGAACCCGCTGCGCAGCGCCAGGGACAGACAGTCGTCCACCTTGGTCTCGCGGTCGACGAAGACGATGTCGGTACGCGGCACCATGACCTCGCGCACCGATGTGTCGTCGAGTTTGAACACCGAGTGGATCATCTGCCGTTCCTCGGCGTCGATCACGTGCCCGCGTTCGGCCAGGTCGACCAGTCGGCGCAGTTCGCTCTCACTGCTGAAAGGGCCGCTGCGGTCGCCCTTCCCGCGGGGGGTGAGCGACCGACCCAGCCGGACCAGCAACTGGGCCAGCGGGCTGAGTACCGGTGCCACGGGAGCAAGGATGTTCACGCTGGCCGAAGCGATGCCCCTGGAGAACTGGCGGCCCAGGATCCGCGGGGTGACTCCGATGAGCACGTACTCGACCAGGATCATCACCAGCGCCGTAAGAACGACAGCCGGCCAGCCGAACCCGAGCATGCCGGTGATCCCCACCGACAGCGCCAGGACCGCCAGTACCTCACAGGCCACCCGCAGCAGCAGGACCAGGTTGAGGTGGCGTTCCGGATCGGCTGCGACAGCCCGCAGCCGCTGCGTCCCACGCTGCTCGGCACCGGCGAGCTCTGCCTCACTCAGCCCCGTCATCCGGGTGATCGCCACCTCGGCGCTCACAAAGAACGCCGAGACCAGTGAGAACACCGCCGCAGCCGCGATAGCGCCGACCGCTCCCATGCCACCCCGGCCAGGAGCCGCCAGCATAGGCTCGACCATGTGCATCACGGCGGCGTATCCGGCCGGGTCTGGATGGCCGAGAATCATCGGGTCGGGTCTTGGTCGGCGGTCTCCTCCGCGGTCTCCAGGCTGTTCCGCCAGCCCGCGAGGAGTTCGCCCTGCAAGCCGAACATCTCCCTGTGCTCATCAGGCTCGGCATGGTCATAGCCCAGCAGGTGCAGAATGCCGTGCGTGCACAGCAGGTCGATCTCGTCCTGCGCGGCATGGCCCGCCTTTTCGGCCTGGCGCGCGGCCACCTGCGGGCAGATGATCACATCGCCGAGGATCCCCGGCTGGGAAGGCTGGTCCTGACCGCCGGGGCGCAGCTCGTCCATGGGGAACGACAGCACGTCGGTCGGCCCGGGCTCGTCCATCCAACGAACGTGGAGCTCGGTCATCGGCTCCTCATCGACCAGCACGACGGACAGCTCTGCCAAGGGATGGACCCGCATGGCATCAAGCACATAGCGGGCCAGCCGGGACAGCCGCTTCTCATCCGCGGGGACGCCGGATTCGTTCGCGACGTCAATGCTCATTACTCAGCACGCCTTATCTGTGGTGCCCGACCAATACCGTCCCGCCGGGCCGTTCACGGGTTTCCCCGCTTGCCGTGACCCGTCGAGCACATGCCAGGGTCATCCGACGCTGCCGGCCGCGCCGTTGGAGCGAGCCGGGGCGAACCGGCCGCGCGAACCCTGGGATCGGTTCTGTTCCCGGTCCTCATGACGGCCATAGGCGTCGACGATGGCGCTGACCAGCTTGTGCCGCACGACGTCCTGACTGCTCAGGCGGCAGAACCCGATGTCGTCGATCCCCTCGAGGATCTTCTGGATCGTACCCAGCCCACTGGACTGCCCGGTCGGCAGGTCGACCTGTGTGACGTCACCGGTGACCACGATCTTCGAATCGAAACCCAACCGGGTCAGGAACATCTTCATCTGTTCGGGCGAGGTGTTCTGCGCCTCGTCGAGGATGATGAAGGAGTCGTTGAGGGTACGCCCGCGCATGTAGGCCAACGGCGCCACCTCGATCGTCCCCGCCGACATGAGTTTGGGGATCGAGTCGGGGTCGAGCATGTCGTGGAGCGCGTCATAGAGCGGCCGCAGATAGGGGTCGATCTTCTCGTAGAGCGTCCCTGGCAAAAACCCCAGCCGCTCGCCCGCCTCGACGGCCGGACGAGTCAGGATGATCCGGTTGACCTGCTTGTTCTGCAGTGCCTTGACCGCCTTGGCCATGGCCAGATACGTCTTTCCGGTACCTGCCGGGCCGATGCCGAAGACGATGGTGTGCTTGTCGATGGCGTCGACGTAGCGCTTCTGGTTGAGCGTCTTGGGACGGATGGTGCGTCCCCGAGCCGACAGGATGTTGGTGGTCAGAACGTCAGCGGGGCGCTCGCTGCCGGTACCCGATGAGCGCAGCATGCCCAACGTCCGGTCGATGGCGTCAGGCGTGACATGGGTGCCGTTCTTGACGAGCTCCAGCAACTCTTCGATCAGCCGCACCACCAGTGCGGTCTCTTCGGGACTTCCGCTGATCGTGATCTCGTTGCCGCGGACGTGGATGTCGCTGTCGAAGGAGCGCTCGACTGTCCTGAGCAGCTCGTCGCCGGATCCGAGCAGGTTGACCATCATGTGCTCTTCCGGCACGACGATCTTCACCTGGGTGCTGTTGCGTGTTGACTCGACCATGGTGTGGCCTTGCGGCCGTCTCGCCCCTGCCTTTCGCGTCCGTCCACGGTTCGCCCGATCTGTGATCGCCATGATCGCCGTGGTCACAGCAAACCGTGTTGCCGACTGGATACTACCAACGGGGCGCTCCCCGCCCCGAAGCTTTTTTACCCGGGAGGCCATTCCAGGCCGCGTCCGCCGAGTACATGCCCGTGGACATGGAATACGGTCTGGCCGGCCCCCGGTCCCGTATTGAAGACGAGCCGGTAACCGCTCGCCGCGATTCCCTCGGCCTCGGCGACCTCATGGGCCTCACGCGCTATCTCGTCCATGATCCCGACGCCCGCCCGGCCTGCCGCCCCGGCATCGGGGTAGTGATCCCTGGGGATGACCAGCACGTGGGTGGGTGCCTGCGGGTTGATGTCGCGGAAGGCAACCGTGCTCCCCCCTTCCCGGACGATCTCGGCTGGGACCTCTCCTGCGACAATCTTGCAGAACAGGCAATCGGGTTCACTAGTGGTCAACAGTCGACCCCTCTCTCAGGATTCCCGGCGCGCATCCATCCTCGCGCCCGATTCGTTTCGCGGCCACCATGATGCCTCAGCATCTGCGCACATCAGGCGACAGGGCGGCACGGCGGTCCCCGTCCGGCTGTCATTACGGCCGCTGATCTTCTACGGTGGCCACGGTGCGCGATCATTCGTGTCACCCGGCGCGCAGGGATTTCGGTCCGTACGGGCAGGGCGGCTTCGTCCGAAGGCGCCGCCCCAGGGCGACGGTGCGGACTACCCTGTTTGTTCCGCGCGGCTGTACCAGCGCAACCCTGTTTTCCTACAGTAATAATCCAATCACCGAGAGACATGGACGGATCGCACGCCCGAAGAGGCCCAATCGTCCCGGACGGTCGGCCTAGTATCGGACTTCACATCTGAGCGAGAAGAACAGGTATGCCCTTTCGTAAACCCGGCGACAAGGGCGCGCGTCCTACGGACGTGGCTGAAACAATGGTCGCGGAGGCCTCCGCGGCGGCAGTGACGGTCGAGTGGGACGCCGACCAAGCCGTGACACAGCTCTACAGCGCGCACTACCGCCCTCTGGTCAGGCTGGCGGCGCTCCTTGTCCGCGACCACGCGACCGCCGAAGAAGTCGTACAGGACGCGTTCGTGGCCATGCACGGGGCATGGAGGCGTCTACGGGATCCGAACAAGGCGCTGTCCTACCTTCGTCAGTCGGTCGTCAATCGCGCCCGATCCGTATTGCGGCATCGGGCGGTTGTGGAGAAGCACGCCCCCAAGGCGCTTCCTGACGCCCCCAGCGCCGAACACGGCGCACTGGGCGAATTGGAGCGCGCAGCGGTCATCGCCGCCCTGCGCCGGCTCCCCACCCGCCAGCGGGAGGCCATCGTGCTCAGGTACTACGGTGATCTGTCCGAGGCGCAGATAGCCGACGCCATGGGCATCAGCCGTGGCGCCGTGAAGAGCCACACAGCGCGTGGCATCGCCGCGCTCCGCTCTGTTCTGGAGCAGACGACATGACCGAACCATCCGACGACGCACTCGAAGAGCGGCTGCGCACGATCCTGAGCGCCGAAGCCGACTCCGTGGACCCGTCCCCCGAAGCTTTGACGCAGATCCGCGCGCGCACTGAGAACAACCGGTTCGCGGCGTGGTTCGGCGCTCCTTGGCTGCGTCCCGCCCTAGCCGTCGGGGCCGCAGCGCTGATCGCCGGCTCGGTTCTGCTCGGCACGCCGCAACTCCGTGACCAGGTCCTGCCGCAATCGTTGACAACGGCGTCGAGCGAGGACGGCTCCGCCGATGGGAACGGCGGCGGCCACGCCAGCGACGGCGTCGAGCCCCAGAAGCCGTCCCCGGAGGACAGCCAGGCATCGAAGGACGACGCGGCGACCGCGGCCCCCGAGGAGGAAGGATCCGGGGACGGCGCCGAAACGGCGGCCTCCTGCGCCAGTTCTTCCGCCCCTGAGGACCCGAGGCAGGCCGCGGCTTCCTCTGCCGAAGACGAGGAGTCCGCGGAGAGCGCCGACGATTCGCCGGCATGCTCTCCCACCGGCGACTCCACCGATCCCGACGGCACCTCCACCGACCCCGGCGACGGCACCGATGAAGACGGCATCGAACCGGGTGATGGCAACGGGAGCGGCGACAGCGGCAGCGGGGACGGCGGCACCGGCAGTCCCCCCTCGCCGGGTTCCGACTCCGGCCAAGACGACACCGCTACCGGAGACGCCCCCTCGCAGACGGATTGACGGCGAGCGGCGAGGCGCCTGCCCACCGATCCTCGGCGAGCTCTCTTAAAGACCATTGCGGGCCTCCCGCAGGGCCTTTGGGTAGGCCCGGTGCTTCACCAGCGTCCGCAGCGGGACTGCAGCACGGCGAGCGCGGCCACCCCTGCCGTGGACGTACGCAGCACTGTCGGACCAAGCAGTGCCCGCACGGCGCCGGCCGCCTCGAACACATGGAGCTCGGATTCGGTGAATCCGCCTTCGGGCCCGACCACGACGACAATGCCGCTGGTCTCGGCCGAGGCTGCGGGCAGCGGCAGAGACGACAGACGTTCCGTTGCGTCCTCGTGCAGCACGACACCCAGTTCCGCATCGGATATCAGCGCTGTGACGCCGTGCGTGGTGGCGAGGTCACCGACATCGGGGATTCGGCTGCGCCGCGCCTGCTTGGTCGCTTCCCGGGCGGTGGCCCGCCATTTGGCCAGGGATTTGGCCGCACGCTCGGCCTTCCACCGGGTGATGCAGCGCTCAGCCGCCCACGGGATGATCGCGTCGACACCGGCTTCTGTCATGACCTCCACGGCCAGCTCTCCCCGGTCCCCCTTGGGCAGCGCCTGTACGACGGTCAAGCGCGGACTCGGCAGCGGATCGGTATCGCGTTCGCTGACCGCGCAGACCACCGTGTCCTTGCCGACATCGGTGACGACACACCGAGCCCGTGTCCCGCCACCGTCCACCAGATGCACGGTCTCACCGACGGTGATCCGGCGGACGGTGGCGGCATGCCGCCCTTCGGCCCCCGAGAGCACCACGTGATCCTGGTCGAGCCCTCCCGTTTCGGTCAGAAAGACCGGAGGCGTCACATATCCCCCCTGTCAGGCGTTTTCCGGGTTGCTCGCCGTCGGGTGCTCGTGTCAGCGGGCGCCGAACGCGTCGCGCAGGCGAGAGAAGAGCCCGCCGTGCCCCGGGCTGAACTTGCCCGGTGGGTGGTTTTCACCGCGCAGCTCCGCGAACTTGCGCAGCAGGGCCTCCTGCTCCTCGTCCAGCTTGCTCGGCGTCTCGACGTCCACCTGGATCATCAGGTCACCGCGGCCACCGCCGTCGAGGTGCTTGCTGCCCCGCCCGCTGAGGGTGATGACGTGCCCGGAGCTGGTACCGGGGCGCAGGTCGATCTCCTCTTCACCGTCGAGTGTCTCGAAGGTGAATGAGGCGCCCAGGGCGGCGGCGGTCATCGGGACGGTGATGGTGCAGTGCAGGTCATCGCCGCGCCGTTCGAATATGGGGTGCGGGCGCTGCACGATCTCCAGGAAGATGTCACCGCGCGGCCCACCGTTAGGGCCGACCTCTCCCTCGCCGGCGAGCTGAATCTGGGTTCCGTCCTCGACGCCCGCGGGGATCTGCACCTTGCGGGTCACTTTCTCCCGAACGCGGCCCTCACCGGTGCAGTCCGGGCAGGGGTCGGTGATGACGCTGCCCTGTCCCGAGCACTGCGGGCACGGGCGCGTGGTCATCACCTGGCCCAGGAAGGAACGCGTCACCTGGGAGACCTCACCGCGTCCCTGGCACATGTCGCAGGTGTGGCGCTGAGTCCCCTTGGCTGTTCCCTCACCCTGGCACGTAGTGCACAGGACAGCGGTCGGGAAGGTGACGTCCTTGGTAACGCCGAACGCGGTTTCGGCCAGGTCCAGTTCGACCCTGACCTTGATACTGCGCCCGCGGCGCATCCGGTCGCGAGGGGCGCGCCCACCGCCCGGCTGCCCCCCGCCGAAGAACGCGTTCATGATGTCGTCGAAGGGGAAGCCGGCCGTACCGAAGCCCCCGCCTCCGCCACCGCCCGCGGGGGCGAACGGGTCCGCTCCCATGTCGAACATGCGGCGCTTGTTCTCATCGGAGAGGACCTCATAGGCCTGAGTCACTTCTTTGAAGCGCTCCTGTGTGGCCGGGTCCGGGTTGACATCCGGGTGGAGTTCGCGGGCGAGCCGCCGGTAGGCCTTCTTGATCTCGTCCTTGGTCGCGTCGCGACGCACCCCGAGGATTTGGTAATAGTCTCTGGCCACTTACTGCCCCGCCAAAATCGATCCAACGTACCGAGCCACAGCGCGTACCGCTCCCATCGTCCCCGGGTAGTCCATCCGGGTCGGACCGACCACACCGAGTTTGGCCAATGCCTGGTCGCCAAAGCCGTAGCCGGCGGACACGATCGATGTGGATCTAAGGCCCTCATGGGAGTTCTCGGCGCCGATGCGTACCGTGAGCATGGACGGGTCACCCGCCTCACCGAGCAAACGGATGAGGACCACGTTTTCTTCCAGCGCCTCCAGTACGTCTCGAAGGCTAGCGGAGAAACCCATCGCCGCGAGATTCGCGGTGCCCCCGAGAACGATCTTTTCTTCGTGCCCCTCTACCAGGCTTTCCAGCAGCACCGACAGCACCGACACCGCCATCCTGCGGTCGTCCGGTGGGACCTGCGCCGGCAGGTCTTCCACCGAGGGCGGGACGTCGGTGAGCCATTTGCCGACCAGCGCCCGGTTCAGCATCTGCCGGAGGTTCTCCACCGCCTCCTCTGAGACCTGGTCGAGGCCGTCGATGACCCGCTGCTCCACTCTGCCGGTGTTGGTGATCAGTACCATCATCACGCGCTGCTGACCGAGCGGTACGAGTTCTATGTGCTGCACAGAGGAGCGAGTGAGCGAAGGGTACTGGACGATCGCGACCTGGCGGGTCAACTGCGCCAGCAGCCGCACTGTCCGGGCCACGATCTCATCGAGGTCGACAGCCCCGCTCAGAAACGTCTCGATCGCCCGCCGCTCTGCCGCCGACAAGGGCTTCACCGTCGACAGCCGGTCTACGAAAAGGCGGTAGCCCTTGTCCGTGGGGATCCGGCCGGCGCTGGTGTGCGGTTGGGTGATGTAGCCCTCCTCTTCGAGAGCCACCATATCGTTGCGGATCGTCGCCGGCGACACGCCGAGGCTGTGCCGGTCAGCGAGCGACTTTGATCCCACGGGCTCATTCGTGGACACGTAGTCCTCGACGATGGCACGCAGGACCGAGAGCTTCCGATCGTCCAGCATGCCCTCACCTCCTGGCACTCCGTGGTCTTAAGTGCTAATTCTATGCCGCTGCGCAAGGCCTCCTTCGAACCCGGGCCCCGCGGAACGCGGGCACCCTCGTGCCCAAGGGCGGCGGAGAAGCCGCGAACACCGTTTCCGCGTCGCTGCTTCAGCACTACAATCGCGGGTCGTGCACTCGAATTCCGGTAGGAGGTACGGCAACGACGTACTCTCCGGTGATCGGCTTCCCCGAAGGAACCCCGTCCCCGAGGTCCACGCCGAGCAGGGCCTGGTCGTGGAATCCGCCGATGAGGGATTCTGCGGGGCCATCATCGGCTGGGACAAGTCGACCGTCACTCTGGAGGACCGCCACGGCAAGTGCCGCGTGTTCGACCTCGCACCGGCGGCCTTCCTGATCGACGGCAGGCCCGTCACGGTGGTGCGGCCTGTGGCTGCGCCCGCCGGCGCAGCGCGCAGCGCCTCCGGATCGATCGCTGTGCGAGGAGCAAAGGCACAGGTCGCCAAGGAGAGCCGGATCTACGTGGAAGGCGCGCATGACGCCGAACTCGTAGAGAAGATCTGGGGCCATGACCTCCGGGTCGAGGGAGTGGTCGTGGAGTACCTGGAAGGCGTCGACCACCTGCCGGAGATCGTCGAGGAGTTCGGGCCGGGACCGCGGCGCCGACTCGGCGTTCTCGTGGACCATCTGGTACCCGGGTCCAAGGAGAGCCGGATCGCCGACCGGATCTCCTCCCCGCACGTGCTGGTCACCGGCCATCCGTTCATCGATATCTGGCAGGCGGTGAAACCGTCCGTGCTCGGCTTCGCGGCCTGGCCCGATGTGCCGCGTGGTATCCCGTGGAAGGAGGGGGTGCTGCATGCGCTGGGCCGCCGTGAAGATCCCAGCGAGGCGTGGCGGCACATCCTGGGATCGGTACATTCCTTCGCCGACCTGGAACCAGAACTCCTCGGGCGCGTCGAAGAACTGATCGACTTTGTTACCGCACCGTACACGGCGCGAGATTAGGGACGACACCCGTCCGTCCTATGCTCGGCCAAGAGAACGCCGCGGTAACGACGTGCGGCCTGCCCCCGGCGCCGGACGGCATAATCGGCTCAACGCAATCGGCACAGCCAAGGGACATGATGAGCGAGACCCCGCCACACCAACCACAGCCTCAGGACCTGCCTGCTGGCGGTCAGCCTGCGCCTGGCCGTACTCCTTCTGGCGGACAGCCTGGCCAGGGGCAGGCGGTAACCGGTGGACAACCGGGATACGGGGCCGCGCAGCCCTACCCGCAGCAGCCCCAGCCAGGGCCGCCACAGCCCGGCTACGCCCCGCCCGACCAACAGCCCCAACCCGGACAGCAACCCCACCCCGGACAGCAACCTCAGCCAGGGCAACCGGTTCAGCAGCTCGACTATGGGCAGGCCTACCCGCAGCAGCAACAGCCCTGGCAGCCCCAACCGGGCCGGCAACCCCAACCAGCACAGCCCCACCCCGGACAACTCCAACCAGGCCAGCAACCCCAACTCGGACAGCCCCAGCCCGGACAGCCCCAGCCCGGTTATGAGCAGACCTCCGCCCAGCAGGGGTATGCGCAGCAGGCGTTCCCCCAGCAGGGCTACGCGCAGCCAGGTGGCGCCTCTGACGACCCCACATGGGCGATGATCGCCCATCTGTCAGGGGTCATCCTGTCGTGCTTCGGCTGGCTGCCGGCTCTGATCGTCTTCTCCGTCAAGAAGAACACCTCCCCCTTCGTCCGGCACCACGCGAGCGAGGCCCTCAATTTCCAGTTGACCCTGCTCATTCCGTACTTCATCGCATGGGCCGTCTTCATCGGGCTCGGGGTGTACTACCCGGACATCTCCTCGATCGGGTCCATCCTGATCGCGGTGATCTGGGTGCTGTCCATTCTGTTCGGGGTACTCGCCTCTCTGGGGGCGAACAAGGGCACCTGGTACCGCTATCCGGTAGCGATCCGCATGGTGCGGTAATCCGGACCCGGCCGCGCACCCCCTTGCCGACCGGAACGCTTCACGGGCGGAACAGCCCGTACGGCCACGGCCGGAACCCACCCGCTACTGTGAGTGCACAGGTCACGATGTCAGGGAAGTAGAAACCGAGGAGATCATGAGTTACCCGCAGCCCCCCTATGGCGGCCCCAACGACCCCAACCAGTACCCCGGCGGATACAGTCCGCTCCCGGGAGGAGACCCCGGCTACGGCCCCCCTTCCGGGCAGCAGCCGGCTCAGGGCTGGCCCGCGGCCCCGTCGGGACCGCAGCAGCCCTACCCCGGGCAGTACCAGCAGCCCTACCCTGGGCAGCAGTACCAGCAGCCCGGCGGCCCGGCGTCCTCCGATGACCGCACGATGGCGATGCTCGCCCACCTCGGCGGAATCCTGTTCGGCTTCCTCGCCCCGCTGATCATCTACTTCGTGAAGAAGGACGAGTCCCCGTTCGTCCGGGACCAGGCGGCCCGGGCATTCAACTTCCAGATCACGATGACGATCGGGCATATCGTCTCGTGGGTGCTGATGTTCGTCTTCATCGGCTTCCTCACCTGGTTCGCCGTCATCATCCTGGCCCTGGTCTACAGCATCATGGGGGCCGTGGCGGCGAACAAGGGCGAGTGGTTCCGCTACCCGGGCTGGCTGGCCATCCCTATGCTGAGCTGACCGAGCTCCTTTGCCCCCCACCCCCTCAAGTGAGGTCGCGCACCACCGCGTCGGCCAGGAGACGGCCGCGTCGTGTGAGAACGGCGCGGCCGTCGGCGTGGGGCCCTGATTCGAGCAGCCCGTCAGCGACCGCGCGGGCCGCCGCCCGCCGGCCGGCGCCGTCCAGCAACTCCAACGGGCAGCCTTCGGCAAGACGCAGCTCCAACAGGATCCGCTCGAAGCGGCGGTCGGCCTCACTCAGGACCTCGCGCGCCTGTCCCGGGGAGATCCCATCGGCGATCCGCGCAGCATAGGCCGCGGGGTGTTTGATGTTCCACCAGCGTGTTCCGCCGATGTGGCTGTGCGCTCCCGGGCCGACCCCCCACCAGTCGCCGCCCGTCCAGTACAACCGGTTGTGCCGACTGCGCGCGGTCTCACCACGGGCCCAGTTGGATACCTCATAGGCGTGGAAGCCCGCGGCCGTGAGGGCGTCGTCGGCCATCAGATAGCGGTCGGCCATGGTGTCATCGTCAGGCGGGTCCAGTTCGCCCCGGCGGACCCGCGCCGCGAGCCGCGTACCATCCTCCACAATCAGCGAGTAGGCCGATATGTGATCGGGCTCCGCGTCGATCGCGGCCCGCAGGGAGTCCTCCCAGTCGGCGTCGCTCTCGCCGGGTGTCCCGTAGATGAGGTCCAGGTTGACGTGTTCGAACCCGGCGTCGCGGGCCCAGGCCGCGCATGCCTCGGGCCGTCCGGGGGTGTGCGTGCGGTCGAGGACCCGCAGGACGTGCTGCCGCGAGCTCTGCATGCCGAAGGAGATCCGGGTGAACCCGGCGTCGCGTAGCCGCAGCAGGCTGTCCCGGTCGACCGTCTCCGGGTTGGCCTCTGTGGTGACCTCGGCCCCGGGCTCCAGACCGAACTCGGCGTCGATCGCCGCGAGGATCTGTCCGAGGTCGGCGGGTGACAGCAGGGTCGGCGTGCCCCCGCCGACGAAAACGGTGCTGACGGGGATGTCGGCGGTACCCAGAACACGGCGGGCGAAGCGCACCTCGGCAGCGGCGAGTCCGGCGTAGGTCTCCCGCGAAACCGTGGCGTCCCCGCCGCGCGAGCGGAGTTCGCTCGCGGTGTAGGTGTTGAAATCGCAGTAGCCGCAGCGGGTGACGCAGAACGGGACGTGGACGTACACGCCGAAGGGCCGCTGCCCCACTCCCGCGGTCGCTCGATCGGGTAGTGCGCCGTCCTTGGGCACAGGCTCGCCGTCGAGGGCAACAGAAGGCATGCTCCCAGTGTGGGTCATGCCGGTGACCGGATGGTCCGGTGGGTCCTGGGCGCGCGTTTGGGCGAGGCGTTCGGCCCGGCCGGTCCCTTCCGGCCGGGCCTGGGACACCGGGTGGGGTGCGGAACAGGGTGGAGCGGCAGCGATGCTCGCGAGAACGGGTACCGGTCACATTGCGGGCAGCGGGCCGGTACCAACGGCGGGGATGGGCGCCGTTCCGGTGGAGCCCCGCACCACGAGCTCCGGGTCGAACAGGTATTCCGCACGGGACACCGGGTGCCCGGCGATCTCGTCGTACAGGGTGCGCACCGCCGCGAGGGCCATGGCCTGGACCGGCTGGCGGACCGTGGTCAGCGGCGGGTCGGTGAAGGCGATGAGCTGGGAGTCGTCGTAGCCGATGGCAGAGAAGTCGTGGGGGACGGACAGGCCCCGCTGGCGCGCGGCGCGGATCGCTCCGAGCGCCATGAGGTCCGAACCGCAGACGATGGCGGTGACGCCGCGGTCGAGCAGCCGCACGGCGGCCGCGTGCCCGCCCTCGACACCGAACAGCGACAGCTCCACCTTGCCCTCAGGCGGCAGCCCGTTGGCGGCCATGGCCTCGTGGTAGCCCTCCAGCTTGCGCCGGACGGGCACGTAGCGGTCGGGGCCGCTGGTGAAGCCGATCCTGGTATGGCCGAGCGCCACGAGGTGGTTGACGGCCAGCCGGCCGGCTTCGCGGTCGTCGCAGGAGACGAACGCGGCCGGGATGCTCTCGGAATAGCCGTTGACCAGCACGATGGGCAGTTTCCGAGAGACCAGTCGGCGGTAGCGCTCGTGGGACGCGGTGGTGTCGGCGTGCAGTCCGGAGACGAAGATGATGCCGGAGACGTTGCGCTCCATGAGCATTTCGACGTACTCGTCCTCGGCGATCCCGCCAGGGGTCTGCGTGCACAGGACGGGGGTGTACCCGTACTGCGCCAGCGCTCCTTCGGCGGCCTGGGCGAACATCGGGAACACCGGGTTCTCCAGTTCGGGCACGACCATGCCGACCAATCCTGCAGAGCGCTGCCGCAACCGTGCGGGGCGTTCATATCCCAGAACGTCGAGCGCGGTCAGCACCGCCGTGCGCGTGTCCGCTCCTACACCGGGTTTGTCGTTCAGCACCCGGGAAACCGTCGCCTCACTCACGCCGGCGTGCCGGGCGATGTCGGCCAATCGTGGACCCATACCAGCACTCTAATGGAAAACTACTGTCACATCTGCGCAATAAGAAGGTAATCTTGCGCAAGAACTTTCGTACCGCTCATCACCCAGCCGATATGGAGGGACATCCATGCCGACCGCCCCCGAGTCCGGGAGCCCGTCACCTACCACCGCTCAGCGGGAGTGGTGGCGCGACGCCGTCATCTACCAGATCTATGTCCGCAGCTTCGCCGACTCCAACGGCGACGGCGAGGGCGATCTGCCCGGCATCCGCGAGCGGCTCCCCGAACTCGCCGAACTCGGAGTCGACGCCGTCTGGCTCACCCCCTTCTACGTCTCCCCGCTCGCCGATGGCGGCTACGACGTGGCCGACTACCGCGGCGTCGATCCGCGCTTCGGCACTCTGGCCGACTTCGACGACCTGACCGCCACCGCCCATGAACTGGGGCTGCGGGTGATCATCGACATCGTCCCCAACCACACCTCCTCGGCCCACCGGTGGTTCGCCGAAGCCGTGGCCGCCGAGCCCGGCGCCCCGGCCCGCTCCCGCTACATCTTCCGCCCGGGGCGCGGCCCCGACGGTGACGAGCCGCCGAACAACTGGGAATCGATCTTCGGCGGCCCGGCCTGGACCCGGCTGAAGCGGCCCGACGGCACTCCCGAGGAGTGGTACCTGCACCTGTTCGACCCGGAACAGCCCGACCTGGACTGGACCCGGCAGGAGGTGCACGACGAGTTCGACGACGTGCTGCGCTTCTGGCTGGACCGCGGGGTGGACGGGTTCCGCATCGATGTCGCGCACGGCCTGGTCAAGGATCCGGGGCTGCCCGACATCCCCGAGGGCCAGAAGGCCGGTCTGCTCAACGGCACCAACCGGCTGCCCTACTTCGACCAGGACGGCGTACACGAGATCTACCGGCGCTGGAGCGCGATCGCCGACTCCTACCCGGGCGAGCGCGCCCTGGTCGCAGAGGCGTGGGTGGAGGACGCGCAACGCGTGGCACGCTACCTGCGCCCCGACGAACTGCACCAGGCGTTCAACTTCGAGTACCTGAACGCCGAGTGGGACTCCGATGTGCTGCGTCAGGTCATCGACGGGTCGCTCGCCGCCAACGGCGTCGTCGGCGCGCCGACGACGTGGGTGCTGTCCAACCACGATGTGACACGGCACGTGACACGCTTCGGCGGCGGAGAGGACGGGCTGCGGCGGGCACGGGCGGCCACCCTGCTCACCCTCGCGCTGCCCGGGTCGGCCTACCTCTACCAGGGCGAGGAGTTGGGCCTGCCCGAGGTCACCGACCTGCCCGACGACGCACTGCAGGACCCCACATGGGAGCGCTCGGGCCGGACCGAGCGGGGGCGTGACGGCTGCCGGGTGCCGCTGCCCTGGGAGGGGTCCGAGCCGCCGTTCGGGTTCGGTCCCGACGGCACCGTTCCGTGGCTTCCCGTCCCGGCGGAATGGGCCGGGCTCACCCGCGAGGCCCAGCGGGAGGACCCGGACTCGACGCTGTCGATGTACACCGCGGCCCTGCGGGCGCGCCGCGGATTCGCCGCCCTCGGCGACGGGGCGCTTACCTGGATCGACGCTCCGCCCGGGGTCTTGGCGTTTCGCCGCGAACCCGGCTTCGCGTGCGCGATCAACCTCTCGGAGGACGAGGCCGTGCTGGCCCTGACGGGCGAACTGCTGCTCGCCAGCGGAAAGGTCGAGCTGCGCGGCGGCGCGCTGGTGCTGCCGGCCGACACCACCGCGTGGCTCAGCATTGGTTATTGACCGCGGACCGGGTCGGGAACACGGGTCACGTCGGTTTCCGGCGCTTTTCCCTATCAAGATGGAAGTTTTCTGCAAATTCTTTCAAAATTTGCAGTAACTTGCTCGCGTTTCACCACCGCACATTCTCGACAAGCCGTGTCCGCGTGGGGGTGCCCACGGCAGTGGGCCCCGAAGAGGGAGATTCATGAGATCGCGTCCTCGCGGGTTCCGTATCATGCTCCCGTTGGTGACCCCGGTGCTGGCGATCCCGGTGCTGTCGGTGTCCTGGTTCCTGCAGCGCTTCATCGTGGAGGGTCTGACCAGCGGATCGGTCAAGGGCTGAACAACGCCGATCTAGCGGCCGTGCCGGGTTCCTCCCCCGGCACGGCCGCATCCGGCTGCGCCGGGAAGAACGAGGGTGTCAGGCCGCGGGCCAGGAACTGTCGGTGAGGTCGTAGGCGAGGTAGAACCAGACCTGGCGGAGACTGGGATGGCCGTTGTCGCCCCAGGCGGTGGCGAGGCTGTCCACCAGGGCAAGGCCGCGCCCGGAGTCGGCGGTGAGCCGTTCGGCAAACGACGCGGCGAATAGGAAGTGGCGGTCCTGTGGATCGCGGCTCGCCCCGTCCGTGGCCCCGCCGTCCCGACACGTGAGCGTCAGACCATGGACAGAACGCTCGACCTTGAGGGTGAACGTGTTGCCGGGCTCTCCGGAGCGGGAGTGCTTGATGGCGTTGGTGGCCAGCTCGGTGCCGAGCAGGTCGAAGACATAACGGTACTCGTCGTCGCGCGCCGCCGCACAGGTGTCGAGGAAGGCGTGCACCAGCGGCATGCACACCGGATCCCCCGGGAATTCGTAGCTGCGGCGGGTGTAGTAGCGGCGGTCAGGGGTGCGGTTGAAATAGTGCTCGTACCCGGCGGGGATCATGAGATCGGGCGGAATCGCCGCCTCCGGCAGCGGCGGTACGGGGGCCAGGCGAGCCATGAGTGCTCCTCTACACCGGTAGCGGGCATGCTGGAGAAAAGATGGGCGCCTGCGGATCAACCTATTCATAAAAGATATAAGGAGGGCAGGAAAGGCGAACCGCGTAGCGCGATCTTAGGGACACACGGAGCCGAGCATCAACCGCCCCACCGATGCCCGACCGTGGCCGGTGGACTTCGGTCTACTTCTTCTTGGTCTCCTTATCGCTGCTCTCTTCGGTGGACAGGGCGGTGATGAACGCTTCCTGCGGAACCTCCACACGGCCCACCATCTTCATCCGCTTCTTGCCCTCCTTCTGCCTCTCCAGCAGCTTGCGTTTGCGGCTGATGTCACCGCCGTAGCACTTGGAGAGCACGTCCTTGCGGATCGCGCGGATGTTCTCGCGAGCGATGATCCGGGAGCCGATGGCCGCCTGGACCGGAACCTCGAACTGCTGGCGCGGAATAAGCTCACGCAGCTTCTTGGTCATCTCCACACCGTAGGAGTACGCCTTGTCCTTGTGCACGATCGCGGAGAAGGCATCGACCGTCTCGCCCTGCAGCAGGATGTCGACCTTCACCAGGTCGGAGACCTGCTCGCCCGAAGGCTCGTAGTCCAGCGACGCATACCCCTTGGTGCGCGATTTGAGCTGGTCGAAGAAGTCGAACACGATCTCGGCGAGCGGAAGCGTGTAGCGCATCTCCACGCGATCCTCGGACAGGTAATCCATACCCTGCAGCGAGCCGCGCCGGGCTTGGCATAGCTCCATGATCGGTCCGACGAAGTCGGAGGGAGCCAACAGGGTCGCCTTGACGATCGGTTCGTGGATCTCGGCGATCTTTCCCTCGGGGAATTCGCTGGGGTTGGTCACCGTGTGCTCGATGCCGTCCTCCATGATCACCTGGTAGACCACATTGGGCGCGGTGGAGATCAGGTCGAGGTTGAACTCGCGCTCCAGCCGCGCGCGCGTGATCTCCAGGTGCAGCAGGCCGAGGAAGCCGCAGCGGAAACCGAAGCCCAGGGCGGCCGACGTCTCCGGCTCGAACACCAAGGCGGCATCGTTGAGCTGGAGCTTGTCCAGGGCATCGCGCAGCACCGGGTAGTCGGTGCCATCGATCGGGTACAGCCCGGAGAACACCATGGGCTTGGGGTCTCGATACCCGGGCAGCATCTCGCCGGCGCCACGATTCGCCGAGGTCACGGTGTCGCCGACCCGCGACTGCCGGACGTCCTTCACACCGGTGATGAGAAAGCCGACCTCGCCTACCCCCAGGCCCTCGACCTTGGTCGGCTCCGGAGAGATCACGCCGACTTCCAGCATCTCGTGGGTCGCGCCGGTCGACATCATCTGGATGCGTTCCCGAGTGCTCAGCGAGCCGTCGACGACCCGCACATAGGTCACGACACCGCGGTAGGTGTCATAGACCGAGTCGAAGATCATCGCGCGAGCGGGGGCGTCGGCGTCGCCGACGGGAGGCGGGACCTGCCGCACGACCTCGTTGAGCAGCTCCTCGACACCGGCGCCCGTCTTGGCGCTGACCCTGAGGACGTCGGAAGGCTCACAGCCGATGATGCCCGCGAGCTCGGCGGCGTACTTCTCGGGCTGGGCCGCGGGAAGGTCGATCTTGTTGAGCACCGGGATGATCGCGAGGTCGTTCTCCAGTGCGAGGTAGAGGTTGGCCAGCGTCTGCGCCTCGATCCCCTGGGCTGCGTCGACCAGCAGGATGGCGCCCTCACACGCAGCCAGCGATCGCGAGACCTCGTAGCTGAAGTCGACGTGGCCGGGTGTGTCGATGAGGTTGAGGACGTAGGTCCGGTCGTCGAGCGCCGTGAACGGCAACCGCACCGCCTGCGATTTGATGGTGATGCCGCGCTCACGCTCGATGTCCATCCGGTCGAGGTACTGTGCCCGCATCTGCCGGTCTTCGACGATCCCGGTCAACTGAAGCATGCGGTCGGCCAGTGTCGACTTGCCATGGTCGATGTGCGCGATGATGCAGAAGTTTCGGATCAGCGCGGGATCGGTCCGGTTCGGCTGTGGCACCGTGCTCCGTTCACGTTTCTCTCAGATGGCAGGGGGCGCGGCCGCGACGCGGGCGGCGGGCATTGCCTTCCATGATCCCATGTCCCCCGCAGCGGCGCCGCCACGGTAGAGAATGGGACACGCGGCAGGTATCAGGTTATGCGACGGCGGCGGAGCTGGAGACAACTGTGAAATGGCTACTGAAACGCGTCTTCGCAGGTCTTGCGGCGCTCCTTGTGGTCGCGGCGGCAGGGGCCGTGCTGCTGCGCCTGCAGTACACCGGTGATCCGCGACCATGGGCGGTCTCCAACGGCACCAACGCCCTGTGGATGGGCCACGCGTGGGTGGACGGCCGCAACGGTGCCGACGAACTGGCAGAACTGGCTCCCCGCATCATTTCCGGCGAGATCAGCGACGTGTACGTACATGTCGGCCCGCTGGAGCTCGACGGGACGTTGAAGGCGTCGAAGTACGCCGAGGCCGACGAGTTCCTCCGGATGTTCCGCGACGAACTGCCCGATGTGCGGGTGTCGGCCTGGGTCGGTCAGCGCGTCGAGGCCGGGGAACTGGACCTGTCCGACGAGGCGAGCCGGGAACGCGTCGTCGAAGGCGCGAGTGACGTCGCGGCGGCCGGGTTCGACGGGGTGCACTACAACTTCGAACCGGTCCCCAACAACGACCCCGGACTGATCTCCCTGCTAGAGGAGACTCGCGAGGCGCTCCCCGATGACGCGCTGCTGTCCACCGCCGTACCGCAGATCGAACCGCTAGGCGGTCTGGCCTTCCCGCTCACCCTGATCGGCGCGCCCAAGTACTGGTCTTCCGGCTATCTGGGGCGTGTGGCCGAACTGGTCGACCAGGTGGCCGTCATGTCCTATGACACGGCCATGCCCACGAAAGGCCTGTACGGCGGGTTCGTGGCCCGGCAGACGAGGTCGGTGCTCGACGCCGTACCAGAGGATGTGCAGGTGTTCATGGGGGTCCCCGCCTACCCCGACGACCACGCGACACGGGATCCGGACGCGGAGGTTCCCGAGGTCGCGACCCGGGCCATCCGCCTCGGGCTGTCCGATGAGCCGGAACGCCGGGAGCGGTTCGGCACGGCCGTCTACGTCGACTTCACGGCCACAGACGAGCAGTGGGAGGCTTACCAGCGCGGCTGGGTGCGGCCCGGCGGCAAGGACGGCGACTGACCCGCAGCCGCCGAGGAACCCCGCCCCCCTACCGCGACGGCACAAGCACTCCTCGGCCGGATGCATAATGGAAGTCCGTGTCTCGGACGTTCCACGTTCGGTTTTTGAGCCCTTGGTCTCTCACACCCGGCGTCGGCACGCTCGGGCCCTCCCGCGGATCGGCTGCCCGCGGCGCACGGCCCGCGTCGTCGACGCACTGATTCAGAAGTAACTGGAGCACGTTTTCGCATGGCGAACATCAAGTCGCAGGAAAAGCGCAACCGGCAGAACGAGAAGCGCCGCATGCGCAACCAGGCGGTGCGCTCGTCCCTGAAGACGGCGATCCGCAAGTTCCGCGAGGCGGCCGAAGCTGGAAACGTCGAGCAGGCCGTTGTGCTGCAGCGCACCGCCGCGCGGCAGTTGGACAAGGCCGTGAGCAAGGGCGTTATCCACAAGAACCAGGCGGCCAACCGCAAGAGCGCCATCGCCAAGCGCTTGGACCAGGTGCAGAAAGCCGCCTAGGAGCAAACCTCCGAGGTGAGGGCGGCCGACGTCGGAACGGTCCCGGCGCGCCGGCCAGAACATGAACGAAGCCTCCGGCGCATGTGTCGACTCCCATGTCGGCCATTGCCACCGGAGGCTTCGTGCTGCCCTGCCCGGGCCGCGACGGCAGGAGGACGGGGGTGCTGTGCGCCCCTTCTGGGGCACACCAGGGTTTGACCTGAGGATGGTGCGGTAGGCGGCCCGTCGACGACTCCGTCCCTCCTGACGAAGGGCAGCCCATGCGACCAGTGCGATCCGCATTGCAGGGGGCGATCGCCGGCGCCGCCGCGACAGTGGCGATGTCGGCGTTCGTGGAGGTGGGCCGCCGGTCCGGCACGATAGGACGGCACCCGCCGAAGCTCATCACCCGCACACTCCTCCCGAGCGGCTTCCCCTCACGGCCGCGCCGCGGGGAGGACGCTGCGACCACGGCCGTACACCTGGGCATCGGTATGAGCGCGGGCGCGGTGTTCGGGCTCCTCACCGGTCAGCGGCGGCCCCGCCGAATCAGCGGGGCCCTCTATGGCCTGGCCGTGTGGCTGGCCGGCTATGAGGGGTGGGCGCCGGTGATCGGAGCGCAGCCCCCGGCGCATCGGGACGCGCCGGGGCGGGCCTGGACGATGGCCGCCGCGCACGTGGTCTACGGGATGGTGCTGGCGGGTACGCTGCGTGTGCTGCGCGGTCGACGCCCCGTGGTCGAAGCTGATGCCTCCGATTGATCCCGATCCCGGGAAGGCCGCCGCGGACCCGCACCGCCCGTGGAGAGCGGCCGGTCGGCCGCCGCCCGCCGCGGCACCCCCGCTTCCGGGGGCCCCATTCCTCACACAGAAGTGGCGCGATGTCGCGTTCCTGCACTGGCCCGCGGCCCCCGAACACGTCGCCCCGCTGCTGCCTGAGGGTACGTGGCCGGATGTACTCGGCGGCGTCACCTACGTCGGTGTCGTGGCGTTCCAGGCGACGGCCACGCGTGTAGCCGGATTCCTGCCTGTCGGGGCGTTCAACGAGGTGAACGTGCGGCTGTACTCTGTCGACCGCCAGGGGCGCCAAGGTGTCGTGTTCCTGTCCATGGACGCGGACTCGCTGCACAACGTCCTGGCCGCCCGCCTCCTGGTCCGGCTGCCCTACATGTGGTCGGACGTGTCCCTCGGTCGCGACGCGGACGGCAGGCGGGGGTATGCGGTACAGCGGCGCTGCCCCATGGCGGGCGCCGGGGTGCGCTTCCGTATTCGTGTGGGGGGTCGGATCCGTGTCCCCTGCCCCGCCCAGCGGTTCGTCACCGCACGGTGGGGACTGCACGCGCACCACACCGGCGGCACCCGGTGGATCCGCATCCTCCACCAGCAGTGGGAGCTGTACTCCGCCGACCTCACCAGCTACGAGGGCGAGCTGGTGGACGCGGCGGGCGTCCCCATCGGCTCCGCGGCCGCACCGTGGGCACTGTGGTCTCCGGGGGTCGACACATCGCTGCGCCCTGACCGTCCCCCGGATCTCTACAGCCGACCGCACAGCGCCTGCCACACCCCGCGGACTTGTCCACAGCCGGGAGATCTCGGCTGACACCTTATGGCGTGCCTTCCTAGCGTTGGTCGCATGCCGTCTTCGTCTCAGCCCCGCCGCCCGTCCCACAGCACCGCTCTCCAGCGGTTGCACGCACTCACCGCAGCCGAGGAATCCGCTGCGGGTGCGCGCGAGGATGCCGACGTCTCGCGGCGGGAGGAGGACCCCCTGCCCGACCCCCCACTCATCGGGCAGATTCCCATGCCTCCCTATGCCATGGGATCGGACCGCACCGCCGAACCGTCCGCGGGCCAGGACACCGGTTCCGGCACTTCCGCCCCGGACCGGCACCGGCGCGCGCACATGGACGGCGGGGAATCCGGCACCTCCCCGGACAACACGGTGCCCCGCGGCTACACCGAGATCGGCGACGACCTCCTGCACCGTCCGTGGTACTCCGCTCTGGCCGCCCGGTTCGCCGCGATCCGCGGCGACCGGCCCCGACTGAGCCGGGCCGGCCTGCATGCGCTCATCGGGTTGTGCGTCGTCGCGGTGATCGCCACCTCGTGGTTCCTGCTCCAAGCACGCCCCAGTCCCGAACCTCCTCCGCAACTGCTGGCCGACACCAGCCCGGCGCCGTCGGCGAGCGGAGCGGCGGTGTCACCGTCCGCGCCCGCGGGTGAGGTAACGGTGCATGTCGGCGGGGACGTCGAGGACCCCGGTGTCGTCACCCTGCCCGCGGGAGCACGTGTGGCCGATGCCATCGACGCTGCGGGCGGCGTCAGCCCCGACGCAGACACCGGCACGCTCAACCTGGCCCGGCCGTTGGTCGACGGTGAACAGGTGCTGGTCGGCATCACCCCGTCTCCTGAGGTCCCCGCCGCTCCCGAACCGGGCCCCGCTTCTGATCCGGGATCCGGGCAGCCGGGCACGCTCATCGACCTCAACACCGCTTCCCCTGAGCAGCTGGAGGAATTACCGGGGATCGGCCCGGTCCTGGCCGAACGCATCATCGACTATCGCACGCAGAACGGCGGATTCGCTTCGGTCGAGCAACTGCAGGAGGTCAGCGGCATCGGCGATAAGCGCTTTGCTGAACTCAGCCCGCTTGTCCAGGTCGGCGGCGGCCCCGCATGACCCCCGTAAGCACATTCCTGCTGGGCACCGACGCGCCGGCGGCCAATCCCGCTGACCTGCGCCTGCTCGGGCCCGCGGTCGGCATATGGCTGTGCACCGCTCTGCTGCTGGGATCCGATGCCCGGACGGCTGCTGTGGTCGGCGCCGTGCTCGTCGGCGTAGCCGCTGTGCTTGCACCGGTGCTGCGGTCACCGTTCCATGAGTCCTGGGCCGTTCCGGTGGTCGCCGTCCTGATATGTGCGGCGGGCGGGGCCCTCGCCACCGGCGGGCGGCTCGCGGCAGTGGAGTCCAGTCCGGTCGCAGCGCTCGCCGAACAGGAGACACCGACGACGATGGCGGTTGTCATCACGGGTGATCCCCGCCCGCGCGCGAAGCCTCTACTGCCGGGGCGCGCCGAGTATGTCATCGATGCCCGCAGCGAGTGGGCCGAGGTTGACGGGGTGCCGTTCCGCTCACGTGTGCCGGTGGTGGTGCTGGCCTCGGGGCCGCGCTGGCGCGGGCTGCTTCCGGGGCAGGAGGTCCGGCTGTCGGGAAAGGTGGTCCCCGCCGGGGACGGCGGTCTGGTCGGCGGTCTGGTCCTGGTGCGCGGACCGCCGGAGCGTACGGCCCCGCCGCCCCCCTCTCAGGCCTGGGCCGGAATGGTGCGCGCCCGGCTCCGGGAGGCCTCCGCCGCGCTCCCCGCACCGGCGCGGGGCCTGCTTCCCGCGATGGTCGTGGGCGATGTCTCCGGTCTTGACCGTGCCACCGCCGAGGCGTTCCGGGACACCGGTATGACACATTTGCTGACCGTATCCGGCGCCAACCTCTCGGTGCTGACCGGTGTCGCCTTGGGAATCGGCCGGTGGTCGCGCTGGCCGCCATGGGGCACCACCTGCGCGGGCGCCGTCATGATCGCGGTGTTCGTTCTGGTGGCGCGGCCAGAACCGAGTGTGCTCCGTGCCGCCTTCATGGGCGGGATCGCCCTCCTTGCTCTGGCCCTGGGCCGGCAGCGCGCCGGATTCGCGGCCCTCGCGGCCGCCGTGGTCGCTCTGCTGCTGTTCGATCCCGGCCTCGCCAGGTCCTACGGGTTCGCCCTGTCCGTGTCCGCCACCGGCGGGATCATGGTGCTCGCCCCGGGTTGGCGGGACCGCTGGTCGGCACGGCTGCCGCGGTGGCTGGCCGAGGCGGTGGCCGTGTCGCTCGCCGCCCACGTCGCCTGCGCACCGGTGCTGGTGCTGGTGTCAGCCGAGGTCAGTTGGATCGCGGTGCCCGCAAACGTCGTGGCCACCCCCCTCATGCCGATCGCCACCACAGGCGGTTTCGCCATCGCGGGACTGGCGCTGGTGTGGCCGGCCGCGGCTGCCGTCCTCGTCTGGATACCGGGAGCGGTGGTCATCTGGGTGAGCGCGGTCGCCGCGGTCGGAGCGCGGGTTCCCCACGGAGCCGTTCCCTGGCGTGGCGATCTCGCCGGTGCGGGGATCCTGGCCGTCCTGCTGATCCTGCTGTTGGCCGTCCGCGGGCGCCCTCGCCGGATTGTGCTCTCGCTCGGCGCGGCGGTGGTAGCCGCCGGCCTCGTCGTACACTGCGCCGCCCCGGGCTGGCCTCCCGGCCGCTGGGCACTGGTCGCCTGCGACATCGGCCAGGGCGACGCCCTCGCGCTGTCCGCCGGCGATGGCCGCGCCGTGCTGGTCGATACCGGGCTCGACCCGATCGCGGTCGACCGCTGCCTGACCGATCTGGGGGTACGCGAGATCGCCCTGCTGGTACTGACCCATGGTGACGCCGACCACGATGGCGGCACATCAGGGGTGCTGTCCCACCGGGATGTGCGGACCGCGCTGGTCCCGGACGGCTACGACTCGCCCGACACCGCACGGGCCCTGGATGACGCGGCGGTCCCTGTGCACACCGCTGAGGCCGGACAGCGGTGGGAGGTCCCGCCGTGGACCTTCGACGTGCTGTGGCCCCGCCCAGGCGCGCACCCGGAGGGCAACGACGCCAGTATCGTGCTGCTGGCGCGCTGGACGCCCCCGTCCGGCTCGGTTGGGTCGCCGATGACCGTTCTCCTCACCGGTGACATCGAGGAGTCCGCGCAACGGGCGCTGCTCAACTCGCACGCGATCCGCGGCGTGGACGTTCTGAAGACACCGCACCACGGCGCGGGGACCCAGGAATCCGCCTTTCTCGCCGCGACGCGGCCGCGCATCACCCTGACTTCTGTGGGCGCCGACAACCCCTACGGCCATCCCGCCCCACAGACGTGGGCGCTGCTGGAATCCCTGACCACCGCGAACTACCGCACCGACCTGCACGGCGATGTCGCGGTCAGCCCTGGTCCGAACGGCCCCTCCGCCACCGTCCGCGGCCCCCGGCGCCGACACCCGCCGGTGCGCAACCGTCCCCCCGGCGTGGCATGCTGATCGTATGAGCTCCGCCTCTGTTCCACCGCTCTCCATCATCGTCGGCGATGAGGAACTCCTCGTCGACCGGGCCGTGGCCGAACTCGTCGCGGCGGTACGCGCCGGGGATCTTGAAGTGGACGTGCACGACCTGGTGCCCAGCCAGGTCACGGCCGGAAAGCTCGTCGAGGTCACCTCGCCTTCCCTGTTCGGGGAGCGGCGCGTGGTGGTACTGCGCTCCGCCCAGGACCTGACCAAGGACCTCGTGGCCGAGGTCACCGGCTATCTCAAGGATCCGGCGGATGACGTCGTCATGGTCCTTGCGCACGCCGGGGGCGCCAAGGGCAAGGCGCTGCTGGAGGCCGCGACAAAGGCCGGCGCCACCCGGATCAACTGCGCGAAGCCCACGAAGGCAGCCGAGCGCCTGCAGTTCATCAAGGGCGAGTTCTCCCGCGCCGACCGGCAGATCACCGCCGACGCCGCCCAGGCCCTCCTCGACGCCGTGGGCAGTGATCTGCGCGAGATCGCGGCCGCCTGCACCCAGCTGGTCGTCGACACCGATGGCCGTGTCGACGCCGCAGCGGTGGCCCGGTACCACACGGGCAAGGCGGAGGCCTCCGGGTTCACCGTCGCGGACCGGACCGTAGAGGGGCGGCTGCCCGAAGCTCTGGAGCAGTTGCGCTGGTCTCTGGCGGTGGGTACCGCTCCGGTGTTGATCAACAGCGCCCTGGCAGGGGCCGTTCGCGGGCTGGCCGTGGTAGCGCAACCGCAGCGGGGCGTAGCCGATGCCGAACTCGCCAAGCGCGCCAAAGTGCCGCCGTGGAAGCTCCGGACGCTGCGCCAGCAGGCCCGCGGCTGGACACCGCAAGGGGTGGCGCGCGCGATGGCCGTCATCGCCGAGACCGACGCGCTGATCAAGGGCGCCGGCCGGGATCCGGCCTATGCCCTGGAACGCGCCGTCATCGAGATCGCGGCCGCCCGCGGCTCGGTCCTGCGTTGACCTGGTTGCCCAAGGTCTGTGCTGATGTCGGCCGAGTACCGGGGTGTTTCCCTGCAGGCTGCGGCGAAGGCAGACGAAGGGCACCCCGCCGAAGCTCCTGCGGCCGCCACCCCACCGGCATAGCAGCCTTGCCGGTGCCGATCTAGCGGATGGTCTCGCCGCCGCGCCAGACGCGGAGGGTCTTGAGGCCGTAGGACCAGGCGAAGGCGCCTTCGTGGTCGGCGTCCCACTGGACGATGTCGGCGTACTGGCCCGGTGCGAGCATGCCGCGGTCGCTGGCGCCCAGTGCGAAGGCACCGCCGACAGTGGCGGCGCGCAGCGCTTCCAGGACGCTCATGTTGAACATCGCAATGGCCATGGAGATCGCCAACGGCAGCGACATCGTTCCCGATTGGCCGGGGTTGTGGTCGGTGCCGAGCCCGACCGGGACCCCGTGGTCGAGAAGCGCCCGAACCGGCGGGGTGCGGCGCTCGTTCAGTGACGTCGTGGGACAGACCACGACCGGTGTGCTGGTCTTGGCCAGTGCGAGGATGTCGTCCTCGTCGGTGTCGTGCACCAGATCGACCGAGGAGCACTGCAGGTCGGCCGCCATCCGAACGGCTCCGTGGCGTGGTTTGGCGCACGCGTGCATGTGGGTCTGCAGTCCCACCGCACGGCCCGCCAACAGCAGCCGGCGCGCGTCGTCGGCCGTGAACTGCTGGTTGTCGCAGTAGACGTCCACCCCGTCGGCACCGGCCTGGGCGGCGTCGCCCAACCACGAACCCACGGCGTCGACGTAGTCCTGAGGCCGACCGAAGTACTCGGGCGGTACGGCGTGGGCGGCGAAGAAGGTGACGTGCAGGCGGGGCATGCCGGGCTCCTCCTCCAGCGAGCGCAGCAGCCGGACGTCGGACAGTTCGCCGTCGCGGGTGAGGTGGTATCCGGTCTTCGCCTCGACGGTGGTACAGCCGGACAGCACCCAGTGCCGGAGCCGTTCGCGTACCGCGTTGCACAATGTCCACGGGTCGGTTCCGCGCGTCACGGTCACGGTGGAGGCGACCCCGCCGCCGGCTCCGATGATCTCTGACTTGGAGGCGCCGCTGGCCCGCATCGCGATCTCGGCGTAGCGGTTGCCCGCGTAGACGGGGTGGCAGTGGGCGTCGATCAGCCCCGGGGTGACCAGCCCGCCGCCGAGGTTGTCCACCTCGTCGACGTCCACGATGTCGTCGATCACGCCCGGGAGGCTGTGCGGGAGGTCCGCGGCCGCCCCTACCCACGCGATGCGGTCGTGGTTGACGAGCATGGCGGCGTTACTGAGGAGATCGGTCCCGGTCCACAGCCGTCCGATGTTCGTCAGTAGTCGTACTGTCATCGTCTCACCGGCCCGCTTTGGCGATCATGGCCGCACGAGAGCGGATGGCGCAGTAGCTCGGAGCGGGCTGGCGGACATAGGCGACCTCAGATCTCGGCTGGTCTGGCTGGGGGTGGCGCGGCCGGGGCCGACGACTCACGGTCTCGTTCGAGTGGTTAAAAACCGTAGTTCATCCGCCGACGCCGTGTACACCTCTCCACCGTCAAAGACACCAACGGCGGAACACCCTGCCGGTGTTCCGCCGTTGGAGGCCGGTTTCATCAGCCGACCGGAGCAGCGAATTCGTTCAGCTTCCCGGCAAGGAGTTCGGGGACCCAGGCGTGGATCACCGTTCCATCACCCGTGTGTTCCTCGCCGAGGATACGCCCCTCTTCGTGTACCCGGGATACCAGATCGCCGCGTTCGTAGGGCAGGACCACGCGGACTTCGCGATCCAGCTGCGGCAGCGCCCCGGAGATGGCCGCGATCAGTTCCGCCACGCCGGCACCGGTCCGGGCGGAGACCTCGATGGCCTCCGGCTCCTTGGTGCGCAGTTGCCTGAGCACGACGGGATCGGCGGCATCGGTCTTGTTGAAGACGACGAGTTCGGGAACGTCCTGCGCGCCGATCTCGGCGAACACTTCGCGCACCGAGGCGAGCTGCTGCCCGGGGTCTGCATGCGAAGCGTCCACCACATGCAGGATCAGGTCGGAGTCGGTGACCTCGTCCAGGGTGGAGCGGAACGCCTCGACGAGCTGATGCGGAAGGTGCCGCACGAAGCCCACGGTGTCGCCGAGCGTGAACGCGCGCCCGTCAGGCGTGCGCGCCTGGCGGACGGTCGGGTCCAGTGTGGCGAACAGCGCGTCCTCCACCAGCACACCGGCTCCGGTCAGCCGGTTCAGCAGGCTGGACTTACCAGCGTTGGTGTAGCCGGCGATGGCCACCGCCGGCACCTGGCGGGTGCGGCGCTTATCGCGTTTCACGTCGCGCACCGTGGTCATCTGGGCCAGTTGACGGCGCAGCTTGGCCATCTTGGTATTGATCCGCCGACGATCGGTTTCGATCTTGGTCTCACCGGGGCCGCGCAGACCCACACCGCCGTTGCCGCCGCCGGCGCGGCCGCCTGCCTGTCGGGACAGTGATTCACCCCAGCCCCGCAGGCGCGGCAGCAGGTAGGTGAGCTGTGCCAGTTCGACCTGTGCCTTGCCTTCGCGGCTGCGTGCGTGCTGGGCGAAGATGTCCAGGATCAGCGCGGTGCGGTCGATGACCTTGGCCTTGGCGACTTCTTCGAGTCGGCGCAGTTGGCCGGGTGTCAGCTCGCCGTCGCAGATGACGGTGTCCGCGCCGGTGCTCTCGACGATGTCGCGCAGTTCGCCCGCCTTGCCGCGGCCGACGTAGGTCGCCGGGTCGGGCTTGTGCCGGCGCTGGGTGAGGCCTTCGAGCACCATGGCACCCGCGGTCTCGGCGAGTTGCTTGAGTTCGACGAGCGAGTTGTCGGCGTCGGTCTGGGTTCCGCTGGTCCAGACGCCGATGAGGACTACTCTCTCCAGACGGAGCGACCGGTACTCGACCTCGGTGATATCGGTGAGTTCTGTGGACAGGCCCGCTACCCGGCGCAGCGCGTGGCGGTCGGCGAGCTCGAGTTCGCCCTGGTCGGGGTCGCCGCTGTCGCGTGCCGTCCCGTCGGTGAGCAGCGCGTCGGCGTCAAGATCGCCGACGGTGACCGCGTCACGTCCCGCGCCCATCATGTCGACATCCTCGACAGGGGTGTTCGGGCCGTGGTCGTAAGCAGTATTCATATCCCTCCAGCAGGGGCAACGTCCCGTTGACGCAGGTTGTTCCCTGAGATGGTGGCACGCCGATCCGGGGACGGCATCTGATTTTCGCATCGTCTACCGCCAGAGCCCTCCCTGGGAAGGGGCCCATCCCGCTCACTTCCCGCGCGGACAAGCAGACGTCGGAAGACACGCGGTCATCCCCTGGAAATTAGGTGATTCCTTTCGCATAGAGGAAAGTTTCGCGCTGTGAGGGGTGGATGGCGTTGACCACGATGTGACCGACAAGTAGCTTCAATTCCACATACCAAAACAAATTTCCGCTTTGTGGAAGGTTTCTTATGGGTACCACGAACGGGGTCGAGATCACCGGACCCTTGCACGACCGGTACGACCAGATCCTCACCGATGACGCCCTCGCGCTCATCGCCGACCTGCACCGCAGGTTCGAAGCCCGGCGCCAGGAGCTGCTGGCCGCGCGCACGCGCCGGCAGGAGCAGCTCTCCGCAGGCGTTGACCTGGACTTCCTCCCCGAAACCCGGGCGATCCGCGAGGATCCGACGTGGAAGGTCGCCCCGCCCGCGCCGGGCATCACCGACCGACGGGTCGAGATCACCGGCCCCACCGACCGGAAGATGACGATCAACGCGCTCAACTCCGGCGCGAAGGTCTGGCTGGCCGACTTCGAGGACGCCAACACGCCGCTGTGGGAGAACATGATCGGCGGTCAGCTCAACCTGCGCGACGCGCTGGACCGCACGATCGACTTCAGCACCCCCGAGGGCAAGAGCTACTCCCTCAAGGAGGACTCCGAGCTCGCCACCATCATCGTCCGCCCGCGCGGCTGGCACCTGGACGAAAAGCACATCCTGGTCGACGGCGCGCGCACCTCCGGCGGGATCGTCGACTTCGCGCTCTACTTCTTCCACTGCGCGCAGCGGCAGCTCGCCAAGGGGAAGGGGCCCTACTTCTACCTTCCCAAGCTGGAGAGCCACCTCGAAGCCCGCCTGTGGAACGACATCTTCATCGCCGCCCAGGAGCGGCTGCGGATTCCGCGCGGCACCATCCGCGCCACGGTGCTGATCGAAACCATCCCCGCGGCGTTCGAGATGGAGGAGATCCTCTACGAGCTGCGTGAGCACTCCGCCGGGCTGAACGCGGGCCGCTGGGACTACCTTTTCAGCATCATCAAGACGCACCGGACCCGTGGCCGCCGCTTCCTGCTGCCGGAACGCAACTCCGTCACGATGACCGCCCCGTTCATGCGCGCCTACACCGAACTACTGGTGGCCACCTGCCACCGGCGCGGCGCGTTCGCGATCGGGGGCATGGCCGCGTTCATCCCCAGCCGCCGCGACGCCGAGGTCAACACGCGCGCGCTGGCCAAGGTGCGCGACGACAAGGCCCGCGAATCCGGCGACGGCTTCGACGGATCCTGGGTGGCCCATCCCGACCTGGTCCCCGTCGCCCAAGAGGTCTTCGACGGCGTTCTCGGTGACCGCCCCAACCAGCTCGACAAACTGCGCGACGACGTCGTGGTCAAGGCCAGTGACCTGCTCGCGGTGGACGCCACCGAAGGCGGCGTCACCGAGAACGGCCTGCGCAGCAACATCAACGTCGCCCTGCAGTACCTCGCGGCGTGGCTGGGCGGCAACGGCGCCGTGGCCATCCACAACCTGATGGAGGACGCCGCCACCGCAGAGATCTCCCGCTCCCAGATCTGGCAGTGGCTGCACAACGACGTCACCCTCGACGACGGCCCCAAGGTCACCCCGGAACTCGTCCAGCGCGTCATCGGCGAAGAACTCGCCGCCATCCGCGAGGCGAGCGGCGGCGCGTTCGACGCCAAGCTCTACGACCAGGCCGTGGAGCTCTTCACGGAGGTCGCGCTGGCCGACAAGTACGTGGACTTTCTGACCCTGCCCGCCTACGAGCAGATGCCCTGACCGGGTCCGCACCGGTAGCGGCCCCGGCTCCCTTGCCCCGCGCAGTGGCGATAGGGGAGAGTACGGTCCTACCGGGGCCCACCTGACCCCGGTAGGACACGACTGGGGAGGGCGACCCCAATGCCGGAACCGCTCCTCGCGCTGGTTCCGCGCCTGCGCGACATCTGCGGCGGCGACGGTGTCATCACCGACACCGCCCGCCGACGCACCTATGAGAGCGACGGGCTCACCTACCACGCGGCTCTACCGGGTGTGGTGGTGCTGCCCACCACCACCGAACAGGTCGCCGCGGTCGTGCGGCTGTGCGCTGACCACGGTGTCCCGTTCGTTCCCCGCGGCGCGGGCACCGGCCTGTCCGCCGGGGCGCTGCCGCGGACCGACGGCGTCCTGATCGTCACCTCGCGCATGCGGCGCATCCTCGAGATCGACATCGAGAACGAGCGTGCCGTGGTCGAACCGGGGGTGGCCAACCTCGACATCACGAAAGCGGCCGCGCCCCGCGGCTACTACTACGCTCCCGACCCCTCCAGCCAGCAGGTGTGCTCGGTGGGCGGCAACATCGCCGAGAACTCCGGCGGGGCGCACTGCCTGAAGTACGGCTTCACCGTCAACCATGTGCTCGGCCTGGTCGTCGTCACCCCCCAAGGCGAGATCGTGCGCCTGGGCGGCAAGGCCGCCGACGCTCCCGGCTACGACCTGATCGGTACGTTCGTCGGTTCGGAGGGCACCCTGGGGATCGCCACCGAGATCACCGTCCGGCTGCTGCGCAGCCCTCAGAAGGTGCGCACCATGCTCGCCGCGTTCGAAACGATGGACGCGGGAGGCGCCGCGGTCTCGGCGATCATCGGCGCGGGCGTCCTGCCCGCCGCCATCGAGATGATGGACGCCCTGTCAATCGAGGCCGCCGAGTCCGCGGTCGCCTGCGGCTACCCGCCCGGCGCCGGTGCCGTGCTGATCGTGGAACTCGACGGGCCGGCCGCCGACGTCGACGCCCAGTTCGACGCGGTGACCGCGCTGTGCCGGGCATCCGGCGCATTCGAGATCCGCACCGCCAGTGACGCCGCGGAGCGCGCCCGCATCTGGAAGGGGCGCAAGTCGGCGTTCGCCGCTGTCGGCCGCATCAGCCCGGCCTACATCGTCCAGGACGGTGTCGTCCCGCGCACCGCGCTGCCGGAGGTCCTGCGGCGGATCGCGGAGCTATCGGCGCGCTCAGGGATCCGCGTCGCCAACGTGTTCCACGCCGGAGACGGCAACCTGCACCCGCTCGTGCTGTTCGACGACACCGAGCCCGGTGCCGGTGAGCGCGCGGCCCAGGTGTCGGGGGCCATCCTCGACTTGTGCATCGAGCACGGCGGCTCCATCACCGGCGAACACGGCGTCGGAGTGGACAAGGCGTGCCAGATGCCGCGGATGTTCGGCCCCGACGACCTGCAGACCATGGACCTGCTGCGAAGCGCCTTCGATCCCGACGGGATCGCCAATCCCGAGAAGCTGCTGCCCACACCGCGGCTGTGCGGCGAGCGCCCCGGTGTGCGCAAGGGCGAGCACCCCCTGGTGGCCGAAGGCGCCGCGGAACTGTTCTGAACGCGCGGAGCAGAGCCGGGGCCATCGCCGGAGCGCGAGCCGCACAGCACAGCAGAGGCGGAGGGAGCGAAAGCGTGAGTACCGAAGGCGATTCCCGTGAACAGGGGGAACACGCGCGCGCCGGGAACGATCCGGTCATGGCCGACCTGGGCGTCGGCGGATCAGCGGTACGCGCGGCGGCCCCCGGTGACGCCGTCGCCGGCATCGCTCCCCGCTACGTCGCCACCCCGCCCGACCTCCGTGCCGCGTCCTCACTCCTGGCGGCCGCCGCGCGGCACGGACTGGCCACGGTGCCCCGCGGCCATGGCAGCACGGTCGGCTGGGGTCGCCCACCGCGCCGGTGCGATCTGGTCGTCGACACCACCCTGCTCACCACGATCGAGCACACCGCCGGCGACCTGATCGTCCAGGTGGGCGCCGGAACACCCATGGCCGATCTGGACGCTGCTCTGGCCGGGGCCGGGCAGCGGCTCTCAGTGGATCCCGTTGTGCCCGGATCAACGGTCGGGGGCGTTGTGGCGACCGGGTTGTGCGGCCCGCGCCGGATGCTGCACGGCACCGTGCGCGACCTCATCATCGGGATGACGACCGTTCGCGCAGACGGTGCCATCGTCTCCTCCGGCGGCCGCGTCGTGAAAAACGTCGCAGGCTATGACTTAGGAAAGCTGCATACCGGAGCGCTGGGAACACTCGGCCTGATCGCCTCGGTGACGTTTCGGCTGCACCCTCTCCCGCCCGCGCTGCGCGTCATCAGCGCCGCCACCGGCGATGCCGCGACCGCGGCCGCCTGGCGCGCCTCTGTGCTGCGGTCGACCACCGCACCCGCGGCCGTCGAACTCGACTGGTCGGCCGAGGGGCCGCTGAGCCTGCATGTTCTACTCGAAGGAGCCGAGGGCGGCATCGAGGCCCGCGCCGCGGAAGTCGCCGGCCTGCTCGGGGCGGCCGACACCGCCGCAGAGCTTCCACCTGATTGGGGGATGCTGCCCGGGGCGCCCGATGACACCCTGCTCAAGATCGCGGTTGCACCGGGCCGGGTGACAGAGACGGCCGCGTCGCTTCGCACGGCCGCAGAAGCCGTCGGCATACCCGTCTCGATTCGCGGATCGGCCGGGGCCGGGGTCCTCTACGCCGCACTGCCCGCCGCAGCCGACGCCGGGACGGCGGCCGATACCGTCACCGGGCTGCGGCACTCGATCACCGAAGGCGCGCTGACCGTTCTCCGCGCCGCGCCTGGAGTCCTGGAGCAAGGACTCGACCTGTGGGGCGAGGTCCCCGGCCTGCCCCTGATGCGCGCGATCAAAGACCGGTTCGACCCGGACCGCATACTGTCCCCCGGGCGTTTCGCCGGTGGCATCTGATGCCCGGCCCACCGACCGCTGCCCCGGCACCGGCCCGCCGAGGGAGCACGACCGCCCGCGCCGCTGAAGGAGGCACCACGCTTTGACTGACGGCCACACCGCCCGCGAGGCCGACGACGGCGCCGCCCGTTCGTTCGGCGACCTGCTCGGGGACTGCGTGCACTGCGGGTTCTGCCTGCCGACCTGCCCCACCTACGTCCTCTGGGGCGAGGAGATGGACTCCCCCCGCGGGCGCATCCACCTGATGGGGCAGACCAGGGACGACGGCGTCCTCAGCGAGGCAGCGGTGCAGCACTTCGACAACTGCCTGGGCTGCCTGGCCTGCGTGACCGCCTGCCCGTCAGGGGTGGCCTACGATGCGCTGATCGAGACCACCCGGGCCACCGTCGAAAAGGAGCACGAACGCGGCCCCGGCGAACAGGCCCTGCGTTCGGCGGTCTTTGCGCTGTTCCCCTACCGGCGGCGGCTGGACCTGCTGCGCGCACCCCTCCGCGCCTACCAGGCCAGCGGCCTGTCGCACCTGGTGCGGCGCTCCGGGCTGCTGGAGCGCACCTCACCGTCGCTGGCGATGATGGAGCGCTTGGCGCCGCCGCTGCGTGGCGGCGTGCCCGACCTGCCGGAACTGCTCCCGGCGGTGGGCCGGCGGCGAGCGGTCGTCGGCATGCTCACGGGGTGTGTCCAGGGATCGTTCTTTCCCCAGGTCAACACGGCGACTGCGCGGGTCCTGGCGCGTGAGGGGTGCGACGTCGTGATTCCCCGTTCCCAGGGATGCTGCGGTGCGCTGTCCGCCCACGCGGGACGGGCAGAGGAGGCGGCGGACTTCGCCCGGGCCACCATCGACACTTTTGAGCAGGCCGGGGTGGAGGCCGTCGTGGTCAACTCCGCCGGCTGCGGCGGCAGCATGAAGCACTACGCGCGGCTACTGCGGGAGACCGGCGTCGGTACGGCAGAGGTCCGCAGGGCCGATTCGCTGGCCCGGCGGGTCATGGACCTCTCCGAGTACCTGATGGTGCTGGGGCCGCGTGCCGAGCGGCACCCGCTGCCCGTCCGCGCGGCCTACCACGACGCGTGCCACCTCTCCCACGGGCAGGGCGTCACCGGCCAGCCCCGCGCGCTGCTGCGCGCCATTCCCGGGCTGGAGCTGGTCGATCTGCCCAATCCGGAGATCTGCTGCGGGTCAGCGGGGGTCTACAACCTGCTGCGCCCGCAGCCGGCCGGCGAACTGGGCGACCGCAAGGGCGAGGACGTGCGCTCCACTGGGGCACGGCTGCTGGTGACCGGCAATCCGGGGTGCTCGCTGCAGATCGCCTCAGCGGTCGAGCGCTCCGGCGGCACGCTCTTTGTCGCCCACACCGCCCAGGTACTCGACGCTTCCCTCCGCGGACTGGCGCCGGAGTCGCTGCTCACCGATTGAAGCGGCCGTTTTGCTGCGCCGACGCTTCCATGCCGGCGGGGGCGGTCGCGGTGGACCCGGGCACGGCAGCGGCCGGGGCCGTTGATCCGGGGCGGGTCAGCGGGCGGTGCAGTGCCTGCTGTGTCGATTTCCGTGCATTGTTGCTTCGTGGTCACTTGGTGGTGGGTCCCGGCCACGACCGGGATCTGCGCCGCTGGAAAACTCAGATCAGGCGGGTATGGCCTTCGGCTACGATCACGGCAGGGCCGCGCAGGCGGGCGCCCTCGGCATCGAGGAACACGGTGCACTCCCCTCCGGGGACACGGACGCGCCATGTGGCGCCTTCCCCCTGCGGGGTCGCGGCCACAGCGGCGGCCACGATGCCGGTGCCGCAGGAGCGGGTCTCCCCCGATCCCCGTTCGTAGACGCGCATCTCCAGCGTCCCGGGCGCGATCTCGGTGAACACCTCGACGTTGGCGCCCTCGGGGAACTGCGCGGGGTCGAGGCGCGGCTGCTCGGTCAGGTCGACGGTGGCGACCCGACGGTCCACCTGGCAGGCCAGATGCGGATTGCCCACCGAGATCCGGGTGCCGCTCAGCCGTTCGCCGGCCAGCACCGTCGCCCCCTCCCCCAGCACCCGGACCGCCCCCATGTCCACGGTGATGTCGCCGTTGCTCTCGACGGTCACCCGGCGCGCGCCGGCACGGGTGCCGACCGCGAACGAGCCGGGCTCGGCCAGTCCCTGCTCGATGAGGTACCGGGCGAACACCCGTACCCCGTTGCCGCACATCTCCGCGATACCGCCATCGGCGTTGCGGTAATCCATGAACCACTCGCAGTCCGCCGAGGCGGCGGCCGCATCCGGGAGCGCCTCCCGTAGCGCCTCGGTCCGGACCACGCGCAGGACACCGTCGCCGCCGATCCCCGCCCGCCGGTCGCACAGCGCGGCGACCAGTTCGGGGCGCAGGTCCAGCCCGGCATCGGGATCGGAAAGGATCACGAAGTCGTTCTCGGTACCGTGGCCTTTGGCGAATCGCATGAGGATCATCTTAGGGGCGGGCACGGACGAAACCGCCGCTCCGCGGTCCCGCGAAGCGGCGGACGCGGCGGGAGCAATCGGACCGAACCACTGCCACACTGGACGCATGGGGAGCACGAGCACTGTGATCGCGGTCGTTGGACCGACCGCCGCGGGCAAGTCCGATCTCGCCGTCGACCTCGCCTTGGAGCTCGGGAAGTCCTCGGCCGCGGGCGAGGTCATCAACGCCGACTCCATGCAGCTCTACCGCGGTATGGACATCGGCACGGCCAAACTGCCCGTCTCCGAGCGCCGCGGCGTACCACACCACCTACTCGACATCTGGGACGTCTCCGAGACCGCCAACGTGGCCGAGTACCAGCGCATGGCGCGGGGACTCATCGACCGGCTCCGCCGGCAGGGGCGGACCCCGATCCTGGTGGGAGGTTCGGGGCTCTACGTCCGCGGCGCCCTGGACAATCTGGACTTCCCTGGAACCGACCCGACTCTTCGGTCACGGTTGGAGGACGAGCTCGCCGCCTCCGGGCCGGCACCGTTGTACGCGCGGCTCGCCGAGCGCGACCCGGCCGCGGCCGAGGCCATCCTGCCGAGCAACGGGCGCCGTATCGTGCGGGCGCTGGAGGTCATCGAACTCACCGGCCGCCCGTTCACAGCGACGCTGCCCGAGCACGTATCCCGCTACCCGTGTGTGCAGATCGGGCTGGAGGTTCCCCGAACGGAGCTGGACGAACGCATCGCACTGCGGGTGGACCGGATGTGGCGGTCCGGACTCGTCGAGGAGGTCCGCGAACTCGAACGCAACGGCCTGCGCGACGGCCGCACCGCCTCCCGTGCGCTCGGGTACGCCCAAGTGCTGCGCTTCCTCAACGGAGAATGCAGTGAGGACGCCGCCCGCGAGGAGACGATCCGGGCCACCCGCCGGTTCGCCCGCCGCCAGGATTCCTGGTTCCGCCGCGACCCGCGGATCCACTGGCTCCCCTACGATGCCCCCGACCTGACCGATCTGGCATTCGCGCTGATCAGCGCGGTCGGTACGGACACCCCTGCGGGGTAAAAGGCTCCGCGGCCGGATCCGGCGGCAAGGACGCGGACCGCGGCGGAGCACGACAGCGCCGCGGGTGCTCAACTCCACAGCGCCACGAAGTAGCCCACACCGTAGGGCGCCTCATGGCGGAGAAGCCGCCCCCGAAGGCCTGCGCCCTCCGCGGCCCCGGCCAGCACCTGCCAGGCGGGGCGTCCCGCGGCCATCAGCTCATCGGCGACCCCGGGGTCCAGCGAGGCCAGCGCCTGAAGATCCGCCTTGGCGAGCGCCTCGGCGACGGACTCGTCGAACGCTAGAGCCCGGCTGTCGACGCGTCCGGGCGACTCCTCCGTACGCCGCGCGCTCCCGTCACCCATGACCAGCGCGGCGACTCGGGGCGCGGCCGCGGCCAGCTCCGCACCGCGTACCAGGCATTCCTGTGGCGGGGTGTCCGCGGCGATCTCGGCGTAGCGCGACGGACGGCCCCCCGAACGCTCGGCCAGCCAGCGGCCGATCGTCAACGAAAGCGGCAGCACCGGCGGGGGCGGCCCAACATCGACGGGTGGACCATAAGCGGCCAGTCCGCCGCCGGCGTCGGGGCCGTACTCCCGGTTTTGCTCACCGGCCCCGATCACGACGACATCGTCGGCACCTGAGCCGAGAAGCCCGGCCACAGCGCGGTCACCGGCCGCGCGCACCGCGTCCAGCTCCTCGGCGGCTCCCTGGGCGATCTCGGGAACCAGCAACGGCGGGTGGGGGCACACAGCGGCAGCGATCAGCACACGGTGAGGGTACCGGGTCCTTTCTTGACGCGTTCCTAGCGCCCAGGGCGATTGTCAGGGCCGCTCCCCTGGCCTAGCGTTGACTTCATGACCAAATGATCTATTTGGTCATGAAGTCAACGAACACCGACGAGTGAGGACGGGGAACGTGACGCGGCTCGATCATCCTGCGACCGCCACCGGTGACGCGGAACGCGACCGGAGAGCAGAGCGGATCCTCGACACCGCCAGCGAACTACTGGTCGCCTGGGGGTACCGGCGCGTCACCATCGAGGAGGTCGCCCGCCGTTCTGGCGTCGGGAAGGGCACCGTCTATCTGCACTTCCACACCAAGGAAGTGCTGTTCTTGACCGCGGTGATGCGCGCGCAGAGTGTGATGACCGAACGGCTCCTGCAGGACATGCGGGCCGATCCGGCCCGCATCCTGCCCAGCAGCATCGCCCGGTCGATCTACCTCCGGATCCACGAAGAGCCGATCATTCGCGCGATCCTCACCGGGGACACCGACACTCTGGGCACACTGAGCAGGACCGCCCCTGACCACGTCGGCGACCTGCTGGAAGCGCGCGAGCGCACCCTGGACACCTACTTCGAGGTCCTGCGCGAACACGACCTGGTCCGCACGTCCCCGCCGGTGCACCTGCAACGCCACGCCCTGAGCGCGGTTCTGACGGGCTACCTGGTGATCGGCCCGCTCACGCCCTACAGCACCCCCGACACCGAGACGGCGGCCGACATGCTCGCCCACACCGTGCGCTCCTCATTCGAGACCGGTCACCACGAGGATCGCCTGAACGAGGCGGTGCCGCGGATCATCGGCCTCTTCCAGGGCCTGCTGGAGCGGATGAACGAAGAAATCAGCAGACAGAAACTCACCTGACATGCGAGGAGAACCGCCATGAGCAGCACCGAATCCGCCCCGACGGGGCTGGGAGAGGGCACCACACTGGCCGACCCCGGACTGCTGGCCGACCCCTACACGGGTTTCGGACGCATCCGCGAGCAGGGGCCCGTCGTACGCGGAAGCATGCTGGACGGCTCCCCCTTCTGGATCGTCACGCGGCGCGAGGATGTGCGCACTGTGCTCAACGACCCGCGCTTTGCCAACAGCTCCCTGTCGGTACCGGGCCGGGAGCACGACGAGCGGGCCGCGATGCTGGAGCAGCTCGGCCTGCCCAAGGCCTACGTCCCCTACATGGTCCAGTCGGTCCTGGACTCCGACCCGCCCGACCACACCCGGCTGCGCAAACTCGTCTCCCGCGCCTTCACCGTCCGCCGCGTCAACGAGCTGCGGCCCCGTGTGGAGCAGATCACCGACGGTCTGCTCACCGCACTCCCGGAGAAGGCCGAAGGCGGCGTCGTGGATCTGATCGAGCACTTCGCCTACCCGCTGCCGATCACCATCATCTGCGAACTGGTCGGTGTTCCTGAGGAGGACCGGCCGCTGTGGCGGGAGTGGAGCGACGCCCTGACGCGGATCGACGACATCGACAGGATGGGGGGCGCGGTGCGCGACATGGTGGAGCACATTCGGCACATGCTCGACCAGCGCCGCGCCGCCCCTTCAGACGACCTGCTCGACGCGCTGATCCGGGTACGGGACGACGAGGGTGACCGGCTCAGCGAGACCGAACTGATCACGATGGTGCTCACCCTGGTCATCGCCGGGCACGAGACCACCGCGCACCTGATCGGCAACGGCACGGCGGCCCTGCTCACCCATCCCGGCCAGCTGGCTCTCATCCGCGAGGATCCACAGCTGCTCCCGGCGGCCGTGCACGAGCTGATGCGCTGGTGCGGTCCAGTGCTGGTGACACGGCCGCGGTATGCCACCGAGGACGTCACGGTCGCCGACACGCTGATCCGCCAGGGCGACACCGTCGAGGCGGTCCTGGTGTCGGCCAACCGCGATCCGCGGTACTTCCCCGACCCGGACCGGCTGGACATCACCCGCCGCCCCGAGGGGCGCGGGGAGCAGCACATCGGATTCGGGCACGGTGCCCACTACTGCCTGGGCGCGGCCCTGGCCCGCCAAGAGGGCGAGGTCGCGTTCGGCCGCCTCTTCGACCGCTACCCCGGCCTCGCGCTGGCCGTACCGGAGGAGGAACTGGAGTGGCTGCCCCGCCCGGGCCTGCGCCGCCTGGTCCGGTTGCCCGTGCGGTTGGCGTAGTACGGGCCTAGTACGGGGAGGGAGGGGCGTGCCCTCCCTTACCGCTAAGGCTTCGAGGGCTTCCCCTGCGCCGCCGCGCTCGGGTGGTCGACGCCGACGGCCCCGACACGCATCCAGGGGCCGTCAGGGGCGTGGCCGGGCGTCAGGTCTCGCAGCAGCCGCCCACGGCAGCGGCCCCTGGCGCAGGGGCTCCGATCGCGGGCATCCCCAGAAGCACACCGGGCTTGTCCGGTTCCCGGCCATTACGCACGGCCCAGGCGTCCCCGGCGCGGGTGCGGCGTATCGCGCGGACACCGGAGTCGGCCACCAGGTGGTGCGGAGCGGCATAGGTGATGCCGACCGTCGCCATGTCGCCCGGGCGCGGTTCGGCCGCACCGCCGTCTTCCTCCACTGCCGAGAAGTGCACGAGGCGGTTGTCGGGCGCCCGGCCGGAGAGCCTGCGGCGGTCGCCGTCCTTGCGCCCCTCGCCTTCGGCGACCAGCACCTCGACCTCGCTGCCGACGAGCTTGGTGTTCTCCTCCCAGGAGATGGCCTCCTGCAGCTCGACGAGGCGCTCGTAGCGCTCCTGCACGACCTCCTTGGGCATCTGTTCCGCCATGGCCGCCGCGGGGGTGCCGGGCCGCTTGGAGTACTGGAAGGTGAACGCGGCCGCGAAGCGGGCTTCCCGCACCACGTGCAGGGTCTCCTGGAAATCCGCCTCGGTCTCGCCGGGGAAGCCGACGATGATGTCGGTGGTGATGGCGGCCTCCGGCATCGCCTCGCGGACCCGTTCCACGATCCCGAGGTAGCGCTCCTGCCGGTAGGAGCGGCGCATCGACTTCAGCACCCGGCTGGACCCCGATTGCAGCGGCATGTGCAGCTGGGGCATGACATTGGGGGTCTCGGCCATGGCCTCGATGACGTCGTCGGTGAAGTCCCGCGGGTGCGGAGAGGTGAACCGCACGCGTTCCAAGCCGTCGATCTCCCCGCAGGCGCGCAGCAGCTTGGAGAACGCCTGCCGGTCGCCGAACTCACTGCCGTAGGCATTGACGTTCTGCCCGAGGAGAGTGACCTCGACCACGCCTTCGGCGACCAGCGCGCGTACTTCGGCCAGTACGTCGCCGGGACGGCGGTCCTTCGCCTTGCCGCGCAGCGCGGGGACGATGCAGAAGGTGCACGTGTTGTTGCAGCCCACCGAGATCGCGACCCATGCCGCGTAGGCGGACTCCCGGCGCGTGGGCAGGGTCGAGGGGAACGTCTGCAACGCCTCCTCGATCTCCACCTGGGCCTCGCGCTGCACACGCGCACGCTCCAGCAGGGTCGGCAGCGACCCGATGTTGTGCGTGCCGAACACGACGTCCACCCACGGCGCACGGCGCACGATCTCACCGCGGTCCTTCTGGGCGAGACAGCCGCCGACCGCGATCTGCATGCCCGGGTGGGCGTCCTTCACCGGACGGAGGTGCCCGAGGTTGCCGTACAGGCGGTTGTCCGCGTTCTCCCGGACCGCGCACGTGTTGAAAACGACGACGTCTGCGGTACTGCCCTCGGCTGCGCGCTCATAGCCCGCGTTCTCCAGCAGACCGGACAGGCGCTCGGAGTCGTGGACGTTCATCTGGCAGCCGTAGGTCCGCACTTGGTAGGTACGACTCTGGCTCACCACTCCAGGTTAATCGCTGCCCGCGCTGGTCCTGACCGTAATCGCGTCAGGGGCAAGCCCGAATACCGAGCGCCCTATACCGCTCCCCCTATTGGCCCCCGATTACCGCTACGCCGCATACTCCGACGTCAACCGCAGTTAAGCGGCGAAACCGACCGAATTATCCGGTATCGCCCCATAACTCGTCTATAACAGATCCGCTACCGCCAGGAACTACGACGGTTCCGCTGATGACAAACACATACCTGTGGGGCTAGGTTCCGGCCATGGCCGCTACTTCTCTCGTCGCGTTGGAGAACGTCAACAAGCACTTCGGCGATCTCCATGTCCTGCGCGATATCAATGTCACCGTCGACCGCGGTGAGGTGGTCGTCGTCATCGGCCCGTCCGGTTCCGGCAAGTCCACACTGTGCCGCACCATCAACCGCCTGGAGACCATCGACAGCGGCGTGATCACCATCGACGGACAGCCGCTGCCGAAAGAAGGACGCGGTCTGGCCCGCCTGCGCAGCGACGTCGGAATGGTCTTTCAATCGTTCAACCTCTTCTCGCACAAAACGGTGCTGCAGAACGTGACCCTGGGCCCCATCAAAGTCCGCAGGAAGTCAAAAGCCGAAGCGGACAAGCACGCACTGGAATTGCTCGACCGAGTAGGCATCGTCGACCAGGCAGAAAAGTACCCCGCACAGCTCTCCGGGGGCCAGCAGCAGCGCGTGGCGATCGCCCGTGCGCTGGCGATGGAACCCAAGGTCCTCATGTTCGACGAGCCCACCTCCGCTCTGGACCCGGAGATGGTCCAGGAGGTCCTGGACGTCATGACTTCGCTGGCGCAGGAGGGCATGACGATGGTCGTCGTCACCCATGAGATGGGGTTCGCGCGGCGCGCCGCCAACCGCGTCCTCTTCATGGCCGACGGTGAGATCGTCGAGGAGAACACCCCCGACCGGTTCTTCACCGAGCCCGGTTCCGCCCGTGCCAAGGACTTCCTGTCCAAAATCCTGAGCCATTAGACCGGGGTCACCGCCCCGTCTTCTCGGCTCCCCGCATCACCCAGCGGGGAGTACACCACAATGGAGAGGTATTGCCCATGCGAGTTCGCTCCATCAGTACGGCTCTGGCCGGAGCAGCCGCTCTGACACTCGCTCTCACCGCGTGCGGCGGAGGAGGTGGCGACGAGAACACGATCACCATCGGCGTCAAGTACGACCAGCCCGGCCTCGGCCTCGAGGAGGGCGGCGGCAAACCCGTCGGGTTCGATGTCGACGTCGCCTCCTATATCGCCCAGGAGCTCGGCTACACCGAAGACCAGATCGAGTGGACCGAATCCGCCTCGGCCAACCGGGAGACCTTCCTCCAGCAGAACACGGTCGACATGATCGTCGCGACCTACTCCATCACCGACGAACGCCGGGATGTCGTCGACTTCGCCGGCCCCTACTACGTCGCCACCCAGGACATCCTGGTCCAGTCGGGCACGGACGACATCTCAACGGCCGAGGACCTGGAAGGCAAGGGGCTCTGCTCCGCGTCCGGCTCCCGGTCGGCCTACACCATCACCGATACGTTGGAGATCGGCGCCGAACTCCGCGAGACGCAGAACTACTCCGAATGCCTGCAGTTGCTCACCGACGGCCAGATCGACGCGGTGACCACGGACAACACCATCCTGGCCGGCTACGCCGCCCAGCAGCCGGGCGAATTCGAACTGCTCGGCCTGGACCTGCAGGAGGAGCGGTACGGTGTCGGCCTGCCCAAGGGCTCAACCGAACGCTGCGAAGAGATCAACGCCGCCATCACCAAGATGTACGAGGACGGTACCGCGGAAGAGTACCTGGACAAGCACTTCGGTGACGCGGACTTCGAGTACTCCACAGAGCAGCCGGAATTCGACGACTGCGCCTGATCACCCGCTCGCCTGAGGCCGCTGGGGGACCGGCCGGTCCCCCAGCGGCCGCCCTGACCGGCTTGGATACATGGAAGCCTTTCTCAACAATTCCGGCGCCGTCATCGACGGTTTCACTTGGACAATACGCCTGACAGCGGTCAGCGCACTCTTCGCCTTCCTCATCGGAATCGTTCTCACCGCCATGCGGGTGTCCCCGGTGCCGCTGCTGCGGGGCATGGCCGCGGTGTATGTCGAGACCCTCCGGAACACACCTCTCACGCTGGTGCTGCTCTTCTGCGGACTGGGGCTCAACAGCGCCCTGGGGGTGAGCTTCGCCGAGACCACGCAGTGGAACGTCTACTGGCTCGCTGTCCTGGGCCTGTCCGCCTACACCGCCTGCTTCGTCTCCGAGGCGCTGCGTTCGGGCATCAACACCATCCCATTCGGCCAGATCGAGGCGGCCCGATCGCTGGGGCTGACCTTCATGCAGAACATGCGGCTGATCGTGCTGCCGCAAGCGCTGCGGTCGGTGATCGGTCCCCTGGGCAGCGTACTGATCGCCCTCACCAAGAACACCACCGTGGCCTCGGTCGCGGCACTCGGCGTACAGGAAGCATCACGAGAGATGAAACTCATGTTCGACCAGGGCGTCGTTCCGGTCATCCCGACGTTCATCGGGTTCGCGCTCGGTTTCCTCGCCCTCTGCCTGCCGATGGGCTACGTTTTCGGCTGGCTGAGCAAGCGACTGGCGGTGGTCCGGTGAGCATTCTGCGGCAGAAGGAACCCAGTCGGCTCTTTGACACCCCCGGCCCGAAGGCCGCCGCCCGGCAGCGGATCTACAGCGCGTTCGCGCTGCTGCTCGGGCTCGCCGTGGCCGCATGGATCTACCTGGGATTCAATCGGACCTGGGCGGACGTACGCGCGAACCCTGGCGAACTCGTCGACCCGTCGGTGTGGGCGATCAACGAGACCGGCCAGTGGTCGGGAGACAAGTGGTCGCCTTTCCTCGACCCCACATTGTGGACCGGCATGGTCCTTCCCGGCATGGGGAACACCCTGCAGGCCGCGGGGATCTCCATCGTGCTGGCCATCGTCTTCGGGCTGGTCTTCGGCATCGGCCGACTCTCCGACCACCTGTGGATACGGCTCATCTGCGGCGCGGTCGTGGAGTTCTTCCGCGGCATCCCGCTGCTGATGCTGATCTTCTTCACCCTGGCGATGCCGCTGGCGGCCAACCAGCTACTGGGCGTTCCCTTCGGGACCTTCCTGGTCGACCCCCTCACCGCGGTGATCACCGGCCTCACGCTGTACAACGGGTCCGTCCTCGCCGAGGTGTTCCGCGCCGGCATCAACGCCGTCCCCAAAGGCCAGTCCGAGGCGGCGTACTCACTGGGCATGCGCAAGACGCAAGTCATGTCGCTCATCCTGGTCCCGCAGGCGGTCAGCAGCATGATGCCGGCGATCGTCGCCCAGCTCGTAGTACTGCTGAAGGACTCCGCGCTCGGCTACATCGTGGCCTTCCCCGAACTGCTGCGCGAATTCTCGCTGATCGGCACGCGGTTTCAGAATGTGATCCCAGCGGCGATCATCTGTGCCGCGATCTACATCATCATCAACATCTCGCTGAGCCGCCTGGCCATCGCACTGGAGCGCCGCAACGCCCAGCGCGGCAAGGCCTCAGCGAAAGCGACCGCTGCTCCCGGCGGTGTCGGCGCCTCCCCCGGCGGCGTCCGCGGCCCGGCCGCGGACCCGAAGGACTAGCCGAACGGTCTTCGGTGTTCCCGCCGTTCACAACGGCGGGAACACCGAAAGCCCCGGCACCGAACAAGGCGGGTCGCACAGCGGTGTGCCGCAAAAGGCGCCGAACTCTCCCAGTACCACTAAGGTCGATATGGCCGTCCTTTCAGTTCCACAGAGTGCGAAGCTTCGATATGACCGACCGTGTGACGGCGCCTTACGGCGCCTGGCCATCGCCGATCTCAGCGAGCGACGTCGCCCGAGGAGAACGACGCATGGGGTTTCCCACCGCCGTGGGCGAGCAGATCTGGTGGGAGGAGTCCCGCCCCCACGAGGGCGGACGCACCACTGTCATGCGCAGAGACGCTGACGGCACCACGACCGAACTGCTGGGCGCCCCCTGGAGCGCTCGGACACGCGTTCACGAGTACGGCGGCCGCTCCTACCTTCCGGTGCCGCGCCGCGACGACAAGGCCATCACCCGCCACGGCATCGTCTTCGCGAACTTCACCGACCAGCGCCTCTATCTACTGGACAAGGGGGCCAAAAAGCCCCGGCCGCTCACCCCCGAACCCGCCTCGGCAGGCGCCCTGCGCTACGCCGACCTGGCACTCAGCCCGGACGGCAAGCGGATCATCTGCGTCCAGGAGAGCCACGGGGAGAACGGCCGCCCCACCCGGTCCATCGTCTCCCTTCCGCTCTCCGGACGCGCGGCCGAGGACGCCGACGCCATCACCGAACTCGTCACAGGTGCCGACTTCTATGCCTCTCCCCTGCCCTCCCCCGACGGGCGGCACCTGGCCTGGATCGCCTGGAACCATCCGCGTATGCCCTGGGACGGCACCGAACTACGCGTGGGCGCCCTCGACAAGAACGGTGTCAACGGGGCCTACACCCTCAAGGGCGGCGTCAACGAGTCCGTGCTGTTCCCCGCCTGGCGCGACAACACCCATCTGTACTTCGTCTCCGACTGGCCCGGTTGGTGGAACCTCTACGAGATCGGACTGACCGGTCAGGCCATAGCGCTGTACCCGGCAGAGGAGGAATTCGCCGGCGGATTCGCACTCGGTACGCAGCCCTACCGGCAGCTCGACGATGGCCGCCTGGTCGCCCTGCACGGCCACGCGGACCTGCGGCCGAGTATCTACGATCCGGACACCGCCGCCCTCACCCCCGTATCGACCGCCCTGAACACGTGGCAGACCCTCAGCACCAACGGGCACGCCATCGTCGCGCTCGCCGCAGGCCCCGGCACCCCCCAAAGCCTTGTCCGGCTCAACCCCGACAGCGGCCGAGTCGATACGCTGCGCAGTTCGCGGGCCGATCTCCCCGGCGCCGCATATCTGCCCAAGGCGCGTCCGACCACGATGAGCGGGCGCTACGGCAGCACCGTCCACGCCAACGTCTACCCGCCGGCCAACCCCCACGTCACCGGCGAGGGCCCTGCCCCCTACGTCGTGTGGGTCCACGGCGGCCCGGTCGCGCACGCCACAACCGAACCGGACCTGGCCAAGGCCTACTTCACCAGCCGGGGGATCGGGATCATCGACGTCAACTACGGCGGATCGACAGGGTACGGCCGCACCTACCGGAAGCGGCTGCAGCAGCAGTGGGGCGTAGTCGATGTCGAGGACGTCACAGCGGCGGCCCAGGCCCTAGTGGACGAAGGAAAGGCCGATCCCGAGCGGCTGGCGGTCCGCGGCGGCAGCGCCGGAGGGCTGACCACCCTCCTCGCGCTGGGTGGCGACATGTTCGCGTGCGGAACCTCCCTCTACGGTGTCACCGACCTGCTCCGCTTGGCCGAGAAGACCCATGACTTCGAATCGCACTTCCTGGACTCCCTGATCGGCCCGCTCCCGGGCTACTGGGCCACCTACCGCGAACGTTCCCCGATCAACCGGGTCGAGGATGTCGACGTCCCGGTCCTGCTGCTGCAGGGGTCGCAGGATCTGGTGGTGCCGCCGAGCCAGGCCACCGCATTCGCCACCTCCCTCGCCGAACGGGGAATCCGCCACGCCTACATCGAGTTCGAGGGGGAAGGGCACGGTTTCCGCACCGACGAGGCGCGGCAGCGGGCGCTGGAGGCGGAACTCGCGTTCTACGGCGAGATCTTCGGCTTCACCCCGCCCGATGTGCCCGGCATCGAACTGGTGACAGAGCCCCCTCGGTCCGAGCCCGATCCTGAGCCCGACCTGGTCGCGGAACCGCTGCCGCCCCTGGAGGCCAAAGACCCGTCCGACACCGCGGAGCAACCGGTCCCGGCACGACCCACCGAAACCCGGGCGAGCGGGGAAGCGCCCGCAGCAGAACAGGCCTGAGGCGGCCTGCAACAGCCCGCGCCCTCCTCTGCCACCGCCGTGCCTCAGCCCCCAAGGAGGCCGTTCACCCTTGTTCATCGGGGAATACCTGCGAAATGTCAGCGAACTGGCCGAATCCCTTATCCGCGGAGACGATCGCTTCCGCGCCAATGGAGTGGGCCGCGGCCGGCAATACGGAAAAGCACTCCGCGGCTGGAGAATCCACAGATGCCCGAGCCCGGTCAGCGCGCTGTTTCGGTGGCTCTCGACTCCCTGATCACGGTCACTCGGATCTGCCCCGGGTAGGTCAGTTCCTCCTCGACCCGTTTGGCGACGTCGCGGGCGATCACCTGGGCCTGGACGTCGTCGACCGCTTCCGGGCGCACCATGATCCGCACCTCCCGGCCGGCCTGCATCGCGAAGACCTTCTCCACGCCTTCGTTGGAGCGGGCGATCTCCTCCAGCCGTTCCAACCGTTCGACATAGGATTCCAGCGACTCCCGGCGCGCCCCGGGACGGCTGCCGCTGATCGCGTCGGCGGCCTGGGTCAGCACGGCCTCCAGAGTGCGCACCTCGACCTCGTTGTGGTGCGCCTCGATCGCGTGCACCACGTCCTCGGACTCGCCGTACCTACGGGCGATCTCGGCTCCGATCAGAGCGTGACTGCCCTCCACCTCATGTGTGAGCGCCTTGCCGATGTCGTGCAGCAGCGCGCACCGCTTGAGCAGTGTGCAGTCCATACCGAGTTCACTGGCCATCATCCCGGCCAGGTGCGCCGACTCGATAAGGTGCTTGAGCACGTTCTGCCCGTAGGAGGTCCGGTACCGCAACCGCCCCAGCAGCGTCACCAGCTCCGGATGCATGTCGGTGATACCCGTCTCGACCAGGGCGTCCTCGCCGGCACGCACGCACAACTGGTTCACCTCGGCCCGGCTGGCCTCGTAGACCTCTTCGATGCGGTGCGGGTGGATGCGCCCGTCGAGAACCAGCTTCTCCAGCGTGATCCGGCCCATTTCGCGACGCACCGGATCAAAACACGAGAGCAGCACCGCCTCCGGAGTGTCATCGATGATCAGATTGACTCCGGTGACCGTCTCGAAGGCGCGAATGTTGCGCCCTTCGCGGCCGATGATGCGCCCCTTCATGTCATCGCTGGGCAGATGGAACACTGAGACCACCGACTCCGCCGTCTGTTCGGCGGCCAACCGCTGGATGGCCAGCGTGATGATCTTGCGTGCCCGTGCCTCCCCGTTCTTGCGGGCGTCCTTCTCGATATCGCGGGCGATCAGCGCCGCCTCGCGCTTGGCCTGCCCTTCCACCGCGGCGACGAGTTCGGCCTTGGCCTCCTCCGCGGTGAGGGCCGCAGAAGAGGCCAGCACCTCCCTGCGCTCCTCTTCGAGGCGGGCCAGCCGCTGCTCGCGTTCATCCAGGGAGGCGGCGCGCTCCTCAGCACGCCGACCGGCCTCCATGAACCTGCGCATCTCCGTGTCGAACCGCTGCTCACGTTCTGCCAGCCGCGCTTCCCGCCGCTCCAGTTCGCTACGCTGCTCCGCCAGTTCGGCCCGGAGGGCCGACCGCTCCTTCTCGGTTTCTGCTTGGTGTTTTACCGCTCGCTCCTCGGCGGCGCGGAGCTTCTCGGCGGCTGCGGTATCCGCTTCGAAACGGATGCGTTCGGCCTGATCCCGGGCTGTGGCCAACTCCGTGCGGATTGCGGCCGAGCGCCGTTCCCGGGCGGCAAAGAATAGCTTGGTGAGGATGACCGCGGCCCCGGCCACGACCAGCAGCGCCGATACTCCCGCGATCAGCAGGCTGGTCGCCCCCTCCATGGCCCTACCCCCAACCGTACCCGCGGCCGTCGACCGGTCCTCGTCCGCTCCCGGCTGCGGCGGCCAGGCCACAGGGGCCGCCGACGATGGCCGCTGCCGCGACGACGGGACCACAGCGGCCGATGCCCGCTGATACGTGCATCGTCCCCTGCGGGTAGGGCTACCCGCAGCGTGCGGAGTTAATACGCCACTGCGGTGAGGCTAGGGCCGGCAGCGCGCACGGGCAACCACCCCGACGACCCGGCGCGCACTCCAGCAGCAGGAAAACTGCGGGTTCTGGCTTCACCCACGTTCCTTTACCTGGAAAAACGTTGATCTGCAAGCACAGAACACCGAAGTATCACGGATACCGAAGTATCACGGTCGAGGCCCGGCCGGGTGCGCGGCTTCCCGCACCGGATGAACCGGCCGCTCCCCTCACTCCAGGTCGGGGTCGGGAAGGTCGATGTCGGCGCCTTCGGCTTCCAGTTCCTCGCGAACCAGCCGGTAGGCCAGGCCCGCTGAGTATCCCTTGCGTGCCAGCATCCCCATGACCCGGCGTACCCGTGCCTCGTCGGCCTTACCACGGGTGGAGTCGAGCTTGCGCCGGACCAGCCGCCGGGCTGTGGCCTCTTCCTGGTCGCCGCTGATCTCCTCGACGGCGCCGCGCACCGTGTCCTCGGCAACGCCGCGCCTGCGTAGTTCGGCCGCGAGCGCCGTGCGGCCGAGCCCGCGCCCGGCGTGCCGGGAATCGACCCAGGCACTGGCGAAAGCAGCATCGTCGATCAGTCCGGCTTCGCTGAACCGGCCCAGAACCGACTCGGCGACGTGGTCGTCGATACCGCGCTGCGCCAGCGCCTGAGCCAGTTGCGCACGCGTCCGCGGCGCCGCGGTGAGCATCCGCAAGCAGATTCCGCGGGCCTTTTCCTCAGGGTCGGCCTCTGGCCGGGGCGCCCCGGCCAGAGGAGCGTCGTGCGTGTCCTCCGGGTCGTCCAGCGGATCAGGCATCCGGTGCCGAAGCCGCCTTGGCCTTGGTGGTGCGCTTGGCGGGTGCCGGAGCCGCACTCGGGTCCTTGACGGCCGCGTCCTTGGCCGCGGCGTCCTTGGCCGCGGCCCCGGAGTCGGCGCTGTCATCGCCCGCACCGGGCACACCCAGCTTCTCCCTGATCTTCTTCTCGATCTCGTTGGCCATGTCGGCGTTCTCGCGCAGGAAGTTCCGCGCGTTCTCCTTGCCCTGGCCCAGCTGGGTTCCCTCGTAGGTGTACCAGGCACCGGACTTGCGCACGATGCCCTGCTCCACTCCGAGGTCGATCAGCCCGCCTTCGCGGGAGACCCCGACCCCGTAGAGGATGTCGAACTCCGCCTGCTTGAAGGGCGGTGCGACCTTGTTCTTCACGACCTTGACCCGGGTGCGGTTCCCGACGGGGTCGGTTCCGTCCTTCAGCGTCTCGATTCGCCGCACATCCAGCCGGACCGACGAGTAGAACTTCAGCGCCCGCCCGCCCGTGGTGGTCTCCGGGCTGTTGTGCACCATCACGCCGTCGACGAAGTAGTTGTGGTCGCCCTCCACTTCGATGTCGAAGCGGTGCATGCCCCGCGTCTCCGGCTTGCGGTGGATGTCGAGGACCTCTGCGGCGACCAGCCGGTCCACGGGCGCACTGAACTCCGGCTGGACTTCGCAGCGCCCCTGGTAACGGGGAAGCAGCTTGTCGGCCATCGACTCGTGCACGTACGGTGCGACGATCTCCTGGAAGCGCGCGCTGGCCGCCGTGGAGAACACCATGACGTGCTTGCCCGCCGTGCCCGCCCGCCGAACGCGGACGTCGAGGCCGAAGGTGTCGCGCAAGTGCCGGGTCAATCGCTCCCGCGATCCCGGGCTCATCGCCTCCACACAGATCTCGATGCGGCCGCTGCCCCCCTGTGTCCGCTGCCGCACACCCGTGGAGTCCACCGCGAGGAAGCCGCCGTCCATGTACCAGACAGCGAGGGCAAGCGGGGTGAGCGACTTGAGGAACTCCCACGTCAGGTGCTTGTACCCGGCACCGAAGTACATCACCTCACGCAGTTCGTGCAGCTCCGGGAGCGGCGTGAAATCCACAACGGAGGCGCCCTTGCCGTTGCCGCTGCGCGTATTGCCGATGTTACCGAGCAGCGACACCTTCCAGTCCAGGTAGTCGGTCTGCTGCGCGCCGTGTTCCATCCGGAACCGGGTGCCGGTGCGGCCCCGGGTGTTCGGTGAGAGCGCGCCGCCGCCCATGAGCGAGCCATAGACGATCTGGCGCTGCTGCTCGTTCAGGTAGTGCGCCTCCCGGGTGAGGACGCGGTCGCCGGGCAGCAGCTCCCCGGCCTCTCGCCAGCCGCCAGGAGTGCGGATGAGGTGGTTGGGAGTGGCGGCGAACCGCGCGCGCCCGTTTTCTCCGGACTTGGCGACGGTGAACTGGAGGAATGCGTCGGTCGGCCCATTGTCGAACCAGTTGACGATGCGCCGAGGGACCACCTCGTCGCGATCGGGGTCATAGGAGAGGACTTCGACGTCCATCTTCTGGTCGACGATCTCGCCGATCTTCTCCTGCGACCCGTCCGCCAGGGTGACGCGGGTGTCGTAATGCATGCACCCGAACATCACTCCGACCTTCTCACGGAGCTGGTTGATGAAGACGGCCGTGGTGCCGGTCTGGTGCAGGGCGCCCGCGATCTTGCGGAGCGCCTGGGACATCAGCCGGGCCTGGAGGCCGACATGGCTGTCGCCCATCTCGCCCTCGATCTCGGCGCGCGGGACCAGTGCGGCGACGGAGTCGATCACGAGGATGGAGACCGCGCCGGAGCGGATCAGCATGTCGGCGATCTCCAGCGCCTGCTCCCCCGTGTCGGGCTGCGAGAGGAGGAGGTCGTCGGTGTTCACCCCGATCTTCTTGGCGTACTCGGGATCGAGCGCGTGCTCGGCGTCGATGAAGGCGGCGATGCCCCCCGCCTTCTGCGCGTTCGCGACCGCGTGCAGGGCGACGGTCGTCTTTCCCGACGACTCGGGACCGTAGACCTCCACGATCCGACCGCGCGGGATTCCGCCGATTCCCAGGGCGATGTCCAAGGAGATCGCGCCGGTGGGGATCGACTCGATCGGCGGGCGGTCGTCATCGCCGAGGCGCATGACGGAGCCCTTGCCGAACTGGCGCTCGATCTGCGCGAGCGCGGTTTCGAGAGCCTTGTCTCGGTCAGCAGCTGCCACGGGGAACCCCTGTTGGGTCGGTGTCTTCTTCTTCATCTCGGGATTGACGCTACGCGGCCGCTAGGACAATTCGCGACGGCTTGCGCCACCCTGTGGACGGCCGCCGAGCGGCCGCCATACGCCGGGCCCTTCGGGCGTCTCGCGTCCGCTGAGCGCCTCGCGCCACTTCCGTGACTCCGGTTGCACTCCACAATACCCGAACTTCTGTTCGATTACTCGAAGAGGTGATGGCCGATGGGCGCTGACCGGCCGGGCCCGCACGGCTTCGCCCGCGAGCCACCGTCCCCGATGGGCGTGTCGGCCACCGGGATCAGCGCACTGTGGCCGGAAGGTCGAAGGTGTCGCAGACCGCGCGCCACACCTCCTTGGCGCTGATGCCGTCAGCGAGTGCCTGGTGCACCGTCCGCGAACCCAGGGCGTCGAACACGTAGTCCCGGGCCAGGCTCTCGGCATAGGCCTCGCCGAACTGGTCGTGCATACGGGCCCAGAACTGGGAGAGTCTCATCCTTACCAGTATCGGCGACCCATGGCCCGATGTCACCCGCGGCGACGGCCCGGCCCGGGAACAGATGGCGCGGCGGAGCTTCTCAGCACGGCCGCCGCCACATCGGTACGCTAAAGGCCTGGACATCCAGGGCGCCCCGGAAAGCCCCGTCCAGGGCCCCGGGTGCGCCGGCAACCCGCAATACCGGTAGGAGAAGTGCCGATGATCCGCAGCGCCACAGTGCCACCGCACTGCCCCTCTGCCCCGTGCTCCCCTCGGTACGCGGCATAATCGCAGCATGCGCCTTTCTGCCCGGGTCGACTACGCGCTGCGCGCCGCGGCCGAACTCGCAGCCGCCAGCGGCGGCCCCATCACGGCCGAACAGCTCGCGCGCGCCCAGGCCATCCCCGGAAAGTTCCTGGAGAACATCCTTACTCAACTGCGCCGCGCCGGCCTGGTGCGCAGCCAACGAGGGCCCGTCGGGGGCTACTGGCTGGCCCGGCCCGCCGAGGAGATCTCGCTGGCCGACATCATCCGGGCTGTCGACGGCCCGTTGGCCAACGTGCGCGGGGAGCGCCCCGAGCACGTGGACTACGACGGCGCGGCGCGCAGCCTCCAGCAAGTGTGGATCGCGCTGCGGGCCAGCGAGCGCTCCATTCTGGAAAGCGTCACCCTGGGCCATCTCACCGCCGGGAAACTACCCGATACGGTACGCGCTCTGGCCGAAGACCCCGACGCCTGGGCGAGTTGATCTGCCGGCGGCCCGCACGGGCCGCCGGGCCTGTCACCGATTGTCGTGCATGGCCTCGAACATCCAGTGCTGCTGCTCCAGATCCTCGGATGCGGCGATCAGCAGGTCCTGGGACACGGGGTCGGCCTCGCTGGTCGCGTCGACGTGCTCCCTGAAGCGCTGCACCGTCCCGCTCAGGGCGTCGGTGACCAGCGCGACGACCTTGTCGTCCTGGAGGTAGCCGCGGTCGGGTTGCGGGAGCCGGGTGTCGGCCGCGACCTTGGCCGAGCGCCCGTCAGGCGTGACACCGATGGCCACGGCGCGCTCGGCCAGCGTGTCGGTGTGGCTGCGCGCGGCGTCGACGAGCTCGTCGAGCTGCAGATGGACGGAACGGAAGTTGCGCCCCACAACGTTCCAGTGCGTCTGCTTCGCGACCAGCGACAGGTCGATGAGGTCCACCACCGCTGCCTGGAGGGCCTGTCCCGTTGTCTTGCGGGCGTCATCGCTCAACGGCCCGTGAATCTTCGCCATTTTGATCATCCCCCGAAACGACGTCCTCTGCCGTTTCTGGATGCCTCTGCCCTTGGGAGACACGGGGAAACACACGGCCGAAGCCGGGACGCGGTGCAGACGACGGCCGCCGAACGCTCAAGGAGCGGTCGACGGCCGTGCACGCGCACTGTGCACTCTTCAGTCTGTACTCTTTACTGCCTCAGCGGGGGCTGATGGGCTCAGACTCCCACCATGTCGACGACCTCGGGGACGCGGTCGGGTACCGAATCGATGCCGAGTCGGTCGGGTTCGGGGACGGAGTCGGCGGGTACCGACCCGCTGAGCAGGGCGGCCTCCTGCAGCTCGGCAAGTGCCAATTGGTCGGCGACCTCACGCAGCACCTGGGACAGGGGGACCCCCAACGCGCCGCAGATCGAGGAGAGCAGCTCAGAGGACGCCTCCTTCTGCCCTCGTTCGACCTCCGACAGATAGCCCAATGAGACCCGCGCATCGGCCGACACTTCGCGGAGGGTGCGGCCCTGTCGCTGCCGTAGCCGTCGTAGCACGTCACCAAGTAGGTGACGAAGCAGGACCATCATTCGCGCTCCCTCCCACCGGTAGCGACCATCATAAAAAACACCGTACCTGTCCGAAGCCCGATCGTCGCACCTCATGGCTTTCTGTTCGCTGGAGGGATAACACGATCTTGGTGACGGTTTGTTCCCCGGAACCGGCGCTTCGAACAGCCGGGAACGGGTTAATTGCGCATGGTGCCCAACACCACAGCATTGAGCAGGTGAAGCGCCTGCTCGACCGTGCCGCTTCGAATGTGGTCCCGGCCGCCGGTGAGGTGAAGCTCTGTCACCCGGTTCTGCCCGGCGCCCCCGGCGACCGCCGCGAAGACGGTCCCCGCGGGACGGCCGTCCTGCGGGTCGGGACCGGCCACCCCGGTCACGGAGAGCCCGAATGACGCGGTCAGGGCGTGGCGCACCCCGTGGGCCATGGCGAGGGCGACGTCAGGGTGAACCGCGCCGTGCTCGGCCAGCAGGTCACGGGGCACTCCCAGCAGCTCCGCCTTGAGGTCGGTGGCGTAGGCCACCACACCGCCCCGGTAGGTGGCCGATGCGCCCGGAACCGCGGTGAGCGCCGCCCCGATCAGTCCCCCGGTGAGGGACTCGGCGGTCGCGACGGTCGCACCGCGCTCCTTGAGCGCACGGTGCACGGCCTCGGCAGCCGGATTCATGCCTGCGTCCTGCCCGATGAGCGACGCAGCCGGATCGCCTGCACGACATAATCGCCCCCGGTCCACACGGTGACGATGAGCGCGGCCGCCATGATCGCATGGGCGATGATGTGCAGCGGGTCGGGCAGCGGGAACAGGTAGACGCTGATCGCGACGACCTGCAGTACCGTTTTGAGTTTGCCGCCCCTGCTGGCCGGGATCACCCCGTGCCTGATGACGGCGAACCGCAGGGCGGTGATCCCCCATTCGCGGACCAGGATCGCGATGGTGACCCACCACCACAGTTCCCCGAGCATGGATAGAACGACCAGGGCGGCCCCGGTGAGGGCCTTGTCCGCGATCGGGTCGGCGACCTTGCCGAAGTCGGTCACCAGGTTGCGCCGCCGGGCCAGTTCACCGTCGATCCGGTCGGTGATGGCGGCGATGACGAAGACTCCGAAGGCGGCGAACCGCCAGGCGGGGTGCTCCAGGAACATGAACGTGACGAACAGCGGCACCATGACGAGCCGACTGACCGTCAAGACGTTCGCGATGTTCCACACGGGGGCGTTCTGGTGCGCGGACGCGGAATTCATGGCGCGTCCGGCAGGTCCGTGGCCGTCTCGGCGACGAGGTCGGCGCCCAGCGCAGCGGTCACCGTGGCCGTGGCCATGTCGCCGACCGTGAGGCCGTGGCCGTACACGATCGTGCTGCCGTCGACCTCGGGGGCCTGGTGCGCGGCTCGCCCCTCGAAGGTTCCGTCGTCCAGTTCGGCTTCGATGAGAACCTCCACGGTGGAGCCGATCCGCTCTTCTGAGCGTTGTGCCATGAGTTCCTCCGCCAGCCGGCTGAGGCGTTCGACCCGTTCGGCGACGATCTCCTCCGGCAGTTTCCCCTCCAGCCCCGCCGCCTCGGTACCGTCCTCGTCGGAGTAGCCGAAGACGCCGATGGCGTCCAAGCGGGCGTCCTCAAGGAAGGAGACGAGTTCGGCGAACTCCTCCTCTGTCTCGCCGGGGAACCCGACGATGAAGTTGGATCGGATCCCGGCCTCGGGTGCCTGTGCGCGCACGGCCGCCAGCAGCTCCAGGAAGCGCTTCCGGTCGCCGAAGCGGCGCATCCTGCGCAGCAGCGGTCCACTGGCGTGCTGGAACGAGAGGTCGAAGTAGGGCACCACACCCGGCGTGCCGGCCAGCACCTCGATCAGCCCCGGCCGCACCTCCGCCGGCTGGAGGTAGCTGACGCGGACCCGCTCGATCCCCTCCACCGCGGAGAGCCGGGGCAGCAGCGCCTCCAACGCCCGCAGATCGCCGAGGTCCTTTCCGTAGGACGTGGAGTTCTCGCTGACGAGGAACAGCTCCCGAACTCCCTGTCCGGACAGCCATTCGGCCTCGCGCACGACGTCGTCGGGGCGACGTGAGATGTAGGCGCCGCGGAAGGCCGGGATCGCGCAGAAGGTGCAGCGGCGGTCGCAGCCGGAGGCGATCTTGAGGTTGGCCACCGGTCCGCCGCCGAGTCGGCGGCGGGCAACGGGCGGGCCGGAGGCCGGTGCGACACCGTCAGGCAGCGGCTCGAAGCCGGAGTGCCCGGGGACATGGGCCGCCTGTCGGCCCGGCCGCTCTGCCGGCGAGATCGGCAGCAGGGTGCGCCGGTCGCGCGGATCGTGCGGTACGAGCGTGCGGCCTTCCAGCACATCGTCCAGGCGATCGGAGATTTCGGTGTAGTCGTCGAATCCGAGGACCTGCGCCTCGGGCAGCGCGGTGGCCAATTCCGAGCCGTAGCGTTCGGCCATGCACCCTGCCGCCACGACCTTGGTGCCTTCGTCCGCGGCGTCCAGCAGCGCCTCGATGGAGTCCCGTTTGGCCGCTTCGATGAACCCGCACGTGTTCACGACGACGACATCGGCCTTTTCTCCATTGTCGGAGTCGACCAGATCCCAGCCGTCGGCTGCGAGCCGTCCGGCGAGTTCTTCGGAATCAACCTCATTTCGCGCGCATCCGAGCGTGACGAGCGAAACAGTACGGCGCGATGACATGACTTCCAAGCTAAGGGAGGACTGGTGTGCGGCGGTTGCCACAGTTACCAGGGTAGATCCTCCGTTCATGGGCTTCGGCCCGATGCGTGTCCGGTACGGCCGCCGACCTGCCGCAGGGTAGCCGTGCTCCCCCCGCCATTGCTGCTCCACCGCCCGTTTCAGCAGGCCCGGGCCCCGGCTCGGGGTTGCTGACGTGCGCGTTCTCGCGCTCTTCCATATACCCGGCGGGCCGGCCCGCCGGGTACGGTGCCGCCCTCACACGGCATCCCCGTCGGCCAGGAACGCCGGTGGCTTCTGCGGTTCCTCCGAGGTCAGCACATGGACGTGTTCACAGGGATCGGACGGTTTCGGTCCTTTCTCGGTTTCGCGGTCGATCCAGGGCCGCGCCAGCACCGCGCGGTCCGGAAACGACGGCTTCGGCCTGGGGCGGTCGCCATCCCGTTCGAAGCGCTCGATCAGCGGCTCGGGATCGGTGCCCAGTTCCTTGCACACCGCCCGAATGTGCCCCCGGGCGTAGAAATCCCCGCCGCACGGGCTGAAGTCGTCGTTCTCCATTGCCGCGAGAATCGCTTTGCGGATACACGTCCGCGCGCTCAGCTCGGCAAGCGCGTACCCGGACTGCTCTCGGGCCGTGGCCAGGGTGTGGCCTATCGTCGCCATTCCCGCCCCCTTGTTCAAGGATGCCGGGGCGCTTCCCGCGGATCCTCCCCGACCGAGGCGGTGTGGGCGGGGAAACCGGGCCCGCGGAACGCTCCCGGGCGAACCGTTGCGTGCCTCCTCACCCCACTCTGCGTGTTCCTGTCGTGGCAGGGCACCATGGCGCAGTCCAGGAAAGGGTGAAAAATCGGTCAACCCGGGCGTTTGCTGCTGAACTATCTCATCCGCTCCCGCGCAGCTCCGCGAGGACGCCGGGGAGGTCGTCGGGTTTGACAAGGACGTCGCGGGCTTTGGAACCCTCGCTGGGACCCACGACGCCGCGGCTTTCCATAAGGTCCATGAGGCGCCCGGCCTTGGCGAAACCGACCCGCAGTTTGCGCTGCAGCATCGATGTGGAACCGAACTGGGTGGTGACCACGAGTTCGATGGCCTGGAGCAGTAGGTCGAGGTCGTCGCCGACCTCCTCGTCGATCTCCTTCTTCTTCGCCTCGGCGGTACCGACATCATCCCGGTAGCTGGGCGCGGCCTGTTTCTTGCAGTGGTCGACGATCGCCCGGATCTCCTTCTCGGTGACCCACGCGTTCTGCAACCGGATCGGCTTGCCCGCGCCCATGGGCAGGAAGAGCGCGTCGCCCTTGCCGACGAGCTTCTCGGCTCCCGGCTGATCCAGGATGACCCGGCTGTCGGAGAGGCTGGAGGTGGCGAACGCGAGCCGGGAGGGGACATTCGCCTTGATCAACCCGGTGACGACGTCGACGCTGGGCCGCTGGGTGGCCAGTACCAGGTGGATGCCCGCCGCGCGGGCGAGCTGGGTGATGCGGACGATGGCGTCCTCGACGTCGCGCGGCGCGACCATCATCAGGTCGGCCAGTTCATCCACGATGACCAGCAGGTAGGGGTAGGCCTCGTACTCGCGTTCGCTGCCCGGCGGAGCGGTGAGCTCGCCCGCGCGCACGGCGGCGTTGAAGTCGTCGATGTGCCGGTAGCCGGACGCGGCGAGGTCGTCGTAGCGGCGGTCCATCTCGCCGACCACCCACTGCAGTGCGTCCGCGGCTTTCTTCGGGCTGGTGATGATCGGCGTGATCAGGTGCGGGATGCCCTCGTACATGGTGAGCTCCACCCGCTTGGGGTCGACGAGGATGAGCCGTACCTCGTCAGGGGTGGCGCGCATCATGATCGACGTGATGAAGCCGTTGATGCAGGTCGACTTTCCGGCGCCGGTGGCACCGGCGACCAGGACGTGCGGCATCTTCGCCAGGTTGGCCACGACATTGGCGCCTTCGATGTCCTTGCCCAGGCCGACCAGCATCGGATGGTCGTCGGATGTGGCCGATGTCGACCGCATGACATCACCGAGGCTGACGATGTCCTTGTCGGTGTTGGGGATCTCCACACCGATGGCCGACTTTCCGGGGATCGGCGACTGGATCCGCACATCCGCGCTCTTCACCGCGAGCGAGATGTTCTTGGTCAGCGCGGTGACCTTCTCGACCTTGACCGCCGGTCCCAGCTCGATCTCGTAGCGGGTCACCGTGGGCCCGCGGGTGAATCCGGTGACGTGGGCGTCGATGTTGAACTGCTCCAGGACACCAGTGAGCGCCTCGACCACGGCGTCGTTGGCCTTGGTACGCGGTTTGGCCGGAGTTCCGGGCTTGAGCATCTGCGGCGCGGGCAGCTCGTAGTCGCCTTCGACCACACGCGAGGGAATCGACAGCTGCTCTGCGGCCGCAGGGGCCGGTGTCGGTTCGGGCAGGGGGGCTGGAGCCGGCTCGGCCTTCTGCTCGGTGGTGGCGACCACGGGGGTGTCGTAGGGGCGCTCGTTGTCCCCCGCCACGGTCGCGGCCTCCTCGGCCGGCTTCGGCCGGGGCTTGCGCCTGCGCTTCGGCTGCTCCGCAGCCTCGGTACCGCCCGACGCGCCACCGAAGATGTCCATCCCCGCGCTTGGCCCGCTGTCGCGCTCCATCAGTCCGCCGAACAGCGCGCGCATGCGTTCGGGGATGCGGTGGACGGGGGTGGCGGTGACCACCAGCAGCCCGAAGACAAGAAGCAGGCACAGCAGCACACCGGTGACCCACGGTGTGATGAGCATGCTGAGCGGGCCTGAGGCCGCAAAACCGATGAGCCCGCCGGCCCGGTGCATCGCTTCCTGGCCGTCAGCCGGCCAGGGGATGCCGTGCCCGATGTGGATCAGACCGAGCAGGCCTGCCAGCAGCGCCGTGGAGCCGATGAACAGCCGGCCGACGTCCGTCTCACCGCTGCCCGGAGTGCGCATCAGCCGCCAGGCGAAAGGCAGGAACAGCAGCGGCAGAACCGGTGAGAAGGTGCCGAACGCACCGACGACCACGGTCCGGGTGACCTCTGGGAGCGGCCCTTCGGTTTCCCACCAGACCGCGGCGGCGATGAGCAGGCCCAGGGCGAGCAGCACCAGGCCGGCCCCATCGCGACGCAGGTCCGGGTCGAGGTCGCGGGCGCTGCGTCCGGCGGCGCGCGCCAGCCCGCCGACCGTGTGCGCGAGCAACTTCCAGACCAGCAGCAGGCTGCGGCCCAGCCAGATGAAGAGCAGGGCGATGGGTCCTTCCGCAGCGGTGCTCTTCTGCGGAGCCTTCCGTGGCGCAGACGGCCGCGTTGTCCGGCGGGCCGGTGGCTTCTTCCCAGTGGTGTTCCTGGTGCCCGAGCCGCTGTTCCGAGACGCACCGCCATCTCGCCGAGGGGTTTTGGGCGCACGGGTGGCCATGCTGGGCACCTTACTAGCGCTCGCCCGCGAGGCGCGGTTTTTCGCCCTCTCTCGGGCGTGTCAGCCTGCTCGGGCCTTCGCCGGCCGTGTCCGGTGCCCCGCACGGCCCCATAGACGCCCGCAAAGCGCCGGACACGGGACCGGGCACGCTCGGGAACCGGAATCAGATTTCCACGATCACCGGGACGATCATCGGACGGCGCCGGTAGGTCTCGTTCACCCAGCGACCGATCCCCCGGCGTACCAGCTGGCGCATCTGGGCGGGGTCGGTGATGCCGTCGGCGGCCGCACGCTCCAGCGCGTCCTGGATCTTCGGGATGACGTCATCGTAGGCGTCGACGTCGATACCGGCGCCGCGGGTATGGATCTCCGGCTCACCGACGATCTTGCCCGAGGTGGAGTCGACCGCGACGATGACCGAGATGAAGCCCTCCTCCCCGAGGATCCGGCGGTCCTTGAGCGCCGACTCGGTGACGTCGCCGACCGAGGCACCGTCCACGTAGACATAGCCTGCGGGCACGGCGCCGGTGATGCGCGCCCGGCCCTCGACCAGGTCGACGACCACGCCGTCCTCGGCGATGCAGATGCGGTCCTCGTCCAGTCCGGCCAGTTCGGCCAGCCGGGCGTGTGCCCGCATGTGCCGCCATTCGCCGTGCACCGGTATGAAGTTGCGCGGCTTGACCATGTTGTGCACATAGAGCAGTTCGCCCGCCGGCGCGTGCCCGGAGACGTGCACCAGCGCGTTGCCCTTGTGCACGACCTTGGCTCCCCAGCGGGTCAGCCCGTTGATCACCCGGTTGACCGAGTTCTCGTTGCCCGGGATCAGCGAGGAGGCGAGCAGCACGGTGTCGCCTTTCTCGATGCGGATCTGGTGGTCGCGGTTGGCCATGCGGGTCAGCGCCGACATCGGCTCGCCCTGGGAACCGGTGGAGATCAGCACGGCTTCGTTCGGTCGCAGGTCGTCGAGCTGCTTGATGTCCACGAGCAGGTCGCCGGGGACGGTCAGGTACCCGAGGTCGCGCGCGATGTTCATGTTGCGGACCATTGAGCGGCCGACGAACGCCACCTTGCGGCCGTGCGCCTTAGCGGAGTCGAGCACCTGCTGCACGCGGTGGATGTGCGAGGCGAAGCAGGCGACGATGATGCGCTGCTCGGCCTGGTCGAAGACCTCGTCGATCACCGGCGCGATGTCGCGCTCGCTGGTGACGAAGCCGGGGACCTCGGCGTTGGTGGAGTCGGCCAGCAGCAGGTCGACCCCCTCGGCGCCGAGCCGGGCGAACCCGGCGAGATCGGTGAGGCGGCCGTCCAGCGGCAACTGGTCCATCTTGAAGTCGCCGGTGTGCAGCAGCGTCCCGGCCGGGGTACGGATCGCGACGGCGAGCGCGTCGGGGATGGAGTGGTTGACCGAGAGGAATTCCAAGTCGAACCGGCCGAAGGAGCACCGGTCGCCCTCCTCGACCTGCACCGTTTCCGGCTTGATGCGGTGCTCGCCCAGCTTGGCCGAGAGCAGGGCCAAGGTGAGCCGCGAACCCACCAGTGGAATGTCGGGGCGCTCGCGCAGCAGGAACGGTACGGCGCCGATGTGGTCCTCGTGCCCGTGGGTGAGAACGAGCGCCTCGACGTCGCCGAGACGGTCCCGGATGAAGTCGAAGTCGGGCAGGATCAGGTCGACCCCGGGCTGTTCCTCCTCGGGGAACAGCACGCCGCAGTCGACGATGAGCAGTTTGCCGCCGTACTCGAAGACCGTCATATTCCGGCCGATCTCGCCGAGACCGCCAAGAGCGACGATTCTCAGGGCCCCGTCCGCGAGCGGCGGCGGCGGGCCGAGTTCAGGGTGCGGATGACTCATGCGGATCCTTCCGTCAACCGTTCGACGCCCACCACACTGGCCGGAACCGCCTGGTGCGGAGCCAGACCGATCGGCCCTTTCACGCCCGCCGCGGCCAGGTCCTCGCGGAGCAGCGCCTGCAGCTCGGCGGACGCGTCGGCCAGCGGGGTCCGCACCGGACCGCCGGGCAATCCGAACATGTTCAGCACCGCCTTGCTGGTGATGACGCCCTGGGTGCGGAAGATGCCGGTGTAGACAGGGGTCAGGCGACGGTGGATGGCCAGGGCATGGGCGACGTCGCCGGCCTCGTAGGCGTCGATCATGTCGTGCAGGTCGGCTCCGACGATGTGTCCCACGACACTGACGAACCCGGCCGCTCCCACAGACAGCAGCGGCAGGTTCAGCATGTCGGAGCCGCAGTAGTAGGCGAGTCCGGTGCGCTCCATGACCCAGGAGCTGGCACCGATGTCGTCCTTGGCGTCCTTGTTCGCGACGATCCTGGGGTGCTCGGCCAGCCGGACCAGCGTCTCCGATGCGATGGGGGTGCCGGTACGGCCCGGGATGTCGTACAGCATCACCGGGAGCCCGGTGGCGTCGGCGATCGCGGTGAAGTGCCGGATCAGTCCTTCCTGCGGGGGCTTGTTGTAGTACGGAGTTACAGTGAGCAGACCATGGGCGCCGGCGCGCTCGGCCGCTTTGGCCAGTTCGATGCTGTGCCGTGTGTCGTTGGTGCCGACGCCGGCGACAATGGTGGCGCGGTCGCCGACGGCCTCCAGCACGGCCCGCAGCAACCGGTCCTTTTCCTCGTCGCTCATCGTAGGCGACTCACCCGTGGTACCGCTGACAACAAGGCCGTCATTGCGCTGCTCATCGACCAGGTACGCGGCCAGCCGGGCGGCGCCGTCGTAGTCGACGTCACCGTTCTCCTGCATGGGCGTGACCATGGCGGTCAACATCTGACCGAAGGGCGCATTCGGCGTAGTGCTGGCTGACATAGGGAAAACGTACCGCGCCTGGACCCTACCTGCGGCCATGTACACCGGTCGAAGTGGATTTTCCGGGACGTTTACCCGTCTTCCACCACTCATCAGCGTGTCTCACACCACACCGAGTAAGCAGGTCAATCATCCTTGTCCGGGAGGAACATGCTGAGCAGCCAGCTCACGACGGCGATGACGATCGCGCCCCAAAACGCCGCCCAGAAGCCGTCGATGGTGAAGCCGAGGCCGAACAGACCGGCCATCCACTCGGTGAGCAGCAGCAGAAGAGCGTTGACGACCAGCGCGATCAATCCGAGGGTGAGGATGTAGAAGGCACACCCGACGGTTTTCACGATCGGTTTGATGACGGCGTTGACGACGCCGAAGATCACGCCGAGGGCGAGGTAGACCACGACCTTGTCGGCCGTCGACTCAGCGGTGACATTGATCCCCTCGACCAGGAACACCGCTGCCCCGAGCGCGATCGCGTTCACGACGATTCGAATGATGATGCTCACCCCTCGATGGTCTCACGGATGGGCCCGCCCTCCTACCGGACAGCCCTTATCGGGGGAGAAGTCAGGGATTCCACGGGTAGCGCCCTCCGGGTCCCTCCTTCCGGGCAAAGCCGCCCAGGCACCGTCCGGTCCCGGTTCCGGTCCCGCTCGGCAAGGCGGTTTTGCCCGAAGTGCGTGCGGGCTGGGAACATGCCTGTCACACTGCCGTCCACCGATCCGATGAGGGCCTCCCCGTGTCGACACAGCGTTTTGTCAGATCTGCCCGTGCTGGGGATATCAGCGCCGTCGTGGATATCCAGGTAGCGGCGTGGCAGTCGATGTACGGAGCGGCGCTGCCCGGCTCCGTACTCGCCGAACTCGCCGGTGAGGAGGCGGGGCTGCGGTTCCGCGAGCAGTGGCGTGCCGCAGTGGAGAGCCCGCCCACCTCGCGGCACCGGGTCCTCGTCGCCACCGACGACCGTGCGGTCGCGGGGTTCACGGCGCTCGGCCCGGCCGAGGACGCCGACCGCTGGCCGGGCACCGACGCGGAGCTCTACGCGCTGCACGTCCACCCCGACCATGTCGGGGCGGGGCACGGCAGCCGCCTGCTCAACGCCGCGGTGGATCACCTGGTCGACGACGGGTTCCACACGGTGCACGCATGGGTCCTCGAAAGCGAGAACCCGCTGCGCGGTTTCCTGGAGGCCGTCGGGTGGCGGCCGGACGGGGCACGCCGCGAGCTGGACGTGGGGGCGCCGCTCCCGATGATCCGGCTGCATGCGGCTATCGGCGGCTGACGCGCCGGGGAGGCGTCCGGGGGAGGTCAAAGCGGCACTACCGTTGATGTACAACCCGGATCGCCGCGAAGAGAGAAGGACGTAGGCGTGGCCACGGTCAGCCAGTGGGTCGCGGGGGCGCGCCCGCGCACATTGCCGAATTCGGTCGTCCCGGTGGCAACCGGGACCGGCGTCGCCATCGGAGTGGGCGGCGCGGTGTGGTGGGCGGCGCTGCTCGCGCTGGGTGTCGCCCTGGCCCTGCAGGTCGGGGTGAACTACGCCAACGACTACAGCGACGGGATTCGGGGGACCGACACCGAGGAACGGACCGGGCCGACCCGGTTGACCGCCGCGCGGTTGGCCGCGCCGCGGCAGGTACTCGTGGCCGCGTGGGCGTGCTTCGCCCTGGCCGCAGTGCTCGGCCTGGCCGTGGTGGCGGTCTCGTCCTGGTGGCTGCTGCTGGTGGGAGCGGCCGCGATCGTGGCCGCCTGGTTCTACACCGGAGGGAACACCCCTTACGGCTACCGCGGCCTCGGCGAGGTGTCGGTGTTCGTGTTCTTCGGCCTGGTCGCGGTGGTCGGTACGGTGTTCGTCCAGGTCGGGTCGGTTCCCTGGCACGGTTGGGTGGCCGCTGTGCCGATAGGGCTGCTCTCCTGCTCGGTACTGGTGATCAACAACCTGCGGGACATCCCGACCGACTCCGCGACCGGAAAGGTCACCCTGGCCGTACGCCTCGGCGACCGCCCCACCCGGAGGCTCTACCTCGGCTGCCTGGTCGGCGCCTTCGCCATCGCTCTGGGGACCTTCCCGGCGGCCCCTTGGGCGGCCCTTGTACTGCTCGCACTGCCGTTGGCGCTCGGTCCGATCCGGCGGGTCGCGGGCGGGCAGACAGGGCGGGACCTGGTCGCGGGCCTGGGCGAGACCGGCCGCCTGCAAATGGTCTTCGGCCTGCTGTTCAGTGGGGGTCTGGCACTGGGCTGAGCTCCGCCGCGAGATCCGGCACTGTGCCCGCTCTGCTCGTTCCTATCGCCAATGTCGTCATTCAGCCGTATCGGGCGGAACGCGGCGGTATGCCGTACGGGCTGTCGGAGGGGCCGCGTGCCGCCCAGGGCGGTCAATCCAGGTCGAGCAGGGGCTCCAAGCCCACCGTGAGGCGATCCGGAAGGTCGGCGACCTGTCGCACGCCCAGCAGCACACCGGGCATGAACGACTCGCGGTTCATCGAGTCGTGCCGGATCTTGAGCGTCTCGCCATGGGTGCCGAAGACGACCTCCTGGTGCGCGATGAGCCCGGCCAGGCGCAGCGCGTGCACGCGTACGCCGCCCACGTCGGCACCGCGCGCCCCCGCGAGCTCGGACGTGGTCGCGTCGGGCATCGGCTCCGCGCCTGCCCGCGCCCGCGCCTCGGCCACGAGTTCGGCGGTCCGGCGGGCGGTGCCGCTGGGCGCGTCGGCCTTGTTGGGGTGGTGCAGCTCGACGATCTCGGCCGAGTCGAAGTAGGGCGCCGCCTTCGCCGCGAAGTGCATCATCAGCACCGCGGCGATACCGAAGTTGGGTGCGATGAGCACATTGGCCCCGGGGGTGCGCTCCAGCAGTTCGCCGACTTCGGACAGCCTGGCTTCATCGAACCCGGTGGTGCCGACCACAGCGTGGACGCCGTTCTCGATCAGCCAGCGCAGGTTGCCCATCACCGCATCAGGGTGGGTGAAGTCCACGACGACCTCGGCGCCGCGCACCTGCTCGCGGTCATCGGACTCGTCGATACCGGCCACCAGCTCGGTGTCGGCGGCCTGCTGGACCGCCGTGACGACTTCGGACCCCATGCGCCCGCGGGCGCCGAACACTCCTACCTTGATCACGGAGTTCACCGTACCGGAGCCGGCGGCCCGTCGTGTGGTCCCGCTGCGCCCGTTTCCCGTGGCCGGCGTGGCCGGAGGTGGAAACAGCCTTCGGGAAGAGGCACCGCGGGCGAAACCGCCTCGGCCTGGCCGGGGGCGGAGTGCGCCTGCCCTGCGGTGAGGGACAGGCACCCGATCAGAGGGGACCGTGTCCCGGACCTCCGGCCGGTTGTCCGCCGCCGTGGATTCCTTTTCGTGCTCGTTGAGAGTCCGTTACGGAGAGGTTTTCCCGGATCCGCGTGTTACCTCCCGCCGGTTCGGCGGGGAAGTGGTACGACGGGTGCGGCGGTATTCACAGAGGAGAGCAGCATGGCCGATCCGCAGTTCCAGATCAACGGGCCCGTACTGCGCGAACTGCTGGACGGGCGGTGGGGGCGCGTGCGGCGGCTGGTCCGTGAGCAGGTGCGTGGCGACCTGTTCGCCCCCGTCGCCGGGCTCGGGACCGCCGAGCACCGCGAACGCGTCATGGAGCAGCTCAGGGCCATCGCGGCGACCGAGATCCCCACCTACGGGTTCCCGTCCGCCTACGGCGGCGCCGACGACGTGGGCGGTTCCGTCGCGGCGTTCGAGATGCTGGTGAGCGACCTCTCCTTGATGGTCAAAGTCGGTGTGCAATGGGGCCTGTTCGGCGGAGCGATCCAGGCGCTGGGAACCGAACAGCACCACGCCGTGTACCTGCCCCGCGTCATCTCATTGGACCTCCCAGGCTGCTTCGCGATGACCGAGACCGGTCACGGCTCTGACGTGCAGCGGTTGCGGACCACCGCGGAATACGACCCGGCCACCGAGGAGTTCGTGGTGCACACGCCCGACGAGGCGGCGCGCAAGGACTACATCGGCAACGCCGCCCGCGACGGCCGCATGGCCGTCGTGTTCGCCCAGCTCATCACCGAGGGCTCGAACCACGGGGTGCACGCGCTGCTGGTGCCGATCCGCGACAGCGAGGGGCGGCCGCTGTCCGATGTGGGCATCGAGGACTGCGGCCCCAAAGCCGGACTCAACGGCGTGGACAATGGCCGGATCTGGTTCGACCGGGTCCGGGTGCCGCGGACCGCGCTGCTCAACCGCTATGGCGACGTCGCCCCCGACGGCACCTACACCAGTCCCATCGACAACCCGAATCGGCGCTTCTTCACCATGCTGGGCACACTCGTACGCGGCCGGATCAGCGTCGCCGGGGGCGCCGGAACCGCGACCGCGGCGGCGCTGGCGATCGCACTCCGCTACGCGGACACCCGCCGCCAGTTCGACCGGCCCGGGACCGGAGAGGAGGTCGTGCTGCTGGACTACCTCGCCCACCAGCGCCGGCTGCTGCCCGCGCTGGCCCGGACCTATGCCCTGCGCTTCGCGCAGGAGGAACTGGTCTCCACCCTGCACGACAGCCAGACCGGAGCGGTGCCGCTCAACGAGCGCGCCCAGCGCGAGCTGGAGTCCCGCGCCGCCGGGCTGAAGGCCGTCTCCACCTGGCATGCCACCGCCGCCATCCAGACCTGCCGGGAAGCGTGCGGCGGCGCCGGCTACCTCTCCGAGAACCGCCTCCCCCAGCTCAAGGCGGACACCGATGTCTTCACCACCTTCGAGGGCGACAACACGGTCCTGCTCCAACTCGTCGCCAAGGGCCTGCTGACGGATTACCGGGACGCCTTCAGCGACTTGGACCCGCTGGGAATGGCCCGCTTCGCGGCGGGCCAGTTCTTCGGCGCCGTCATCGAGCGCACCGCCGCCCGCTCGCTGATCGACCGCCTGGTGAGCGCGGCTCCCGGGCGCGGCGACGACGCCGATCTGCGCGACCGCGGCTGGCAGCTCAAGCTGCTGGAGGACCGCGAGGAGCACATCATCGACGGGCTGGCGCGGCGGCTGCGGCGGGCCGGATCCGACGGCGCCGACGCCTTCGACGTTTTCAACGGCGCTCAGGACCACGTGCTCCACGCGGGCCGGGCGCACATCGATCGCATCGTCTTGGAGGCGTTCGTCGCCGGCATCGACCGGTGCACCGACACCGGGACCCGGGCCCTTCTGGACCGGCTCTGCGATCTCTACGTGCTCTCCATCATCGAGGAGGACCGCGCCTGGTTCCTGGAGCACGAGCGGCTCACCGCTCCCCGTGCGAAGGCCGTCACCGAGGCGGTCAACACGCTCTGCCGCGAACTGCGCCCCTATGCCGTCGCCCTCACCGATGCCTTCGGCCTGCCCGACGAATGGCTGGCCGCCCCTATCGCGCTAGGCGCCGAGGCCGCCCGGCAGGAGGTCCAGCAGGCGGATCGCTGATCCCCGTTCACGGACCGGCCCGGTGATCGCGCTGTGCGAGCACACTCGCACGGTGCGGAACGGTAGGTTGGCCCTCGGGTGCCGCGAGCGTCCACCGTCGACCGACCCGAAAGACCGCTGCCGACGGCACCCTTGGCGCACCCCCACACAGGAACTGATGTACATGCCTGCGAAAGACAGCACGGAGACGACAGAAGAGCCCGCCGCCGAGGGCACCGCGGCCCCGGCAGAGGCGGAAGAGCGCGGCCGGGCCGACGCGGCCGACGGCGACACCGGCGGCACGGCGGCCCAGGGCACGTCCGAAGAGGCCGACTCGGCTGAAGGGGCCGAAGAGGCCGAGGACGACTACATTGCGGGGGACGGCTGGCCGCTGGGGACGCCCCCGACCGCCGGGGTGGTCTCGGCGGAGACCTTCGGTATCGCGGCGCTGCTGATGGTGGCGGCCGCGCTCGTCGGCACCCGGCTCGCCGAAATGTATGCGAGTGTCCGGGCGGTGGACCAGGTCTCCGCCCTCACCTCGGTGATCCTGGGTGACGGTGCGACCGCGCTGCTGGGCGTGGTCCTCGGCCTGCTCAGCCTGGTGCTCGCCAACGAGGCCAGTCGGCCGTGGGCGCGGTGGGCGGCCATGGCCGCCGTCGTGGTCGGCACGGTCTTCGTGCTGATCTCGGTGACCACCTACCTCATGGTGCCCATCTGAGCCCTACGCACCCGGCCCGCGATGGGCGCCCGCCCTGGAAGGGCGGGCGCCCATCGCGTTGCCGGACTGGTGGGTGGGGTGGCAATAAAACGACAATGGATGCGCGGATCCCGGCATACCGGCCATAACGCTGTCCAAGGTCGGTGAAATGCGCGCTGTGTCCGCTTAGGAGACTCAGAATCCCGACCCGAGGCCCTTCACGGCTCTGAGGAACGCACCCCATTCAGCCGGAGAGAACCTCAGCTCCGCCGCATCCGGCCGCTTCGAATCCCGGACAGCATGCACCCCCACGAGGTCCGCGACCTCGACGCAGTTGCCTCCTGAACCGCTGTACGTGGACTTCCGCCATGTGGCACTGCGGAACTCGGTTGTCGACACGTTGCCTCCTTGGCACTCATTCCATGTCACGCGCTGCTGCCTGTATGAGCACGCGGCTCTGTTCCGGGCTGATGGCATCCGCTCGCAGCTTGTCCAAGATCTTTCGATGGCTCTCGAGGTCTTCGGGGCGGTCCTGGAAGAGATTACTGGCGACTCCCTCGGTGTAGACAACGAATATGTCATCAAGGTGCAGCAGCACGAACGATCCCCGCTCCAATGCAGCGTGGCCACCCGCGCTGAACGGGATGACCTGCACATCGACATGCGGCTCATACGACAACTCCACGAGCCGTTCGAGCTGGTCTCGCATGACGGCCGCCCCGCCGACGTAGTGCCGGATCGCGGGCTCGGCGAGTATCGCCCACGTTTCCGGCTGCGATTCGTGCCAGGTCCTCTGCCGCTCCAATCGGACCTTGACGTTGGCCTCGATTTCTTCGGCCGTGGTGTGCGGCGCTGTCTTCGCTGTGACTGCGCGGGCGTAATCCTCGGTCTGGAAGAGGCCGGGGACCAGCTCGCTCTCGAAGGTCTCGATCCGAGTAGCCGCGGCTTCCAGTCCGATGTACGTTCCGTACCGCTTCTCCACCCCGTAGGTCTGCCACCAACCTCGCTTTTTCGCCTGCGCGTAGAGATCAAGCAGGCGCTGTGCGTCGCCTTCCGCTACTTCGTAGTAGCTCAGCAGAGCCTTCAGATCCCGGAGGCGCGGCAGTGTCTGGGCGGGGTCCTCCCAGCGCGTGATGCTCGTAGGTGCGACCTCGATGCCCCGGGCGACCGAATCGCGCGTCTTGCCGCCTCGTAGCCGCTTGAGCTCGAACGCCAGTTGCCAACGTCCGATCGTCGGGTTCGTCGCCATGAGGTCAATCATGGCCGGACGACTCGGCTCCCACAAAGAGTCCACAGTTTTTCGATGTTCAACTGCACCTCTCACATTAGAGGTCTATATTTCTGGTGTGAGCACACCCGCACAGGGTGTGACCCCTATCTCTCCACCGCTTGAGGTGATACCTATGACCGGACGGTTCACCGGCTCCTCTCCGACTTGGGTCAAGTGCGGCTGTTTCGCGGGCTCGCTCGACCAGGTCGCCGCCGCTCGCGCCTGGGTGCGCATGGTCCTGTGCGACTACGGCGACGACCTCGTCGCGGATGCCGAACTGTGCGTCAGCGAACTCGTCACCAACGCCGTCACCCACACCCGCTCCACGTGGGCGGGCGGGGTGGTATGGGTGCGGGTCGAATTCCACCCCGACCACCTGCGCATCACCGTCCGCGACAACGGCTCCGACGAGGTGCCCACGGTCGGTGGCGCGGGCATCGACGCCGAGGGCGGCCGGGGGCTGGCGCTGGTGGAATACCTGGCCGACTCCTTCGGCCACCGGGGCAACTACCTGGGGCGCGAAGTCTGGTGCACGTTCGCCGGTACGCCGGGGGCGTGATCACCAGCAGACCGGTTCGGCCCTGGGGAAAGCAGGGCCGGACCGGCCGCCTCAATGTACCGCTGCTTACCGTCGCCCACTGTCTCGCCGCTTCTCTGCGAGTTCCCGTTCCAGCATGGCGGCCCATTGGCGGATGACGCCGCGGCGGCGGGCGCGGTCGTCGGTGAGGAGGCCGGCCAGCCCAAGGCCGCGGGCGAGGTCCAGGGTGGCCCGCACCGCCTCCCGCACACCGGGCTTTGACTCGTCGGCCCCCAGCAGCTCCACGGCGGCGCGGTGCGCCTCCCGGCCGATGTGCTCTTCCAGGGGGATCACGTGGGTACGCAGCCGGGGGTCGTTGGCCGCGGCCGACCACAACTGCAGGGCCGCGTCGAACTCCGGTCCGCTGTAGGCGTCGACGAGCATCTCGACGACAGCCTCGGTGCGGCTTCTCCCCTCGGGCAGACCGGCGGCGCGGCACCGCAGGTCATCCAGTCTGGTCTGGCTCATGTGCCGCAGCGCCGCGGTGAACAGGTCCTCCCGGGTGCGGAAGTGGTGCTGGGCGGCCCCGCGCGACACGCCGGCGCGCTCGGCCACGGCGCCGACGGTGCTCCCGGCGGCTCCGGTCTGCGCGAGGCACTCCACCGCAGCCTCCAACAGCCGCTGCCGCGTGGCCCGGCTGCGCTCCTGCTGCGGTCCCCGGTCCGCGGGCGCAGCGCCCGGTGCGTCCACGTGTGCCCGACTCCTTTCAGTAGGACTTCGGTAGGCCGAGTGAGTGCTGGGCCACGAAGTTCAGGACCATCTCGCGGCTCACCGGTGCGATGCGCCCCAGGCGCGATGTCGCGATCGCGGCGCCCAGGCCGTACTCGCTGGCCAGCCCGTTGCCGCCCAGGGTCTGCACGGCCTGGTCGACGGCGCGTACCGCTACCTCACCGGCGGCGTACTTGGCCATGTTCGCGGCCTCTCCGGCTCCGGCGTCGTCACCGGAATCGTAGAGGGCGGCGGCTTTCTGGGTCATCAGCCGGGCCAGCTCCAACTCGACCTTGACCTGGGCGAGCGGATGCGCCAACCCTTGGTGGGCGCCGATGGGCCTGCCCCACACCTCGCGCTCGTTGGCGTAGGCGACCGCGCGTGAGAGCGCGTGTCGGGCCGATCCGGTCGCCAGGGACGCCGCCATGATGCGTTCGGGGTTGAGCCCGGCGAACAGGTGGAGCAGCCCGCTGTCGGGGTCGCCCACCAGCGCATCGGCGGGCAGCCGGACATCGTCCAGGAACAGGCCGAACTGGTGGTCCGGGCTGACCAAGTCCATCTCGATGGGCCGGGCCTCGAACCCGGCGGTGTCGGTCGGGACCACGAAGAGCGCGGGTTTGAGCCTGCCCGTCGCGGCGTCCTCGGTACGGCCGACGATGAGCACCGCGTCGGCGACGTCCACACCGGAGATGAAGGTCTTGCGTCCGGTGAGGAGCCAGTCCGCGCCGTCGCGCCGCGCGGTGGTGGTGATGTTGTGGGAGTTGGAGCCCGCGTCAGGCTCGGTGATGGCGAAGGCGAGGATGCTCTGCCCGGAGGCGATTCCGGGAAGCCAGCGCTGCTGCTGTTCGGGGGTGCCGAAGCGGGCCAGCACGGTGCCGCAGATGGCCGGGGACACCACCATCATCAGAGTGGGGCAGCCTGCGGCGCTGAGCTCTTCGAGGACAGCGGCGAGGTCGCCGATGCCGCCGCCTCCGCCGCCGAACTCCTCGGGCAGGTTGACGCCGAGGTAGCCGAGCTTCCCGGCCGCCGCCCACAGTTCGGTGAGGTACTCCCCCGCCCGGGCTTTCCGTTGGAAGTACTGTGCACCGTAGTCGCCGGCGAACCCGGCGACGGCCTCGCGGAGCGCCACCCGCTCCGCGGGTTCGGTGAAGCTCATGGTCTGCCCCTTTCCTCGTCTTCCGCGGCTGCTTCGTCCACGACCGCCAGTACCGCGCCGGCCTCGACCCTGCCGCCCGGCGCAGCCGGCAGTTCGGTGACCACGCCGTCTGCGGGGGCGGTGATCCGGTGCTCCATCTTCATGGCTTCCAGCCACATCAGCAGGTCCCCTTCGCGCACCCGGTCGCCCTCGGCGACCACGACCCTGCCGATCGCTCCCGGCATGGGTGCGAGCAGGGCTCCTGGCTCGGTGGTGTCCTCTGGAGCGGGAAACCGGTCGACGGGAAACAGCGAGACAGCGCCGAGAGGCGAATCCACGCAGGTGAGTGGCCCGGGATAGGTCGCGGCGGTGAAGGTGCGGCGCACCCCGCCTGTTTCGAGCACCACCTCGCCGGGCGCGACCCGGACTACGTGCACACCGCTGGGGCGATCCGCCTGGAACCCGTCGCGGGTGCAGTGGTAGGCGACCGCCGGCTCTTCCCCGTCGGCGGTCCGGTACCGCTTGGTCTGCGGTTGCGACGGCAGGTTGCGCCACCCGGGAGGCAGGGTGCCCAGGACGGGGGCCCGTTCGCGGTTGGCCGCCGCGTCGGCCAGTGCCGCCGCCAGTGCCGCAAGGCGCGTGGTTTCGGCGTCTGCCAGTGGCCGGGCGAGTTCAGCGGCGCCGTGGTCGGTGAGGAAGCCGGTGTGCACCTCGCCGGCGCCGAAGGCGGGGTGGCGCAGGATGCGCACGAGCAGGTCCCGGTTGTTGCCGAGGCCGTGCAGCTTTGCTCCGGCCAGCGCCACGGCCAGTCTGCGGGCGGCGTCGGCCCTGGTGGCGCCCCAGGCGATGACTTTGGCGAGCATGGGATCGTAGTCGACGCCGACGGCGGCGCCGTCCTTCACCCCGCTGTCGACCCGGATCCCGTGGTGCGCCGGTGCGGTGAATTCCGCGACTGCCGCGGGCACGGAGAACGCGTGCACGGTGCCGCTCTGCGGGCGCCAGTCGTGCGCGGGGTCCTCTGCGTAGAGCCGGGCCTCGATCGCGTGGCCGCGGGCGGGCGGCGGCCCTCCGGCGGGCAGTGCCTCCCCTTCGGAGATGCGGAGCTGCCACTCCACCAGGTCCAGGCCGGTGACGCACTCGGTGACGGGGTGCTCCACCTGGAGCCGGGTGTTCATCTCCAAGAAGGAGGCCGCCCCGTTCTCGGCCACGAGGAACTCGGCGGTGCCCGCGCCGGTGTAGCCGATGGCGGCGGCCATTCGGCGGGCCGCGTCGTGCAGCCGTTCGCGCAGATCGGCGGAGATACCGGGGGCCGGGGCCTCCTCGATGACCTTCTGGTACCGCCGCTGGATGGAGCAGTCGCGCTCTCCCACCGCCCAGACGGTGCCCTGAGCGTCGGCGAGGAGCTGCACCTCGATGTGCCGTCCCCGTTCGACGTAGGGTTCGCAGAACACGGCCGCGTCGCCGAACGCGGCAGCGGCCTCGGAGCGTGCGGCTTCGACCGCGCCGGGTAGATCGGCGAGGTCGCGAACGACCCGCATGCCCCGGCCGCCGCCGCCCGAGGACGCTTTGACCAGCACCGGCAGGTCGTCTTCGGTGACGGATTCGGGGACGAGGCCGCCGAACACCGGCACCCCGGCCCGGGCGGCGAGTTCCTTGGCGCTGATCTTGGTGCCCATGGCTTCGATCGCCTCGGGCCGCGGCCCGACCCAGACCAGCCCGGCTTTGATCACGTCGCGGGCGAACGACGCGTTCTCTGCGAGGAACCCGTATCCGGGGTGGAGGGCGTCGGCGCCGGCCTGCTGCGCGGCCGCGATGATCGCCTCGGCGCACAGGTAGGTGTCTGCGGGAGCGCGCCCGGGGAGCCGGACGGCGGCATCGGCTTCGCGGGTGTGCGGGGCGTCGGTGTCGGGGTCGGAGCAGACCGCGACGGTGCCGATACCGAGGCCGCGGCAGGTGCGCAGGATCCGCCGGGCGACCTCCCCGCGGTTGGCGACGAGCAGGGTGCTGATCACGTGCGCCTCCTGGCTACATCCGGAAGACGCCGAAACCGTCGGCGCCGCGTACGGGGGCGTTGTGGGCGGCCGACAGGCACAGCCCCAGCACTGTGCGGGTGTCGCGGGGGTCGATGACGCCGTCGTCATAGACCCGGCCGGACAGGAACATCGGCAGCGACTCGGCCTCGATCTGGTTCTCCACCATTTCCCGCATCGCGGCGTCCTGTTCCTCGCTGTAGTCGCGGCCCTTTGCCGCGGCGGACTGCCGAGCCACGATCGACAGCACGCCGGCGAGCTGCTGCGGTCCCATGACGGCGGCCTTCGCGCTGGGCCAGGCGAACAGGAACCGGGGGTCGTAGGCGCGCCCGCACATCCCGTAGTGTCCGGCGCCGTAGGAGGCGCCCACCAGTACCGACAAGTGCGGCACAGTGCTGTTGGAGACCGCGTTGATCATCATCGCGCCGTGCTTGATGATGCCGCCCTGTTCGTAGTCGCGGCCGACCATGTACCCGGTGGTGTTGTGCAGGAAGATCAGCGGGGTGTCGGCCCGGTTGGCGAGCTGGATGAATTGGGCCGCTTTCTGTGACTCCTCGCTGAACAGCACTCCGTGGGCGTTGGCCAGCACACCGACCGGGTAGCCGTGCAGGCGCGCCCAACCAGTGGCAAGTCCCGCGCCGTAGGCGGGTTTGAACTCGTCGAAATCGGAGCCGTCGACGACACGGGCGATCACTTCGCGCGGGTCGAAGGGGATCTTGAGGTCGCTGGGGACGATGCCGAGCAGTTCCTCCGCGTCGTAGCGGGGCTCCACGGAAGCCGCGGGGCGGGGCCCCGGTTTGCGCCGGTTGAGTCGTGCCACGATCCGCCGCCCGGTCCGGATGGCGTCGGCCTCGTCGGCGGCGAGGTAGTCGGCCAGGCCGGAGACGCGGGCGTGCATCTCGGCACCGCCCAGCGACTCGTCGTCGCTCTCCTCTCCGGTCGCCATCTTCACCAGCGGCGGCCCGCCGAGGAACACCTTGGAGCGCTCTCGGACCATGACGACGTGGTCCGACATTCCCGGTACATAGGCGCCGCCGGCGGTGGAATTGCCGAACACCAGCGCGACGGTGGGGATGCCGGCCGCGGAGAAGCGGGTGAGGTCGCGGAACATCCGCCCGCCGGGGATGAAGATCTCCTTCTGGCTGGGCAGGTCGGCTCCCCCGGATTCGACGAGGTTGATCAACGGCATCCGGTTCTGCTCGGCGATCTCCATCGCGCGCATCGTCTTCTTGCCGGTCCAGGGGTTGCTGGCACCGCCGCGGACGGTCGGGTCGTTGGCGATGACGACGCACTCGGTGCCTTCGACAACGCCGACGCCGGTGACGACGCTGGCGCCCACCGGATAGTCGCTTCCCCATGCGGCCAGCGGTGACAGCTCCAGGAAGGGCGAATCGGGGTCGAGGAGGAGCTCGATCCGTTCCCGGGCGAGCAGCTTGCCGCGGCCGCGGTGCCGGTCGATGTAGGCCGACCCGCCACCGGCCAGCGCCTTGGCGTGTTCGGTATCCAGTTCGGCGAGCTTGGCCAGCATCGATTCCCGCGCTTCGGCGAACCCCGGCGCGGCGGTATCGAGTCGGGACCGAAGAACCGTCACGGCAGCAGCACCTCCGGGATGTCCATGCAGCGGCCGCGGAGCCACTCGCCGAGTGCCTTGGCCTGGGGGTCGGAACGGGTACCGCCTCCGGTGCCGTCGCCGAGCAGGCCCGCCACGACGAAGTTGAGAGCGCGCAGGTTGGCGAACACGTGCCGGGTGACGGGCAAAGGAGCGGTCTCGGGCAGCAGCCGCTGGAACTCGGCAGTGGTGAGAGTGTGGACCAGCCACCGCCATTCCTCGTCGGTGCGCACCCACACCCCCACGTTGGCATCGGATCCCTTGTCGCCGCTGCGGGCGCCGGCGATCAGCCCCAGCGGGGCGCGCCGGGTGGGGCCGGACGGCAAAGCATCGGGCAGCGGCGGTTCGGCGACCTCGGCGAGGGCGCGGGTGGCGGCGGGCGGGTCGATGCCGACACGGGTGCCGTCGGGCAGCACCGCGACGTGGTCGACAAGGCCGGCCGGGACCTCGGCGGCAGCGAATACGGCCCCGTCGGGGCGGGCGTCTTTGGGCGGGGATGTCGCGTGGAAACCGGGGTAGCTCGCCAGGGCCGCTTCGACGACGGCGGCGCTGAAGGCGCGGCCCACGGCATCCGGGTCGCTGTCGCGCGCCTCGATGGACAGTCGGGCGCTCGCCCCCTCCTGCGTGGGGGCGTCCGGGTCGCCCTGTCGTGAGAGGCGGAACTCCAGGTGGCGGGGTTCGCGGCCGTGGAGCGCGGTACGGATCTGGCGTTCGGCCAGTGCGGCCTTCTCCTCGATGTCGAGCCCGGTGAGCACGAGCGCCATGTCGTTGCGGAACCCGGCCATGCGGGTGAGGCCGACCTTGAGGTCCGGCGGCGGCGCCTCGCCCCGCACCCCACTGACGCGCACCCGGTCGGGCCCCTCCTGAATGAGCCGGACCGTGTCGAGGCGGACGGTGGCGTCGGGATTGGGGTAGCGCGCACCCGCGACCTCGTACACCAGTTGCGCGGTGACCGTCCCGACGGTGACCGCCCCACCGGTGCCGTCGTGCTTGGTGATGACCGAGGAGCCGTCGGCGCTGATCTCGGCGATGGGGAAGCCGGGGCGGGTCAGGTCGCGGCCTTCGGCTTGGAGCTCGGTGAAGAACGCGTAGTTGCCGCCGGTGGCCTGAGCACCGCATTCGATGATGTGTCCGGCGGTGATCGCCCCGGCGAGGGCGTCGTGGTCGTCCGGGCTCCAGCCGAAATGCGCGGCGGCCGGTCCGGCGACGAGCGATGCGTCGGTGACCCGGCCGGTGACGACGATGTCGGCACCGGCGCGCAGGCACGCCGCGATGCCCTGGGCGCCGAGGTAGGCGTTGGCGGTGACGGCGCCTTTGCCGCCGAATTCCCTGGTGCGCAGGTCGTCCCCCTCGACGCGGGCCACGCGCACGCGCAGGCCCAGGCGGTCGGCGAGCTCTGTCAACCGCGCGGCCAGGGCGGCGGGGTTGAGTCCTCCGGCGTTGCTGACGATCGGGACACCCCGCTCGACAGCGAGTCCGAGGCATTCTTCCAGCTGCCGTAGAAACGTCCGCGCATATCCCCGCTCCTGATCCCCGAGCCGGTCCCGGCCCAGGATGAGCATGGTGAGTTCGGCCAGGTAGTCCCCTGTCAGAACGTCCAGGGGGCCGTCGCTGAGCATTTCGCGCATCGCGGCGAAGCGGTCACCGTAGAAGCCCGAGGCGTTGCCGATCCGCACGACGGGTGTGGCGTCCATGGCCTTGAGCGTGGCAGCCCGCCCGGAGAAAAACAAGCACGCGTGCTTGTTTTTCTCCGGGCTCGTTCCTCGGGCGATGGAGACCGCTCAGCCGGTGGGGCGGACGACGGGACGGTGGACGACCTCGTCGATGACGGTGAGGGTCTGGGTGGCGGTCACCCCGGGAAGTGCCTGCAGCCGTGTCAGGATCAGGTCGCGCAACTGGTTGGTGTCGGCCACCCGCACCAGCAGCACGATGTCTGCGGACCCGACCACGTACCAGCAGTACTCGATCTCGGGATAGGAGGACAGGATCTCCCGGTTGGCCCGCCAGTCGGGCTGGCTGCCCGAGATCAGTACCAGGGCGGTGACGCCGAGACCCATCTTGGCGTGGTCGGTGACCACGGAGTATCCGCGGATGACGCCGTCGTCGGTCAGCCGCCTGATGCGGTTGTAGGCCGTGGCCCGGGAGATGTTGGCCATCGCGGCGATCTCGGTGACCCCGGTCCGGGCGTCGTCGGCGAGTGCGCCGATGATCGTCTCGTCGGTGGCATCCGGGAGCCGGCCGGACCGGCCCTGGCGTCCGCGCTCGCGTTCCCCGTTCGCCGCATCGGCGGCGCTGTCCGGCGCGCGGCGTTCGACACCGGCTGCCGCGCTCTCCCGGACGCGCCGCAGGCGCTCCTGCTCCCTCTGGCCCATGCCCACTCCCAGTGTCTTAGACGGTAAGCAACGAGGTAACAGGAGACAGGCGCCTACGTCCATTCAAATCTCACTTTTCGAGACGAACAGCGCCCCAGGGCCGGAGGGCGGCCTCCTTTTCCACCCCTCCCCTTTCGCGCTGCCCGGATCTAGCATTGTCCGATCAGGTCCGCCCTCGTGCATGGCGCGGACGCACGCCTGAACGCAAGGGGGTCGCCGTGCCCGTTTCCCCGAACGTCCGAGAGCGAGCGCGGGGCTTCCTGCCCGCCGGAGCCGAGATCCGCTACATCTTCCCCGCGTCGTGGAACGAGTCGATGTTCTTCGTCTTCGTGGTGACCGATTCGGCCGTCACGGTGCTGGTGAACCGGTTCTGGAGCCGCACGCGCCCGAAGGGCATCTGGCGCGTCTTCCCGCGCAACGTGCGCATCGGCCCGGTGGACACCCACCTCATCCCCACCTTCGACCTCGGCGGCCACACCTTCGAGATCGACGACGAGTACGTGTCGGTGGTCAATGCCTGCGATGCCGAGCTCGCCGGCCGCGAGGCGCTGCCCCCCGATCCACTCCCGGATCTTTGACCGCCCGAGGCCGCATTCCCACCCGCCCATCCCGGCACCTCCCACAACGCCCCCGGGTGGCGCGGTGTGTCCTTTTCCCCACCCCGAACTCCGCTCATCTAGACGGAAACGCACATATCAGCCTTGATTGTACTCGTATGTATCGATCTTATTCGTATATCTAGATAAAGTGTCGATTCATTGCAGACAATCAAGGCTGAACCGTCAGGGCCGTCCACCCCTGATCCGTCCGTGCCCGATTAATGAGGGAGTCGCCGGCCATGCAGACCCACGCGCCACCGGGCGCCGGCTCCACGCCCGACCGCACCGGAGCGCTCCCGGCGGAGTCGGCGCGCCGCATCTACCGCGATATGCTCACCGCCCGCCTGCTGGACACAGAGGCCATCGCCCTCCAGCGCCAGGGGGTCTTCCCCGCCTACGTCTCCCTGCGCGGCCAGGAAGCGGCCCAGGTGGCCAGCGCCGCGGCGCTCGACCGCGACCGGGACTTCGCCTTCCCGACCTATCGCGAGATGGCCGTCGCCCTCACCCTCGGCGTGGACATGGTCGGCTACCTGGCGAGCCACCGCGCGCTGTGGCACGGTGGCCGCTACGACCCGATCGCCTCACGGTTCGGATCCATCAACGCGGTGGTAGGCGGCCCCGTACCGCACGCGGTGGGCTGGGCCCTCGGAGAGCGGCTGCGCGGCGAGACCGGCTGCGCGATCGCCTACTTCGGCGATGGGGCGAGTTCCCAGGGGGACGTCCATGAGGCGCTGAACTTCGCCGGTGTCTTCGGCTCCCCTGTCGTGTTCTTCTGCCAGAACAACCGCTGGGCGCTGTCGGTGCCCAATGAGCGCCAAATCGCCGGCGGCTCCATCGCGGCACGCGCCGCCGGCTACGGGATGCCCGGCATCACCGTCGACGGCAACGATGCCGCAGCGGTCCACAACGCCACGCGCTCGGCCCTGGACAGGGCGCGCTCCGGCGGCGGGCCCACGCTGATCGAGGCGCTCACCTACCGGCTCGCGCCCCACTCCACATCCGACGACACCACCCGTTACCGCGACCGCGGTGAGGAGCACGCCTGGCAGGAACGCGATCCGCTGCCCCGCCTGGGCACCGCTCTGGAGGAAGCCGGCCACGCCGACACCGCTTTCTTCGAACAGATCGAGGACGGTGCCCGGGCCGCGGTGGAGCGGATCCGCGACGGGATCGCCACCGCGCCGCCTCCCGCCGGATCAGACCTGTTCACCTATGTCTACCGCGAGCCCACCGAGGAGCTCGCCCGCCAGCAGCGGCTCTGGCGCGAGGAGGTCGAGCCTTGACTGAAGCCCTCGTGGGAGAGGGGCGGGGCGCGAACGGCGCCGCCCTCGTCGAGATGACGATGCAGCAGGCCATCAACCGCGCACTCGACACTGCCCTGCGCGAGGATCCCGCCACACTCGTGTTCGGCGAGGATGTGGGCCGTCTCGGTGGCGTCTTCCGCGTCACCGACGGCCTGCAGGCCGCATACGGGCAGAACCGGGTCTTCGACACCCCGCTCGCCGAGTCCGGAATCGTGGGGCTGGCTGTCGGCTTGGCCATGAACGGCTGGCGCCCCATACCGGAACTGCAGTTCGACGGGTTCGCTTACCCTGCCGTGGACCAGATCGTCAACCAGATGGCGCGGATGCACTACCGTTCACGCGGCGCCGCTTCGATGCCGATCACCGTGCGGCTGCCCAGCTTCGGCGGCATCCAGGCGCCCGAGCACCACGGCGAGAGCCTTGAGGCCCTGTTCGCCCACGTACCGGGCCTCAAGGTCGTGGCGCCTTCCGACCCGAACGACGCCTACCGCCTGCTGCTGCAGTCGATCCGCTCCGACGACCCCGTGATCTATATGGAGCCCAAGGCCCGCTACTGGGACCGGCGGCAGGTGGTGCTGGACGGGGCCCGCGCCCAGGCCGCGGACACCGGTGGCGATCCGATCGGAGCCAGCCGGATCGCCCGGCCCGGCCGGCACGCCACGCTGGTGGCCTGGGGCGCGATGGTGCACCGCTGTCTGCGGGTCGCCGAACTCGCCGCCGAGGACGGCGTCGACCTCGAAGTGCTCGACCTGCGCTGGCTCAAACCGATCGACACCGACGGCCTGGCCGCTTCCGTCTCTCGCACCCGGCGCGCGGTCGTGGTGCACGAGGCCCCGCTCACCGCCGGCCTGGGGGCCGAGGTCTCCTCGCTCATCACCGAACGGGTGTTCTGCGACCTCGCGGCACCGGTGCAACGGGTGACCGGATTCGACGTCCCCTACCCTGCGGGCCCCCTCGAACCGCAGTACCTGCCCACGATCGACCGCATCCTGCTCGCGGTGCAGCGGACCCTGGAGTTCTGACGACAATGGCCGAACAGACGTTCACGCTCCCCGACCTCGGCGAAGGGCTCGTCGAGGCGACCGTCCTGGAATGGCTGGCGGAGCCGGGCGAACGCATCGAGCGCAACCAGCCGCTGGTGGAGCTGGAGACGACCAAGTCGGCAGTGGAGATCCCCTCCCCGCACTCCGGCGTCATCGTCCGGCTGCACGCCGAAGAGGGCGCGGTCGTCCAGGTCGGCGCCGCCCTGGTGACCTTCGAGACCGAACAGGCGGCCGGGATCGTCGGCACGGTCCCCCGGGAGGAGGAGAGGCCGTCCCGCCGGGTCCGGTTGCGGCCGCCCGCGGAATGATCCGCCGCCGGATCCCGCGCGGCCCGCCGGCAACGGAACGCTGGGCGTCCCGGCCGTACAGACGAGTGGAGGAAGCGATGTACCGGATACTTCCCGCGGACGTGCCGCTGCGCTACACCACCGCCCCCGGATCGGCACGGCATCCGGTTCCGGTACTGCTGCTGCACGGCTTCGGTTCGAGCCATGAGTCGAACTGGGTCCGCACAGGGTGGGGGCGGGCGCTGGAGGGGTTCCCGACCGTCGGCCTCGACCTGCGCGGACACGGAAACAGTGGCAAGCCGCACACCGACGAGGCGTACACGCCTTCGGTGTTCGTCACCGATATCGTGCTGCTTCTGGACGCATTGGGGATCGAACGCGTCGACATCATCGGCTACTCCATGGGCTCCCGGCTGGCGTGGGAGCTCGCCCTGGCCCGGCCTGACCGGGTGCGCCGCGCCGTTCTCGGCGGTTTCGGGCCGGTGAACGCCTTCGCAGGCGCCGACCTGGATCGGCCCGGCACCGACCAGAGCCCCTTCGGGCAGGTCCACCGCGCCGCCGCGGCGCTGCCCGGCAACGACCCCGCGGCCCTCGCCGCGTGCACACGGGGCCAGGCCGCCCACCCGTTCACCGCGGTCCCCGCACCCGCGGGCACCCCGCTGCTCTTTGTCGCCGGGGAACGGGACGGGCTCGCGGACGGCATGGAACGGCTCGCCCAGGACACCGGCGCAGCCGGGGCGCTGCGCGTCGCCCGGCGCGATCACCGCACCACCGTATCGGCGCAGGCCTTCAAGAAAAGCGCCGTGGAATTCCTCGCCCGCGCCCCTGCCGCATTTTCCGCGGTCTGATCTGGCAAGGCCGGACTTTCCCGGAGGCTTCGGGAAGCGGTGTTCGGCCACCGGTGCCTTCGTCCGGGTCAGTCCTGTGGGAAGAGGCGTTTGACGGCGTGTTCGAGGTCGCCGAGGTGGCGGGCGGCCGCAGCGCGCACCGGGTGGATATCCGCGTCGACGGGCAGGACCACCTCGAGGTAGGCCTTGAGTTTGGGCTCGGTTCCCGACGGGCGCAGGGCCACCCGGGCCCGGGCGGGGCCGCCGAGCCGGTAGCGCAGGGCATCGGCGGGGGGTAGCCCGTTGCGGCCGGCTGCGAAGTCCTCGACGACCTCGACCGCCAAGGGCCCAAAGGAACGGGGCGGCTCGGTGCGCAGCCGGTTCATCACCGCAGTGATCTGCGTGCGGTCCTCGACCCGCAGCGCCACCTGACCGGTGGCGTGCAGGCCGTAGCGGCGGGCTTGGTCATCGGCGAGGTCGCACAGAGTACGCCCTTCCCGTTTGGCCTCGGCGGCCAGGCCGGCGACGGCCAAGGCGGCGCTGATACCGTCCTTGTCCGCGACCGGGCGCCCGTTGTCGTCGCCCAGGCAGTAGCCGAGCGCTTCCTCGTAGGCGAACACGCCGCGATCACCTGGCCCGCCCGCCCGGATCAGCCATTTGAACCCCGTGAGGGTCTCGGCGTACCGGACGCCGTGCGCGGCTGCGATCTTGGCCAGCAGCCCGGCCGAGACGATCGTCGTCGCCACCAAGCGGTCCTGGCCTGACGTGGCGTTCAGGACATGCTCGGCCAGCAGCCCGCCGACCTCGTCGCCGGTGAGCCTCCGGCGCTCGGGCACGGCCACCGCCAGCCGGTCGGCGTCGGGGTCGTTGGCCAGGAGCACATCGGCGCCGACGCGGCGCCCCGCGGCCAGCACCAGGTCCATGGCCCCCGGTTCCTCCGGGTTGGGAAACGCCACCGTCGGGAAGTCCGGGTCGGGATCGGCCTGTTCCAGCACCACCGTCGGCGGTGGAAACCCCGTCCACTCGAACGCTTTGACCAGGGTGTCGCGACCGATGCCGTGCAGGGGTGTGTAGACAACAGTGGCATCCCGCTCAGCGCCCAACGGGAGATCGGTGATGGCGTCGAGGTAGTGATCCACGACCTGGTCGTCGAGCACCGTCCAATCCGTACCGAGTTCCAGTTCGTCGACCGGGCCGACCGTGTCGATGGCCGCGGAGATCTCCGTGTCGACGGGGGGAGCTATCTGGCTCCCGGCGTGCGGCCCGGTGCCTCCGATATACACCTTGTACCCGTTGTCCTGCGGCGGATTGTGGCTGGCGGTGACCATGATTCCGGCATCGGCGCCCTGTTCGCGGACCGCGTGGACGAGTACGGGCGTGGGGAGGGGGCCCGGAAGCATCAGTGCGGTGCAGCCGGCACCGGTGAGCACGGCCGCCGTGTCGCGGGCGAAGTCCGCGGAGCGGTGCCGGGCGTCGTAGCCGATGACGACGGTCCGTCCGGGACCGAGCCAGTGGGCGACGCCTGCTGCGGCGCGCATGACGGTCACCCTGTTCATCCGGTTCGGTCCGGCACCGAGTGCGCCGCGCAGCCCGGCCGTGCCGAACTCCAGCCGGGAGCCGAACCTGTCGGCCAGAGCGTCGTCGTCGCCGGCATCGAGAAGAGCGCGCAGCTCTGCACGCGTCTGCGGGTCGGGGTCCTGCGCCAACCAGGCAAGGGCCTGCTCACGGTAGGGCTCACCCATGTCGTCTCGTCCTTCCCAGGGCGCATGTCCGCGCAACCGATTCGGACCGTCGGGTCAGAGCTCCTTGACGACAGCGGCCAGCAGCCCGCCGACGTCGGGAGCGGCGTCGCGGCCGGTGGCCAGGACCTCCTCATGGTCGAGCGGCTCGCCGGTCAGGCCTGCGGCGACGTTGGTCACCAGGGAAATGCCCAGGACCGCGGCTCCGTACTCACGGGCGGAGACGGCTTCCAGCGCGGTGGACATGCCGACCAGGTCCGCGCCCATGACGCGGAGCATCCGGATCTCGGCGGGGGTCTCGAACTGCGGGCCGGGCATGGCGGCGTACACGCCTTCCGCGAGGGAGGGGTCGACCCGCCGGGCGAGCGCGCGCAGGGCCGGACTGTAGGTGCCGGTGAGGTCGACGAAGTTCGCTCCGGTGAGCGGCGAACGCGCGGTGAGGTTGATGTGGTCGCTGATGAGCACGGGGCTTCCCACAGTGAGGTCACTGCGCAGTGAGCCCGCCGCATTGGTCAGGATGACCGTGGAGGCACCGGCGGCGATGGCGGTGCGCACGTTGTGCACCACGGTGTCGACGCTGTGGCCTTCGTAGAGGTGGGTACGGCCGATGAAGACGAGGAGGTCGCGCCGGCCATCCTGCAGGCTGCGGACGGTCCCCGCGTGCCCGGCGACCGCAGGCGGCGCGAACCCGGCGAAGTCGGTCACCGGGAACTCGGTTCCGGCGCTGCCGAGCGCGTCGGCGGCCGGAGCCCAGCCGGAGCCCATGACCAGAGCGACGTCGTAGGAGTCGACTCCGCTGCGTGAGCGCAGCTCCTCGGCTGCCTTTTGAGCGGTCTGCCGGGGGTCGGTACGCACGGTCGGGTCTCCTCACGGTCGGTGCGGGCCGCAGTTCGGCCTGCGCAGCGATCTTGGCCCGGTACCGCCTGTTCGGGCAATGCCGAATCGCCCGCATGCCCGGAACCGGCTGCTGCTCACGTCTGCCGACAAGCCGGGCACCCTACGGGCCTGCGCAGGACAAGCTGGGGCCCGGCGTCGCCGCCGAGGTAGCGGCGGCCGGTTCGCGCGAAGCCCCCGGCGAGGTGGGCGCGGAGGGCCGCGTGGTTGGCCTCGTTCAACGAAACCATAGTGCCGTCCCCTCAGGCACGGGGGTATGGAGCGATCCGCCGGGCCCCGGCTCCGGATTCGGCGCCTTTGCATCGTGCATCATGGACGGCAGGGCATCGGCCCCGACCGGGAAGGGGAGGTACACCGTGGCAGAGATCCGCATCGCCTCCGGCGACGGATTCGATCTGCGGCGCCTGGCCGCAGCACTCGCCGAATCGCAGGGGTGGCCGCGCGACCAGGTGGGCATCTGGGAGAACCGCGACGGCGACGTGATCCTCACGGTGGACGACGCGCTGCTGAACCAGCCCGCACCCGACCCGCTGAAGCGGCCCGTGCACACCCGAAGCGACGTGCATCGAGCCTGTGAACTGCTGCACCACCGCGACCCCTCTCTACGGGGGGTGGATTTCACCGCACTGCGCGACGAAGCGGCACGCTTCTTCTCCGCCGGCTGGACGATCACGGACCTGCTGCATGCCCTCGGCCACCGGCACGACGGCACCCCCTGGCCCCGGGGCGAAGGCTATGCGGGCATCGAGTGGCTGCAGCACCGACTACGGAACTGGAAGTCGCCGACCGGCGACATCCGCCCGTCGGTCTCCCAGGAGAACGCGCAACTGCGCGTTCTCGGCCGTGCCGGACTGCCCTCCGGCATCGGGGTGCCCGACGACCACCCTCCGCAGCGCGGACAGGCCGCCAGCCCGCAAACCGCACGGGACGCGGCCGATGACGCCCGGCGGCTGATGCGTGTGCAGTCCCGCACGACCAGCGATACCCTGCAGCACCGTGACCGGACCGCCGCCCACATCACCCGGCCCAAGAGGTAGGCCGGTACCCCGTCCCTGACGGGGCGGCCCCGGCCGCTGCCGCGAAACCCGCACCGGGCACCGCCCATCGCCGTCTCGGCGCTCACGCCCGCAGAGACCGACCGGGCTCGGCCGAACTTCGTCAACGCGCCGATGGGGCTCACCCGGCGGAAACGGCCCTGTACCCAGGTGCTCCTCGTGCTCCAGCGCCCAGGTCATCGGGTTCTGGCGGAACAACGCCACATTAACCCGCGACATCGCAGAGTTCCTTGCGTTACATTCGTTCGACCGCGCCATAGCGTGGGAGACGGATGGCCGTTGGTGTCCGTGTAGCGGACGTGGCGAGCAGGACGCGCCATAAGGAGGTGCCCATGGAGGAACCGTCCCTGTCGCAGCTGCTACCGATCGAGGCGATCACCACCGGTGTCCGCGTGGCGGACTGGCGGGAAGCGATCAGGGCCGCCGGGGAGCTGCTGGTCACCACGGGAATCACCACCGAAGCATACGTGCACCAGATGCAGGAAGCGGTGGAGGAGTACGGCCCCTACATCGTCATCGCGCCCGGGCTCGCGCTCGCGCACTCCCGCCCCTCATCGGCCGTGCTGCGCACCGGCCTGTCGTGGACCGGGCTCGCCGCCCCGGTGCGGTTCGGGCACGCTCACAACGATCCCGTCCGCCTGGTCGTCGGTCTTGCGGCCATCGACCATGACGGGCATTCTTCGGCGCTGTCCCGGCTCGCCCGGATGCTCGCCGACCCCGCACGACTGGAAGCACTGAAAAGCGCATCGGCCCCGGAGCAGGTCCGCTCCGTCATCACCAAGTACGAAATGAGCACGGGATGAAGATCCTCGCTGTGTGCGGTATGGGTATCGGGACCAGTGTGATTCTCAAGAGCAACGCGGAAAGGGCGGCCCAGGACCTTGGTCTGGACGCCGACGTGGAGGTCGCCGACATCGGCACGGCCCGCGGCGCCGCCGCGACCGCTGACGTAGTACTGACTTCCAGCGAGCTCGCCTCCGAGCTCGGCGATGTGGGCGTCCCCGTCGTGGTCATCGACAACTTCGTCGACGGCGCCGAAATACGTGACAAGCTCGGAAAGGCGGTCGACCACTGACATCCGCTCGTTGACGGGCACCCGCCAGGAGACAGCCCCCTTGGCCGCGCCCCCGTCAAGGCCCCTGCCGGGAGGGCGGCGTGCCGCCCCCTCCTGCGGCGCCCGTGTCCACCTCGACTGTGGTCTTCGCAAAGGAGCGGTTCATGGAATGGACTGTCGCTGTCGTCCAATTCACCGTCAACGAGATCCTGAGCGTTCCCGCCTACATGGTCGGCCTGATCACCGCGGCCGGATTGATAGCGCTGCGCAGATCCGCCGGCCAGATCATCGGCGGCGGTATCAAGGCGATCCTGGGATTCCTGCTGATCGATGCGGGTGCCGGACTGGTCGTGGCGGCGCTGGACCCGCTCGGCGTGATGATCCAGGATTCCGCGGGTGCCCAAGGCGTCGTACCGACCAACGAGGCCATCGTCGCCATCGCCCAGGAGCAGTTCGGTTCCCAGGTGGCCTGGATCATGATCGCGGGCTTTGCGCTCAGCCTGCTCCTGGCCCGGTTCACCCCCCTGCGCTATGTGTTCCTGACCGGCCACCACACCCTCTTCATGGCGACTCTGCTGACCATGGTGCTGGCCACGACCTCGCTTCCGGCGGTCGCCACGGTCCCGCTCGGCGCGTTCCTGCTCGCGGTGGTGATGGTGGCCATGCCCGCGCTGGCTCAGCCGTGGACACGTCGGGTCGGCGGCGACGGAAAGATCGCCATTGGGCACTTCGGCACACTCGGCTATGTCGCCGCGGGCGCGACCGGGCAGCTCGTCGGGCGCACCAGCCGCAGCACTGAGGACATGAAGCTGCCCGAAGGCCTGCGTTTCCTCCGCGACTCGATGGTGGCGACAGCACTGTCCATGGTGCTCGTCTACATCGCCGTCGCCATGGTGTTCTGGGTGAGTGAAGGCACCAGGGCGGCCCTGGACATGTTCCCGCCCGCAGAAGGCGTGGACCCCACGATCGGGCACTTTCTGATGCAGTCGGCGATGCAGGGCCTGCGGTTCGGTATCGGCGTCGCGGTGATCCTCTTCGGTGTGCGGACCATCCTGGGCGAGCTCGTCCCGGCCTTCCAGGGCATTGCCGAACGGATCGTCCCGGGCGCGGTTCCGGCGCTGGACGCCCCGATCGTGTTCCCGTTCGCGCAGAACGCGGTCCTCATCGGGTTTCTGTCCAGCTTCGTCGGCGGCCTGGCGACCCTCGCTGTCATGGCCTTCGCCGTCAGCCCGTTGTTCGGGTTCGCGCTGATCCTGCCCGGCCTGGTTCCGCACTTCTTCACCGGTGGGGCCGCCGGCGTCTTCGGCAACGCGACGGGCGGCCGCCGGGGCGCGGTGCTCGGAGCGTTCGTCAACGGCGTGCTCATCACCCTGCTGCCGGCGTTCCTGCTCGGTGTGCTCGGCAGCTTCGGAACGGCCAACACCACCTTCGGAGACACCGACTTCGGTTGGTTCGGCATCGTGATCGGGTACTCGTTCCGGGCCGGGGACATCGCCGGGGTGGTCGTGGCGCTGCTTCTGGCCGCCCTACTGCTCACCGCCGCGATCCTGGTGCAGAAGAGGGCCGTTGATACCGGCTGGGATCCGGGCGCCCGCCACGAGGCGGCACTCGCGGCACGGGCCGAGGCGAAAAAAGAGGATAAGGAGGGCGATTGACGCCGGTCCCGGGGGCGGGGCCGCCGGGATCCGTCCTTTGGTCGGTGTGCGGTGGAGGTCACCCGCGGAGGTGTCCGGGGCCCGCGCGCCCCGGTCCCGCGCCTTCTTCCAGGGGAACGAGGCGGCTCACACGGTCGGTGAGCCGCCCAAGGGCGCGCTCCAACGGACCGCGGCCCAACAGCAGCCGCCACAGGGCGGCCAGGACGAGCGCACCGACGATGAACGCCTCCAGTCGGAACGGCGCGGTGTCCTCATGGGAGAAGCCGAACCCGGCGATGACCATGATGTGGCCGGTGTAGACGGTGAGCGCCATCGCCCCGGCAGCGGCGAGCGGATACAGCGGCGGCCCGGCGATGTCGGCCACCGCCACGCAGGCGGCGAGTACCAGCAGGGAGGTACCGATAGCCCCGGCGATCTCGAACGTGGTCCCGCTGTGCGGCGAGGCCACCAGCAGCCACCATGCGCTGTCAGCGGGAACCTGGCCGTGCAGGCCGCCGATCTGATCGATCGTCCACTGGCGTACCGACGCCAGTAGAGCGGGATCGGCCTCCGCGGCAGCGGCGCCGTCGGCCCAGAGAATCTGCGCTGCCACCAGCCGGTCCAGGCCGCCGAGCGGATTCATCAGTACCCAGGAGCCGCCGTAGCCCAACGCGGCCAGCCCCGCGCCGGTACCGGCCATCCCGGCCCTGACCCGGACGGAGCCCAGGTCGAGGCGGCCGACGGCCATCCCCGCGATTACGAAGGCCATGAAGGTGCACGCCGGATAGTAGCCGGTGAGCAGGAAGTCGGCGACCCCGCCGATGGACGTGGGCCGGTAGGGATCCTCCTCCATCGCCGAGCGCACCAGGAACGACACCTGCGGGCCGAGGAGCGCCACCGCGGCCGCGGTCGCCGTCAGCGCGAGCGCGCGCAGCCGCAGCAGTGGGAGGGCGAGGAGGAAGAACCCCCCGTAGTAGGTGAGGATGACGGCGATGGGGGCGCCCAGCGTATCCAGGACGCCTCCCAGGAGGGCGAGCACGAGCGCGCGGACCAGGATGCGCGCTCGTGCCCGTTGCACTGCCTGCCCCCTCAGCGGCAGGGTGCGCCCCGTCATCAGTGCCAGGGAGACTCCGGCCAAGAAGGCGAAGAGCGCCGAGGACCGCCCGCGGGTGATCTCGTGGAGCGTATCGGCCGCGCCGTCGCCGAACACGCCGATCGCTCCCACCCCGAGGTGGACGGTGAACATGCCGAACACCGCGAGAGCGCGGGCCACGTCCACACCGACGATCCGGTCGCTTCGGGGAGCGGCTGCCTCTTCTTCCGCCGCATCGGGGATCTGCTGGGACACGCGCCCAGACTAGAGCGTATTGACGTGGTTTGTCCTATCGGACCGCAGGAAGGCGTCCCCGTACTACTCCGGCCGACCGCGCCCCTGTTGTGCGAGCCGACTGAAGAAGTCAAGGGCCTGCGGATTGGCGAGCGAGTCGCGGCTGGCCACCTTGTCCGGCTCCTCCCCCATCAGGATCCGCTTGACCGGTACCTCCAGCACCTTTCCGGAGAGTGTGCGCGGCACTTCGGAGATGGCGTGCACCTCGTCGGGCACGTGGCGCGGCGAGCAGTCCTCCCTGATGCGCCGCTCCAGACGCGACGTCAGCCCATCGTCCAGCACCGCCCCTTCGCGGACCACAACGAACAGCTCGATGCGGGAGCCGCCGTCGGATCGGGGCACGTCCACTACGAGCGCGTCGACGATCTCGTCCAGCGCGAGCACAGCCCGGTAGATCTCACTGGTGCCCATGCGGATCCCGCCGCGGTTGATGGTGGAGTCGGAACGGCCGTAGATGACGGCGGTGCCGCGCTCGGTGATCTCGATCCAGTCGCCGTGCCGCCAGGTGCCCGGGTACATCGAGAAGTAGCTGTCGCGCAACCGTTCACCGTCAGGATCGCCCCAGAAGTAGATCGGCATCGAGGGGGCCGGCTCGGTTACGACCAGTTCACCGACCTCACCGATGAGCCGCGCGCCCTCGGAATCCCACGAGGCGACGGCCATGCCGAGACAGCGCGCCTGGATTTCACCCTCGTACACCGGAAGTGTCGGGACACCGCCGACCAGGCAACTGCAGATGTCGGTACCGCCGCTGGTGGAGAAGAGCCACAAGCCGTCGCCGAACTCACGGTAGCACCAGTCGAACCCTTCAGGGCTGAGCGGAGACCCGGTGGAGCCGATCGCGTGCATCCGGGACAGGTCGCGGCCCTCGGTGGGGTGGATTCCGGCTTTCATGCAGCTCGCGAGGTACCCCGCACTGGTGCCGAAGATCGTGACGCCGGCGCGTTCGGCCAGGTCCCACAGCACCCCGAGGTCAGGGTAGCCCGGTGAGCCGTCGTACAGGACGATGGAAGCATCGGTCAGCAGCACGCTGACCAGGAAGTTCCACATCATCCATCCCGTAGTGGTGAACCAGAGGACCCGGTCGTCGCTGTGCGCGTCCAAGTGCAGGTTCAGGTTCTTCACCTGCTCCAGCAGGATGCCGCCGTGCCCGTGGACGATGGCCTTGGGCAGGCCCGTGGTACCGGAGGAGTAGAGCACCCACAGCGGGTGGTCGAACGGCAGAGGTGTGAACTCCGGTTCGGCTCCGCCTCCGGCCGATTCCAGTTCCTCCCAGGCGAGGGTGCCTTCCACCGGTCGGTCGTACAGGTAGGGGAGGACAATGGTGTGCTCGACCGTCGGAAGCTGTGCACGCAGTTCAGCGACGACGCCGGTGCGGTCGAAGTCCTTGCCGCCGTAGCGGTAGCCGTCGACGGCGAGCAGCACCTTCGGTTCGATCTGTGCGAAGCGGTCGACGACGCTGCGGACTCCGAAGTCCGGCGAGCATGACGACCACACCGCGCCGATGGAGGCACAGGCGTAGAACGCGGCAACAGACTCGGCGATGTTGGGCAGGTAGGCGACGACGCGGTCGCCGGGGCGGACCCCGAGCTGGCGCAGGCCGGTCGCGATGGCGGCGGTGCGGCGTTTGAGTTCGCCCCAGGTCCACTCCCCCAGGACCCGCAGTTCGGAGGCGTGCCGGATGGCCACGGCGTCGTCGTCCTTGCCCTCGAAGATGTGGCGCGCGTAGTTCAGCCGCGCACCGGGGAACCACACCGCCCCGGGCATCGAGCGGTCCGCCAGTACCTGCTCGTACGGGGTGTCCGCTCGCACGCCGTAGTACTCCCAAACGGCCGACCAGAAACCGTCCAGGTCGGTCACCGACCAGCGCCACAGCGTGTCATAGGCGGCCGGCTCCGCTTGCCCGCAGGCTCGCCGGTAGGAGTCCCGGTTCTCCCATGCCCAACGGGCGAAGGCCGTGATGTTCGCGCGCTCCCGTCGCTGGGTGTCGGGCTCCCAGAGCACCGGTGGCTGTGTCCGCTGCGACATTCTCGTGCCCCTCCTTCTGCTGCACAATGAGCGACCCGCGCAGGTGGGCAAAGCCCCAGTCGGGTGCGGATGTGACGCTCATCATCTAACAACACCGGGGGGCGGTCGGGGCCTCTGGGGGTGCGCCGGTATACCCATGCGTCCCCTTACCGCCGGGTACCGCTGTCGGCCTTGACGCCGGCGGCCCCGCCCGGCCGCGGGGAAAGAGCGGTACGGCCCATGGCCGACACAGGCGGCACACCATCAACGCGGCCCGCCCCACACCCCTTTCGGTTGGCCTGTACCGGCTCTGTCAGGCGGTTTTTCCGTGTGTTCCCGGTAATCTTCGTCGTGGCGGGCAGACGCGAGAAAGCGAGAGGCAGAGCGGACGGTGCGAATACCGGAGATCAGCAGGCGCACCCTCATTCCCGGAATCGCAGGGCTGCTCGTCCTCCTCTGCATCGCCGTACTCGCCATACCGACCACCCGTAGTGGCGTGCTCGACGCCTGGTGCGACCTCACCGGTTCGGGTTGTGGAGCGGCACCGGGCCGCCACGAGGAATCCGGGAGTTCCGGCTGGCGCACACAACTGTCCCCGGTTGAGGCCGCCATTTGGGGAAACTACGTTGCGCTGGGCGATTCCTACTCTTCAGGCCATGGTGCCGACGACTACGCTCCCGGAACCACCGGTGAGGGGGGATGCCGACGTTCGGCCAACGCCTACCCGGAGAAGATCGCAGCGGCCTACGACTTCGCGGGGGAGCTGGGCTTTTTTGCCTGCAGCAGCCAGAAGGGGAATGCGATGCTGGAGGACCTCGGCTCGGCGGACTCCCAGCTCGACCGGGTCAGCACTCACTCCTCCCTGGTCACACTCGGCATCGGCGGGAACGACCTGGGGTTCACGTCGATTCTGCGCACCTGCATGATGCGCCTGCCCGTGGTCGAGTCCCACGTCTGCGTCGACCAGGAGCCGGACATCGAGCAGCGGATGGGGGTCTTCGAGTCCACTTTCGAGGATCTGATCGCCGAGATCCGCGTACGGGCACCGGATGCCCGGATACTCGTGCTCGGTTACCCGCGGCTGTTCCCCGCCGAACCCACGGGCATGTACTACACGCTCACGGTCACCGATCAGCAGTGGCTGAACCGGATGACCAAGCGGTTCAACGAACAGATCAAGGAGGCCGCCGCCGAGGCAGACGCCGAGATCGTCGACGACCGGCAGGTGGGCAGCGTGGAGTACATCGACGTCTACAACTCCCTGGAAGGACACGAGGTGGGCACCGAGGAGCCGTGGCTCAACGGGGTGCTGCTGGCCGACCTGACCGGCGGCATCACGATCGACCGCAGCACCTTCCACCCCAATGCCCTCGGGCAGAGCGCGTTCGGCGACCGGGTGTCCGACCAGATCGACGACGGCCCGGAGCGCCCTCTGTATGCGGCGCGCGAGACCCTGGAGAACGCGAGCCCGGAGGTACTCGCCTCAGAAATCGACTAGGGACACTCCTTTATCGCCGAGCTCGGAGAAACGGGAGGGTGTCAACGCGCCCTTTCTTGCGACCGGAGGTCATCGAGGACGGATCCGAGCTGGTCCAGCGCCCAGTGGAGGTCCTCCTCGGCAACGACCAGCGGCGGGGACAGCCGGATGGTGGAACCGTGGGTGTCCTTCACCAGGACACCGCGCTGAGCAAGACGCTCGCACAGGTCGCGCCCGCCGGCGAGGGATTCGTCGACGTCGATGCCCGCCCACAGCCCGACACTGCGCGCGGACACGATGCCGTTGCCGGTGAACTCCTTGAGCCGGGCGCGAAGCACCTCACCCAGACGCCGGGCGTTCGCCAGGTACGGGCCTTCACGCAGCATCCGTACGACGGTGCGCCCTATGGCGCAGGCCAGCGGGTTGCCGCCGAACGTGCTGCCATGCTGGCCGGGTTCGATCACGCCCAGAACGTCCTCGTTGGCGACGACGGCCGAAACGGGCAGGATCCCGCCGCCAAGGGCTTTACCGAACACGTACGCGTCGGGGACGACACCGCTGTGCTCGCACGCCCCGACAGTCCCGGTCCGGCCGAGCCCCGACTGCACCTCATCGGCGATGAACAGTACCTGTTCGCGGTCGCAGATTTCCCGAACCCGCGGCAGGTAATCCGACGGCGGAACGATGACACCGGCCTCGCCCTGGATCGGCTCGATGAGCACAGCGGCCGTGGTCGCGTCGATGGCCTCGGCGATGGCCGCCGCATCGCCGAACGGGACGACCCGGAAGCCGGGGGTGTAGGGGCCGAACCCGCTGTAGGCGTCGGGGTCCTGGGAGAATGAGACGATGGTAGTGGTGCGGCCGTGGAAGTTGCCGTCCGCAACGATGATGGTGGCGTGGCCGTCAGGAACACCCTTCACGTCGTAGGCCCACCGGCGGGCGACCTTGATGGCGGTCTCGACGGCTTCGGCGCCGGTGTTCATCGGCAGTACCTTCTCCTTGCCGACAAGGCCGGCAAGATCCGTGGCAAACGGCCCGAACTGGTCGTTGTAGAAGGCGCGGCTGGTCAGTGTCACGCGGTCCAGCTGGTGATGCGCGGCGGCCAGCAGGTCGGGGTTGTGATGGCCGAAGTTCATCGCCGAGTAGCCGGCCAGGCAGTCGAGGTAGCGCCGCCCCTCCACGTCGGTGACCCAGGCCCCGTCGCCTTCGGCGATCACGACGGGCAGCGGGTTGTAGTTGTGTGCGGAATGCAGCTCGGCCAGGCCGATGTGGTCGGTGGTCGAAGTGATGGATCTGGCAGGATCGCTGCCATCTCGACCTAGATCGCGGGTGTCGCCCATCCAGGTTCCCTTCCGATCGCCATTGATCGTTGTTCGATCTTTGGATACCCGCTCGGATGACGCGCAAAGCACGTGTGCGGGTGTCCTTCAGGGGTCGGCCGGCAGCCGCCCCGACGGGGCGAGAAGGCCCGAGTGCGGCGCGTCCGGCGCTGCGGCCGGGCTCTTCAGTGCCCTGCTGTACAGGAACCCGGTTCCCGCCCGACCCGCGCCCAAGGCATCCGCAAAGATCCGGGAGAACACGGCTCTTCCCGGTCGGGGGATGCGCGCACGACGTCTCCAAGCGGTGACCTTCGCGCGATCCACACACGCGCCGCCTGACGCTAAGGTCTGTGGGCATGTCCTCCCACCTACTCGCTGACCGCTATCGGCTCCTTGAGCCGATCGGCCAAGGCGGCATGGGCACCGTATGGCGCGCGGAAGACCGGCTCCTGCACCGCCAGATCGCGATCAAGGAGGTTCGGGTCGCCCGTGACCTCGAGCCCGAGAAGCGCGACGAGCTCCTGGCCCGCACCATGCGCGAGGCGCGCATCAGCGCCGGGCTGAGCACTCATCCCTCCATCGTCACCATCCACGATGTCGTGCAGGAGAACGAGCGACCGTGGATCGTCATGGAACTGGTCTCGGGCCGCGGGCTGGACCGTGTCGTAGCCGAGGACGGCCCCCTGTCCCCGCGGCGCACCGCAGAGATCGGCCGCCAACTGTTCGACGCACTGAACACGGCACACGAGGGCGGAGTGCTGCATCGCGACGTCAAACCCGCCAATGTCATGCTGCTGGCCGACGGCCGCGCCCTGCTGTCCGACTTCGGCATCGCGGTATCAGACTCCGAGGACAAGCTCACCCTCACCGGGAATCTTCCCGGCTCCCCCGGCTATGTCGCCCCGGAGCGGCTGAAGAGCAACGCCATGACCCCCGCGGCCGACGTGTGGTCGCTGGGCGCCACGCTGTACTTCGCCGTCGAGGGGAGGCCGGCCTTCGAACGGCCCACCAACGCCGCACGGCTCACCGCGGCCATCGAAGACGCGCCCGACCCCGCCCAGCGCGCCGGCGCGCTGCGGCCCGTACTCAACGGGATGCTGCAGCACGACCCCGAGCACCGGCTCTGCGGTCCGGCGCTGGACGCGGCCCTGGCCAGGGTGATCAGCGGTTCCACCACCGACGACCTCACCCCCACCCAACTCGACGTCTCCGATGAGCTGCCCGTGGCACCGGGCGGAACGGGACCGAGCATCCCCATGCCTGTCGGCGCGAGGATGACCGCGTCCGCCGGCAGCGGACTCGGGCGGCGCAGATGGGTGCGGCTGCTGCTGTCGATACTCGCCGGCCTGATCACGCTGATCCTCGCGCCATTGCTGGTCGAGTATCTGTCCAGCGTCCTCATCGAGGACGAGGAACCCGGATCGTCCCCGTCGCTTGAGAGCACAGCCCCTGACCGCGCCAACCCGGCCCGGGATCCGGCGCCGTTCACCCTCCCCGAGGGCTACACCGAGCACAGCGGCAGCGGCTTCACCGTCGCGGCTCCGCAGGACTGGAGCGCCGACGACACCGGAGACGGGGTGACCATGACCTCCCCCGACGCGGTCAGCTCCATCCGGATGCACAGTGTGGACCTCGGCGGTGACACCCCGCTGGAGCACCTGGAATCCCTCCAGCAGGAGCAGTCCGATGTCCCGGGGTTTCGCAGCATCACCCTGGAGGACACCGAGCACCCCCAGGGCGAGGCCGCCCGCTGGACCTACGAGGCCAGCGAGAACGGTGCGTTGAGAATGTTCAGCGGGATGCTTCTGCAGACCGGGGACGGAGCGGCCGCGATGGTGGTCTACAGCACCGGCCCCGACCAGTGGGAGCCCACCGCTGATACCCGCCGTACCGCACTGGAGTCGCTGCGGCGCTCCTGACGAACGCGTCCCCGCCCAAAGCGCAGGGGCACAGCAGGACCACAACCCAAGAGCGCAAGGCGCGGGGTGCCGGTTCGCACCGGCTGAGAGCAGACCCGTCGAACCTGATCTAGGTTGTACTAGCGAAGGAACGCCATGAAGAGTTGCAACATCCTGTCCATCGCCGGAAGCGACCCGAGCGGAGGGGCGGGGATCCAGGCCGATCTGAAGACGTTCTCCGCCCTGGGCGGTTATGGGATGGCCGTGATCACGGCCCTCACGGCCCAGTCCACGACCGGTGTCACCGGTGTCCACGAGGTCCCACCGGAGTTCGTCGCGCACCAGCTCGAAACACTGCTGCGTGACGTGCGGGTGGACGCGGTGAAGATCGGCATGCTGGGCGGCACGGGCACCATCGACGCGGTGGCCGCCGTCCTCGACACCCACCGGCCGCCGAACGTGGTGCTCGACCCCGTCATGGTGGCAAAGAGCGGAGACCGCCTCCTTGCTCCCGAGGCGATCGAGGCGGTCCGTACCGAGCTGCTGCCGCGGGTCCACCTCATTACGCCCAACCTTCCCGAGGCGGCCGAGCTGCTCGGTGAGGACGAGGCGAGCGACCTGTCCGCCATGCGGGGCCAGGCCGACCGCCTGATCGAACTCGGCGCCTCACAGGTGCTGCTCAAGGGCGGTCACCTCGGCGGCCGGACCAGTACCGACCTGCTGGCCGCCCGGGACGCGCCGGCAGAGGACTTCACCGCTGAGCGAGTCCACACCGCGAACACCCACGGCACCGGCTGCACCCTGTCGTCGGCCATTGCGGCGCTGCGCCCCCGCCGCCCCGACTTCCGCGAGGCGGTGCGCGACGCCAAGTCCTACCTCACCGAGGCCCTGCACCGCGCCGAAGAACTCGATGTGGGCCGCGGAACAGGCCCGGTCCATCACTTCCATTCCTGGTGGCCGGCATAGGCCGCCCCGGCTCCGGACGGGAAAGGAGAAGGGGCCGCCCCGGTGGGGGCGGCCCCTTCCTGCCGTTGATCCGCGGGTCAGGCCCGCACGTCCGGGATCGGGGCGTCGGGGTCCTTCCAGTTCGGGTTCGCGAAGTACTTCTTGGTCTCCGCGGCCACCACTGGCGAGAGCAGCAGCAGCCCGATCAGGTTGGGCAGGGCCATGAGGCCGTTGGCGATGTCGCTGAACAGCCAGATCGTGTCCAGCGAGACGGTGGCTCCGATGAACACCACGAGCACGAACACGATACGGTACGGCACGACCGCGACGCGGCCGATGAGGAAGTCCATGCAGCGCTCGCCGAAGTAGGACCAGCCGAAGACCGTGGTGATGGCGAAGGTCATGACCGCGAGTGCGACGCTGTACTCGCCCCACGGGGCGAGTGCCGGCGAGATCGTGGACAGGCCCTCAGCGAGCGCCTGCGAGGTCAGCAGCGACCCGTCCTCGGCCTCCTCCACCGACCAGACGCCCGTCACGATGATGACCATGCAGGTCATGGTGACGACGATGATGGTGTCGATGAAGGTCTGGGTCATCGACACCATCGCCTGGCGCACGGGCTGGTCGGTCTTTGCCGAGGCGGCGGCGATACCGCCGGTGCCCAGGCCCGACTCGTTGGAGAAGATGCCGCGCGCCACGCCCATCTGGATCGCGATGAGGACCGTGGACCCGACGAAGCCGCCGGTCGCGGCCGTGCCGGTGAAGGCGTCGGTGACCACCAGCGCCAGTGCGGCGGGGATGTCGCCGACGTGGACGATCAGGACGAGCAGGGTGATGCCGATGTAGAGGACGATCATGATCGGGACCACACCGGCGGCGACCCGCCCGATGCTCTTGATGCCGCCGAGGATGACCACGCCGACCACGACCATCATGGCGATGCCCGACCACAGGGGCGGCACATTCCAGACGCTTTCGAGCTGGGCGGCGACGGTGTTGGCCTGGGTGCCATTGCCGATGCCGAACGCGGCGATGGCGCCGAACACGGCGAACAGCATGCCCAGGGTCGTGCCCAGTCCACCGGGGAGGCCGTTGCGCAGGTAGAACATGGGGCCGCCGCTCTGCTCTCCAGCGGCGTCGGTGCGGCGGTACTTCACACCGAGGAGCGCTTCAGAGTACTTGGTGGCCATACCGACCAGGCCGGTCATCCACATCCAGAAGAGCGCCCCGGGGCCGCCGATGCCGATCGCCAGACCCGCGCCGGCGATGTTGCCGACACCCACCGTCGCTGCGAGCGCAGTGCTCAGCGCCTGGTAATGGGAGATGTCGCCCGCGACGCCATCCTTCTCCTTACGCCGGATGAGCGCCAGCCACAGGGCGTGGAACAGCTTGGTGAACTGCAGCAGGCCGAGCCGCACCGTGAGGAACAACCCGGTGAGCAGCAGCAGGGGGATGAGGACCCATGGGCCCCAGATGATCTCTGAGATCAGGCCCAGGATGTCCTGGAGTTGTTCCATCAACTACTCCATATCGATCTGATCCGGAGGGAAGGAAGTCCCGCGTCCCCGGGGTCCGCCCATTGCGAAGCCGACGGCGGGAGCATGCTCAGCGACATTGTGGTGTACGGCGGAGCATTCGCTAGATTTGCACCACGGCGTCACATATGCGTCACGTTTACTTGACGCACTGGTTGCGCCTGCCATCTAGACGGCTGAACCGGTTCAACGCCGATCACCGGCTGTCGCCGTCAGCGTCCGCCTGGGCCACGGCGAGCGCACTCAGCGCCGCGGCCGCCTGCGCAGGGTCGGCCCCCCGACCGACAGCGATGCCGAGCAGGTACGTGGTGAGCGGCGCCGCGGGGCGGACCACCGAGTGGGCGGCGTCCTTGGCGAGGTCGAGGACGCGGTCGACATCGGCCTTGCCGATCTCCTCGGAGAGCTCCAATTCGGCGCAGGCGCGCTGCGCCCATTCGACGAGGGTCATCCTGGCTCCTCTTGGCGTGCTGGAACGACAGTTCGCGATCCTACGGCCGAACCGGGCGCACGACGGACAGCCTCGTCCACGAGGACCGTATTCGGCGAAGACGGACCGTCGTCCGGACGCCCACCACCGGTGGGAACGGGTTCATTCGGCGCGTCCGAGTTGCGGGTCGGGAGTCCCCTGCCTCAGGAGAACTCATCGGTCACCACCGTTCGCCGGCCCGGCGCCCCGGCGCCCCGAGTCCGTCCGCGCGTTCGATCCTCGCTAGGGTGGCCCGCGGTAGGGAACGGGGCCGGCCCTTCCGCAATGACCGGCCCCGTTCCTCGCCCCCGCGCCCCCTGGTTCTCCGTTGGTCCTTTTCGACCGGCGCTCCTCAGCTCACCCGTGCCCAGGCCGCCTCCGCACCGCGATCCGACGGGCCTTCCGCGCCGCTCCCGTTCACCGCGTCGAGCACCTCGCTGAGCCGGTCCAGGTGGGCGCGGATCCACGGCAGTACCGTGGGATCGTCCGCGGCCAGAGCCGCGTAGCGCTGCGTCTCGGTCTCGCCGTAGAGCAGACTCGTAGCGACCCGTATTCGCAGTGCCTGCTCGCTCTCCCCGAACTCCACGCCCGGTAGCACCCCCATCCCGTACCTCTCCAGCAGCAGGTCGGCGAACTGGGGTCCGGTGGTGACGCTGTGGTCGGCGGCGAGCAGGTCCCGCCACGCGTCGAAGTCCGGATAGAGGTAGAAAGCGGCTTGCGGGGCCATCACCGTGGCACCTGCGGCCACGAACCGGTCGGTGACGGCGCGCGCGACGATACCGTGCAGTCTGCGGCTGCGCGCGATGTGGTCGGTGAGCTCGGGCGGCTCAGCAAAGGCGTAGGCGGCGGCCTGCTGGACGGGGCCGGCCGGGCTGGACCAGATCTCGCTGGCCACCCCGAGCAGTTCGGCGCGCAACCGCTGTCCGACAGCGCCTTCGGGGAGGCGGGTGACGCCCAAGCGCCATCCGCCGAGCGCCAGGTTCTTGCTCAGGCCCGTGGAGACCACGGTGCGCTCGGGGGCGAACTCCGCCGGGCTGTGCACGGTGACCGCGGTGTCATACACCAGGTCGCGGTAGATCTCATCGGAGATGATCACCAAGTCCAGATCGCGGGCGACCTCGGCGATCCTGCGGACGGTGCCGCGGGAGGCGACGGTCCCCGTAGGGTTGTCGGGCGTGGTGACGACAACGGATCGGACGTCGCGGCCCTGGGCGCGGGCGTCGGCAACGGCCGCGGCCAGCAGGTCGGGCTGCGGGACGCCTCCCTGCCCCGGCGCGGTGGGGACCGGGACCGGCCGGTGGCCGGCGAGGTGCGTCTGCGCCGCATAACTCACCCAGCTCGGTGCGGCGATGGCGACGTCTCCGCCGATGCTCAGCAGCAGGCTGTAGAGCAGGGGCTTACTGCCCGGCCCGGCGACCACCAGATCGGGATCCGTGGGCAGACCGCGGCGGCTCCAGTAACCGGCAGCTGCCTCACGGAGTTCAGCGGCACCGGCGACCGGGCCGTAGGCGTTTCTGCCGCCTCCCTCTGACAAGGCATCCCGCATGGCGGGGTGCACGGGGAGTCCGGCCTCGCCGAAACCGAGAGGCAGCACAGGGACGCCCTGGCGCCGTTTCTCAGTCAGTGCCTCGTTGACTGCAAGAGTCGCGGACACGGTGACAGACATGGAGAAATCAACTCCGCATCGTGTGGTGATGAGAGCGCCAGCGGGGAACCGCGGCGTCTACGGTTCACACTGCCCACATCCACCCATCAGTACAAGCGAATCTTTTCGATGGACAGAGTAAGATATTCTTATGCTCGACCTCCGGCGGTTGCAGATCCTCAGGGAATTCGCAGAACAGGGCTCGATCGCGGCTACAGCATCGGTGCTGGGATACACCCCCTCGGCCGTTTCCCAGCAGCTTTCGGCCCTGGAACGCGAGACCGGCACCCCGCTTCTGGACCGCACTGCGCGCAGCGCGGAACTGACCGATACCGGGCGCGTACTGGCCGAATACGCCGAGCAGATCCTCGCGATGGTGGAGGCGGCCGAATCCGCCCTGGCCGCGCAGACCGACCTCGCCATCGGCCGGGTGACGGTGACCGCCTTTCCCACCGCCGCTGTGGCTTTCGCGCCCTTGCTGGCGCAGAGCCTGCGCCGCCACGAGGGCATGCAGCTGGTGTTGCGCCAGACGATGGAGGGCACCGGGACGCGGCAGGTAAGCGCTGCCGAGGTGGATATCGCCCTGGTAGATGACTGGTCCGGCCGCAGGCCGGATGACACTGCGGGAAAACTGCGCCATATTCGCCTGATGCGCGATCCCATGGTGCTCGCTGTACCCGCGGACCATCCACTGGCGTGCCCGGACCGACCGGTGGAACTGCACCGCCTGCTCGACGCCGCGTGGATCATGGCCCCACATGGCGAACCGTCCCGCGCGGCCACCGACCGACTTCTGGCCGACGTGGGCGGCGCGCCCGCGGCGGCTTGGGAGTTCGAAGGGCTCGGCACCATCCTGAGCCTGGTGGCCCGCGGCATCGGCATCGCGGCCGTGCCTGCTCTCGCGCTGACCGCGGGCACACCGGGCCTGACCTTCCGACGTCTTCCGGGGTCCGTCCCCGTCCGCGAGGTCTACGCGGTCGTCCGGGCGTCCAGTATCCGCCGACCGGCGATCGACGCCACTCTCCAGGCGCTTCAGGCCGCGGCCGGGGAGGTCCGCCGGGCACTGGGCGAGGCCTTGGAAGAAGCCTCCGCGGAGTGACGTCCGGCACCGCTCCTCCCGCGCCCCTGGGCCACCGCCCCGGCGCTCAGCCTTCGGCGTATCCGCCCATGGGGCGGATACGCCGCCGGACACGGTGGAGTCGGCGGCGCAACCGCCGTGCGACATGGCGTGCCCGGTCCCGGTCCTCGCGCTCGTTCCACCACCGGACATAGGCCTCCAGACGCTCCCTGCGCAGGGTTTCCAGGTCTTCTTCCATTCGGCGGACACGCTGGTCGAGTTCACGGTGGGCGTGTTTGAAGATGGTGAGCGCGGCCTCGTGTTCGCCGATCTCGCACTCGGTCCTGCGAAGCTGGGCGGCGACGCTCTCTGCGTCCGCCCCTCCGCGTGACCGTCCTGGCCCAACGAACCACACATCTGTGGTCTATCCCGAAGACAAGGATCATCACCGACAGGCGAACAAAAAATACGGAAAGTGACATTTCGCCGGTGGGGAGTCCGCCTTCCGCGGTCGCTCCTGTGGCGCCCCTTCGCCCCTTCCGCACGTTCAGGCTGCGATGGCCTGCCTTTGGCTCCGCTGCTCGGCGGGTACGCCGGTCGAGGACCGGCCAAGGCCCGCCGCGGGCCTGGTGCGGATCCGGGTGTAGATCTCCTCGAACCGCCGAAGGGAGCTGCGGTGGTCGTGTGTCCCGGCGATCTTCCTGCTGGCCGCCCCCATCGCCGTCCGGCGCTCCGCGGATTCCACGACCGCGAGCAGGGCCTCGGAGAGCCCGTGGATGTCGCCCGGCGGGTAGAGGTAACCGTTCCTGCCCGGGTCCACCAGGTGCGGAAGGGCGAGGGCGTCGGCCGCCACGATCGGCAGCCCGGTCGACATGGCCTCCAGGGTGGCGATGCTCTGCAGTTCCGCCACACTGCAGATGGCGAAGAGGTCCGCGGCGGCGTAGGCCAGCGGAAGGTCGGCGTCGGACACGAATCCGAGGAAGTGGACGCGGTCGGCAACGCCCAGTCCGGTGGCCAGGCGCCGCAGTTCCTCCTTCCGCTGCCCGATGCCCACCAGGGCGAGTTGCAGGTCGCGGTGGCGCAGTACCTCCGGCAGCGCGCGGATCAGGTCATCGATGCGCTTCTCTTCGTCCAGCCGTCCCACGAACACCGCGGTGTCGCGGTCGGGAAGGCCGAACTTGGCGCGCGCCGCCGCGCGCTCGCTGGGGCGCGGATGGAAGCGCTCCAGGTCGATCCCGCAGGACACCGCTTCCACCGTGCGGTCGAACCCCTGCTCGGCGAGCAGTGAGGCGGCACGTCGGGTGGGTGTGGTGACGTAGTCGGCCTCGTGGGCGACCCGCACCATGTCCTGCCACGCCAGCGCGCCGACGAGGCCGTGCAGCTTCTTGGGGATGTGCGCGTGGGCGAACAGGTTCTCCGGCATGAAGTGGTTGGTCAGCACGACCGGGATGCCCGCCTGCCGGGCGCGCCGGATCGCGGTACGACTGATGGTGAAGTGGCTCTGGGCGTGCACCACGTGCGGGGCGAAGCGGTCGACGAGTCGCGCGATGTGGCCGCTGATCCCCATCGGTACCGCTGTCCTCATCTCGCTGTGCGCGACCATCCGCACCGAGCGCAGCCGGTGCTCGGTAACGCCGCAGCCGTGCTCGATACCGGGGCGACCCGTGGCCGAGGCGCAGACGACGTGGACGTCGTGTCCGCGCTCAGCAAGCCCGGCAGCAAGCCGGTGGGTGAAGTAGCCGGCTCCGTTGACGTCGGGCGGATAGGTATCGGTGGCGATCAGGACACGGATCGGGGAGTCATCTCCCGTGTTCGCTGCGCGTGCGCGGAGACGGGCTCGCTGGTTCAACAGGGTCATATCGCTTCTCCTGGAGTCGTGTGGACACGGTCGGATCGCCGACCGCGGCTCGGAAGCGCCGTACGGCATCGGGATTGCGGTCCTTGGCCCGAGCCAGAGCCGCCGTTCCCGCGATGGCCAGGACCGCGGCGGCCGCCGCCGAAAGCCGGTCCAGCGGAGTGGCCGGCAGCCCCTCACCGAGCAGCAGCGCACCGATTCCCGCCCCTGTGATGGGATCGGTGACGAGCAGGGTCGCGTAGGCCGCGGCGAAGTGCCCGGTACGGTAGGCGTTCTGCTGAAGCAGTCCGCCCAAGACCGCGATCACGGCGGCCAGGACTGTCAGCCAACTGATGACCGCGGCCGGATCCGCCACCGTCTGGGCCGCCACCACCCGTGCCAGCGCCGAGGTAGTACCGAGTGCGGCGCCGCCCGCCGCTGCGAGTAGCAGCGCCCGCGGACCGGCCGGGACCCAATGGGCGGCGATGTAGACGACGCAGCCCGCTGCCGCGACGGAGCCTACGAGCAGCAGCGCGGTAGGCACGGGCAGCACCGGCGGGACCGACGTGTGCGGGAACAGCACCAGTACTCCGACAAGCCCCGCCATGACGGCCATTCCCGCGATGATCTGGCCGACACGTATCCGGCGCCGGTTGAACAGCGCCGACAGCACGATGGCGAACAGCAGGCCGGTGACGCCGATGGGCTGGATGATGGTCAGCGGTGCTCCGCTGAGCGCGACCAAGTGCAGGGACACTCCAGCCGCCGCGGCCAGTGTTCCGATGACCCACCGGGGACGCTGAACCAGATGGGCCAGAAAGCCCAGGCGGGCGACCCTGTCTCCCGGAGCGCGCACAGCGTCCCGTTCCTGCAGCGCCGATCCCAGCGCCAGGCAGAACGCACCGCCCAGCGCGGTCAGCACAGACCAGATCAACATGGCGACCACTTCCAACGGGGCCGGCCACTTCCTTCAGGGTGCTTTGGCACGGTGTCCCCCTTCTGATGGCCTCCGTCAGTGCCGGCACTGCGCCGTCCATGTGGTGAACGCTATGGAGACGGCAGGGGGCAGGGCGATACCGCCATCCCCCGAACCGGGGTGGTGGCAGCCCCACCCCGGACAGGAGTGCGGCCCTGAAGTCCCCGCGGAAACGGGTGCTTCCTCCGCTACCCCGTTTCCGGGGCATCTGCACGGTTCGGCTCTTCGCCCTTGTTTCCGGCTCTCGCTCGGCGGCCGGTCCCGCCGGCCGCCTTCCTCAGCGGCGGACCATGGTTGTTCACACATCGACTTTCTTTCATCACCAACGGTGGTGAAGGCGAAATGAAGGCGCCGCCGGACATGATCAAAGGACTTCCCAGGCGAAGGAAGTAGGTGAATGCGGTGGGCACTATGGAACTGGACGGCACGGACGCGGCGATCGTGCGGGAGCTGCGGGTGGACGGCAGGATCTCCTTCGAGGCGCTGGCCGGTCGTGTCGGCCTGTCTCGCGCGGCCGCCCGCCTGAGGGTGCGTCGGCTGCTCGACACGGACACGCTCCGGGTGGTCGGCGTCGCGCATCCGGCCGTGCGCGACATCGGTGCCCTGGCCCACCTGTCGATCAGCGTCGAAGGCGCAGCGGCTCCGATCGCCGATCTGATCGCCGAACTCGCAGAAGTGCCCCTTGTCAGCCTCACCTCGGGCCGGTTCCCGCTGAACGCGGAAGTACGCGGGCGCGATCTGGAGCAGCTCACCGCCGCTGTAGACCGAGTCCGCATGCTTCCCGGTGTCCGTGAGATCGACACCGCGGTCTACACGAGCGTCCTCAAGGACCCCTACCTCGCATCGTCTACATCCCCTCACATCCGCCTCGACGAGACCGACCTCCGCCTGCTCTCCTTGCTGGAACGCGACGGGCGGCTGTCCTTCGCCGAACTTGCCGGGCGTGTGGGCCTGTCCGCCGGCGCGGTGCGCAGCAGGGTGATGCGGCTGATCCGCGGACACGCGGTCCGGGTGACGGCCCTGCTCAACCCGGGCGCGGTCGGCCTGGCCAGGCACGGCGGTGTCGCGCTCCGCCTAGAGGGCGACTCCCGCACCGCGATCAAGGAGATCGCCTCGTGGGAGCACACCCAGTTCCTCGCCCGCTGCCTGGGCCGCGCCGATCTCATCGGCACCGTGGCCGCGAACTCCATTTCCGGCCTGCACACCGTCTTCGAGCACCTGAACGCCCTGTCCGGCATCCGGGTGGTCGAGAGCTGGATCTGCCTTTCCCGCATCAAGGAGAGGTACGACCTTTAACCGGTCCGCTGCCGTGTTCTTCCGCGGCTCGGCGTGGCACCATGGATGGCGGTTGGTCTAGACCGGATAGGAGCGCGTACCGTGCCCGCTCATCCCCTCCTGCCGCGGCCGTCCGAGATGTCAGCCGACACCCGTCCCGGCCTCGTGCTGACCCCGTCCACCCGGATCAACGCTGATCACGCGGCGCACGGAACCGAGGCGTGGCTGCGCGCGGAACTGGGTGCGGCCACCGGACTCCCGCTGCTTCACGGAAAAGACCAGAACGCGCAGCTTCGCCTGAGCGTCGACACCGCGGCAGGCCTCGGCCCCGAAGGGTACCGGCTGGCCATCCATGAGGGAGAGGCCCTGATCGTCGGGCATGACTCCGCCGGTGTCTTCTACGGAGCGCAGACACTGCGCCAGCTCCTGCCCGCCGCCGCCTATCGGCGCGCCCCTCTGGGCTCGGCCGCCTGGGTTCTGCCGAGCGTGCGCATCACCGACCGGCCGCGTTTCGGCTGGCGCGGCTGCATGCTCGATGTGGCCCGGCACTTCATGCCCAAGCACGACATACTGCGCTTCATCGATCTGCTGGCCATGCACAAGCTCAACGTGCTCCACCTGCACCTCACCGACGACCAGGGCTGGCGTGTGGAGATCAAGCGCTATCCCCGGCTCACCGAGGCGGGTGCATGGCGCAGGGAGAGCCAAGTGGGGGCCGCCCAGCCGCCCGTGTTCGACGGACGTCCACACGGCGGCTTCTACACTCAGGACGACCTCCGCGAAATCGTGGCTTACGCGGCGGCCCGGCACATCACCGTGGTGCCCGAGATCGATGTCCCCGGCCACTCCCAGGCCGCCATCGCGGCCTACCCCGAGCTCGGGGAGGGCGATCCGGTGGAGGTGGGCCGGGAGTGGGGCATCATCGAGACCGTTCTCAACGTCTCCGACACCACGCTGGAGTTCTACCGCAACGTCTTCGACGAGGTTCTGGAGGTGTTTCCGAGCCGCTACATCTGCGTCGGCGGCGACGAATGCCCGAAGAAGCAATGGCGCACCAGCGAGACGGCGCAGCGGCGGATCCGGGAGGAAGGGCTGGCCGACGAGGATGAGCTGCAGAGCTGGTTCATCCGACAGTTCGACGGCTACCTCACCGAACGCGGCCGGCGCCTACTGGGGTGGGACGAGATCCTCCAGGGCGGGCTGGCTCCGGGTGCCACAGTGGTCTCATGGCGCGGTACCGAGGGCGGGATCGCGGCGGCCCGGGCAGGCCACGACGTGGTCATGTGCCCGACCGCGACGTCCTACCTGGACTACCGCCAGTCCGCTGCCGACGAGGAGCCCATCCCGGTCGGTACCGTCCTCTCCCTGGCCGACGTGTACGCCGCCGACCCCGTGCCGCCGGAGCTCGCAAAGAAGGGCGCGGAGCGGATCCTCGGAGCGCAGGTGAATGTATGGACCGAGCACATGGACACACCGCGCACGGTCGACTTCATGGTCTTTCCCCGACTGGCGGCGTTCGCCGAGGTCGTGTGGTCGTCTAGACAGCGGGACTACGGAGATTTCCTGCCACGTTTGGCAGACCATCTCGCCCGGCTGGACGCCGCCGGTGTGGAGTACCGCCCCCTGGACGGGCCACGGCCCTGGCAGCTGCGGCCCGGGATCCCGGGCCGCAGCTAGGTCCTGGTCCACGACCCTTCCGCCGAGGCCGCGCGGGGAGGCGATCGGTCCCCGCTCCGACCGTCGAAGTGGTGCGTCCGGAGCGGGAGGCCGGGCGGATGGCGTCTACCGCTCCTCCGCGATGACCTTGCGGAGGACGTCGGGGTAGTCAGAGATGATCCCGTCGACGCCCATGCCGATCGCAGAACGCATGTCATCGGCGTTGTTGACGGTGTAGGTCAGAACCTCCATGTCGGCCTCGTGCACCTTTTCCACGTAGTCGGCATCGATCGTGGTGTGGTTCGGGTTGATCTGGTCCGCCCACGCGGCGTAGTCGTCGATCTGGTCTTCGGGAACGAGACCGAGCAGGCCGTGCGGCACAGAGGGCAACCGGTCGTGCGACCGTTTCGTGGACATCCAGTCGAAGCTCTGGATGGTCAGCCGGTCCGGTCCCCCGGCCCTCGCACCGGTCAGCCAATCGGGGGCGTTCGACAGCGCCTCAGCGATGTCGCCCTCGATTCCGGGGTAAAGGGCGGGCGACTTGATCTCCAGCAGGAGGTTCATGTCATGTTCGCGCAACCGCTGCAGCGCCTCCTGGAGGGTGGGGATCCGTTCGTCTGCGTAGGCGGAGTCGAACCAGGATCCGGCGTCGAGCCTCCTCATCTCCTTCATTGTGAAGTCGGCGACGTTGTAGGGGGCTCGGTCGGGGAAGACCTCTTCGGCATCGGTCGTGCGGGCCAGTGTGGTGTCGTGGACGATTACGAGTTCACCGTCCTTGCTGCGCTGTACATCCAGTTCGACGGTGGTGGCCTCATGCTCGTGCGCGGCGTCGATGGCTGCGAGTGTGTTCTCCGGGGCATATGCCGATGCACCTCGGTGGGCGACATCGAGCACGCCGGTGGATACAGGTGCCCTCTGCACCTCCGCGGCGCGAGCGTCCGCCTCGGGCATGGCCGCGGCGGTTCCGCTGCCGCCCAGCAGGGCGAGCGCCATGATGGCGGCCGCGGATCCGAGCCGTTGGAACATGTCACTCCCTCGTTGATGGATTCACCGACTGTTCCAGGATCAATTCGCACGGTTACCACAGGGTGTCAGCAAAGCGAGCCACTGGTGCAACGCCCTGGAACTCCCCCGTGCCGTTGACGCCCGAACAGCCTCCCCCACGACACGAAGTACCCAAAGAAAGAAATTGGTTACTTAGTGTGCGATTTTGGATGATGACAGCACATGCGATCACTCATAGTGTCACTCTAATTACACCTAGTAGTCAATCGAGGGGTCCTCGCATGCGCAAGCACCAGAAGAGGTGGATCGCGGTGGCCGGCGCCACCGCCATTTCCCTGGCCGGCCTCGGTGTCCTCGGCAGCACCGCGGCGGCAGCAGACCGACCGCAGCCGACCGGGCCCGCCGCCGGGCAGCAGAACCCGTCCCACATCCTTGACGGCTTCGACATCGGCCACCTACCACCCAGCCTGGACCGATACGGGGTACGGGCCCGCTCCGTAGCGAACGGCAATGGAGAGCGCTCGTCCTCTATCACCTGGGTGGAAGGGGGCGACACGGTCCACGGGAAGGTCTCGATACTGCGGGCCCCGTACCTGAAGGCGCTCAGCGACCTACAAGAAAGGAACTACACCCACCTCGCCCCCGGCTCACTGAAAAAGGTGGATAACGAAGGCAAGACGGCCTACCTCTCGGAGGGGACCGGCGATATCTTCTGGCTCGAGGAACCCGGACTCGCCGTGGCGGTCTACCTTCGACCCGAGAAGTGGACAGCGGAGGAACTGACCGCCTTCGCCGCCTCCGTGGAACACCGCCACGCGACGGCCTCATCCGCCACGTAGACGCTCTGCTCGACCGCGGCGCGATGAGCCGGCGCGGCGGCCCGAGCGGGTCCGCCGCGCTCATCGGTCGACAAAGGTCTTCAGCCGTTGCCCGGCTGGACGGTGCCCGTCACCGCTCCGAGGGAGATGATGCCGCCGCCCATGCCGCGCGCGGTTCCACTGATGGTCACCGTGTCGCCGTCCTCCAGAAAGGTCCGCGTCCCTCCCCCTTCCAGAGACAGCGGTTCTGCCCCGTTCCAGGTCAGCTCCAGCAGCGATCCCTGCCGAGCGGAGCCGGTGCCGGAAACGCCCCCCGAGGCGTACAGGTCTCCTGTCCGCAGTACAGCGCCGTTGCTGGTCAGGTGGGCCAGCATCTGATCAGGGGTCCAGTACATACAGGAGTAAGGAGGCCGCGAAACGGTCTCCCCGTTCAGCTCTATCCGGAGCGCCACGTCCAGCCCCCAGTCGGCAACACGTTCCAGGTGGGGCAGTGGTGCGGGAGACTGCTCCCGGCCGGCGATCCGGGCCGCGCCAAGGGCGTCCAGCGGCACCACCCACGGCGAGATCGAGGTGGCGAACGACGTGCCCAGGAACGGCCCCAGCGGTGCCTGCTCCCAGGCATGGATGTCCCGGGCGCTCCAGTCGTTGACCAGGACGGCACCGAACACGTGCTCGGCGAAGTCGCTGACGGGCACGGTCCGCCCCAGCGACGTCGGTGTCCCCACCACGAAGCCCAGTTCGGCCTCGATATCCAGTCGGCGGCTCGGGCCGAATACCGGGGTGCCGCCCTCCGGCGGGCATCGCTGCCCCGCCGGACGCACGATGGCGGTGCCGGACGGCACCACTGTTCCCGCACGGCCGTGGTAGCCCACCGGAAGATGCCGCCAATTCGGCTCGAGCGGCGGATCCTCGGGCCAGAAGATGCGGCCGATGTTGGATGCATGCTCCAGCGAGCAGGAGAAATCCACATAATCGGCGACGTCGAACGGCGGCCGCAGCTCCACCTCGGAGAGCGGAATCAGGTGCGGTTCGGCCGCCCCACGCCCCTTCTCCGCACTGAGCATGCCGCTGACCTTGGCACGCGTGGCCCGCCAAGCCGTGGAGCCGCGTGACATGAACCGGTTGAGGGAAGGCGCGAAGAACTCCCCATCGCCCAGGGCCGCGGCCAGGTCGAGGACATGGTCGCCCACCCGCACGCCGACCCGGGGTGCGCCACCGGGCCGGGTGAACACCCCGTAGGGCAGGTTGTCGGCCCCGTATCCGATGTCGTCGGCACCGGGCACCCAAGTCGTGGTCACATTCCTCCTCGGGTCGTCGATTCCGCGGTCGGGTTCGGAACAGGCCTGCGCTGCACCGCCTCTGTCGCGCAGGCCGTACGGACTGGCGCCGCACTCTCCGCGCGTACCTGCCCGCGCTCGGCTCAGACCTCCCATGAACCGAGCAGCCCCAGTCGGGCGGCGTCGCGCATCGGGTCGCCGGTACTGCAAGATCCGTAGCCGACGAACAGTTCGCGGGTACGCCGGGCCACCGATGGGGCGACCGACGCGACCTCGGCGGCCAGCCATTCTTCGTCGGTGCTGGTAAGAGCGTTCTGCACGCGACCGTGGCCGAAATCGACCGCTGTAGCGGTGGCGAGCAGCAAGTTCAGGTAGCCGTAGCGGCGAAACCCCGTCCGGGGGTCGATGTGTCCGGCCGCACGGTGCCACCCGGATCCGACCGTGAACGGTACGTCCCCGACGACGCAAGCGGTGATGAATTCGCCGAGTTCGGCGGGGCTGGGAGACACCGATGCGTGCGGATCCGAACAATGGATCTTCGCGCCGAGTGGGCGGGCGCCGCTCAGGGCGGCCACGGCGTTCAGCCATCCGGGGACGCGTTCGATCTCGAAGTAGACCGCCGTGCGCTCGCGACCGTTCATCCCTTTGCTGCGAAACAGGTCGGCCGCCATCCGAAGGTCCTTCGGCCGCGCCCGGGTCTCATAGTGTGCGATCCGGATCCGCGGATCGGGCTCGGGCGGACCGCCCGCGAGACCGGCGCTGTCCAGGGTCAGACCGACATCGATCCGCCCACCCCCGTTCAGCCTCGACAGCAGTTCCGGCCACCGGCTCGACGGGCACAGGAACCGGTGCGCCAGCATGGGATGGGCAACGATCCGATCGGTCCGGTGTCGCTCGACCGCCTGCAGCATACGCAGGGCGGTGGGCGGGAAGAGCCCCGCGTCCTCGATCAGTCCGCGCAGCAGGATCTGCGCCGCCGTTTCGTGCTGCGTTACGGGCACAGCCGCGCTCCTCGGTTCTTTCCGAGCGCGGCCGCACTCCCGCGCTCGGCCCCACGCCCCGTCCACCATTCCGGCAGGTGCCGATCCGATCGGACGGTGCCCATCAGCCGCATTCTCAGCGCGCCCACGTCCACGCGCAGCCGGCGTCCTCGGCTCCGATGTCGGGGCACCGGACGGTGCGGCGGTTACGAGACGGCTCGCCGACTGCGTGGCGGTAGGGCATCGGGAAAGTCCTTTCCTTGGAAGCGGTACCGGATCGGGCGCTCCGGCGCCACGTGCTCCCGGAATCCTCCTTCCCCGTCAAAGGCCGCATGGAACACCGAATCGGATTCTGTGGACGGGTGCGCCGCTGGAGAGACGGGCCGCCCCCGCACGGCACAGGTTCGCCGCTGAGCCCGCCGCGGGACCGCCGAACCACGGCGATGCCCCTCTTCGTCGCGGTGATTCCCGGCGGTGCCGGCGACGGCCAGGGCGCGGGGGCCTCCACCCGAGGCGGGAACCTGCGGCCGCCTTTCGGGCCTTGGCCGGTGTTCCCTGCTCTCCGCGCACGCTCGCGATAGCGAAAGCCGTGGAACGGTACTCGGCCAGACGCCGAGCTCTTCAGCCGATCACCGGATTCCCCACCCAGCCCGGATGTGACTTTCACCACCTATGTACAGTTCTCCTTTGCCCGGCATCAAACCCTTGAAGGGAAATAGCCCTTTTCCGGTTATTTTGCTGATTTCGGGCAGCTCCTTGGTCAGCACGGGCGCGAGAGTGCGGCGAAATCCGCTCTACAGAGAACCAAAAGAAGCCTACATCCGAAATGTCCCTACTCAGCCGCAATGGGGCTAAGGTCCCACCGGCCGCCCCAGTGTCCAGCGCACCGTGCCAACGGACCGCGAGCTGACTGAGAGCATCGAGCCGACGGCCAAGCGGGCACGGGCCGGTCGGTCCACACTCCCAGGCACTCAATCGCGGCATCCGTGCACTGAAAGCCCTCCGCGAGGCCGAGCGCGGGAAGTGGGCCTGGTACGCGAGCGGGAATGGGCGTACTCTTGGGGTGTGGTGCTGCCGGACATGTCCCAGTGGCCGCCGCGGCCGTTCCGGCCACCGAGACGGCCCCGTCCGCGGTGGTCCACCCGGAACCTCCGGCACCGGACGCGCGCGGTCGCCGGGATCTCGGTGAACGGATCCGGGCATCAGCCAAAGAGAGTACGGGATTTGCCGTAGAATGGTGAGGTCTTCACTGCTTTGGGAGTGATCCTGGCAATGCACTCCGCTCTTGCCAAAATGGCCAAGCGCTGCTTACCTAGATCCCGAAGTCGATACTGCTCTATATTTCGGGGGCATCGTGCGATAGTCGAATAGACCACACGCAGGGCCGGTTTCGCTGGCTCCCCCTCCCTCAGTGTGACGCGCCCTGCATTCCCTCCGTCCGAGCCCAGCCTCCCCCTCCCGGCTGGTTTCCGGACAGGAGAAAAAGGGGCGGTGCCGGCGCGGCGCCGCCCCTTCAACCTTGCGCTCGAATCCGACCCCACACCCGCGGAACAGGAAGTCCCGGCCCTTCCACCCCGGAAGGATGTCAGATGTGGACACGGACCACGCCGGCCATCTTGTCCAGGCGCACATCGGTGACGCGTACGTCCAGACCGGTGCGCGGAGCCTCCAGCATCTTGCCGTCACCCAGGTAGATGGCGACGTGGGAGATGTAGTCGGGAGCCGTGGGGTCGCTTCGCCAGAAGATCAGGTCGCCGCGCCGAGCGTCGGCGTAGTCCACGCGCTCCCCGGCGTACCACTGGTCGTGTGTCACGCGCGGCACGGACACACCGGTCTGCGCGAACGCCCACTGCACCAGGCCCGAGCAGTCGTAGCCGCCTTCGGCGAGGGATTCACCACCCCACACATAGGGCACGCCGATCTGGGACTCCGCAGCGGCGATCATGTCCTCGATGGTGGACCGGTCGACCGGTTCGCCTTCGGCGCCGGCGGGGCGGGGGTCGGGGTCCTCAGCAAGAAGCTGCAAGGAGGCGTCTTCGCCCAAGAGCTCCTCGAGCTCGTCCTTGAGCTCCCACAGGTCGGCGTCGGGAGCGGAGACGATAAGCGCGTTGCCGTCGGGGAAACCGAGGTCGTCGGCCACTTCGCGGGAGATCAGGGCGTCGATCCCGGCCACGCCGGAGGTGGCGTGCGTCCAGACTTCGCGGGTCACCTCCCCATTGGCTCCGGCGATGCGGACGTTACGCCCCACCTCCAGGTTGCGCTGTTTTCCGGCCTCATCGGACAGGGCGATGCGCCCCTCAGCGATTCCCCGCCAGATGTCGTCGGACTCCGCCGAGGGTTCGGGGGCGTAGTTGCGGAAGTCCGACGGGTCGACACCCAGTACCGAAGTGGACTTTCCGTCGATATCCACCCGGGCGGCATCGACCACCTCGACGGCTTCCACCCCGTCGAGCTGCTTCACCTTCTCGACGGTCTCCTGTGGAAGGGACTGTGGACTGACGGCGAAGTACTCCCGCGAGCGCGCTTCGTCGAAGGGTGCGACCTCGACGTCTTCGCCAAGGTCACCGGTATCGGCTACCGGAGGCGAGGGGGGAGCCCCGGACGAGGGCGAGGCAGAGCGTTCGGTGGCGCTCTCCTGTTGCGCGTCGATCGAGGGCCTCTCCTGCACGTTCGGTTCGGGATCCGCCCATGCGGGAGCGCCGAAGGCGGTGAAGGCCACAGCGAAAGCCGCCGTCGCCCCCGCACACGATCTCAACCGATGCCGCACCGTGGAACCTCGTTCTCCCGCACCCAGTGGATAACGTTGCGTACAGCATGGATGCACACCCGTACGGTTTTCAAGCAGCCAAATCGTGAATCGTGGATGATCCGCACCCCCGCACCTCCTTGCCCGGATTCGGGCTCAGGCATCCGCATAGCAGTCGACAACAGCTACCTCCAGCGGAAACCGAACAGAGATGTCCCCGAACATCAGTGTGCGGGCCTCCTCTGCGGCCGCGTAGAGGACCGCGACCGCGCTGTCGGCGACCGGCCGGGGAACGTGCAGGACGAGTTCGTCGTGCTGGAAGAAGACCATCTGCGGAGTCCCGTAGGTGGAACCGAGTTCGGCGAGCCCGCGCCGCACCGCGGCCATGAAGACCAGCGCCCACTCCGCTGCCGTGGCCTGGACGACGAAATTGCGCGTGAACCGCCCCCGCTCCCTGGCACTGCGACCGCCGTCGCGGCTTGGTCCGCCGCCCGTGCCGTCCAGAACGAGGCGCCGCCACATCTGGGACGGCTGGGGGCAGGTGCGGCCGAGCCAGGAACGCACCAGGCCTCCCTCCTCCCCCGCCTGCGCCGCGGAGTCGACGTAGGCCAAGGCACTCGGGTAGTCCCGACGCATCGTACGCAGCAGTGGGGCAGCGTCTCCGCCCGTCTGCCCGTACAACGCTGACAGCACCGCGACCTTGGCTCGCTGCCGGTCCCCGCCGAACGACCGCGCCAGAGGAGCATAGAGATCGTCTCCGCCGGCTGCGGCGGCGAGCGCGTCGTCGCCGGAGACCGCAGCGAGAACGCGTGGTTCCAGTTGGCCGGCGTCTGCGGCGATAAGGGTCCATTCGGGGTCGGCGACCACGGCTTTGCGGATCGCTTTGGGGATCTGCAGCGCCCCGCCGCCACGCGTCGCCCAGCGCCCGGACACCACTCCGCCGACGACATAATCCGGGCGGAAGCGTCCGCGGCTGACCCAGTTCTCCAGCCATGTCCAGCCGTGGGCGGAGTGCAGTCGGGACAATTCCTTATAGCGCAGCAGCAGCGGCACCACGGGGTGGTCGACCTGCTTGATCACCCACGAGCGCGTCGAGGGCACCGGATGGCCGATTGCCGAGAACGCCTTGAGGAGCTGCGTAGGCGAATCGGGATTGACCCGGCGGCCGAACTCCTCGGAGATCCGACCGGCGAGCTCGGCCAGAACCGGCGGACGCATCCCGCTGGGCGGGCGGGCGCCGAGGTGCTCGGTGAGCACGGCATCGTGTATGTCGGCCCGCCACGGCACCCCGGAATGGCTCATCTCGACCGCGGCGAGCGCTCCGGCGGACTCTACTGAGGCCAGCAGCGCGAAACGGCCGGGATGCGGTAGTTCCGCGATGCGGCGCTGCTGGTCGGCGTGGACCTCGATCAACGCATCCAGGCGGTCGACACCGGCCGGGATGGCACTGCGGTCGGGCTCGAACAGGGTCGGCTGGGGATCGGCTCCTTCCCCCGCGCGGGACACGGGGTCGGGCGGTACGTCGCGGCCGTGCAGGCGGGCCCACGCGGCGCCCAGGGAGCGCGCCTCCCCGAACCGTCCGTGGTAGGCCAGCAGCAGGGACTCCACGAGCGCGATGTCATGGCAGCGGGGGATTCGCAGGGAGTGCTCCATGAGCGCCGGGTACAGGTCGTCAGTGGCCGCCCAGATCCAGCGAATCGACCCGCCGGCATACCCCTGGTAATCGGAAATCGCCCCGGCGAGGTCGCTGACCTGCCAAAGACCGCCGTGCGGGCCACTGCCGCTTCCGAGCTCCCGCAGCCGGCCTCCGCCCTCTCCATCGGAAACCACCGCTATGCGCATATGCTCCAGTCTGCCGTGGAATACCAAATTCTCCGCTTTTCCACCTGACCGATCGGTCTGATCTGCGTGGTACCGCCCCCAGCGGGGCTCCACCCGCCCCGAACCGGATGCGGGCGGTCCCACCCGACCCGCCATGGCCGTAAAAGCCTCAACCCCCGGGGTGTACGACGTTGCGCAGCGGCTCGCCGGTCGCCCATCGGCGCAACTGGTCGTCGACGAACCGGCGGGCGCGCGGATAGAAGGTGTCCGATCCTCCGGCGACGTGCGGGGTGATGATGACACCGGGCGCCTCCCACAGCGGGTGGTCGGCGGGTAGCGGCTCGGGATCGGTGACGTCCAGGGCCGCCCGCACCCGCCCCTTCTCGGCGAGCAGGGCGCCGGTGTCGAGCAGCGGTCCGCGCCCCACGTTGACTACGAGCGCACCGTCGGCCAGCAGCGCGAGTTCCGCGGCCCCGATCAGGCCCTCGGTATCGGGGGTGTGCGGAGCCACCAGAACCACGGCGTCGGCGTCGGGTAGTAGCCGGGGCAGTGCTTCGATCCCGTACACGTCCTGTTCGGGCCGGGGGCGGCGGGCCACCCGAACGATCTCGGTCGCAAAAGGCCGCAGCCGTTCCTCGATGGCCGCGCCGATGCTTCCGTATCCCACGATGAGCACCCGCGATTCGGCCAGCGAGCGAGTGTAGTGGGGGTTCCACCGGTGTGCCGCCTGGTCCCGCGCCCACCGGGGCAGATCGCGCTGGGCGGCGAGGAGCAGGGCCACCGCGTGCTCGGCGGTGCTCGCGTCGTGCAGCCCGCGTCCGTTGGCCAGCACGACTCCCTCCGGGAGGGCACCGAGAGCATGCTCGTATCCCGCTGTGAGCAGTTGGACCACCCGCAGCCGGGGCATTCTCTCGATCAGGTCGAGACGCTGGTCGCGCCCGTAGGGCACCACGTAGAAGACGACCTCAGAAAGGTCTACGGAAGGCCCTCCCGTACCGGTGTACACGCTCACGTGTACACCGTCCGGCGCGTTCTCTGCATTCTGCGGCCATGGAACCAGAACCCGCTCCTCCACTACCGATTCTCTCCCTCCTCAACACGGCGTTAGGAAGCACAGTACTGGGCCGCTCCGGCGAAAGCGGTCAACGTGCACGGTGCTCAACGGTGGACTCCGCGCACCAGCTCGTAACAGGCGATCGCAGCGGCGGCCGTGACGTTGAAGGAGTCGACGCCACGGCCGGCCATGGGGATCCGTACCCTCACGTCGGCCTGGTCCAGCCAGCGCGAGGACAGTCCGTCGCCCTCGGTACCCAGTAGCAGGGCGATCCGCTGGTCCTGCGCAGCGCCGCCCAGCGCCTCCGCCAACGGCGCCGAATCGGCGCCCGGCGTCAGCGCCATCAACCGGAATCCTTGACCGCGCAGGCTCCCCAGTCCGCTGTACCAGTCATCGAGGCGACTGTAGGGCTGGGTGAACACCGCACCCATGGATACTTTGATCGAGCGCCGGTAGAGGGGGTCGGCGCAGCGGGGCGCCAACAGAACCGCATCGATCCCCAGCCCCGCGGCACTGCGGAATATTGCGCCGACGTTGGTGTGGTCGACGATGTCCTCCAGCACGACGACCCTGCGCGCACCGCTCAGCACTTCGGCGGGTGAGGCCAGGGGCCGCCGGTGGAACGACGCTAGTGCTCCCCGGTGCAGGTCGAAGCCGACAAGCGCCTCGGCGACCTCTTCGGCCACCACATAGACCGGAACACCTGCTGAGTCGGCGATGTCGGCCAGGGCCTTCAGTCGGCGCTCGGTCAGCAGCAGCGATCGGGGAACGAATCCGGCCCGCAGCGCCCGCCGGATGACCTTCTCTCCTTCGGCCATGAACAACCCGTGCTCCGCCTCAAGGCTCTTGCGCAGGTTCACGTCGCGCAGCCGGACGTAGTCGGCAAGCCGTCCGTCGTTCGGATCAGCGACCTCGATGATGTGCATGACCACCGATTATCGGCGCCCTACCCCAAGGGATCGGTCACCGGGCGCAGCCGCTGCCAGCGGGCCTCTTCACAGGAGTCGATCCGGGTGACCTGGGTATTGATCTCCTCGCCGGCCCAGACACCGGTGATAAAGGCCTCCTGCGGACCGTACTCTTCTTCGGCGCACACCGCGTCGCCGTTGACCTCGGCGAAGGGGTTCTCGGCGCCATCCTGGTCCTCGGTCTGCTCAGTCCCGATCTGGGCGATCTCGGCGCAGGCCGCAGGGTCGCTCTCGGGATCGCCCTCACAGGTGAGGTTCTGGACATAGGCGCGCCCCTGGTCGATGACCTGAATCTGCAGTCGACCGACCGGTGCCTCGGGCAGGGAGCTGAGCTCGCTCACCGTGTCGACTTCCGGGTTGGTCGGGGACCCAGGCTGCTGTTGGGCCATGAGAGAACCGCCGACGGCGAAGGCGTAGGCGAGCGCTCCTCCCAGGCAGAGCGATCCGAGCACCGCGGTGCCGATTGAGCCGGAGGATCCTTGTCGGGGGTTCACCTTGGACATGGCCGCCACTCTATGAATTCGGATAATTGCATAGGGGCACGACACGGATGAAATCCGCCGCACCCCTGAATTCCCGCTGGTCCCCTGCGCGTCCGCCGACCCCACCCCCGACCGGGGGCCTTTGCCGGGATCAGGGACCCCCGGCGACGCGGACGCGTGCAACGCAAGATACCGGCATCAGCCGATGACGCATACTACCCATGCTTAGTAAGACGGGCGATTCGGACCTCAGGTTCGGGCCCGCAACGCACCGCACTCTTCTCTCTCGCATTACCAGCGAGTAAGGTCACGCCAAACACGTGCCACCTACCCGGAGAAGATGTGCCCACCGGCCGACACCGCATTCCCTCCCGCACCAAGACAGTGACGGCCTCCCCATTGGGGATCGCCGCGGCCGCTGTCGGACTCATCGTCGCCCTGAGCGTCGCGATCCCGCTCGGCATCCGCTATTCGGGGTGCGGCGAGACCCGCTACTTGCGGGTGTCCACGGCTCTGAGCATGGCTTCCGTGGTACAGAAGGCCGCGGACGAGTTCAATGATGCGGGTCACACCTACTCTGGGACGTGCGTGTTCGCCCAGGCCGACGAGACGCCGCCGCACCGGGTCATGACCGAGCTCTCCGGAGGCCCGACCAGTGATTCCACGGTCGCTCCGGATGTGTGGGTGCCCGAGTCCTCGGCGTGGGTGGAACTCGCCCGGATCTCTGAGTCCGGAGCCCGTACGATCGAGACCTCTCCCCGCTCACTCGCCAGCTCCCCCGTGGTGCTCACCGCCCCCGAAGGGGCCAAGGGAGTGCCCGACTCCGGTGCGGCGAGCTGGGACCTGGTGCTCCCGGACGAGCGCGAACCCGATCGGCCGCTGGTGATGGTCGACCCCAACCGCGGTGTCGACGGAATGGCCGCCATGTACGCGGTGCGCCAGAGTCTGGGAACCGGTGACGAGGCGGATACCGCGATGACTGATTTCGTCCGCGATGTTCAGCTCGATACGGCCTTCGGAGAGATCGACCTCGCGGCCGTCTACTCGGCCTCCGCAGGCCCGGCCCCGCTGACGGTCGTCCCGGAACAGGCGGTCCTGCTCTACAACGAAAGCGGGCCAGAGGCTCCTCTGCGAGCGCTCTACCCCGCAGAAGGCACGGTGAACCTGGACTACCCGTTCGTGTCCACCGACAACGACCCCGCGATGCGCGCCGCCGCTGACAGCCTGTACGAGGTCCTGCAGCAGGCCCCCTACCGTGATCACCTGCGCAACCTCGGCTTCCGGGAGCCGGACGGCTCTATGAGCGCCGCACTGGCGGAGCCGGAGGGGATCGTCGCACAGCCGCCGAAGACCCACAGCGACCTCACCGGAGATGCGCTACTCACCTCTGTCAACGACTGGAACCGGCTCTCCATGCCCTCGCGCGCCCTGGTTCTGGCCGACGTCTCGGAGAACATGAAGGATGACCTCAACGGGGGCCCGAGCCGCCTGGAGGTCACCAAGAACGCCGCGCAGATGGGCTTGAGTCTGTTCCCCGATGAGACCGACCTGGGGTTGTGGCTGCTCTCCAGCGAGTTCGGCGACCTTGGCCGAAACGAGACCGAGGGGCTGGCCCGGCTCGGCGCCGCCGACAAGGAGGACGGCACCACTCGGCGCGAGGAACTGCAGGAGATCGCCGAGAACATCGACGCCCAAGGCGGCGAGTCGCGGCTCTACGACAACATTCTGGCCGCATACGAGGAGATGCAGGGCGCATATGACAAGGACAAGATCAACAGCATCATCCTGCTGACGGCCGGAGAGGACGGCGGCTCCAGCGATATCTCGCACGCGGAACTGGTGGCCGAACTGCAGGACCGATTCGATCCCGACCGCCCGGTGACCATGTTCATCATCGCCTTCGGCTCTCAGGCCGAGCGCGACGAACTCGCCGAGATCGCCGCCGCCACCAGCGGAACACTCTCCGTGACCGATGACCCGGGCGAAATCGGCGACATCTTTCTCAGTTCAATCTCACGCCGACTGTGCGTACCCGACTGCGATGAGTAACGTCCAGGACTACTCGACGAACATTTGGTAACAATACGGCAACTGTATTGATGTCCGTGTTCGCTCTTCGTTGGAGCCCGCCCCCGTCAACACGCATGCCGGAGACCCGTAGTTGACTGGAGATTCCCCTTCAAAAACACGGTCACTGACCCTCTGAAATGCCACTTCTCCCCCGTTAGGCCCTATTTCACCTCGGATGTGGTCTTCAGTACCGTTTCCGACCACACCCCTCCAGGTACCAGACCCCGTGAGGAAGACTCTTGGGACGCCACCGCGGAAAATACGAAGACGACGAAGGCCGCACACCACGCAGATCCTCTGGTGGCGGTCGGCGCCGCCGCGCCCGCGGGGGCGCGTTCATAGCGTTGGCCGCCGCCTTCGCCATCATCCTCGGGCTCGGGGGCACCGGCTGGTACCTGCTCAACAGGCAGGGAGGCTGCGGTGGCCAGGACATCACCCTGGACGTCGCGGTGAGCCCCGAACTCGTGCCCACGATGCAGGACATCTCCGCGGACTTCAACGGCGGCGACCACGCCGTGGACGGCCGCTGCGTCAAAGCGGAAGTCCGCGGCGCGGACTCGGCCAACGTCACCTACGGCATAACGGGCGCCGGCCCCACTATGGGAGACACCGAGTCCGATGTCTGGATCCCGGACTCCTCCCTGTGGCCCAACATGGCCAAGGACGACTCCGGCGAAGGAGCGTTCACCGACACCGGGACCTCGGTGGCCTCCTCTCCCCTCATCCTGGCCCAACCCGCGGGCACCGTGGAGGAGTCCGCGAAGAAGCCGTCCTGGGACGCCCTCGTTCCCACGGCCGCTCCCGCTTCCGGCGAAGCCCCCAACGACGTGCGCCTGATCGACCCGGTCCGCAGCGCCTCCGGTATGGCGACACTCGCCCTGATCTCCGACTCCATCGGCGAGGAAGAAGCAGGCCAGCCTCAGCTGGTCGCCGCTCTGCAGGCCCTGCAGAGGGGGGTAAGCGCCAATGAGGAGGAGGCTTTCAGCACACTCAGCGAGAAATCGGACGGCAGCTCGCGTTTCCTGGTGCTCTCCGAGCAGGCCGCCTGGCGCTACAACAACGAGCACCCCGACTCCCCGGCACAGGTGCACTATCCCGAAGGGGGGACCTACACCCTCGACTACCCCTATATCGTGCGCGCCAGCGACCCCGTGGTCTCCCGCGCGGCCGAGCTGCTCCGCGAGTCGCTGACCCGGAAAGCAGCCCAGCAGGCGTTCATCGACAATGGATTCCGCTCCGCCAAAGGCACCGCCGACCCGGATGTCCTCTCCGCTGACGCCGGTTTCCAGGAGGAGGCCCCGGAGAATCTGCCGACCCCCTCTGCCACAGCGGTGGACAGCCTCACGCAGGCCTGGAACCAGCTCAAGCTCGACACCCGCTTGCTCACCATCGTCGACATATCCGGCTCCATGCTGGAACCGGTGCCCGGCACCGACATGAACCGGATGGACGTCACCCGGGCCGCCTCCATCGAGGGACTCAACCTGTTCCCCGAGGACTCCGAACTCGGCCTGTGGCAGTTCTCCGTACAGATCAACAACGAACTCGACTACGAGGAGCTGCTCCCGGTCCGGGAACTCTCCGCCGATGTGGACGGCCGCACCCAGAAGGAGGCCATCACCGAGGCATGGACGTCCATCCAGCCCAAACCCGATGGGGACACCGGCCTCTATGACACCTACCTCGCCGCCTACAGGGAGATGTCTCGCTCCTACAAGGCCGACCGGATCAACTCGATCCTGATGCTCACCGACGGCAACAACGACGACGCCAACAGCATCACACTGGAGGAACTGATCGCGACGTTGCAGGACGAGTCGTCCGCCGAACGGCCGATTCCCATCTTCACCATCGCCTTCGGCCCGGACATCGACCCGCAGCCGCTGGAGCAGATCGCCGAGATCACTGGTGGCGCCGCCTACACGACAGAGGACCCCACCGAGATCGGTGACATCTTCCTCGAAGCGTTCTCCCAGCGACTGGACACCCCCGGCGACGGAGAAGGCGAATAGGCCCACCGCCCACACCGAGCATGGGCGCGGACGGTGGCCGGTCGATTCCATCCGCGCGACCGGTCCAAAAAGCCAGACCGTCCTTCCCATCGGGGTATGCCTATGGACTTACCGGGCATCTTCGCGTACCCAAAAAGGTGCGGTAAGTGTGCGATCGGTGAGAGGTGGCTGCCGTGGCCAACGCATGGATGCCGGACGCCGGACGAGTCCGCTGCGCAGCGCCGACGGGAGGGGCGCTCCTCGGCGGAGCTCCACGCGCCGTGTGGCTGACCACTGAATCGAACCCGTGTACGTTGTCCGCCCGAGCAGTGGCCCAGTGGCTCGTCGACAACAGGCGCAGTTCCCACTTGGTCTGGAATCCGGTGAGCGGCGAAACGGTCCAGATTCTCCCTGCTTCAGCTCCCGCCAAGGGGCAGCTCACCACGGGCGGTACCGACCGCGCTCTCGAAGGGCGGGTCTGCATCGTCATCCGGGTGATCGGGCACGCTTTCGCCCCATTCACCGATACGCCTCTCACCGGCCTGTCTCCGATCCTGGGCTGGCTCGATTCCTGGGGAATCCCCCGTCGCCGGCCGGCGGGGCCACCCTCGGCGCCCCCGGTAGCGCGGCCCGTCTCCGCGGATGACCGCTTGTGGGCCCGCGGCGGGCATTTCGGCCATTCCCAAGTTCCCGGAGCATGCTCCTCGGCTCCGGGAGCGATCTCTTGGGACCGGCTCTTGGGATCTACTCCCTCGGGGATACGGCCGGTCCCGCTCGGCCCGCCGCCGGTCCTGCCAGCTCCCGGCCTCGAGGAGCACAATGAGCGGACGTACGCCGAGGTTGCCGGAAATTGACCGCCATCCCTGTGGCCACGGGGAATTCACCCGCTGAAGGGGAGTGCCGGTTATACCCCGCCCGTAGACCCTTTAGTCTGTCCGCCATGGGTGGATCGATCGAGCCAGGCTGGTACACGGATCCTCAGGGTGATGAGAACCGGCTGCGATGGTGGAACGGCGAGGAGTGGACGCAGCATGTCCGGTCACGTTCGGAACTGCGGCCGCACGCCGCACGCGTCTCCGGCGAAGTGGATGAAGAAGCGACAGCCGACCTGAGCGGCAGCGTGCCTGCCGACGGTGCAGCGGAGACGACCCGGGACCTCGGCGGCCCCGCTGACAACGAACCCAGCACCATGCGCATCGACCCCGGACAGTGGCCCACAACCACACCCGAGGACGAACCCACCGCCGACATGGGCGGCGCAGCCGACTCCACCATGCGCGTCGACCCCTACGCCACCCCCGGCCCCGCTGACAACGAACCCAGCACCATGCGCATCGACCCCGGACAGTGGCCCACAACCACACCCGAGGACGAACCCACCGCCGACATGTTCTCCGGTGAGGGGGGCGATGCGCCCCGTACGGCCGTCTTCTCCTCTGACTCCGGCGATCCCCCGCGGACAGCGGTTTTCGATCCCGATAACCCGGAAGCCACCTCGGTCGCATCAAGCGGTGCGGGTGAGGAACAGGAAGCCGAGCGGAAAGGCTTCAAGTTCAACAAGTTCCTCGGGGACTTGAAGGAAGGCCTCTCGGAGATCGCCGAGGAGCGCAAGCAGCGGCAGGAGGAGGAGCGCAAGGAGGCTGAGGAGAAGGCCAAGAAGCGCGCACAGGAACAGGCGAAGCGCGCGGAGGAGGAAGCCAAGAAGCGCGCGGAGGAAGAGAAGGAGCGACGCGAACGCGAGGCTCAGGGACGCGCCGACCGCCCCTCGGGAATGGCAGGCGATCCTGATGCGCCGCAGGCTCCTCCCTCCGGACCTCAACATGCGCCGCACGCCCATCCCTCCGGGCCTCAACATGCGCCGCAGGCTCCTCCCTCCGGACCTCAGCAGCCGCACCACGGTGGTAGCGGCGCGCACGGCCGGTATCCGCAGCAGGCGCCGCCACCACCGCCCTCAGGACCGGCCGGAATGCCGCAGCAGTCCTCTTCAAAACCGCAGCTTCCGCCCTATGCGCCTCCCTCGGGGCCCCAGCAGGGGTTCCCACCACAGGGCGGCGCCGGCTATCAGGCCCCGCCTCCGGGCTTCCCGCCCTACGGGCAGCAGCCTCCCCCGCCCGCCCCTCCGAGGGGGCGCGGACGCAAGCGGAATCCCGAGCCCCCGATGCCTCAGGGATTTCCGGGCGGCCCGCCGCCCGGCCCCTACCCGCCGGGGGGGCCGCAGCCTGCGGCCCACCCACCGCAGATGGCTGCCGGCCGCGGCGGGCAGTACCCGGGTCGATCGTCCGGCGCCCCTCAAGGCTGGGGGGCTCCTGGAAGCGGCCCGGGCGGCCAGGGCCCGTGGGAGCAGTCTCAGCAGCGGCCGCAGAAAAAGAAGAAGAGCGGCTGCGGCGGCTGCATGGGCTGCTTCATGTTCCTGATCGTGCTTGTGGTGCTACTCGTCGTCGTGGGCGCCTACCTTCAGCTGTCGGGCACCTACGACGTCATGTGGGAGATCTTCGCCGTCGATATCTGAGGACTCTGCGGACACGGCTGCACCGCATGGGCCGGCCACCGGTGGCCGGCCCATGCGGCACTGAGCACCAGAGCGCGAAAACGGCTTAAGCTGACCTTTATGAACGACTGCCTGGTGTGGATCGACTGTGAGATGACGGGGCTCGACCTCGAACGCGACGCGCTGATCGAGGTGGCCTGTCTGATCACGGACGGCGAGCTCAACCAGCTGGACGAGGGGATCGATGTCGTCATCAAGCCCCCACAGGCGGCGCTGGACCAGATGAGCGAGTTCGTCACACAGATGCACACCACATCAGGGCTGCTCGAAGCGCTCGACGGCGGCGTACCCCTGGAAGAGGCCGAGGATCTCGTTCTGGAGCACATCAAGCGCTACGTCCCCGAAGCGAACAAGGCGCCGCTGTGCGGCAATTCCATCGCGACCGACCGGATGTTCCTCGCCCGGGACATGTCGCGCATCGATGAACACCTGCACTACCGCATGGTGGACGTCTCCAGCATCAAGGAGCTGCTGCGCCGCTGGTATCCACGGATCTACTTCGCCAGTCCGGAGAAGAACGGCGGGCACCGCGCGCTGGCGGACATCACCGAAAGCATCCAGGAGCTCCGCTATTACCGCGCCGCTGCTTTTGTGGCCCCGCCCGGCCCGGACAGTGCGTCCGCGCGCGCCATCGCCGCCGCCATCGTCGCCGACCGCGCGAAGGACTCCACCGCGTCTGGGGATCGGCAGGGCGAAAAGTGAGCGAAGCACTCTCTGGTATCCGCTAGAATCATGGGTGAACGCGGACACCGGTACTGATCCGGAACCGTGCTCATGGTGGGTGTAGCTCAGTTGGCAGAGCACTTGGTTGTGGTCCAAGATGTCGGGGGTTCAAGTCCCCTCACTCACCCCACGACCGAAGGCCTCCGATCATCGTCGAATGGTCGGAGGCCTTCCGCATGCGCCCTGCGCTCCTTCCACTTGTACGGTGCTCAGCGGTCTCGGTTCGCATAGGCGTACGGCCGTTGGAGCTTCCTCGGACACCTCAGTACTGTGCAGGCGGCCCGGTTCACTCTGAGCGGCGACGCCCCGAACGAACGCTTCGCTCCATTCCTGGAATCCACCTCCCGACAGATCGGCGCCGGCCGCAGAATCGTGGCCCTGTATCCCACATGGCGCTCGGAACAGGGTGTGGACCACGCGTCCGACAGTGGCCACCAACTACTTTATGTAGTCAACAGGAGCTGGAACAGCGATGATATCCCGGCGGACATTTACTCAGCGCAACTGGAACTCTACTGCGGCGCAAGGGAAGGCCAATGACCGTGACCGAAAGAAAACCCCCGGTTACCCTGTACGTCAATGGTTGCTGACCGATCCGCCGTACCCGCATCACCTTGCTCCCACGAAGACATACCTCGATACAAGCACCTAGCCCCTTTCAGGAGCTTGCCACGTGTCCAGTGCCCGCCCCAGATCCGTAAGCGTTGTCGCCATTCTTGCCGATATCCCCAGTACCGGACACCTCGGCGGAATCCAAGCGGAGCGCTTCACCTTGGGCGGCGCTGACCTCGCCGCCCAGTCTGGTGGTTTCGTCGACTACGCACGCCGCCACACGGACCAAGGCCACAAGATCGTGGCCCTCTATCCGGGGTGGAAGCGTGAACGGGCCCAACGCGCCATCCGCTTCGCCCGTGGGGCCGTGCGGTCCGACACCATCGCCGATATCGCGATCGATCTCCCCCCACTGGCCCTGTCGCTGCTAGCCGACCAGTTGGCCTATCTGGCCCCCTACCTGCCGTCCGGGCTGATCGCGGCACTCGCCTACGAACTACCTGAGCATATGCTTGTCGGCGGGTGGCTGAAAAACGTCGGTAATCTGGCGAACATACCGGTCTCGTTGGGGCAGCATATAGGGTCCTACAACCCCAAGATCACCTACTTGGCCTTCCGCACACCGGTACCGTGGGTCAACCGCGTGCGGAAGGCGGACCCCTCACCCAGCATCCCCTTCCGCCCCGTCGAACCGGTCCAGTTACTGTACTCCTCCGGCGAGAAATCCGGCCCCTCCGCGTTCGAGAACCGGTTCCTGCCCGTCATACGCGCGGTCTCCACGCGCAGCCTTCCCCCGCAGCCCTTGGGACCGGAGTACTGGGGCTCCGCGAGGTACACGGAATTCGTGGCGTTTAGCGCGCACCCGGACGCACTGACCCAGCCTGCACGCGCGGTCCGCCCTACCATCTGCTCCTGGTGTAATGACCAGGTCGCCGGACCGCTCTGCCGCTTCTGCGGAGCGGTCAATCAGCTTCCTGTGGGACGTCCGCCCGCCTACACCAAAGCGTCGGAAGTCCCGCCGCCGGTCAACACTCAGCCGCACAGCCGCAGCCACGGCCCCGCGCAGGCCGCCCTCGCCCGGCACTCCCATAGACGGCAAGCCACCGACGACCGGGTCCCGTCACCGGGCGGTCCGGTGCACCCGAAGTCTCAACAGTTCGCCCCGCATGCACAGGCGCAGCCCCCAGCAACGGAGCCGCGGCACAGCGCATCCACGGCGAAGGACGCTCCCAGCAGCGATCAGCCCGCTTCCGGGGGGACCACGCGGCAGCTGCCCGCCTCCTCTCATCCCGGCTACCGGATTCCCCAGGCTCCTCCCCGCAGCCAGGCACCCCCGCCTCCAGCGTCGGTTCCTGCTCCTGGGCATCACGACAAAGACGCCGAACGGCCACCGAACGCAGCGCGGGGGGCATCCTCAACCACCGCCGATATCTCCGGACGCCAACGCCCCCCTGTTGAGGCACTGGCGCACCATCCACTGCACAGCTCCCATAACGGCCACCGCCCGCGTGTTCCTCCCGCAGCCGAGTGAGCGCACCTCTTGCCCCCCACCGTCCTGTTAGAAACGGAGCGCTATGAACCCCCGTCAGCGACGCGGAGTTCTGCTCATGCTCATCGCCGCCATAGGCGCGATTGCCGTCGGCTTCGCTGTCATCTCCCACTCTGCCGGCCTGCAAGCCGAGATGGGGACCTACCGCACCGCCCTCAAGCTGACAGCGAATGTGGATCCCTATCAGGAGATCACCCAGGAGATGCTCACACCGGTCGAGATCCCGCAGAAGTTCTTCAACGAGAACGTCTTCCTGGAAAACCTCGAGGAGGTCGCCGAAGAGACCGGCCGCACCCCGGTATCGGCGACCTATCTGCAGAAGGGTGCGCTACTGCAGAAAAGCATGGTGGTGGCCGCCCCTGATCTCGAACAGGGGGAACGCGAACTCGCCATCATGATCGACGCCGAGACCGGAGTCGCCGGCAAGGTGACCCGCCAGTCCCGTGTTGACGTCTATGCGGCCTTCCAGCCCGGTGACCGGCAGGACGCCTGCGAAATACGGGTGCTGAGCAACATCGAGGTGCTCGATGTCGGCGAGCTCGGCTCAGAGGTCGACGAGGAGACCGGCGGAACCAACTCGGTCGTCCCGGTGACGTTCCGCTTGACACCGGAGGAAGCGCTGAAGCTCGGACACGCCGAGGCCTTCTCCAGTGGTGTCCGTCTCGGCTTGGTCAGTCCTGAGGGCGGAGGTGATCCGGGACGCCAGGACTACTGCTCCGCCGACCAGATCGCCGAGCTCGAGGACCAAGAAGGGCGGCCTGGCAACGAGCCCGAAGCAGGCGACTCCGCGGAGCAGGGAGCCGACGAGGAGACACAGGAATCCGGCAACTGATGAGTACCTACCAGATCATGCTCGGCATGCCGTCCGCGGAGCTGGAGACCGCGTTCACCACGCGCTTCGAAGAGCTCTCCGATGCCGAAGTCGTCAGCGTCCACCGCTCCTCCCACGAGATCAGCGACACCGCCGGCCAGATCCCCACCTTGGACGTGGTGCTGATCCACGAGAAGCTGGGGCCGCTTCCGGTCTTCGACCTGATCCGCGACATCTCACGCAACCGTCCGCAGCTCGCCGTGATCCTCATCGTGGACGAAGTGCAGTCGGAAACGTTCACCGACGCGATGGAGGCCGGCGCACGCAGCGTCCTGGCATCCAGCGCCACCATCGAGCAGCTCGGCGCCCGTGTCGCCTCAGCCGCCGACTGGTCGCGCACCCTGCGCCAGCATCTTGAGGCGGCTTCCCTCGATGTGCCGATGTCAGGCCGCCGCGGCTCCATCATCACCTTCACCGGCGCCAAAGGCGGGGTCGGCACCACGACGAGCGTGATCCACCTCTCCCGGCTCGCCGCCAAGGCCGGTCGGCGGGTCTGCCTGGTCGACCTCGACCTGCAGATGGGCGACATCCCCGGCTACTTCGACCTCAAGCACCGCCGCAGCATCGTCGATCTGGTCGAGGCCGCCGAGGACATCAGTGCCTCCATGCTGGCGGACACGCTTTACGTCCACCCTGACGGTCTGCATATTCTGCTCGCTCCCAACGACGGCGAACGAGGCGAGGACGTCACCGCCCGGGCGGCGCGCCTCATCCTGGGAGCTCTGCGGTCCCGCTACGACCTGGTAGTCGTCGACTGCGGATCGTCGATGACCGAGGCGACCGCCATGGCGGTCGAGCTGGCCGACACCGCCGTGGTCCTCACCAATCCCGATCTCCCGGCACTGCGCGGAGCACAGCGACTGATCGGAATGTGGGACCGCTTGCAGATCCGCGACAAGAAAAACGTCACCGCCCTGCTGATGCGGCACAGCCGGAAGAACGAGATCCAGCCGGATTTCGCCCGCAAACTACTCGGCACCGACATGCTGAAGACAGCCGTCCCCGCAGCCTACCGGGCTATAGAAGAGGCCTCCAACACGGGAAATCCAGGACGATTGACCGATGAATCCCTGCTGAAGGCGTTCAGCCAGATCGCCGCGCAGTTGGGCATGTTCGTCGCACCCGACGAGGAAAACCAGGAGTCCGCCGAAATCTCGGTCCCGGCGGAGGCCACCGCGGATCCGGCCGGATCCGCCGGGAAAGCGGATCGGAGCCGACTCCTCCGCAGGAAGAGCGACTCCGGCGCGGCGTTCCTCGAATTCGCCATGGTCACCCCTCTGCTGTGCCTCACCGCGCTGATGGTGTGGCAGGTACTGCTCGTTGCGCAGACCGGAATGTATGCGACCCACGCAGCGAACGAAGGTGCGCGGCAGGCCGTCCTCACCCCGAACAACGAGGAGCGGATCCTGAAGGAGGCGACAAAGCGCATGCGCGCCCCCTGGAACGATGATGAACTGCTGACCCTCAAGGTCGTCCGGGAAGCGGACAACACACCTCGCTATGTCGATGTCACCATCAAAACACCGGCCGTGATTCCGGGAACCCCCATTACGTGGGACATCAGCGGTACCTCCCGAGTCCCGAACGAGAGGTGAGCACATGGCGGCAGAACCACATACAACCGGACAGGAGGTCGGTCGGCCATCCAAGCAGCGAAAACGGCACATTCTACGGAACGATCAGGGCAGCCAGTTCGTCGAATTCGCGATCTACTTCCCGATCTTCCTGTTCGTGTTGACCATCGCCTTGGAGGCCTTCTTCGGTTTCGCGGCCATGGAACGCATGAACAACGCGGCTCGGGTCAGCGCCGACTCCGCGGGAAGCAGCGGAATCGACCACGCAGAGAACCTCGCCCGATCCAGCTTGCCCGGCTATCTCCAAGACGAGGCAGAAATTCAAGTCTACCCCGTCGAGCACGGCTACGCCACCGAGATCGAGGTCCGGTTTCCCCTGGTCTTCTCCTTCGCGGGGCTGGACATTCCACTGACCAGGACGGTGGAAATGCCGCGCTGATCCGCCACCGTGCGCACCGTATGCATATCCCCTCCCATTTCCGGCTCACCGAATCCCTTCTGGACACCTGATACTCATGGGACTGAAAGACCGGCTCGACGCCGACCGCCGCGCCAAACGCACCTCTGAACTCGGCAGTGTCGCCCACTGGCGGGAACGCCTGCTCACCGAGATCAACCTCGATGATCTCGCCGCACTCGACATGCACCAACGCCGGACCCGACTGGAGAAGGTCGTCGGCCATCTCATTTCTCGCGAAGGTCCCGTGCTCTCCGACCGGGAACGCGGCTCTCTGGTCCGCCGGGTCGTCGACGAGGCTCTCGGACTGGGCGTGCTGGAACCCCTGCTCGAGGACGAGAGCGTAACCGAAATCATGGTGAACGGCTACGACACCGTGTACGTGGAGCGCGGTGGCAAGGTTGAACGCTTGGAGGTCGCGTTCGCCAGCGAGGACCAACTCATGCAGACCATCGACCGCATCGTGTCGCAGGTGAACCGCCGAATCGACGAGTCCAGTCCGATGGTCGACGCGCGGCTGCCCACGGGTGAGCGGGTGAACGTGATCATCCCGCCGCTGTCGCTCAGCGGACCGATCATCACCATCCGCCGCTTCCCCAAACCGTTCACCCTGGAACAACTGGTCGCCTTGGGCAGTCTCGACAACGGCACCGCGGTCCTGCTCGCGTCACTGGTCCGCTCCCGCTTCAATGTCATCGTCTCGGGCGGCACCGGAACAGGGAAGACCACTTTCCTCAACGCGCTTTCCGGGTTCGCTCCAAATGACGAGCGCATCATCACCATCGAGGACTCGGCCGAACTCCAACTCCAGCAGGAGCACGTCATCCGGTTGGAGTCGCGTCCGCCCAACATGGAGGGCGTAGGCCAGGTCACCATTCGAGACCTGGTCCGCAACTCACTGCGGATGCGGCCCGAGCGCATCATCGTCGGTGAGGTCCGCGGTGCCGAGACCCTGGACATGCTGCAGGCGATGAACACCGGCCACGACGGCTCTTTGGCAACGGTCCACGCGAACTCCGCCGACGACGCGGTGTACCGGTTGCTCACTCTGGCTTCGATGTCGGAGGTGAAGATCCCCTTCGAGGCACTTCGGGACCAGATCAACGCGGCGGTCGATGTGATCGTGCATCTCACCAGATACCCCGATGGCAGCCGCAAAATCTCCGAGATCGGCGTCGTTTCCTCAGCGCGCGACGAGGAGTTCCGGTTGGAGACTCTGCTGAAATTCGAGGCGCGCCCAATGGACGTGGAACGCAGAGTGGATGGCGAATTCCGCTGCTTCCCCCTGCCCCACCACATCGCTGCCCGCCTCTACGCCGCAGGGGAGAGCGTACCTGCGGCATTCGGGGTGGAGCACGGCCACGGACCCTCAGCTTTCGGAAAGGCGCTGTGATCCCATGCTGCTGATCTTGGTGCTACTGGCGGCAACCGGAATCGTCTTCGCCTTCGCCGCTCGTGAATGGGGAGTGGGACTGGACCAGAACGCGCAACTGGCGTCGCGCAGCGCTCTCGCGGATGTGGAACAGCGCGCGGCCTCACCGTTCACCAAGTTCGACGTATGGCTGCGCCGCAGTGAACTCGGCAAGAAACTGGAGGTCCGGATGGCCCGTGCGGGGCTGGAGATCCCGGTCGCCGTTTTCGTTGCCGCGATGACCATCGCGGCTCTCGCAGCGGTGATCTTCGTGGGACGCATCCTCGCTCCAGTCTTCGGCGTGCTCTCGATCGGGCTCGTCGCCTTCCTCTTCTTCTCCTACCTGCAGCGGCAGGAGGATCGGCGCAAGGAGGAGTTCATTACCCAACTCCCCGAACTCGCCCGAGTGCTGTCCAACGCGACACAGGCCGGCCTCGCCCTGCCCACCGCGATCGCCATGGCCGCCGAGGAGCTGGACGACCCCGCCGGATCGGAACTGCGCCGGGCCGCACAGTCGATGCGGGTCGGCCAGTCTTTTGACGCCGCCATCGAGGAGATGCGCCAGCGCATGCCCTCGCGGGAAATCGGAGTGCTGATCTCCACCCTGCTCATCGCCTCTCGCTCCGGCGGTGCCCTCGTGACCGCGCTCCGCAACATATCCGACACCCTGGAGGCTCGTAAGGAGACACGGCGCGAAGTCAAAACCATTCTCGGAGAGACGGTCAGCACCGCGTGGGCCATGCTCTTCATGGGTGTCGGCTCTCTCTTCCTCATCAACATGCTCAATCCCGGTGTTGTGCGGACGATGACAGAAAGCGCCGCGGGAATCGTTGTACTGGTCCTCGCGGGGACGCTGCTCACCGCTGGGTTCCTCGGTATCCGACGCATAACGCGAATCGATCTCTGAACCACCACGGAGCCGCCGACATGACCCTGAACTACCCCATGATCGTCTTGCTCGGCCTCATCACCATGGTCTGTGTGGTCCTCGCTGTGGTCGGCTTTCACCTGCTCACCCGCAAAAGCGAGGTCGTCGAAGAGGATTTCCTCCCCGCCGCCCCTAAGAAAAAGCCAAACGAAACCTTCATCCTGCACCGCATCACCGGGCGGATCGGCCAGCCGTTCACCAGGTCGGTGCTGGAATCCCTACCGGAAGCGCGCAGGAAGGGGATCCAGCGCCGCATCAGGGCTTCCGGCCACATCGACGGTCTCACCGTCGAGTCCTACGTTCAGCGCAAGACCGGCGAAGTACTGCTCTACGGCCTCATCGCAACGTACTTCTTCGCCACCGGGTCTGTTCTCCTCTCTCTTCTTTCCCTGGCCTTCATCGCCCTGACCGATCTGCAACTGCATTCGACCGCTCAGAAGCGACAGGACGCGGTGCAAAAACAGCTCCCTGACTTCCTCGACGTACTGGCGGTGACGGTCGGCGCAGGCCTCTCGTTCCGCCAGTCCCTGTCCCGGGTCTCTGACGCCATGCCCGGTGTCCTCGCCGACGAGTTCCGGCTCACCCTGCGCCAGATGGATCTGGGCACCAGCCGCCGCGACGCTTTCGCCGCGCTGCGTAGCCGCAACGCCAATGAGTCCCTCGGTAAATTCGTCAGCGCTCTGCAGCAGGCAGAGGAACTCGGTGCGCCTCTCGCCGACGCACTGCAGAACATCAGTCAGGACATGCGCAGAGAGGACGCCCAGTACCTCCGGCGCAAGGCCCAGAACCTCAATCCCAAGGTCACCGGGATCACCGCCGCGACCATGCTGCCGGGGTTGATGCTGATCATCGGCGGCGGCCTGGTGGTCGGTTCCCTGGACAGCTTCGGCGATCTCTTCGGATAGCGGTGCCATGAACCCATCCAGCGCACTCATGCCGCGTTCCGCCAGATTGATCCGCTTGCTGATGCAACTGCGCTTCCTGCTGACCGGAATCGCCCTACTGCTGTTGCCAGCGGACCGCGTGTCGCTGCCCATCATCGTCTTGACCCTCCTGTTCGCCACGCTGACCGCATTCGTCGCCTGGTACTGGGAGCGGGTAACGCCCTATCTCCTTGAGCACCCTCTGCTGGTGACCATGGACATCTTCTGCGCCACCGCCATCCTCATGGTGGACGGCCCCACCGGCCCCTTCTTCGTCGCCACAGTCCTCACCGCAACGGTCGCCGGCCTGCTCTTCCACCGCTGGGGTGCGGTGGCCGCCGTCTCGTTCCAGATGTTCTGCTACTACTCCGCGCTGCTGTCGTTCTCGGCCATTGACAGCGGCCAGCCGTCCGAGAGCCTGCTGAACTTCCAGGTCATCGCTGTCAATCCGCTGCTCTACCCCGTCGCGGGGTTCGTCGGCATACAACTGCGCCGTATCTTCGCCCAGCTCTCCTTGGAGCAACGCAAGCGGGAGGAAGCCGAGATCGCCGCGGCCGCCGCCGAGGAGAGGGCACGCTTGGCCCGGGACATGCACGACTCTGTCGTCAAGACACTGCGCGGTGCGGCCATGGCAGCCCAGTCCCTGCCCATCTGGGTACAGAAGGACCCCGAGCGGGCCGTCGCCACGGCATCCCAGGTGGCCGAGGCCGCTGAGCGGGCCGCCCAGGAGGCCCGCGATCTCATCACGGATCTGCGCGAGGAGGTTGCCGACGTGCCGTTCACCAAGGCCGTGTCCGCGGTACTGGACGAATGGGGGGAAGAGACGGGTGTTCCGGTACGGCTGCACGCCGCGGCTGGTGACTTCTCCCTGCTCATCGCCGCGCGCCAGGAAGGCATCGCGATCTTGTCCGAGGCCCTCACCAATATCGACCGACACGCGAACGCGGACTCGGTCACGGTAACGCTGGAGCATCGGCCGGCTGGCGCTGCCGAGACCGGCGTGGCCTCTTCCGCGCATACGGCGAAAGATCCTCCCCGAGCCGGCTACCTGCTGATGCGGGTTCGCGACGACGGCCAGGGCTTCGAGGCCCCGGTACCCGGACCCGACCCGGTTTCCGACGAGATTGTGGAGAAGACCGGTCACTATGGTCTGCGCGGCATGGCCGAACGGGCCCAACGTGTCGGCGGAACCCTGACCGTCCTCTCCACCCCCGGATCCGGCACCGAAGTACTTCTCCAGCTCCCTTGTTCCCCTTACGCGCAGGAAGCGCAGGAAGCTGTCCCATGACGGCCGCGATCGGCTCCCCTGCCTTGCCCATCTATCCGCTTGTTCAGTGAGAGGACCCTCCCAGTGCACCTCCTCCCCGATCCCTCGCCCATTCGGATCCTGGTCGTCGACGACAACATCATCGTTCGCGCCGGATTGATCTCTCTGCTGGAGGCCACGGACGAGCTCGCTGTGGTCGGGGAAGCGGGAAACGGTGCCGAGGCTCTTGAATCAACGCGCGAGCTGCGGCCTGATGTCGTCCTTCTGGATGTCCGAATGCCGATCCTCGACGGAGTCAGCGTCCTTGACGAGCTCACTCATTTCGCCAAGGTCGTCATGCTCACCCATACGGAGGACCCGGAGGTCGTGCACACCTCGCTCCGCCGCGGTGCGGCGGGCTACCTGGTCCACGGCCACTTCACACTGCCCGAGCTCACACGGGCGCTCCAGGAGGTGGTCACCGGGTCGGGCAGCCCGCTGTCCGCCGTCGCCGCATCCGCGGTCCTGGACTCCGTCCGATCAGCGCCCGCTCCCGCAGATTCCCGCGAGGAGCTGGGCTTGAGCCAGCGGGAGGCTGAGGTGCTGGCTGCAGCAGCGCGGGGCCTCACCAACGACGAGATCGCCACGGAGCTGTTCCTTTCCGAAAAGACCGTGAAGAACCACATCAATCGGATATTCCGCAAACTTCACGTGAGCACCCGGGCCGCCGCGATCGCCCGATGGAACGGACACGAAAACCCGGCCGCTGATGCGGGATACTGATCCTGTGGACCCATATCCGCCCCGGACCCCTGATCCCGACAATTGGGCCCCAGGGCCCTAGGCGCCCGGATCCCGCCCCGCCTACATTAATGACTGTCGCAAAGAGGTGAAGGACTTCCGATAAAGGAGCGCAGAGGTATCATGGGAAAGATCATCTCCATTCTCGCTAAGACTCGCACCGCCATCCGCCGGCGCACCGCCACGAACGGCGGCGACAAGGGCGCGGGATTCGTCGAGTACGCCGGTGTCCTGATCGTCATCGGCGCCATTGCCGCCGCGGTGTTCACCGCCGTTTCCGGTGACGACGGCATCGCCGGAAACATCAAGGAAGGTATCGAGGGAGCTGTCGACAAGGCATTCGGCGAAGTCGAGGGCGCCGAGGGCGACGATAGCTGGCTCTTCTGATATATGAACCGCTCCTAGAGAGGACTCGAGACTTCTACGGTGATGCCCACGCCTCGCAAAGCCGACGAGCAGGGACAGGCGAGCCTGTTCCTGCTCGTCGGCCTGTCCGTGGCTCTACTCGCGATCGTGCTGCTCTACATGCGCCTGGGCAATGCGAACGATCTCCGCGACCGCGCCCAGAACGCCGCGGACGCCGCGGCTCTGGCCGCGGCCGGCCAGGCGGCCGACAACGCCGCACAGAAGCTCGCCGAGCACAAGCTGCCATACGGGAATCTGTACAATCCCGTGGCCGGACGCACCCGGGCAGAGGAGTACGCCAAGAGCAACGGCGCGGTACTGGCCGATATCCGAGCGAGTGACAACGATATCGGGACCACCGGGGACATCGTCCGAGTCGAGGTCCGGAGTGCTCAGTGCCAGCGCGAACTGGAGGAGGACGGTGGTCGGCACTGGAACGACAGTCTCTGCGACGGAACTGAGGGCGAAAAGGACATTCCAGTGCACATCGGAAATGCCGATGCCATCGCCAAAGTCGACCTCCCCGATTGCGCCTACATCTTCTCACCGGATCCCGACGATCTCAGCATCATCGGTGTGCGGTGCGGCGGGCAGACCATCCAGGGTTTTGCACACGCGCGCCGACTGATCGATGTACACCTCACCGGCAAGGAAGGGAAATACCTGTACGAACCATCCAGCTGGAACCAATAAAACGCAGATCAGCCCAGGCGCCATTGCAGGACCGCAGCACAGCCCCATCGACGATGACCACCACAATGAGCAGCATTTCCCTACCGTCCGCTTCTTTCTCAGCGGCCCCTGTAGACCCGTTCATCCGGGTTCGTTAGGCTGGCCCATTGCCGTAACGTCGAAGAGAAGGTTCACACTGTGGAAGTATGGCAGCCTACCTCCCCATTCCTTCAAGCTCTGCGCTTGGGTATTCCCACGGCACTCGTAATCGCCCTGCTCTCATCCTGCATCTCTCCTGGTGACTCCGGAAACGGATCCGACAGTGAAGGCGAAGGGAAAAGCGGGGGAAACGGCGAGGGTTCCAGCGCCGAATCCGGCGAGGTGGTGGCCACTTCCGCCACGACGAGCCTCATCTACTCCCACTTCCTCGAGATCGACGTATACCCGGTCGAACGCATCGGCAACGATGTGGCGCTGGTCAATATGACCGCACGCAACACCAGTGACAAGGACATAAGGTTCTTTCACGCTATTTCTGGTGGGGGAAACGCAACCACCGCTCAGGGCGTCTCGATCATCGATACCGCCAACAGCAAGCAGTACCTGCCGCTGATGGCACCCGACGGCTCGAAATGCCTCTGCCTCGACTGGTCGGGCGACCAGGAACTCGGCCCCGGCGACAGCCTCGACTTCTGGGTCGCCTACCCGGCACCCCCCGAGGACATCGACACCGTCACGATCACCACGGTCTCCACCCCCGACTTCATCGACATCCCGGTCATCGACAACACCGGTTCCAACGACGAGGTCGCGAACACCGAGACCGCCGAACCGCAGGTGCTCGCTCTCAGCTCTTTTCAGGATGACCTGGACGGCACCACATCCCGTGAGGACTCCGAAGACGAGTCCAGCATCATGCTCGCCTCCGACGTCCTCTTTGAAACGGACGAGTCCACGCTGACCAGCAAGGCCGACAGCGCGCTCGGGCAGGTGGCCCAGGAGATCGACGACTCCTCCACGAAGAAGGTCCAAATCGACGGATACACGGACAGCACGGGCAACGACTCCATCAACGACCCGCTCTCCGAGGACCGGGCCAAAGCCGTCGAGGACGCGCTCAAGGACCTGGTCACCAGGTCCGGGATCACCTATGAAACAGCGGGACACGGCTCCGCTGATCCCGTCGCCGACAACGAGACGGAAGAGGGCCGGGCGAAGAACCGGCGCGTCACCGTCACCTTCGAGAAGTAGGAGCCGATCATCATGTCCGCTTTCTCTTCCCTGCTCCGGGGCCTCGCCCTGGCGGGCGCCTCCGTCTCACTCAGCATCTTCTGCGTCTCTTCCGCCGCCGCGGACGAAAGCGAGCAGCCCCCCGCCGACCTGCCCATCCTTGCCTCAGGATCTCCTATCAACGAGGACGCCGAAGGCACGACCGCCGATATCAACCGCGTACAGCGGGCAGAAGCAAGCACCTATACGTCGCTGACGTGGACACTCACCAATGGATCTACTGGAAACATCGGAATCACTAATTTCAGCAACAAGGTATATCGATACAACGCGAAGACCAAGACCGCGATATCTGGAGTTTCCCTCATTGACGAAAAGAGCGAAACCCGCTACTACCCACTGAAAGACTCCAATAACATCTGCCTCTGCTCAGGGACCGGGCGAGGCCCGAAGTTCCACGATTCCGTAAAACGAGGGCGGAACGCCACCTACTGGAACGCTTTCTCTATCCCGGAGGACGTCGACACGGTCACCATTGAAATCCCGGGATTCAAGCCGATCAAGGACATCAAGATCGAATAGCCCACGGTCGGCATCGGCCGTTCACCGAACAGGAGGATCCGGTGCGGAGACCCAGCGGCTTCTCATCCCGCACACCAGGCGACGACCGCGGCGCGAGCCTCATCGAGATCGCGTTTCTCACGCTCACCGCGGCTGCGATCATAGGGGCGATCGCCACGTCTCCGATCCCCTCCCAGTTCAACAACGGCATACGCGAGGCTGTCTGCCGTGTCGAAGGCCCCGAGTGCGGTGGCGAGACATGGGTCGAGCACGAACGGCCAGAGGAACCCGAGGAGTACGTCTTCCCAGTCGGCGCGGGTGTTTGGAACGGTGAGGTCACCGGTGAAGGAGACGCGCGCGTCGCCATCGAGTTCGCGCTGCAGCAGTTGGGCAAGCCCTACGTGTGGGGCGGTAACGGCCCGCACGGCTGGGACTGCTCGGGGGTCCTGAAAGCGGCATGGCAGAAAGCCGGCGTTTCCATCCCGCGCACGACGACGACCATGGAGGCCGCTCTCCCGAGTATCTCGCGGGAGGAACTCCAGCCGGGAGACCTCGTCTTCTTCCATACCATCTCCTCCCATCCAGCTCCCTCCCATGTCGGCATGTACCTGGGCGGAGGCAAGATGGTGCACGCCGGCGACCCGGTCAACGTCGCTCAGATCGAAGGCAATCCGTACTGGGAGTCGGTCTGGTGGGGCCAGGCACGGGTTCCGCAGAAATAGCGAATTCCGCAGGCGGGCTGTTCCAAAGGCGTGCGGCCGACAGGGGTAAGGAGGTATCGGCGGTTTGGAGAACGGTGTCCGCCAGCGTCCCCGGCGGTCGGTCATCGTCCTAGCCTCGGTCGCCATTGCCGTGGTGGCCGTAATCGTCACCATCTCCTACCGTGTCAGCGGAGAACCCCTACCTTGGGCCCAAGGCGGAACGGAGAACAGCAGCCCGACCGCGGACTCCCGCCCTTACCAGCCCGACCCGGAGGCGGATGCGCAGCTCGTTGAGAGTTTCGGTTGCGAGGACTGCCGGACCCCGGTGCACATCGTTCCCGGGCTGGAGCATCAGGGCGATGCCGCACGGCTCATCATCACCAACGCCGACCGCGGCAAGAGCTCGTTCGGTGAAGATCGGCAGGTCGCCGTCTATCTGGTGCGTAACAAGGACGACCAGTTGATCGCGCACAACATGGCGGGGGAAGCCACTGGAAGTGTGCTTCCCACGGAGCTGGATTTCGACGATATATGGGCGAAGGACGACACGGGCAACGTCTACCTTCTGACCGAGGCAGACGGCGCACCCGAGCGGCAGCGCGTTGCCTGGCTGAACCAGGAGAATCTCGCGAGCGTGCAGTATTTCAGCACGTTCGGGATCAGTACCGCCTGGCAGGATTCGCTCGACATCGAGGACATCGACGGTGATGGAATCTTTGAAGTCGGTGCCAACGCGGGGGTTCGACAGAACCCCCCGAAGAGGATGGACGCGCGCCTCTACTACAAGTTCGACGGGGCGAGCGGCCAGTTCAAAGCATGGAAGTGTACGGACACGGCCACTGGTACGCCTGATGACGAGCACTTGTACACCATGCGCGAGGCCCCCTGCACAGATTACGGGTACCAGGAAGAAGTGCCGTGGACATACTGAACGGCGAGAAGCGAAATCCGATCCATAGCAAATCTGGCGCGAAAGCGCCGCCTGCCCCCACTGCGCAGAGACCGGGCTTATCGGTGCGCGGGAAAATACGGCGGCGGGTCCGTAGCGCTGTCATCATCGGGGTCCTTTTCCTGCAGATCGGAATCCCGGCCGTCCAATTGTCGCGCGGTGACCCACCCTTGCGTTTCGGCTGGCAGATGTACAGTTCGGCGGTCGATTGGCCGGAGATCGAAGCCGTCGACAACGAAGGTATTACAGCGCCGATCGACCGTTCCGATATATATGTCTTCCGTATGGAGATACGTGCCGACCAGCACCTCGCGGCCGCACTGTGTGCCAGCGATCCGCTCATCGCCAGGGTGCGTTTCCGCTCTTCTGGCACCACGGAGGAATTCACGTGCGTCGATCTGTGACCAACGGCCTTGCCGGGATCATCGGCTCCACCGTGGGGTCCCGGGCACTCGCCTGCGCACGGATCGCGGTGGCATCGGCGGCTCTTCTCAAAGCCGTTCTGGTCGCACCGGTCGTACTCCACGTTGAAGACGAGCCGCTACGGCTTCCCCTTGTACCTCTTCCCGAGATCCCCTTCATCAGCTTATTCATCGTTTGGGTAGCGGCCGGGGCGCTCCTGCTCCTCGGGTTCGCGGTTCCGCTGACCGGCACGCTCGTCGGCCTGTCAGCGTGGTACACGCTCCTGTCAGACGAGCGCGTCTACAGCAACCACCTGCTCCTCCTCAGCCTCCTGGCGATCCTATCGGCGGCGAGCGGCGGCGGTCGCCTGCTCAGTAGAGACCACCGGGTACCGGGGACCGCGGTTTTCCTGATGATGGTCCAAATCTCGACCGTGTACGTCTTTGCGGGGCTCTCCAAGATCAACAGTTCTTTCCTCGCCGGCGAGATCCTGGCCGGACAGGCGGGAACCCCCGATGCCCTTGTTCCCGTCCCCTTCAGCTCGTTTCCCGATACCGTGGTCGTCACTCTCTCGATCGGCGCCGTCGTCTTCGAGGTCGCTCTTGGGATCGTGCTCTGGATTCCCCGGGTCCGGATATGTGCCATCGCGGCCGGGATCCTCCTCCACCTCACTTTCATGCTGTTCCTGGCCGAACGGTGGGAGTTCCTGGGGTTCGCGCTACTCTGCTTCTCTACCTATCCCTTGTTCGCCTCGTGGCGGTCGGCGCCGCGTTCCGCGGCGCCGTTCAGCGAGGAGCCACCGGTTCCTCCCGGTGGAAGCGGCGCGGTACGCAGCGCCGGGTGACCGCTGGCGTGATGGCCCATGCGGCCCCGAACCCGGGCACCGCCGCCGTCGGCGGTACCCGGTGTCAGGACGGATCGTCAAGGTCTTCAATGGTCGGAATGACCGGAGAGAGGAGCGTGTCGGTCGCCTCGTACAGGCGCCCCCGGCGCATGACCCAGACATGGAAGGCGTTGCCGCTCTCGCCGGGCTCCTCGTCGTCCCGGTAGTGGAGGAGGCCGTACGAGCCCGGGGCGGCCTCGCCCACGCGCCGGAAGAGGTCGAACACGCCGTCGACATCGGGAGAGCGGTGGTTGGCGAACCCTCCGACATGGATGAACAGCTCGCCGTTCATCCAGCGCAGGTCCACCAGGCCGGGTCCCCCGTCGGTGTAGCGCACGAGGTCGGCCACACTGGCCCCGTCCGGGCCGCGTAGTGCGGCCGGCGGCTCCTCATCGGCCCCGTGGACTGAGATCCACCCGTGGAACTCGAACATAGGGTCCTCCCCGCACCGACTACTCGACGTTGAGCGGTTGGTCGTCGATGACGACATCGACCCCGTAGCGCTCCGAATACTCCTCCAACCTATTGCGTACCTCCGCCGAGGGAGGGCCGCCTTCGAAGTGGTAGTAGACCTCGCGCCCGGTGGCCTGCGCCGCTTCGAACGTGGCCTTCGCCTGGCCACGGAATTTCTTGTTCACTTGAACATTCGACGGCTTCGCCTGAGCGACATAGTCGTCGCTGATCGCGTCGAACTCCCGGTTGGTGGGGTCGTTCTCGAAGCGGACGCGGGATTCACCGTCGAGCCGTTCAGCAAGGGCGTCAGCGTGGGGGTCGGGCTTGTCGACCTTCTTGAGGTCGCCAGAGTAAGGGCAGGGGTCGTTGTCGTTGTCGTTGTGGACGAGCAGCCACGTGCCCGAACCCGCATCGACATAGTAGGTGCTCAGGTCATCGATAGTGAGGTTGTGGACGCGCTGGTCGCCGACGTGCTGCGTATCGACCGCGGAGATCTGCGCCCAGGCTCCTGATGATGTGCGCAGCCAGGTCCCGGGAGCCAGGTCGATGGCATCGACCCATTGGCCGATCTCCGGCGCCCAGAAGGGGTGCTCGTCGGTGGCGGTGATGGTGTCGGCGCCGCCCCGGCCGTCGTCCACGGTGATGTCGACGAGGACCTTATCGCCGGTGCTTGAGATCAGGTCCGTGACTTCCCGGGCGCCTTCCTCCCCCGTCAGCGGATCGAAGGCGAGCACTTCGTGGCCGACCCGGACGTCCTCGATCGGCACGTAGGTGCCGTCGGCGAGCAGAACGGGGGTTCCGGGTACGAAGCTCGAAGGACGCGAGCACGTAATACCATCGTTGCGGTCTGAGCCGTCGTCCTCGTCGGAATCGTCCTCGCCCCTATTCGGTGGCGGCCCATCGGCCTGGGCTTCACCATCCGTGTCACCGTTGTCCCGGTCATTGCGGCCCGCATTGGCGATGTCGTTGATGCGGTCGATCTTCTTTCCCCACCCGAAGTAGGGAATGAGTCCGAGCAGGTTCTCGGTGACGGCCTGGGCGCCGGCATCGAGCTTGTCGCCATTGTTCCACTTGTCCTGGACCTGGTCGCTGAATAGGAAGTCCCGGACGAAGCCGACCGGATCGTCGGTCAATGAGTCCCAGGCGTTGGAGGCGGATTGGACCACGGAGTCCGCGGTGTCGGAGAGCCATTGGCCGGGGTCGTCCCAGAGCCGCTGCGCATTGTCGGTCAGGCTGTCCCATGCGCCACTGAAGTCGAAGGTGTCGGTCACCGCGTCCCAGGCGCCGTTGCCGATATCGGAGAGTCCGTCCAAGAACCCGCCTCCGCCATCGTCGTTCTCCCCGGAGGCCTCGCCGCCAGATCCGTCGGACCCGTCAGATCCGTCGCCGTCCGAGGAGTTCTCGGGGTTCTCGGCCGAGTCCGCAGTGGTGGACCCGGTGCCTTCCCCGCCGAAGGCCTTCTCGAATGCCGCCTCGATACCGCTGCCGACCCGGGGGCCGATACCACCGACGCCTGAGGCGAACACCGTGACGATGATGGCCGATACCACCAGAATAATGCCCGCGTACTCCAGAAAGGAGGCGCCGCGCTCTGGGTCGTGTATCCGTCTCAGCACAGTCTTTTCCCGTCAGCTTCTCGATTCCGAGAGCAGCAATCACACACGAAGAACCAAGCCAAAGTACCAAGCCGGTGGTTTCCCGGATAAGGCCCAATCAGGCCCAAATACCGCCCGTTGCGCATAGGCCCTCGGGCCCATGCCTGGTGGTCTCCGGTGGAGAATCGTCTGGAGAAGGGGCAGCACTCCGCTGTTCCCCTCACCACCGGGAGCATCCCCAGAGGAAAACTGAAATCCCGGGTCCACACACCGATTTTTCCTTGACTTCGCATCTCGCCGGCTGAGGTCCGGAGATTCGCCCGAGCACCGCCGAAGACCGCTTGGATTCGGTGGAATCCATACCGCAATCGCGGTGTCGCCGCACGCGGCTAGGGCCTGTTGGATGGCCCTCCCAATTGGGTCTATGGACCCTTTCATTTGTGATTCATGATTATTTAGGGTCAGGCAGAGTACGGACAGATCATCTCCGGTTCGTCACCCCAGAAGACTTCTGCTGCCTGAGCCGGCAGAGACCTGCCGGCCACCTCCTCCCACAGGGGTTTCCCGTGCTCTGGCTCACTGAACTCCGGCCGCACAGACTCCGCGGCAGCACCCGAAATGACTCCGGTGCGAGCTTCCTCGAATACTCCGGTGCACTGGTACTCGTCGGAGTGATCGTCGCCACCGTCTTCGCTCTGGGAGTGACCGGCGTCTCGGACCGGATCGTCCAAGGGCTCGGAATCGCCATCTGCCGTGCTTTCGGCGGAACAGACTGCGGCAGTCTCAACACTGATCCGGCGATCCCGAATGACCTGGTATGCAACGTTGAGATCGGCACACGCAACCAGGCCATCAACGGGTCGTTCCGCAACATCAGGGTCGAGCAGGGCGCCGGGGATACCCTTCTTCTTCGTCGCAACCCGGTGACCGGCGAAGAGGCCGCCATCTACACCACTCGCGGGTCCACCTCGGTCGGCGTCGAAGCCGCGAACCAGGAGGAACTCCTAGAGGAGCTACAGAAAGGCGGAAACAACAAACCGAACTGGGAGGTCTTCGCCCAGGGCGGCCCCGGACTGTCGCTCAACTACGACTTCAAGGGCGAGAACGCTCACGACGAAGCCCGGGAGACCCGCGAGAACCTGCGGGGTGCGGCCTGGCAGCGCTGGCTGGCAACCGCGGGCGGCACCCATGGCCAGGCCCTCGAGGGCGCGATCAAGGAGAGCGCCCGGTGGGTGGAGAAAGGCTGGACCTGGCTCACTGGCGGCGACCAAGAACAAGTTGACCAGAAGTACGAGGACATCCTTCCCGATTCGGTCACCATCGACCTCAACGCGCAGGCCGGCGGCAATATCGACTACCAGTTCAACAACAGCCGCGCAGTAAGCCTGGGAGTCGGTGGCTCGCTAGAAGGCTCCTACATCAACTCCGTGCGGGTCAGCCGCGACTTCGAGCGCATGCACACCGTCGCGTTCCAAGTGGACGGCGATCTCAAAGGACAGGCCGGGCTGGACTTCTCTTCGGTGGTACCGGTCAAGATCGCCGCCGAACTACAGGCAGCAGGCGGCGGCAGAGTCCTGCAGCGCACAATGTTCGATTCGGATGGCAACCCGACCAACGTCGACTTCGAGATCCAGTACGAGTACGGTGCGGGTGTCACAGTCGGAGCCGAAGGCGACTTCCCCGGCGATATGGAACCCGACATCAGCCTGGGCCGGGACATCCGCAAGCGGGTGATGAACCGATTCAGCCTGGACCTCACCGACCCGCAGAATCTCGCGGCCGTTGAAGGACTGTACAACCTCAGCAACGGATTCGCCGCCATTCCCGACCCCACCGCCTTCACCGATCCCGGCGGCACAGCGGCCGATCTCGCTGAGCGGTTCGATACTGCTGGAGAGCAGACACGGTGGTACTACGACGTCGAGGGCGAGACCGGGGTCGATGGAGGATTGAAGAAGGGCGGTTTCGGGGTCGGCTGGGACAGCGAAGAGAGCACCGCCGAACTGACCGATGCCTATTACCGGAACAACGCCGATCCCAGCGGGAGGTGGCATGAACTGCAGTGCTGACGCACCCGAAGACGCGGCTTCGGCCCCCTGCGGCCGTGGCGGAGTCGCCGCAGTCGGCGGTGCGGTCGCCACGGCGGTGGCCGCGTTGCTGCTGAGCGGCTGTACTGGCGGCTCCGGCGATGTCAGCGGTTCCGCCCCTCCCCTGGCCCCTGAACCGGTTTCCGGCGAGCACACCGAGGCCCCGGTGTCACTGTCGGAGTTGACCTTCACCCCAGTGGAGGGAATGGCGGAGTACTCTCCCGATACCTATGTCGCCGACCTGGTCCTGACTGACGAAGTCTGGATCTCCGAGCACGGGAGCGGCCCTGGCGATGCGGATAGCGCGAACAGCGCGGAGCAGGGACCGCCAGCCATCCTGGTATTCCTGGAGAAGTCCGCCTCGGTCGCCGGACCTGTCCTGCTGGTCGAATCCGGGCTCCTCGATCGGGACCCCGATGCCGAAATCTCCACGTCGAGCATTGATATCCCCGGCGCCGCCGATGCCGTGCTGATGAAGAGCCGCTACACCCACGACGGCGGCGACACCGTCAGCGTGCAATGGGACATCGTGATCGGGATGGCGACCACTCCGCAGTACCACATTCGCTACGGTGCGCCCAAAGGCGAGTTCAACCGGGCAGGCGCAGCGGAGATGCTGAGATCGATCCACGTTCAGGAGAACCCGTGAAGTACACAGGCATCGTCGTCGGCGCGTTGATCAGCATAATCGGAACCGTGGTGCTGACCCTCGTCTTCGGCGCCGCCATGTCCGCTTCCTCGACCACACCGGCTGATGTCGAGGGGGATTTCGGGGTGGGCCTGGGCGCCGCCGTTCTCTCGGCCACGGCCCGGGTCCTCGGCGGCGCCACGGCCGGCCTGATGGCCCGTAGGACACGCAGCATGGCGTGGACTGTGGGAGCCGGCTCCGCGGCCGGGCTACTCGCGTTCCTGGTGATGTTCCTGCTGGGGGTGCTGGCCAATACCGCGGCCGGGGAGACTCTGGCCAGCGCGGAAGATATCGCCGCATTCTTCTTGTGGACGCTGGAGGGCGCCTTGGGCGGCTGGCTGGCCTGGCTGCTTCGCGGCAGGAGGTGAGCCTCTCTGCCATCAACCGTCCAGCACCTGTAGCGAGTCGACCATCCGGTCGAACGTACCGTCCTCGACGAGTTCGTCCACACTGCCTAAGCGGATCGCCACGACCGTCCCGTTCCCGGTACGGATTCCGAAGTCGGCGACGTTGTAGGTGTCGAACTCGGGTCGCAGAAACACATGCCGGTAGTCGATTCGGTAGGCACCCTCCGCACCTGGGATGTCGACCGGGTCGGCCGCGGTGATGGTAATGCTTTCGGCTGAGGGGAATTCGCTCTGGATGAGGCTCGCCGCCTCCTTGGGGGTAGCGCCCTTCGGGACGTCGGTGTAGTGGGAAGCCTCGGCCGCGGCGACATCAGAGTGGGCTTCGTGGGCGCCCAAATGCACCTGCCAACCGGGGGCGACCTTCTCTCCGGCGACCCAGTCAGCGGGTTTGGCATAGCTGACGCCGTCGGCGTTCACCCGGTCGTAGCCGTCTGGGGTGTCAATCCCCTCTGCCCCGGATCCTGCTTTTCCACCGCCCGAACAAGCCGCGAGAACCAGCGGTAGGGATACGGCTACCAGTGCGGACGCGGCCATGCGCGGTGAATGGGGGTACACGGCGATCTCCCTGGGGATCGGTGTCGACGTGCGGTCGGTCAATGTATGGGGGTACTTCGGAGGGGCCGGGTATCGGATCGGAGCCGCTGGTCTGACGGTGGAGGTTCGGCAACGCGCGAAACGGGCACTGCCGCCCTGGAAGGAGCGGGAGCACCGGGACCCGCCGCCCACCATCGAACCGCCGCGTGGAATCCCCCCGCGCTGCGGCGCCCCTGTGCTCAGTTCTGCCTGAGCAGGGGCACCGCCGCCGGGGGTGGGCACGGGCCGCGGACGCGCCGAGGCCCGGTGTCCGCGTGCCGGTTACTCGGTGAAGCCGATGGACGTGTAGTCGATGGAGGCCAGGCCGTTGGCGCCCCAGTTGGCCACGGTCTCCTTCACCGCGAAGGTGCCCGGGCGCTGGAAGAGCGGCACGGCCATGCTCTGCTCCCACAGCAGCCGGTCGATCTCGTTGCAGAGCTCGGCGTAGCGCTCGGGGTCGGGCTCCGCGGCGAGCTCCTCGAACTTCTCGTTGATCTCGTCGGTGGTGTGGAAGGCGAGGTTGTTGCCCCAGTTGACGTTGCCTTCGTCGTCTTCGCCGACCGGTCCGGTGAAGTTCTCCGCGGACTCGCCGGCGAAGGGGGTGGTAGCAATGTACACGAACGTCGTCATGTCGTAGTTGCCGGGGACGATGTAGTTCTCGAAGTAGGCGTTGCTGGGGACGGTCTCGATGTTGACCGCCGCCCCGATCTTCTCGAGCTGGGCCTTGGCGACCTCGGCCTCATCGGCGGTGTTCTGCAGGTCGGAGGGGATCACCCAGTGGATCTCCAGTTCCTCGCCGTCCTTGGTGCGGGTCTCGCCTTCGGCGTCCTGGGTCCACCCGGCCTCGTCGAGCATCTCGGCGGCCTTTTCCGGGTCGTACTCGCCGTAGCCTTCGCTGTTGTCCTGAAATCCGGTCTGGGTGGACTTGCGCAGCCGGTTCACCGTGGGGTCGGTGGTCCAGTCGATGCCTTCCAGGGTCGCCGCGGCCAGTTCGGAGCGGTCGATTCCGTGCACGAGGGCGTTGCGGACCTTCACGTCCTCCAGGAGGCGGCCCTCGCCGCCGTTGATGGAGATGTGCCGGTAGGCGTTGTCGATCGCCTTGGTGATCCGGATACCTTCGGCGCCTTTCAACTCCTCGTACTGGGCCGCCTCATAGCCGAGGTAGTAGCCGTCGATCTCCCCGTTCTTCAGCACGCCGGCGAGCGCGTCGTTGCCGTAGCTGTGGAAGATGATCTCGTCCAGGACGACGGGCTCGCCCCACCAGTCCTCGTTCTTGTAGACAGTGACGGTCTCCTTGGTGTCGTCGAACTCGACATCGCCGAAGGGGCCCGCGGTGACCGGGAAGTCCTTCTCATAGCCCTCGTTGAACTTCTTCGGGTCCTCCATGTACTCCTTGGGGTAGAGGACCTCGAAGAGCAGCGGCCACTCGCCGTAGGGCGACTCCAGTTCGACGATGACCTCGAACTCGTCCTCGCCCTTCTCCACGCTCTCGATGAGTTCGTGGCCGGTCTTGTCGCCGATGTCGAACTCGGAGTCGTTGTCGCGCTTGCCGCCGACAGTCTCGGCCATGGCCTCGAAGTCCTCCCAGGTGATGGGCTCACCGTTGGACCACTCGGCTTCGGGGTTGAGCGTGTAGGTGATGGTCAGGCCGTCGTCGCTGATGTCGATGGACTCGGCGTAGTCCGGGTCGGGGTGGATGTCGCCGGCTTCGTCGAATTTCACCATCCGCGGCATGACGGCCGCGGCGATCCGCTGCACATTGCCCAGGTTGCCCTGGACGTGCTCCATGTTGTACTGCGTGGGGTACTCGTTGATGCCCCAGTTGAACGTGCCGCCCTCTACGAGTTCAGAGGGGTCGGCGGGGTTGATATCGGAGGCGGGGATGTCCGCGAGGGTCTCCCCGTTCTGCTCTTCGTCGCCGTTTCCGCCGCACGCTCCTGCCATGAGGGCCAGGGCCATGAGGGGGGCGGCGTATTTCGCCGCTCGTCTGGTTCTCATGGGATTCTCCTCACTGGTTTTTTTCGGGGATCGACCGGGCGCGGGCGCCCAGCGAAGGTCACCAGGGTTCACGCTCCTGGGCGTAGTGGCAGGCTGCCGCCTGGTCGGCTGGACCGGCGCCGATGGACCACAGCTCCGGGTGCGCATCCCGGCAGAGTGTGCGTTCGGCCTCGTCCAGCACCGCGAACTTCTGGCAGCGCGTCCGGAAGCCGCACCCGGACGGAGGGGCGGCGGGGTTGGGCAGGTCGCCCCTGAGTACGATGTGGCTGCGCGCCCGCTCCTTCTCGGGGTCGGGCACGGGGATCGCCGACAGCAGCGCCTGGGTGTAGGGGTGGGCGGGCCGTTGGTAGATGGACTCGACATCGCCGATCTCGACGATCCGGCCGAGGTACATGACCGCCACCCGGTCGGCGATGTGCCGCACCACCGACAGGTCGTGCGCGACGAAGAGGTAGGACAGGCCGAGGCGGGCCTTGAGCTCATCGAGCAGGTTGATCACACCGGCCTGGATGGATACGTCGAGCGCCGATACGGGTTCGTCCAAGACGAGCAATCGGGGTTCCAGCGCGAGGGCGCGAGCGATCCCGATGCGCTGGCGCTGGCCGCCGGAGAACTCCTGCGGGTAGCGGGCGGCGTGCGCGGGTTCCAGGCCCACCAGGCTGAGCAGTTCGTTGACGCGGGTGCGCAGCAGTGCCTTGGGGTGGCCGTGGGTGCGCAGCGGCTCGGCGATGATCTCGAAGACCGACATGCGCGGGTCGAGCGAGCTCATCGGGTCCTGGAAGACGACCTGTACATCCCGGCGGATTTTGAACCGCTCTTTGGCGGTGACCGCGCCGGCCTCCTTGCCGAAGACGACGACCCTGCCGCTCTGCGGCGCCCGCAGGCTGAGGATCTCCATGAGCGTGGTCGACTTGCCGCATCCGGACTCGCCGACCAGCCCCAGAGTCTCGCCCTCGCGGATGTCGAAGGTGATCCCGTCGACGGCGTAGACCGTTCCGACGCGGCGCTTGAACACCGCGCCTTTCATCAGCGGGTGGTACTTGACCAGGCCCTCGACCGCGAGCACGGTCTCGCGGTCCTCTCGGGGGCCCTGAGCGGTGCGCTCCGCGGGGATCTTCGGGACCGGGTAGACGTCTCGCGCCGTCCACGCGTTCTCCTCGATCTCACCGGAGCGGATACAGGCCGCAGAGTGCCCTTCCGCGCCCACCGGGTCGAGACCGGGCTCGGATTCGGAGCAGGCGGCAACGGCGAGCGGGCAGCGCGGCGCGAAAGGGCAGCCGGGAGGCAGAGCGTCCAGCGACGGCGGGGTGCCCCGGATCGGAATCAGCGCGGTTTCCTCCTCCTCGTCCAGGCGCGGCACCGATCCGAGCAGTCCCATGGTGTAGGGCATCCGGGTGCGGTAGTAGACGTCGTCGACGCCGCCGGCCTCGACCAGCCGCCCGGCGTACATGACCTGTACCCGGTCTACGAAACCGGCGACGACGCCGAGATCGTGGGTGATCATCACGATCGCGGCACCGGTCTCTTGCCGTGCCGTCTTGAGCACGTCGAGGATCTGGGCCTGGATGGTGACGTCGAGCGCGGTGGTGGGTTCATCGCAGATGATCACGTCGGGATCGTTGGCGATGGCGATGGCGATCATCACGCGCTGGCGCATACCGCCGGAGAATTCGTGCGGGAACGCCCGGTAGCGCTGTCGGGGGTCGGGGATGCCGACGAGGTCGAGCAGTTCGACCGCGCGGTTCGCGGCCTGCGCTTTGGAGATGCGGGGATTGTGCACCCGCACGGCCTCGGCGATCTGGTCGCCGACCGTGTAGACGGGGGTGAGTCCGGACAGCGGATCCTGGAACACCATGGAGATGGCCGAGCCGCGCTTGGCCGACATGGCGCGGTCGTTTAGGCCCAGCAGCTCTTCGCCGTGCAGCCGGATCGATCCGCTGACTTTGGCATACTCGGGCAGCAAGCCCATCGCGGCCAGCGAGGAGACGGATTTTCCGGAGCCGGACTCGCCGACGATTCCCAGTACTTCGCCGCGGTGGACACGGTAGCTCACTCCGCGGACAGCGGTGATGTCGGGATTCCTGCCGCTGCCCGGGAAGACGACCTTGAGGTCGGTGATCTCCAGGACGGGGGTGGCGGGCTCCAGGCGCGTGTCCGTGGTGGCACCCGTCTCGGTGGTGGTACCCGTCATTGTTCCTCTCGCTCCCTACGACCTGCGCTTGGACTGCGGGTCGAGCGCGTCGCGCAGCCCGTCGCCGATGAGATTGACCGCCATTACCAGCACGACGAGCAGACCGGTGCAGAACCAGAACGTCCACGGAAAGGCCAGCGACTGGGTTGAACCGTCGGCGATCAGTGAGCCGAGGGAGACGTCCGGGGGCTGCACGCCGAAACCGAAGTAGGACAGTGAGGTCTCCGCGATGATCGCCGCGCTGACGTTGATCGTGGCGTCCACGATCAACAGCGAAGACATGTTGGGCAGAATGTGCCGAAAGATGATCCGGTGGTGGGAGACGCCCATGTAGCGGGCGGCCAGGACGTATTCGCGCTCTTTCAGTGAGATCGTCATGCCGCGCACCATCTTCGCGGTGACCATCCAGGCGAGCGCGGCGAGCAGGATGACGAAGACCAGCCACCCCTTGCCGCGCAGCGCCGGGTAGAGGATCGCCAGGATCAGGAAGTTGGGCAGCACCAGCGCCAGGTCGGTGATCCACATGAGCACCCTGTCGGTGGCGCCGAGGAAGTAGCCGGCGAATGCCCCGACCACCGCCGCGATGGCCGTGGTGAGGATCGCGGCGAGCAGGCCGATGATGATCGACTTCTGCAACCCGACCATGGTCTGGGTGAAGGTGTCGCGTCCGATGCTATCGGTGCCGAACCAGTGCTCGGCTGAAGGCGGTTCGCGGCGCGCGATGATGTCGGTCTCGGCGAAGTCCCAAGGGCTGAGCAACGGGCCGACCCAGGCGGCGATGACCAGGGCGAGCAGCAGCGCGGCCCCGAAGAGGACCCGCGGGGTGCGCAGCACCTCGTACAGCACCCCGGACCACCGTCCGGGAACCCGCACCTCCTCGCCTTCCGCTTCCGCGGTATCGGCCACGCGTTCGGCGGGCATGCTCATGAGGTCTTCTCCAGCGTTTTCGGGTGCGGGCGGGGCGGGACGGACCCGAGTTCGGCCGCGGTGCGGCCGATACCCGCGGGTCCTGCCGGGCGTAACGGACGGTGTTCGGTGCGCATACTCAGCTCACTCGAACCCGGGGGTCCAGCCACGCGTAGAGGATGTCGGAGAGAAAGGAGGCGGCCATGACGCAGACGGCCATGAAGAAGGTGACCGCGGCCACGGCGTTCACGTCGTTCTGCGTGATGGAGTCCACGACCCAGGCTCCCATGCCGTGCCAGCCGTAGATCTTCTCGGTGAACGTCGTCCCGGCGAGCAGGATGCCGAACGTGAAGGTGAAGTAGGTGATCGTGGGGATCAGCGCGGTGCGCAGGGCGTGCTTGAGCAGCGCGGCACGCCGGGTGAGTCCTTTGGCCATCGCGGTCCGCACGAAGTCGGAGCCCAGTACATCCAGCATCATGTTGCGCTGGTAGCGGCTGAACGCGGCGAACAGGGCGAGCGCCAGGGTCAGCGTCGGCAGGATGCCGTGCTGCAGTCGGTCGGCGAGGGTGCCCCAGAACCCGGCATCGAGGCCGGCGGTGTATTCCCCTCCGTATTCGAAGAACCGCACACCTGTCACGTCATTGAACCACCGTGCGGCTTCTCGCATGGAGACCGCGATGACGACCGTGGGCACAGCGAGCACGAAGAATGCGGCCGCGGTCGCCGCCTTGTCGAAACCCCGATACTGCTTGACCGCGGAGTAGGCCCCGATGGCCACCCCGACCGAGCAGCCGAGGCCGGTCCCGACGATGATCAGCCGGAGGGTGACCCCCGCCTTGCGGGCGACCGCCTCGTTGACACTCTGGTCGTCGATCGTCTGTCCGAAGTCGCCATGGAGGACGAGGTCTCGGACCCAGGTGCCGTACCGCTGGGCGATCGGGGTGTTGTCGTTGAGGTTGAGCTTGTCCAGCTCCTTCTCGATCGCCTCCTGGCTGGGACGGGGCTGGAGTTGATCGAAGTTGGTACGAGGGCTGAGGGTCGCCGCCGCGAGCAGATAGGCGAAACTGGACGCTAAAAAGATCAGGACGAGATAACTGATAAATCGCCTGACCAGGAACTTCCCCAATTCACGCACCTACCTGTCGCCGGGACGGCCTGCATCGGTCCATCGCGGTGAATCGCGAATGACGCGCGGTCAAAGCGGTGCGGCACGGCATGCTCTGGCACGCATGAGGACTGGGCTCCCTGCCCTCGGAGAGGATCAGCTCCCCAAGAAGGCCAGACCCCGCTTGCATCCGATTCACGGTCAGTGATCCGAATTCCCATGAGTTTGGGCTACTTTCGGACACCACACGGTCACCGAGACATCAAGAAAGCACAACGAGGGTAGGAATTCTCCATATCCAACCAGCTCATTGAAGAATACAAACTATTCGTACACACACAGTCGCGTTAAGTTAACGATACTGTGTGTGATGGCCATTGGCACGGCCAAGGCGTCCGCGCGCTCGCCGTAGGCCTTGGGCGAAACATCGCCTGACCTCTCTGCCTACGGCGGTTTTGCGGACGCCCACTCCTGCCACACGCCCGGATACGCCATGCTGATCCCTTTTGCCCGTGACGGTAAGTGATCAAAGCAATCGCTTCACGAAGAGCGGCACGAGTTCAGTCCTCGCTGGAACGGCGCCAGATGTTGACCCCCAGATCCTCGGCGTATCGGTCGATCTCGGCCAGTTCATCGCCGGTCAGCTCGGGCCCGCGCACCGCGGCCACGCTGTCCTCCAACTGCCCGACACTGCTCGCTCCGATGAGCGCTGAGGTCACCCGGCTGTCTCGGAGCACCCAGGACAGCGCCAGTTGGGCCAGCGACTGCCCGCGGCGCGCGGCGATCTCGTTCAGCGCACGGATCCGGGTGAGGTTCTGCTCGGTCAGCCACTCCGCCGAGAACGCCTTGCCGGCCCTGGCCCGCGAGCCCTCCGGGGTACCGCCGAGGTATCTGTTCGTGAGCAGGCCCTGCGCCAGCGGCGAGAACGCGATGCAGCCGACACCCTCCGCCTCCAGCGTGCCGAGCAGGTCCTGCTCTTCGATCCACCGGTTCACCATCGAATAGGACGGCTGGTGGATCAGCAGCGGGGTGCCCATACCGCGCAGCAGCTCCGCGGCCTCGCGTGTGCGCCGCGGCGAGTAGGAGGAGATGCCCGCGTACAGCGCCCTGCCCGACTTCACCGCCGTGTCCAGTGCCGACATCGTCTCTTCGAGCGGAGTATCCGGGTCGAAGCGGTGGCTGTAGAAGATGTCGACGTGGTCCAGGCCCATCCGGGCCAGGGACTGGTCCAGGCTTGCCAGCAGGTATTTGCGGGAGCCGCCGCTGCCGTAGGGGCCGGGCCACATGTCATAGCCGGCCTTTGTGGAGATGACCAGCTCGTCTCGGTAGGCGCGGAAATCCTCGCGAAGGATCCGACCGAAGTTGAGTTCGGCCGACCCCGGCGGCGGTCCGTAGTTGTTGGCGAGGTCGAAATGGGTGATACCGAGGTCGAACGCGCGCCGCAGGATGGCGCGCTGCGTGTGCAGCGCCCGATCATCGCCGAAGTTCTGCCACAGGCCCAGGGAGATCTCCGGCAGATCGAGCCCGCTGCGCCCGATTCGGCGGTAGGGCATCCGCCCGTCGTAACGGGCGGGGTCGGCATGGTGGACTCCCGCGCTCGGGACGTCCAGTCGGGGTACATCGGCTTCTCTCACCATGGGCCCCATCATCCCACGTGGAAACGCCGGCTGCGGAGGTCTCCCGACGCGCCGCACGCGAAACCACGCCGGTGCGGAGGGCAGGGTACCCGCCCCGCCCTCCGTTTCCCGCTGCGCCTGCTGCGGATACCCGGGAGCCGGGCGGTACCGGCCCCAGCGGTCAGCTACCGATCTTTCGCCCCTTGGTATGCCAGATGGAGACGACCGAAGGGCGCGGAACGGAGTCGCCGCCATCGGGCCAGTGGCTCGTCGGCTCTTCCGCGGTGCCGCCGTCTCCCGGGTGCTGCGGGGCGAGAAAGACCGTCTTGTTGTCCTCGGTGATGAACGGGCCGCACGCCTCCGCTCCCTTGGGGACGGTGGCGAAGGTCTTGAGTTCGCCCCTGTACTTGCCCTCCACCGGCATGACGTGCAGCGCGTCGTTGACGCCCAGGCCGCCCGGCTGGCCGTCCGTGGAGATCCACAGGTTGCCGTGCTCGTCGAAGCACAGGTTGTCCGGGGCGGAGACGGCCGCCACCTTGGATTTGTCGAATCCCGAGTAGTAGGTGTCGGGGTCCTCGGGATCGCCGCAGACGAGCGGGACGGACCAGCCGAACGTGGTCGCGCCCGCGTCGTTGCGCTCCTCGGTGATCTCCAGGATGTGGCCGTGCTTGTTCGGTCCGCGCGGATTGGGTTCGTCGGCCTGGCCGGGCTCCCGCGCGGAGTTGTTGGTCAGCGCACAGTACACCTTGCCGGTGGCCGGGCTCGGCTCGATGTCTTCGGGCCGGTCCATCTTGGTGGCTCCCGCTTTATCGGCGGCCAGCCTGGTGTGCACGAGGACCTCGGCGACGGTGAAGCCGTCGACGAAGCTCTCCCTGGCACTGCACAGCGGGACCCACTCGCCGGAGCCGCCGAAGGCGCCGTCGGAGGGGAGGGTGCCGGAGCCGTCGATCTCCTCGGCCGGGCTGTCACCGGTCAACTTGGCGACATAAAGAGTGCCGGAGTCGAGCAGGGTGTCGTTGTGCCGCCGCGAACCCTTCCGGTACTTCTTGTCACTGACGAACTTGTAGATGTAGTCGAATCGCTCGTCGTCACCCATGTAGACGGCGACACGCCGGTCGCGGGTAAGGCGGGTGGCAGCGCCCTCGTGCTTGATGCGGCCGAGCATGGTGCGCTTGCGCGGCTTGTAGCGGGGGTCGAACGGGTCGATTTCGACGACGTAGCCGAACCGGTTGGCCTCGGTGGGGTGTCGGGACAGGTCGAAGCGTTCGTCGACCCGGTCGAAGCGGCGGTTGCCCGCGCGAGTGTCGCCCGAGGTCGCGATGCCGTAACGGGCCAGTGCCGCCTTGGCGGCCTCGGGGGCTCCTTCGCCGCCGACGAAGTACTGGTTGAAATTCTCTTCGCACGTGAGGATGGTGCCCCACGGGGTCATCCCGCCGGCGCAGTTGTTCAGCATGCCGAGTACCTCGACGCCGTCGGGATCGGCGTCGGTACGCAGTAGATCGTCGCCGGCCGCGGGCCCCGCGAGCTTCATGGGAGTGTCGGCGGTGATACGGCGGTTGTAGGCACGTTTACCGTAGGTGACCAGCTCCCAGGCTCCCGAGCGGCCTTCGACCCGCTTGATCTCGACGATGGATCCGCCGTGGGCGGCCATGGCGATCTTGATCTGTTCGGGGTCGGCGTCGTTGCCGCCGGTGTATCCGGCGAACATCAGTTCTTCGTTGGTGTACTCGTGGTTCACCCAGAGCAGGCCGCGGTCGTGGTGGAGCGGCTGGAATCCGACATAGTCGCAGTTGTAGCCGAACTGTTTCGCCTGCGCGTCGGCCGTCTGGCCGGTGAAGTCGAACTCCGGCGCGTCGAGGAGGACAGGATCGCCCCAGCGGATGATGACGTTGTGGTCATAGCCGCGGGGAACGGTGACGGCGTCCTTGGTGTTCGCCTCGACACCGCGGAACTTCAGCCGCGGGTTGCCCTTGCCCTTCTTATCGTGGGCGAGCGCCGGAGCAAGTCCACTCATCCCCACGGCCGCGGCGCCGGCGCCGACCGCACCCGCCCGCAGGGCGCCCCTGCGCGAAAGCACCGCGGTGAAGATGTCGCCGAAATACGCGTTGTCGCTGGTGTTGGGGGCCTCGTGAAAGCATGCATCGCCGCAGCGGAGGCGACAGGTCGCCCGGGATCTGCCACCGCCAGCCTGGCCGACGAGCGGCAGCGTCCGGCGGCGGTGCGCGGATTGGGGCACTGGTCCTCCTCAACGCTTACGGGGCGGCTTACCCAGACGGTCGTTCGCGTGCGGGGCCGCCCACTCCGGTGGCCGTGGTCGGGCGATGGGCTGCCCGAACGGTCATGACCTTCGTGGACGCATCGCTCGGGAGGGTGAACCCAGAGTGAATCCGACGCCAAATTCACAGCACGCATCCACCCCCTCACACCCTTCAGTAATCTATGAAACACCTAACGTGGCCATCGAGTCCACACCTCTGGTTGTCATAGCCCCGTTCACCGGTGCCAACCCACTCGCGGCCCTCGGACACCCCACCGAGGACACCGGCGTGTTGCGTGGCGCGTTCGCAAGGGCCGTCCGGTTCTCTGTGCGTGTCCGGCGGACTTCCTGCCCCCCACCTGGTTCACCAGAAGTCAACCCGCGTATTCTGTGCGTGGATGCGACCTCCATTGTCGTGGGGCCGTTCCCCGCAAACTACACACCGCACCATCCGCGAACGGCGTTTCCCTACCACAGCGTCGTGACCCGGCAACGGGCACGAACGCGAACAAGGCACCGGTCAACACGCCAGCGCGGCCCGATCCTGGCGTGACGCCGCCCTACGTCACTGGGGAGTACACGCACATGCCCAATACTCCGACGGCGAGGTCACAGCACTGCGAGCAGGCCCAGGCCCGTGTCCCCGTGCCTGGGCAGCGCCCACCCGCCCATCGAGCGTCCGGCTGAATCCATGGAAGAGCGCCCCATTCCGGCCGACATCCTGAACCCGCCCGTCCGGCGCCGGTTCCCAGGCCTGGCCAGTCAGATCCAACACGCCCGCCGCTTCGTCGGGCGACTCCTCAGCACATCACCGGAAATCACCACGGCCACGCTGCTCACCAGTGAGCTCGCCACGAACGCCATCACGCACAGCTCCTCGGGCTCCCCCGGAGGCAAGTTCGAGGTCGCGGTCTACCGCGCAGCCGGCTGGACCCGGGTGGAAGTACGTGATCTGGGCAGCGCGGAGCAGCCCCGTGCCCAGCGCCGCGACCCCTATGACACCAGCGAGCACGGGCGCGGCCTCGATCTGGTCGAGGCGCTGGCCGCCAAGTGGGGGACCGAACCCCGCGCTGACGGCCTGGGCGGCATGGTCTGGTTCGAACTGGTCTGGGCTACCGCACCGTCGTGACCTGCAGCGGCCATGACGAAGGGCCCCCCGCTCGGGGAGGCCCCGTTGGTTGTCGTCTGCGTGTCCGAAACACCGGTGTTCGTCCCTGACCAGGGTGTATTCCGAAACGGCACGCTTTAGGTGTCCTCCTCAGAGTTCACGGTCGGCGTTGCCGGCAGGCGGTATTTCTCGTACAGCTCACGTGCGTAATCCTTGGCTTCCTGCGATGGCTCGTCGCCGAGTTCCTCACGCACCAGCTCGTCGAGTTCCCTCTTCTCACTATCCATACCTGCAGCTTGCCCGCCATGAGGGACGGATAACAAATCCGTGGGCCACCGTTGCACTATGTGCAACTCCCGCCGATCAGAAAGCGGGCCGGGGATATTCCCCGGCCCGCTCGGCAGCGCCGGTCAGGACGTGGCCGGTCCGGACACGTCCGCCTCTGCCACCTCTTCGGCTTCGCCGTCCGCGTCTTCGGCGTCGGCACCGACGTCCGTGGCGGGTTCGGCGTTCTCGGCCCGCGCGGCGGCCAGCTCGGCCTCCCGCTTGGCCTCGCGGCGCTTGAGTCGCCGCTCCTTGCGCCCTTCGGCCATCGTGTAGAGCACCGGTACCAGGATCAGCGTGAGCAGCGTAGAACTGATCAAGCCGCCAATGACCACGATCGCCAGCGGCTGCGAGATGAACGCTCCACCGCCCGTGATGCCCAGCGCCATCGGGGTGAGAGCGCCGACCGTGGCCAGCGCGGTCATCAGGATCGGACGCAGCCGGTGCCGGGATCCCTCGACCACCGCCTCGCGCAGTTCCATGCCTGCGGCGCGGTACTGGTTGATCAGGTCGATGAGCACGATCGCGTTGGTGACCACGACACCGATCAGCATCAGCAGGCCGATCATCGCGGGCAGGCCCAGCGGCTCGCCGGTGACCAGCAGCAACCCGAGGGAACCGGTCGCCGCGAACGGGATCGACACCAGCAGGATGAGCGGCTGCATCAGGCTCTTGAACGTCGCCACCATGATCAGGTAGACGATGGCGACGGCCGCCAGCATGGCGACGCCGAGCTGGAAGAACGCTTCGTCCTGCTCAGAGCTGACGCCGCCGATGGAGGCGGTGGCCCCCTCAGGCAGGTCGAGCCCGTCCAGAGTCGTCATGAGCTCGGTGCTGACGGCTCCGAGGTCGTCGGCCGTTGGCGCCGCCGAGATGGTCGCACTGCGCACCCCGTCGGTACGGGAGAGTTCGGGTGCCTGCCGGACTTCCTCGACGTCGGCGACCTCCGACAGTTCGACCTCGTCGCCCGTGGGCGTGGTGATCTCCAGGTTCTTCAGCGCATCGACGCTGTCGGGAGCCTCCTCCAGGCGCACGACCATGTCGTGCTTGGTGTTGTCGATCGTGGCGGTGCCGACCGTGGTGCCCTGGAAGGCTTCGGAGACGGCCTGCCCGATCGCGCCCTCGGTCAGCCCTTCGTCGGCCGCCTTCTCCCCGTCGACGGTGACGTCCAGCGCCGGCTGCGCCGCGGCGATGCTGTTCTGCACGTCGGCGGCGCCGGGGATGTCCTTGACGGCGTCCTCGACGATCCCCGCTGCCTCTTCCAGCGTCTCCCGCTCGTCGGCCTTGACCTCGACCTCCAGGGTGGCGCCCATGCCGCCGGTCTCGTCGAGCCTCAGGTCGGATTCGGTGTCGACGTCGGCCAGGGCGGTGCGCAGCTTCTCCTGGTACGCCTCCTGGTCGCCGTCGGGATCGGCCGTGATGGTGTAAGTGACGCTGTCGGCGGAACCGCCGCCCATCATGCCGGCCATGCCACCGCCGCCGACGGAGGACTGGTAGGACTCCACCCAGCCGAGTCCGGCGAGCGTCTCCTCGACCTTCTCCGCCTCCGCGTCGGCTTCCTCCAGCGAAGTGCCGATGGGCAGGTCCTGGGCGACCACATAGGTGTTCTGGCCGTCGTCACCGAGGAAGTTGGTCTTGAGACTGCCTGCGAGGAAGACCGTGCCCACGAGGATGAGCAGCGAGGCCGCCAGCGTGAGGATGCGGTGCCTGGTGGACCAGCGGATGACGGGAAGGTACATCCGCTGCATTGGAGTGCGCAGTTCACGCTGGTACTCTTCGGCCTTGATCCGTTCCAGCTCCTCGGGCGGGACCAGCCGGGGCCGCATGAACCAGTAGGCCAGCACCGGGATGATGGTGAGCGAGACCAGCAGCGATGCGCCCAGAGCCAGGCTGACGGTGACCGCGAACGGCCGGAAGAGTTCGCCGACCTGGCCGCCCACGAAACCGATCGGCAGGAACACGGCGATGGTGGTCAGCGTGGCGGAGGTGATGGCCGCGGCGACCTCCCGCACACCGGTGAACACTGCGGCGTACTTCTCCTCGCCGTAGGACATGTGCCGCTTGATGTTCTCCAGCACCACGATGGAGTCGTCCACGACCCGCCCCACAGCCACGGTGAGGGCGCCCAGCGTGAGCAGGTTCAGCGAGTAGTCGAACACCTGAACGCCGATCATCGCGACCAGCAGTGAGACGGGGATCGACACCGCGGTCACCACGGTCGAACGGATGGAGAGCAGGAAGACCAGGATGATGATGACGGCAAAGGCCAGCCCCAGAACACCCTCTTCGGCCATGGCGACGATGGACTCGTTGATGTAGGGCGCCTGGTCGAATACCACACTGATCTCGGCGTCCTCGCCGAGCAGCGGTTCGAGCTCGTTGAGCTCGGCCTTGACGGCATCGGAGATCTCAACGGTGTTGCCTTCGGGCGTCTTGGTGATCATCACGCCGAGGCTCGGGTTGCCGTCGGTACGGGTGATGCTGGCGGCCTCGTCAAGTGCGACCTCGACATCGGCGACGTCCTTGAGCCGCACCGGATCCGATGCGGCTGCCGTTGCCCCGGGGGCCGCGGCCATGGCCGACGGGTCGGCGGCCCCGCCGTTCCCCGGCATCAGCCAGATGTCCTCGACGTCCTCGATCGACTCCAGATTGCCGCCGGTGGTCACGGTCAGCGTCCGGCCGTCCTCGGTGATGTCGCCGCCCGGGGAGAGCAGACCGCTGGACTGCAGTGCCGAGGTCAGATCGGCGGAGGTGAGGTTCTCGTCCTCGAGGTCGTCCTCGTTGGGGGTGATGGTGACGGTGGACTCACGCACACCGGTCACCATCGCCGCCCGCACGCCGTCGATCGACTCGATTTCGGGGACGACCTGCTCCTGCAGCGGCTCGGCGAGAGCCTGCTCGTCGCCGTCGCCGGCCCCGGCAGCCAGCATCACGACGGGCATGTCGTCGATACCGAACGACATCACTGACGGATCGACGTCCTCGGGCAGCATAGGCGCGGCCTGGTCCACCGCCTGCTGGACCTCGCGAACCACGTCGTCGGTGCTGTCTCCGTAGTCGAACTCCGCGACGATCTGAGCCGACCCGTTGCTGGACGTGGACGTGTAGGTGGTGATGCCGGCGACGCCCTTGACGGCCTGCTCAAGAGGTTCGGCGACCTCGTTCTCCACCACCTGCGGGGATGCGCCCTGGTACTGCGCGCTCACCATCACCATCGGCAGCTCGAGTGACGGCATGAGCTCACGTTTGGCGGAGGTCGTCGCGATCAGCCCGAAGACGATCGTGGCCAACGTGATGAGCAGGATGAGGGCCCGGTTACCGAGCGATAGCTTCGCCAGTCGGTTCACGAGCTCCTCCCTTCCCGTTGCGCGCCCACTGGCCTGTGGGGGTAAAAGGGGTCGCCAAGGAGGTTCTTGGCCAGTCTGAACATGAGAGTCTTTGCTCCTCAAAAGGCTTTTCGCGTTGCATACGGCGCCGCTATGGCGGACGGTGGACAGCTGTCGACTTCCACGCGGGCTGAGACGGGGCCGCGCGGATACTGCCGGGCACGCGTATTACACGATACTTCGCGCGGTGTGCGGAAAACATCGTGATCCGCACTGCGTCAGGTGAACATCAGGGGCGTGTCAGGGAGATGTCAGGGATGTCGACTCCGGTGACCAGCACCAGAGCCGACGCGGGACGCACTGCCGTCACCGGCCACAACCGGTCACTATGCCATTGGCGATTCAATCCGCCCGAACGGGATCGCCCTCTCCCGGAGGGGTGTGCTCTTCGGCCACGCCCCAGACCACATGGAGCAGGTCCTCCAGAGCGTGCGCGAGGGAGGCATCGATGAGTTCGTAGCTCACCTGACGGCCGCGGGCAGTGGTCGCCACCAGCCCGCATTCCCGCAGACACGCCAGGTGATTGGACACATTCTGCCGGGTAAGGTCCAACTGTTCGGCGAGGCGGGCCGGGTATCCGGGGCCGTCCAGTAAAGCCAGCAGGAGTCGGCAGCGGGTGTGATCGGCGAGTGCGCGGCCGAGGCGGTGGATCGCGGAGAGGCGCTGCTCGGGAGTCAACATGAAAACCATTTTACAGTTCTTGCTGTATAGACATTCTTTGCTGTATAGACAGTCAATGCTGTATAAACAGTGAAGGCTGAACAATCTCTGCCGGCTCTGGCGCAGTGTCCGCACACGCCGCCCCGGATCCGGATCCCCGACCGTGCCAAAGGAGGTTCGCCATGGGCCACGGGCACGGACATGCCACGGCCGGCACCGCCAACCGCGGACGGCTGGCCGCTGTCCTACTGATCATGCTGGCCGTCGCGGCTGTTCAAGCCGTTGGCTCCGCCATGTCGGGCAGCCTTGCCCTGCTCGCCGACGCGAGCCACACCATCACCGACTCCTTCGGCGTGCTCGTCGCGCTCTTCGCGATCTGGGTCGCGACCCGCCCACCGACCGCCGTGCGCACCTTCGGCTACCAGCGCGCCGAAATTCTGGCCGCGGCGACCAACGCTCTAGTGCTCTTCGCGTTGTGCGGATTCATCGTGTTCGAAGCGATCCGGCGGCTTTATGCTCCGCAGCCGGTCGCGGCGCCCGGCATGATGGTGGTCGCAGCGTTCGGACTGGCGATGAACATCGCCGCGCTGTTCATTCTGCGCGCAGGCCAAAAGGAGAGCCTCAACGTCCGCGGGGCCTATCTGGAGGTCATGGGCGATGCCCTGGCCTCCGTGGGCGTCATCGCGGGCGGCGCCATCATCTGGATCACCGGATGGGAGCGGGCCGACACGCTCATCTCCCTGGCCATCGCCGCGCTCATCGCCCCGCGTGCCTGGAGCCTGCTCCGCGAAGCCGTACACGTGCTCCTGGAGGCGACACCACGCAACGTCGACCTCCAGGAGGTCCGCGACCACATGCTGGGACACCCCGGCGTCATCGACGTCCACGACCTGCACGCATGGACCATCACCTCCGGAATTCCGGTCATGTCCGCCCATGTCGTCGTTGAAGAGGAGCTGCTCGCCGACGCCGGACGCATGCTCGACGAACTCCACGCGTGTCTTTCCGGGCACTTCGACGTGGAGCACTCCACACTGCAGTTAGAGCCCGCCGGACACGCCGATCACGAGGGGGCCCGGCACGATTGATGCGAACCGGCGATCCCACCGCGAACACCCGTACTCCACACTGGAACAGCAGCATGGACAAACGCCTGTGAAACTGGCATAGTCCAGCGGGTTGCGTGTTCGCCCCAGGGTCGGCACGCCCCAGGTGTGCCGGGAAGTCTGGTCGGCGGCGTCCATAGTCGATCATGCCCGGGGAGCACAATAGATGAGCAAACGAGGCGGCCTGCGCGGGTTCGTGGAACGGCTTCGCGACGACGTCGTAGGCGGTTTCCTGCTCATCATCGGCGCGGTCGCCGCACTGATCTGGGCCAACTCCGGGTGGAGCGATACCTACGAGGCGATCCGCACCTTCACGTTCGGCCCCGAGTTCCTCCACCTCCACCTGTCCGTGGAGTCCTGGGTGGCGGACGGGCTGCTGGCGATCTTCTTCTTCGTTGTCGGCAACGAACTCAAGCAGGAGTTCGTCCATGGTGAGCTGCGCAACCCGCGCCGTGCCATGCTGCCGATCATCGCGGCCGTGTGCGGCATGGTCGTCCCCGCCCTCACCTACACCGCGATCAACCTCGGCCGGGAGGGCGCACACCACGGCTGGGGCATCCCCATGGCCACCGACATCGCGTTCGCCGTAGCCGTCCTCGCGGTGATCGGCCGCCACCTGCCCACGGCCTTGCGGACCTTCCTGCTCACCCTGGCCATTGTCGATGACCTGGGCGCCATCATCGTGATCGCGGTCTTCTACACCGCTGACCTCTCGTTCACCCCGCTGCTCATCGCCCTTGTCCTGCTCGCGGTCTTCGGCTACCTCCAGCAGGGGCGCGGGCTCGCCGCCGTGCTCGACCGCTCCCCAGTGCCCAACTGGCTCGTCTACCTGCCGCTAGCCTGCGCTATCTGGGCGCTCGTACACGCCAGCGGCGTGCACGCCACAATCGCCGGTGTCGCGATGGGCCTGCTGATGCGCACCACGACGCAGCCCGGGGAGAACACCGACCCCAGCCACCGCGTGGAGCACCTGATCCAGCCCTGGTCCTCCGGCCTGGTGCTGCCCGTCTTCGCCCTGATGTCGGCCGGGGTCTCCTTCGCCGGCATGAGCGGGATCTTCGGGGACAGCGTCGCCCTCGGGGTCATCATCGGCCTGGTCGGGGGCAAACTGGGTGGCATCTTCGGCGGCTCCTGGATCGCCACCAAACTCACCACCGCTGAGCTCAACCCCTCCTTGAGCTGGATCGATATTGCCGGTATGTCCCTGCTCGCCGGTATCGGGTTCACGGTGTCCCTACTGATCACCGAACTGTCCTTCCCGGGCCACCCGGAGATGATGGCCACCGCCAAAGCCGGCGTCCTCATCGCGTCCGCGCTCGCCACCGTGCTAGCGGCAGCGGTGCTCGTGTTCCGCAGCGCCCATTATCGAAAGAACGCCCCTCATCCGCGGGAAGCCACAGAACCCGGACAGGGCACGAGCTGACACTGGTGCATGGTTCTGTGCCGCCATGGCGCTCGCACCAGGCCGTGCGAGTCCGCTCGATCGTGGGAACACCGCTGTGTCGACTGCTTTCCCACGGCAGAGCCGTATGAGAACCTTATGGCCATGCCACGGGAGATCCTTCGACACTGGCAAGGATGAGATGGCACGACGGCCATGCGACTGAGACCACGCGGTCTGCGTTCCCTGCCACGGGGGCTTGCGCTCAGGAGAAAACGCGCGGTGCCCCCGCCGGACATCCCGCGGTCGCCTTGGGGCAGCCCGGCACGGTTGTTCGTCGCGCTTTTCCTCGTCGTCGACCTTGTGGGCACCGGCCTCCTCCTGCTCCCCGCGGCGCATACCCACGGCCACGGACTCACCCCCGTCGATGCCCTGTTCACCGCGACCACGAGTCTGGCCGTGTGCGGACTCAGCGTCATAGCCCTCGGCGCCGACCTGTCTCTCCTGGGGGAGCTGGTGGTTCTGGCATTGATCCAGATCGGCGGCATCGGCATCATGACCCTGACCTCTGTGCTGGGGGTCGTGATGATTCACCGGTTGGGGCTGCGCATGCAGCTCACCGTCCAGGCCGAGACGCGCAGCCCGAGCGTCGGTGACGTACGCGGGGTCGTCGGCCGCGTTGTGGCCACGAGTCTGCTCTGTGAGGCCGTGCTCGCCCTGATCATCGTTCCCCGCATGTGGCTGGGCCACGGTATGGCTCCCGGTGATGCGCTGTACCGCGGGCTCTTCCACTCGGTGTCGGCTTTCAACAATGCCGGACTCTCCCTCTACGGAGACAGTCTCACCCGCTTCTCCGGGGATCCGGTGATTCTGCTTCCGGTGGCCGTCGCGACGATCCTGGGCGGGCTGGGTTTTCCGGTACTGCTGGAGCTCCGCCGCCATCTGCGCACGCCCCGGATCTGGAGTCTGCACACCAAGCTCACCGTCACCACCACCGCACTGCTCTTTGCCGGGGGCGCTGTGGCCGTCACCGCGATGGAGTGGGCCAGCCCTGCCACGCTGGGGCACTTGAGCACGGGGGCCAAGCTCCTCGACGGCACGTTCCACGGCATCATGCCCCGCAGTGGCGGCTTCAACGTCATCGATGTCGGCGCGATGAACGAATCCACTCTGCTCGTGACCATCATGCTGATGTTCGTCGGCGGCGGCAGCGGCAGCACGGCCGGCGGTATCAAGGTCGCGACTCTGGCTGTGATCTTCCTGGTGGTATGGGCGGAGATCCGCGGGCACCCCAACGTGCACGTGTTCGGACGGCGCCTGTCTCCCAGCGTCATTCGGCAGGCGCTGAGCCTGATGTTCCTGTCGATGACGGTCATCGTGGTCTCCACGGTGGCCCTGCTGGTCACCACTACGTTCAACCTGGTGTCCGTCCTGTTCGAGGTAGTGTCGGCGGCCGGCGTCGTCGGCCTGTCGACCGGGATCACTCCCGACCTCCCGCCCGCGGCACAGGTGCTGTTGGTGATCCTCATGCTGGCCGGCCGGATCGGACCCATCACCTTCGCCTCCGCTCTCGCGCTGCGCGACCGCACCCGCCGCTACGACGTGCCCGAAGCCCGGCCCATCATCGGCTGAGATATCCAAAGGAGCAGACCGTGCAACGCAGCAAGCCCCATGACAAACGGGTTCTGGTCATCGGGCTGGGCCGGTTCGGTAGTTCGCTGGCTCTCGAGCTCGTCGCGCACAACTGGGAGGTCCTGGGCATGGACTCCAATCCGCGGCTGGTGCAGGCCTACGCCGACGCGCTCACCTACACCGTTGTCGCCGACGCCACCGACGATGAAGCGCTGCGCCAGGTCGGCGCCCACGAGTTCACCCGCGCCGTAGTCGCGATCGGCACACATCTGGAGGAGAGCATCCTGGCCACCTCACTGCTGGTAGATATGGGCGTCCCCCACATCTGGGCCAAGGCCGTCAACCGCCGGCACGGCCGGATCCTGCAGCAGATCGGCGCCCACAATGTGGTCCTGCCAGAGCACGACATGGGTGAACGTGTCGCGCACCTGGTGTCCGGGCGGATGCTGGACTACGTCGAGCTGGAGGAGGACTTCGCACTCGGCAAGACCCGCGCGCCGCGCGAGATGATCGGTCGCAAGCTCGGCGAGACCGGTATCCGTTCCAAGCACAACGTCACCGTGGTCTGCATCAAGCGGCATGGTGAGCAGTTCACCTACGCCACCGCCGAGACCGTTCCGCAGAAGGGGGACATCATCGTGGTCGCGGGCAGGACCAGCGACATCGAGAAGTTCGCCGAGGTCTACTGACCACCACATCCGCACACTCCGCGCATTCCCCCCACATCACTAAATTGACAACCATTTTCATTTTCGTCATGATAAGGACATGCGATCAGGGACGCCTGCGAGGATGGCCGCGTTGTGCGCGGCAGGGATGATCACACTGGCCGGATGCGGTGGCGGCAGCGGCGGATCGACCGGCGTCAGCGTGGTCACCGGCGTCTACCCGCTGGAGTGGCTGGCCACCCAGATCGGTGGTGAACATGTCGACGTCATGAACCTCACCGAACCCGGCGCCGAACCCCACGACCTCGAATTGACTCCGCGCCAGATCGGCCGAGTGAGCTCATCCGACATCGCCTTCCACATCAGCGGCCTGCAGCCCGCGGTGGACGAGGCCATCGAGCAGGAGGGCGGCGAGAACGCTCTTGACGTGGCCGACCTGGTCGAACTGCGCCCTGCGAACGACACGGGCGAGCACACCGAGGACGGCGAGCACGGCCACGAGGAAGACCATGACCACGGTGCCGCCGACCCGCACATGTGGCTCGATACCGCACGCATGGAGAAGATCGCTACAGCCCTGGCCGACCGTCTGGGCCAGGTCGATCCGGACCATGCCGACGACTACCGGACCAACGCCGATCAGGTCGTCAGCGAACTGGCGGAGATCGGTGCGCTGTACACCGAAGGCCTGGCCGAATGCGAGAGCCGCGACATGGTGGTCAGTCACTCCGCCTTCGGCTATCTGGCCGACGAGTTCGAACTGAACCAGATCAGCGTCAGCGGGATCGATCCCGATACCGAACCCTCGCCGGCGCGCATGGCCGAAGTCGCCGACCTGGTCGAGGAGCACGAGGTCACCACCATCTTCACCGAGACGCTGACCAGCCCGAAAGTCGCCGAGACCATCGCAGAGGAGACCGGCGCGGCCACGGCGGTACTGGATCCGCTGGAGGGCATCACCGATCAGTCGCCCGGCGACGACTACCCGACCGTGATGCGAGGCAACTTGGAGGCCCTGCAGACGGCACTGCGCTGCTCGTGAACCGACGCGCCCGAACCCGGCTCACTGCGCAAGCACAGGGCCGGATTCATGCAATTGCTTATGGTTGTTTGCACCAACTTACATGGCGCATACATGCCGCGAACAGGTCCGCCGATATCGATGCACGTGCGCTATCCTGACCAAAGTACGGTGCTGATGCACGTGCATTAGGAAGTGCATTCGCAACCGTGCGCCGAACAACACTCTGTTGGAGAAGGAGCTTCCTATGGGCGCCTACAACGGCATCGCGGCTACCGAACTCGGCAACGTCAGCTGGCAGAAGAGCAAGCGCAGCAACTCGCAGGGGGCCTGCGTGGAAATGGCGAAACTGCCCGGCGGGGGGATCGCTGTGCGCAACTCCCGCTTCCCCGAAGGCCCTGCCCTGGTCTACACCCAGGCCGAGATCGACGCACTCGTACTCGGCGCCAAGGACGGCGACTTCGACAACCTGCTGAGCTGAACCGCTCGATCGAGCGGCACACGGAACATCCGCAGCCACGCGGACAGGGAGTCCCACCACGCCGCCGGGGTGGGGCTCCTTTCTGACGCCGCTGTATGCCGCTTGGCGGCACGGGCCGACGCCCGAAGTCACAGTTCGTCGATCATGTCCTTGAGAATGGCCTTGGTCTCCGTCGGGGGCTCGGCGATGACGCTCAATCTCTCCATGGCCATGGTGTAGGCGTCGATCTCATGCGGTTTGTCCAGACACATCGCGCCGGTGAGCTGCTCCAGGTAGATGATGTCGGACAGGCCGAAGTCCGGGTAGCGCAGAATGGTGAAGGAGCCCGCCTCGGCTGCATGGGCACCCACACTGAACGGAATGATCTGCAAAGTGATGTTCGGCTGGTCGCAGAACTCCATCAGTCGCTGCAGCTGCCCGTGCATGCACTCCGGTCCGCCGACCGGGCGGCGCACGGCGGCCTCATCCAGGATGGCCCACAGTTTGACACCCGTATTGCCTTTGATATGGCGCTGTCGGCGCATACGCACCTCGATACGGTACTCGGCTGCGGGATCCGGGTTGCTGGCGCCCCCCGTGATGACGGCACGGGCGTACTCCTCGGTCTGCAGCACTCCCGGGACGAATTGGGCCTCGTAGACACGGATCCGCGTGGCCGCCTCTTCGAGCCCCACATAGACCTGGAACCAGTTCGGCAGCGACTCACCGTACTGCTGCCACCATCCGGGCTTCTTGGTGTCCCGGGCCATCTGCTCCATCGTGCGGATAAGGCTCTTGTCGGTGACCCCGTACAGCTTCAGCAGGTCTACGACGTCTCGGTCCTTGAAGCCGACGCGCCCCAGCTCCATCCGGCTGATCTTGGATTCCGAACCGCGGATGTGGTGACCTGCCTCACCGCGGGTGATCCCCTTGGCCTCGCGGTACTTCCGCAGCTCAGAACCGAGCAGCATCCGACGTACTGTGGGGCCGCTCCCCTTCCGCAGACGAGCAATGTCCACAGCCGCTGCCTCCCTGCTCGTCGGTCGTGCGGCCGGATCCCTTCGCTGGAACCCAGTCCCGCGTCATGTGGCTACCTACTCGCTTCCACGATATCGCCGACGCGCACACGGATTCGATCGGCAGCGCGGTGAAAGCCCCTCCGCCAACGCGACGGTGCGATACACGTCGGCGACTCGGCATCTCTGACCGGACATATCAGTCAAAACGCGCCCAAACATACTTACCCCTGGGCTTGACTTGTGTCACTCCCCACTCTGCGGTGAAGCAAGCGACCAATTGCAGTCCCCGCCCATTCTCCAACATGGAATCCGGCTCCCGCAGCATCGGCAGCTGATCGCTCTGGTCGTGGACAGCACAAACCAGCTCGCCCTCTCGGTGCAGCATGCTCATGCGAACAACATTTCCACATCCGCACGCGATGGATTCGGGGGGCGTTCCATGCCGCAAGGCATTGGTGACCAATTCAGAAACCACAACCTGGACATCTCCGGAGAACCCCCCCATTCCCCACTCCCGGAGCACTCCTGAGGCGATCTCACGCGCGATCCCGGGCGCGCTCGCCTCCGCGGCCAGACTCCATGACAAGGAGGAGCAGAGCGGATCGCCTATGGACGGCTCCGCTTGCCGCACCCCGTTGCACAGCACGGAGTGCCACCATCCCAGAGGAGAATGCGAGACCGCGGCCGCCGCGGAATCACCCCCCCTTAAACTCCTGATTGGTCCTTGGGCTGAATGTCCGGCCACCGCGATCTCCTTGCAATCGTCTCGATCGCTCACAAGCACCGGCGCGGGCGACAACCGGCGCCCTTAAAGAGCCTGCAGGCGCAAGGAACGAATGCACGTGCATTCTCCTCATGCATGCATCCTAGGCCACTGCGGGTCGACGGTTCAGGGAAAGCGTGGACTTCGCCACAGAGTTTCTGCGGAACTCTGCTAAGTGCCTGATCAAACCGCGCATAGAAGTGTGTCCGCGCGTCGCCGCACATGCTCCGCCCCAAGGCCGATGACCCCGGTCGCCCAGCGCCACCGATCCCGCGACCACGTGGGCAACGAGGCACCCCCAGAAGCCGGTCCCGGTGGTCGAGAGCGCCGGTCGGCAACGCGCGTTCGCTGAGGCCCGCGCCGAGCGACTCGGTGCGCCGACCGCGATCGGCCGGACTGGAGCGGGTGTGGTGCCCGAGGGAGGGCATCCCGGCATCCGGGATTTCACCGGTTCGGCTATTGCCCGCATGCGCCTCGTAGGGCTCGACCACCGGCGCACCCATCAATGGCACTGTCACCCTCCCCTCGCATACCACCTAGTCGGTATGAGATGGATAGGATCGTCCCAGCGTGTCCCAGACCACTTATTCGGAGGATGCAATGTCAGAGACTCCCCGCGTCGCGATCGTCACCGGTGCCGCCCGCGGTATCGGCGCCGCCACCGCACGCAGGCTCGCCGCCGAAGGCCACTCGGTCGCGGTCATCGATCTCAAAGAGGCCGACGCTCAGAACACGGTCGACCAGATCAGCGCCGACGGCGGCACCGCGGTCGCCCTGGGCGCCGACGTCAGCGACACCGACCAGGTGACCGCGGCCGTCGACCAGGTGGCCGAGCGCCTCGGACCGCCCACGATTCTGGTGAACAACGCTGGGGTCATCCGGGACAACCTGCTGTTCAAGATGACCGAGGACGACTGGGACACGGTCATGGGCGTGCACCTGCGCGGCTCCTTCCTCATGAGCCGGGCCGCCCAGGCCCACATGACCTCTGCCGGGTGGGGCCGGATCGTCTGCCTTTCCAGCAGCTCCGCTCAGGGAAACCGCGGGCAGGCGAACTACTCGGCGGCCAAGGCGGGCTTGCAGGGGTTCACCAAGACGCTCTCCATCGAACTCGGCAAGTTCGGTGTGACGGCCAACGCTGTGGCGCCCGGCTTCATCGTGACCGACATGACCAAGGCCACGGCCGCGCGTATCGGCATGGATTTCGAGGAGTTCAAGAAGGCCACCGCGGACAGCATCCCGGTCCGCCGTCCCGGGAAGCCGGAGGACATCGCCGCCACCATCGCCTTCCTCACCAGCGAAGAAGCCGGATTCGTCTCCGGGCAGGTCATCTACGTCGCCGGTGGCCCGCTCGACTAGCCGAACCACAGCGTCCCCTGGAGGTTTCATGACATCGGCTTCCGCTGAGGCGTCACTGGACGCATCCGCACTACGGGAACGAGTCGCGGCTTTCGTTGCCGCACACGACCCCGCCACCACCGACCAAACCGACTTCCTGGCCGCGCGGTTCGACGCCGGACTGGCGTGGGTGCACTTTCCCGCAGGAGAAGGCGGCCTGGGCGCGCCGCGTGCGCTGCAAAGCGTCGTCGATCACGAGTTCGAGCGCCTCGGCTTCGTTCCCACCGGACGCGAAGGACTGGTCATCGGCCTCGGTATGGCCGCACCCACCATCCTCGCCTTCGGTACTCCCGAGCAGCGCAGGCGTTATCTCAAGCCGCTCTACACGGGCGAGGAGATCTGGTGCCAGTTGTTCAGCGAGCCCGGCGCGGGCTCCGATCTCGCTGCTCTGGGCACCCGCGCCGTGCGCGGCGGGGACGACTGGGTGGTCAACGGGCAGAAGGTGTGGACATCCCTGGCCCACCGCGCCACGTGGGCGATCCTGGTCACCCGTACCGACCCTGACGTCCCCAAGCACAAGGGGATGACCTATTTCATCTGCGACATGCGGGCGCCGGGCGTCGACGTCCGCCCCCTGCGGCAACTCACCGGCGAGGCGGAGTTCAATGAGGTCTACCTCACGGACGTACGCATTCCCGACTCCCAGCGCCTGGGCGGAATCGGTGAGGGGTGGCGGGTGGCCCAGACCACGCTGATGAACGAGCGCGTCTCTATTGGCGGCCACCCCGAGCCCCGCGAAGGCGGGCTCATCGGCATCGTCGCCCACATCTGGCGCAGCCGCCCGGAACTGCGCACCCCGGGGTTGCACGACGCCATGATGAGGCTGTGGGTTGAGGCCGAGGCGGCACGGTTGACCAAGGAGCGGCTGCGCCAGCAGCTCGCCATCGGCCAGCCCGGTCCTGAGGGGTCGGCGGCGAAGTACTCTTTCTCCCGGCTCAACCAGGAGATCTCCGGCCTGGAGCTGGAGCTGCTGGGTGCTGAGGGGATGACCTACGACGACTGGACGTTCCGCCGCCCCCAAGGGGTGGAGTTCACCGAACGCAGTGCGGGCTTCCACTATCTGCGCAGCAAGGGCAACTCCATCGAAGGCGGAACCTCAGAGATCCTGCGCAACATCATCGCCGAGCGCATCCTCGGGCTACCGGGGGAGATCCGAGTGGACAAGGACGTCGCGTGGAAGGACTTGCCAAGGTGAGCGAGACGGGCGTCGATCTGCTCTACAGCGAGGTCGAGGACGACCTGCGCGCGAGCGTCCGCGCACTGCTGGCCGACAAGAGCCCGGCGGCATCGGTGCTGGCACGTGTGGAGACCGATCAGGTCACCGACACCGCGCTGTGGAAGGAGCTCGCCGAACTCGGGGTGACCGGTCTGCCGATCCCGGAGGAACTGGGCGGTGCGGGAGTGACCCTTCGAGAGGCGTCGGTGGTCGCCGAGGAGCTGGGCAGAGCGGTCTCTCCGGTGCCGTTCCTGGGCAGCGCCGTGCTGGCTACATCGGCACTGCTCGCCCTCGGTGACACTGCGGCCGAGACGCTCGGTTCCCTGGCTGCCGGCGAGACCACCGCGGCCCTTGCCATTCCTCTGGCGACACCGCCCGATGCGGCGTTCCCGTCATCGGTGCGGGCCGTCCGGGGCGCACTGACGGGCACGGTCACGGGAGTCGTGGACGCCCTCACCGCCGACACGCTCCTGGTGCCCGCGGTGAGGGCCGAAGGGCCGGAGCTGTACCTGGTGAGCACGGCCGACGTGGACCGGTCGGCCGTGGTCAGCCTGGACCTGACCCGCCCGCTGGCCGACCTCGAGTTGACCGCCGCACCCGCGCGGCTGCTGGCCTCGGGCGCAGATGCCGAACAGGCTCTGCGTTCTGCTCTGATCGCCGGTGCGACGCTGCTCTCCGCAGAGCAGTTGGGCGTGGCGGAATGGGCGCTGGAGACAACGGTCGAGTACCTGAAGACGCGCAACCAGTTCGGCCGTCCGGTGGGGGCCTTCCAAGCCCTTAAACACCGGTTGGCCGACCTGTGGGTGGTGGTGTCGCAGGCGCGCGCCTTGGTCCGCAACGCCGCGGGGTCTGTTGCTCTCGGTCATGAGGATGCGGAGTTGAACGCTTCCCTGGCCCAGGCCTTCGTTTCAGGGGCGGCGGTGAAAGCAACCGAGGAAGCGGTGCAGCTGCACGGCGGAATCGGCTTTACCTGGGAACACCCGGCCCATCTCTACTTGAAGCGGGCCAAGAGCGACGCGATCGCTCTGGGTACCGCCGATCGCCACCGGCGTGCCCTGGCCCGGCTGGTGGACCTCCCTGTGCAGTAAGGCACGGCGAGGACGGCCGAGGCGGACCGATTCAGCGCCGAGGCCGAACAGGCGGGATTCCGCCGCACCGGGCGGGGGCCGGGCAGGACGGGCCGGCCCCCGCCTTTTCCCCGGCCGTTTCCGTGGGCCCGCAGCGTGCCGTTGCGGCCGTACGGACCGGGTTACCGGATGCCCTTACCGCGCCGCTTCGCAGGCTTTGCCGCTTTCACCTCACGCCCCGGATCGCCTCTGTCCCGGTCGCCCTGATAGCGGTGTCGATGGCACCGGCCACCTCGGTGACGGCGTGCTCGACGCAGGCGATACCGGTGCCGTAGTCAGGGTGGCGGTCGGAGAGCACGGCGATCAGGTACTCGCGGTGCGCGCCCTTGACGTGGCCGACGCTGTTGATGGTCCAGCGGTTCGCGTCCGCCTCGCGGGGAACCCACCCGTTCTTCAGGGCGGTGATGTCGCCTTCCTGCGCGGCCGCCGAGACTCCCCACGCCTGGTCGGGGGCGACACCGGTGAGGAGTTCGCGCACGTAGGCGCGGTTCTCCTCGGAGAGCGGGCTGGGATCGCTGAAGACCGTGCGCAGCAGGCGTATCCGGTCGGAGGCCGTGGTGGTGGTCGCGCCCCAGGACCCTCCCTTGTCCGGTACTGTCCGCAGCAGTCCGAGGCGCCGGATCCCCTCGGCCAGGCCGGTGGCGAACCCGATACGCGCGTGGATTGCGTCCGCGGTGTCGTTGTCACTGACCTGGATCATCTTTTCGGCGAGGTCGCGTTCTCCCGCTGTCAGTTCCCGCTTCTCATCCTGGGCGTGGAGCATGAGCACGAGCAGGAGGTCCAGCTTCACCACGCTGGCCGCGGTGAAGGGCTCTTCGGAACCGTAGGCATAGGTGGTACCGGTGCGCACCTCATGGACCGAGATGGCCAGTCTGCCATCGTGATCTGCCAGGTGTGCGTCGAGGGCGGCGGTGATGCGTGCGTGGTCCCGGGGCTGCAGAACGGGGCGGCCGGGATCGGTCAGCCCGTGCAGGAAGGTCGGCCGCTGCTCAGCCGAAACCGCATCGGCGGTCTGCGCAGGCACCGCGGTCCGGTATTCGAGGTCCACAGCCACGGCAGCAGGGGTGAGTAAGGACACCACCGCGAGAATCGCCGCCGCGCCGATCGACCGCCGACGCGCCCCGCTAAGAAAGCTCGCGCCTGGAATCCGTGTTCGCCCCGCCCCCCGGTGCCCGTTCACGCGATTCGGCACGCCATCACCCTCATGCATCAAGGAATCCGAAGACGAGACCACGGACCACTCTGGCGGTACGCCGTACCTTAACAGCAGATCAACGCGCTTCCTATCGAACCCATGCCGAACATATGAATGCTCTTTTACCCGGCAGATGCCGCGTAAAGGAATCAGAGCTTTGATCCGGGCGAGTCACGAACAGGCCGGCACGGCGGGACGCTCTGATGAGTGTCAGTCGATTCCCCGGGCGGCCAGTGCCTCGCCCATGGCCTCCGCGGACCGGATCAGGCCGATGATCACCGGCACCACCATGAGGTGCGGGCGGCCGCGGAGCCCTCGGGCGACGTAGGCCTCGCGGGAGGCCTGCCAGGCGGAGGCGGCTAGGGGGAGGCAACGGATGGTGAGAGCCAGTACCAGTGCCACGCGATCCGGGCGCACACCGGCATACCGGAGCGGGCGGGCCAGGCGCTCGAAGAGGCCGAGCATCTCGCTGACCCGGGTGGAGAGCGTGACGAGCCCGGACAGCAGCACCGCCATGGCAAGCTGGGCGCACACGCGCACCGCGGTCGCCCCATCCCCGACCAGCGCTTGGAACAGCGCGATGACCGCGAGAAACGGCAGCAAAGGACGCAGTACACGCCACACATGGCGGAAAGTGAACCCGCACAGGGGGTAGAGCAGGAGCGCCGCGAGCGCGGCACCGAGGGCGGACCACAGGTCTGCGAAGGCGACCACCGCCGTCACCGCCGACAGCAGGACGAGCAGTTTCGCTCCCACCGGTAGGCGGTGCAGTACCGAGTCCCCGGGGACGTAGAGACCGAGCATGCTCACGACTGGTGTTCGCCTTCGGTAGGCGCCGACAGGGCCATGAGTTCGGTGTAGTACGCCACGGCCGCATCGGGAGCGCCGTCGAAAACGATACTCCCCGCGTCCATGACGAGCACCCGGTCGAATCCGGCAAGCGTGTCCAGGTGGTGGGTGAGCAGGATGACCTGTTGGGCAAGCCCGCGCAGGGTCTGCTCGATCACCTTGATATTGCGCAGGTCGAGCAGAGTCGTGGGCTCGTCGCACACCAGGATCTCCGGCTCGGTGACCAGTACGGAGGCCAGAGCCAGCATCTGCTTCTGCCCCCCAGAGAGCAGATGCGCCGGATGGTCGCGGTGCCCGGCCAGGCCGTGGCGCTCCAGAACGCACCGGACGCGCTCGTCGATCTCTTCCCGGGTCGGCCCGCGGCCGCGCAAGCCGACCTCCACGTCCTCAGCGACCGTCGGCATGACGATCTGGGCTGCCGCGTCGGAGAAGACGAACCCGACCCGGCGCCGAATCTCCCGGGCATGCGTGCGCGTGTCCAGCCCATCGAGAAGGACTCTGCCGGAATCGGGCACGATCAATCCGTTCAGTGTCCGGGCAAGCGTCGACTTTCCAGATCCGTTGGCACCGATCAGTCCGATCCGGTGCTCACCGAGCTCCAGAGAGATATCGCGCAGCACCAGGCGCCCGTCATAGGCGTGGGTAACGTTCTCCAGTCGCAGCATGAGGTGGGATCGCCCCTGTTCAGTGCGGATATTGGCAAAGCCTATGCGCTGTCCGCAGCATTCGCGGCGACGGGCCGCCCAGCGGGCGGTATCGGATAGGCGCGGTGGACGGCGGCGGCGATCGCGGCGGCCAGCGCAGCTTTTATGAGATCACCCGGAAGGAACGCGAATGTGCTCATGATGGTGGCGAGCATTCCGTCGCCGAGCGCGATGGCGCTCCACGGCACACCGATGAGGTAGATCACGACCACGCCGCCGAGGACGTTGCTCCCGAAACCGATCCAGAAGCGGTAGCGCGGCAGCATGAACCGGGTGAGCAGTCCGATGGCCAGAGCGCCGACGACCCAGCCCAGGAGATACCCGCCCGTGGGGCCGAGGAACGGCATCACACCGCCGCGTCCGCCGGGCAGCAGCGGCAGTCCGGCCAGGGTGAGCGCCAGGAAGGTGAGGACCGCGAGCGTTCCGCGCTTGGCCCCGAGGATGCTCGGCGCAAGCATGACGCCCAGGGTCTGCAGTGTGATGGGCACTGGGCCGACCGGGATCGCGAAGGGCATGCTCAAAACGGCGAGAAGCGCGGCGAACATTCCGATGAGGGCGATGTCACGGACGGTGAGTCCTCGATGGCGGACACGGGGTGTGGGAATGCCGGGCATGGGTCTCCCTGTCTTTTCCGCTCTTTTCGGACCGAGGGGGGCGCCCTCCATTGTCGGATAAACCCCCTTCCGCCCAATGTGCGGAGCGCGACAGGATTTTTGCCTGCTTCTTGTTGGAATCCGTACGGCCTGGTCCGAAGAGTGGGTCAGCCGGCAGCGGGCAGGACGCAGACCGGGTCGGGCAGGGCGAGACGGTGGCCGGTGTCGGTGGGGATCCCCGTGCTGGGGTCCAGACACAGGGCCGCAAGGCCGCCGGAGTACTGGTTCGCCACCACGATATGCCCCTCCAGCAGCGCGAAGTGCCGCGGCCACGACCCGCCCGTAGCTGTGTCCGCCAGGTGACGCAGACCGGATCCGCCCTCGGTGACCTCGAACGACGCGATGGTGTCGGCTCCCCGGTTGGACACATACAGCCGCTCGCCGTCGCGGGACAGCACGATCTCGGCCGGGTAGCTGCGCACTCCGGCGACCCCGGTCGCGGGGACATCAGCCACCGGTACCGTAGTCGCTGTGTCCCGATCCCAGCGCAGCACGTGGATCCGGGAGTCGAGTTCACCAGCGACATAGATGTGGCCGTTCGGGTGCACGGCCATGTGCCGGGGCCCGGTGCCGGGTGTCAAGCGGGCGGCGATGGACTCCCCCGCCACCGGGTCGTCGGCATCGGGATCGAAGGCATAGCACCGCACCTCGTCGGTACCCAGGTCGGCGACCAGGAGGTGCCGTCCATCCGGTGCCATACCTACGGTGTGGGCGTGCGGCCCCTCCTGGCGCACGGTGTCCGGTCCGCTGCCGGTATGCGCAAGCAGCCGCACCGGTTCTCCCGGGGCGCCGTCGTCTGTGATCGGGTGCACGCTGACGACGCCGTCGGCGTAATTGGTTGCGATGACATGGCGGCCACGCGGATGCACAGCGAGATGACACGGTGAAGTGCCGCCCGTCGGGGCGGAGCCGCGCTCCGTCAGCGTGCCGTCAGCGCCGACGGCGAAGCCGGTAACGGTGCCCTTCTCCTTCTCGTTGACGGCGTAGAGCGACCGCCCGTCCGGGTGGGCCGCCAGAAACGACGGTCCGGGAGTGGCCGCCAGCGGCGCACCGCCGGACAGCCTCCCCGTCACCGTATCGAACTCCACCCGGTGGATTCCCGTCCCCGACCCGGTTGGGTCGGACCCCGGGGTGTAGGTGCCGATCCACAGTATCTGTGCTGCCATTGCATCCGCCCATCCGTCGCTTCGCTTGTTGATCCGCCCCATGCGAATGGGGGTCCACGCGGTCGCGTAGACCCCCATTCCTGCTGTCCTGCGGCCCTTCGCCGATCTTCCCGCTCAGCCGACGAGTTCGGGCTGGCTGGGCCGACGCGACAGGGTGTACTCCAGCAGGCGCTTGAGCACGCCGCCCGCGGATCTGCGGTCCCTGGCATCGAAGTCGATGATCGGGATGTCCGGTGCGATCTCCAGCGCCTCCCGAATCTCCTCGACCGTGTAGTCGAGTTCACCGTCGAACTTGTTCAGCGCCACGATATAGGGAATGCTCTGGTTCTTCTCGAAGTAATCGATCGCGTCGAAGCAGTCGGCCAGCCGGCGGCTGTCGACCACGATGACGGCGCCGACCGCACCGCGGACGATGTCGTCCCACATGAACCAGAAGCGTGCCTGGCCGGGCGTGCCGAACATGTACATGATCAGTTCGCGTTCAAGCGTGAGGCGCCCGAAGTCCATGGCCACGGTGGTGGTTATCTTGCCCGGCGTGGCCGATGTGTCGTCATGGTCCATGCTGGCTTCGGTCATGACGGCCTCGGTGGAAACCGGGGGGATCTCCGAGACCGAGCCGACCAGAGTGGTCTTTCCCGCACCGAATCCACCGGCGATGACGATCTTGGTGGAAACCAGCGACCCGTGACCTGTGCTATTGGAAGAGACGTTCGAGTCCACGCAGCGCCCTCTCCAGAACTTGATTCTCCGACGGACTGTGGCCCGTGATGGTCGGATGGATGTAGACGAAGCCCTGGTCGGCCAGGTCGCTCAGGAGGACCTGGGTCACGCCCATGGGGATCTTCAGCTCTGCGGAGATCTCGGCGACCGAGCGGGCTTCCCTGCACAACTCATAGATGCTCTGCGACTCCGGTAGCAGGTTGGGCGGAGCCGAAGCGTTGGCGTCTGCGACTGAAACCAGTGTCTGCACCATCAGGGGGTGGCGCGAACGCGTCCGGCCACCGGTGAAGGTGTAGGGGCGGATCCGCGCGCCCCTTCTCCTGCGAATGCTCATTGCGGTGGCACCCCTTTCGTCCTGCGGGGAGTACTTCGACTTCCGTCAGCAGTCGGTTGCACGGTCACGGCTCCATGACCTCGCGCAGTTGGGAGCGAAGTTGAGGTGTCAGCGCATGGCCCGCGCTCTCCACCAGCAGTGTCATCTTGTAAGCGACGATCTTCATGTCGGCGTCGCCCGAGGTCAGCACGGCCAGCGAAGACCCGTCGCTGATGGACATGACGAAGAGGTAACCGTGCTGCATGCGCAGGATCAGCTGCTCGGAGTTTCCCTTGCCGAACATCCGCGCCGTACCGTCCGCCAAGCTCTGCAGGCCGCTGGCGATCGCCGACAGCTGCTCAGCGTACTGCTCGGGGAAGTCACGCGAGGCGGCGAGCAGCAACCCGTCAGAGGAGACGACCACCGCGTGCTCGACACCGGATACTTCGGAGACGAAGTTGGAGATGAGCCAGGTGAAGTTCTCAGCGCTCTCACTCAAGCGGTTGTCCATATCCGTCCACATTCTCATTCGATTCGGTCAGGAAAGCGCAGTCGGGCGATGAACCCTCATTCATCGGCGGCCGCCTCTCTCTGGCCTTCCATGAATCCCTCCAGGTCGGCACGGATCCGTTCCGCCCGTGTGGTGGACCCGGCCTGCCCCTTCTCGGTGGCTCCCTCGCCCTCGGGCGGCGCGGTGTTGTCCTCCGCGCCCGGTGGGGCCATCGGGGGCGGAACCGTGTTCTTGTGCGCGCTGCGGCGCGGCAGCCCCGCTGCGGTCACCGAAGAGTCCATGGTGCTGCTCTTCTCCTGCTGTTGCGAGACGGGAGCGGACGGAGCGGGGGCCGGACGCGCCGTTTCCCGGAGGGCCGTTGTCGTCACCGTCTCGCGCGACGCGAGGCGCGCAACCGGCGGGGCGGCCACCTGGCGCGGTCCTGTGTTGCTGAACAGGCTGGCCGGTACCACGACATGGGCGCTCACTCCGCGGAAGGCACGTCCTTCGAGCTGGACCTGGATACCGTGCCGGTGCGCGATACGGCTGACGACGTAGAGTCCCATGTGTCGCATGACCTGCTCGTCCAGAACCGGCTCACCGCGGAGTCGGGCGTTGAGGGAATCGAGCTGCTGTTTGGGGATACCGATTCCCTCGTCCTCGACTGTGATCAGCAGCCGTTCGCCCGACATCGACTGGGCGCTGACGACGACCTGGGCATGCTCCGGTGATTTCTCCGTCGCGTTGTCCATCAGCTCGGCCAGCAGGTGGCTGATGTCGTCGGCAGCCGACCCGGAGATGAACAGATCGGGGAGGTGCCCGATCTGGACCCGCTGGTATTCGCTGATCTCGGAGATCGCGGCGCGGGCGACATCGAGAAGCGGAACGGGTTCGGTCGAGGGGTCCCCGGTGTCCTGCCCCGCAAGCACCAGCAGGTTCTCGCCGTTGCGGCGCATCCGGGTAGCGAGGTTGTCGATCTTGAACAGCTTCTCGAGGAGTTCGGGGTCCTCGCTGGTGTCCTCCAGTTCTTCGACGACTTCGATGAGGGAGTCGACGAGGGCGAGGTCACGCATTGCCAAACCGGCCAGTGTTCCGGTCACCAGCTCTGTCGGCGCCGAGGCGACCGAGGGTTCCTGGGAACCGGCGTTGGCGCCCGCAGCCGGAGCGGCGGGCGCAGCCGGGGCGACGGGGGCGGCAGGTGCGGACGGAGCGGCGGGGTGCGGCGGACCGGCCGACGACAGCTGGGGCTGCGAGTACTGTCCCGGCGGATTCTGCGGCTGCACGACCTGTGGCTGGGAGGCCGCGAACTGCTGCTGCTGCGCAACCTGCTGCGCGTACATCTGCTGCTGCGCGTTGAAGAGTTCCTGGGCGGTCATGTGGCCGGTAGAACGGGACCGGCGGCCCATACCGAGCCGGTTCAGGAAGCGCTGCCACCGTCCGCCCCGGGGCGGGGGGCCGGCTGCCTCCTCGGCTCGCACCATGTGGGAGAGAGGGGTTCCCCCTTGCTCAGCCGGTGGCTGTGCGAAGGGCTGATTCCCTTGCCCAGTCGATGATGGCGCCTGCGCCACGGCACATCTCCTCGTATGCGGGGGCAACTGACCAGCGGCGGGAATCGGCGCACGTGACACCGACGACACTTGGGGGTTCCCTCCAGCCGGAGCGGTCGGGTCGCCACCGGCGAAACCGGGGCAGCGGGAAACCGATCGCGTTGGACGGCCGGGTCTACGGCGGACGAACCGCCGAAACTACCGCCTGAAAGTAAACGAATCGGCGGTCACGCTAGCACAGAAAGCCGAACCTCGAATGGGGAAAACACACCATTTTCCCGTCGAACGCGACAATCCGCCCGGCGAGCTCACCGAGTCACCCTGGCTTGCATCGACCTGTACGTCGCAAGGATGTGGCCAACGCCACTTTGGTGCGGTAGCACCGCTTGTGTCGGGTTTTATGGCCACGCCCCTACTTTGGCGCACTCGGGAGCCGGTGCCAAGAGGACGGGGGAAATTGATCATGGGGCCGATGGCGGCCGCGGAGGGCACGGCCGCTCCCGGTCATCCCTTCACGGCCTCGATCGCCTTCAGGATCCGCTTCTCCGAGACCGGGTAGGCCGTCCCCAGCTCCTGGGCGAAGAAACTGACGCGCAGCTCCTCCAGCATCCACCGGATCTCGCGCACATCGGGGTCACCCGCGCGGCCGGGGCCGAGGGAGGAGAGCAGCCGTTCCCTCGCCTGGCGCATCTGCTCGACCTTGGCCATGCCGACCTGGTCGCGCCGCGGGTTCTCCGCGAGCTTGGCCAGTCGGCGCCCGATCGCCCTCAGGTAGCGGTGCAGGTCGGGAAGTCGACGCAGACCGGCCTCTGTCACAAACCCCGGATGGATCAGCCCGGCCATCTGCTGCTGGATATCGTTGAGCGACGGCAGCACGGCCAGACTCGTCGTGCCCTTCATGCTCCGGCCCACCTCGTGTGCCGCGGCCAGCACTCGTGCGGCCTTGCCCACGACGTCGTCCAGGGTGTCGGCGAGTTCGGCGCGGACGTGCTCGTGCAACCGGGCGAACGCGGCGGGGTCCCACACGCCCACTTCCGCTCGCCCGCCGCTCGCGTCGGCCATCAGCGCGTCGACGGCGCACTCCAGGCAGTCGTCGAAGAGCGCCGGGACCGAACCGTGCGGATTGTGGCTCAACGCAAGCTTGGTCTGGTTGTCCAGTCCGCGCTGCACTGCGGCCACCGGCGAGGGGATCTGCAGCAGGAGCAGGCGACGCACCCCCGCCCACATCGAGGAGCGCTGCTCGGCCTCGGTATCGAAGATGCGGATCGCCACACTATCGCCCTCGTCGACCAGCGCCGGATAGCCCTTGACCGCCGGCCCCGCCGTCGTGTGCTGGAAGGTCCGCTGCAACGGACCGAAGTCCCAGGAAGTCAACCCCTTCTTCTCGATCCCCTTCGCTTCGGCGGAGATCGCTTTTCGCAGCCGCGGCTTGAGCCGCGCGCGCAGCGCGTCGAGATCCTTGTCCTCGGCGAGCGCACGCCCCCGGTCGTCGACCGCCCGGAAGGTGATCCGCAAATGGTCGGGGACCTTGTCCAGCTGCCAATCCTGCGCCGGGATCCGTTCACCGCCCATCATGCTGAGCTCCCGCCCCAAAACATCCAGCAGCGGCTCCTCGTAGGGCGTGAGCCGCTCCAGGACGGCCGCGGCATGATCGGGAACGGGAACGAAGTTGCGCCGGAGAGGTTTGGGCAGAGACCGGATCAGCGCGGTGACGAGGTCCGCACGCAGGCCGGGGATCTGCCAATCGAACCCCTCTGCGCTGACCTGGTTGAGCACCTTCAGCGGGATGTGCGCGGTGACGCCGTCCGCCTCTGTGCCCGGCTCGAACTGGTAGGTCAGTGGAAACGTGAGGTCACCCTGGCGCCAGACATCCGGATAGTCCTCCTCACTGACCTGCTCTGAGCCCTCGTTGATCAGCATCGACTTTTCGAACAGCAGCAGGTCGGGGGCGCTGCGGCGAGCGCGCTTCCACCATGCGTCGAAATGGGCGGCGGAGACGGCTTCCGCACCGACCCGCTCGTCGTAGAACCGGAAGAGCGTCTCGTCATCGACCAGGATGTCACGGCGCCGCGCGCGGTGCTCCAGGTCTTCGACCTCCTCCAGCAACCGCCGGTTCTCGTGGAAGAACCGGTGATGGGTCTGCCAGTCGCCCTCGACAAGGGCGTGCCGGATGAACAGCTCCCGTGAGAGCTCGGGGTCCACCTTCGCGTAACCGACCTTGCGCCGCGCCACGATCGGCACACCGTAGAGTGTGACGCGCTCATAGCCCATGACCGCGCCCCGCTTCTTCTCCCAGTGCGGCTCGCTGTAGGAGCGTTTCACGATGTGCCGGCCGACGTCCTCGGCCCACTCGGGTTCGATGCGGGCGACCATGCGCCCCCACAGCCGCGACGTCTCCACCAGCTCCGCCGCCATCACATACCGCGGCTGCTTCTTGAACAGCGAGGACCCGGGAAAGATCGCGAAGCGGGCGCCGCGCCCGCCTACGTACTCGTGCTTCTCCAGGTCCTTCATGCCGATGTGGGACAGTAGGCCGGCCAGCAGTGAGAGGTGCACGTTCTTCGGGTCGGCAGCGGCGTCATTGAGGGAGACCCCCATCTGCCTGACCACCTGTTTGAGCTGGCTGTAGACGTCCTGCCACTCGCGCACCCGCAGGTAGTTCAGAAACTCGGCGCGGCACAGCTTGCGGAACTGGTTGCCAGAAAGCGCCTTCTGCTGCTCCTGCAGGTATTTCCACAGGTTGAGGTAGGCGAGGAAGTCCGAGTCCTTGTCGGCGAAGCGGGCGTGGTGCTCCGCTGCGGCCTGCTGCTGGTCCGCCGGGCGCTCCCGCGGATCCTGGATGGACAGAGCCGCCGCGATGATCATGACTTCGCGAACGCACCCATTGTCGGCGGCCTCCAGCACCATGCGGCCCAGTCGGGGGTCGACCGGAAGCTGCGCCAGCCTGCGGCCCATGGGCGTGAGCTGCTTGCGCGTGTCCTTCTCCTCAAGGTCGAGGGCACCGAGCTCCTGGAGCAGGTGGACCCCGTCCTTGATCTGGCGGCGGTCGGGGCCCTCCACAAAGGGGAACGCGGAGATGTCGCCCAGCCCCAGCGACGCCATCTGCAGGATGACCGAGGCGAGGTTGGTCCGCAGGATCTCCGGGTCGGTGAACTCCGGCCGGGAGCTGAAATCCTCCTCCGAGTACAGCCGGATGCAGATGCCCTCTGCCACCCGGCCGCAGCGCCCCTTGCGCTGGTTCGCCGACGCCTGGGAGACCGCCTCGATCGGCAGCCGCTGCACCTTGGTTCGGTGGCTGTAGCGGGATATGCGGGCGGTACCGGGGTCGATCACGTATCTGATGCCGGGAACCGTCAGCGACGTCTCGGCGACGTTGGTCGCCAAAACGATGCGGCGGCCTCGGTGCGGAGCGAACACCCGATGCTGTTCAGCGGCCGACAGCCGGGCGAACAGCGGGAGGATCTCGGTGTCGCGGAGCCGCTGCTTTTCCAGGGCATCGGCGGTATCGCGGATCTCGCGCTCTCCGCTGAGGAAGACCAGGATGTCCCCGGGCCCCTCCTTCTGCAGTTCGGCCACTGCCGCACAGATGGCCTGGGCCTGGTCGCGCTCCTCACCGTCCTCGTCTTCCGCCCCGTCGCTCATGGGCCGATAGCGGACCTCGACCGGATAGGTGCGCCCGGAGACCTCGATGATCGGCGCGTTACCGAAATGCCGGGAGAACCGCTCGGGGTCGATGGTGGCGGAGGTGATGACCACCTTCAGATCGGGGCGGCGGGGCAGCAACTGCTTGATGTAGCCGAGCAGGAAGTCGATATTCAGGCTGCGTTCGTGCGCTTCGTCGATGATCAGCGTGTCGTATCCGCGCAGCATCCGGTCCTGCTGGATCTCGGCGAGCAGGATACCGTCGGTCATGAGCTTGACCAGCGTGTCGTCGCCGGATCGGTCGGTGAAGCGGACCTTGTAGCCCACGGCTTCGCCCAGCGGGGTGGCGAGTTCCTCGGCGATCCGTTCAGCCACCGTACGCGCCGCCAGCCGACGCGGCTGGGTGTGGCCGATGCTGCCGAGTACGCCGCGCCCCAGTTCCATGCAGATCTTGGGCAACTGGGTGGTCTTGCCCGACCCGGTCTCACCAGCGACGATCACCACCTGGTGGGCGCGGATCGCCTCGGCGATGTCGTCCTTCTTTCTGCTGACCGGAAGCTCCTCGGGATAGGTGATCCGAGGGAGGGCGGATGCGCGCTGCTCCACGCGCACCTCGGCCAGCTCGATGTCGGAGGCGATCTCCGCGGCGATGGCCGCGCGTTTGCGTTCGTCGCGGACCTTCGCGACGCCGTCGATACGGCGCCGCAACCGGTGGCGATCGGCGAGCATCAGCCCGTCAAGGCGTGCGCGGAGTTCAGAGAGCGGGGATCTCGCAGGCGAGGTTTTCATACGGCTTCAAGGATAAGAGCGCACGGCAACAGGTTTTTCTTCCAACAGCCGGAAACGGCAGCACACCGCGAGCACGCCCGGCCGTTGCAGCGGCCGGGCGTGCTCGCAGGCAGTGTCAGGACGGGAACTTGGGGATGTCGCGCGCCTCCCGGGCGGCGGCCGCCACGGCGTCGAGTCCGGCACCGGCCGCGGCGGTCACGGCGGCCGCGACCGCGCCCTCGACGAACGGGGCATCGACCACGACCACGTCGTCGCGCGGATAGTCCTCCAGCACCAAGCGCGCGGTGAGCACGGAACTACCGATGTCGGGCAGCACCACCACCCCGGCCCCCTGGTCGGCCCGGCCTATGGCGGCGAGGATCAGGTCGTAGCTGGTGCCGATCCCACCGTCATCGGTTCCGCCCGCGGGCACGATCGGCCGGGGACCGGAGCCGGATCCGAGCTGCTCCAGCAGGTCGCGCAGACCGTCCGCGAGAATGTGACTGTGCGAGACGAGGACGATCCCGACGGTGTTGTCCATGGACGATTAGGCTACCCACGGAAACGCTGGTTGCGCACCCCGGCAAGCGAAGGAGCCCATTGTGAAGAAGTTCCTCAACACCGCAGAGTCCTTCCTATCCGATTCCCTTGCCGGATTCGCCGCCGCCCACCCCGATCTCGTGGTCGATGCGGACAACCGTGTCGTCACGCGCGCCCGCGGAGCCGTTCCCAAAAAGGTGGGACTCGTGTCCGGTGGCGGCTCCGGTCACGAGCCGCTGCATAGCGGTTTCGTCGGTGCGGGGATGCTGGACGCGGCCTGTCCCGGCGAAGTCTTCACCTCGCCGGTTCCCGACCAGGTCCTCGCCGCTGTCCGGGCCGTCGACGGCGGCGCGGGAACGGTATTGGTCGTGAAGAACTACACGGGCGATGTGATGAACTTCCAGTTGGCCGCGGAGCTCGCCGATGACGACGGGCTGCGGGTGGAAACCGTGCTCGTGGACGACGACGTCGCCGTGCAGGACTCCACGTTCACCGCCGGGCGGCGGGGCACCGGGGCGACCCTGCTCGTCGAGAAGATCACGGGCGCCGCGGCGGCGCGCGGTGACGGCCTCGGCGCAGTCGCCGACCTGGGCCGGCGGGTCAACGCCGCCTCGCGTTCCTTTGCCGTCGCCCTCACCTCCTGCACTACCCCCGGTTCCGGCCGGCCGGGATTCGACCTTCCCGACGACGAGATCGAGGTGGGGGTGGGAATCCACGGCGAACCCGGCCGCCGCAGGGAGAAGCTTCGGCCCGCCCGCGAGATCGCGGCCGACATGGTGCGGGCGGTCCTCGAGGACCGCCCCCTCTCCTCGGGAGAGGAGGCCATTGTCATCGTCAACGGGCTGGGCGCGACGCCGCTGAGCGAGCTTTACCTGGTCTTCGGGGAGGTCTCCTCGCTCCTTGCCGAACGGGGGATCCGCATCGCCCGCAACCTGGTGGGCAACTACGTCACCAGTCTGGACATGGCCGGGTGCTCGGTCACCGTATGCGCCGCCGACCAGGAGTTCCTGGACTTGTGGGATGCGCCCGTGAACACTCCGGCCCTGCGCTGGGGCTGCTGAGGGCTGTTCAGGCCGCGCGCACCGCTCGCTTCGGACACGACACAGCTTGGAGAAGAAGGTGGACACCGATCTCGCCCGCGCCTGGGTCCAGGCCATAGCCGAAACCGTCGCCCAGAACAAGGAGTACCTGACCGGGCTCGACGCCGCGATCGGCGATGGCGATCACGGCGCCAACATGGAGCGCGGCTTCTCTGCTGCGCTGGAGGCCGTGGACGGCCGCGAAGCCGCGAGTGCGGGTGAGGTTCTGGCCACGGCCGGGAAGACGCTGATCTCCCGCGTGGGCGGCGCCTCCGGCCCGCTCTACGGGACGGTCTTCCGCACTCTGGGCAAACGGCTTGCCGCCCCTGAGGACGGCACGGCCGCCCTGGCCGACGCCCTCGCCGCGGCCCTGGAGGGCGTGCGCACGATGGGCGGCGCCCAGGTGGGCGACAAGACGATGGTGGACGCCTTCTCTCCCGCCGTCGAGGCCTTCACCGCTGCGTCCGACAGCGGTCTGGGCGCCGCGGCCCGCTCCGCGGCGGAAGCGGCCGAGGAGGGCCTGCGCTCCACTGTGCCGTTGCAGGCGCGCAAAGGCAGGGCCTCCTACCTCGGCGAGCGCAGCATCGGCCACGCGGATCCGGGAGCGGCCTCCACCGCGCTGATCTTTCGGGCACTGGCCGAGGTGGCCGGGCGGGGATAGTGGGCGGGCGGTCCGCTCAGCCTGCCGCGAAGCGCTCCGCCTCCGCGATGATGGTCGCCGCATCGGCCGCATCCAGCGTGATCCCGAAGACACCGTCGAGGCGGGCTCGATGCGGAGCAGCGCCGGGAATTCACCCGCATGCTGGCCCTGCTGAACACGAACCTGGCGGAGGGCGCAGAGGACAAGGAGGAGTGACCAGGACACAAAGACCCCGGCCTATTAGACGCGACCGTCCGCGGGCGGCAAGCTGAAGGCATGTCTTCCTCGCGTCGGCTGCGGCGCAGACCGGAACGGCTCGACCGGTACGAGTACGGCCCCACCAGGCAACCGCGCCCTTTTGCCCTCCTCGGCCGTGCGGCCCCGCATATCATCCGCACGATCCGCCATGTGGGACCGTGGGCGGTCAGTGCCGGTGTAATAGCGGTAACCGGTGATCGGCGGGTGCGCCGATCCGCGCTGCGTGCCGCTCTCGCCGCCACCCTGGCCGACGCCGCCACCGCGCTCCTGGTGAAACCGGTGGTCAACCGCTTCGGCCCCTCCTCGTCCACCCATTGCTCCCCCTCCCAGCGCATGGCCATCGCCACGGGGTTCGCGGGCGGGATCATGGCCGATACCCCCTCCCCGCTGCCCGCGGCCGTCGGCACGTTGGTCGGCGGGATCGCCGTTCACCGGGTACGTAACAGCGCCCTCCTCCCGGCCGGTGTCGCCGGTGGTCTCCTCGTCGGCGCGGGGACCGCCCTACTGATGCGCCGCCTGCTGCCGCCGCTGCCAGGGCAGGGATCGGGCCCGCACACCTCACCCGCACCTGCGGTGGACGTCCACGAGGACGGCATCGGCGTCACCGCCGTGGTCAATCCCAATGCCGGGGCTGGGACCTCCCCACTGCACCCGGGCCAGGACATGGCCTCCCGGATCCGTGACCTGCTGCCACAAGCGGAGGTGATCCCCCTCGGCCCTGAGGATGACCTTCCCTCGGTCCTCGACGGCGCCGCCGCTCGCTGCGACGTGCTCGCGGTGGCCGGAGGTGACGGCAGCGTCAACGCCGGCGCTGCCGCGGCCATGCGGTATGACCGCCCTCTGCTGGTGCTTCCGGGCGGGACGCTGAACAACTTCGCCACAACGCTCGGGGTGACCTCTCTGGAGTCAGCGGTGCTCGCCTACCGGCAGGGGTCACTCGGCGCCGTGGACGTGGGCAGAGTGGGCGACTGGATATTCCTCAACACCGCGTCCTTCGGCGCCTATCCGAAGGTGTTCGACCATCGCGAGCGGTTGCGGCCGCGCCTGGGGAAATGGCCGGCGTTCGCTGTGGGTGCCTGGTCCGCACTGCGCGAGGCCGATCCCATCGAGATTGTGCTCAATGGGCGGCGGACCCGGGTGTGGTGGGCGTTCGTGGGCAACTGCCGCCACCGCACGCGCGCGCTGATCCCCGCCCGCCGAGAGCGTCTGGACGACGGCCTTCTCGACATCCGCGTGCTGAAGGCGGGCCGCTGGTTCTCCCGGTTCCGCGTGGTGCCGGACGTACTGCTCGCGCACTGGGGTCTGCGCAGCGGCTACACGGTATGGCGCGCGCCCGGCTGCACCGTCTCCTCCCCCGATCAGCCGCTGCGGGTGGCCTGTGACGGAGAGACGTTCACCGCGCACTCCGAGATCGGTTTCACCAAGATTCCGGGGGGTCTGCGGGTCTTCCACGCACCGGCGGCCGAAGCAACGCCGGCCCGCTCGCCCCGGCTGCAGCCCCGCGAGGGAGTGGGGCGGAAGAACCCCGGGCGGTGAGCAGCTCCCTGCTCCCGACCGGGGCCTGTACGGTGCGCCATCAGGGACTCGAACCCCGAACCCGCTGATTAAGAGTCAGCTGCTCTGCCACTTGAGCTAATGGCGCCCGCCGTCGACGAACGTTGACGGCAACAGGAAAGATCCTACCGGATGGCAGAAGGCCGTTCGTCCACGAGAAGCAGCGAGGGACACATCGGCGCGGTGCCCGGTGGCAGCCGGTACCGCGCGGGGATGGCGCTCACCCCAGGAGATAGCGCAACACATCACCGGCGGAGTAGGCGCCGCCGCCGGATCCGGGGAGGTCCGGGAGGAAACCGGTGTCCTTGCCGAGCGTGACCAGAGCAGGCTCTTCGTACCCATCGGATCGGCGCTGGCCCGGTCCGATCGTGGCGACGAGCCCGTTGCACAGGCACCGCCGGTCCCGCGTGTCTTCGAGCGCACCGCCTTTGCGGGTGTAGGCATCGACCGGCTCGGCCGGGCAGCGGTAGCCCACCCCGCCATTGTCCCTGCGGTACGGGGTACGCAGGTAGCCGAGGTCGCACAGGCGGGACCGCCCGGCGTACTCCTGCTCTTCGGAGACGGTGCCGGAGAGGCGGGCCACCTTGAACGGGAAACCCGCCGGTGATGCCCGGGGATCGTTGCGGACGTCGAGGGTGCCGTCGCGCGCTTGGCGGAGCAGCTTCTGCTTGATCCCCGGCTCGATGCCCGACTCCCGGCAGAGCGCGAACGCCGTGCCGACCTGGATTCCGGCGGCGCCGGCCGCACGGGCCGCCGCCAGGCCGGCGGGGGTGTCGTACCCACCCGCGAGCCAGAACGGCAGGCCGAGCGCAGCCAGCTTTTCGAGGTCGACGTCGTCGCGGGGGCCGTACACCTAGGGCCCGGATCGACCGTGGTTCCACCGACGCACGGTGGTCGGTTCACCCGTCCCGGTGTGCGTGGCCGGTGGCTGCCATGAGGCTGTCCACCTCGCCGCGGTCCGGTGCGTGGGCCCCGGAGCGCGTGCAGGCGAGAGCCGCGGCCGCGGTGGCGAAGCGAAGAGCGGGCTCCACCTGTGCGCCATCGATGTCCATCGCCCCTGCTGTCTGCGTGCGCGGGAGCAGGGGCTCCAGTTCCGCCAGCATCGCGGCGATAAAGGCGTCTCCGGCTCCTACCGTGTCGGCGACCTCGACGTGCACACCGGGCACCGCGATCGATTCGCCGCCGGGCAGCACCGCGACCGCTCCGTCCTTGCCGAGGGTGAGGACCCCCAGCCACAGGCCGTAGCGCTCCATCCAGCCCCGCACGACATCGGTGGGCCGCTCCCCCGGCGCGAGCCAGGCCAGGTCGTCGTCGCTGACCTTCACGATGTGCGCCAAGTCGAGCCAGGCCCGCACCGATTCCCGATAGGCATCGGCGTCGGGCCGGACGGCGGGGCGGACGTTGACGTCGTAGCAGACGGCAACGCTGTCGCGCTGAGTCCGCGCCCAGTCCCGCAGCACCGCGTCGCCCGGCGGCAGCACCGCCGCCAGGGATCCGACGTGCAGGCAGGCGGTGTCCTCGGGCAGGCGCTCGGGGAGTTCGTCCGCGGACCACTGCCAGTCCGCTGTTCCCCGCAGGTAGAACCCGTAGCGTGCGGCGCCTTTGTCATCGAGGTCGGCCACTGCCACACTCGACTGCTCCGCCGCCTCGGGTGCCCAGCTCAGGTCCACGCCGTTTGCTTCCAGGTGGGCGCGGATCCGTGCCCCGAATCCGTCGCCGGACAGCCGACACAGGAGCGATGAGGGTGTTCCCAGCCGCGCCAGGGCCACCGCTGTGTTGGCCGGGCCTCCCCCGGGGATGGCGCGCCATAGTCCCGGCTCGCCGGCAGGTACCAGATCGATGAGGGCTTCTCCGCATACCGCGATCATCCGCTCCCCCGCTCTGCTCGGCCGATCGCACCGGATCTCACCTGAGACGGCGCCGTCTGAGGAGTGTGGCGCTCCGTCCCCTGCGTGTCAACGGAGCTGCGCCCGGTGGTGGAGGCACCGTCCGCATACGAGAAAATCCCGGCCAGAAGCCATGAGATCGGCTCCAGACCGGGATTTCGCTGTGCGCCATCAGGGACTCGAACCCCGAACCCACTGATTAAGAGTCAGTTGCTCTGCCACTTGAGCTAATGGCGCCCGCCGTTCGGCTTGTCGGTGAGGGTGTCCCCCGCCTTGCCTTCCGACGTGGTCAACTTTAGCAGCCTCCCCGAAAGCAGGCGAACCGTTTCAGGGCATACGCCCCCGCCTCCGCACGGGCAGGGGCGTATGCGGCCGCCGCGGCACGGTCACGACCACATCACGACGACAGCCACGATGATGCCGATCGCGACCACTGCCCCGACTGCGGCGAGGATGTAGGGAGTGACCGGAGGCTTTGGCGGAGCCTCCGGCTCGTTGTTGTCCGCCACGAAGCGACGGAACATCATGGTCGATCCCGCGGGATCGTTCTGCTCTTCGTTGTTGTTCTCAGGCATGCAATGACACTAGCGACTCGCGTCCCCTGGTTGGACCCGGTGGCGAGCATTTCATCCGCTTTCTCGGTTTCCCGGTAATCACACTGCTGACCAGCGCTATCGCATCGGGGTATTCGCTGCGGCCAGCAGAGCGGAGTGCGCTGCGGAGGACGCGCCCGCCCTGCGCAGCGCCAGTCCGGCGGCGCCTGCCGCCCCGTCGGTCGCGGACAGCGCCGCTACCCCGTGGCGTGCTCGCAGGCCCGCCTGGACCGCGTCGGCGACCGGCCCCCCGGCCAGCAGGGCACCGGCGAGCACCACCGGTGCGGTGCCCATCGGGCGCGGTGCCACCGATTCCAGGTTGGTCAGCAGCCGTGCGGCCGCGTCGGCGACGATGCCCTCAGCCACCGCATCACCGCCTGACGCCGCCAGGGTGACCTCCGGTGCCAGCGCACCGAGCTCGGCGGGTGGGCGGGAGTGCACGGCGCGAACGATCTGCCGGGCATCCCCGGGCGTGACCTTCAGGGCCTCGGCCAACCGGTCGCCCAGCACCGTGGGACGGCCTCGCCCATCGATCGCGGCCAGCACGGACCGCAGCCCCGCCAGAGCGATCCACACCGCCGATCCCTCATCGCCCAAGAGCCAGCCGTAACCGTCGCACCGGCGCACGACAGCGCCGTCGCGGACTACAGCGGCGACCGCACCGGTACCCGCGATGAGCACCGTCCCGGCCGACGCCGCACTGCCGGATGCGAAGGCCACAGCGATGTCATCGGTGACATGCGGTGTACCCGTGAGCCCCAGCACCGCCCAGACCCGACTCACCGTCCGCACGGCCTCGGTGTACCCCGCTGAAGCGGCACCGGCGATGCCGAACACCCCGCCGTCCACCACGGTGTCCCCGGCTTCTTCGAGCGCGCTGCCCAGCGCCGCTTCGACGGCCGCCGCGGGATCGGAGCCGGAGAACAGGTTGGCACCTCCGGTCCGGCTGCAGGCGAGCACTTCACCGCTGAGGGACACCACGGCACACCGCGTCGACGTTCCGCCTGCGTCCACTCCGACAACCGCGTGATGGACCATGCCGGGAAGCTTAGGGTCTACGGACTCCCGTTGCCCTGACGCCACCCCTCACGGGGATTTCCGGCGACCGTGTTGCCGCACCTACACGGGCTCTCGACCCGCCCCGTCCACGGCTACTCGGCGGTACTTCGCAGGAAACAGGCGGTATTTCGGCTCAGCCGAAAACGCCTGGTGCGCCCCGGACCTCTTTCCTTGCGTGCCGAAGCAGCTACGCGAGCTGTCCCCGAGCGGGGTCGGCCCGTCTGCCCATCGCGCCCCGATGCCTGCCGACCCTTGAAAGCGAAACGCCAGTGTGCTGAAAGCCCGGTGCTGCAGTCTACTGTCCTGTGGGTGATCTCCCGGCCGATACTTCCCCGCGGCCGTGACCGCCCGCGCCGGGAGCGTGACGGGATTCCGGCTCCCGGGGGCCGGAGGACGGCCGGCTCGTGGGACCGGGCGGTTGGTGTGCACAACCGTCCCCGCCTGGCGGGATGAGCAGAGGATGGTCACTCTCGCCAGGCGTTCCCGCCACCGGTCCCGGGGTTGCCCATCAAGAACCGCGGATCGCCGACCAGTGCCCTTTCCACCCGTTCCACCGCCGTTCTCTCGCGCCGCGCCTCGACCCGGGAGACCAGCGTCTCGATCCGGCTCTGCGAGTGGGTGACCAGCCACGCCGCAGCCATGCGCAGCGGAAGGGGCAGCCCTTCGGCCGCTTCCGTCAGCCGACACACGGCACCGGGTTCGGCTGCTGCGCGTTCCGCACCGATCAGATCGCGCAGCAGCATCGCCGCCTCCCACGGCGGCAGCTTGTCGAGAGGCAGCACCGGGACGCCTTCGCGCGCGATGAGATCGGCCAGCCAGTACCGGCTGGTGACGATGACGCCGCAGGCGGAGGTACCCGGCATGAGGGGGCGTACCTGCGCCGCGGAGTAGGCGTTGTCCAAGACCATCAGCAGTCTGCGCGATGCCAGCACCGAACGCAGCAGCGCCGCTCGTTCGTCGGTCTCGGCCGGCAACCCGCCATCGACCCCGCACGCCCGTAGGAACCGGCGCAGGACGTCACTCGGAGAACGCGGTACGGCGGTGTCACCGCGGAGGTCGACGTAGAGCTGGCCGTCGGGGAAGCGCTCCGCGGCGCCGTGCGCCCAATGGATCGCGAGCGCGGTGCAGCCCGATCCCGGCGGCCCGCTGATCAGCACGCGCCCCGCCGCGGCACCCGTGTCGAGCAGCCGGTCCAACTCCGCGAGTTCCTGCCCGCGCCCAATGAAACCGGGGACGTCGGCGGGCAGCTGCGCCGGTGCGGAACGGGTCCGTTGCGGGGCGCGGATCCCGAGGGACGGCGACGATTCGCGCTGTCGCGGAACGACCGAACAGTCCTCCAGGTCGCCTCGGAGCACGCCCTGGAACGTCTCCTGCAGCTCTCGCCCCGGGTCCACACCGAGCCGGTCAGCGAGAATTCTGCGGGTCCGCCTGTATACCTCCAGTGCCTCGCTCTGCCTTCCGCACCGGTAGAGCGCGATCATCCGCATCCGCACCAGGGCCTCCCGCTGCGGATGGCGGGCGGCCAGCAGCGTCAACGGCCCTATCACCTGCTCGTGTCGGCCAAGGGCCAGTGCCGCGGCGAACCGCTGCTCGGCCATGCGCAGCAACTCCAGTTCGACGTGGCTGACGTCGTGCTCGTGCAGTACGTCGGAGACGACGTCGGTGAGTACGGGTCCCCGCCACAGATCCATGGCCTCACCGAGCGCATCACAGCTGCGTACAAGGTCGCCTCGGTGCTCGGCATCACGGGCGAGCAGGACCAGGGCGCGCAGGCGCAGCAGATCCGACTGGTAGTCGTCGAGTTCGACGCGGTAGCCGTGCAGCCCGCATACGATGAGAGCCCCTCCGCCGGCCTCGCCGAGCGCCGACCGGAGCCGTGTCACCTGGACTTGGAGCGCTCCACGGCAGTCCTCGGGCGAAACGTCACCCCACATCCGCTCGACGAGGTCACTGACCGGTACGGTCCGATTGGCCCGTAGGAGTAGCGTGGCCAGCAGTACCCGCCGCTTGTTGCCTCGAAGCCTGATCGGGGTGCCAGCGGCCTGGACGGTGAGTTGTCCAAGTACGCCGAACGAGATGTCTGCCAATGCCGCCCCCGTAAACCGAGCTCCCCTCATGCCGCCAGGCGTTGTGCGACGGGTATATGCCCTCTACAGTGCCGGTCGGCGCAATACCGCGCAATCGGGTTCCACGGCCGACCTGACTTGTGGCATTACCGGAATCCGCGGTTTTCCCGCTCTGCGCATTGACTCCACCCCGATACCGAAAGAAACTTTCCAACATGGCGAGAACCGCGAAGCCACCGACCCCCGGGGGCGAGAACCCTGAGGAGGGTACGGAGGCGGCGCTCCACCCGGCCGACCGCGGAGATTCCTCCGCGCCGACCACCGTGCTGCGCATCCGCGCGCTGCTGCCTTCTCTGGCCCCGGCCGAGCAGCGTGTGGCCCAGCGCATCATCGACGACCCCGAGCGCGTCGCCGCCTCCTCCATCACGCAGTTGGCCAAGGACTGCGCCACCTCTGAGGCGACCGTTATCCGCTTCTGCCGCACGATCGACTTCAGCGGCTACCGCGAACTCCGGCTCGCGCTGGCCACCGAGGCCGGGCAGGAACGCGGCGCGCGGATCAGCACGCGCGAGCTCACCAGCGACATCAACCCCGACGACACGCTCGTCACCGTCGTGGAGAAGATCGCCTACACCGATGCCCGCGCGGTCGAGGAGACCGGTGCCCAACTCGATGTCGACACGCTGCGGACCGTCATCGGGAAACTGGCCGCGGCACGGCGCACCGACATCTACGGGGTGGGAGCGAGCGCGTTCGTCGCAGCGGATCTCCAGCAGAAACTGCACCGTATCGGCCTGACCTCATTTGCCTGGTCCGACACGCACGTGATGCTCACGAGCGCCGCCCTGCTCGGCGAGGACGACCTCGCGATCGCCATCTCGCACAGCGGAACCACCATCGACACGACCAACGCGCTGGCCGAGGCCCAGCGCCGCGGAGCGACGACGGTGGCGGTCACCAACTTCCCGCGCTCTCCCATCAGCGAGGCCGCGGACCACATCCTGACCACGGCGGCCCGCGAGACGACCTTCCGCTCCGGCGCCACGGCCAGCCGTCTCGCCCAGCTCACCGTGATCGACTGCCTGTTCGTCGGGCTGGCCCAACTGCGCTACACCGACAGCCGAACGGCGCTGGAGACGACCTATGACGCGGTGCGCGGCCTGCGCATCGGCGATGACCGACGCCGAGCGCGGATCCGGGACCGACCCAGGTGACGGCGTCCGCTCCGGCCAATGGAGGGAAGGGAAGGGGCATGGTGCCGGACCAGGAGACCACCGCGGAGGAGGGTGCCGACGGCATGCCCCCCGCCCCGGTGGAGATCGTGCGCGTGCCGACCGAACGCAGGAACAGTGGTACCCACGACATCGACCTGCTGCCGACCATCGACATCCTCCGGGAGATCAACGCGGAGGACACGACCGTCCCGAAGGCCGTCAGCGCGGCGCTGCCCGAGCTGGCGCGAGCGGTGGAACTCGGCGTGGCCACGCTGCGCGGTGGTGGGCGCGTCCACTACTTCGGCGCCGGTACCTCCGGCCGTATCGCCACCATGGACGCCGCCGAGCTCCCTCCGACGTTCGGCATCGACCCTGATCGGATCGTCGCCCACCACGCCGGCGGCGAGGCGACGCTCGATCACGCCCTCGAAGGCATCGAGGACGATTTCGCCCTCGGCCACGCGGATGCCTCCGCCCTCGGCCGGGGAGACCTGGCCGTCGGGATCACCGCCAGCGGCCGCACCCCCTATGTCGCCGGTGCGCTGCACCGCGCCAGGGAGGCGGACGCGCGGTCGGTGCTGGTCACCGCCAACCCCGCGGCTCCGCTGGCCGCCAATGCCGATGTACATGTGGAAGTGGACACCGGTGCCGAGGTCATCGCCGGGTCGACTCGGATGAAGGCGGGAACCGCGCAGAAGCTCGTTCTGAACGCGTTCTCCACCGCCGTGATGGTGCGCCTGGGCTATACCTACTCCAACCTCATGGTCGGGGTGAACGCGACCAACGCCAAACTGCGCGGCCGCGTGGTCACCATCCTCACCGAGGCCAGCGGGTTGAGTGAGGATGCCTGCGCCGAGGCGCTGGCCAGTGCCGGCGGCGACACCCGCGTGGCGCTGGTGGCCCTGCTGGCCGGTGTGGACACCGACCGCGCCGCCGCTGAGGTGGCGGCGTCAGCCGGACAGGTCCGCGAAGCGCTGCGGCGTATCGGGACCCACAGGCCGGCATAGCCGTTCCGCCCCTCCTCTGCCCCCGGTCTCTGCTGCGGTCCGGCTCTGCTGCCTCGGTGGTTGGCTGCGAGAGCAAGATCGGCGATACCGGCCAAAGGCGTGGCCGCTGGCCCCAGAAGCAGCGGCGCGAAGGAGGGGCGGGAACCCGAGAGGGCGGGCGAGACGTCACATCCGGATGTGAGAAGACTTCTGGCCAAGCCCAAGACGTTGATCCTTCTGTGCGTGCTGGGGCCGCTGATCGCGGTCGCCCCGTTCGCCTGGCTGACCGTATCGACCTCGGAGCGGCGCTCCACGGTCGAGGACGCGCGGACGCGCCCGGTGGCGCTCGTCCTGGGTGCCGGGCTCCGCGACGACGACAGCCCCACCACTCTGCTCGCCCGGCGGCTGGACATCGCCGCGGAGCTCTACCGGAAAGAGAGCGTCGACGCGGTACTGGTCAGCGGGGACAACAGCGTCGACGGCTACAACGAGACCGACGCTATGCGCGACTACCTGATCGACGCGGGAGTGCCCGAAGCCAAGATCGCGGGCGACTACGCCGGCTTCAGCACCTGGGAATCGTGTGTGCGGGCGCGCAAGGTCTTCGGCGTGGACGCCGCCACCGTCATCACCCAGAACTTCCATCTGGCGCGCGCGGTGCGCCTGTGCCAGGCCGCCGGAATCGACGCCGAAGGCGTTGGCGACAGCAGCCTGCGGTTCCGCACCGTCGCGACGGTCTACGGCTACGTGCGCGAGGTGCCGGCTGCGTTCAAGGCCGTATACGACACCGTCGTGCGTCCCGACCCGCAGTTCCTCGGCCCCCAGGATCCGGGCGTTGACGACGCTCTGGCCGCCCGGCGGTAGGGTTCTGCGCTGACCGGGGTCAGGCGCCGGGATCCGCTCCGAAGAGGCGGCTGAACAGCCCTCTACTCTGCCTCTGCGCAGTGGCGGGAGGCGCCGCCTGCCCGGACCTCTCCTGTGCGGCGGCCGTGTCCTCGTTCGCGTTGTCCGTGCCGTCGTCCGTGCCGTCCTCGCCGTCCACACCGGCGAAGGCGCGGAATTCGGCGCGGTCGGCCGGCAGCCCCCACGCCTCCACAGTCGCTCCGATATCGGACTCCGCCCACGCCGCGGCCGGGAGTTCGGCGATCGCCCACAGCACCAGCAGGGCCGGCTCTTCGATGTCGGCGGGGGCCTCTGCCGCGGCCTCCCCCGTGCGGGGGCCGAAGGCCATCTCCAGCGCATCTCCTGCGACGATGGCGCGCACAGCGCCCTCGGCGCGGGCAATGACGCCGGGCAGCATCTCCAGGCGCGTTTCGCGAGTCGCTTCGCCGCCCCGGCCCAGAGCGAGGAAGCCCAGGACCTCGGGTTCGGCCTCGCCGCAGTGCGGCCAGGAGTCCCCGAACAGGCCGTTGGCGCCGACCCTGGTCCGGACGCCCGCGGTGATACGCGTGAGGCACTCCCGCGGGGCCTTCTCCCCGTGGATCACGGTAAGGGCGACGGCGGCCGCGAAGGCGTTGTAGAGGTGTCCCGAGGCCATTTCGTGGGCCAGAGCGACCGTGGCGGCGGGATCATCCGGCGGTGTGAGCATGCCCAGGGCGAACAGCTCCGCGGAGAGGACGTCCTCCTGTTCCCCGCCGAGGACGGAAGCCTGTCTCGGCCTGCCGGGGGCCTCTCTCCCTCCGGCCCCCTGCAGGCCGGGGGCCGGAGGGAGAGAGGCCATGAGCCGTGCGCGGACCTCCTCCGCTGCCTCGGGGATGAAGGCCAGGAGGTAGCAGGCCCATTCGGCGGGCGGATCGATGCCGCGGCGGTTGTCCCTCCCGTCCAGTAGCCCCACCAGGTCCGTGGCCCGAGCGCGGACGGTGTCGTGGACCGCGAGCTCGGCCTGCAGCAGAGCGGGACCGTTGTCCCGGCTGACGGCGTCGAGCCGGTTGCGCATTCTGCGGTACTGCTGCTCGTCCGGTGCCTCTTCCCGCCACGTCCAGTACTGTTCTCGGACCTTGTCGATGTCTGTGGCGGCCGCCCACGCGACCTCGTCGCGCCACAGGGCGATATCCGGGAGCCAAGGCAGCAGGTCCGCGGCGTTGGGAACGAGGATCTCCAGCAGCAGGCTGAGGGGACGCGACCGCCACTCCGCGGGCGTGTCCGGATGGCAGGCGATGTCCACCAGGACGTCTGCGACCGCGGGCGCGGCGAGATATCCGGGACCGGGAAACCGGATCAGGTCGTACAGCGCCGCGACGGCGTCGTCGAGGTTCCTCTCGGCATCGCCGCCGGCGGCGATGTCCCGGAGCAGAGCGGGGATCTCGGCCCCGCCCTCTGGGACAAGTGCGCGCCAGTCGATGCCATCTGCTCTGTGCAGCGGGCCGGTACCCGTTGTCGCATCCATGGTCGGACATTATCCCCGTGCAACCGACCCGATCGCCAATCCGCTCGCCGTGCCGCGGCCGTCCCCGGGCATCGGGGCAGGCTGGACTGCGTTGGCGCTTCTCGGCGCCGACGCGGGCAGCAGCCCAACGGGGCCGCCGGCACCGAGGCCTAGTTGATCGGCCATATGTGAACGACCTCCGGGTACTCCTCGAAGAACTTGCTCTGCCACATCTCCGCCTCGCGGGCGAGTTCCGGGTACCCGCGCTGTTTCGCCTCGGTTTCGGCGGTGTCGAGGTGCGCGGAGACCTCCTCGCTCTCCGCGCGGCCCGACCACAGGATCCGCGCTATCAGGATCTCGGCGCTGATCCGGCCGGTGTGGTTCTCCCGTTCCAGGTAAACATCGCGTGCGCGCCTGGCGTGTTCGAGCGCTGCCTCGAGCTTGCGCGCCCGCGAGGCGACCACGGCATGGGGCCGGTACTGCTGGGGCACCATGGTCTCCGATTCGTGTTCGGCACTGTGGGAACCCTCCGTGTCGAACAGCGTCTGGGCAGCGATGTGGTGCGCACGCGCCTGCCACCGCTTGTCGCCGAGTTCTCCGTCCTGCTGTCCAGTGCTGGCCAGCCGCGCGAACCCATCAGCGGCCCGGTCCAGCAGCCGCCGGCCCTCATCGATGTCGTGCGCCCGGACCAGGACCTGGCCGAGGGTCAACTGGGCGCGCCGCATCCCCCATGCGTCGCCCATGCGCTCCATCACCCCGATGGCCTCGCGGAGCATCGCGGTCCTGGTCTGATACGACCATGCCCGCTTGCGTTCCCGGGAGCGGCGCCACCCGCCTGCGGCTGCCCGGGTGAACGTGGTCTCAGCGCCGTCGGCGTACTCGCCGAGCAGTGCCGCCGCGTCTTGCTGAAGCCGTTCCCGGTACCGCTGGCGCAGTTCCATGTGCTCCTGCAGCGTTGCCGGGACGTCGTTGCCGCGCTCCCTGTCCCGTAGTTCCTGGACGTGGTGGCGCTCCACCTCATCGCGGAGTTCAGCCCGGCGCATCCGGTTGAACACGAGGTCGCACGTCGCGTACTGCCGGCCCAGCGCCGCATCGTCGAGTCCACCCATCACCCGCAGGCACTGCGCGGTGTACCAGCGCTTGTCCTCCCGAATGAAACGCCCGCGCAGCTCCTCCAGCATGTACCAGGCGTTCAGCTCGCGCCCGCGCGAGGCCAGCACTTCCGCCAGGAGGATGCGGGTCAGATCACGCTGGTCGACGTCGCCTTCGGCGTCGAAAGCCGCGCATGCCCGCTGCAGCAGCCCCTTTGCGTGGTCGTGGCGCCCGAGGTCGGCGTGGAGTTCGGCGAGGTTGTACAGCGTACGTGCATGCCACCAGGCCTCCCCCTTCTCCTCGAAGACGCGCGCGGCCGCGCTCAGCTCTTCCAGCGCGGCGTCGAGGGCGCCCCACCGGTGCAGGTTGACGCCGCGCGCACGGCGGGCGCGCGCGGTCCATCTCTGGTCTGTTCCCAACTCACCGAAGACGTAGGCGGCCCTCCTGGCGTAGGTGGCGCCGGGACCGTATCCGCCGCGGCTGCCGGAGAGTTCGGAGGCGTCCAGCAGTGCCATGCCGAGGGCGTGCGGGTCGCGTTCTCCGTGCGCCAGGGCGAGCTGGGCCTGCACCGCCTGGTCCCATTCCGCCCAGTGGGTCCGCACTGTTTGGCACATGGCCGCTACAGCGCGGGCCAGCCGCCAGCCGAGCCCGGCATGGCCGTCGCTGGCCGCCATCCATATACAGCCCAGCAGCATCTCGCGTTCGCGGTCCAGCCAGGCCCGTGGATGCTCTGCGGCTTGCAGGTCCAGCGCCTGCGCGGTGTCGCGGACCCGTTCGGACGCTGCCAGGTCCGGCTGCGGGAAGCCGTCATCGGTGCGGCGCATGTTCTCTGCGGCCTGCTCTGCCATCCAGGTGTAAACGCGAAGCAGGCGCTCCCTGGCGGCCCGAACGGCTTCGGGCCGCCAGGCCCGCTCCTCGTCCAAAGGGATACCGAAGTCGTCGGGGTGCAGCACGCGCAACGTGTCGCGGACGAGCTCGTGCAGCCGGTAGCGGTACACACCATCGTCCGCGTGCCCGAGCGGCTCGATCAAAAACAGCGCCTGAAGCTCCTCGATGACCTCCCGCGCACGGGCACACGGGACCTCCAGCAGGGCTGCGGCGGAGAAATCGGCGATCTCATCCATTCCGGTGGCGGCCATGCGGCGAAGCAGCAGCCGGGCCATCGCCCCGCACATCTGGAACACCACCGTGAAGGACGCGGGAAAGCCTTTGGTGGCCAGCAGCGGGCTTTCGTCCTCGCGCCGCAGTGTCTCCAGGAGCTGCTGCGCGTCCGGCCCCGAGGACCACGCCAGTCGCGAGCCGCACATCCCCAGCGCCAGTGGCAGCCCGTGGCAGAGCTCGGCGATCTCGCGGCGCAGCACACGCTCCTGGTCGCCCTGCCGGCCGGCGTCGTCGATGGGCGCGATACGCTCCAGCAGCTCGATCCCCTCGTCGACGGTGAGCCCGCTGATCTCCACCGACTCGAAATCGAACGTGGCATCGTGGAAGGAGCGCCGACTGGTGACCAGGACCGCGCTCCACGGGCTGTTGGGCCGCAGCGCCTCGACCTGCCGGGGGTCTTCCGCGTTCTCCAGCACCAGCAGAATCCGCCGACCGGTGGTCAGCGTGCGCCACGCGTCCTCCAGTTGCCGGCGCGGCCCCCGCGGGGTGTCGTCCGCGGCACCCAGCAGTTCCTCCAGCAGGTCTTGGACCGTACGGGGGACGATCGGCCCCAGGCGCGGCCCGTCCATACCGACCGGTCCGGGGTCTCCTGGGGAGAAGCGGCGGCGGACGAGTCGGGGCAGCGGCAAGGACGGCAGCCACCGCGTAAGCTTTCCCGTGCCCTGCCGTGCTTCGGCGTCCTCGGCGCCGTCTCCGTCGTCGGCGTTGGTGTTGTGGCACAGGTCGACCCAGCGCACACCGTCGGGGAAGCGGTCGCTGACTTCGCGTGCGATGCGGTTGGCGAGCTGGCTCTTTCCTGTAGCGGGAAGCCCGGTGACCACGATGACCAGTGGTGCGGACAGCGCGTCCGGGCTTGTGCCGCGGGACAGCTTGTCGAGAAGCCCGCGCCAGCCCCGACGCGGGAACCGCGCGAGGAGGCGTCGCATTCTCTGCTGTTCGGCGGTATAGCCGACGAAATGCTTGGCTGCCTGCAGCAGGTTGTTGGCCGGTCCTTTCCGCCACATTGGGCGGGGACGGCCGGAGGTGCGCGTTACCGTCGACCCGAGGAAGATCGCCCCCACACCCTGACCGAGAGCACCCAGCAGGCTGAACACCCACAGGTAGTGCCGGGGCAGGTCCTCCAGCAGGTCCGGTGTGCTCTGCAGCCAGACGGCCACGGCAATGAAGCCCACCGCGCCGAACCCCAGCACGGGACGGGCGGCCCTCCTGCCCTGTGGCGACCGCTCGCCGCTGCCCCACGGAGACGGGGTTCTCTGGTCGCTCACCCCAGCACCTTTCAGGAGCGCCATTGAAAGGGGGGCGCTCCGATCGTCATGCGTTGCCGCGCCCCATGTTTCGGGTCCGGGACCGTTGTGTCCAGCCTTCCCGGAAAACCACGAGGTGATTTGCCGTCAAACGTCCCTCTTGGTGATTCTCATCACATTGAAGCCGCTCCGTTCTAGTGCGGCTCCTGAGAGAAGCGGCCGCGGGCCCGCCTCGTGAGCGCTTTCCGGGGCCGCCTATTCGAATCCGACCCAATCACCGGAATTCACCGGCTTCTTCCCTCCCCTGGCGCCTCCGGTACCGGCCACCTGTTCCCGCAGGTACACCTCCCGGCGGCGACACTGAAAAAGAAAAAACGGACCATTCCCTCCTTTTTGTCACTGCCATCGGTTAGAACGAAAGGGAAGTACTCACCGTGCGGGTCCTCGGCGTAGGCGAGCCCATGGCAAAGGAGGCCCATGCCGCAACTGGCCATCGATGCGACATGTCTCCCCCAGTACGACAAGCTCGACCGGCCGACCCGTGAGCGGCTGCTCGCCGTCACGCGCAAGTTCCGCGAACTCTCACTCGACGCGCTGATGGCCCACCCCGACCTGCGAGTCCGAACACTGCCCGCGGGCCAGGACCCGCGCGTGCGGACCTTCCGCATCAGCGACTCCTGGACCGGCGTGATGCTCGCACCTGAATCCGGCGAGACCTTCCTGCTGGTGCACCTGTTGCCCCGGGAAGCCGCGGAAGAGTGGGCCGGCGATCAGCGGCACGACGTCAACACGGTCATGGGCACACTGGAGCGCCGCGACGCCACCGCGCTGGAACAGGCGGGCAGAACAGAACACGGGCGTATCGGTGGCCGCGCCGCAGCAGCCGCCGCACGGCAGGAGAAAGCCGGAAACAGCGGGCATGGCCGGGTCCGCCCGGAGCAGCCTGGCGAGCAGGTGCGGCCCAGTGCAGCAGACCGGCCCGCCGCGGGGGCCCGGCCGAGCGGAAGCCGTGCCCATGCTGCTGCGCCACCGCCTCTGTTCCACCACATCAGCGACCACGACTTGGCCCGGTTGGGCATCGACGCACAGATCCGGGAGTTCTGCCGCTCCCTCGGCTCCTACCGCGAGCTTCGGGACTGGGGACCGGCCCTCCCCCAGGACCAGTACGACGTACTCCGCGCCCTTGCCGAGGGGCACTCGGTACAGCGCGTGCTGCAGGAGGTCGTCGTTCCCCGCCGTCCCGCTGTCGGCGCGGTAGCCCCCGACGACTACGACACCGCGATACGCCACACCCGCGAACGCGTCGTCGTGGTCAACGACGACCAGGAGATCGAAGACGTCCTCGCCGGAGAGTTCAATGCCTGGCGCATCTACCTGCACCCCAAGCAGCGCGACCTCGCCTACCGGCCGCGGTTCAACGGCCCGGCCAAGGTGTCGGGCGGCCCGGGGACCGGCAAGACCGTCGTGGCCCTGCACCGTGTGCGCTACCTGGCAGAGCACCTGCCGCTGGCCGGCCGTGTGCTGCTGACCAGCTTCACCAACGCCCTGGTGGAGTCGCTCAGACGCAACCTGGCGCTGCTGCTGCCCCCGGAACTCGTGGCAGACGTCGACGTGGTCACCACCGACAAACTCGCGCTGGACGTGGTCAAGGCGGTCCACCCCGACGTCCGGCTGCGCACCGACACCCGCGGGGTCTTCGCCAACTACAGCCGTCAGCACCGGCTCCCATGGCCGGTCGACTTCCTGTTCTCCGAATACCGGCACGTTGTCATGGCACAGGGCATCAGCACCCTGGAGGGCTACCTCGACCCGGATGCGCGGCGCGGCCGCAGCATCCCGCTGAACACCGCCCAGCGGCGCGATGTCTGGCACGCGATCAGCGAGGCGCGCGCCATGATGCGCAACAGTCGCCGGCTCCCGGCCGAGGACCTGCACGCCGAGGCCGCCCGTATCCTCGCCGCCCGGCAGGAGAAGCCCTACACCAATGTGGTGGTCGACGAGGCCCAAGACCTCCACCCGGCGCAGTGGCGTACTCTGCGTGCGGCTGTGGACTACGGGCCCAACGACATGTTCATCGCGGGCGACAACCGGCAGCGGATCTACGACAACACGGTCTCCTTCAAACAACTGGGCATCGAGGTCGTCGGCCGTTCCTACCCGCTGCGTGTCAACTACCGCACCACCGAGGAGATCCTCACCTGGGCCGAAGGCATCCTGCACGGGCAGGCGGTGAGCGAACTCGGCGCATCGGTGCCCGAACCGGCCGGTTCCACCCGCTGCGTGCTCAGCGGCCCACCGCCCGAACTGTTCGGCGCGCCCGACGAGCCCGCCGAACTGGACGCTCTGGCCGACCGCGTGCGGCGCTGGCTCACCGACGGCATCGCCCCCGGCGATATCTGTGTCACGGCGCGCACCAACCGGCTCCGCGACTCCGTTGCCGCCCACCTGCGCGCCCGCTCCCTACCGGCTGCCATATTCAACCCGCGGGAGCACGCCGTCACCGACACCGCCAACGCCGTCCGCGTCACCACCATGCACGGCGTCAAGGGCCTGGAATTCCGCGCCGTCGCCGTCAGCGGCGCCACCGCCGACGCACTACCGCAGATGGACCGTGTCACCAGCGCTGACATCGACGAACACCAGTACCAGGCCGACCTCGACGCCCAGCGCTCCCTCCTCTACGTCGCCTGCACTCGCGCCAGGGAGCACCTCTACGTCAGTTGGCACGGCGCGCCCAGCCGGTTCCTCCCTCTCCACCCCCCGGCGAAACCGGTGCGGAAGCCGTCCCCGGGGGCAGATCACGCTCTGGCGAACAGGGCCGGAAGCCAATCGAACCAGTGAGACCATTAAGGGCATGTCAGACCTCCGCACAATGGCGCACGCCCCCTCCGCCGACGACCGCCAAGAGCAGATCGTCGCCATCCTCGTCGACGCGTTCTCCGAGCTGATGAAGGCCAACCCCCACGCCTTTCGGACCAAGTTCCGCAAGATGGCCGCCGACCCGTTCGCGTTCTACCGCGGCAGCGCATGCCTGTTCTACGCCGATGTCGCCACCCAGAAGGACCCGTGGGCCGACGAACGGACCTCACGGGTGTGGATCCAAGGCGACCTGCACGCCGAGAACTTCGGCACCTACATGAATTCCCAGGGCCACCTCATCTTCGACGTCAACGACTTCGATGAGGCCTACCTGGGCCACTTCACCTGGGATGTGCAGCGGTTCGTGGCCAGCGTCGCGCTGCTGTCCTGGCGCAAGGCCCTCTCCGACGACGACATCGACCGCCTGGTGTCGACCTATGTACGCGCCTACATCGACCAGGTGCGCTGGTTCGCCGAGAACACCGGCGACGAACGGTTCTCGCTGCGGCTCGACAACACAGACGGCGCCATCCACGAAGTGCTGCAGCGCAGCAGGATGAACAGCCGTGTCGCACTGCTGGACTCGATGACCACCCTCGATGGCTACGACCGCCGGTTCCGTGACGGACCGGGCGTGCGGCGGCTGCCAGAGGACGAGTACGCCATGGTGTGTGCGGCCTTCGAGGCCTACCGCTCCACCATCCCCGGCGACAAGCGCTATGCATCGATCGCCTACCGGGTGAAGGACATCGTCGGCAAGTCCGGGTTCGGCATCGGCAGCGCGGGGCTACCCGCATACAACGTCCTCATCGAGGGCTTCACCGAAGCCCTGGACAACGACATCGTCCTCTCGATGAAGCAGGGCAACGTGGCCGCGCCGTCCCGGATCGTCACCGACGCCGGGATCAGCGGATACTTCACCCACAACGGGCACCGCACCGCCGTCTCCCAGCGTGCTCTGCAGGCCCATGCCGACCCGCTGCTCGGCCACACCGAAATCAACGGCGCCGGGTTCGTCGTCTCCGAGCTCTCCCCCTACGTGGCCGATCTGGACTGGAGCGAGCTCACCGAGCCCGAAGATGTCGGCCCGGTCATGACGTACCTGGGCCGGGCCACCGCCAAGGCCCACTGCGTCTCCGATAGCGACTCCGACCAGTCTCTGGTCCCCTTCCAGACCGAGGACGCCATCATGGACGTCCTGGACGGCCGCGAAGCGGAGTTCATCGCCTGGAACATCGACTTCGCCCGGGACTACGCCGAGCAGGCACGCAAGGACCGCGCCCTTTTCGTGGACGCATTCCGCAACAACACCATTCCGGGTGTGCGCTCCAGCGGTTCCGAGTGAGTGGACGCGTTCGGCGTGCGCGTCCCCGCGCGCCAGGACAGAGCGGGACCGGCCGACGAGGGGTGCCCTCGTCGGCCGAAGTCAGCGTGCGGTGACGCGGCGCTCGTTGGGGACGCAGTGGGTCATGGTGAGTCCGCTGACGTCGCGCGGACCGTTCCGGCCCAGCGAGGCCAGCCGGGTGCGGTCCTCATCGGTGAGTGTCTGGCTCTGCAGCGGTTCGAGGTGGGCGACATCGTCGGGCCCGATGCCCAGGTTCTCGCCCACGCGCAGCCCCAGGTCGTCCTCGACGAGTAGGAGATGCCAGACCATCCGCTCCTGAATGGGCCGGTCGCACTGCTGGAGCTGTGTGGTGAAGTTGTGCACCAGGTCGTCGCGTTCCCACTGCTCCATCAGCAGGTAGCGCTGCCCGGCCTGCTGGTAGTCGTTGGTGCGCGGGATGCGCGCCCGGGTGAGCCGCCCCCGGATCTCCGGGCCCTGCACGTCATGGGTCGGGTACTGGGCCTCTCGCAGTCCGTCGGTGATCGAGGGTTCGTAGTTGATGTGCTGGTCGGCTCCCTCGCTGTCCTGCTCGTAGGCCATCAGGCCGTCGCGCTGGTTGGTGTGGACCGGCGCCTTCGGCCGGTTGACCGGAAGCTGCAGGTAGTTGGGGCCGACCCGGTAGCGCTGGGTGTCGCTGTAGGAGAAGGTGCGACCGACCAGCATCTTGTCGTCGGAGAAGTCCAGTCCGTCGACCAGCACACCCGTGCCGAAGGAGATCTGCTCGTTCTCCAGGAAATTGTTGGAGACGTTGCGGTCGAGCACGATCCGCCCCACCGGCTTCGGCGGGAACTCGTGCTCCGGCCATGTCTTGGTATCGTCGAGCGGGTCGAAGCCGAGCTCGGGGTGTTCGTCGTCGCTCATCATCTGCACGAGCAGCTCCCACTCCGGGTAGTCGCCCCGGTTGATCGCATCGTGCAGGTCCTTGGTGGCGTGTCCGGTCTCGGTGGCTTGGATGTTGGCCGCGTCCTCCTCGGTCATGGACGCCACCCCCTGCTTGGGCATCCACGTGTACTTGACCAGGACGGTGTCGCCGTCGGCGTTGGCCCACTTGTAGGTGTTGACGCCGAACCCCTGCTGGTGCCGGTAGTCCGCCGGGATGCCGCGCGGGCTGAACAGGTTGACCAGCATGTGCATGCATTCGGGGGTCTGCGACATGAAGTCGAAGATCCGGTTGGGCTCCTGGTGGAACGTCACCGGGTCCGGTTTCAGAGCATGGATGACGTCGGGGAACTTGATCGCGTCGCGAATGAAGAAGACCGCGAGGTTGTTGCCGACCAGGTCCCAGTTGCCGTCCTCGGTGTAGAACTTGATCGCGAACCCGCGCGGGTCGCGGGCGCACTCCGAAGAGTCGCGTCCGCCGATCACCGTGGAGAACCGCAGTGCGATGTCGGTCCGCTTGCCCTTCTCCTGGAAGAGTTTGGCGCGGGTGTAGCGGCTGATCGGTTCGTCGCCCCACGTGCCGTAGGCCTCGAAGAACCCGAACGCGGTCACGCCCCGGGCGTGCACCACCCTTTCGGGGATGCGCTCCCGGTCGAAGTGGCTCATCTTCTCCAGGAACTGGTAGTTCTCCAGCGTCGCCGGTCCGCGGGGCCCCACAGTGCGCTGATTCTGATTGTCATAGACCGGGTGTCCCTGGCGGTTGGTCAGCACCTCGCGGTGGTCTCCCGGCCCGCTGCCCTGGCTGGCTACGTCGGTCATGGTCGCGCATCCCCCCACTGTTGTCTGCTCTGTTCTCCGGACACGGTCCGACGCCGCCCACTACCCGATACCGCCGCATCAACACGCACGGCAAAGGACCCCCGTCTTACATCCTGCGCCGCCGGACCCCATGCGGCTGCTCCAGGCAGGACCGGGCGTTCGGGGACCGGGCGTTCGGGGACCAGCCGAGCAGCTCACCGACTGAACCGCCGTTCGCGCCGCCCCATGCGCGCACCGGCCGCGGGGGGGCCGGTCTGTGGATAGGGCGGCGCGAACGTGTCCCTGCTGCCACACTTGGCGGGAGGCGGCCGTAGGCCACAGCGCCTCAGGTGTTCTCCAGCCACCGCGGGCACCAGAGGCGCCGTCCCGCTGTCCCGTCGTGGCCGCGTTCGGGCGCCCGCGCGACAATGGGGAGTGAGCATGCGTCTGGTCTTCACCAATGCCGGCGAAGAGGTCTTCGACGACTACCGGCAGCGGTTCACCCGTGCCCTTGCCGCCTGGGCGAAGGACACAGGAGCCGCGGTCTCGGATGCGGTCATCGCCGCCATCCTGGACTACAAGTTCGGGGAGCCGACCGTCGGCGGTGACGGGCTGATCGCGCGCTGGACCACCTTCGACGTCGCCTCGCTGCTGCTGAACTGGATGCCCCGGCGCGTGCCGCTAGAGGCCGCCGACATCGACGCGACCCCGCAGACCCTGTCCGCCTGGTGGTCCTTCCTGGGTGACCGCGGATGGCTGGACCCCCGGTCGGATTCCGCCGATGAGCTCTTTGCGACGGTGGAGAAACTGGCGGAGAGCTACCGGGAGGCCATGGCCGACCCGCTGCAGAACGACATCGCCATGTACATGCAGACGGTGCTGCAAGCCCACGGTGTCGATCAGACCGATCCCGAAGCGGTCCGGGACTTCGAAGACAGCATGAACTCCGGTGAGATCGAGCTCGACAGGGAGACGCTCGGGGCGATCACGCGCGGCGAGCTCGAAGACCCGCCGTCGCCGTTCGAGGGCCACGGTCGGCACGGCTACTCTATGCCCGCGCCGGTGCTGCCCGACGAAGACGAACTCGCCGCAGCCATCGCCGCCTCACCGGTGGTCGCCGACCTTTGCGCCGCCGGCGAAGCCGACCCCTCCGGCGGCCCGGAACCGCTCGAAGCCGCATGGTGGGAGCAGTTCGAGTCGCTGCAGGACACGCTGCCCGCCCAGGCCGGGGGCACAGCGGAATTCGAGGAAGCGTACGGAACGACAGCCGACGCGGTGATCAGCGGCGTCCTCACCGCGCTGGCCCTGGGCCGTGAACTCGGCACCCTCGCATCGATCGCGGCGCAGCTGATCGCCACCGACACAGACGCCGAGGACGACATCGCGGTGCCGCCGGACCTGGCTCCCTTCGTCGAGCTGACCGAGACCGTGCTGGACGAACTGGCCGCGCTGGGTGCGGTGGCGACCGAGTCGTGGGACGAGGAGCCCCAGGCGTTCACGGGCGAACGCAGAGCGGTGCTGACCCCATTGGGATGGTGGCTGTGGTTCGAGGACCTCACCCTTGATGACCTGAGGCTGCGCACCCACGGCGAACTCATGGCCGAGGACGCTGAAGTCCTCGTTGAACGCGCCGGCTCCGAAGACCCGTTCGGCGAGCGGGAGCTGGAGGAGTGGATCCTTGCGCGCGGGACCGGGCAGGCCATGCGGGAGCTGGTGGAGGTCTACCGGCGCAGCGACGACTGCATACACCGCTCGGTGGTCAGCGCGGTCACCGCCGAGTACGCGCTGGAGGCGCGGACGGCTTACGAGGAGCTGCGCAGCGACCCGGTGTTCGGGTCGCGTGCGCGCGTGTGGCTATTCGATGCCGGTTTCCTGAAGGAGGAGGAGCTCAGCGAGGAAGACCGCCTCGACTCCGTACTCGACGGGATATCGGCGAGCCTGCGGCTGGGCACCTACGACGAGGACGGCAGCCGTGGTCACCCGCCCGCCGGCGTCCGCGAACTCCTGGCGCTGTTCGACATGGCCGAACGGACCGGCCACCCCGAGAGCGCGTTCATACTGGCCTGGTTCGGCCGGAACCACCCCGACAACCGGACACGCAAAGCCGCCCGTACAGCGCTGCACCGCTACACCAACCGTTTTCCTGGTTGATCCGGCCGCAGGCCTCGGCGTGGCAGGTTCGAGCCGGTGGTTCTGGTGCTTAGGCGGTGTTGTCCACGGCCGCTGACAAGCTATCGTCATGGCTCGTGAATACTCCGGTTCGTGACGCCTTCTCCGGCGTGGGCATCCTGTTGCACGGTTTCGGCATGGTCATACGGCGGCCGAAGCTCTTCCTACTGGGCGCCATCCCGCCCTTCATCACCTCTGTCCTCTTCGTGGTCGCGTTCGTCCTGCTGCTGATGAACATCGACTCCCTCGTAGCCTGGATGACGCCATTCGCCGATGGCTGGTCGACCGGCTGGAGCGCGACACTGCGCATCGCGCTGGGGATCGTGGTCGTCGCCGGAGCTGTGCTGATCATGGTCGTCGGGTTCACCGGGCTCACCCTCGCCTTCGGGTTCCCCCTCTATGACAAGATCGCCGAGGAGGTCGAGTACGAGCTGGGCGACGTGCCGCCCGAGCTGGAGGACAAGATCACCGCATCGATGCTCCGGGCGGTCCGGCAATCCCTCATGCTCATCCTCATCACCGCGGTGGTCACCATCCCGATGTTCTTCGCCGGGTTCATCCCGGTGGTCGGACAGACCGTGGTCCCGGTCGTTTCGGCGGTCTTCGGCGGCTGGATGCTGTGCATGGAACTGGTGGGTGCCGCGTTCGACCGGCGGGGCCTGCGCACCCTGAAGGACCGCCGCCGGTACATGGGCACCCGGCGGATGCTGGTGCTGGGCTTCTCGGTCCCCAGTTACCTGCTACTGGCGGTCCCGTTCGTGGCCGTGGTGGTGTTCCCCGCAGCGACCGCGGGCGGCACGATCCTCGCGCGCCGGCTCCTGCCGCCCGCCCCGCCGCAGGCTCCCGAGGCAGCACCGCCGCCCGCCCACGGGGGCGCCGTCCCCCCCGGGCACCCGCAGCAGCCCGATGCCGAGCGCTAACGCAGGCCCGGCTCGCGCTCCAGGGCGGTCTGGATGATGCGGTCTACCAGGTTCGGATAGTCGACCCCCGTCGCCGCCCACATCTGCGGGAACGCCGAACTCGGGGTGAAGCCGGGCATGGTGTTGATCTCGTTGACGTAGATCTCACCGTCGTCGCCGTAGAAGAAGTCGACCCGGGCCAGTCCTTCGCACCCCACTGCCTCGAACGTGCGCCCCGCCAGTCGGCGGATCTCCTCGACCGCCTCTGCCGGCAGCCTGGCCGGGATGGTGAGGCTGCTGGTCGACAGGTACTTGGCCGTGAAGTCGTAGAATTCGAACCCCTCCGCCACGTGGATCTCAGCCGGCAGCGAAACGTCAGGGGCGCCGCCGTCCGCCGACTCCAGCACACCGCATTCGATCTCACGTCCCGAAACGGCGACCTCGGCGATGACCTTCGGGTCGTGTTCCCGGGCCGCCTCGATCGCCGCGATCACGGCATCGGTGTCGGCGGCGTCGCCGACCTTGCTGATGCCGACGCTGCTTCCGGCGCGCGCCGGCTTCACGAACAGGGTTCCGCCCAGCTCGGCGATGTCATCGAGGACCCGTTTGCGTTCCCGCCTCCACTCCCGGTCGGTGACGGCGACATAGGCTCCGGTCCGGATACCGTGCCCGGCGAGTATCGCCTTCATGAAGACCTTGTCCATCGAGGCGGCACTGGCGAAGACGCCGGCTCCGGCATAGCGGGCGCCCATCATCTCAAGGAGCCCCTGAATCGTGCCGTCCTCGCCGAATGGGCCGTGCAGCAGCGGCAGAACGACGTCGACCTGGCCGAGGCGGCGCGGCACCGCGTCGGGTTCAACGATCAGCAACTCGGCGCTCTCATCGAAGGGCAGCGCGAGCCGGGTTCCGTCTCCCTCGACGGTGGGCAGTCGGCCCTCGGTGATCGCCAGTTGCTCGGAGTCCGATGAGGTCAGTACCCAGCCGCCCTCGCGGGTGATCCCGATGGGCAGTACCTCGTAACGATCGGTGTCGATCACCGAGATCACGCCGCCCGCGGTGACGCAGGAGATCTCATGCTCGGAACTGCGTCCGCCGAATACCACGGCGACCCGGATTTTTCGCTGTTCGGCCATGCTGTCCGACCCTATCTCGCCTTCAACTGGTGATGCGTGTGGAGCCTACGCGACCGGTCGCCGTGTGGATACCGCCGAACAGAGCCACCGGCTGGGGCCGGACATCCCCGGCTCAGATCCCGTACCGTTCCGGCTTGGCGCTGCGGGCCATGAACTGCATCAGTGCCTGCGCCGGGGAGAGATCGTGGTGCATCATGCCGACGACGGCCTCGGTGATCGGCATGTCCACGTCATTGGCGCGGGCCAGAGCCAGGATGGACTCCGATGACTTCACGCCTTCGGCCGTCTGCCGTGTCTCGGCGATGACCTCGTCCAGCGTCATGCCCGAACCGAGCTTCTCACCGAAGGTGCGGTTGCGCGACAGCGGTGAACTGCAGGTCGCCACGAGGTCGCCCATGCCGGCCAGACCGGCGAGGGTGTGCTCGTCAGCGCCCAGGGACACTGCCAGTCGAACCGTTTCGGCCAGACCGCGGGTGATCAGCGAGGCTTTGGCGTTGTCACCGAATCCCATTCCCACGGCGACACCGACCGCGAGCGCGATGACGTTCTTCACCGCACCGCCCAATTCGACGCCGACCAGGTCGGTACTGGAGTAGGGGCGGAAGTAGGCGGACTTGCAGATGTGCTGCAACCGCAGGGCGGTGGGCTCGTGCGGGCAGGCCACGACGGCGGTCGCCGGCTGGCGTTCGGCGATCTCGCGGGCCAGGTTGGGCCCGGAGACGACGGCGACCTGCTCGGCGGAGAGCTCCAGCACCTCGGAGATGACCTCGCTCATCCGCCGGGAGGTGCCGAGTTCGATGCCCTTCATCAGGCTGACGATGACCGCGTCTGCGGGAATGTAGGTCTTCCATGCGGCAAGGTTGCCCCGCAGCGTCTGCGAGGGAACTGCGACGACCACGAAATCGGCGTCGTGCAGCGCCTTCGCGGACTCTGTCGTCGCGGTCAGTGCCGGATTCAGTCCGATCCCCGGAAAGTAGTCGGGGTTTTCGTGGCGCCGGGCGACCGCGTCGACCACTTCGGCGCGCCGACCCCAGAGCTCGACCTCGGCTGTACCGGCATCGGTCACTACGTTGGCGAACGCGGTACCCCATGAGCCGCTGCCCATGACCGCGACTTTCGTCATACCGTTCCTCTCCTGACCGAAGTACCGCCCCGTCTTCAGGACCGGGCCGCGTCCTCGCCCGTCCCGTTGGAGGGGATCTCCTCGCCGCCCCGAGCCGCGCCTTGGGCGGCATCCTCTGCGGCGCCGTGCGCGGCACCGTCCACCCCGCTCCCAGCGGTGCCGGCGACAGAGCCCTCAGCCCCCGATTCCAACCGCTCCCGCCGGGCCTCCTTGGGGTCGAACGGCACGGCAGGCGGCTCCTCTCCGCGGATCTCTGCCTGCAGAGCGGTGATCTCCCGCATGATGTGGGCGGTGGCCTCCTTGAGCACGGTCGCCGTTATCGGTTGGTCCCGATACGCCGACAGGTCCACCGGCGGGCCCGCGGCGACCTGCACACGCTTGCGGGGGAACGGACGCAGCCTGGCGGTACCGTAGCGCAGCAGGTGCTGCTCGCCCCAGTGGGCGACCGGGACGACGGGTACTCCGGTGGTCAGGGCCAGCCGCGCCACACCGGTCTTGGCGACCATCGGCCACAGGTCGGGGTCGCGTGTGCAGGTGCCTTCGGGATAGAAGATCACCGACGCACCGTCGCGGGTCAGCGCCTTCTCCGCTTCGTGCAGCGCCTTGATGGCGTCCGTGCTGCCCCGTTTCACCGGGATCTGTCCCGTACTGTTGGCCACGGCCTTCACAACGGGAATGCGGAAGACCCCCTCCTTGGCGGTGAAGGTCGGCCACCGGCCACCCGCCACGTAGAGGTAATGCGCGATGGTCAGCGGGTCTGCCATCGAGAGGTGGTTCGCGGCGATGATCACCCCGCCTTCGCGCGGAATGTGGTGCGCCCCCTGCCACTCTGCTTTGGTCACGGCCACCATGATCGGGCGGACGATAGCGGCCACGACGGCTTTCACCCACCGCGATTCACGTTGTTCTGCCACGGACTCCTCCGAATCGACCCTGGACCCCGGCATGTCCCCGGCGACGCGCCGGCGTGGCCGCGCCCGGTGGCTCCGGCCGCGTACAGCCGGTCCAGTCTAGGACGAAGTGCTGATCATCGGTGTCAGGCCCGGCCTTTGGACGCCTGGCGGCCGTCGGGCATGGCGACGACATACTCTTCATCTGCATGGCGTGGCGGGCGGGACCTCTCTTACCGAGCGCTCTGCTGACGGCACCGGTGAGGCGCGAACCGCTGCATCTCGTGGTGGGACGGGCACGGTCGCGGCTCTGCGCCGGTCGCAGTCCTGACCGATACCAACCGAAGGGGTTCTGGTGACGACGATCGACGCGGCTTCGGGCTGGTCGCTTGTAGTGCCGGTGAAGCGACTGACGAATGCCAAGTCACGGCTGGCGGAATTCGCCGGCCCGCTCCGATCCGACCTCGCGCTGGCAATGGCCTCCGACACGGTCATGGCGGCCGTGAACTGCCCTGGCGTCACGGCCGTTTTCGCCGTCACCGACGATCCCCGCGCCGCGGAGATTCTGGGGGACCTGGGCGCGCACATCGTCGGCGGCGAGCCCGGAACCGGGCTCAATCCGGCCCTGATGCACGGGGCGTCGGTTGCCGCGCGCCGCTGTCCCGCACAGGGGATCTGCGCGCTGTCGGCCGATCTCCCGGCGCTGCGACCGGGCGAACTCGGTCAGCTGCTGGCCGATGCCGCCCAGCACGAGCAGGCGTTCCTCGCCGACGCCGCGGGAATCGGCACGACACTGTACACGGCGGCTCCCGGCGCCCGATTCGCACCGGCCTTCGAGGGAGCCTCGCGTCTTCAGCATCTGGAAGGCGGTGCTGTGGAACTGGCGGGCGCGGCGGCACCGGCCCTGCGCCGCGATGTGGACACCCCCGACGACCTGCGTGCGGCGGTCGCGCTCGGAGTCGGGCCGCACACGGCCAAACTCGTAGCGCGAGCGGGGTGGTGAGCCCTGGAAACACCGCCGCCCGGATCCTCTCGGGGCGACCCGGGCGGCATGGGCGAAAAGCCCAGTGTGTTATGCGCTGTCCGCTGCGTTACCGCTTTCCTTCGTTCACCAGCGCTTTGAAATCGGCGCCGGCGCGGAACTTCGGAACGAAGCTCGCGGGGACGTCGATGGTGGCCCCGGTGGCGGGGTTGCGGGCCGTGCGAGCGGCGCGTTCGGACTTCTCGAACACGCCGAACCCGGTGATGGCGACCTTGTCGCCGGCGGCGACGGTTTGCTGAATGGTCTCCAGCACGGCGTTGACGGCTTCGGTCGCGGTCTTCTTGTCGCCGAGCCGGTCGGAGATGGCGTCGATCAGGTCACGCTTGTTCATTGATTCCTCCGGTTCCCCCTTGCTCGCACGAAATTAGGGGACGTCAGGGCTCCGACACAAACACAAACGCCCAGAGATTCAGCGTGTCGGCGGCTCGTCCGCCTGCGGAGGGAGCTCGTCGAGCATCCGATCGAGGCGCTCAGAGGCACGCAACGGGTCCCTTTTGACTGCTTCTGTGACCACCAAAAGCCTGCGAATTACCGGAATCCGGACATCTTTCGGCAGGGCATTGGCGCGGCGGTGAGCCTCTTTCAACCGCCGCGCCAAGTCCAGATAAAACTCCGGCTGCTCCGGCCTTACCGGGTGACCGGAAGCCACGACTTCCGCCGCTGCTCGTAGCCGTCGATGGCCTCGGTCTGACGCAGGGTGAGGGCGATGTCGTCCAATCCCTCCATCAGCCGCCAGCGCGTGTAGTCGTCCAGTTCGAACGGCTCGGTGATCCCCGGGGCACGCACCTCACGCTCCTGCAGGTCCACGGTGACCTCGGCCGTCGGATCCGCCTCGACCATGGCCCACAACCGCTCGATGACCTCTTGCGCCAGCACGACCGTGAGCAGCCCGCCCTTGAGCGAGTTGCCGCGGAAGATGTCGCCGAAGCGCGAGGCCAGCACCGCCTTGAACCCGTAGTCCTGCAGCGCCCAGACCGCGTGCTCGCGCGAGGAACCGGTACCGAAGTCCGGTCCGGCGATCAGCACAGTGGCCCCGGTGTACTCCGGCTTGTTCAACACGAACTCAGGGTCGTTGGCCCGCCAGGCGGCGAACAGGCCGTCTTCGAAACCGGTCCGCGACACCCGCTTGAGGTAGACGGCCGGGATGATCTGGTCGGTGTCCACGTTGCTGTGGCGCAGCGGCACGGCGCGGCCGGTGTGGACGGTGAACTTCTCCATGTCGCTTTATCCCTTGCTAGGCGGTCTACAGGTCGGCGGGCGAGGACAGCGTGCCGCGGACCGCGGTCGCGGCGGCGACCAGCGGCGACACCAGGTGCGTCCGACCGCCCTTGCCCTGGCGGCCTTCGAAGTTGCGGTTGGACGTCGAGGCGCTGCGTTCTCCCGGCTTGAGCTGGTCGGGGTTCATCCCCAGGCACATCGAGCAGCCCGCCTCGCGCCACTCGGCCCCGGCCGCGGTGAAGACCTCTCCCAGGCCTTCGGCGTTGGCCTGCTCCTTGACCCGCATGGAGCCCGGTACGACCAGCATCCGGACGCCGTCAGCGACCTTGCGCCCCTTGATGATCTCTGCGGCGGCCCGCAGGTCCTCGATCCGGCCGTTGGTGCAGGAGCCGAGGAAGACGGTGTCGACTCCGATCTCGCGCAGCGGAGTTCCTGGGCGCAGGTCCATGTAGGCCAGCGCCTTCTCGGCCGCGGCACGCTCGGTCGGGTCGTCGTAGCCGGCGGGGTCTGGAACAGTGGAGTCCAGCGGCACCCCCTGGCCGGGGTTGGTCCCCCAAGTGACGAACGGGCTGAGTTCGTCGGCCTCCAGCACCACCTCCGCGTCGAAGACGGCGTCGTCATCGGTGCTCAGGCTCTTCCAGTGGGCCACGGCCGCGTCCCACTCCGCACCCTCGGGGGCGTGCGGGCGGCCCTTGATGTAGTCGAAGGTGGTGTCGTCCGGTGCGATCATCCCGGCACGGGCCCCCGCTTCGATCGACATGTTGCAGATCGTCATGCGGGCCTCCATCGACAGGGCCCGAATCGCCTCGCCCCGGTACTCGATGACATAGCCCTGGCCGCCGCCGGTGCCGATCTTGGCGATGACGGCGAGGATGATGTCCTTGGCCGTCACACCGGGCTTGAGGGTGCCGTTGACGGTGACCGCCATGGTCTTGAACGGAGCCATCGGCAGCGTCTGGGTGGCCAGGACATGCTCCACCTGGCTCGTCCCGATGCCGAACGCGAGCGCGCCGAACGCGCCGTGGGTGCTGGTGTGGCTGTCACCGCAGACGATCGTCATGCCCGGCTGGGTCAGCCCCAACTGCGGACCGACGACGTGCACGATGCCCTGGTCGAGGTCGCCCATCGGGAACAGCCGCACGCCGAATTCCGCGGCGTTCTTGCGCAGCGTCTCGATCTGGGTGCGGGACACCTTGTCGGCGATGGGCCCGAGGATGTTCTCCGTAGGGACGTTGTGGTCCTCGGTCGCGATGGTCAAGTCGGGTCGGCGCACCGACCGCCCGGCCAACCGGAGGCCCTCGAACGCCTGCGGACTGGTGACCTCGTGCACGAGGTGCAGGTCGATGTAGAGCAGGTCGGGTTCTCCTTCGGCACGCCGGACGACGTGCTCCTCCCAGACCTTCTCGGCCATCGTGCGAGCCATGTGCGACGCCTCCTCGCGTCTCGACGTTTCGTTGAGGAGCTTCTCGCCACCGCGACCGCGTTGACAGCGATCACGGAAGTCTCCTGGGGCGCGACCGCCACCGGGGAAGCGGACTTGCGTTCCAAATAGCGGGACGGCAATATCAAGCCATGGACAACTCTAGCTCATCCAGTGGCGTCGGTGTCCTGGACAAGACCATGTCCGTCCTGGACGCCCTGGAGTCGGGCCCGGCCTCGCTCGCCCAGCTCGTGCAGATCACCGGCCTGGCACGGCCGACCGCGCACCGCTTGGCCGTCGCTCTCGAACGCCACCGCATGGTGACCCGCGACAGCCGGGGCCGGTTCGTCCTCGGCCCCCGCCTCGGCGAACTCTCCATCGCCACCGGCGAGGACCGACTGCTTGCGCTTGCGACACCGATCCTCGTGCAACTGCGCGACCTCACCGGCGAAAGCGCCCAGATCTACCGCCGCCAGGGCGATGTGCGCGTGTGCGTCGCCGCGGCCGAACCCGCCAGCGGGCTGCGCGACACCGTCCCGGTCGGCAGCGAGTTGCCCATGAACGCCGGGTCGGCCGCCCAGGTACTGCTGGCCTGGGAGGATTCAGAACGCATCCGCCGGTCTCTGCGCAGTGCGCACTTCACCGCCCAGAGCCTTGTCCAGGTGCGCCGTCGACGCTGGGCACAGAGCGTCGGCGAACGCGAGCAGGGTGTCGCCTCGGTCTCCGCCCCGATCGCGGGCCCCGGCGGGCGGGTGATCGCCGCCATCTCGGTGTCCGGCCCCATCGAGCGCCTCACCCGCTCCCCCGGCCGCCTGCACGCCCAGGCCGTCATCTCAGCCGCGGAGAAGATCACCGAGGCCCTGCACAACCACGAGGCCGGGGGCTGACCGCGGTTCGCCGAACCGGCCGCGGTGACCGCGCCCGGTTCAATCCCCCACGGGAATGCCCAGGATGCGGTCGTCGCCCTCAGCGGGAACCCCCCGGCCGTCGTGGTTGCTGGTGGCGACCCAGACCTCCCCTCCATCGGGGGTGGCCGCCACGGCACGCAGGCGTCCGTATGCACCGACGTAGAAGGCTTCGGGCCGGGCGACCGGATCGTCCCCACCGCCGTTCAACGGGACCCGCCACAGCCGCTCACCACGCAGGGCGGCCACCCAGAGCGAGCCGCCCGCGATCGCCGCTCCGCTGGGGGAGGCCTCATCAGTGCTCCAGGTGACGACCGGGTCGACGTAGTCGGCTCCGCCGCCGACGCCCTCGACCTCGGGCCAGCCGTAATTGCCTCCCGGCTCGATCACGTTGACCTCGTCGTAGGCGTCCTGGCCGAACTCGGTCGCATACATCCTGCCGTCCGCGTCCCAGGCCAGCCCCTGCACGTTGCGGTGCCCGTAGCTGTAGACCAGATTCCCGAAGGGGTTGTTCTCCGCTGGTTCGCCTTCGGGGGTCATCCGCAGGATCTTGCCGCCGAGTTCGGCTGTGTCCTGCGACCGCGAGGGCTCCCCCGCGTCCCCGGTGCTCGCGTAGAGCAGGCCGTCGGGGCCGAAGGCGAGCCGCCCGCCGTTGTGGAAGTCGGCCTTGGGAATGCCATCGACGAGCACCTGCTCCTCGCCCAGGCCGCCGTCAAAGTAGCGCATACGGGCGATCCGGTTGTCGGAGTCCGCGGTGTAGTAGACGTAGACATAGGGGTCTTCTCCGCTGTCCGGCGAGACCGCGAGCCCCAAAAGCCCGCCCTCGCCCCCGGGCTCGGCCCCGTCGACCGTTCCCACCTCGCTCGTGCCGCCGTCCGGCGCTACCCGCACAATGCGTGCGGAGTCGCGTTCGGTGACCAGTGCCGAACCATCGGGTAGGAAGCCGATCGCCCAGGGCACTTCCAGGCCGGTGGCCACATCCGCGGGCTCGCCCGGGGAGGCGGGCGAGCCACTGGGCGCCCCAGGATCGGCGGACTCGCCGCTGTTCCCACTGCCGGCGCAGGCCGGGCCCAGCAGCAGAACCGCGCCGAGCACGATGGATATTCCGCGTCCGTGTCGCGTGTGTGGCGCCATGCTCCGTTACTGCCCGCCCCCGGCACGGTATTCACTCGGACTGAGACAGCGCCGCGTTGAATCCTCACCGGCCCCGGCGATAGATCTCCCTGCGATGGCCCAAAGCAACCACAACGATCACCAGCACGTGGTCGTGGACTTCATGGACAACCCTGTAGTCCCCGACCCGTATTCGCAGTAGGCCGTTGCCGCCCACCAACCGCTTCGCACCGCTCGGCCGCGGATCTTGTGCGAGTTCGTCCAATGACTTGCGTATGCGGACCAGCGCATCACGGGACAGCTTACGCAGCGACCGCGCCGCAGCCGGGCGGAACTCGACACTCCAGCTCATACACCGAGTTCCCGCCAGAGGTCGGCAGCGCCGATGTTCTCACCGGGCTCGGCCAAAGATGCCTCAGCCGCGGCCAGATCGGCCGCGTCCTCCAACGCTTCGACCGCTGCGGAGCCCGCTACCGCTACATCAGGCGGGACAATAGCGGCGAGTCGGTGGCCATCCGCATCGGTGATGTAGACGACTTCGCGTTGTCCGACAACGTCGGCGAGATGGCCCGGCACGTCTTCGAGAGGCAACTCGCTCATGTCCTCCATGGTAACCGGGAAGGGCAGGGCCGCGCGGCGCTCGACTCAATCGGCGATCCAGGCCTGCGCCGGCTCGGCCAGGAAGACGAGCTCACCCGCCTCTTCGGACTGGAGTCCGAAGGCCACTGAACCCGTTCCGCCTGCCGCCGCGCCTGCTCCCGACGCGGCGGCGACAGGGAGCCGAAAGCGGTCAGCGCAGGTTCGGCGGCTGCATCCCCGTGGTGATCCCGATCCGGTTGAACACGTTGATCACGCCGATCGCCGTGATCAACGCCGCCATCTGCCGGTCGGAGTAGTGTTCGGCCGCGTTGGCGTACACCTCGTCGGAGACGCCGTGTTCGCCCAGCTTGGTCACCTCGTCCACCAGCGCCAGCGCCGCGCGCTCGGCCTCGGTGAAGTGGTTGGCCGCCTCGCGCCAGGCCGCCAGCGTGAACAGCCGGCGCTGGTCCTCGCCCATCTCGATCGCTTCACGGGTGTGCATGTCGATGCAGAAGGCGCACCCGTTGAGATAGGAAGCGCGCAGCTTCACCAGTTCGCAGAGACGCTCGCCGAGGATCTCCGTCGTCAGAGAGTTCAGCCCGACCAGGGCCTCGTACACCTGGGGCAGTTCCTTCACCAGGGCGACCCGCGCCCGCACGCCGTCATTCGAAGCCATAGTGGTTTTTCGGTCCTTTCATTGCGCGTCTCCCCTCAGGGATTCGCCTACCAGACCCCGTGGACGGCACGTCTGTGACAGGACCGCCATATGGCGTGGAGCACATCGCTTCAGAGCAACGGGCAGATCCGGCGTCCGCCTCAGTGGCGCAGCGAAAAGGCCCCCACCCTGTTCTTTGAGTCCGGGTGAAGGCCTGTTGGTACCCCCGAGCGGATTCGAACCGCCGTTACCGCCTTGAGAGGGCGGCGTCCTAGGCCACTAGACGACGGGGGCCTGCGCACTGCCGGGACGACCCTAGCGGAACCGAGGGCCGGATCGTCCAGTTGCGTCCCGGACCACCGCGCGGATCCCAGAAAAATAGCCCCCACATCATGTGGAAGCTTCTCCCTGTGCGTACCCCCGAGCGGATTCGAACCGCCGTTACCGCCTTGAGAGGGCGGCGTCCTAGGCCACTAGACGACGGGGGCCTGTGCTCGCTTCATCGCGACCGAGCCGATAGACCGGCTCGCATCAGTTCCGCGAACCGAAACCGATAGCTGGGGTACCAGGACTCGAACCTAGACTAACTGAACCAGAATCAGTCGTGCTGCCAATTACACCATACCCCAGTGCTTTCGAAGGGCCGGTCCCTGTGGGCCCTGCCCCCTTGGCGCAGGAATCACTTTAGCGGACATCGGGAGTGCTCGCGAACCGATTGCGGGGGAGGCCGGATGTGCGCCCGGCCACCCCGCAGGGCCGCTACCCCTCCGTGTCCCGCGATGCCGCTCTCAGCTTGGCCAGCGCAGCCCGCAGGCGCTCCTGGACGCGCTCCCGGCCGAGCAGCGCCAGCGACTCGAACAGCGGCAGGCCGACCGTTCGCCCGGTGACCGCCACGCGCACCGGCGCCTGCGCCTTGCCGAGCTTCAGGCCCAGTCCTGCCCCGGTCTCCTCCAGCGCGGCCTTGAGGGCTTCGGGCTCCCATTCCAGCGCGGGGTCGGCGAACCGCTCCAGCGCCGCAGTGAGCATCTCCTCGCCCACCCCGGGCTTCATCGCCTTGTTCCAGCTCTTCTCATCCTCGACCGGAGCGTCCAGGAAGAGGAAGTCGACATTGGGGGTGATCTCGCTGAGCACCGCGATGCGGCTCTGCGCGAGCGGGGCGATGGCGCGAAACACCGCGTCGTCGTAGTTCTCCGGGGGCCAAGGCGCAGCGTCCGCGGACAGCCATGGCCGGCAGCGTTCGACGAACTCGTCGGCGCTGAGGGACCGAATGTACTCGCCGTTGAACGCCCGCAGCTTCTTCTCGTCAAAGAACGCGCTGGAGCTGTTCACCTCAGAGATCGCGAACAGCGGCTCCATCTGCGCCCACGGCATGATCTCCCGGTCCCCGCCGGGCGACCAGCCGAGCAGCATCAGGTAGTTGACCATCGCCTCCGGCAGGTAGCCTTCGGCCTGGTAGGCCTCCAGCGCGACCTTGTCTCGGCGCTTGGACAGCTTCTGCCGCTTCTCGTTGACGATGACGGGCAGATGCGCCCACCTCGGCGGTGTCCGCCCGAGCGCCCGCCACAGCAGCTGCTGCTTGGGCGTGTTGGACAGGTGCTCCTCGCCGCGGATGACTTCGTTGATGCCCATCTCGACATCGTCGACCACGTTGGCCAGTACGAAGAGCGGTGAACCGTCGGCGCGGGCGATGACGAAGTCCTCGATCGCGCTGTGCTCGAACTCCACGCGCCCGCGGATCTGGTCGTCCACGACCGTCGGCCCGCCGTCGGGCACCCGGAACCGCAGCGCCCGCCCCGGCCCCGGTTCCAGGCCGCGGTCGCGGCAGAAGCCGTCGTAGCCCAGGTGCGGGTTGCCCTCCGCGCTGCGCCGCTCCTGCACCTGCTCGCGCGTGCAGTCGCAGTAGTAGGCGGCGCCGTCCTTGTACAGGCGCTGCGCGGTCTCGCGGTGCTTGTCCGCAAAGGAGGACTGGAAGTAGGGACCTTCGAAATGCGGGTCCTGCTCGTGGATACCGAGCCAGGCGAGCGCCCGGATGATCCCCTCGGTCCATTCCGGCTTGTTGCGGGCGGCGTCGGTGTCCTCGATGCGCAGCACGAACTTGCCGTCGGGTTGCTGTCGGGCCAGTGCCCAGTTGAAGAGCGCGGACCGCGCGCCGCCAACGTGGAACATGCCGGTCGGGGATGGCGCGAAGCGCACGCGGATCGAATTCTCAGCCACGGTCTCAGCCTATCGGGACGGGCCGGCCTGGCGGTTCGCCGTTCAGGCCGCGGGCGGTCGTTGACCGTGTGCCGCCGCGGCACTGGAGTATTCCCAGTGCCGCGGCGCAGCAGCACTCGATGACCGCCGACCCGCCGGTGGCAGGGCCGCCGGTCAGTCGCGGGTGACGATGCGGTTGCTGAGTTCGCCGATCTTCTCGATGGCGACCGTCACCTGCGACCCGATATCGACCGGTCCCACTCCCGCGGGGGTTCCGGTGAGGATGACATCGCCCGGAAGCAGGGTCATGAAGGAACTGGTGTAGGAGATGAGCGCGGGGATGTCGTGGATGAGCAGCGAAGTGCGCGCGTCCTGCTTCACCTCGCCGTCGACCGTGGTGGTGACCCGCAGGTCGCCGGCTTCCTCCAGGCTCAGCCCGGTCTCGATCCACGGGCCGATCGGGCAGAACGAGTCGAAACCCTTGGCGCGGGTCCACTGCTTGTCCGTCTGCTGTAGATCGCGGGCGGTGATGTCGTTGGCGCAGGTGTAGCCGAAGATGACGTCCTTGGCGCGCTCGCGCGGAACCTCCCGGCACAGCCGCCCGATGACGATGGCCATCTCGCCTTCGTAATCGACCCGCTGCGACATCTCCGGGTAGAACACCGGATCTTTGGGGCCGGTGACGGAAGTGGAGGGCTTCAGGAAGACGACCGGTTCGTCCGTGCTCTCGCCGGTGATGTCCTTCATCTCCGCGACGTGCTCGGCGTAGTTCTTGCCGATGCAGACGACCTTGCTGGGCAGCACGGGCGAGAGCAGCCGCACATCCTCCAGCTTCGCGCGCTCACCGGTGAGTTTGACCCCGGCCAGCAGCGGATGCCCGCTGAGCCGGGAGATGGATTGCTGACCGGAATCCTGGTCGGTGTCGATCAGTCCGAACCCGACATCGTCCCCGACCGAGAATCTCGCGATGCGCACAACTGCCTACCTGTCCTCACCGGAAAACGTCCGTCTTCAGGTTATCGAGCGCGGCACGGCGCACCGCACGGCGCCGCGTGCGTAAGACTTGGCGTATGAGCATCGTCAAGTTCAACGTGTTGACCGTTCCCGAGGGCGCCGGAGCAGTGCTCGAAGAGCGCTTCGCCAAGCGCGCCGGCCTCGTCGAAGGGCAGCCGGGTTTCGAGGAGTTCCAGCTGCTCCGCCCGGTCGAGGGAACCGACCGCTACCTCGTCTACACCCGTTGGAAGGACGAGGAGTCGTTTCAGAACTGGCTGCAGAGCCGGGAGTTCCAGCAGGGCCACGCCCAGGCGGCCGCGGACAGCGGGCAAGCCGGGCACGGGCACGGGCACGGTGGCCCTGCCGCGACGGACAGTGAACTGTGGGGGTTCGAGGTCGTGCAGCACGTCATCGCCGAAAGGTGAGACCCCGCCGGGCCGTGCCCGCGGCCCGGTGTTTCGGTCTGCACTCTAGGTGCTCCAGAACACCGCCGTTTTCTGCGATGCTGAAGAGAATCCGAGCCGCCACAGCAGAAAGGCCGTCCGATTGTCCAAACGCGTATCGGACGCGACGGGAGAACGCCGCCCCGGCAGCCATCGCCGTCGCCGCCGCCGTCCCTGGGAGTTCCTGCTCGGACTCGCCGTCATGGCCGCGGGCACGGGCCTGCTGATACTGGACGAGTACGCACCCGGACCGTCCGACAGCGTCATCAGCGCGCTTTCGCCCTCCGCTGACGGCCCCGCCTCCCCCGAGCCCTCGGGGCCGTCGTCCACCGCCACCGCACCGCCGGATTCATCCGCCGCCACGCTCCCTTCCACGTCCTCCTCCGCTTCCGCGGCGGACGGTGCCGACAGCGCCCCGGACGACGACGCCGGCCCGTCGGCCGCGGAACCGCCCGTGCTGCTCCGCTCGGTGGAGGAGGAGGCCACCAAAGGCACCGGAGACCTGTCCGTGGTCGAAGGGGAGAGCACGGCCGCCGGCGACGGGCCGCTGAAGCGCTACCTTGTGGAGGTCGAGAAAGGGCTTCCGGGCGAGGCTGAGGACTTCGCAGCGGCGGTCGAGGAGGTCCTCGGCGACGAACGCGGCTGGATCGGCGACGGCGACCTGTCGCTGCAGCGCGTGGACTCCGGCCCGGTCGACTTCCGCGTCACACTGGCGGCGCCCGACACCGTCGACGAGATGTGCCACCCCTTGCAGACCAACGGCTATGTCTCCTGCACCATGGGAGGCCGGGCGATCATCAACCAGAACCGTTGGGTCAGCGGTGTCGAGCACTTCGAGGGCGACCTGGAGACCTACCGGATCTATGTGGTCAACCACGAGGTGGGCCACGCCCTCGGCCACGGTCACGTCGACTGCGCGGACCCGGGTGAACCAGCCCCTGTCATGCAGCAGCAGACGTTCGGTCTCCAGGGGTGCGCGGCCAACGGCTGGGTTCACCCCTGACCGGGTCCGGGGCCGCTTCAATCGTGCGGGTAGCCCTGGCGCAGCAGACCGTAGGCCGTGGCCTGCTCCAGAGCGATCCAGGAGGCGTCGATGACGTTCTCACCGACGCCGACCGTGGTCCATTCTCCGCGGCCGTCGCTGAAAGTGACCAGAATGCGGGTAACGGCGTCGGTTCCCGACGCGCCTTCGAGGATGCGCACTTTGTAGTCGGTGAGCTCCAATCCGCCCAATGCGGTGTAGACGCCTTCCATGGCGCTGCGCAGGGCGCGGTCGAGCGCGTTGACCGGGCCATTGCCCTCGGCGGTGGCGATCACCCGCTCACCTTTGATGTGCAGCTTCACTGTCGCCTCGCTCACGGCGGCGCCGTCGGCGCGCCGTTCGGCGATCACCCGCCAAGACTCCGCCGTGAAGTAACGCACCCTTGCGCCGAGCTCCTCGCGGAGCAGCAGCTCCAGCGAGGCGTCGGCCGCCTCGAAGCTGTACCCGGCCAGTTCCATGCTCTTCACCCGATCCACGACACGGCCGAGTAGTTCGCGGTCGCTGCCCAGGTCGAAGCCGAGCTCCTTGGCCTTGAGTTCGATCGAGGCGCGGCCGGCCATGTCCGAGACCAGCATGCGCATGTCGTTGCCGACCAGGGCCGGATCGATGTGCTGGTAGAGGTCGGGGTCGACCTTGATCGCGGAAGCGTGCAGCCCGGCCTTGTGCGCGAAAGCCGAGATGCCGACATAGGGCTGGTGGGTGGCCGGTGCGATGTTGACGAGTTCGGCGATGGCCTGGGATACCCGGGTCATTTCCGCCAGGCAGCCTTCAGGAAGCACATCGCGGCCGTATTTGAGGGCCAGTGCCGGCACCACGGAGAACAGGTTGGCGTTTCCGACGCGCTCTCCGTACCCGTTGGCGGTGCACTGGACGTGCGTGGCTCCGGCGTCGACGGCGGCGAGGGTGTTGGCGACGGCGCATCCGGTGTCGTCCTGGGCGTGGATACCGAGCCGGACGCCCGTGGCCTCGCGCACCTCGGTGACGACCCGGACGATGTCAGCGGGCAGCATTCCCCCGTTGGTGTCGCAGAGGACGACCACGTCCGCGCCCGCCTCCGCAGCGGCGCGCACGACACTGGTCGCGTAGTCGGGGTCGTGCAGGTAGCCGTCGAAGAAGTGTTCGCAGTCGAGGAACACCCGCTGGCCGTTCTCGCGCAGGTGGGAGACGGTATCGGTGACCATCGCCAGGTTCTCTTCGCCGGTGGTGCGCAGCGCCCGTTCGACGTGCCGGATATCGCTCTTGGCCACCAGTGTGACGACCGGCGCACCTGATTCGCGCAATGCGGCGACCTGGGGGTCGTCGGCCGCCTGCACACCGGAACGGCGGGTCGCGCCGAACGCGGTGAGTTGCGCGTGTTTCAGCGTCAGCTCTTGTGCAGCCCGCTGAAAGAACTCGGTGTCTTTGGGGTTCGCCCCCGGCCAGCCGCCTTCGATGAAACGCACGCCGAACTCGTCGAGCAGCCTCGCGATCGCCAGTTTGTCGGTCACTGTCAGGTTGATGCCTTCGCGCTGGGCGCCGTCGCGCAGGGTCGTGTCGAAGACGTGGAAACTGTCGTCTGGCATGGGTGGAACTCCCGCAGATGGATGCTGTCTGGTCGTGGACCGCCCGCGGCCAATAAAAAAGACCCCTCGTGGACACGAGAGGTCAGCGCACTGGCGGGTCCGGGTTAGCCAGCGCGCCTCACGATAATGATCACCTGAGACGGCACGGCACCAGTATGCCACACCCGCGGGCCATCCCCCCGGGTGGGGCGCCCGCGCCTTTCAGCCGTTGGGCCACTTGACGATGTTGGCGTACACCGCGGCGGTGCCGTCGTCCGGGAAGACCGCGACCACGTTGCGCTGCACCCGCCCGTTCTCGGGATGGGTGCCGCCGCACTCCGCGCTGCCGTCGACGGTGTTCTCCGTGATGTCGTAGGTGGAGCGGGTCTCTGCGTCGGGCGGGTCCGGTGAATAGCGGAGCCGGAGATCGGCGGAGTCGCAGAACTCCTCCAGTCCGGCCCGGTCAACGGTGAACGAGGCCGTGTAGTAGAGCTCGTTGAGCTCGCTGTGGTCCGCGGTGATCTCCACGTCGGCGGCGTCTTCGGGGATGGTGAGCCCGCTGTACTGCGCGAAGGAGTCACGCAGGTCATCATCGTCTGGCAGCGGCACCGACGGCGAGGCGGGCATTGAGCACCGGATGGACTCCTCGCAAGTGACGGGGGATTCCGATGGCGAGCATCCGGCCGCCGCGGCAAGAGCGAGGACCCTGGACGCCAGGACAGGGCCGTACAGCGCGCAACGGCCGAGCAGAACGCTCATGGAGCGCCACCCTACCCTGGTGCGGCATGCCCGCGGCTCCGCCGATCTTGAGCGTTCCGTTCCTTCCCACGCGCGGGCAGGAACGTCCCTGCCCAAGATCGGCGGAGCGGTCACCTGCCGCGGCGTACAGCGGCTGCTGGGGCGGCGAGGCCACGCGCCGATCGGCGCCGCTCAGCCGAAGGTGCGGATCCAGCCGTGGCCATCAGGGCGGGTGCCGTACTGGAGGGCGACGAGTTCCTCGCGCAGGCGCATGGTCACGGGGCCGGGGGTGCCGTCACCGATGGAGAACTCGCCCTGGGAGCTCTTCACGTGGCCGACCGGTGTGACGACGGCCGCGGTACCGCAGGCGAAGACCTCGGTCAGCTCGCCGCTCTCGGCCGCCTCCCGCCATTGCTCGGTCGAGATCCGCCCTTCTTCCACGGGAAAACCGAGTTCGGGGGCGAGGGTGAGCAGGGAGTCGCGGGTGATGCCCGGAAGCAGCGTACCGGTGAGCGCCGGGGTGAGGAGCCGGGCGTCGTCGCCGGAGCCGTAGACGAAGAACAGGTTCATCCCGCCCATCTCCTCGACCCAGCGGTGCTCGACAGCGTCGAGCCAGACGACCTGGTCGCAGCCTTTCTCCACCGCCTGGCGCTGGGCCAGGAAACTCGCCGCGTAGTTTCCGGCGAACTTGGCCTCGCCGGTCCCGCCGGGGGCCGCTCGCGTGTAGTCCTCGCTGAGCCAGACCGTGACGGGTGTGATCCCGCCGGAGAAGTAGGGGCCGGACGGCGAGGCGATCAGCACGAACAGGTAGCTGTGGGACGGGCTGTTGACCCCGAGTCCGACCTCGCTGGCGAACATGAAGGGCCGTAGGTAGAGGCTACTGTTCTCCTGTTCGGGGATCCAGTCGGCGTCGTGGGCGAGGAGCGTTTCGATGGCTTTGAGGAAGAGGTCCTCGGGAAGTTCGGGCATGGCCATGCGGCGCGCGCTGCGGTTGAACCGCGCGGCGTTGGCCTCCGGGCGGAAGCAGGCCGGTGTGCCGTTGGGGTGGCGGTAGGCTTTCAGCCCTTCGAAGATCTCCTGGGCGTAGTGCAGGGCGGCGGTCGCCGGATCGAGCGTCAGGGGCCCGTAGGCCTCCAGGCGGGCGTCGTACCAGCCCTTGTCCTCGGTGTAGCGGATGGTGACCATGTGGTCGGTGAACACGCTGCCGAACCCGGGATTGTCCAGCAGGGCGGCTCGTTCCTGCGGGGTCTTCCGCTGGGATGAGAGCTGGACGTCGAACGTCAACCCGCTTGTGGTGGTGTTGCTGTTCATGGGTGGTGGTCTTCCTCTCGGTGCAGCAGACCGGCAGCACTGCCGGTCCGGGATCCAGTGTGGCGCAGAAGACGCACCCGGGCCATAGTCCGTACTCGGTGGGGCCGACGTGACCAGCGGTATCGCGTCGGCGCACGGAGCAATGGCGAACGGGCGCGCCGTGCTCCCCGCGAGGGGATGTGTTCTCCGGCGCGCCCGTTGCGGCATAGCGTCGCGTATCCGCCTCAGCCGCGCCGAATCTCTTGGCCGGCAGGGCTGAGACGGGTGGCTCGGGTCTCAGCCCTGCCCGGTTACTCGCTTGGCGATGTCATCGCCGATCTGGGCAGTGGAACGCTCGCCGAGGCCCTCCTCCGCCCGCGCCTGCAGGTCCTCGGCGACGGCTCGCTCGACCTGCCGGGCGGCGGCGGCCAGGCCCAGGTGGTCCAGCATGATCGCCGACGACAGGATCGTAGCGGTGGGGTCGGCCGTGCCCTGGCCCGCGATGTCGGGGGCCGAGCCGTGCACCGGCTCGAACATGCTGGGGAAGTCGTTCTCGGGGTTGATGTTGCCGCTCGCGGCCAGGCCGATCCCGCCGGCGACGGCGGCACCGAGGTCGGTGATGATGTCGCCGAACAGGTTGTCGGTGACCACGACGTCGAAGCGCTGCGGCTGCGACACGAAGAACATGGTGGCGGCGTCGACATGGAGGTAGTCGACCGCGACCTGCGGGTACTCCGCGCCGACCTCGCGGACGACGCGCTGCCACAACTCGCCGGCGAACGTCAGGACGTTGTCCTTGTGCACGAGCGTGAGCTTCTTTCGGGGGCGGGCCGCGGCCTTCTCGAAGGCGTAGCGCACGACGCGCTCCACGCCGAAGCGCGTGTTGACGCTGTCCTGGGTGGCGATCTCGCCGGGCGTGCCCTTGCGCAGCACCCCGCCCATCCCCGCGTAGGGCCCCTCGGTCCCCTCGCGGACCACGAGCATGTCGATGTCATCGGGGTCCACTCCGGCCAGTGGCGTTGCCACGCCGGGGTACAACCGGATCGGGCGCAGGTTGACGTAGTGCGCGAAGGTGAAGCGCAGCCGCAGCAGAAGGCCGCGTTCCAGCACCCCGCTGGGCACCGACGGGTCGCCCACCGCGCCGAGGAAGATGGCCTCGTGGCCGCGGAGCTCCTCCTCCACGGAGTCGGGGAGTGTCTCGCCGGTGGCATGCCACCGCTTGGCACCGAGTTCGTATTCGGTCGTATCGAGCGCGGCGTCATGCTCAGGGACGACGGCGGAGAGGACCTTCAGCCCCTCTGCGACGACCTCGGGTCCGATTCCGTCGCCGGGGATGACGGCCAACTTCACGGTGCGCGCAGCCATAAAAGCCCAGCCTCTACTTTGATGGTGGTCTCAGTACCGACGCGGACCCGGCTGCCCGCGGGCGGGCAGCCGGGCGCCTCCTCCCGTGGTGAGAGAAGGCGAAACGGTCGATGAGGCAAGACTAGCGCCCCGTGGAGCCGCCGTTGTCACGGCGGTCCAGGGCTGCCTGAACGGCGCGGGTGGCCTCGTTCTCGGCCTCGGCCGGGTCCGGAGCGGTGTCGTACATGGCGATCCTCCTCGATATCGAGGTCTGGCGGACGTGGCGCACCAAAGGCACGAGAAACGGCGAGTATGCCGCGGACAGCGCGGTCTCTCTGCCGGGACCTTCGGCGGGGTGGCGCGCGTTCCGGTGGGATCGCCTTACCGGGGTGACCGCCGCGTGCACCGGATCGGTGCGGATACGGGGCCCTGCGCGAGGCGCCAGCGTCATCACTGAGCGCCTATCTCCTAGGACGACAGAATATCGGATGTCCAAGCATCCGGCTATACCCCAGCCCTCCCCAGCAGCGAGGCGGCCGCCTGCCAGAACCCGAGGGCCGTCCGTGCGCCGGGGCGCACGGACGGCCCTCTCGCCACCCGCGTAACCAACCTCTCAGGTCAGTACACCTAGTCCAGATCCACCTGGCGGGTGGTCTCGGAGCGGATCTCGGTGGAGATCGCTCCCAGGGTGGTGTCCGGAATGGCGGAGTCGACGGTCAGCGTGATCAGCGCCTTTCCGCCTTCCTCGTCCCGGCTGACCTGCATGCCGGCGATGTTGATCCGGGCCTCGCCGAGCAGGGCGCCGACCGTGCCGACGATGCCGGGGCGGTCCTCGTAAGAGAAGAAGGCCATGTGCTCGCTGAGCGGGATCTCCATGCTGTAGCCGTTGATCTCGACCAGCTTCTCGGCGTGGCGCGGGCCGGAGAGCGTACCCGACACCGACACCTTCTGGCCGTCCGGCAGCACACCGCGGACGGTGATGAGGTTGCGCCAGTCCCCGCTGTCCTCGCTGGTGACCAGGTTGACCTCGACCCCGCGCTCCTTGGCCAGCAGCGGGGCGTTGACGAAGGTGACCGCCTCTTCGACGACGTCGCCGAACACACCCTTGAGGGCGGCGAGTTCGAGGACCTTGACGTCGTGCGTCGCGATCTCGCCGCGGACCTCGACGTCGATACGGCTGGCGACACCCCCGGCCAGCGCGGTGAAGATGCGGCCCAGCTTCTCGGTGAGCGGCAGGCCGGGTTTGATGTCTTCGGCGACCGCGCCGCCCTGCACGTTGACCGCGTCGGGGACGAACTCGCCCGAGAGCGCCAGTTTGACCGAGCGCGCCACCTGCGTTCCGGCCTTCTCCTGCGCCTCGTGCGTGCTGGCGCCCAGATGCGGGGCCACGACCACGTTCTCGAATTCGAACAGCGGGCTGTCGGTGCAGGGCTCCTTGGCCCAGACATCGATGCCGGCACCGGCGACCCGCCCGTCCTTGAGCGCGCGGTAGAGCGCGTCCTCGTCGAGGATGCCGCCGCGCGCCGCGTTGATGACGCGGACGCTCGGCTTGACCTTGGCCAGTGCGTCGTCGCCGATCAGGCCGACGGTGTCCTTGTTCTTGGGCAGGTGGATCGTGATGAAGTCGCTGCGTCGCAGGAGGTTGTCCAGACTGACCATCTCCACGCCGATCTGCGCGGCCCGGGCCGGCTGCACGAACGGGTCGTAGGAGATGATCCGGGTCCCGAAGGCCGACAGCCGCTGGGCTACGAGCGCACCGATGCGGCCGAGGCCGACGATACCGACTGTCTTGTCATAGAGCTCCACGCCCGTGTACTTGGAACGCTTCCACTCACCGTTGACCAGGGCGTTGTGCGCCGGAGCGGTGTTGCGGGCACAGGCCAGCAGCAGGTTGATGGCCTGTTCGGCGGCGCTGATGATATTGGACGTGGGCGCGTTCACCACCAGAACGCCGGCCTTCGTGGACGCGTCGACGTCGACGTTGTCCAGTCCCACGCCGGCGCGCGCCACCACCTTGAGCTTGGGAGCGGCGGCCAGGGCCTCGGCGTCCACCTGTGTCGCACTGCGCACGATCAGGGCGTCGGCGTCGGCGAGGGCCGGCAGCAGCTGGGATCGATCGGCACCGTTGGTGTGGCGAACCTCGAAGTCCCCCTCCAACAGGGCGAGTCCGGCGGGCGAGAGTTCTTCCGCGACGAGTACGGAGGGTTTGGGCACAGCGTGATCCTTATATGGGTTGCGACGTGACCGCACCGGTTGCGGCCGGCCCATCCGGGTGGGGCTCGGTCGGGTATTACGGCCACGGAAAGTCTAGTGCGCCGATGGGAAACACGAATGGAAAGGGTCGGAAACGCGCATTCGGGCCGCTGAACCGCTCTCTCGGCACCGGTCGGGGCGGGCCCGAGGGCCCGCCCCGACCGGGATCCGGCTGCTATCCCTTCAGCCAGCTCATCAGCGGCCGCAGCTCGGCACCGACCTTCTCGATCGGCTCGCTCTGCTCCGACTCGCGGCGCTTGAGGAAGTTCGGCCGCCCGGCGTCGAACTCGGCCACCAGCTCGCGGGCGTAGCTGCCGTCGCGGATCTCGGACAGGAGCGCGCGCATGTTCTCCCGGGTCTGGTCGGTGATGACCCGCGGACCGCGCGTGTAGCCCCCGTATTCGGCGTTGTCCGAGACCGACCAGTACATCTTGGAGATGCCGCCCTCGTACATGAGGTCGACGATGAGCTTGACCTCGTGGAGGCACTCGAAGTAGGCGACCTCGGGCTGGTAGCCGGCTTCGGTGAGGGTGGTGAAACCGGCCTTGATCAGCTCGGAGAGGCCCCCGCAGAGCACGGCCTGCTCACCGAACAGGTCGGTCTCGGTCTCCTCGGTGAACGTGGTCTTCAGCGCGCCGGCGCGGGTTCCGCCGATGCCCTTGGCATAGGACAGCGCGAGGTCCCAGGCGCTTCCGGAGGCGTCCTGCTCGACGGCGACGAGCACGGGGACGCCGCGCCCCTCCTCGAACTGGCGGCGGACCAGGTGGCCCGGCCCCTTCGGGGCGACCATGGCGACGTCGACGTTGGCCGGGGGCTTGATGAGGTCGTAGCGGATGCTGAAGCCGTGCCCGAAGAAGAGCGCGTCGCCCTCGTTGAGGTTCGGGGCGATCTCCTCGGCGTAGAGATCGCGGTGGATGTGGTCGGGCACCAGGATCATGATCAGATCGGCTTCCCTGGCCGCCTGGGCCGGGGTGACCACGCGCAGGCCGAGCTCCTCGGCCTTCTCCCGGCTCTTGGAGCCCTCGGCGAGGCCGACGCGCACATCCACACCGGAATCCCGCAGCGACAGCGCGTGCGCGTGCCCCTGGCTGCCGTAACCGATCACGGCGACCTTACGCCCCTGGATGATGCTCAGGTCGGCGTTGTCGTCGTAGTACATCTCTGCTGCCACTTCGGCATACTCCTTGGTCGTGTCGTGCTGGCCCGGTAGCGGCGCGACCGGACCGAGCGGATCTTCGAATTCTCTCCGAGGCGCATGGCGCGGGCGACCGCGCCAGCGGTCAGGCGCTGCGCTCCACGGACCGCAGTGAGCGGTCGGTGATCGACCTCGGGCCGCGGCCCAGGGCCACCAGCCCGGACTTCACCAGTTCTTTGATGCCGAACGGTTCGAGATTGCGGATCAGCGCCTCGAGCTTCTCGGGTTTGCCGGTGGCCTCGATGACGACCATGTCCGGACTGACGTCGACGACGGCGGCCCGGAACAGTTCGGCCGTCTGGATGACGTGGGGACGACTGCCGGCGTCGGCTTTGACCTTCGCCAGGAGAAGTTCCCTGCGCACCGAGGCGTCGCTGTCCATTTCGACGATCTTGATGACGTTCACCAGCTTGTTGAGCTGCTTGGTCACCTGCTCCAAGGGGTGGCGGTCGCAGTTGACCACGATCGTCATGCGGGAGAGTCCCTCGTATTCGGTCGTGCTGACGCTGAGGGAGTGGATATTGAAACCACGGCGGGAGAACAGCGCCGAGGCTCTGGCCAGGATGCCAGGAGTGTCTTCGACGAGGACCGAAAGCGTGTGCTGGCTCATAGAGGTCGTTGCCCTTTCGTTTTCCTAGTCCTCGTCGTCCCAGTCGGGCGCCATGTCGCGCGCGTACTGGATGTTGTCGTTGCTGATACCGGGACCGACCATCGGCCAGACCATCGCGTCGTGGTTGACGGAGAAGTCGATGACGACGGGGGCGTCGTCGACCGCCATCGCCTTTTCGATGGTGGCGTCGATGTCCTCGGTGCGGTCACAGCGCAGCCCGACACAACCGTATGCCTCCGCCAGGCGGACGAAGTCGGGGATGCGGACTTTTTCGTCCATGGGCGCAGTCTGCAGGTTGGTGTTGGAGTAGCGGCCCTCGTAGAACAGCGTCTGCCATTGGCGGACCATGCCGAGGTTCCCGTTGTTGATGACCGCGACCTTGATCGGGATGCCCTCGACCGCGCAGGTGGCGAGCTCCTGATTGGTCATCTGGAAGCAGCCGTCGCCGTCGACCGCCCAGACGGTCCGGTCCGGGTTGCCGACCTTGGCCCCGAGCGCGGCCGGGACGGAGAAGCCCATGGTGCCCAGGCCGCCGGAGTTGATGAACGTCCCCGGATTCTCATATCCGATGAACTGCGCGGCCCACATCTGGTGCTGGCCGACCCCGGCGACGTAGGCGGCATCCGGCCCGACGATCTCTCCGAGACGCTGGATGACGCGCTGAGGGGACAGGCTGCCGTCGTCGGCCTCCTCATAGCCGAGCGGGTAGACCTCACGCAGCCGGTCGAGCTGCGCCCACCAGGCGGCGTAGTCACCGTGTCGGCCCTCGGCCTGGTCGTTGCGGACCGCGACGACCAGGTCGGCGATGACCTCGCGGCAGTCGCCGACGATCGGCACATCGGCGTGGCGGTTCTTGGAGATCTCGGCCGGGTCGATGTCGGCGTGCACGATCTTGGCGTCAGGGGCGAAGCTGTCCAGCTTGCCGGTGACCCGGTCATCGAAGCGGGCGCCCAGCGCGACGATCAGATCGGCTTTCTGCAGCGAGCCCACGGCGGTGACGCTGCCGTGCATACCGGGCATGCCCAGGTGCTGGGGATGACTGTCGGGGAAGATTCCGCGCGCCATCAACGTGGTGACGACCGGCAGGCCGGTGAGCTCGGCCAGAACGCGCAACTCCTGTGCGGCGCCGGAGCGCAGCACACCGCCGCCGACGTAGAGGACTGGACGGCGGGCTTCAGCGATCATTCGGGCGGCTTCCCGGACCTGCTTGCCGTGCGGCTTGGTGACCGGCCGGTACCCCGGCATGTCCAGTCGATGCGGCCAGGCGAATTCGGTCTGGCGCTGGAGGGCGTCCTTGGCGATGTCCACCAGCACCGGGCCGGGCCGGCCGGTGGAAGCGATGTGGAACGCTTCGGCGATCGTGCGCGGGATCTCAGCGGGGTCCCGGACCAGGTAGTTGTGCTTGGTGATCGGCATTGTGATGCCGCAGATGTCGGCTTCCTGGAAGGCATCGGTACCGATCGCGGGAGAGGCCACCTGACCGGTGATGGCGACCATGGGAACGGAGTCCATGTGCGCGTCGGCGAGCGGTGTCACGAGGTTGGTCGCTCCAGGGCCGCTCGTCGCCATGCAGACACCCGGGCGGCCGGTGGCATAGGCGTAGCCCTCCGCCGCGTGGCCGGCGCCCTGCTCGTGTCGCATGAGGATGTGACGTACACGCGCGGAGTCGTAGAGGGGATCGTAGGCGGGGAGGATCGCCCCCCCGGGAATCCCGAAAACCACATCGACGCCGGCATGCTCCAGCGACCTGATGAGCGATTGGGCTCCGGTCATCTGCTCGGTCATCACAAGATCCTTCAGAGAGGGCTCGTAGTCGGGTGTGCCTGGCAACAAAAAACCCCTCACCGCGTCGTGCGGTTGAGGGGAGCGCGCAGCCGGTACCTCGGTCAGCTGACTGCGCGCTGACCAAGTACGAGAATGAGGAAGTTGCTCTGCACGGTTTCAACGATGACCGAGGAGGCGGCACTCCGTCAAACGGAACGGCACTTTATCTCGCTATTTGAGATGTGATGTTCAGCATACGACTGCAGCGCAGGTAACCCTCTTCAGGCGAAGCCCTGTGTCCCATTGCCGAAAACACCCGGAACACGGAGGGCGCCACCGGCGGATTCCGCGAGCCCCGCCGGCCGGGCCGCGGGCTGACCGGGGCCCGGGCTAAAGCGGAATGCCCGCCTCGTCGCCGACCAGGGCTTCGACCCCCTCGGCCACCATGGGGCGGGCCACAAGGAAGCCCTGCCCGTAGCCGCAGCCCATGGTGCGCAGCTGTTCAAGCTGCTCTGGGCGCTCGATGCCCTCGGCGATGACCTGCATGCCGAGGTCCTGGCCCAGCCGGATGATCGTATGGCTGAGCAGGGTGACGGTACTGTCAGAGCCGAGGTCCTGGATGAAGGACGGGTCGATCTTGATCGCGTCCACCCGCAGTTCGCGCAGGTGCGCCAGCGAGGCATAGCCCATGCCGAAGTCGTCGATGGCCAACCGCACGCCGAGCCTCCTCAGCTCCGCTAGGCGCTCCACCGCTTCTCCGGGGTTTTCCAGCAGCACCTCCTCGTCGACCTCCATGGTGAGCACCTCGGCGGGCAGCCCGCTTTCGGCGAGCACACCGGCCACCGTTTCGACAAACCCCGGCGACAGGATCTGCTTTACCGAAAGGTTCACCGACAGCGCTATCTTCCAGTCCGAGGCGCGCCACAGCGCGACCCTCTCGCACGCCTCCCGGAGGACCCACTCCCCCAGTGATGTGATCAGCCCCGACTCCTCCGTCGGCCCGATGAACGTCTCCGGCAGGACCAGTTCGTCGCCGCGCCGCCAGCGCACCAGCGCCTCGACCGCGGTGACCTGTGACGTCTCCAGATCCACTACCGGCTGGTACTCCAGTACGAAGTCGCCGTTGGCCATGGCCTGACGCAGCTCGGTCTGCAACTCCAGCCGGCTCACGACCTTGGCGTGCATGTCCGCGGCATAGATCTCCAGCCGTCCGCCGCCCCCCTGCTCCTTGGCGCGGGCCATCGCCATGTCGGCATTGCGCAGCAGTTCGCCGCTGTCCATTCCCGGTTCGGCGAAGGCCACGCCCGCGCTGGCCGTGAGCACGACCTCCCGGTCGGCCACCTGGAAGGGCTCGGCGCTGATGACCCGGACCAGCCGCTCGGCCAGGTCCACCACCTGCTGCGCGTAGACACTCTCCTCGACCAGCACGGCGAACTCGTCGCCGCCCCAGCGGGCGAGCGTGACACCGGACGTGGTGGTCGCCCGCAACCGCCGCGCGGCCTGCGCGAGCAAGTAGTCGCCGAAGGTGTGGCCGGCCGAGTCGTTCACGGCGGTGAACCCGTCAAGATCCAGGAAGACCGCGGCGACCTCTCCGGGGCCGTCCTCGGCCCACGCGCGGCGGGCCAGCACCTCGCGGGCGCGCTCCTCCAGATAGGCCCGGTTGGGCAGCCCGGTGATGCCATCGTGGAACGTCAAGTGGTTGACCTGGTCCTCCAGCGCCACCTGGGCACTGATGTCGCGTGTGGTCACCAGCAGCCGATCAGGTTCTCCGGGCTGCTCGTACAGAGAGGCGGTCGACTCGGTGTGCCGCCACGTACCGTCGGCGGCCCGCACTCGGACCCGCAGGTGTACACCCTCGTCCACCCCTCGTTTGAACGCCGACATCGCCGCGTTCACCTCAGGCAGGTCCTCCGGATGCACGATCGCGGTGATCGGCTCAGCAAGGACATCGTCCAGCCGGTAGCCGAACGTCTCTGCTGCTCCCGAGCTGACGTAGAAGATCCGGGCATCGGAGTCGAGGATCAGGATGACGTCGCCACTGTTCCTGGCCAACTCGTGGAAGTGCCGTTCACGCGTTGCCACCATGCGCGTCAGCGTCGCGTTCTCCTCCAACAGGCCGACCATTCGGACCAGCAGCACGATCACGGCCGAACCCGCCGCCAGAGGCAGCACCGGCGCCAGGCCCTCCAGCCGTATCCCGCTGACCGTGAGCACCACCGCGGCGATGGACAGTGCGCCCAACGCGGCGATCTCCGGCGCGAACCGGTAGAGGCCGCGCCCGGTGATCCGGCGCGGTTCGGTGCCGGCGCTCTCCCTGATCAGCCAGGGCAGGCTCCCCAGCAGCGCGAAGCCGAGCAACCGCACCGGGTATTCGATGCCTCCGGCCAGTGCCTCGCCCGTGAGGCGTGAGACCGCGCCGATGAGGTCGGCACCGCAGATGATGACGAACGCCCCGGTCGCGAGCAGCACCGCCCGGCGCGTGCTGTGCGGGGAGGTTAACACCAGTGGCGCCAGCAGGCAGACCACGGCGATGTCGGCGACCGGGTACACGAGCGCGAACGCCAGGAACCCGGCCCCCTCCCCCAGCTCGCTGTAGAGAGGAGCGAAGAGCAGCAGCCACACGACCGAGAACAGCGCGGCAGCGCAGACATAGCTGTCGGTGAAATGCCGGATGGCTGAGCGGAATCCGCTCGGCAATGGCGCGAAACGGACGAACCCCAGCACGAACAGGGGGAGCGCGAATAACGCGAACAGGTCACCGAAGGTCAGGGAGAACGCCGCGTTGGTGCTGAGCAGACCGGTAATGGCGTAGGTGAGGGCACCCGCACACCAGGCCAGCGCGGCAAAGCCGAGGAAGCGCAGCGCAGCCGCACCGTCGGCGCCATCGGCGTTGGCCTCGCTGTCGGCCGCGCTCGCGGCGCGCCGCCGCGCCGCATACAGCAGCGAGGCTGCCGCCGCACCGGCCGCCACAGCCGTAGGCCAGCTTCCGAGCCGTGTGGTCAGCGACATGTCCCCGGAGGCGATGAGCGTCCCCGAGGCGTACAGCAGGGTGATCGCTACGATGCCCCCGAGCCAGAAGCGGGAGTCGGCCTTCATCGCGTTCCTCCGCGGAATCCGATGAAGGCGAGGTGGGAACCGTGTCCCGCCACGACAGCGGTCATCATCTGTTGTTGGGCGCAACCGCCCCGGCGCTCAGGCCGGAGGAGCGGCACCCGCCTCCTTCCGGGGTGTGTTCCCGCACGGACACCTTCACAGGCCCGTGGCCGGAACCCGACTGTGCCGCACGCCCCTACGGGGCCCGTGCGGCAGCGTGGGATGTGCCGACCGCGACCGGTCTGCCGGACGTGATCGCGGCGGCCCCGTGGCCGGGCGCGGATCCGTATCCCGGCCCGCGCTACCGTCGCATCGACGGCGCAGAACACCCGCCCGTAGTGGACTCCTCGTCCAGACGCCGACGCTCCATCTCAGGAGAGTTCATGCGCGTCTGTGCAACGTGGTCATCGAATTGCACCTCCTCCTGCACCGCGCCATAGGCTCGGCCGACTCACCCGAGAGGGACGCGATCTGGTCCCGGGACCGGTCCTGCGCTCAGACAGGGCGCGAACAGCGGAGACCGCGCCGGTCGATGGTGCCTCGCCGCACCGAACCCGCCTGGCGTGACGATCCGCGATATCTGTCGACCCCTCGCTGCACGATTCGGATTCCCCCGGCCACGCTATTCAGTCAATGTCACGCTCCGATAGAGAACGTGCAGAGACACGGCGACAGCGCGATCACCGTACGTGCGCAGTCCTTCCCGTCCACCACGTACGGACTCACTGCGCCCCGAGCCTTTCCAGGATGAGTTCGCGTGCGCGGCCGGCATCGGCCTGGCCTCGGGTGGCCTTCATGACGGCACCGACCAGTGCCCCCGCTGCGGCCACCTTCCCGCCGCGGATCTTTTCGGCGATGTCGGGATTGTCGGCGATGGCCTGGTCCACGGCCGCTCCGAGAGCGGAGTCGTCGCTGACGACGGTGAGTCCGCGGGCCTCGACGACGGTGTCGGGATCGCCCTCGCCGTTGAGCACCCCGTCGACGACCTGACGTGCCAGCTTGTTGGTGAGCGTGCCTTCGGTGACCAGCGCGATGACCCGCGCCACCTGGGCGGGGGTGATCGGCAGCGCGGAGAGTTCGGTCTCGCTCTCGGTGGCGCGGCGGGAGAGTTCGTTCAGCCACCATTTGCGGGCGTCGGTCGGAGACGCGCCGGCGTCCACCGTAGCGGCCACCAGGTCGATGGCGTCAGCGTTGACGAGGTCGCGCAGCTCCTCGTCGGACAGTTCCCACTCCCGCTTCACCCGGGAGCGCTTGGCCGCGGGCAGCTCGGGCAGCCCGGCACGCAGCTCCTCCACCCACTCGGCGCTCGGGGCGACCGGCACCAGGTCGGGGTCGGGGAAGTAGCGGTAGTCCTGGGCCTCCTCCTTGCTCCGCCCGGAAATCGAACGCCCGATGTTCTCCTGGAAGTGGCGGGTCTCCTGGGCCACACGCCCGCCGGCGTCGAGCACCCCGGCCTGCCGCTCGATCTCCGAGCGCACGGCCCGCTCGACCGAACGCAGCGAGTTGACGTTCTTGGTCTCGCTGCGGGTGCCCCACTCGTCGGCTCCGCGCGGCATCAACGAGACGTTGACGTCGCAACGCAGCGATCCCTCTTCCATACGCACGTCGGAGATCCCGAGGGAGCGGACGAGGTCGCGCAGTTCGGCGACGTAGGCACGGGCCACCTGGGGGGCGAGGTCACCGGTGTGCTCGATGGGCCTGGTGACGATCTCCAGCAGCGGGATACCGGCCCGGTTGTAATCGACGATGGAGTAGTCGGCACCGTGGATGCGCCCGGTCGCGCCTCCTACGTGGGAGGTCTTTCCGGTGTCCTCCTCCATGTGCACGCGTTCGATCTCGACGCGGAACTCGCGCGGCCCCTCGGGCGTGTCGACCACGACATCGAGGTAGCCGTCGGTGCACAACGGCTCGTCGTGCTGCGAGATCTGGTAGTTCTTCGGCATGTCCGGATAGAAGTAGTTCTTCCGGGCGAAGCGGCACCACGAGGCGATGGAGCAGTTCAGCGCCAGCCCGAGCCGGATCGCGCTCTCCACCGCTGTGCCGTTGACCACCGGCAGCGAACCGGGCAGGGCCAGGCATACCGGACAGACCTGGGTGTTGGGAGCGGCGCCGAACTCGGTCGCACACGAGCAGAACATCTTCGACGCCGTGCCCAGCTCGACATGCGTCTCCAGCCCGAGCACCGGCTCGTACCTGCGCATGGCGTCGTCGTATGCCACCGGGGCGGGATCTCCGCTCGTGGCAGGGCTATTCGTTACCGCGCCAACCATCGCCGCACAACCCGTTTCCGTATCCGAACAGCCTCGCCGCGCACTGCCCGCCGACGAGACACCCGACATGGACACCGCGCCCCGTCGATCGGCAGGTGACCGGGGCACACTTCGCAGCCTACCGATGCCGCGGGAACAGCCGGGACACATACGGCCGCTACGACGCCGTGGCGAGGGGGTTTCTGCTGCCGGTCTCGTTATGTAACAGCACACGCACGATTCGACGTCACCCGTGCAGCCGCCCTCAGCCACGCAGGCGCACCCGGTTATTCTTGATCTATCCCTCCCTGGTCATCCTTGACCGCAATCCGTTTCGATCACTGTCTCGTCTGCCCTCCCTTTTCCTGTCCCGCCTCCTCCAGGGAGCGCTGTCCCACACATGTTCAGCCATCTGCGGCGCAGTGCCGCGGCGCTCTTTGTCGCGCTCCTCATCAGCACGGGGATCGCCTCGCCCGCCGCGGCCGAGGACTTCTCCCGGGTGGACCGCACGTCCACGGCCGGCGAGGTCATCCGCCTCACCAACGGCGAGGCCGTTGAGACCGCCCTGTACCACCTGGTTGTGGACGGGGACGCATCGGTGCCCGCCTACTGCGCGGACATCAGCACGAGCGTGGACCACCAGGCCGCCTACATCGAGGGGGGCTGGTCGGACATCCCGGACACCCACGTCACCGACCCCCAGCAGCTGAACTGGATCGTGCGCAACTCCTATCCCCATATCGACCTGGAACGGCTGCGCTCCGAAAGCGGCGTTTCCGGTCTGACCAAGGACCAGGCGATCGCCGCCACCCAGGCCGCCATCTGGCACCACACCAATGGCGCCGACCTGAGCACCGCGGCAGGGACCGAGAACGGCAACCATCGCCGGGTCCAGGAGCTGTACACCTACCTGGTGACCGAGGCGCGGGAGAACGACGCGGCCGAGCCGCCCCCCTCCTTGACCGTCACACCGGGGCGCATCAAAGGCGCCGACCCCGCCGAACCGCTCGGCCCTCTGGCGGTGCGGACAACGAGCACCTCACCGGTCGCGCTCTCCGTCAAAGGCACGTCCTCGCTGCGGATCACCGATGCTGACGGCGCACCTCTCGCCGAGGCATCCGATGGCGAAGAGTTCTACCTGCGGGTGGATCCGTCGGCCCCCGAGGGCGTGGCGACCGTCTACGCACGCGCGCTCGACGCCACGCTCGAACCGGGCCGGGTGTTCACCGGGCGGGACGGGGTGCAGACTCAGCCGCTGATCACGGCCGATTCCGCCACGGCTGAGAGTACGACGGTAGTGAAGGTCGACTGGCTCCGCGACGCCCCCGCCGCCGAGTCCGGGGCCGAGTCCGAGCCTGAGCCGACGGCACCGGCGGAGCCGACAGAACCGGCAGAGACCGCGTCTCCGTCTCCGTCACCGTCACCCAGCGAGGTCGTCATCGCCGACGACCGCAAACCTGAAAATAATTTGGTGCGGACCGGAACCTGGGTCGGGGCCATCGTCATCACCGGTCTGACCCTGTTGGCCGCGGGAGCGGCGGTGATGTCCTTTATCCGGAACAAACCTCGATTCCGCCCGTGACTCACAGTATTTTCGCAGGTCATTAAGGACATAACTGCGGGTTTATGGTGCGGGGTGCTTTCCGTTCCGCTGGGAGAGCCGCCCTTCTCCCCCTGGTCGCGCCCCCGGCACCGCCCCGCTGAACGGGTGCGGGTGCCCACATGGAACCGGCAGAAACCGGGAAGACCAAACAGATTCATGTCAATTTGGCCAACCATGTTGGAAGCCCGGAATAGGGTCGCTAGTATCTGGCGGTGCGGTAGTTGACCCAAGCGCCGACGCGGATCCCGCTTACCGCGTCCCCGGCGCATCGACGTAGCACGCCCCCAAGGGGCGCTCGAGTACCACATTGGCCGAACACCGCACCGGACCCCTGGCGCATCGCTCTTCACGGATGCCCCTTCCGGTCGGCCATGCGCTGCCGCCTCCTGGACAGGAGGAGCAGCATCGTCCGGTTCCCCTAAAACTCACCGGGACACAATTTGATCGACACGAATCTCCCCCGTTCAACCAAGCGCCGCGGCCGCACCCTGACCACGGTCGCCGCCACCGCCACCGCGGCCGCCCTGGCCTTCGGCTTCTCCGCCGGGCCGGCCTTCGCCGAGGGCGCCACGGGCAAGTACAAGGGCGACAATGCCGCCAACGGCCACGCCGTCAGCATGGGCGGGAGCCAGATCAACACCACGCTGTTCAACCTGGAGTTGGACGACGGCACGGTCTTGAAGGCCTACTGCATCGACTACGAGACGAGTATCCGCAAGGGGGCGAAGTACGCGGAGGACGCTTGGGCGAACTACCCGGGCAAGGGCAAATTCGCCGAGCCCGCCAAGGTCCACTGGATCCTGCAGAACTCCTACCCCACCGTCAGCGTCGATGAGCTCGCCAAGGACAGCGGCATCGCCCGCCTCAGCGAGAAGGACGCCCTGGCCGGCACCCAGGCCGCCATCTGGCACTTCAGCAACGACGTCGAACTCAAGGGCAGGAACCAGCCGAACGTCAAGAAGCTCTACGAGTACCTGGTCGACAACGCCGAGGAACTCCCCCAGACCGAGGAACCCGAGGCGTCGCTGGCGATCAGCCCGAAGTCGGCCGAAGGCAAGGCCGGCGAGACCATCGGTGAGTTCACCGTCGAGACCAGCGCCGAGTCCCTGCCGCTCGAGCTGGATGCCCCCGAGGGCGTCGAACTGGTCGACCTGGAGACCGGCGAGGCCGTTGAGAACGTGGGCAACGGCGACACGTTCGGCGTGCAGGTCCCGGAGGGCACCGACCCCGGCGAGGCCACCGTCTCCGCCTCCGTCTCCACCGAGGTGCACGCCGGCCGCCTGTTCAAGGGCACCGAGGACAAGCCGACCCAGACCCTGATCACCGCCGAGACCGGTGAGGCCACCGTCACCGACGGCATCAAGGTCACCTGGGCCGAGGGCGACAAGCCCGAGCCGACCCCGGAGCCCACCGAGGAGCCCAGCGAGGAGCCCAGCCCGACCCCGGAGCCCACCGAGGAGCCCAGCCCCACGCCGACCGGTGACGACAAGCCGAAGCCGGAGAAGCCGGAGAAGCCCGAGGGCGACGACGACAAGGGCGGGCTGCCCGTCACCGGTGTCGCGCTCGGCGGTCTCGTCGCCGCTGCGGTCGCCGCCGTCGGCGGTGGTGGCGCCGCGATGTACCTGAGCCGCAAGCGCCGCAGCGCCGCGGCCGACACGACCGAGGAGTAGGGGTACTCCCCGGCGTGTGACCGGATGAGGGCAACGCCCGCCGCCGTAGTGATACGGCGGCGGGCGTTGCCGTTTCCCGCCGCCCTTTCCGCGGCAGCGGAAAAAGGGGCGCGTGCAGCTGAAGCCGCACGCGCCCCTCGATCTGGTCGGCCGGTTCCGGACCCGTTCTCCGCCTACACGGCGAAGGCGTTCTTGTTCAGCAGTGCCCCGTTGTCCTTGTTCCCCAGGGCGGCCTCCAGCGCCGCGCCGACGCGGTAAGTGCGGTCGTCGGCGAGCGCCGGCGCCATGACCTGCAGGCCGACCGGCAAGCCGTCCTCGGGGGCGAGCCCGCAGGGCACCGAGAGCGCGGCATTGCCCGCAAGGTTGGCCGGGACGGTGCACAGGTCGGCCCGGTACATCGCCATGGGGTCGCCGACCCGCTCGCCGATGGGGAACGCCGTGGTGGGCGCCGTCGGCGACACCAGCACATCGACGTTGTCGAAGGCGGCGTCGAAGTCGCGTTTGATGAGCGTGCGCACCTGCTGGGCCGAACCGTAGTAGGCGTCGTAGTAGCCGCTGGAGAGCGCGTAGGTGCCCAACATGATCCGGCGCTTGACCTCGGGGCCGAATCCCTCGGCACGGGTCAGCGCCATGACCTCCTCGGCGCTGCGGGTCCCGTCGTCGCCCACCCGCAGGCCGTAGCGCATGGCATCGAACCGGGCCAGGTTCGAGGAGCACTCGCTCGGCGCGATCAGGTAGAAGGCGTCCAGCGCCGCGTCGAAGGCGGGGCAGGACACCTCGACGACCTTGGCGCCCAGGGACTCGAGCAGCTCCACGGCCTCCTGGAAGCGCTGCAGCACGCCCGCCTGGTACCCCTCGCCGCCGAACTCCTTGACCACGCCGATGCGCAGCCCTTCGACGTCGGCGCGCCTGGCGGCCTCGACCACCGGCGGCACGGGCGCGTCGATGGAGGTGGAGTCCTTCGGGTCGTGCCCGGAGACCGCCTCATGCAGCAGGGCGGCGTCCAGCACCGTGCGTGCGAGCGGGCCCGGCGTGTCCAGCGACGAGGCGAACGCGATCATGCCGTAGCGCGACGAACCGCCGTAGGTGGGTTTGGCGCCCACCAGGCCGCAGACCGCGGCCGGCTGGCGGATGGAGCCCCCCGTGTCAGTGCCGGTGGCCAGCGGAGCCTCGAACGCGGCGACGGCCGCCGAAGAGCCACCGGAGGAACCGCCCGGCACCCGGGAGAGGTCCCACGGGTTGCGGGAGACGCCGTAGGCCGAGTTCTCCGTTGAGGAGCCCATGGCGAACTCGTCCATGTTGGTCTTGCCGAGGATGACCAGGCCCGCGTCGCGAAGCCGGGAGGTCACCGTGGCGTCGTAGGGCGGCCGCCACCCCTCCAGGATCTTCGACGCCGCTGTGGTGGGCATGTCCGTGGTGGTGAACACGTCTTTGTGGGCGATGGGCACACCGGCCAGCGGTCCCGTTTCCTCGCCCGCGGCGCGGCGGGCATCGACCGCGCGGGCCTGCTCCAGTGCCGTCTCGCGGTCTACGTGCAAGAACGCGTGAACGTCGCCGTCGACATCGGCGATGCGGTCCAGGTACGCCTCGGTCGCTTCCACGGAGGAGGTTTCGCCGGAGCCGATCGCCGCGCCGAGCTCGGCCGCGCTCATCCGGATGAGGTCGGTGCTCGTCATTCTTCCTCCCCCAGGATCCGCGGTACGCGGAACCGTTGGTCCTCAACCGAGGGCGCGCCCGCCAGCGCCTGCTCGGGGGGCAGCCCCGGTCGGGACTCGTCGGTGCGGTAGACGTTGGTCAGCGGCAGGGCGTGCGAGGTCGGCGGGATGTCGCCCTTGGCGACCTCCTGCACTTTGGCCACAGCGGAGATGATGTCATCCAACTGGGCGGCGAGCTGGTCCAGCTCGTCCTCGTTCAGCGCCAGCCGCGACAACCGGGCGAGGTGAGCGACCTCATCACGGGTGATGGCGGACATGAAGGCAAACCGTTTCTTCGGCGGATTCGGACACCTCAATCCTATGGCTGTTCGGCCAGAGCGAAGAGCGCTTTGGCTAGATCATTGATCTAGGCCGATGTCGTGCGTTCTCCGGAGGAGTGGTCCAGACCGCCGTTCTTCAGCAGCCAGTCGACGACTTCGGCGGCCTCCAGCGGCGGGGCGAAGAATCTGCCCTGCGCGGCGTAGCAGCCCATGGCGTGCATCGCCTCGGCGACACCGGCGGTCTCCACCCCTTCGGCGACCGCGCGCATGCCGAGCGTACCGACCAGATCGACCGCCGATTCCACGATGACGCGTCCGTCGGGGTCGTCCACACTGCGCCGGACGAACGACTCGTCGATCTTGATCTCCTCCACCGGCAGGCCCTTGATCCGGGCGAGGGTGAAGTAGCCGGTGCCGAAGTCGTCCAGGGAGAGGGACACGCCGAGATCGGACAGGGTGAGAATGATCGGAGTGACCGCGTCGGCCTCGGCCACCATGACGCGTTCGCTGATCTCCAGGCGCAGCGCTTCGGGCGGGACCCCGTGGCGGCTCAGCCCCGCGGCGACGATCTCGGGGAGAGTCGGGTCGAGGAGCTCACGAGCCGAGAGGTTGACCGCGACGGGCAACCGGTGCCCCTCGGACCACCAGTGTGAGATCCGCGGCAGGGTCGACTCCATCACCTCATGCGTGAAGCTGCGCATCAGGTAGGACTGCTCGGCGAGGGGAACGAACTCTTCCGGGGGCAGGATTCCGCGCTTCGGGTGCCGCCAGCGCACCAGCGCTTCCAGGCCCACCGCGCGGTGGTCGTCCAGGCTCACCTTCGGCTGGTAGAACATCTCCAGTTCGCCTTCGGCAAGCGCACGGCGCAATTCGCCGAACAGGCTCAGCCGGGCCGTGGAGTTGCGGTCCTTGTGCGGTGCGTACAGTTCCACGCCCGTGCGGCGCTCCTTGGCGACGTACATGGCGATATCGGCGCGCTGCATGAGCAGTTCGAAGTCCGGTGCGTGGTTGGGGTAGAGCGCGATGCCCACGCTGACCTCGAGGTCGAAATCCATACCGTCGAGTCGTACCGGTTCGGCCAGGGAGACCCGCAGCCGCGCCGCGACCTCGCGGGCCGAGGCCGCATCGCGCACCTGGGGCAGCAGCACGGCGAACTCGTCACCGCCGAGACGCGCCACCAGATCGCCGGGGCGGACGCTGTGCGCGAGGCGACGCGCGACCGTCTGCAGCAGCCGGTCCCCCGTGGGATGGCCGAGGGTGTCATTGACCTCTTTGAACCGGTCGAGGTCGAGCAGCAGCAGACCGACACGCTGCTTGCGCTGCTGAGCCTCGCTCAGTGCTTCCTGGGTGCGCAGGATCAGCAGCTTGCGGTTGGCCAGGCCGGTGAGTTCGTCGTGGTTGGCCTGGTACTCCCGCTTGGCCGACAGGGTGGCGCTGGTGTAGAGGGCCACCAGCGGCAGCGAGAAGAGCGGAACCAGCCACACCGAGTGGTTCATCGCGACCACGACCAGCGGCGCCAGACTGAACAGGACACCGTTCACGAACAGTCGCTGCCCGAGGTCCTTGCCGAACGCCAAGTGCAGCGGGACACGTTCATGCATCGCCACCGCGCATTCCACCAGCACCAGGTTGCTCACGAAGTAGGTGGCGCCGCTGAGCATGACGATGAGCAGTTCCGGGCCGTGCGGGACCCACGGCGCCGCCCCGGAGGCGAGCAGCAGCACTGCGTTGGCCGCGCCGAAGCTCAGCGTGTACTGGGCGAGGTTGAACACGGTCCTGTGCGTCGAGTAGCCGCGCGCGACACCCGCGATGGCGGTGGCGATCGCCTGAACCAGGCCGGCCACGGGCAGGCCGTAGGAGATCAGCAGCGCGAACCCGAACGGGAGGGAGGTCGGCACGCCGTCATCGGAGGGCATGCGCGACCTGACGATCGGGCGCAGCTCGCCGATGATCACCATGCACAGGATGACCCAGATCAGCGGCTTCGCGGCGAGCTCCTGAAGTCGGTCCAGCCCGAAGTTGAACAGGGATACTCCGAGAAGAGCGAAGCCAGCCGCGGTGGTGCTGGCGAGATAGACCCACAGCGGTGTCCCGACCCGGGGGCCGACATCCCGGGTGCTATTGGGATCCAACATAGACGTCCTCAGGGGTGCTTCACGGAGCCCGGCGCCGAACCGGTGCGCTGGTGATGCCGCGGCTCCTCACGAAATCTGTCTTCACATCCACCGTTCCGGTCACCCCCATGACCGTTACAGCTCCGTCTGCGCAATACGGGTACACCCGGTCGATACGGATTCAGCTTACGACGCTTCATCACAAAGTGTTGCCGCGCCAAGACTTTAAGTAAAGCCTATTTTGCCTGGGACAATCGCCCGATTCAGTCCAGAATACTGCGACATGTAGCCCGATGATCGCACATCGTAGAGCCGGGTGCACTGGCATGGTGACCCGCTGTGACGTGCGCAATTATCTTCGGGAGAGTTGCCGCTCACCCCTCCGCGGGCAGTCGGGCCGCCATGGCCGCTTCCGGCCCTTTCTCCAGCAGTACCGTGAAGCCGGCCTCGTCCAGGATCGGCACCCCCATCTGAAGCGCCTTGTCGTACTTGGCGCCCGGGCTCTCACCTGCCACCACGAACCCGGTCTTCCTGGAGACCGACCCGGTGACCCGACCACCCGACTCGGCCACGGCCTCCTTGGCCTCATCACGGCTGTAACGGGGAAGAGAGCCGGTGATGACGACGGTGACGCCTTCCAGCGGACGCGGTCCGCTGCCAGCGCCCTCCTCCTCCATCCGCACACCGGCCGCGCGCCATTTCCGGACGATCTCGCGGTGCCAGTCGACAGCGAACCACTCCCTGACGGAAGCGGCAATGGTGGGGCCGATCCCCTCGACCGAAGCCAGCTCCTCTTCGCTTGCCGCCTGGATCGCGTCGATGGAACGGAAGTGCCGGGCGAGGTCTTCCGCGGCGCGCGGTCCCACATGCCGGATCGACAGCGCCACCAGTACCCGCCACAGAGGTCGCTGCTTGGCCGACTCCAGTTCGTCGAAGAGCTTCTCGACGGTCTTCTTGGGCTCGCCTTTCTGGTTGGCGAAGAACGTGACGACTTTCGGCTCGCCGGTCTTGGGGTCGAGCTTGGGTTCGGTGGTGTCGGGATCGAGGACCAGCGTCTTGATCGGCAGCAACTGCTCGACGGTGAGGTCGAAGAGGTCGCCCTCGTCGCGCAGCGGCGGAGTCTTCGGGAAGAGCGGCTGGGTGAGCGCCGTCGCGGCGACGTAACCGAGCGTCTCGATGTCCAGCGCCTTGCGGCCGGCGATGTAGAACAGCCGCTCGCGCAGCTGTCCGGGGCAGGAGCGGCTGTTAGGGCAGCGCAGGTCGACGTCGCCTTCCTTCTGCTGCCCCAGCGGCGTATCGCACTCGGGGCAGGTCTTCGGCATCACGAACGGCCGCTCGGAGCCGTCCCTGCGGTCCAGTACCGGGCCCACGATCTCCGGGATGACATCACCGGCCTTGCGCAGCACGACGGTGTCACCGATCAGCACGCTCTTGCGCTCGACCTCCCGGGCGTTGTGCAGGGTCGCGAACTCGACTTCCGACCCGGCCACGCGCACCGGCTCCATAACGCCGTACGGAGTCACCCGGCCGGTGCGCCCCACATGCACCCGGATGTCGACGAGCCGGGTGGTGACCTCCTCGGGCGGGTACTTGTAGGCGATCGCCCAGCGCGGCGCCCGGCTCGTGGAACCGAGCCTGCGCTGCACCGCGACATCGTCGACCTTGACCACGACACCGTCGATCTCATAGGCCGGGTCATGGCGGTGGTCGGCGTAGTGGGTGATGTAGTCCTGGACCTCGCCGAGCGTGCCGAACACCCGGTAGCGGTCGCTGACCGGCAGACCCCAATCGCGCAGCAGATCGTAGGCGTGCGACTGGTGGGTGAAGGTGACGCCTTCGTGGGCGCCGACCCCGTGGACGAGCATGCTCAGCGGGCGGGTGGCGGTGACCCTGGGGTCCTTCTGCCGCAACGACCCCGCGGCGGCGTTGCGCGGGTTGGCGAAAGGCGGCTTGCCGTCGTCGGCCAGCCGGGCGTTGAGCGCCTCGAACGCTTCCCCCGGCAGGAACACCTCGCCGCGCACCTCCAGCAGCTCGGGGGCCGGATGGACGCTCTCGTCAAGGTGCACGGGGACAGCGTCGATGGTGCGGACGTTGAGCGTGATGTCCTCGCCCACGCGGCCGTCGCCGCGGGTGGCCGCACGGACCAGCCGCCCCTTCTCGTAGACGAGGTCGACGGCCAAGCCGTCGATCTTCAGTTCGCACAGGTAAGCGGAGATGGCGGTCTCGTTCTCGGCCCGATGCGCCCAGGCCCGCAGCTCATCCAGGTCAAAGGCGTTGTCGAGGCTCTGCATGCGCTCCAGGTGCTCGACCGCGGCGAAGTCGACGCTGATGGGGGCGCCGACCTTCTGTGTGGGCGAGTCCTGGGTGGCGAGGGAGGGGTGGCGTTCCTCGATACCGCGCAGCTCCTCCATGAGCTGGTCGTACTCGGCATCGGAGATGATCGGACTCTGCATGTAGTACCGGTAGCTGTGGTCGTCGATCTCCTGGCACAGCTCGGCGTGGCGCTCCCGTACCTCGGCGGGGACTGCATCGACGTCCGCCGACTCTTGCACGCTCACCCGCGACGTCCTTTCCTCGTTTTACCGCTGTGGTTCCTCACGCAGCACCCGCGCCGCCGCGCGACAGGCGGCGAGCGCGGCACGGGCATGGCCCGGTGATGCCCCGGCCAACCCGCAGGTGGGTGTGGTGACCACCGCGCGTGCCAGGAGCTCGGGGGCGAAGCCGATCCGGTGCCACAGCTCACGTACAGGATCGACAGTATCTGCGGGGTCGGACAGAACCGCATCCGTACTCGGGACGACACCTGCGAAGATGCCGACCCCTTCCTCGACCGCGACCGCGATCTGCTCGTCGGATCGGCGGGTCAGCAGGGCGGCGTCCAGGCTCAGCGCGCGGGCCCCCGAGCGCCGCAGCAGGTCGATGGGGACGGCCGGGGCGCAGCAGTGCACCATGGGCAGTGCACCGGAATCGGCGACGGCTGCGAACAGCGTGCGCAGTCGCTCCTCGACGGTGACCCGTTCGACCGCCCGCAGCCGCCCGTAGCCGCTGGCCGTCGGGACCTCTCCGAGAAGCACCGCGGGCAGCGAGGGCTCGTCCACCTGGACCAGGAGTTCACCGCCGGGGACGCGCCTGCCGATGTCGGCGATGTGCGCGCGAACGCCTTCGGCCAGCGACGCGCACAGGTCGGCGGCCGCGCCGTGATCGGCGAGCAGCTTCTCCCCTGAGCGCAGCTCGACCGCCGCGGCCAGTGTCCAGGGGCCGGCGACCTGGATCTTCAGCGGCCCCCGGTAGCCGCCCGCGTGCTGCTCAAGAGCATCGAGGTCGTAGGCCAGAAAGCTCGACGCCCGGCTCATATCGCGCCCCGGGCGCTGCACCACCCGCCACCCCGAGGGCCGCACCTCGATCGGAAAATCGACCAGGACGGCGCCCGCGCGTCCGATGATGTCGGCGCCCGCGCCGCGCGCCGGAAGCTCCGGCAGGTGCGGAAGGTCGGGGAGCTCTCCCATGATGACGCGCATCGCCTCGTCCGGGGCCTCTCCCGGATACGAGCCGACACCGGTGGAGCTCGCTTCGGGCCAGGGGTATCGGTGCTCTCTCACGAACCCCAAGGTTAGAGCAGGCGCCCCCGGGGCGCAGGCAGGTACGGCTCTCCCGCACCCAGGGATGCGGTATTGCGGCATCTGGCCCGTTCCGGCAGCTTGCGGCCGCATCCGGTCACGGATCACACCTGGATCGATCCAGAGTGTTGTGGCACGTTTGGATGGATTGAATATTCGCGACTATATGGAAGCAGGCGCTGATGCGGTTGACGTTCCTGGGTACCGACAGTGAGAACGGCAAGTGTCCGACCCTCTACAAGACCGACCGCGGCACCATCGTTGTGCAGGGCTACACGGTCACCGACGCCGAAGCCATGAACGATGTCCGCGACCTCGCGGACAACGAGACGCTCGTGGAGGTTCCCCGCGAACTCCTCCGCTACGCAGACGGAAGTGGGTGAAGGATGCGCAGGCTCCTCACCGAAGATGAGTTCGACCGGCAGTTCACCGAGTTCGAGCACACCGCTTGGAAGCTCGAAGTCCGCGACCGTTACAACGTCGCTGAGGAGGAGGAAACCATCCGGCATTTCCTCTCCACCGGCGACCTCGGGCGCAAGGAGGACCACGCCCGCACCTCCCCCTGGCACCAAAACGTCACCGCATGCCGCCAGGAGGGCAAGATCTGGCAGCGGGTCCGCATCATCTCGGAACCGCTGAGCGACTACATCACCTGGGAACACGCGGTCACACGGTTCAACGTTGAAGCGGGTGAGGACATACGGTGGCTTCCCCGCCACCATCCCGCGGTGAAACAGCTTCCCGAGATCGACTTCTGGCTGTTCGACAGCCGGTGGGCCTGCATCCTGCACTTCGATGGTGATGACGTGCCCCGCGAGCTCGAAAGGATCGACGACCCGACTGCGATCGCACAGTACTGTCAGTGGCGGGACATCGCATTGCACTACGCCATCCAGCACAGCGACTACACCCTGACACGAGCAAACGGTTCAATACCTAGGTGACCTACAGCATTGATCGCGCCCGCCACGATCTGGGGAGACGGCTCCGCGAGCTACGGAACTCAGCAGGGCTGACCGGAACACAGCTCGCGGAGCGGCTGGCGTGGAGCCAACCGAAGGTCTCCAAGATCGAAACAGGCCGCCAGACTCCCAGCGTGGCTGAGGTCACCGCCTGGGCGCAGGCCTGCGGCAACACTGGTACGGCCGCCGACCTCATCAGCCGGCTCAATGCCCTGGAGTCGATGTGGGTCGAGTGGAAGCGCCAGCTCCATGGCGGGTTGGACGGCATCCAATCACGCCTGGCCTCCGACGAGGAGCGCGTTCGTCTCTTCCGTGTCTTCGAGCCGATGATCATCCCAGGGTTACTCCAGACACCCGGCTACGCGCACGCCGTCTTGGAGTCGGTCAACCGCAAAAACGGGTCCGCCTCCAGCGTCGGGGACGCGGTCGAACAGCGGATGAGACGCCAGGGTGTCCTCTACCGGCGAGATAAGCGGTTCCGCTTCCTCGTCAGTGAGGCGGCCGTATGTCACCGGCGTGGTGACCGGGGCGTGATGATGGGGCAGATCGACCGGTTGATAACCGCTTCCGGCCTTCCCAACGTTTCTCTTGGAATCATTCCCTTCGACGCCTCGCCACCTTACCTCCCCCTTCACGGGTTCTGGATACAAGATGATGCATCAGTAATTATTGAGACGATTTCTGCTGAACTGACACTGACCCATCAGAGTGAGGTCGAACAGTACCTCCACGTTTTCCAGATGGCCTCATCCGGAGCCCGGTTCAACGGTGAGGCCCGCGCCACACTCAAGCGCGCCGCGGAGAACGTTGGCGGCTGATACGCCAGACCCTGACTGCATTCAGAGCCCCTGCCACGCCATGCTCTATTCGCGATTATTCTCCGAGCGCGCATGGTAAAAATTCCGGGATGAATAATCGAGCATCCTCATAGTCGGTGCCCTCCGCTCTTCCTAGGTTGGCTCCAGGTCCGCTGAAAGGGGTCCCATGGAAGAGCAGCCCGAAGAAGTCCCTGCCGTGATCGAACTCGGTGACGCGGCCGCGCTGACTCAAGGTAACGACGACCAGAGCGTCGAGAACAAGCAGTCGCCCTACGACTGATCCGTTCTCCCCGGGATGGCGGCCCATTCTTGGACCGCCATCCCGGGGATTCCAGGAGGTCTTATGAGATGGATCGGCGGCTGCGCCCCGAGAGCGCCGCGCTCCCCTGTCCCAGCAGACGCCAGACTGCTGTGGACCGACCCTCCGCTATGGACGGTGGGCGCATGGCAGCACCAATACATCCGCACCTTCTCCAATTCCGGCTCTCGCCTGGCCGTTATTGGTCCCTGCTCGGCGAGTGGTCCAGAGTTGGCCGCCGCGGCTAATGACCCTGACCTTGCCGCCGCGACCGCAGACTGGACCGGATCTTTCATCTCTGTTCGCCACGCGGGGAGGGCGGTGGAGGTCATCACCGACATCTCCGGCGCGTGCCCGGTGTACACCACCCGCACCAATGAGGGCTTGGTGGTGTGGGCTTCCAGCTCGCGTGCGCTGGCTGCCCTGACCGGATCCGGCATAGACCGAATCTGTTTCGTGCCGGGTTCCATGGGCGCACCTGCTTACCACGTTGGGCACCCAGATGTGGCTGCACGCCGTACGCAATACCCCGCCACCGCGATGGGACGCTCCCCGGCAGGCCGCGGTATGACGCGGTCGTCCACGGTCGCGGTGCTCACCGAGCACGCCTGTGTGCTCGTCGACTACCGAACCGGCCGTACCGAACTGCGGCCCTCCCTACCTGACGACCGTGGCAGGCTACTCGTCGTCCAGCACGAGAGCGCCGGTGTCTCCTGGGGGACTGGAGAGATGAACGCTGCCCTCACCCGCCCGAGCGAGGCCGGGATCGGGTGGCGCCTGGCCTCGCTGCCTGCTATGGCGATGACCGTCACCGCTCTGGTGTGCGGCCCCCGACGCAGAAGGTTCGCCCGGATGGTCTGGCTGGCCTGCATCGGACGCCGATTGACACCTGCCGAGGACGCCCGCACCCACGCCGCGGTGAACGCTGTCAGGAGGATGTCCGCCTTACTCCCGGCCCGCTGGGCGTGCCTGGAGCAGTCCGTGGCGGTCGCGGTGCTGCTCGCCCTGGTCGGGCGGCGGGCCGAGTGGCGCCACGGGGTTGCTACCGATCCGGTACGACTGCACGCCTGGATCACGGACAGCAGTGGACGCCCGGTGGGAGAGGATCCCACGATCAGCTTCTACACCCCTATCTACACAACCGATGGCCCGGCGCTGCCGGGTAAGAACCTGGAGAACGGCATTGAGTGAGCCGCACGTCCTGCTGTTCGGTCAGATTCTCGCGTTGGGGATGCCTCGCCGGGAGATGCTGCCCGAGTACCACGCCTGGGAGAACGACCCGGGCACCATCCTGGGGTACGGCAATCAAGCACCCCAGTCCTGGGAGACCCGCGCTGCCGGGTGGGAACGCCAGCGCGGCAACCAGAGCTACCCGCAGTTCGAGGTGGTACGTCTGGACGGCATGGTCCCGATCGGGATAACAACGCTACAGATCAACAGGTTCGTGCACACTGCCGAGTTCGTCATGGTCCTGGCCCCGCAGGAGCGCGGTAAGGGATATGCGGCCGAGGCCTCCCGCCTCACCCTGGACTGGGCTTTCCACCTGGCCGCGTTGCGCATGGTCTGGCTCAAGGTCCTGGAACCCAACACCGCAGGAATCGCCGCCTATGGTAGAGCGGGTTTCCGCCATGCGGGGCGCCTGCGCAAGGCCGGCTACTGGCTGGGGAAGCCTGTCGATGAGTTGCTGATGGATGCCGTCCCGGAGGACTTCCCCGGGCCATCGGCCGTGGTGTGCGGTGATGCTGCTTCGCGCCGATCTTGACTTTGTGCACGTAAGCGAACACATTCACACGTGCACAAAGTCAAGATCGGCGGGGAACCCCTCACCAGGTCTTCTGGGGGGCTTCCTCCGGGGATCGGCGCGGGTCCTCTGCTTCTGCGCGTTTGCGCGCGCGGCGGCGGAGCACCGTGATCCCGGCGATCACCGCGGCTGCCAGTACGGCGGCGGCGACCGCGAGGAGCGGTGACCGCAGGAAAAGGTTCCACCAGGCCACGATCACCGCCAGGCCGCCGAGGCTGTAGATGGCCGCCCATCCGACGCAGCCGGGAAGCATGGCGATCAGGTAGCGCGCGAAGGACATGCGCATCGCACCGGCGGCGAGGTGGATGGCGCTCTGCACGCCGATGGTCGCATACGAGACGGTGACGACGGGCGGCCCGAAGCGGTTGATCAGCTTCTCCGCACGGTGGATCCGGTCGCCGATACGGTGCCCCCAGCGGGAGCGGTGCAGCCCGGCGCCCAGCCCGCGGCCGATCCAGTAGATGGTCTGGGTCCGTACGAAAGCGATCGCGAAGAGCGCGCTGTACACGATCCAGAAGGGCTGGCCCTCAAGGAACTGGTACTCCATGACGCCCCTCCGCATACTCTGACCCGGAAACTATGCTATGCCTTACCTAACTTGCACAACAGGGGAGGGTCGGGGATGTGGCGGAGGCGATCTTCCCGGCCGACCGGCCCAGCCGGGGCCCGGGTCAGTGCGCCGGGGCGGCCTCCTCGCGGCGGGCGGTCCGCGCTATCGTCGCCGACCCCAGCACCATATCGCCGTCGTAGAGCACGGCCGCCTGCCCCGTGGCGACACCGGTGGCCGGCTCGTCCAGCCGGACGACCAGTTCGTCATCGTGCTGCCAGGCCTGGCACGGGTACACCTCACCGTGGGCGCGCAGCTGGACCTCACACGCCATCGGCTCGGTGATCGGATCGCAGCCGCTCCACACCGGACGGCTCCCGATGATCTCGTCGACCTGAAGGGCCTCGCGCGGCCCCACCGTCACCGTGTTGTTCACCGGCTCGATGGAGAGCACGTAGCGCCGTTCGACCGCACCACCGAGGTTCAGCCCCTTGCGCTGGCCGACGGTGAAGGTGTGCGCCCCGTTGTGCGTACCCAGGACCTCCCCCGACTCGTCCTTGATGGGACCCGGCTCATCACCCAGGCGCTGATTCAGAAAACCGGCGGTGTCGCCATCGGCGATGAAGCAGATGTCGTGGCTGTCCGGCTTGTCCGCCACCGACAGGCCGCGCCGGTCGGCTTCGGCTCGGACCTCGGCCTTGGTGCAGTCACCCAGCGGGAACATGGCGTGCGCCAGCTGTTCCCGGGTGAGCACCCCCAGCACATAAGACTGGTCCTTGTCGATGTCCACGCTGCGCCGCAGTCGACCGTCGACCATACGCACGTGGTGCCCGGTGCACACGGCGTCGAAGCCGAGCGCGACAGCGCGGTCCAGCACCGCCTCGAACTTGATCTTCTCGTTGCAGCGCAGACACGGGTTGGGGGTGCGGCCGGCGGCGTATTCGGCCACGAAGTCCTGCACGACCTCCCGGTCGAACTCCTCTGCCATGTCCCACACGTAGAAGGGGATGCCGATGGCGTCCGCGGCGCGGCGGGCGTCGCGGGAGTCCTCGACCGTACAGCACCCGCGCGCGCCGGTGCGGTAGGACTTCGGGTTCTTGGACAGGGCCAAGTGCACGCCGGTCACATCATGGCCGGCCTCGGCCGCACGGGCAGCCGCCACCGCGGAGTCGACGCCGCCCGACATGGCGGCGAGTACACGCAAACTCATAACCTCTCCAGCCTAATAGCACTACAGCCCCCGGGGGGACGACGCCTGTCCAGCCAGAGCAGCAGATCTACGCATAGACCGGCGCACAGCCTCGGGGCGTCGCGGCCCCGTGTGCGCGCCTACCGCCCTACGCCACGAGTCGGCGTTTCCTCCCACGGCTAAAGCCAGAGGTCTACGCCGCTAGAAGTACGATCACTGTCATGGCTCTGTTCCGTCGCCGCCGATCCGCGTACTCCGATTCTTTCGCCGCCCTTGACGAGTTCTGGGCCCACTGGCCCGACCTCCGCGACCTCCTGGCGGCCTCCATCGACACCGGGACACCCGTCCCAGACGAGACCGCGAACCGTCTCACCGAATACGTGGCGCGCATCCACCCCGCACTGAAGTGGGAGATATCCGCTGCCCCGCGTGATCCCGGTGGCGGCCTCGGTGACGTGGGCAGAGCTGCCGACGATGACCCGGTCGCGCTGATGGCGCGAATGGCGGAGCTGGACGATCCGCTGGCCTCCCTCGGTGCGGATACCGGCTATGCGCTCACCCTCAGCGCCGGACCGGACGACCAGGCACGTATCCTGGCCGAACGCTGGGCACGCGCCGCGCCCGAGGAGCCCGGATGGCGGTTCTTCCCAGCATTCCCGGCCGACCACGACAAGCTCGGCAAACCGGTGACGTGGGACGACCATGAGCTCGATCTCTCGCACTGCACGGTGGCACTGCGGGTCAACCAGCAACGCGGACTGGTCGAGGCGGGGGTCTACCATCCGGACTTCATGTTCCTTCCGGAGGAGACTCAGACCGGCGTCGCCGACCATGTGGTGATGCTGGCGCTCGGCGAGGACGACTACGTACGGTGGATCGGCCGGGTCGATCCGCTGGTGGAAAAGCCGCTGGATCCGCTGCCGCCGACCTCGATGCCGGCGGTCGTGCAGCAGCTCGCCGGCGTCCGCGGCAACGGCGGATGGGTGACCCTGCAGGGCCGCGTACCGCTACGCGGAATCATCGAGATCATGGTCCGCCATCCTCTCCACCGCCGCGACTTTCCCGCGCTGACGCTCTATGTGCACGTCGCCTTGCCCTACTCCAACAGCGACGAGGACAAACTGCCCAGTGAACCATCCGCGTCCGCGCTGGACACCTTCACCATGCGCCTGCGTGATCTCCTCGAAGACAACGGGGCGCTCTTCGCCCAGCAGACGGTGGGCGGCTATCGCCAACTGCACTTCTACCTCGATCCGGATTCGGGCGTCCTCCCCGACCTGGAATCCGCCGTCCGCGAATGGCCCGAGGGGCGCGTACTGTTCCAGAGCCGCCTCGACCCGGAATGGGAGCAGATCAACCGGCTCATAAAGCCCATCAAACGGCAGATAGGGGCTTGACCGCGGCCATTCCTCGCAAATCAGGGACGGCGCTTGCGCAGTGCCGCGCGGGCACGCTCCACCGCAGGCGCGATGGCCTCGCCGAGCGCCTTGATGTCCTCAGCGGTCGAGGTGTACCCGAGTGAGAACCGCAGCGAGCTGCGGGCCGTGTCCGGGGTCGCGCCCATGGCGATCAGTACGTGGCTCGCCTGGGCCACTCCCGCTGAACAGGCCGATCCGGTCGAGCATTCGATACCGCGCGCGTCCAGCAGCATCAGCAGGGCGTCACCTTCGCACTCCGGGAACGAGATGTGCGCGTTTCCGGGCAGCCGGCCTGCGGGGTCCCCGTTGAGGGTGATGTCGGGAACGGCGGCTCGGACCTGTGCCACGAGGTCGTCCCGCAGGACGGCCAGCCGGGAGGCGTGCTCCTCCCGTTCCTCAACGGCCAGCCGCACTGCGGTCGCGAACCCGCGCAGCAGCGGTGTCATAAGCGTCCCCGAACGCACCTCACGCTCCTGGCCTCCGCCGTGCAGCACAGGAACCGGGTCGACGTCTCTGGTCAGCAGCAGCGCACCGGCGCCCACCGGCCCGCCGATCTTGTGTCCGGTCATGGTCAGCGCCGAGACTCCGCTGGCGGCGAAGTCCACCGGTTCGGCACCGACCGCCTGAACCGCATCGGTGTGGAAGGGGATCGTGTACTCGCGGGCGATCGCCGCCAGTTCGTGTATCGGCTGCACCGTGCCGACTTCGTTGTTGGCCCACATGACCGAGATCACAGCGACATCGCTCGGGTCACGTTCGATCGCGGCGCGCAATACCTCCGGATGGACCCGGCCGACCTCATCGACCGGCAGCTCCTCGTAGACGGCCGCCTGGTGCTCTGCCATCCATCGGGCCGGATCGAGTACGGCATGGTGCTCCACCGCGCTGACCAGAATCCGCCGACGATTCGGATCGGCCTGGTGGCGCGCCCAGAACAGCCCCTTTACCGCGAGGTTGTCGGCCTCGGTGCCCCCGGCCGTGAACACCACCTCGTTGGGGGTGGCGCCAAGCGCTTCGGCGATGCCTTCGCGTGCCTCCTCCACCGCGCGGCGGGCCCGGCGGCCGGCGCCGTGCAGAGAAGAAGCGTTACCGAGATGGCCGAACTCCTCCGTCATGTCCGCGACGACCTCGGGACGGACGGCTGTCGTGGCCGCGTGATCCAGATACACCATGGCAGTCCAAGGATACGGCGCTGAAACAGCACAAAGCGCTGTGGCCCCGGACAGCCGGGTCCGGGGCCACAGTGCGATCCGATCAGAGCGCGCTCACTTGCGCTTGTTGATCTCCTCGGTCAGCTGCGGCGCCACCTTGTGCAGGTCGCCCACGACACCGAAGTCGGCGAGCTCGAAGATCGGTGCCTCGGGGTCCTTGTTGACCGCCACGATGTTCTTCGAGGTCTGCATGCCGGCACGGTGCTGGATCGCACCGGAGATACCGAGAGCGATATAGAGGTTCGGGCTGACCGTCTTTCCGGTCTGACCCACCTGGAACTGGTTGGGGTACCAACCGGAGTCGACGGCGGCCCGAGAGGCTCCGACAGCAGCACCGAGCGAGTCCGCGAGGGACTCGACGACGGAGAAGTCGTTGGAGCCGACACCGCGGCCACCGGAGACCACGACCGCGGCCTCGGTGAGCTCGGGGCGCTCGCCCTTCTCCTGGACGACGCGCTCGACGACCTTGGCGGTCTTGGCCGCGTCGGAGAGCTCCACGGAGACCGCCTCTTCGGTAGCGGCACCCTCAGCGGCCTCTGTCGGGATGGAGTTCGGCCGGATGGCGACCACCGGAACACCGGTCTTCACCCTCGCGTGGGTCACGGTGGCCCCACCGAAGATGCTGTGCTCGGCGACCAGCTCGGCGCTGATGTCGACCACATCGGTCAGGACTCCCGACCCCAGCTTGACGGCGGTCCGCCCGGCCACCTCCTTGTTCTCGGCGGTGGCCGAGACCAGAATCGCAGCGGCGGACTTCTCCCCGGCCAGCTTGGCCAGCAGCTCCGCCTTGGGCGCGACGACGTAGTCGTTCAGCTCCGCCGGAGCCACATATACTTTCTCGGCGCCGAACTCAGCCAGCTTGGCTTTGCCGGTTTCGGCGCCCGCACCGACCCACACGGCCGCGGGCTCGCCGATACGGCGAGCTGCGGTCAGTAGCTCGGTGGTGACTTTCTTCACCTCTCCGTCGACGTGGTCGACGAGGACGAGGACCTCAGCCATTTCTCTTCAATCCCTCTGTTGTCTTCGCCGGACCTAGACGAACTTCTTCTCGGCGAGGAAGTCGGCCGCCTTCACGCCGCCATCGCCCTCGTCCTGGACGACGGTACCCGCGGCACGCGGCGGGGCCGCGGCGAAATCCACGGTCTCGGTCGTAGCGTTGGCCAGGCCCACGCCGGCCGCGTCGATTCCCGCATCAGCGATCGCCAGTTTCTGCACCGGCTTCTTCTTCGCCTGCATGATGAGCTTGAACGACGGGTAACGCGGCTCGTTGATCTTCTCGACGACGGAGACGACGGCCGGAAGCTGCGCCTCGACGACGTCGTATCCGTAGTCGGTCTGACGCTGGACCTTGATCGCGGAACCGTCCACGTCGACCTTGCCCGCAAGGGTGAGCTGCGGCAAACCGAGGTATTCGGCAAGGGCCGCGCCCACGACACCGGTACGGGCATCGGTGGATTCCGATCCCAGGACGACCAGGTCGAACTCAACTGTGCCCAAGGCTTTCGAAAGCGCGTAAGCGGTCTGCAGCGCGTCGGAGCCGTGCAGCGCCTCATCGCTGAGGTGGACGGCCTTGTCGGCGCCCATGGAGAGCGCCTTGCGAATCGAATCCGTGGCCTGGTCAGGGCCCATCGTCAAAACGGTGACCTCGCCACCGTGCTTCTCCCTGAGGAGCAGCGCCTCCTCGATGGCGTACTCGTCAAGCTCGTTGATGACTCCGTCGGACGCCGCCCGATCCAGCGTGTTGTCATCCGACGAGAGTTTCCGCTCGGTCGCGGTGTCCGGGACCTGCTTGACCAAAACGACAATATTCATGGCCGGTGGCCGACCTCCCTGCACTCCCATGCGTCGCCCACTCGGACGGCGCGGACGCCTGGCGCGTCCGTGGTCCCCTAAAGGGTGCCAAATGCTCTGCTGTCATCCGGCATCGGGGCTGGCGTTCCCGTCACGCCATCCCAACTGGTTGTTCTGCCTCTCCTTTGATGTTACTGACTAGTAGAGGGGAGGCAAGCGCTGCCCCGACCCGCGCCAGGCAGAGTCTTTAGCCCAGGTCAGAGGGGCCGGGCAAGGGGGTCCACTGGGGTGCCGAGTTGATGCCCACCGAGATGACCAGCATCGCGAAGAGAACGACCGCGACGATGAGCCCCCAGTAGACATAGATATTACGGATCCCGACTTTCTCCAGCAGCTGTATGGCTTCGCGCCGCGCACCGCCGCCCTTGGGGCCGAGGAAGCTGAGCAGCACAACAAGGAAGAGGGCATAGGAACCGACATCATTCGCTGTGAAAGTGCCGGTGACCATTCCCACGACGATTCCGACAACGATACCCGCCAGCAGATAGCCGACCCCGTAGGCCAGCGCCCAACCCAGGTTGCGCATCAGCGCCCACGGCATGCTCAGGGCGATCACCATGTTGTCGGAACTGCGCGGGCCGCGCGTCTGCAGCCGCCGTGCATGCTCGGCCTTGACGGTGTTCAGGGCGCCCAGGGCCGCCGCCGCCAGAAGGCCGATGACCAGACCCAGCGTAGGAACAGCCAGGCACAGGCCGGCGACCAGCAGCAGAAGCGGGATCAAGATCAGCGACGGCAGCCGTCGCGGCTGCTCCTCATAGTGGTCGTAGGGGTCGTCGTCCTCGTTGCCGAGGTAGTCGCTGAGCCGGTCGCCGCCCGAGCGGCGGAAGCGGTCGAAAAATCCCGGCTTCTCTTCTTCCCCGTAATCGTCACTGAGCGCCGATCCTCTACCGCGGCCCCGATCGTCATCGACCGGTGTGAGGATGTCGCGAAAATCCTCCGGGCGGAGCGTGGAGTCGTAGTACTGGGTGTGGGGTTCCATGGAGCCGCCGACAGGTTCGCTGTCGGCCAGCAGACCGGTGGACTGAGAATCGTTCGACGCGGCCACCATCGTCTGGTCGGTCCTACCTGAGCCGGCCACCATCATCTGGTCGACCTCGCCTGAGCCGGCCACCATCGTCTGGTCGACCCCGCCGGAGTGAGCCGCCTCAGGCCGCTGCGGATCCCGAACAGCCTCAGTCCTCTGCGGGTCCGCGGCGGCGGTCCGGTGGGACTGGGGGGGATCGGTCTCGCCCCCCATCGCCGCACCGGCCAGCGCCCCGGCTCCGGCCCCGGCCGCGGCGCCCGCGGAGATCGCTCCGAGCCCGCCACCGCGGTCCTGTGTGCGTCCCCGGTCCGGTGTGGGGGCCTGAACGGTGTGGTTGCCGGTCAGACCGCTGCTGGAGTGCGCGGCCGCGTCCTCGGCCCAGGGCAGGTCCAGGTTGAGCCGACTGGTCTCGGCGACCAGTTGGGAGGCGGTCGGCCGGGCCGCCATGTCGCGGGATACGGCGGCCATTACCAACGGCTTCAGCTCGTCCGGCATGCCGTCGATATTGATCTCGCCGTTGAGGATGCGGAAGAAGATGACCTCGAACGAGCCGGCCCCATAAGGCGCGTTACCCGTTGCGGCGAAGGCGACCGTGGCGCCCCAGGCGTGGATGTCCGTGGCCGACCCGAGGTCGGTGCCTTCGATGACTTCCGGGGAAAGGTAGCTCGGCGTGCCTACGAACGTGCCGGTCTGGGTCAGCTTCGCACCGTCGACCGCATGGGCGATACCGAAGTCGATGACAATGGGTTCGCCATTGGAGATGATGACATTGCCCGGCTTGAGATCGCGGTGGATGACCTCGACGGCATGGATGCTCTCGATCGCCCGGGCCAGCCCGGACACGAACCGGGTCAGCGCGCGTCCGCGCAGCGGGCCGTGATCGGTGACCGTGGAGTCCAGTGTCGGGCCGGGGACGTACTCGGTCACGACCCAGGGGAGTTCGGCGCTGGTGTCGGCGTCGATGACCTCGGCGACATTGTCGCTGTGCACCCGGCGCATGGTCTCGACCTCGCGCGCCAGCCGGGCACGCGCGATGTGGTCCCCGGCGACCTCGGAGCGGAGTACCTTGATGGCGACCAGCCGATCCTGTCGAGGATCCAGTCCCTGGTACACAACACCCATTCCGCCCTGTCCGATACGGCGGCGGATCACGTATGGGCCGACGCGTTCCGGCAGCTCCTCGCCCTCGGGGAACCCTGCCGTCATTGCCATCGTGAATTCATCCCCTCACACCCCACATACCGCCAGCCTATTGGCCGGGGATGGGCGGGCCCTGTACCGGCGTGCTGTCCTTGGCCGGTCCGTCACGTCTCTGGTTCGCAGCGATCGGGTCGCCGGTGATCACCGGGCGGAGGTACCGCCGCGGTTCGCGGTCTCCTTGGAACTACGCTAGTCGGGATACGCGGACACGGGAAGCCGAAGCTTCGCGCTTGCCGTGCGCGGCACGACTTTTGAGCGACTCCATGATTATGACGGAAAAAACCGGCTCCTGGTTCCCGCCGGGATGCCGACGCCACCCTAAAACAGGCCCCAGCACAGACTGCCACCAGGGGAGATGCGGTTTCGCGGGAGCCGAGCAAGGCGGGGACCGGATTGTCATCCCCATTGCGAAGCCGGTCACGCCACGGGGACGCCCAGCCCTTCGATGACCTCGGCCCCTGGCAGGCCTGCCAGGACGGTCCCGGGGACCACCAGTTTAGCGGAGCGCAGACCGCTGCCGATCACCGCGTGCGGACACCCGGCCGCGGCGGGATCGACCAGGATCGGCCAATCCGCAGGAAGCCCGATGGGGGTGATTCCGCCGTATTCCATCCCTGTCGCCTCGACCACCTCCTCCTGCCGCGCGAAAGACGCCTTACGTGCCCCCAAGCGCCGACGGACGACGCCGTTGACATCGGCCCGTGTGGTCGCGAGCACCACGCACGCCGCCATACGCACCTGGCCGGCGCGCTTGGCCGCGACCACCACACAGTTGGCCGACGCCGCCATGGGCACGTCATAGGCAGCGCAGCAGGCGGCGGTGTCGGCCAGCTCCGGGTCGATCTCGGCCACGAGCAGATCGTCGACCGGCGTGTCCTGTTTCCAGTGTTGGACCGCATACGCCACTGGAGCGGCGAGCAGATCGCTCCGTTCGGTCACCGGCCGCGTGTCCAGCCCCCACATGCCCCGGTCTCCCCTCGACTCGGCTACCGGCCGGAAAACCGTGCTTTGCCCGGCCCCTGCTCGACGAAGCTGCGCATACCGGTCTTCTGGTCCTCGGTCGCGAACAAGCCGGCGAACTGCAGCCGCTCGATCTCCAGACCGGTGGCGAGATCGCTCTCCAACCCGGTGTCGATCGCCTGTTTGGCCGCGCGCAGCGCGATCGCCGGACCACTGGTGTAGCGCGCCGCCATGGCCACGGCCGAGGCGTACACGTCCCCGGCAGGTACTACGGAGTCGACCAGGCCGATGGACAGGGCCTCCTCGGCTGTGACGTGACGCCCGGTGAAGATCAGGTCCTTGGCCCGAGCCGGACCGATCAACCGGGGCAAGCGCTGCGTACCCCCGGCACCGGGGATGATCCCGAGTTGGATCTCAGGCTGGCCCAAGCGGGCGTCTTCGGCGGCGACCCGGAAATCGGCGCACAGGGCCAGTTCGCAGCCGCCGCCCAGCGCGTAGCCGGTGATCGCGGCGATGACCGGCTTGGGAATCCGCGCCACCGCGGTGAAGGAATCCTGCAGGACACCCGAATGCTCCACCATTTCGGCGTAGCCCATGTCCGCCATCTCCTTGACATCGGCGCCGGCCGCGAAGACCCTCTCACCGCCGTAGATGACCACAGCGCGCACCCCGTCATCAGCGCCGACCTGCGCTGCGGCGGCCCCGATCTCGCGCTGCACCTGCGCGTTCAACGCGTTCATCTTCGGCCGGTCCAGTCGGATCACGGCAACGGCCGGGTGGTCCGGATCGCTTTCCACCCGCACGAATTCGCCCATGTTCGCTCCCTCTCCAGGTCGCCGGTTCTCTTCCACCGCTTCTACCATGCTCTGCTGCTCCGGCCCGCATCCGCTCCCGCCTGTCTTGCCAAAGGCGTCAGCCGAACAGCAGTCGCCATGTGCCCAAGGAGATGGCCAGGCCGTGCGCCACGGCCAGCAGTATGAGCGTCGCGACGATCAGCCATGTGTCGGTGGCGCGCCAGTGGCTCACCCGGGCGCGGGTGCGCGCGCCACTGCCGAACGCCCGCGCGTCCATGGCCATCGCGAGCTGTGTTCCGGTGCGGATGGCGCGTACGAGCAGAGCGAACGCCGTGCCCGCGAAGACCGTGACCGCCGCGACCGGATTAGGGCCTGCCTCCAGGCCGCGTGCTCTGCGGGCCAGTCCCAGCGTGCGCCACTGCGCCGCCAGCAGCGGCATCAGCCGCAGCGCCGCGAGCACGCCCATCGCGGGGCGCTCAGGCACCTTCAGTTTCTGCACCAGGGCATCGGCCAGCTCGGTGGGATCGCTGGTCACTCCGACGAGCATGCCCGGCAGCGCGATCGCCATCAGCCGCACAGCCGTGCCCAACGCCGCGACGGTCCCGTCTTCACCGAAGAGCAGGTTGACCACACCGATGGAGGCGCCCATCAGCAGCAATGGCAGCCCCAGAGTCACGAATACGCCGCGGTGCAGGCCGGAGAAGGGCAGTAGGACCAGTCCGGCCGCGAGTACGACGCCACCGCTGACCGGGTCGACGACCGGGATCAGCCCGGCCGCGACCAGCAGCGCGGCAACGACTTTGGCCGCGGGGTTGGCGCGTACCAGCCAGGGCCGCCCGTCTTCTCCGCCGGGTGTCGGCGGCGTGCCGTCCCCGCCCATCAGCGGCTCCTGTGGCCGCGGGGTCTGGGCAAAGGAGCACTCAACGGCTTCTCCCATCGGTGGGGCACTGGGCGGGGACGCGGTGGACGCGGCCCGCGCGGACGCGGAGTTCGACGTCGGTGAAGCGGCGAAGCAGCAGCTCGTCATGGGTGGCCATGACGATGGCGCGGCCTTCGGCGCGCAGCCCGGCGATGAGTTCCACGAGTTCGCTCCAGGTCCTGGTGTCCTGCCCGAACGTGGGCTCGTCGAGAATGAGGACATCGGGTGCGTGTGCCGGTCCAAAGCTCAGGGCCGTCGCCACCGATAGCCGCCGCTTCTCCCCACCGGACAGCGTGAACGGGTGCGCGTCGGCGAGCGCACCGAGCCGGAGCCGCTCCAGTAGTTCCTCCACCCAGGCCGCGGTCGCGTGTTCCCCCATCCCGGCGCGCAGCGGCGCGAACCGCAATTCGTCGCGGACTGTTCCGGTGACGAACTGGTCCTCGGCGTGCTGGAACACCGTGCCGACATGGCGGGCGAGCCTGCGCGCGGGCCAGCGGAAGAGCGGCCTTTCACTGACGGCGGCCAAGGGGCCGCGCGGCTCCACCGTGCCCTGGGCCGGCCGGGCCAGCCCGGCCAGCAGCATCAGCAGCGTCGATTTTCCGGACCCGTTCGGCCCGGTGAGGACGGTAGAGGTGGCGGCGTCGACCACTGCGTCGGCGCTGTCGAGGACGGTGTGCGGCGCGGTGCGCAGCGCACCGATCTCCCGCGGCGCGTGGGCCGTACAGTCGGCGGCCTCGATGAGCGGAGGGCCGCCGGAGGCGGGTGGGATGTGCGGTCGGGGCTCGTGCCCGGGCACCCAGACCCCCCGCTCGGCCAGCCGGGAGCCGTGTTCGGCGAACACGGTCCGCGGCTCGCCGTCGGCGATCACCCCGCCCCCCGGCTCCACCACGATGACCCGGTCGACCAGGCCCCTGCCGTGCTCGCCCGCACCGCCTGCGCCGAGCATGTCCGCGACACGGTGTTCCACCAGGACCAGCGTCGCCTCGGTGGTGGCCGCCAGTTCGGTGAGGAGTCCGCGGACCAGCGCGGCCCCCTCGGGGTCGAGGTTGGCGGTCGGTTCGTCCAGCAGCAGCAGGCGCGGCCGCATCGCGAGGGCGCCCGCGATGACCAATCGCTGCTTCTCCCCGCCGGACAGGGCCGCGGTGGAGCGGTCCAGGCCGTAGGGGAACGCGATACCGCGCAGCGCGGAACGGACACGCGGCCAGATCTCCTCGCGCGCCAGCGCCATGTTCTCCAGACCGAACGCGACATCGTCGCCGGCCCGTGCCATGACGAGCTGGGTCTCGGGATCCTGCCCTACCAGTCCGGCGACACCGCGGCTCGCGGCCGCCGGAGCACCGTCGATGAGCAGGGCGCCCTCCTGCTCACCCGTGATGGCCCCGCCCTCGCCGGTGAGCCCGGCCATAGCGTGCAGCAGAGTGGACTTGCCCGCGCCCGAAGCCCCGAGGAGCAGGACACGCTCGCCCGGCTCGATCGTCAGGTCGACACCGCGCAGCGACCAATCGGCTCGGCCGGAGTGCTTCCACCCCCAGTCCGAGAGCTCGACGAGGGCGCCTCGCTCGCTCGTCACCCGCGGGCCGACGGGAACGAGGTGAGCGCACCGGCCCGGGCCAGTGCGGTGGTCAAAAGCCGGCCACCGGCACCGGCGATAACGGCCGCACTGACCACGAGGATTACGCCGTAGGCGAGCTGGAAGCCCAGCGGCCAAGTGGCGTAGTAGGCGATGTTGTCCCAGATCGCGGGGGACACCCCGGCCGCGGCTCCGGCCAGGACCGAGACGCCCATTCCCCAGCGGCGGTACCGGCCCGCCGCGAAGACGAGTTCGGGAAGCAGCCCCTGCGTGAAGCCGGCGATGACGACCCCCACCCCCCACGGGGTGCCCAGCAGCATGGATACGCAGGCGGCCGCGACAGAGGTCAGCACGGCGGCCCCGGGCTTGCGGAGGATGAGCCCGCCCAGCACACCGGGCAGGAGCCACATGCCGTAGATGATCGCTTGTGCGGGCGGGAAGAAGAGGAAAACGGGGTCGGTGGCGGTCCACAGCATGCCCCAGAACCAGAAGATGACGCCGTTGGCGACACCGAGGACAGCGGCGACAACGGTGTCGACGGTGCGGAAGCGGGGGCGATCAGCCGTACCGGTCTCCGCACCGCGCGGTGCTGTACTCACAGCGGATGTCCCTTCCCAGGATTTGAGAGGGCTCAGGCCGAGAGCGCCGCCTGGTTCCCGGACGAGTGCGCGCACCTCGCGGCGGAGAACCGGCTGGCGGGTCCATGACTTCCTTCGCTGGCATTATCCAGATCAGGTGTGTGAGGGTCTGCGGTCGGTACCGCACTCTCAGCGCCGAAGCGCTCCCCTGTCGGTTCCCCCCATTATGGCCGACATCGGCCACACATGGTCAAGAGGCGGACATCTCACCTGCGTCAACGCAGCACCATTCCGCCTTCCATGCTGCTCGGGGGCTGCGGTACGGCGACCAGACCCATGTCCGCGTTATCGCTGAGCAGAGGGTGGACGGGCATGACCCGCACGGTGTAGCCGCAGTCTCCGGCGCGCGGCATTGGAAGCGAACCCCCGTAGCGGACCAGCGGGCCCGTGTCCTTGGCGTCCGCGCCGGCCCCATCCGGCTCCGCTGCCTCCAGCGCGACGAACACCGGCTCCACCAGTTCGTCCGAGGGGGTGACCCCGCCGATCGCGGCTTCGACCTCGACATCGCCGGGGGTGAGGCCGCCGAGAGCAAGCGTGGCACGCACCGCCACTTCTGATCCGATCTGGGGCGGGTCCTCCCCCGCCACCTCCACGTGTTCGATGCGCACATCGGGCCAGGAGCGCCGCACCCGCTGCTTCCAGGCCGCGAGCTGCCGAGCACCCTCCATGTCGCCGTCCACGAGCCTGCGCGTGGAGTCGGCCGCACCCTGGTACAGGCCGGTCACATACTCCTGCACCATGCGGGTCGCCAGCACCCTCGGGCCGAGTGAGACGAGGGTGTGCTTCACCATTTCCAGCCAGCGTCCGGGCAGGCCTTCGTCGTCGCGGTCGTAGAACAACGGCGCGACCTGTTCCTCGATCAGGTCATAGAGGGCGGCCGCCTCGATCCCGTCGCGCTGGTCCGGGTCGGCCACGCCGTCGGCCGTGGGGAGGGCCCAGCCGTTGGAACCGTCATACCACTCCTCCCACCAGCCGTCGCGGATCGACAGGTTCAGCCCGCCGTTCAGGGCGGACTTCATCCCCGAGGTGCCGCACGCCTCCAGCGGGCGCAGCGGATTGTTCAGCCACACGTCGCAGCCCTGCACCAGGGAGGCGGCGAGGGCCATGTCGTAGTCGGGCAGGAAGACGATTCGGTGCCGTACTTCGGGGTCGTCGGTGAAACGCACGATCTCCTGGATCAACCGCTTGCCGCCCTCGTCGGCCGGGTGCGCCTTGCCCGCGATGACGATCTGCAGCGGGCGGTCCGGATGCAGCAGCATCGACTTCAGCCGGCCGCGGTCGCGCAGCATCAGGGTGAGCCGTTTGTACGAGGGCACACGCCGGGCGAACCCTACAGTGAGCACCTCCGGATCGAGGACGTCGTCGATCCAGCCGAGCTCGGCCTCACTGGCCCCGCGCCGCTGCCAGGAGGCGCGCAGGCGCGTTCGGACGTCAGCGACCAGCCGCTCCCGCAGGATGCGCCGCATTTTCCAAAGCTGTGCCCCGGAGGCACCGCCGGTGAGCTTGCGCCATCCTTCGGTCCCGCTGAACTCGCCGGAGTCGGCGACCATGCTCCGAGCCAGCTCCTGTGCCTCGTCGGCGACCCAGGTGCGTGCGTGCACACCATTGGTGACGGAGGTGATCGGGACTTCGGCGGTGTCGAAGCCCGGCCACAGCCCGCGGAACATCTCCCGGCTGACCGCGCCGTGCAGTCGGCTCACGCCGTTGACCCGCTGCGCGAGCCGCATACCCATGATGGCCATGTTGAAGACATCCGGGTCGCCGTCCGGGTAATCCTCGGTTCCCAGCTCCATGATCCGGCCCGTCGGCAGTCCGTCGACCGCGGAGGCGGACCCGCTGAAGTGCCGCTCGACCAAGGCGCGGGGGAACCGGTCGATGCCCGCGGACACGGGCGTGTGTGTGGTGAAGACGGTGCCCGCACGCGCGGCCTCGACCGCTTCATTGAAGGTCAGGCCACCGTTCCTCATGTACTCGCGCACACGCTCCAGGCCGAGGAAGCCGGCGTGCCCTTCGTTCATGTGGAACACCTCGGGCACCGGGTGGCCGGTGGTCTCGCAGTAGGCCCGCACCGCCCGCATCCCGCCGACGCCGAGCAGCAGCTCTTGGCGCAGCCGGTGCTCGGGGCCGCCACCGTAGAGACGGTCGGTCACACCGCGCAGCTCGGGGGTGTTGGACTCGTGGCAGGCGTCCAAGAGGAGCAAGGGTACGCGGCCGACCCGGAGCACCCACACATGTGCGGTGAGCGCGCGCCCGCCGGGCAGGTCGATGCTGATCAGCACCAACTCCTCTGCGGCGTCACGCAACCGCGCCATCGGCAGCCCGTGCGGGTCGACCTCGGGGTAGTCCTCCTGTTGCCAGCCCTCTCGGGAGAGGCTCTGGGTGAAGTATCCGTGCTGGTAGAGCAGGCCTACGCCGATCAGCGGAACGCCGAGGTCACTGGCGCTCTTCAGGTGGTCGCCCGCGAGGATGCCCAGGCCTCCGGAATACTGCGGCAGCGCCGACGTCAGCCCGTATTCGGCGGAGAAGTAGGCGATCGCCGTCGGAGGCTCGGCCCCGTGCGTGTGCTGCTGGTACCAGCGAGGGCCCGTGAGGTAGGCGTCGAGATCGGCGTCTACGGCCCGCAGCTCGGAGAGGAACGCCGTGTCGCGGCTGAGCTCGGCCAGCCGTTCACCGCTCACTTCTCCCAGCATGCGGAAGGGGTCGCGCCCGGTGGCCTCCCACACGTCGGGGTCGATCGCGGTGAATAGGTCGCGGGTGCGGGTATGCCAAGCCCACCGGAGGTTGGCGGCAAGCCGCCCCAGTGGAGCGAGTTCTTCGGGTAGGACAGTACGGACGGTGAACCTGCGAATCGCCTTCACGCAGCGTGAGATTATCCAAAGAACATCGATTGCGCGACCCTGACGGGGCTTTCTTCGGCCATGCCAGAAATAATGCGCCCTGATTCTCCTCCCTTTGTCATCCATGTCCGCCATAGGGCAGAAGTTCCACCGGATACCCCTGTTGCATGGATTCTATGCATACACGGAATAAGTAACACTAATTCTTTCTCGCGCCCGCCTGCCGGGAATCGTGTGTTGCGAGGCGTTCATGGGAGAGGCGCCCGGTTTGCCGTGATTACCATTGCTAGGCGGTGAAACAGCACATCATGTGGCGTTTTGCTCACTGTGATGACAGTCACAAAAATAGCCGGTCTCGGACTGTCGGAGATACACCGTTCCGGACCGACGATAGACAAGAGCGTGTACCGGACCCGGTACCTGAACGCCCTTTACGCGGCTTTTCAGGTACTCCGTTATGCCCATTTCAGTTGGCCCCACAAACGCCGCTAATACCGCAAATCGCCCACTGCGACAGGTGTACCCGTGATCGGACGTATTCCTATTCTCGATGTCTCGCCCGTTCTCGACTTCGGAACGGCCACGGCCGCCGCCGGGGAGACCTTTCCCGTCAGTGCGACGGTGATCCGCGAAGGACACGACTCCCTCGCGGCGGGCGTGGCGCTCTACGACCCCATGGGGCGCCGACAGGCCATGCACCCCATGCGCGAACTCGCGCCCGGCACCGACCGCTATACCGCCGAGGTCACCGTGGCCTGCACAGGGCGCTGGACCTTCGCGGTCGAAGCGTGGAGTGATCCGTTCGCCACCTGGCGCCGCACGGCCGGGATCAAGATCCCGCTGGACCAGGACTGCGAACTGATGCTGGAGGAGGGCGCCCGGCTCCTCGACCGCGCGGCCCGGCGCGTGCCGCGCCGCCCGTTCCTGGCCCGGGTCGCGGCGTCCATGCGCGATGCCTCCCTGCCCGCGGCCGAGCGGCTGGCACGGGCCACCGCGCCCGAGGTCGTCGCTGAACTCACCGAGAATCCGCTGCGTGAGCTCGTCACACGCTCCAAGCGGTTTCCTGTGGCCGTGCATCGGAGGCGCGCGCTGTACGGCTCCTGGTACGAGTTCTTCCCCCGCTCGGAAGGGGCGGTACTGGACGGCCCCGATGGCGCATGGCGCTCGGGCACCTTCGCCACTGCGGCCAAGCGCCTGCCGGCCATCGCCGACATGGGCTTCGATGTCGTCTACCTGCCGCCGATCCACCCCGTCGGGCACACCTTCCGCAAAGGCCCGAACAACTCCCTGCACGCCGACCCCACAGATCCCGGTTCGGCGTGGGCCATCGGCTCGCACATGGGCGGCCACGACGCCGTGCACCCCGATCTCGGCACCATCGACGATTTCGACGATTTCGTCGCCGACGCGCACGAGCACGGCCTGGAAGTAGCCCTGGATCTCGCGCTGCAGTGCTCGCCCGACCATCCGTGGGTGCGTGAGCATCCGGAGTGGTTCACCGTCCGGGCCGACGGCTCGATCGCCTATGCCGAGAACCCGCCGAAGAAATACCAGGACATCTACCCGCTCAACTTCGATACCGACCCCGAGGGCATCTACGCGGAAGTCCTGCGGATCGTGCGGCACTGGATCGCACACGGTGTGCGGATCTTCCGTGTGGACAACCCGCACACCAAGCCGGTGGCCTTCTGGGAGCGGCTGCTCGGCGAGGTCGCCGCCGCAGACCCCGACGTGCTGTTCCTGGCAGAGGCGTTCACCCGGCCGGCGATGATGCACACACTCGCCAAGGCCGGTTTCCACCAGTCCTACACCTACTTCACCTGGCGCAACAGCAAGGAAGAGGTGGCGGACTACCTCACCGAGCTCAGTACCGAGAGTGCCGCTTATATGCGGCCCAACCTCTTCGTCAACACGCCCGACATCCTCAGCGAATACCTGCAGCACGGGGGGCGCCCGGCGTTCGAGGTCCGGGCGGTACTGGCCGCCCTCCTTTCCCCGACTTGGGGTATTTATTCCGGGTACGAACTGTGCGAGAACACCCCGTCCCACCCCGGAAGCGAAGAATACCTCGATTCGGAGAAATACGAGTACAAACCGCGCGACTGGACCGCGGCGGAATCCGCCGGGACGACGATCACCCCCCTAATACGCAAGCTAAACTACTTGCGGCGACACCATCCGGCATTACAGGAGCTGCGCAACCTGCGGTTCCATCATGTCGACCGGCCAGAGCTCATCTGCTTCTCGAAACGGCTGGCCGGAGGCGGTGCCCAGGGGAACGACGATATCGTCCTCGTTGTCGCCAATCTCGATCCGCACCGTGCACAGGAAGCGACGGTGTGGCTCGATATGGCCGCCCTCGGCTTCTCTCCCGGCGACACCATATCCGTCACCGACGAATTGTCGGGGGAATCGTATACCTGGGGACAGGCGAATTATGTCCGCCTTGACCCGCTTGCCCAGACCGCACACGTATTCACAGTCACTCCCGCGGAAATGACCCGCCCGAGCCAATAGCCGGGCCGATCCGCGGTACGCACTGGAACGCCAACTGGTGGAGTAGTCGCGATGACCACACCCGAGCCGGTGCCAGACAGCAGTCACACGCCCCTTGCGGCCGTGCCTGACACATTCACCCATGAGAAGCCCCGCGATCCCCATTGGTACAAACATGCGGTCTTCTATGAGGTACTCGCCCGCGGATTCTTCGACTCCAACGGTGACGGGACCGGGGATCTCCGCGGGCTTATCGAAAAGCTCGACTACCTCGAATGGCTCGGCATCGACTGCATCTGGCTTCTGCCGCTGTACGAATCGCCCCTGCGGGACGGCGGTTACGACATCTCCGACTACATGAAGATCCTCCCCGAATTCGGGCATATCGCGGACTTCGTGGAGCTGGTCGAACAGGCCCACCGGCGCGGTATCCGGGTGGTCGCCGATCTCGTCATGAACCACACCAGCGACCAGCATCCGTGGTTCCTCGCCTCGCGCGAGGACCCTGATGGCCCCTTCGGTGACTTCTACGTCTGGAGCGACCACACCGACCGCTACAGCGACGCGCGCATCATCTTCGTCGACACCGAACAGTCCAACTGGACCTACGACGAGGTGCGCGGACAGTACTACTGGCACCGGTTCTTCTCCCACCAGCCAGACCTCAACTTCGAGAACCCCGCGGTGCAGGAGGCCATCCTCGAGGTCCTCCGGTTCTGGCTGGACCTGGGCATCGACGGCTTCCGCCTGGACGCGGTGCCCTACCTCTACGAGCGCGAGGGCACCAACTGCGAGAACCTCAAGGAGACCCACGAGTTCCTGAAGCGCATCCGCAGGGAGGTCGACCGCCTCTACCCCGACCGGGTGCTGCTGAGCGAGGCCAATCAGTGGCCGGCCGACGTCGTCGACTACTTCGGCGACTTCGAGTCCGGCGGCGACGAGTGCCACATGAACTTCCACTTCCCGCTCATGCCGCGAATGTTCATGGCCGTGCGCCGCGAGCAGCGCTACCCGATCTCGGAGATCCTGGCGCAGACGCCGCGCATTCCGCGCAACTGTCAATGGGCCATCTTCCTGCGCAACCACGACGAGCTGACGCTGGAGATGGTCACCGACGAAGAACGCGACTACATGTACGCCGAGTACGCCAAGGACCCCCGGATGCGCGCCAACGTCGGCATCCGGCGGCGGCTGGCCCCACTACTCGACAACGACAAGAACCAGATCGAACTGTTCACCGCGCTGCTGCTCTCCCTGCCCGGCTCACCCGTGCTCTACTACGGCGACGAGATCGGCATGGGCGACAACATCTGGCTGGGCGACCGCGATGCGGTGCGCACACCGATGCAGTGGACCTCCGACCGCAACGCGGGCTTCTCCCGCTGCGATCCGGCGCGGCTGTACCTGCCGCTGATCATGGACCCGATCCACGGCTACCAGGCGCTCAACGTCGAAGCCCAGCGCGACAATCCCGGGTCGCTGTTGAACTGGATGCGCAAGATGATCCAGATCCGAAAACGGCATCCCGTGTTCGGCACGGGCGATTTCACCGAGCTGCACGCGAGCAACCCGAGCGTGTTCGCGTTCGTCAGGGAGTACGGCGACGACCGCATGCTGTGCGTCAACAACCTGTCGCGCTTCCCCCAGCCGGTCGAGCTGGATCTCCGCCGGTTCGAGAACGTCACGCCCATCGAGTGCATGGGCGGGGTGCGCTTTCCCGCCATCGGCGAACTGCCGTACCTGCTGACGCTCCCGGGCCACGGCTTCTACTGGTTCCAACTCCCGCCCGTAGAGGAGGCGGACGGGCCCGCGACAGACGACCGGAACCGCAATCCGCGCACGGTGCCGAGTTCCGCGACGGCGGCCGCATGGAGCGGCTCTGCTGCCGAGGGCACAACGCGCCCCCCTGACGGGGCGGCGCCCACGGCCGACGGTGCGGACTCCCGCGGCAGCGCACCCCGCTTCTCCCGCCCGGTGCGGATGTAGGACCAGAGAGGAAACAGGCCCTTCCGACATGACCCAGCTTGAGGAGCTCCTCGCCGGCTGGATCCCGCGGCAGCGGTGGTTCGCCGGGAAGGGGATACCGATCGAGAAGGTGGTGGTCGAGGCGGAGCACTCGGTCGTTCCAGGCGAACCCGGGATGCGGGTACTGGTCGTGGACGTTGGCCAACGTGGCTCGATCTCCCGCTACCAGGTACTTCTCGGATCACGTCCGCCCGGAACGCTGCGCGAGGAGCTCACCCACGCCGCGATCGGTGTATGCGAACTGCCCGGACACGGAACCGCATGTACCGTCTACGATGCCGCTCACGATCCCGAGCTGACCGGGCTGCTGCTGGAGCGCATCGCAGTCGGGGCCGTCAGCGGCTCCGTCCGCTTCCACCGCCTGCCCGGTACCGCGATCCGCACCGGGCTGCGCAGCCTTGTCCTCACCGGTGAACAGTCCAACACCTCGTTGGTCTACGGCGAGGACTACGTGCTGAAGACGTTCCGCCGCCTGTGGCCCGGCCGCAACCCCGACCTCGAACTCACCTCCGCACTGTCCGGATGTCCGTTCGTCGCCCGCCCGCACGGCTGGATCGAGGCCGATCTGACCGATGACGGGCAAGCGGTGCCCACCACGCTCGCGATGCTGCAGCAGTACCTGCGCAGCGCGACCGACGGTTGGGCGCTGGCCGCCATCAGCGTGCGCGACCTCTATGCCGCACCCGATATCGCGCCCGGCGAAGCCGGAGGGGACTTCGCAGGCGAGGCCGAACGCCTGGGAGCGGCCACCGCGTCGGTCCACCGCGCCCTGGCCCGGGAGCTGCCCACCGATGTGCTCACCCCTCGGGGGCTGCGCGAACTCGCCGGATCGATGCTGGACCGGCTGCGGCTGGCCATATCAGAGGTCCCCGAACTCGCTCCCTATGCCGGTGCGCTGCGCACGGCCTATGAGGCGTTCGCCCGGGTGGAGGAGCCGCTTCCGGTCCAGCGGGTGCACGGTGACTACCACTTGGGCCAGGTCGTGCGCACCGACAGCGGATGGGTACTGCTGGACTTCGAAGGCGAGCCGGCCGCCCCGGTCGGTGAGCGACAGCGCCCCTCCAGCCCGTTGCGCGACGTAGCCGGCATGCTGCGCTCCTTCGACTATGCGGCACGGCACCAGCTCATCGGCAAGGCGTGCGAAAAGAGCCTGGCCCCGGTGGCGCGCGCGTGGGCACGGCGCAACCGTGAAGCGTTCTGCCTCGGCTACGCCTTCGGCGGCGGTGTCAACCCAGAGAAGTACCAGACGGTGCTGCGCGCATTCGAATACGACAAGGCGGTCTATGAGGTGATGTACGAGGCGCGCAACCGGCCTTCGTGGCTGCGGATCCCGCTGGAGTCGATCGCGGCGCTGGCAGGGGCCGCACCATGACAAGACCACCGTTTTGCGAAGTCCGGTCACCGCCGCACGCGAACACGGGGCCGCCGCGCCGATCGCAGCACCCGCCCGCATGCCCCCTTCCGCCCGCCAGCCCTGAACCACAACACCACCCGGGAATCCCATGAGCGACGCCACAACCGAAGAACTCGACCGCCTTGTTTCCGGCCACCACCACGACCCGCACAGCCTGCTCGGGGCCCACTCGGGACCTGACGGAACCACCCTGCGCGCGCTGCGCCCTCTGGCGCGGTCGGTGCACGCGGTCCTGGACGACGGCCGACGCGTGGAAATGCCGCATGTCCGCAATGGCGTGTTCGCCGCTACGCTGCCCGAATCGCAACCGCCCGGGTACCGGATCGCGGTGCGCTACACCGCCGACGGCGAGGAGATCATCACCGACGACCCTTACCGCTACCTGCCCACCCTCGGCGAGCTCGACCTGCACCTCATTCGGGAAGGCCGCCACGAGGAACTGTGGCGGGCCCTGGGGGCCCACACCCGCACCTACCCGTCCCCACGTGGCGAGGTCACCGGCGTCTCCTTCGCGGTGTGGGCGCCCGGCGCCCAAGGGGTCCGCGTCATCGGCGACTTCAACCACTGGAACGGGACCGGGCACCCGATGCGCTCCCTCGGGGCCTCCGGCGTGTGGGAACTGTTCATCCCCGGCCTCGGTGACGGAACGGTGTACAAGTACCAGGTGCTCGGCCGCGACGGCCACTGGCGGGACAAGGCCGACCCCATGGCGTTCGCGACCCAGCGGCCGCCGGAGACCGCATCGGTGGTGTTCACCTCCGCGTACGGGTGGGGCGACGACGCCTGGCTGGCGGAGCGCAAGATCCAGGAGTGGACGCAGCGGCCGATGAGCGTCTACGAGGTGCACCTGGGATCGTGGCGGCCCGGGCTGACGTATCGGGACCTGGCCGCGGAACTGGTCGACTACGTGCAGCGGATGGGGTTCACCCACGTCGAGTTCTTGCCGGTGGCCGAGCACCCCTTCGGTGGTTCGTGGGGCTACCAGGTCACCTCCTACTATGCGCCCACATCGCGGTTCGGCTCACCCGACGATTTCCGGCTGCTCGTCGACACGCTGCACCAGGCCGGAATCGGCGTGCTGCTCGACTGGGTGCCGGCGCACTTCCCCAAGGACGATTGGGCACTGGCGCGCTTCGACGGCTCACCGACCTATGAGAACCCTGATCCGCGCCGCGGTGAGCACCCGGACTGGGACACGCTGATCTTCGACTACGGCCGCACCGAAGTGCGCAACTTCCTGGTCGCCAACGCGCTGTACTGGCTGGAGGAGTTCCACATCGACGGGCTGCGGGTCGACGCCGTCGCCTCGATGCTCTACCTCGACTACTCGCGCGAGTCCAGCGACTGGGCGCCCAACCAGTACGGCGGCCGGGAGAACCTGGATGCCCTGGAGTTCATCAGGGAGCTGAACGCCACCGCCTACCGGCGCAACCCCGGCATCATGATGATCGCGGAAGAGTCCACGGCCTGGCCCGGGGTGTCCCGGCCGATCGAGAGCGGCGGGCTCGGCTTCGGCTTCAAATGGAACATGGGGTGGATGCACGACACCCTGGAGTACCTCAAGCGGGACCCGGTCCACCGGCAGTACCACCACAACGAAGTCACGTTCTCGATGGTCTATGCCTACTCCGAGAACTACGTGCTGCCGCTCTCCCACGACGAGGTCGTGCACGGAAAGAACTCCCTGCTGAACAAGATGCCGGGCGACGAGTGGCGCCGCTTCGCGGGCCTGCGCTCTCTCCTGGGGTTCATGTGGGCTCACCCGGGCAAGAACCTGCTGTTCATGGGCAGCGAATTCGGTCACGGCTACGAATGGTCACATGAGGACGGCGTGCAGTGGTGGCTGTTGGACCACGCCTACCACCGGGGTGTCCACGGCTTGGTGGCCGAACTGAACCGGCTGTACCGGGACGCACCGGCTTTGTGGACACAGGACTGCACACCCGCCGGGTTCACCTGGATCGACGGCGGCGACGCGGCGGGGAACACGCTGTCGTTCCTGCGCTACGGCGACGACGGTTCCGTCCTCGCCTGCCTGATCAACTTCTCCCCGGAGACGCACACGGGGCGGCGGGTGGGCCTGCCCTTCGCCGGTCCGTGGCGGGAGGTCCTCAACACCGATGCCGCCGACTACTGCGGCAGCGGTGTCAGTGCGGGAGAGCTCATCGACGCCACCACCGACCCGTGGAACGGGCAGCCGGCCTCGGCCATTGTGACCTTCCCGCCGATGGCGACGGTCTGGCTGGAACGCGCCTGATCCGGTCGAAGAGCGGGCGGGGCCGGCCGGCCCCGTTCCGCGGCGTCATTTCTTGTAGTCGCTGACGTCCATCGACTTGGCGATCTCGTCGTAGAGGGCGCTGTACTGGGTATCGGCCGACCACACGTACACGGCGACATCGCTCTCCGGCAGGAACCACAGCCTGACCTCGAAGGTGTCGCCGTTCGCACAGTCCACCGTCCATACCCTGTGATGGGACTTGCGGCCGTCGGCGTGCTCGGTCACCTGGTTCGGCTCGGGCACCTCTTCCTGCTGCGCACCGGTAACACCCACGTCCCCGGCTTCGGCTGTGGCCAGACTGCGGCACACGTCAGGTTCGGCGGCCCATCCGTCGGCCTTGTTGTAGGCGCTCTTCTTCTTCGGCCAACTGTTCGGGTCGTTCTTGGCGACCTTGGGGATGACCTGGAGGGCGCCGTAGGCACAGGCGTCCTGGCCCGGTGGGCGCATGCACAACCGGCCATCGGCCTTGTCGATGCTCCAGTGCTCGGGAGCGTTGATTTTGACGCCCTGGATCTCGACAGGACTGAAACCGTCCGGGGCCGGTGCCTCCGCGGCCGGGACGACCTCGCTGTAGGTCGACTCCGGTTTGGGCGCGCCGCTATCGGAGGAATCGGAAGACTCCGTGTCGTCACCTCCGCACCCGGACGCGACCAGCATCAACACTGCGGCGGCCACTGCGCCGAACCACGGTGCGCTCGCTTTGAAACGCGCTCGGCCGGACGTGCCGGACATGGGCTTCCCTCCTGAATACGGGCTTGATGACAGACGATATCGGGAGAATCCGGCTCCGTGCGCCATGGCCCCTGAGCGGAGGCCGAAGCACTAGCCTGAGGGGCATGGTGGATGTCGCGAAGCTGCTCGACCCCGTGTCCCAGATCCGCCAGCGGCGCAGCGCCCCGCTGGTACTCGAACTCGATCTCACCGAGGGTCTCATGGACGAGGCCCCTGGCGACCCCATCGGGCAGATCATGGCCAGAAGACGCCAGCGGCTGTCCGACATCATCGAAGGCATCCGCAGAGGAGCACTGGATCCCCGTGTCAAGGCACTGATCGCCAAGATCGACGGCAAACCGCTGGGGTTTGCCAAAGTACAGGAGATACGAGCCGCGGTAGCCGCGTTCCGCGCCGCGGGCAAGCCCGCGGTCGCCTGGAGCGAGTCCTTCGGCGACCTGAGCCCCGGAACCGTCCCGTACTACCTGGCGACCGCCTTCGAGGAGATCGTACTGCTGCCCACGGGTACGGTCGGGCTGACCGGTCTGAGCCTCAGCACCACGTTCCTCCGCGACGCGGTCGACAAGCTCGGTGTGGAGTACCAGGTCGGTGCCAGGCACGAGTACAAGACCGCCGCCAACACGTTCACCCAGAGCGGCTTCACCGACCCCCACCGTGAAGCGACCGGACGCATCGTCGAATCGCTGAGTGAACAGATCACCGAAGGGATCGCCGAAGGGCGCGGGCTGACCGCCGAAAGGGTCCGAGAACTCATCGAGCAGGGCCCGTTCCTCGCCTCCGAGGCCCTGGAGTCCGGGCTCGTCGACCGCCTCGCCTACCGTGATGAGATCTATACCGAACTGCTCGATCGCTTCAGCACTCCCGAAGAAGCGGGCAGCGCCGCAAAGCCGCACCTGCAGTACATCTCGCGCTACCGGCACCGGCACGCCCTGGCCGGCCGGGTCCCCGTCGCGCGCCGCGGCGGCTATATCGCGCTCATTTCCGGTATCGGAATGATCATGACCGGCCGCAGCCGCCGCTCCCCACTGGGTGGCGGCACCACCATGGGCTCCGACACAGTGGCGGCGGCCTTTCGCGCCGCACGCCGCGACCCGGCCGTGCGAGCGGTGGTGTTCCGGGTGGACAGCCGCGGCGGCTCCGCCGTCGCTTCCGACATCATCCGCCGCGAGGCCAGGCTGACCAGTGAATCCGGCATACCCGTCATCGTGTCGATGGGCGATGTCGCCGGGTCCGGCGGGTACTACATCGCTTTGGGCGGCGATCTCATTGTGGCCCAGCCCGGGACGCTCACCGGATCCATCGGTGTCTACATCGGCAAACCCGTGCTGTCCGGCCTCATGGGCAAGCTCGGGGTCTCCAGTGATTCCATCGACGGCGGCGCCCACTCCGGCATGTTCAACACCGACCGCGGTTTCACCGAGTCCGAGTGGGAGCGCGTCAATGCGATGCTCGACTGGGTCTATGACGACTTCACGGCGAAGGTGGCCGAGGCACGCGGTATGACCCGCGAACAGGCACACGAGGTCGCCCGCGGACGGGTGTGGACCGGCCGCGACGCCCACGCCCGGGGGCTCGTGGACGAACTCGGCGGGTTGGAGACAGCGGTGCGGCTGGCCCGTGAGAAGGCCGGGCTGCCGGGCGCGCAGCTCCGCCCGTTTCCGCAGCCCAACCCGCTGGAGCTGCTGGTTCCCGCCGATTCGAGCGAGGACAGGGCGGCTGCTCCGCAATCCGATGTGCGGGCATGGGGGCCGCTGGCCGAGCTGTCCGCCCGCCTCGGCCTGCCCGAAGCGGGCCCCTTGGCGCTGCCCGGGCCCTGGGAGGCCAGGTGAACGCCGGGGAGTTCACCGAGGCGATGGCGCGGTTCGCCACCGGCGTGACCGTGGTGACGGTACAGGACGAACGCGATGACGTCGGCAGCACGGTGAACGCCTTTGCGTCGATCTCTGTTGAACCGCCCATTGTCATGGTCGCCCTGATGCGCACCGGCTATCTCTGCGAAGTCGTCGACCGACAGGGACGCTTCGCTGTGAACGTGCTCGGCGCCCGGCACAGGGCGATCGCCGGGCGGTTCGCCGCGGCAGGCCGGCCCAGCGCCCGCCTGCTGGTGGCCGGAGAGGCCCACCACCGGGGTGAGCACAGTGGCGCGCTGATCCTCGATACCGCCATCGCGGCCTTTGAGTGTTCGGTCACACAGCGTGTGGAGGCGGGCGACCATGTCGCCTACTTCGCGGAGGTGGTGGCACTGCCCGGCACTGCAGGGCCGCAGGTGGCAGACTCTCCGCTGATCAGATACGCATCGAGATACCGCGCTCTGGGGTAGCCGAAACTCTCTGCAGAAGTAACTCTTCGAACTCTGGTGGTGACCCTTTTCCTGCGTGCGCGCTAGTTCACCCTCGGCCGGGCTCGCAGTCCAATGGAGGTATGGACGGTTTCTACACGGTTCTGGGGATCCTGGTGGCCGGGCTGATCCTGGCCATGATCCTCTGAGCCCATCTTCCTCCGCCCTGGTAGCCGAACAGAATCGAAGAGCCGGGCACCGCGGCCGTCCGGGCGGCCGCGGTGCCGGCCGCCTGCGGCAGACCGGTACCTTTTCCGGGCCGTCCCCGAAATCGCGGTGACGGTCTGACTTCTTGGCACCGGGCGTGTCCGGCGGCACGCCGGCATCCCTTGCTGCGCTCGGGATGCCCCATCGCCGTACCCCCCGCGACCGCCCCCGCCGACATAGAAGCGTCAGCGGAAAGTCCCGAATCAGGCGAGGCCGACCTGCCGCAGCCAGTCGGCGGCCACCTCGTCGGCCTCCTCGTGGTCCACTTCTACTCGCTTGTCGAGTTCGATCAGTTCGTCCGTGGTGAGTCCGGCTGATACGGCGTTGAGGACGTCGCGGGCCGTCTGGTCGACCGTGTCGCTGTGGATCAGCGGTGTGATGTTCTGCGATCCGAAGAGGTTCTTTGGATCCTCCAGAGCGACGTAGTCGCCGGAGGTGAAGACGGCGTTGGTGGTGAACAGGTTCGCCGCCTGGATGTCACCGCCTTTGAGCCCTTCGACGAGCAGGTTGCCCTCCAACGCCGTGAACTCCTTGAATGTCACCCCGTAGGTCTCTTCGAGGCCGGGGACGCCCTGCGGACGGGTCTCGAACTCCGCGGGGGCTCCGAGGACCATGTCCTCTGCGACGTCCTGCAGGTCGCCGATGGTCGTCAGGTCCTCCTTGTCGGCGGTCTCCTTGGTGACCGTCACCGAGTCCTTGTTCTGGGCTTCGGCGGAGTCCAGGATCTCCAGGCCCTCGGGCAGGATCTCCCGTAGCGCCTCGTTGGTCTCCTCGGTGCCGCCGGAGACCGCTTCCGGGTCGAGGTAGTAGAGCATGGCCCCGTTGTACTCGGGAAACACCGACAGGTTCCCTTCGGCGATCTGGTCGTAGTAGACCTCGCGGCTGCCGATGTCCAGTTGGGTGGTGGCCTCCACCCCTTCGGCCTCCAGTGCCTGGGCGTAGATCTGGGCGAGCAGGGTGCTCTCGGGGAAATCGGCCGACCCCACGACGATGCCTCCTTCGCCTCCATCGTCGCCGGTATAGGGGTCGCCGCACGCGCTGAGCGCCATCATCAGGGGGGTCGCGGCGATCGCCAGTCGCGTCGCTGCACGCATGATGCACCTTCTCTCTCGCCGGGTTTTCGGGGGTAGTGGATCCGGGTCAGGTGGCCGGCGCCGGACGCCGGCGCAATCCGCGTGCCACGACCATGTGGCGCAGCAGGGCGAACAGCGCTGTGACGGCCAGCGCGAGCAGGACGACGAGCAGTGCCCCGCCCACGATCATTTCGATGGTCCTGCGGGACTGGCCGTCGACGATGAAACGGCCGAGCCCGCCTATGCCGACGTAGGCCGCGATCGTGGCTGTGGAGACCACTTGGATGGCCGCGGTGCGCAGGCCCAGCAGGATCAGCGGCAACGCGATCGGCAGTTCCAGCCGGAACAGGACATCGCCGCCGCGCATGCCCATGCCCTGGGCCGCATCCTTGAGCTGGGGGTCTGTACCGCGTACTCCCTCGTAGGTGTTCACCAGGATCGGTGGTACCGCCAGCGCGACCAGCGCCGCGAGAACCGGGGCGAGGCCGAGCCCCATACCCAGGACGACGAGCGTGAGTACGCCGATCGTCGGCAGGGCGCGGGCGATATTGGCCAAAGTGATGGCGAGGAAGCCTCCGCGGCCTGTGTGGCCGGTGACCAGACCGATGGGGACCGCGATCGCCCCGGCGATCAGCAATGCCAGCACGGAGTAGTGGACATGCTCGGCGAAGCGCGCGGGGATCCCACTGGGCCCGGCCCACTGCTCCGGCTGGGCGAACCAGTCCACCACTCCAGTGACGATGTTCACGTCGTCGCCTTTCTCGACCTGGCCACCGCCGCCCGGGCGATATGTCGATTCCTTGTGGTCGTCGCCCCGCTCTCGCGCCCGCGTGCCCACGGTGTCAGCCACCGCTGCAGCGCTACCAGGACCGCGTCGGCAAGGAACGCCAGCGCCACCGAGAGGATGATGCCGACGATGACCGGTGCCGGGAAGTTCCGCTTGAACCCGTGAGTGAGGATCAGTTGGCCGAGCCCGCCCAGCCCCACGAGGGAGGCCACGCTGACCATGCTGATGGTGGCGACCGAGGCCACGCGCAGACCCGCGACGATAACGGGGAGGGCGATCGGCAGTTCGACCTGCAGCAGTCGACGGAGCGGGCCGAAGCCCATGGCCGCTGCGGCCTGCCGAACGTGGTCGGGAACCTGGTTCAGGCCGTCGACGACGTTGGGCACCAGGATCGCGAGCGTGTAGAGCGCCAGCGGGATGATCGCGGTCCACGGGCTGAAGCCGGTGTAGGGCAGCAGCAAAAAGAACAGCGCGAGCGAAGGAACCGCATAGAGTACGTTCACTCCGGTGAGCATCGGCGGATACAGCGGCCGCCAACGAGCTCCGGCGAGCCCGAGCGGTAGCGCGATGAGCAGGCCGAGCAGGACCGATGTGAACGACAACTGCGCGTGCTCGAGGAGTTTGGGGCCGATCGGATCGTCCAGGTTGGCGGCCGTCCAGTCCCAGACCTCGGCCACCGCGGCGACCGCGTCGGCTGCCCTGCTCGCCGTTGTCCCTTCACCCATTGTCGCTCGTCGCTGCGAGAACGCCGCCTGCGTCGCCGAGCGGCCAGATGGCCGCGCCGAGGTCGCTCTGGGTGACGACACCGATGACGGTGCCGTCAGTGTCGACACCGACCGCACCGCCGGCGGGTGAGAGGACAGCGGCGTCGAGGGCCGCGCGCAACGAATCCGTGGACACGGTGAAGCCGTGGCCATAGCCGATCACGCCCATCGTGCCCAGGGGGCGCGGGCCCTCCTCCCCGGCCAACCCTGCTGAGCCGATCCACCCGATTGGGCGCCGGTCCTTGTCGACGACGAACAGCCATGGTTGCCCCGATGCCGCGGCCACCGACCTCGCCTGTTCAGCGGTGGTCTCGGCACTGAGGACGATGTCGCTGCGCAGCGGCAGGTCGCGGGCGGGAAAGAACGAGAGCCGCCGTACACCGCGGTCATAGCCGATGAAGCCTGCCACGAATTCGTCGACCGGCTCGGCGAGCAGCCGTTCGGGCGTGTCCACCTGGGCGAGCCGACCGCCGGGCCGGAGTACCGCGATGGTGTCGCCGAGCTTGACCGCCTCGTCGATGTCGTGGGTGACGAAGACGATGGTCTTGTGGAGCTCTGCCTGCAGGCGCAGCAATTCGTCCTGGAGGCCGGCGCGTACCAGTGGGTCGACCGCGCTGAACGGTTCGTCCATGAGCAGGATGGGCGGGTCCGCGGCAAGGGCGCGTGCCACGCCGACCCTTTGCTGCTGCCCTCCGGAGAGCTGGTGCGGGTAGCGTCGCCCCTGCCCGGGCTCCAGACCGACCAGCTCCATCAGCTCCCGGGCCCGGGCGCGCGCCCGGGCCTTGGGCCAGCCGAGCAGCAGCGGCACGGTAGCGATGTTGTCCACGGCGGTGCGGTGCGGAAAAAGCCCGGCCTGCTGGATGACATACCCGATGGAGCGGCGCAGGAGAACGGGGTCGCGGCTGCGGACGTCGGTGCCGTCGATGGCGACTGTGCCCTGAGTCGGCTCCACCATGCGGTTGATCATCCGCAGGGCCGTGGTCTTACCGCTGCCCGATGAACCCACGAGAACGGTGGTGCGCCCGCTCGGGATCTTCAGATCCAGCTGATCAACGGCGACTGTGCCGTCAGGGTAGCGTTTGCCGGCCCCCTCGAATGTGATCATGCGTATGGCCGTATCTCTCGTCCGGGCATTGCGCTCCGATCAATTACGCGGTCGCGCCGCTCCTCTTACCCAAAGAGCCCCGAACTCTGCGTCTCCCGCCGATTATCGGTTCGTCATCGCTGTTCGGCGATCCAGGAGGGCAGCTCTTCCAGGGAATCGAGGACCACATCGGCACGCTCGGCTTCGGGGCGACCGCTGTGCAGGTAGCCCAGCATGCCGCGGCGCAGCAGAGCGGCGCGCATACCGGCTTCCTTGGCCGGGATCACGTCGTTGTCGACGCGGTCGCCGACATAGAGGATCTCTTCGGGGGCACGGCCGGCCGCCTCCAGGACATGGACGAAGAAGGCCGGATCGGGTTTTGCCGTACCCCAGGCCTCGGAAACGTGGATCGCGTCCACCGGCAGGCGCATCTGCTCCAGAGCGGAGGCGGCCTGCAGGGGCTGATTGCCCGCGATGACCACGCCCAGCCCCATCTCGCGCAATGCGGCCAGTGCGGGGCGGACGTCGGGGTAGAGGTCCTCGCTGCCGAAGTTCTCCCGCAGCGACTCGGGTTCCTCCGCAAGCCAGGCGGCGGTTTCGGCGTCTATCTCGAAATCCGGCTTGACCAGCCGGAAGGCATCTGTCAACTGGCGGCCCTCCGCGAGGACTGCGCCCATGAGACCGAAGAAGGCCAGCTGCGGCACGCCGAGCCGGTCGGCCCAGCGCGCGAAGATACGCGTCTCGTCGATCAGGGTCTCGCCGACGTCGAACACCACACTGCGGATCATCACAAAAGTGACGTTAACACGCGTGCGGCTGTTTTCTCCGGGCGACCGCACCCCCGGAGAGCGGGGTGTCACACCTGCGGCGGCCGCAGAACCGCGAACGCGTCGGTGATCTCCAGCCTCCGGACGCGGAAGCGGAAGAGCGCCGCCGGGCGTCCGCCCGAGCGCCCCGACGGCACCGACTCTCCCGTTTCCTCGATCTGGCCCCGTCGCAGCAGGACCCGCCGCAGGTTGGTAGCGGCGACATCGTGCCCGAGGGCGGCCCGGTAATAGCGGGACAGCTCCGACATGGTGAATTCGGGGGGTGCGAGCGCGAAGCCGATATTGGTGTAGGAGAGTTTCGCGCGCAGCCGGCGGCGCCCGGAATGCACGATGGCCGCGTGGTCGAATCCCATCGGCGGCAGGTCTGAGGCGGGGTGCCACGCGGTGTCGCCGGGTATGACCGGATCGATGTCGGCGGGAACCAGCCCCAGGTAGGCGGTTGCCAGCGTACGGCCGTGGGGATGGCGGCCCGGGTCTCCCCGGGTCTCCAGTTGCTCCAGATGGGCGAGGTCGCGCACATCGACCTTCTGCGCAAGCTGGCGCCGGATGGACTCGCCCAGCCCTTCGGCTGTGCCGAGCCTTCCTCCGGGAAGCACCCAACACTTTTCGAACGGCGGCCGCGCACGCCGCCACAGCAGCACGCTCAGCCGCTCTTGGCGTATCTGGAGAACCACGGCCAGCACCTCGTGGGCGGCCATGGAGGTGTGCGTCTCGGCCCGGGAATCCTGCACCGGCTGCCCTCTGGTGTCGTTGATGTCTGCCCCTATCCCTCCCCCGGATTCCCATGTTAGGCTCTTTCGAGTTTTCGCCTACAAGGCATAAACTAGGTTCGGGGAAACCCCCACACACCAGGCCGCCGATCGGCGCCCCGCAGATCGGCGCCCCAGCCGGAGGAAGAACGGACACATGGCAACGGCCACGGCTACCTCTGATTCCATGACCAGGGCGGAGTGGGCGGCAGAGGTCCGCCGCCTCGCGAAGGAGCGCGACGCGGTCATCCTCGCGCACAACTACCAGCGGCCCGAGATCCAGGACGTCGCCGACCACACCGGCGACTCCCTCGCGCTGTCCCGCCTCGCCGCAAGTGTCGAGGCGAACACGATCGTCTTCTGCGGCGTCCACTTCATGGCCGAAACAGCCAAGATCCTCTCCCCCGAGAAGACCGTCCTCCTCCCTGAACCCGAGGCCGGCTGCTCCCTCGCCGACACCATCACCGCCGAGGATGTGCGTGCCTGGCGCGCTGAACACCCCGACGCCGTTGTGGTCGCCTATGTCAACACGACCGCGGCGGTCAAAGCCGAGACCGACATCTGCTGCACCTCCTCGAACGCCGCTGATGTGATCCGGTCCATTCCCGAGGACCGGGAGATCCTGTTCCTGCCCGACCAGTTCCTCGGCGCCCACGTCAAGCGGGTCACCGGACGGGAGAACATCCATGTCTGGATGGGCGAATGCCATGTGCACGCCGGCATCGACGGTGCGGCCCTGCGGGAACGCGCAGCCGCCGACCCCGACGCAGAGCTGTACGTGCACCCCGAATGCGGCTGCGCCACCTCGGCGCTGTACCTCGTAGGCACGGGCGCTGTTCCGCAAGAGCGCGTCAAAGTGCTGTCGACCGGCGGCATGCTCTCGGCCGCCGAGAAGACCACGTCAAAGAAGGTCCTCATCGCCACTGAGACCGGCATGCTGCACCAGCTGCGCGCGGCCAACCCGGCCACGGTCTTCGAGCCGGTGAACCCGCGCGCCGAATGCCACTACATGAAGATGATCACCGCTGACAAGCTGCTGACCGCGCTGCGGAAGGGGAGCACCGAGATCGTCGTCGACGACGAAACCGCGGCCAAAGCGCGCAGATCAGTGGAGCGAATGGTCGCCATAGGCTCGCCCTCACGGGGAGGGGAATGAAGCACCGGCTCCGATACAGGTAACAGGGCCCTTACCTTCCCGCCACAGGTGGTCCAGCCGTCGGACAGAGGCCTGCTCCGATCGCTAGCGTGAAGCGGGCAACTCCGGCTTATCACCGCGGCTCGGTGCTCGGCCGGAGAACGCGTGTCGCGCTTTGGGAGGGGTCGTGGCCACGCAACAATCCAAGACCGAACCGGCTGAGCCATGGGGATGGCTGGCCGTGCTGCTACGCGATGGCACCGGGTACGAACGCTGCTATGACGCCTTCGCCCCGCAGCTTTACCGCTACTGCTGGTCCCTTGTCGGCCACCGGTGGGATGACGACGGATTCGACCGCGCCGCGGCGTCGGTCCGCCAGGTGTTCTTGGCCTCCACTGAGCTGATCGGTGAACTCCACGACCCCGAGGACCTGCGTCCCTGGTATTTCTCCCTGGCCAGAGCAACGAGCCGACAACGGGGATTCGCCCCCGAATCGCCCTATGCGGAGCTTGCCACGGTCCCCGGCGAACGCCCGGTCGTCGAACTGCTGCTGCGGCTGCCACCGAGCCACCGCGAGCTGCTGGAGCTGTACCTGAGGCACGGATTGCCGGCCACGCGGATCGGCACGGTCCTCGGGCTCGCCCCCGACACCTCGCGCGAGCTCTGCCACGCGGCCGTGCGCCGCGCAGCCGCCGTCCTGGCCGAACGCGGCGCGGGCGCACACCACGCGCCCGGCCCGGCCCCCGAAACGCCGACCGAGTCCGAGGTCCGCGCATGGCTGGACAGGCTCGAACCTCCCGGCCCTCCGAGCGGATTGCGTGAGCGTGTACTCCACGACTGCACTGATCCGCTCCTGGCACAGGAGCGCAGCGCCGCCGCCATGGCACTGCTGCCTCTGGGCTCCGACGGGTTCCCACTACAGGGAAGACCACACATTTCGCCATCGACGGCGCCAAACGCGGAAAGCGGCGGCCCCGACCTCTTCCCGGAGGAGCCTGCTGCCGTCCCCACCGACCGGGTCACCACCCGCGACGTCCCCGCTGAAGTCGGCCCCGAGCAGATCGCCGAGCTTGGCCCGCCGCTGCAGGATGCCCCGGAGGACGGCACAACGCGCCGCCGGAGGAGGTGGCCGGCACCGGTCGTCGCCGGCCTGGCCACCGCGGCCGTCGCAGCGGCCGTAGGGGGGCTCGTCGCCACGGGTCACTCCAGTGGCATGGTCACCGATCCCGGTCCGCCCGGCCCGGCCTCCACCTCGCCCGTGGCCGGGGAACGGCTGGGGAAGTCCACCTACAGTCCGGGGCTGCCCGCAGCGCCTTCCCCGTCCCTCTCCGCTCCGAGCGAGAACGCCGGCGTTCCTGCCGAAGACGCGCCGACCGCGTCCCCCTCTCCCAGCTCCGCTGCGCCGGCGGAGCCGGATTCTGCGCCCAAGGCACCGCCCGCCCCCCAGCCCAGCGCATCCGGGGAACCAGGCGACACCGTTCCCACACAAGAGCCACCGGGTGATGAGAACGAGGAAGGTGAGGACGACGACCGGAGAGGGCCGGTGTCACGCCTTCTGACCGACCTGGCGGAACTTTTCGGTGCAAAGGATTGACCGGCCCGTTGACCGGCGGAATCAAGCGTTGGCGGCGGCCACCGGAAACCCGGCGAGTAGCGGCTCGGCCGCGACCTCCAGGCGTTCGCGCACCCGATCGAGGCTGCGGTCCCCCTTCAAGTTCTCCAGCAGCTCGAATATCCAGATGCTCGCCAGCGAGCTGACGAGTATATAGTCGACCTCCTCCCGGTCGGGCTCGGCGGCGTCTTCACCGTATGCGGGAGTGTCCGTCACCACCCGCCAGAGCAGATCGGTAATGCGGGTCCCCAGCTCCGTCTTGACCTCGGCCATGATCAATGACCGAACCAGCGCGTCCGCCAGTTCCGGCTCCCGCATCAGCCCGCGGGTGGCGCGCATCAGCACGTCGACCGCGCGCCCCGCCGCCGTCTCGGCGTTGGGCGGGCGACGGCTGATGCTGCTCTCAAGGAGATCGAGTTCTTCGGTGACGACCGCTACGACCAGGTCCATCTTGGAGGGGAAGTAGCGATAGAGGGTGCCCAGTGCGACACCGGCACGTTCGGCCACCGCCCGCATCTGCATGGCCTCGACTCCGCCGCGTAGCGCGAGCGCGGCCGCTGTCTGCACGATCCGCTTGCGGCGCTGATTCTGGCTTCGTGACCGCATTCCGATCGGCGCCTGGACCGCCACGGTGCCTCTCCTATCGTCTTCGTCCGCGGGCCTGTCCGCCCTCGGCTGGTTCCGCCGCGCCCTGCCGGGCCCATCGGCCGCGCTTTGTCACCCGCTTGCCCAAGCCTCGAACCGGACCCGATACCAGCAAGAACACGTTATCTAAGAGTCGCCCACAAGATCAGTGTTCGGCAACTGTGGAGAACGCCTCATTATTCGATGTGGAAGCCGTACCAGCCTACGGACCCCCGTTGCCCTGCGTCCACCGACCGATCAGAATAGAATACGTTCTACCTTGGCGGCCGACTCCGCGGGGAAAGCCGCGGACACCCCCACCAAAACAGCAAGTGATGAACTGATTACCCACTGCACTCATTCTAGCGCTGCTCTGAGGGAGAACCACGCACCGCCCTTTGCCGGACAGCAGGAAGAGGAGATCCCACCACCCGAGTGGTGCCGCGCGTTTCACCGGACCGTAACCTAGAACCCGATTCGGTCCCCAGGTGAGAGGGCAGGCGCATGCGGGAGATGCCACCGGTGGAGGATCTCGGTAGCGGCATGTGGAGTGTGCCGGTCCCGATTCCCGACAACCCCTTGGGGTACACCCTTGTCTATGTCCTGGAGAGCCCGAGCGGGCCAGTGCTCGTGGACGCGGGATGGGAGCATGAGGACTCATGGCAGACGTTGACCAGCGGCCTGGAGAAAATCGGCATCAGCATCAGTGACATCCACGGAGTGGTCGTCACCCATTTCCACGCCGACCACTCCGGGTTGGCCGGGCGTGTACGGGAGGCATCAGGCGCGTGGATCGCCATGCACCATGCCGACATCGAGATGGTCCGCCGCATGGGCTCCTTCGTCGGCACAGAGCGACACGACTTTGAGATCGGCCAGTTACGCAGAGCAGGCGCATCTCCCGCCGAGCTCGCCGACTTCCCGAAGGCTCCTCGAATGGACCCGCCGGCGCTACCGGATCGCGCACTCTCCCACGGGGAACTGGTCGACCTGCCCGGCCGCGAACTGCGCGTGGTCTGGACCCCCGGACACTCCCCTGGTCACATCTGCCTGTATCTGGAGGACAGCGGCCACCTGTTCACCGGCGACCACGTGCTGCCGCGCATCACACCCCACATCGGCCTCTACTCCTTCGACGACGAGGACAGCGACCCGCTGGGGACCTTCCTCGACTCCCTTGAGCAGATCCCAAAGATCAAAGCGGCCGAGGCGCTGCCCGCGCACGAGCGCCGGTTCACCGGTATCGCGGAACGGACAGCCGCGATCATCGAACACCACGAGGCGAAGCTGGAGCGCCTGGCCGACCTGCTCACCACGCGGCCGGCCACATTGTGGGAACTCAGCTCCGCGATGCCCTGGCGGCACGGGTGGGAATCCCTGCCCATCGCTGCCCGACGGATGGCGGCCGCCGAGACCGCCGCTCATCTGCGGACCCTGGAACGGCGCGGCCTGGCCACCCGCCGCCTCGGAGCCGGAGGCGTGGTGCAGTGGACCGCCTCCCGCCCCTCCGCCGATACCAGGTAGCGCCTTTCTACACCGGCCTCGGCATGCCTCCGCCGCGATCGAGCCGCACGGCCCTGAGGAAACCAGGATCGGGCCTTCCGGTCAGAACGTCCGCCATGATATTCGGGTACCGCCAATTCGTGACTTAACACCAAGTACTAAACTGATAAGTAACATACGAGGACGTGTGAGGCGGGAACCCACCTCTCGAATGTTCCTGCCCGGTGGGCAACGGTGGCGGATACTGTCATTGACGAACGAGGTGCATCATTGACTCTGCCTGCCGGACCGGCGCCACCGCGCCCCACCTACGTCCCGTTCGCGTGCCCGGCAACGGCGCCCGATACACCTTTCCTAGGCGCCCCCGGCCGCGCTCTCCTCCACGCCCCGCCGCCGATGGGTTAGTAGTCATATGCCGCACTCCGACCGCCCCCTGCGCATCGCGCTTCTGTCCTACCGCAGCAAACCGCACTGCGGCGGCCAAGGCGTCTACGTCCGCCACCTCTCACGCGAACTCGCCGCGCTCGGACACCGGGTCACCGTCTTCTCCGGCCAGCCCTACCCCGAACTCGACGCCGGGGTCATTCTGGAAAAGGTCCCCAGTCTCGACCTCTACAACGACACCGCCCCCTTCACAGCACCGCCGCTACGCGAGTGGCGCGACTGGATCGACGTCCTCGAAGTCGGCACCATGTGGACCGCCGGATTCCCCGAACCTCTCACGTTCTCCCTGCGGGCGCTACGCGAGATCCACCGCCGACGCACCGAATTCGATGTCGTGCACGACAACCAGACCCTCGGGTACGGCCAACTCGGCTTGCGCGCCGCCGGCATCCCGATGGTCACCACCATTCACCACCCGATCACCGTGGACCGCCGCATCGAACTGGAACAGGCCACCGGATGGCAGCGGCTGTCCAAACGCAGGTGGTACAGCTTCGTCGGCATGCAGGGCCGCGTCGCCCGCCGACTGCGCCCGATTCTGGTGCCTTCGAACTCCTCCGCTGACGACATCGTCCGGGAGTTCGGCGTACACCGTTCCGCCATCGACGTCGTCCCGCTCGGCGTGGACACCCGATTCTTCCGCCCACAACCCGAAGTCGAACGCGTCCCCGGCAGACTGGTCTGCGTCGCCAGCGCCGACAGCCCGCTCAAAGGTGTCGCCACCCTGCTGCGCGCCGCCGCCAAGCTCGGCACCGAACGCGACATCTCCCTGACGATCGTCAGCAAACCCAAGTCAGGGGGGCCCACCGACCGGCTCGTCGACGAACTGAGCCTGCGCGACCGCGTCAGGTTCGTCAACGGCATCGACGACACCGAACTCGCCCGCCTGCTGTCCACCGCACAGGTCGCGGTCGTCCCCTCGTTCTACGAAGGATTCTCCCTCCCCGCCGTTGAGGCCATGGCCTGCGCGACCCCTCTAGTGGCCAGCCGCGCCGGAGCGATTCCCGAGGTCGTCGGGGACGACGGCGTCGCCGGGCGGTTCGTCACCCCGGGCGATCCCGAAGAGCTGGCCTTTGCCATCTCCGACCTGCTGGACGACGCCACCGAACGCGCCCGTATGGGCGCCGCCGCCTGGCAGCGTGTCCAACAGCGGTTCACCTGGCGCGCGGTCGCCAAAGCCACCGCCGACCAATACGCCGAGACGATCCGGCACGCACCCCCCGCCCCACGTTGACGCCTGCGACCAGCACGACCCGAAGGAGCAAGCACTGATCACCGTCGACTTCACCCTCCTCCCCGTCGGACCAGGTGACCGCGTCCTGGATCTGGGCTGCGGCGGCGGCCGACACGCGTTCGAGGTCTACCGTCGCGGCGCGGACATCGTGGCCTTCGACCAGAGCGAGAACGACCTCGCTGACGTGGCCGCCATGTTCACCGCCATGCGCGCCGAAGGTGAGGCCTCCGCCGAAGCCCAAGCCGAGACGGTCAAGGGCGACGCGCTCGACATGCCGTTCGACGATGCCTCCTTCGACCGGGTCATCGCCGCCGAGATCTTTGAACACATCCCCCACGACACCGCGGGCATGGCCGAGCTGTACCGCGTTCTCAAACCCGGGGGCATCGCGGCCGTCACCGTCCCCAGTTGGCTCCCCGAGCGGCTGTGCTGGGCGCTCTCAGAGGAGTACCACACCGCCGCAGGGGGCCACGTCCGCATCTACACCCGCGCCGAACTGGAGGCCAAGCTCAAGGCCACCGGATTCGAGATCGGCCCGCACCACCACGCACACGCCCTGCACTCCCCCTACTGGTGGATCAAGTGCGCCGTGGGCACCGAGAAAAACGACCACCCCCTCGCCAGGGCCTACCACCAGATGCTGATCTGGGACATCCTGAAGGCGCCCAGGATCACACGGGTCACCGAACGCCTGCTCAACCCGGTCATCGGCAAGAGTGTCGTCGTCTACCTGCGCAAGCCGCTCAACAGTACGCACCAGAGCACCGGCGCAGGGGACGGCCGGTGAGCCCACGCGACCTTCCCGAACTGCCGGGGGTACTGACCGCCGACGACATCGCCCACTCCGCCGGGTACCTGCTGAGGTCCCAGACACCTGACGGCGCCATCCCGTGGTTCCCCGGAGGCCACCTCGACGTCTGGGACCACGTCGAGTGCGCAATGGCGCTGTCGACCACCGGGCACACCGACGCCGCACACCGCGCCTACCGGTGGCTGGCGACCATTCAGAACCCCGATGGCTCCTGGCCCGCCAAGCTCCGCCAGACCCGGATCGTGAACCCGATCCGCGAAGCCAACCATGCCGCCTACCCGGCCGTAGGCGTGTGGCACCACCTGCTGATCACCGGCGACGAGGAGTTCGCCGAATCAATGTGGCCGATGGTGCGCGACGGCATCGGGTTCGTGCTGGGCCTGCAGACCGACCGCGGCGAAATCCGATGGGCGCGCGACCCCGACGGCAGCCCCGGCGACCACGCGCTGCTCACCGGGTGCGCCAGCATCTACCAGGCGCTCCGCTGCGCCGCGGCCCTCGGCGACCGGCTCGGGCGCGCCCAACCCGACTGGGAGCTCGCCGCCGCGCGGCTCGGCCACCTCATCGCCGAGCACGAAACGGTGTTCGCCGACCGCAGCCGCTACTCGATGGACTGGTACTACCCCGTCCTCGGCGGCGCGGTGCGCGGCGACGCCGCCAAGGAGCGCATCAACGCCCGCTGGGACACGTTCGTGGTCCCGGGGCTGGGCATCCGGTGCGTCAGCGACCAGCCCTGGGTGACCGGCGCGGAGACATCAGAGCTCGTACTCGCGCTCGCCGCCATCGGCGAGACCGACCTGGGGGCCCGGCTGCTGGCCGACATCCAGCACCTGCGCGACCCCGACGACGGTGCCTACTGGACCGGCTACCAATTCGCGGAGAAGGTGAACTGGCCGGTGGAGCGCAGCACCTGGACCGCTGCCGCGGTGATCCTCGCCGCCGACGCGCTGTGCGGCGCCACCCCCGGTTCCGGCGTCTTCACCGGCACCGCCGGTGAGACCGGCCCGCCGGCTCCCGACTCCTGCGGTTGCACCACGCCGGTGGGGTCAGCCTCGCGGCCCTGAAAGGCCGAGCTCGCAGCTACCTGCCAACCGCGCCATCCTCCCGGCCCAAGGCCGGGAGGATGGCGGGAAGCCGGTGAATGCCGGCGCCGGACGTCGGCGGCCTACTCGTCCGGAAAGAACGGCTCCTCCGGGTTTTCCGGAATGCCAGGGTCATCCGGAATCTCGGGGGTCTCGGGGATTTCCGGTTCCGGGGGGGTCTCCGGTTCCGGGGGGACCTCCGGTTCCTCGGGCTCCTCAGAGACTTCCTCCTCGGGCCGCGTCTCCTCCTCGGGTTCCGGCGGCGGTTCCGGGGCCCAGTTCTGCACGTTGCCGCCGTAGGTCCGCCCCGGGAACTGCTCGTGCTCCTTGCCCTCCATGGCCTGTGCCATGAAGTTGCGCCAGATGGTCGCCGACAATGTGCCGCCGGACAACGACCCCCACCCGGGGACGCTGAACGGCTGGTTATTGCCGTTGTAGACGCCCACGGCCGTGGACAATTGCGGTGTGTACCCGACGAACCAGGTCGCGACGCTGCTGTCGGTCGTTCCCGTCTTGCCCGCGACCGGGCGGCCATCGGGCAGCGCCGCCGTCGACCCGGTTCCGCCATTGACCACCTGCTGCAGAGCGTAGGTGACATTGGCCGCCGTCTCCTCGCTGACGGCCTGGTTCTTCTCCGGCTCCGGGCGCTCGTTCTCGCCGTCCTTCACGATCTCGCGAATGACGTGCGCCTCGATGTACTGGCCCTTGTTGGCGAATGTCGCGAACCCGCTGGCCTGATCCACTGGGCTCACATCGGAGACACCGAGCGCGATCGTCGGCACCACCTGATTGTCGGTGATCTTGTTCTCGGGGATACCGACGGAGTAGGCGGTGTCTCGGACGTTTTCCACCCCGACTTCCTGCGCCAATTGGACGTATCCGGTGTTAATGGACTTCTGCGTCGCCTGGACGAGGTTCATCGGACCGTAGTCCGCTCCGCCGGCGTTGCCGATCTCGCTACCTGACACGAAGATCGGCGAGCTGCCGTCCACAATGCTGTCCAGGCTGTAGCCGTCCTCCAGGGCCGTCGCCAGCACGTAGGGCTTGAACGCGGAGCCGGCCTGTGCCGACCCGCTGAACGCGCTGTCGAACTGGTTCTCTATGTAGTCCTTGCCGCCGTAGAACCCGACGACCTCACCGGTCTCGGGTTCGATGGTGGTCAGCCCCGCCTGGACGCCCTCGGGAAGGGAGTCGACGTCGACGGTGCTCTCGACAGCGTCCTTGGCCATATCCATGACGTCCTTGTCGAACGTCGTGACGACCTTGTAACCGCCCCGGTTGATGTTGTCCTCGGTGTAGCCGAGGCTCTCCATCTCCTTCATGGCCTGCTGGAGCATGTACCCCTTGTAGCCGCTGATGTCGGTACTGTCGGCCGGACGCGCCTTTTCGGGCACCGCGAACTCAAGGCCCTCTGCGTCGGCCGCTGAGATGGTGCCTTCCTCGACCATCCCGTCCACCACGTACTGCCAGCGCTTCTCCATTTCGGGCGTGGTCTTGCTGTCGGCCTCACCGAACTTGGTCGGCTGCTGGATCGCCGCCGCCAGGAACGCGGCTTCCGACGCATTAAGCTCGCCTACGTCCTTGTGGTAGTACGCCTGCGCCGCCGCCTGGATGCCATAGGCGTTGCGACCGAAGTAAATGGTGTTCAGGTACTGCTCCATCACCCATTCTTTGTCCATGTTCGGAGAGCGGTCCACCTTGAGCGAAATGATGATCTCCTGCAGTTTCCGGGAGACCGTCTGCTCCTTGCTCACACCCTCGAAGTAGTTGCGCACGAACTGCTGGGTAATGGTCGATCCGCCCTGAACCTGCTGTCCGGTGATCGTGGACCACACGCCTCGTGCGGTACCGGTAATGGAGACGCCGGGCTCCTCCCAGAAGCCGCGGTCCTCAGCGGAGATGACCGCCTCCTGGACCTCTTCAGGGATCTCCTCGTATTTCACGGGATCACGGTCGACCCCGCGCTCGGCGAACTTGGTCTCGCCGTCGGCGTAGTAGAAGGTGCTTCCCTGGTCCTGGGCTTCCTGCTTGGCGGTATCGGGAACAGGAATGGTGGCATAGGCGACACCGAAACCGACGATCGCCAGCAGCATGCAGACACCCATACCGATGAGTCCCCCTCGGGTGATACGCCACCACAAGGGCTTCTTCGGCTTAGCACCCTTGGGGCGCTTACCCGACCCACCGCCGTCGCCACCGGACTGAGCCGCAGAAGAGGGAGGCTCGTCGCCTCCCCCACCGGAGGAACCGCCTCCGCCATCGGGACTGCCGCCACCGGGCGGCGTCCCCTTCGCCGCTGCACCACCGCTCTCCGCCGCACTGGCGGCCATGCCCCCCGGACCGGCCAACGAGCCCGGGTCCATCGCCCCGCCCTGCCCTGCGTTCCCGAAAGCCTTGGGGCCATCCGCAGGAGAAGAGTTCAACAGCGCGGTCTCAGCGGTGCCGGGCTCAGCGGCTGTGGGCGGGGCGGCCGCGGAATGTTCCGATTCAGTAGACGGCTCGGACACCGGTTCAGCGGCCGCCGGCATCGACTCGGTCGGCGGCGCCCCCATGTCGGATCGCGTCTCGGCCTCAGGCTCGGCACCGGGGTCGTCATCGAAGTCGTCATCGAAGACGGGGGTGAACGCCGCAGTACCTTCGGGGTCCCAGACATCATCGCCGGCTTCGTCGTGGACATGGGGGTCCGCACCGCCGGCCGGCTGCTCTGCTTCCTGTTCGGGCTCGGGGGCCGGCTCACTGACGGGGGCATGCCAGGCTTTGGATTCGGGTTCCGCGAGGGAATCGGCATGCTCCTCGCTGACCGCCTGAGCATCGGCGTCAGCCGTGGCGGGTTCATCGTCAGCGGATGTATCCGCCTCCGCGGCGAGCGGAGGAGTCGATTGCTGGGATGAATCCGCGGAGTCCTCGTCGGCGCTCCGGCCGATGGCGGCGGAAGAATCAGCAGCAGAGCTGGCGCCGGCCTCGAACCACCCTCTGATCTGGGGTTCCTCCGCACTCGCAGAACCCGGTTCCTCGGCCTTGGACCGGGGTTCTACAGGTTCCTGTTCGCCCCAGGTCCCGTCTTCCCTGAAGTCGAACCCCTGCTCGGCGAGAGTACGCGCGACTCGTTCCCGAAAGAAACTTCCACTGTCGTTGAACGCGCTCGTGGCAGCGGCCTCGGCGGCGCCCTCCGTCTCGGCGGATGCTTCATCACCCACCGGAGCGGATTCGCTTCCGGTGTCCTCGTCCGCATCGCCCTCATCCCCATCATCGGTATCCGCAGGGGCATCGTCAGCGGAAACCACGGGAAACGCAGTCGTCTCCTGCTCTTCAGCAGGCTCGGGAGCGCCTTCCTCGGGCGTGCCGGCATCGGCCTGATCGGTCATGGGCGAACCAGCGCCCTCTCCAGCATGGTCATTGGTGTCCTCACCAGTACCATCACCAGAGTTCCTCCGGGATTCCACGGCGTCCTCTGCAGCACTATCATCGGGCGTATCATCTTCGTGGCGCGGTCCTGTCCCTCCGCCGCCATAGGTGCTCTCACTCAGTTGGTGGCCCCCTGGAACTCTCGATCCCCACCATGCGAATACATACGTGACGCGAACGTGGGCCGAATCGTTTCAGTAAAAATCGGGTGGGACCGGCGCTGCGGGGGAATCGCCGAGATCCCGGACAACACGATACCCGCCCCTACCACCTCTGGCACCGCCCTGTATGCGCAATAGAGAGGATTCTTACCCGCCCCCCGTATACGCCCGTTACAAGAGGTAACCATTCACCCAACGTGCCGCTCATGGCCTCAGCTCCCGCAAGAGTCCAGAACTGAACACTCCCTACCCTGTGTCCGTACCGACTCCAGGGGTCTGGTGTGCGCGGCGGCAAACCAGCCTGCTCGCACTCCGCACCGACGCTTCTATAGTCGGCGGGGGCGGTCGCGAGGGTTGCGGCAATGGGGCGCGGCTCGCGCAGCGAGCACGCCGGCAAGCCGGCGAGCAGACCCACCCCCCTCAAAAAAGCAGGCCCCGAAACCGCGGTAACGGTCTAGTTGTTCGGCCTCCGACATGCCCAGCGGCAAGCCGGCACCCCTCGCTACGCTCGGAGAGCCCCATTGCCGCAACCCCCGCGAGGAGACACCGCTGATCTTGACGTTACACACCTCGAAATGGCGCGCAAGGGGTGTACAACGCCAAGATCACCACCACCCCACGTTCACACGCTCACAAACAGGCGCACAAAAAAAGAGGGGGGTCCCCGAAAACGGGAACCCCCCACAAAAAAGATGTCCGGCGGCGACCTACTCTCCCACCCCGCACCATGGAGGCAGTACCATCAGCGCTGGAAGGCTTAACGACCGGGTTCGGAATGAGACC